>NZ_CBFHMV010000008.1:0-102536 GCF_965657075.1 Flavobacterium sp.
TTTTCCATAACGGTTAAATATGCTTAACTTTTTAACATTTAAGCCCGTTAAATCAAAATTCTCATTCAAACCATCTCCATTTGGTGAAATACCTTTTTGAATCGTACATAAAATACTATTAACCATAAAGGCAGTAGCACTCGATGAACATAAAGTATTATTAGCCAATGTAACAGAAACTGTACAAGTAAACTCACCATCTGAAGTAGGAACATATGTAGCACTGTTAGTACCCACAACATCATTAGAAGAATTTCTCCACTCATAAGTAACCGCTTGAGTACCCGCTCCACTTACTGTAGCTGTTAAGGTATAAACATTATCAATACAATCACCCTCAATACTAACAATCTCAGGAGAATTTGTAATGGTAATAGCGTAAGTACCCTCAGAAGTACAATCAGGAGTAGTACCACTCGAAGCTAAAATATATAAAGTCTGACTCGTTGTAACCGTAGAACCAGCAGCTAACATAGAACCAGAACCATTACTACCCGTATAATAAGAATTACCTGAAATTAAAGACGGTAATACAAAACTATTACATGCAGTAACTGATGTATTAGCTAGTGGGTCAAGAAGTGGAGCAGTGTTAATTGTAACTTCAAAACTTGATTCATTAGTACAATTAGGTGTTGTTCCTGTTTGAGCATAAATATATATTGTTTGCGAAGATGAAATTACATCACCTGCATTCAACATAGTACCTGTAGCTCCTGGCCCAGTATAATAATTATTATTAGAACTTAATGATTCTAAAACATATGAATCACATTCAGAAACATTGTTTTTAACATCAGCTGAAATTGAATTTATAGTTATTAAAAAACTACTTTCTGCAAAACAGTTTGGATTTGTTCCAGAATCAGCATAAATATAAAGTGTTTGGGTAGATGAGATTACATCACCTGCATTTAACATTGTACCTGTAGCCGCTGGACCCGTGTAATAATTATTATTTGGATTCAATCCTTGCAAAGTATAACTATCACAAAAAGTAACGTCTGATAACATATCTGGCGTTGGAATTGGAGTAATAGTAACTGTTGTACTTTGAGTAGCAGTACATCCCGAATTATTTACAACAACTGTATAAGTTCCAGCTTGTGATACACTGATAGTATTTCCAGTATCAGGTAAAGTATTTGTTCCTAAAGTCCAAGTATATGTAACATCAGCATCAACAAAATTAATTGGTGTAACTGTTATATTTCCTGAAGATCCATCACATAAACTAAAATCAGGAGTTACTGTGAATTGAGGTGTTAAATCCTGAATGATTAAATCAAAATCGAAAACTTTTTGACAACCTGAAGCTGTATTTATAATTCTAACATAAATCGTTTCTAAACCTTGAATCACATTTGTGTAAGCCGTATCAGGGTTGATAGGATTTAATCCATCCTCAGCGTCTACCGAAGAATTGTGATACGATATTGTGTAATCTGATGGATTTAAGCCATTTAAAATAACAGCATTATTTTCAGTTAAATCAAAAGTAGCAAAACCAGTAGCGTTACAAGCTATCAAATTATTAGGTTCTGAAGCTGTTAAATCTGGATAAAATTCGATAGTTAAACTATCCGTTGCTGCACATGTTGAACCAATATAGGTCGCATTAATGGTGTATGTTGATTCGTCTGTTACTGTTAAATTAGGTCCAGTCTCGCCAGGAATTACACCTGCATTGTTTGTCCAGAAAAAGGTATAATCATTAGGATCTAAACCACTTACAATAGTATAAGATTCACCAGCACAAATTGCATTCCCATTTGCCTCTAAAAAGTCATCTCCTAATTCAATAGTTCCAATATTAAAACTGTTAGCTTTCAAAAACACACCAGAATCGTAAGCATTATCCGATCGGTCTGCAATTACCATTTTAATATGATATTGAATTAAAGGAGTTACTTGTGAAGCAGCTGTAAACTGAACTGTTTGACCGTTAAAATTTGTTGCTGCTGTGGCAGTGTTAGGTGCACCATTAAAAACATCAAAGTAAGTTGGATTGACCGATGCACAACCAGCATTATAAGCTGCATCTCTAACCGTTACAACAGATATTGGTGTTGTAGTATTTGGAACTAAAGCTAAATTTGAAGTAGTATTAGTTATAGTATTAGTTAACAAAAACGCGAACGAATCAGAAAAAGAGCATTGGAAAGTACCGTATTCATCCGATGCAAACATAAAATCAAAACTGATTTGATCTACTAATGGTACAAAATCAAATTCTATAACCGTTGCATTTCTTGAATTCATTGCCTGTCCTGTTGCAGCAAGTATGATTGCTTCTAGATCTGCATCACCTGTCCAAGCTGTATTTCCATCACTTAAAATAGCATTATTTGGTCCTGAAATTTTTAGAGCATCTCCTGTCGTCATAACAATACCGTTACCAAAAGGTAGAGTTCCTGGCGCATTTTCTTGGAAATAAGCAATTCCATTTGTTGAACCAAAATTATTAGTATTACCTGTTTTCCAAGTAATATTTGAAATTTGAGCACATGGAGAGTTCACTAAAACATCTGTAATTAATTCTTGAACTGTATATTGAGTATTATTCACAGATATTGGAGGTGAAGTTACACAAACATCAAAGTTAGCAAACTGTCCAGTTGTTGCTGTTGCAGAATATACTCGAACTAAATAAGTTGCCCCAGGTGTTAAATTTGTTATTGAGCCAGAATCCGGAAGACTACATAATAACTGAGTTAAAGCTCCACAACTTCCAGAATAAACTACAAAATTCAAATCGGTTACAGTTCCATTAATATTTAATAATGATATTATATGTGAAGAATTAGTAGCAGTAAATTGAAACCAAACATCATCATCATCTGAACCTCCACAAGCATTTGTCTCAGGAGAAGCAGTAGCACTTGAGATAGTTCCCGAAGTAAAGTTTGTACATGTATTACTTGGATTTGGCACTACTGTTAAAGGTGTTGCACAATCGTCATTTGATGGTGGTGGTGGTGGAACACTTATACACAAATCAAATGTAGTTGTTTGTAATAAATCAGTTGTTGCTGTATAAATTCTAACAAAATAAGTCTGATTAACTGTCAAACCAGTAATTAATGAAAAGTTTGAAGTTGTATTACATAAAACTTGAGTAAGTGCATCACAAGGAGTTGTTGCATTTAAAGAAGAATAAACGGCATGATTCAAATCTAAATCTGAACCTTGAATGTTATCTAATGTTAGAGTATGAGATGTTTGAGTGGCGACAAAAGAATACCAAACATCATCATCAGGAGATCCAGCACATGTACTTAATTGCTGAGACTGAGTAGCTCCAACAACTGTCCCTGTTGTAATTAAAGTACATGTTCCATCCGTGTTTACGGGAACATTTATTGCAGCAGTACAATCGTCATTAGCTGGAGGTGGTGGTGGTGTTATACATGTTGTATTTAGTGTAAAAGTTCCTTGTGAAGTTCCTGCACCATATACGTAAACAAAATATTCTTGTCCAAGTGCAGTAGCTATTTGTACTTGAGATTGATTACCACATCCTGCAAAATTATCATTTCCAGTTACACAAGTAAAATTACCACATGCACCTGTATAAACTTGAAGTTTTGTATCGTAAGTTGATCCACATAATGAAAATGTTACTATATCTCCAGTTCCTGTATATTTATACCATAATCCACCTGATCCCGGACCAGTTCCACAGGCAATTGTTGGAGCTCCAACTGATGTTGCTCCTTCAGTTGTATCTGAAAATGTACTGTTACATGTTATATCGATTGCATCTGCACATAAATTATTAGGTGCTGGACAAAAAGTTTGTGTTAAAACAGGACTGTTTTTAAAACAGTTGTTATCTGTAGTATTTTGCAAATTAATTATAACATTTGTATTATTATCAAATGGCCCAAATTGTATTAATCCTGGTGCTAAAAGAGTTTCCGTTGTAGAAACTGGACTTGTAACTCCAACTATTGACGTTGCAGATCCCATATTTGATACATTTGCTGTTACAAAAAATGTATCTGTACCACTTGAACAGTTTGAAACTACATTAAAAGTTGCACTAAGGTTAGTACAAGTATTTTTTACTATTGTTAGAGTATAATCACAACTTTGATTTGTTCCATTTGTACCTGCAAAAGTTGAAATTACTACATAATACGTTTGACCAGCAACTGGTGTGAAAATAACTTGATCTGCCGTTGTGTTTCCATTTCCTGCGGTACTTCCAGCCACACAGCTTACTCCAACATTAGAACATCCTGTGTAAACAAATAAACCAGACCAGTTGGTGTTGGTTTGATTTGTAATTTTTATTGGATCATTACTGTCCGCAACAAAAGTGTAGAAAACATCATCTCCATTTAAATAACCAGCGGTTGTACTACAACCTGTTCCTGGACTTCCACTATAATCATCTCCAAAACCAAGTGTAGAACCTGAAACTTGATAAGGAATACTAGCTACCGTTATTGGAGCATCACAAGTTTGACCTGGTGATGAAGAGGTAAAATTAAAAGGGCCAACCCATTCACTGGTAATACCATCAGCACATAAAGCTCTTACATAAAATTGATAAGCTGTTGAAGGCATTAATCCAGGATAAACTACTGAAGTTCCTGTAGCAGGTACAATACCTAATGAAAGTCCAGTTAATGTATCAAAAACTTCAACTTCAAAATTAGTTGCTGTTGAATTATTAGTCCAACCAAGAGTAGCCGAGTTTAAACCGATATTTGTAGCTGTTAATAACGTTGGGTCTAAACATTGAGAAACAACTTTTACATCGTCTAATAAAAAACGATCTCCAAAGTCATTAGTCATTTCAAATGCGATGTAAACTTGTGTTCCAGCAGGATAAGCTGCCAAAGAAACTAATTGTTCCTCATAAACACCATTAACTGTATTGATTGCAGGATTTCCAACACCTGTTTCAGAATATGTTTGAACCGTTGTAAAATCTCCTGCTACTAAATTGGCTTGAGGATTACTTGATGTTGATACTCTCACAGTATAAACGCTTCCTGCATTTCCTCCTGTAACTTGTCTTGCAAAAAAACGAAGTTGACCGTTCGCAGGTACTGTTATTTGTGGTGTTACTAACCAATCGGAAGCAAAAGTTCCATTAGTTACATTTTCACGATTTAGATAAGCAGAACGTGAGCCTGCATAAACTGCTGGGTTTGGATTTTCGACAACATTCCATGTTTCATTTAATCCAACACCATTATCAAAAACCCTCCAATTTCCTGAACCAAGTGTCCAGTTTCCTGATGCTTCAGGTAAGTTTGTTCCTTCAAAACCTTCTTGTAAAACGATTTGAGAAAAACCAACTAAAGAAGAAAGAGTCATCAATAAAATTAATGTAATTTTTTTCATTTGTGATATAGTTTGTGTGATTGTGTTTCAAATATATGCAAAAGAAAAGTTAAAATCCGAAAGAAATGGTAAATGCAACAAATTTGAATGTATTTGTTATGATTTTAAATGTGAATGAATTTTAATTGCCTTTTATTAGTTCCTCTAAATTAAAAATAGTATCGACTCGATACAACTCATGAAATTTAAAACTTTAGTCTGAATTCCTTTCCTTTTTTATATATTTGAATTTTATAAATAATTTTTAAGTGTTTAAAAAAATATATTTTGCCTCAGACCAACATTTTGGTGCTCCAACTCCCGAAGAAAGCTTTCCAAGAGAACAAAAATTTGTGGCTTGGTTAGATGAAGTAAAAAAAGATGCCGAAGCTATTTTTTTATTAGGAGATTTATTTGATTTTTGGTTCGAATACAAAACAGTGGTGCCAAAAGGTTTTATTCGTGTTTTAGGAAAATTGGCTGAAATTAGAGATTCTGGCATTCCTATTTATTTTTTTGTAGGCAATCATGATTTGTGGATGCATGATTATTTTGAAAAAGAATTAAACATTCCTGTTTATCACGATAATAAAGAATTCATCTTTAACAACAAAACCTTCTTAATAGGTCATGGTGATGGAAAAGGTCCTGGAGACAAAGGATACAAACGCATGAAACGTGTTTTTACGAGCCCATTTTTTAAAAGTTTATTCCGTTGGCTTCATCCAGACATTGGAGTTAAGTTAGCTCAATATTTATCTGTTAAAAACAAATTAATTTCTGGTGCAGAAGACGTTAAATTTTTAGGAGAAGAAAATGAGTGGTTGGTGCTATATGCTAAAAGAAAATTAGAAACGAAACATTATAACTATTTCATTTTTGGACATAGACATCTTCCAATGATTATTGATGTTGGAGAAAATTCCAAATATGCAAATCTTGGAGATTGGATTGGTTATTTTACTTATGGTGTTTTCGATGGAGCAACTTTTGAGTTAAAAAAATTTGAAAATTAATTTTCATTTTCCAAATCCTCAACATCTTTTTCTAAGTCCAATTTTATAAACTTTGGTAAAGCAAAACTTGTAAAAGAAACTGTAAGCAATGTCATGACACCTCCAAAAACAACAGCATTTACAACACCCATTAATTTTGCTGTTAAACCACTTTCAAAAGCTCCCAATTCATTTGAAGAACCTACGAAAATAGAATTTACAGAAGCAACTCTTCCTCTCATGTGATCTGGTGTATGCAATTGGAGAATTGTATTTCGAATAACAACCGAAACTCCATCAAAAACGCCACTCAAAAACATCGCTAAAACAGAAATCCAGAAAATTTCTGAAACTCCAAAAACGATAATACAAACTCCAAACATGAAAATGGCTCCTAGTAACTTTATACCAGCTTTTCTATTTAAAGAAATGTAAGCCGAAAATAGCATCATTAAAAAAGAACCTAAAGCTGGTGCAGCTCTCAAAACTCCAAAACCTTCTGAACCTACTTTTAAAATATCTTGAGCAAAAATAGGTAATAAAGCTACAGCTCCACCAAATAAAACGGCAATCATATCTAATGAAATAGCTCCTAAAATCGTTTTATTCGTAAAGACAAAATTCAAACCTTCTTTTAAACTTTTGAATATGGGTTCTCCAATTTTTGGATTCAATATTGGTTTTTTCTCAATTTTAGTTAAGGTGATTAAAGCTAAAATAGAACAAGCAAAAACCAAACACAAAGACCAATGAACTCCCATAAAACTAATTGAAACACCTGCCAAAGCTGGACCAAACATAGAAGCCAATTGCCAAGTAGAACTACTCCAAGTTGCTGCATTTGGATAAACCTTTTTTGGAACAATTAAGGATAATAAAGAGAAAATAGTTGGACTAATAAAAGAACGAACTAAACCTCCAAAAAACACCAAAGCATAAACCGTATAAAGAATTGTTTTCAAGGACAACTCTTTTGTAAACTCAGGAACCGTTATTAAAAACAAACCTAGACTTACTACAGAAAAACCTAAAATACATTTGATTAATAATTTTTTCTTTTCGCTTTGATCTACTATATGTCCTGCAAACAAAGCCATTGAAACTGCAGGAATAATTTCCATTAAACCTATAATTCCTAGTGACAAAGGGTCTTTAGTCAAACTGTAAACTTCCCATTCAATAATTACAAATTGCATCGACCAGGCAAATACCATGGCAAATCGCATGAAAAGAAAAAAATTAAATTCTTTATAACGTAAAGCTGCGTAGGGATCTTTTTTTGCCATATTTTGTATAAAATTGCTGAGCGACTAAGATGCTTAGTTACTAAGCAACTTTGATTCTAAATCTCGTAATCGTAATTGCAAACTCACATTGCCGTTCCATTCATTTTCTTCAATAGAATACACCACATCAAATGAATTGAAGTTTTTGGTTAGTTCTAATTTATTTCCAATTCCAAAACCAATTGCTCCAATTCCTTCTGAGTTTTGTTGTTTTAAAAACAAACGTAAATGCTCATCCTCTTTTCCCATTGGTTTTCCATGACCTGTATCGATAACATTTTTTGTTAAGAAAATTGGATGCATGTTTTGTGGACCAAAAGGTTCAAATTGTTCCAAAAGCCTTACAAATTTCGGATTAATATTTGAGAAATCAAGCTCAGCATCGATAGAAATTTCAGGGATTAACAAATCGGGATGAATGGTTTCTTGTACTGTTTTTTCGAAAGCATTCTTGAAGTTTTGGTAGTTTTCCTCTTTCAAAGTCATTCCTGCAGCATACATGTGACCGCCAAATTGCTCTAAATATTCGGCACAAGCTTCCAAAGCATTATACACGTCAAAATCTTTAACAGAACGTGCTGAAGCTGCTAACTTATCTCCACTTTTCGTAAAAACTATAGTTGGGCGATAATATTTTTCAATTAATCTAGAAGCTACAATTCCAATTACACCTTTATGCCAATCTTCTTGATAAACAACCGATGAAAATCGCTTTTCTTCTTGATTTTTTTCAATTTGAAGTAAAGCTTCTTTGGTGATTTGTTGGTCTAAACCTCTTCTATCGGTGTTGAATTCTTCAATATCTGAAGCAAATTCTGTGGCTTGTTCTAAGTTGAATTCTGTTAACAATTGAACCGCGTAATTTCCGTGTTTGATTCTTCCTGCTGCGTTTATTCTTGGAGCCACAATGAAAACAACATCAGTAATGGTAAGCGTTTTCTTTTTAATATTCTGAGTTAAAGCCTGGATTCCTGGTCTTGGATTTGAATTTATAACTTCCATTCCAAACTTCGCTAAAACACGATTTTCTCCAGTCATTGGAACAATATCTGCTGCAATTGCTGTAGCTACTAAATCCAAATAAGGTAAAAAATGTTCAATGGTTTGATTGCGATTTTGACCTAAAGCTTGAATCAACTTAAACCCAACACCACAACCGCATAATTCGTCGTAAGGATACAAACAATCTTCCCGTTTTGGATCTAAAACTGCAATGGCTTTTGGTAAAATGGTTCCTGGTCTGTGATGATCGCAAATAATAAAATCAATTCCTTTATTGTTAGCATAATCAATATGATCAATGGATTTTATTCCACAATCTAAAGCAATAATTAGTGAAATTCCGTTGTCTTCTGCGTAATCTATTCCTTTAAAAGAAATTCCGTAACCTTCATCATATCTGTCTGGAATGTAAGTATCGATATTGGGATAAATTGTTTTTAAATAACTTGAAACTAAAGAAACCGCTGTTGTCCCATCAACATCATAATCACCAAAAACCAAGATGTTTTCTTCATTTTTAATGGCATTTTCGATTCGATTTACGGCCAAATCCATATCTTTCATTAAATAAGGATTGTGTAAATCTTCTAAAGTGGGTCTGAAAAAAGTTTTGGCTTGTTCAAAGGTTTCGATGCCTCGCTGTACTAATAAAGTCGCAATAATTTCATCGACTTGAAGTTCATTTTGTAGGTGTTGAACTTTTTGTTTTTCTGGCTTAGATTTTAAATTCCATCTCATTTTGAAAAATTTAGAAGTTAGAATTCTGAATTTGAATTCAGTTGTTATGGCGTATATAATTGAAATGCAAATGTATAAAGTTTTTTTAAAATATTTTAATTTCTAAAAATTATTATCCACCCATTGAACATCCTTTACATTGAATGCTAAATATTTTTGGCAACCATAAAATTATGTTTACTCCAAATAAAAACAAGAAATAAATTACTGCATTTCGTTTTTTCTTTAAAAATGATATTAAAGAAATTAAACAAAGAAACACAGCTAGCAAAAGCAATGCAATAGCAGAATAATCCGCATTAGCTGTATGGCTATTTACTGATTTTTGAATATAATTAAGAATCACAAAATAAATAAAAATATTAATTGCTATAACAGAAAATACAAAAAATGTTATGATTTTAGAGTTCTTCATTCCTATTTCTGATTACTAAAAAACTGAACACTGAACACTATTTTTTTCCACCAACCACAACAACAATTTCCCCTTTTGCAGGTTTGGCTTCAAAATGTTTTAAAACTTCTTCTGCTGTTCCTCTAACGGTTTCTTCATGTAATTTTGATAATTCCCGTGAAACAGAAACAGGTCTCTCTGCTCCAAAATATTGGATAAATTCAGTTAATGTTTTGTTTAATTTATGAGGAGAAACATAGAAAATCATGGTTCGTGTTTCGTTTTCTAAGGCTAAAAAACGTGTTTGTCTTCCTTTTTTATCGGGCAAAAATCCTTCAAAAACAAATTTATCGTTTGGCAAACCACTATTGACCAACGCTGGCACAAAAGCAGTTGCACCAGGTAAACATTCTACTGGAATATTGTTTTCCACACAAGCTCTTGTCAACAAAAATCCTGGATCAGAAATCGCTGGTGTTCCTGCATCGCTGATTAAAGCAATATTTTCTCCAGCTTCTAATCGTTTGATGATATTTTCAACGGTTTTGTGTTCGTTGTGCATGTGATGACTGTGCATGTGTGTGGAAATCTCAAAATGTTTCATCAATTTGCCACTATTGCGCGTGTCTTCGGCTAAAATTAAATCGACTTCTTTTAAAACTTTAATCGCTCTAAAAGTCATATCATCAAGATTACCAATTGGTGTTGGAACTAGAAATAATTTTCCCATAAATTTTGGAAATAGATTCTGAATCAAGTTCAGAATGACAAATTGTGTTAATTAAATTTCTTTTCTACAATTTCTAAAAATCTTGTTTCATATTCTTCTTGTCCTGCCCAATTATTGTAATCTGGTTTTACAAAATCAGTGATGAATGAACTGGCTTCGTCAAAAGAATCAAAAGTATTTAGTTGTGAAATTACACGATTGAAATCATCCGCACTTCCGCCAAATAATTTTTTTTCAAAAGCAATTCTGTCATTCAACCCAAAAGAAATTCCATTGTTTAATCGATCGTTCAGAGATATCGTTTTAGGCTCTTGTTTTTCAACTGTTTTAGACTTATAGCTAAATTCTTCCTTTTTAGTTTCCACAACTTTTTCAGGAATGATTTCAGCAACTTGTTCTATTTCTTCTTTCTTATCAAAAACTACATCTGCCGCATTTGCTACTTCTTTTGGAGTATCTTCTACACGAACAAATTCTGGTTCTTTATAAGATTCACCTAACAAATCTTCAAATGAAATTTGTTGAGGAGCATTGGGTTTTGAAACTTCAAAACTATCATTTTTTGAAGGAATTTCGTCTGAAACATTCTTTTTATTAGACATTTCAGCAACAATTCTATTAATATCTTCAGCAGTGGCATAAACTTCTTCTTTAGGTGTTTCCGCTTTTTCAGGAACAACCTCAGCAATAACTTCTTCTATAATTTTTTCTTCTATAATTTCAGTTGGAGCAATAGTTTCTGCCACAATTTTTTCTTGTTCTTCTATAACTTCAATAGGCTGTACAATTTCTTCAACTTCAGCAATTGGTTCAGCTACATCTGCTACTTTATCTTCTAAATCAGTTGCTTCAACAGCAGCAATATTAGCCATTTGCTCTAACTTTTCTTCTAATTGTTCTTGAGAAATATCGTTTTTTAAAGTTTCGAAATTTTCTTCATAAAAACGCAAAACCGTTAATTGTTCGTATAATTTTTTTGCTTCTCTCTGTAAAAGAACTGTTTCCGAACGATTTTTTAGTTTTAAAACTCGGTGTGCAATGCTTATTAATTCGCCTTCTAGCTTTTTCTTCATAACTTTATAGAATAGAATAGAGTTTATAGATGATTTTTTTGATAAATTTGTTTCTGATTACAAAAATAAAAGAATTTAGTATTAATCGTCCGAAATATACAAAATGTTTCTTGAAAACACCGTAAATCAACAAGAACAATTTGGCTGGATTGAAGTAATTTGTGGCTCTATGTTTTCGGGTAAAACCGAAGAATTAATTAGACGTCTAAAAAGAGCTCAGTTTGCCAAACAAAAAGTTGAAATTTTTAAACCTGCTGTAGACACGCGTTATCATGAAGAAATGGTTGTTTCTCATGATGCTAACGAAATTCGTTCTACACCTGTTCCTGCTGCCGAAAACATAAGAATTTTGGCTCAAGGTTGTGATGTGGTTGGTATTGATGAAGCCCAATTTTTTGATGACGAAATTATTGCTATTTGTAATGATTTGGCCAATTCGGGCATTCGTGTAATTGTAGCTGGTTTGGATATGGATTTTAAGGGAAATCCTTTTGGACCTATGCCTGCTTTGATGGCAACAGCTGAATATGTAACAAAAGTTCACGCAGTTTGCACACGAACAGGAAACTTAGCTAATTACAGTTTTAGAAAATCTGAAAACGACAAATTAGTCATGCTTGGAGAAACCGAAGAATACGAACCTTTGAGCAGAGCTGCTTTTTACAAAGCCATGAAGGAAAACAAAGAAAATCAATAATTTGACTTTTACACTCCAAAATATTATTCCGGTTATCGATGCAAAATCAGATGAAAATGTACCTGAATTTAGTATTGAAAACATTTCCATAGACAGTCGTTCCCTTCAAAATAATCAAGGAACCCTTTTTTTTGCCTTAAAAGGTCATAACCATGATGCCCATCAATACCTTGAAAATTTAATTGAAAAAGGAGTTCGGTTTTTTGTCGTGGAATATATTCCCGAACATTTAAAAGATAATGCTCATTTTGTTGTTGTAAAAAACACTTTAAAAGCGTTGCAGCAAACAGCAGTTTTTTATCGAAATTTATTTAGTTTTCCAACTATCGGAATTACTGGAAGCAACGGAAAAACCATCGTAAAAGAATGGTTGAATTTCTTATTAAGTCCAGATTTTACTATTGTTAGAAGTCCAAAAAGTTATAATTCGCAAGTTGGTGTTCCGTTATCTATTTTTGGAAGTAATGAAAATCACAATTTAGGAATTTTTGAAGCTGGAATTTCGACTTCCAATGAAATGGAAAACCTTCAAAAAATCATCCAACCTAAAATTGGAATTTTTACCCATTTAGGTAATGCTCACAATGAAGGATTTTCTTCTTTAACAGAAAAAATTGAAGAAAAAATAAAACTTTTTAAAGATTGTGAAATTGTAATTCTTGAAAAAGAAGATGCTATTGAAAAACTACTTACTTCTGAAACCATAACTTGGAGTTTTAGTGATAAAAATGCAATAGTTTTTGGTGAGAAAAAAAGCAAGAAAAATAGTTTTACTACTCTTACAATAACTTACAATAACAATTCATTTCAAGTTGAAATTCCGTTTCAGGATGAAGCTTCTTTGTCCAATGCAATGACTTGTATTTGTACTTTATTATATCTAAAATATGATACGAATGTAATTGCCGAAAGAATTAAAAATTTATATCCTGTTGAACTTCGCTTACAAGTCAAAAAAGGAATCAATAATTGCTCTTTGATAGATGATTCATATTCATCCGATTATCAGTCACTAAAAATGGCATTAGATTTTTTAGAGCAACAAAAATTACATCAAAAAAAGACTTTAATTCTTTCTGATATTTTTCAAAGCGGTTTGCCTTTGCAAGAATTGTATGAAAAAGTTAAAAGCTTGATTAAAAACAATAATATCAATCGCTTTATTACGATTGGAGATACTATTGGCACTTATTTGAAAGACATTCCAAATATCATTTCATTTTCTTCAACACAAGAATTTTTACAGCAATTCAATCTAAATTCTTTTGAAAATGAAACTATTTTAATAAAAGGAGCAAGAAGTTTCGATTTTGAAGAAATTGTAGTGATTTTAGAGGAGAAAAATCATGAAACCGTTCTTGAAATAAATTTAGATGCTATCAGTTATAACCTCAACTTTTATAAATCCAAATTGAAACCTGAAACCAAAGTTATGGTTATGGTTAAGGCTTTTGGCTATGGCAATGGTGGTTATGAAATTGCTAAACTTTTAGAACATCACAAAGTAGATTACTTAGGAGTTGCTTTTGCCGATGAAGGTATCGAATTAAGAAAAGCAGGAATCACTATACCAATTATGGTCTTAAATCCAGAAAACAGTAGTTTTAATGCGATGATTGCTTATGATTTAGAACCCGAAATTTATTCGATAACAGGATTAAAAGCTTTTTTAAAAGTAGCTCAACAACGCAATATTTCTTCCTATCCTATTCATTTGAAAATGGATACAGGAATGCATCGTTTGGGATTTCAAAAAAACGATTTAGAGGTATTATCAGAAATTCTTAAAAACAATAATTTTATTTTTATAAAAAGTATATTTTCTCATTTAGCTGCTAGTGATGATTTGACTTTCAAATATTTTACTTTAAATCAAATACATTTGTATACCGAGTTTTATGACAATATTAGTTCTTCTTTAAATCATAAACCTTTTCGACATATTTTAAATACTTCTGGTATTTTTAATTATGCTGAATTTCAAATGGAAATGGTTCGTTTAGGAATTGGTTTATATGGTGTTGGAAATTCAGAAGAAGAAAACAAGCAATTGTTAAATGTAAGTACTTTAAAAAGTATTATTTCACAAATTAGAACAGTAGAAGCAAATGAAAGTATTGGCTACAGTCGAAAATTTATGGTGAAGGATAACATGCAAGTAGCAACTATTCCGATTGGATATGCTGACGGAATTCGAAGAGCTTGGGGAAATGAAAAAGGCTACGTGCTAATCAACAATCAAAAAGCTACTATTTTAGGAAATATTTGCATGGACATGTTAATGGTTGATGTTTCAGAAATTAAGTGCAAAGCTGGAGATGAAGTGATTATTTTTGGAGAAAAACCACATGTAAAAGAAATTGCTAACGTTACATTAACCATTCCTTATGAGGTTTTTGTCGGAATTTCACAACGAGTAAAACGTATTTTTTATAAAAATTAAAACAAATGTTAATTTTTTTTTTAAATTCGTTCTGAAATAAAAAAACAAAACAAATTTAAAATCAAAAATTATGTTGAAAGAATTTAAAAATTTTATCATGACAGGAAACGTTATTGAGTTTGCTGTTGCTGTGATTATGGCTGGTGCTGTAAATGGAGTTGTGAAAGGATTTGTAGACGATATAGTAATGCCAATTGTTGGTTATTTTTCAGGAGGTGTTGACTTTGCTGATAAAAAAATCATTTTGACTGAAGCTGTTGCTGCTAGTGAAGGAGTAACTGAAGTTATTGAAGTTGCTATTCGTTATGGTGCTTGGGTGAACACAATTGTAAACTTAATTATTGTTGGCTTTATCATGTTTTTATTGATTAAAGGGTACAATAAAATGAAAAAGCCTGTTGTTGCTGAAGCTCCTGCTCCTGCTGGACCAACACAAGAAGAATTATTAGCAGAAATTAGAGACTTATTAAAAAAATAATCAATACCGCTACATTATATATTCTAATTTATACTGAATTCATTTCAGTACTAAACCCTGAAATAACTTCAGGGTTCTTTTTTTTATAAAAAATAGCGTTTTATAAAGTTTTGTGAAATTTTAAAAAAGAAATATAACAAATTGTTTTATTAACTACTTTTGCACTAATAAATTTAAAAAACTATGAAAATAGCAGTTGTTGGTGCCACCGGAATGGTTGGTGAAGTAATGTTACAAGTTTTAGCGGAAAGAAATTTTCCAGTAGCGGAATTAATTCCTGTAGCCTCTGAAAAATCTGTTGGAAAACAAATTGATTACAAAGGTAAAAACTATTCCGTAGTTGGTTTACAAACTGCAGTTGAAATGAGACCAGATATTGCTTTATTTTCAGCTGGTGGAGAAACTTCATTAATTTGGGCTCCAAAGTTTGCTGAAGTTGGAACAACTGTAATAGACAATTCTTCTGCATGGAGAATGGATCAAACTAAAAAATTGGTAGTTCCAGAAATCAATGCTTCAAGTTTAACTAAAGAAGATAAAATTATTGCAAATCCTAATTGTTCAACAATTCAAATGGTTTTAGCATTAGCTCCTCTGCACGATAAATATAAAATTAAGAGAATCATTGTTTCTACATACCAATCTATCACTGGAACTGGTGTAAAAGCGGTTCAACAATTAGAAAATGAATATGCTGGTACAAAAGGTGAAATGGCTTACAAATACCAAATCCACCGTAATGCTATTCCTCAATGTGATGTTTTTGAAGAAAATGGTTACACCAAGGAAGAAATGAAACTGGTTCGTGAAACTCAAAAAATATTAAACGATAAAACTATTGCAGTTACGGCAACCGCTGTTCGTGTGCCAATTGTTGGTGGACATAGTGAAGCTGTAAATGTTGAATTTGAAAATGATTTTGAAGTTAATGAAATTCGTCAAATTTTACACAACACAAGTGGCGTAACAGTTCAAGATAACATAGATACTTTTACGTATCCAATGCCTTTGTATGCTCAAGGAAAGAATGATGTTTTTGTGGGTAGAATTCGTAGAGACGAAAGCCAACCAAACACATTAAACATGTGGATTGTCGCTGATAATTTACGTAAAGGTGCTGCAACTAACACCATTCAAATTGCTGAATATTTAGTGGCTAATAAATTAGTTTAAAACTAAAAAATCAATCTTACATACTAAAACCACAAATTAACTTATTGGGAAAGCCTAAAAAATAGTTAATTTGTGGTTTCTTTTTATTTTTCATATTCAAAAAAAGTATTTTTGCATCGATGAAGAAAAAATTGCAATTTATTAACTTAAGTTTGATGCTAGCAGTATTACTTGCTGTATGCTATCAATCTTTGCATGCTTTTTCTCATCAGTTAAATGAAGATTTTGAACATAATCATTCGAAATCTAATAAAAATTTAGTTTATAAAATTTCTGAAAAAAAAGATTGTCCTGTTTGTGATTTCAAATTTGCAGCTTTCCTTTCTCCAGAGGTTTTTACTTTTAAATTTACTCCATTTTACCAAAACGTTACTTATCTATTTTCAATTCCTGAAAATGTAATTGCGTTTAGCGGAAGTCTTTATTCTTTAAGAGGTCCACCCAATTTTATTTAATACATAGGTTATTTACGAATGATTAAATGTTAATCATTCCATTTTTTTATGCTTGTAATTCATAATTGCAAAGCAAAACTTCTATTTATTATTTAAAACATTTATAATGAAACAATTATATATCTTATTATTTGCATTTGTATCAACAATAGCATTCAGCCAAAATCATATAAAAGGAAACATCAAAGCTGAAGATCAAACCAATTTAGAAAACGTAACTATTCAAATTATTGGAACCAATTTATACACACAATCTGACAAAAACGGAGATTTTGAATTAAAAGATGTTCCAAATGGAAAAATTGATTTAGCTTTTTACTTGATCGGTTACGAACAAAAAACAATTTCATTAACTAACACAGAAAAAGAAAAATTAATAAATGTTATTTTAAAAGAAAAAGAACAACATTTAGAAGCTATTGTAGTTTCTGCTATTTTCAACAAAACACAATCGCAAACCGTAATGAAAGTAGAACATAAAACTACTGAAGAAATGCAACGAAATGGAGCTTCTTCTTTAGTTGATGGTTTAACCACTATTCCTGGAATTTCTAATTTATCTACAGGAAACTCTATTGGGAAACCAGTTATTCGTGGTTTAAGTAGCAGTCGCGTTTTGGTTTACACTCAAGGTGTCCGATTAGAAAACCAGCAATTTGGAGAAGAACATGGTTTAGGTCTAAATGCCAACGGAATCGAAAGTGTAGAAGTAATCAAAGGACCAGCTTCCTTATTATATGGTTCAGATGCAATTGGTGGAGTTATCTATTTTAATCCAGAAAAATTTGCTCCAATTGGAGAAACAAAAACAAATATTACTCAACAATTTTATTCTAATACAAACGGAACTTCAACCTCATTTGGAGTTAAGTCTTCTCCAAGTAACTGGAAATTTTTAGCAAGAGGAAATTACACTTCGCATGAAGATTATAAAATTTCTTCTGGAGATAAAGTAATCAACACACGTTCCATTGAAAAAGATTTTAAAACAGGAATTGGTTATTCTAACTCTGATTTTTCAACAGATTTTCGATACAATTACAATAATTTAAATTTGGGTTTACCCGAAGAAGATTTAGTTAATGAAGGCAACAGAAATCCTTTGTTTCCAAAACAAGAAATTGACAATCATATTTTGAGTTTAAACCAAAAAGTCTATTTCAAAGATTCGAAATTAGAAGCTGATTTAGGGTATAGTTACAACAACAGAAAGGAATTAGAAGCTCCTGATGAAATTGCGCTTTACATGAAGTTGAAAACGGCTAATTACAATGTAAAATATTATTTGCCTAAAATAAAAAACATAGAAACTATTGTTGGGGTTCAAGGCATGCATCAAATCAATGAGAATTTTGGAGAAGAATTGTTAATTCCAAATGCAGTTACAAATGATATGGGTGCTTTTGCTACATTTAATTACGAAAAAAATCAACATGCTTTAATTGCTGGAATTCGTTTTGACAACAGAAAAATAGAAACAGAAACTCATGGAGAAGCTGGAGAAGAAGGCTATTTTGAAGCCATCAACAAAAAATTCCAAAGTTTCAATGCTGCTTTAGGATATAAAACAACTTGGACTTCAAAATTTACCTCAAGAATTAATGTAGCTTCTGGATTTAGAGCACCAAATTTATCTGAATTGACTTCAAATGGTGTACACGAAGGAAGCAATCGTTACGAAATTGGAAATTCTAATTTAAAAAACGAACAAAATTTTCAAGTCGATTTGAATTTGGAATACAAAAGCGAACATTTTGAAGTGTTTACCAATGGTTTTTACAATCACATCAATAATTACATTTTTATTTCACCAACTGGAACAATGATTCAAGATAATTTTGTGTTTGATTACGTACAAAGTAATGCCTATTTATTTGGAGGAGAAGCCGGAATTCACTTTCATCCACATCCATTTGATTGGCTGCATTTGACTAGTAGTTTTGAGTCGGTTACAGGTAAACAAAGTAATGAGGAATATTTACCTTTAATTCCTGCAAACCAATGGAAAAACAATATTCGTGGCGAATTTAACATCAAAAATTGGCTTACAAAAGGCTTTGCATCATTACAAGTAAATCATACTTTAGCACAAAATAATTTTAGTGCATTTGAAACCAAAACTAACGATTATACTTTAATAAATCTTAGCTTTGGCGGAACAGTAAAACTTGGAAAATCGTCAATTGACCTTACTTTAAATGCCAACAACCTTTTAGACAAAACCTACATCAACCATTTATCCAGATTAAAAACTGATGGCATTCCAAATATGGGTAGAAATGTTATTCTTGGAATGAATTTCAAAATTTAACAAAGCTTTAATAATCAATTTGTTAAATTTGTAAGAGAACTAAATTATTACATATGAAAAAAATTATACCAATGGCTCTGGTTTCACTAACCATTTTTTCGTGCAAACAAGAACAAAAAACTGAATTAGACATGACTGTAAATTATCCCGAAACTAAAAAAGTTGATACTGTTGACGTTTATTTTGGCGATTCGATTGCTGATCCTTACAGATGGTTAGAAGATGATAATAGTGAAGAAACCAAAGCTTGGGTAAAAGCTCAAAACGAAGTTACTTTTGGTTATTTAGATAAAATTCCATTCAGAAAACAAATCAAAGAAAGAATGGAAAAGTTATGGAATTATGAAAAGATTTCAGCACCATTTAAAGAAGGAAGTTATACTTATTTTTACAAAAATGATGGTTTGCAAAATCAGTCTGTTCTATACAGAAAAGATGCAACTGGAAAGCAAGAAGTGTTTTTAGATCCAAATACCTTTTCAAAAGATGGAACAACTTCTTTAGGCGGACTTAACTTTTCAAAAGATGGTTCGCTAGTGGCTTATGCTATTTCTGAAGGTGGAAGTGACTGGAGAAAAGTAATTGTAATGAATGCTGTTTCCAAAGAAATTATTGGAGATACCATTGTTGATGTAAAATTCAGTGGTATTTCTTGGTTCAAAAATGAAGGGTTTTATTATTCAAGTTATGATAAACCAAAAGGAAGCGAACTTTCTGCCAAAACAGATCAACACAAATTATATTTTCATAAGCTAAATACTTCTCAAAAAGAAGATAAAGTAGTTTTTGGTTTAAACGAAAAAAGAAGATATGTTGGCGGTGGCGTAACTGATGACGAAAATTATTTGATAATTTCTGCAGCTGTTGCAACCAATGGAAATGAATTATACATCAAAGACTTAAGTAAAAACGGTCCAATTGTAAAAATTGTAAACACCTTTGATTACAACAATGATTTTATTGATAATGTTGGAACAAAATTCTATTTATCAACTGATTTTAATGCTCCAAACAAGAGAGTAGTTACGTTTGATTTAGCGAATCCGAAAATGGAAAATTGGGTAGATTTTATTCCTGAAACGGAGAATGTTCTTTCAGTTTCCACTGGTGGTGGTTCTATTTTTGCAGATTATATTAAAGATGCTGTTTCATTCATCAAGCAATATGACTATGATGGAAAATTAGTTCGTGATATCAAATTACCTGGCATTGGTTCTGCAGGTGGTTTTGGTGGAAAAAAAGAAGAAACAACCTTATATTATTCTTTCACAAATTACACAACTCCTGGAACTATTTATTCTTATGACCCAAAAACAGGAACTTCTAAAGTATATGAAAAACCAAAAGTAGATTTCAAATCGGAAGATTACGAGTCTAAACAAGTTTTTTATACTTCTAAAGATGGCACTAAAATTCCAATGATTATTACTTATAAAAAAGGAACTGAATTGAATGGTAAAAACCCAACCATCTTATACGCTTATGGTGGATTTAACATCAGTCTGACACCAAGTTTCAGTATTGCTAATGCAGTTTGGATGGAAAATGGTGGTGTTTATGCTGTTGCAAATTTACGTGGTGGTGGTGAATACGGTAAAAAATGGCATGACGCAGGAACTCAAATGAAAAAACAAAATGTCTTTGACGATTTTATTGCGGCAGCCGAATATTTAATCCAAGAAAAATATACTTCATCTGATTATTTAGCAATTAAAGGGGGTTCTAATGGTGGTTTATTAGTTGGTGCTACAATGACTCAAAGACCAGATTTAATGAAAGTAGCTTTACCAGCAGTTGGAGTTATGGACATGTTGCGTTATCATACCTTTACAGCTGGTGCTGGATGGGCTTATGATTATGGAACATCTGAAGATTCAAAAGAAATGTTTGATTATATCAAAGGATACTCTCCTGTTCATAATGTAAAAGCAGGAACAGCTTATCCAGCAACTTTGATTACAACTGGTGATCATGATGACCGAGTTGTTCCTGCTCACAGTTTTAAATTTGCTGCTGAGTTGCAAACCAAACAAACAGGCCCAAATCCAACCTTAATTCGAATTGATGTAAATGCTGGTCACGGTGCAGGAAAATCGACTGAAGCTATTATAAATGAGCAAGTAGATGTTCAAGCGTTTACTTTATACAATATGGGTGTTAGAGAGCTGAAATAATTACAATATATTTTAAAATAAAAATCCCGTTTAGCTAATTACTAAACGGGATTTTTTATATTTTAAAACTACATTAATAAGGATTTTTCACAATTCTCTTAATGGTATAATTTCTATCTGCATTTTGAATTTTCAACAAATAAACAGCATCAGCATATTTAGTAAAATCAATTTGTGTTTCAGATTCATTGGTTTTGTAGGTTCTTAATAATTTACCGTTATAATTATAAACATCTATTGTATTTTCTTCTGTAATTAAATTAGAAATAGTTATGATATCAACCACTGGGTTTGGATATAAAACAACATTTATCTCAACAACAACATTTACATCATCTGTTAAGGGTGCACAAACTATACCACCATTATCATAATTTGTCCCATAAGAATCCTCATTATTTCCACCTGATATTGTATTGCTAAAATCACCACCTAACATTCCAGGCGCACTTGAACTTGGATCTGAACCGTTTATAAATAATCTTAATCCAGCTTCACAAGTACCGGTTGGAGATAAAAATGAAAATATCAATTTTTCTTGATTGGCTACAAAATTAATTAAAGCACCAGCAGAATCTATACCGTGAAAATCAAAGTCTGTGTTTGCTTGAGGTGCATATATTTTTGAATTATCGCCCCACGAACCTGCAGCATGTGACGTTAATAATAAAGCTTGATCTGGAAATGAATTTGGAACAACAACTGAAATTTGAGAAGGACCCCAAGTAAAATTGTTTTGAGTGAAATTTGGTTTTGCATAAACTTCATATCTTGTTGAAGCTGCATTGTATTTTAGCGTTAAGTCAATTAACTGTTGCCCTACAGAAAATTGAACAGCAAATAACATTAAAAAAAAGGTTATTTTTTTCATAATATTTAATTTTTGTCTTTAGATAACAAATATATAATTAATTTTTTTGAAAATTTAGCAAAACCCTAATAATCTGCTTAACAGCATAATAAATCGTTTAATAACTAGTATTCTAATTTTATATAATCTATGTATTTTGATATTTTTGCTTTTCTTTTTTTTATGTATGCAGATGAATTTGATGCTTTGTACTTTCTAGGACTAGGTAATATTACAGCAATTCCTGCAGCTTCCGATTTACTTAAATTTTTGGCATCCTTACTATACCAATGCTTTGATGCGGCTTGAGCACCATATACTCCATTACCCATTTCAATACTATTTAAATAGACTTCCATGATGCGTTCCTTACTCCAAAACAATTCAATTAATACTGTATAATAAGCCTCTAAACCTTTTCGTAAATAACTTCTTCCTTGCCAAAGAAATACGTTTTTAGCCGTTTGCTGACTGATAGTACTTCCTCCTTTTATTTTTTTTCCTTTTTCGTTGTTTTCAATGGCTTTTTCAATGGCTTTTAAATCAAAACCGTTGTGTGATAAAAAATTTCCGTCTTCACTAGCAATAACAGCTTTTTGAAGATTTGGAGAAATTTCTTCAATTGGCACCCAATCGTGACTGTATATTATTTCTTTACCATCCATTTTTTGTTCAATAGATCTGATGACCATTAATGGTGTAAATGGAACAGGAACAAATTTGAAAAGCAACACCAAAAATAAACTTATGATATTGAACCACAGGAAAGCTTTCCAAAGGAATCGAATTACAATTTGACCTCTAGTACGTTTACTATTGGAAACTGCCTTTTTGCTTGAAGTTATTTTTGTTGCCATATATTATATTAAATCCGCTAATTCTTTACCAATTAAACTACCCATTGCTACACCCATTCCTCCTAAACGAACACCACAATAAACATTACTTGAAAGTTGTTCTACAATTGGATTTTTGTGATTTCCTATACCCATTATCCCACTCCAACGCTGTTCAATTTCAAAATTTTGATTGGGTAAAATTACATCTTTTAGTAATTGCTCCAACTTATTTTGAATAATTTCTGTTTGATATAATTCGGTTGTGGTTTCACCTTCAAAATCTAAATTTCTTCCACCACCAAAAAGAATTCTGTTTTCAATATTTCTGAAATAATAATAGCCTTTGTCTAAATGAAAAGTACCTTTTATAGCTAAATTTTCGATAGGTTTTGTAATTAAAACTTGAGCTCTTGCGGGTTTGACTTGATTATTTGTAAGTTTAGAGGCAAATCCATTGGTTGCAAAAAGTAGTTTGTTTATTTTAAAGGAAATTTCATTAGTAACTACTTCTACAAATGAATTATTATCTGTAAATGAAGTCACATTTTGTTGGTTTAAAATTAGAATATCGTTGGAAATTGCTTCTTTCAACAAAGCTTGCATCATATTTCCAGTATCAATTTGTCCTTCAAAAGGATTGAAAATTAGATATTCAAAAATCTCTTTGAAATTAAATCGATCTACTTCTTTAGCAAAAACATCTGCTTTAAAAACAGGTTTTAAAATATCGTTGATAAATGGAATTTTCGAAACACATTCATTATAAAACGCTTCATCTTTTTTTAAGAATAATTCATAACCTCCAAAAGGTTTGTAATCCAAAACTTCATCGCCTAAGCGTTTACGTAGTAATTGTAAACCATTCACTCTTTTTTGAACCAGTTGAATAACTTCTTCTTCGGAATGGGTTTTTAAATCGTCTATGATTTCAGAAATACTTCCAAAACAAGCAAAACCAGCATTTTTTGTACTGGCTCCTTGTGGTAAAATTCCTTTTTCGAGTACTAAAATTTTACTTTTTGGAAATTTTACTCTCAATTCTAAAGCACAATGCAAGCCTACGATTCCACTTCCAACTATAGTGAAATCTACATTAGAGAACCAGTTTTTTAATTCCCAATAACTTAGTTGCATTATTCAGGAGTATTAGAATTCACCTTTCTAGATTTTATAGCTTTCATTACTAATGGAAATGTGGTAACAGCTATCAATATTAAAATAATTTTTTCAATATGTTTTTTTAAATCTATGTCAAATTCTGATAAAAATAAGTCATATAAATAATGTCCTGCAAAAACTAAAGTAAAAGACCAAAGTAGTGAACTCAACACATTATAAAACATAAATCTACCTTTTTCCATGTGAACAATTCCAGCTATTATAGGAACAAAAGTTCTGACAATAGGTAAAAATCTTGCAAAAATGATTGCTTTTCCACCATGTTTTTCAAAAAATTCTTGTGATTGGTATAAATATTTTTTCTTAAAGAAGAAACTATCTTCTTTAGCATATAAAAACTGACCGCTTCTAGAACCAAACCAATAACCAAATATATTTCCTACAGTTGCAGCTGCTGCAATTAATAAAGCTAAAACAGTAACATTTGAAAAATCACTAGGAATATAAAAGAACGTTTCCACTAATTCTCTGCTATAAATTCCTGATAAAAACAACAAACTATCCCCTGGCAAAAAGAAGCCCGCAAACAAACCTGTTTCAGCAAAAACAATGAACAAAACCATGTAAATTCCAATAGGTATACCTCCTACTTCCATAGTAATATAGAATTCGGGATTAAAGAGTTTGGTCCAATGAAAATCGTTCATTTATTATATATTTTTTGCCACAAAGGCACTAAGGCACAAGGTTATTTTGTTTTGAAAACTGTTCGGTTTTGTCTTAATACTTAATACTTAAAATTATTCTAACCTATCTACTGATTTTGCTACAACCATCGCCACTGCTGCGTCACCAGTTACATTAACGGTAGTTCTGCACATATCTAAAGGTCGGTCAATGGCAAATATTAAAGCCAAACCAGCTTCTGGAATTCCAGCTTGTGCCAAAACGATTACCAACATAACCATTCCTGCACCAGGAACAGCTGCACTCCCTATTGAAGCTAATGTTGCAGTAACAATTATTCCTAGTTGAGCTCCAAGGGTTAAATCCATACCAAAAGCTTGAGCAATAAAAACGGCTGCCACTGCCTGATATAAACTCGTTCCGTCCATATTTATTGTGGCACCGATAGGCAAAACAAAACTGGCCACTTCATCATCAACTCCTAAATTATCTACTACTCTTTCCATAGTAACTGGTAAAGTTGCTGCAGAAGAACTTGTTGAAAAAGCCAATAACTGAGCTGGTGCAATTCCGTTTAAAAAGAATGTTGGACTCTTTTTAGCAAACACTTTTACAATCAAAAGATAAACTCCAATCATAAGAGCTAATCCAAATAAAACAGAAATTCCATACATTCCTAAAGCTTTGAATAAATCCGCACTTGGAGATTCAGCCACTAAAGAAGCTAATAGAGCAAAAACTCCAACAGGAGCAGCTAGCATTATTAAATCAATCATTTTGAGAATTACTTCATTGAAACCATCAAAAAATGCCTTAACTGGTCTAGAAGTTTCTTCTGGAATTAAAATCATAGAAATTCCGAAAAACAAAGCAAAGAAAATGACTTGCAACATACTTCCATTATCTGTAGCGGATTTAAAAATATTGCTTGGCACAATATCTTCTAGAGCCTGTAAAGGTCCTGCTTCATTTTGTTTGTTGGCTGCTTCAATTTTTGAATTAGCTTCACCTGCAAAATTAGCTAACAACTCTGTTCTCGTTTCTTCTGAAATAAAACTTCCTGGCTTAATAATATTTACAATGGCTAATCCAATGGAAACGGCAAGCACCGTTGTCATGATGTACAAACCAATAGTTCTTCCGCCCATTTTTGAAAGTTTAGAAATATCTTTCAAATCCGAAACACCTTTGATAAGGGAACCTAAAATTAAAGGAACTGCAATTAGTTTTAAAAGGTTTATAAATATATTACCGAAAGGTTTTATCCAATCTACAATAAATTGTTTTCCCCAATCCATTTGAACTAGTAAAAAAGCAAATACTACTCCTAAAACCATTCCCAATAAAATTTGCCAATGCAATGCTAATTTTCTCATTAAATTCTTTTTTGCTTTTAAGTTGTGAAAATACTTATATTTTTTAAAAAATTAGTAATTTTAACCTATAAAAATTGTTTAAAAATGAAAAAAATAGCTTTAATAATTTTAAGTATGATCGCATCTTCTACAATTGCTCAAAATATTATGACTCCTGAAAAATTATGGGAATTAGGTAGAGTTACTGCTTTAGGAATTTCAAAAGACTGAAAATCAATTATTTACAAAGTTTCCAAACCTAATATGGTTGAAAATAAATTGAATTCAACTTTTTATTCTATTCCTATAAATGGTGGAAAAGCAATTGCAATTGAAGATTACAAATCGTTTTTGTATGATAAAAATGCTGTGAATGGAAAATCGATTTCAAACAAGGAAGTCAAAATAGACAAAGTATTAGGTAAAGATTTTTATCCTGAATTAGAAAAATCTAATGTTCAAATTTACGAAGGTTTGGATTACCGCCATTGGGATACTTGGAATGAAGGAAAACACAATCATGTTTTTGTGAATGATGTTGATATCATGGAAAATGAACCTTATGATTGTCCTCAAAAACCTTTTGGTGGTGATGAAGATTATATTTTTTCACCTGATGGGAAAAAAGCAATTTATGTTTGTAAGAAAAAAGAAGGGACTGCCTACGCTACAAGCACCAATACCTATTTATACGAATACGATTTAGAAACAAAAAAAACTAAAAATCTTACCGAAAAGAATTTTGGTTATGATGTTGCACCACAGTTTTCACCAAACGGTGATTTATCTTGGTTGCAAATGAAACGGGATGGTTATGAAGCTAATAAAAATGATATTATAGTTCGTCATAAAGGATTAGATATTAATTTAACTAGCAATTGGGATGGAACTGTAGATAGTTTTACTTGGAGTAAAGACGGTAAAAAAGTCTATTTTATTGCTGCAGTTGAAGGAACAAAACAATTATTCGAAGTCAATTTTCCAGGTTTAACCAAAATCATGATTCTAGTGAATCAAATCACAACAGGAGATTTTGATGTTAACGGAATTGTTGGTTTTGATGATTCAAAAATAATTGTTACTCGTGGTGATATGAATCATGCTAGTGAGATTTATTCGTATGATTTAAAAAGTTCTGAATGGAATCAAATCACGAAAGTAAATGATGAAGTCTATAGTAAAATCGCACAATGCAAAACAGAAAAAAGATATGTAACTACAACTGATGGTAAAAAAATGTTGGTTTGGGTTATTTTGCCTCCAAATTTTGATGCTACTAAAAAATATCCAACACTTTTATATTGTCAAGGTGGTCCACAAAGTGCTTTAACACAATTTTATTCTTTTAGATGGAATTTTCAAGTCATGGCTTCTCAAGGTTATATTATTGTTGCTCCAAACCGAAGAGGAATGCCTGGACATGGTGTAGAATGGAATGAAAAAATTAGTGGTTATTGGGGCGGACAAGTGATGGATGATTACTTATCAGCTATTGATGATGTAGCAAAAGAAAGTTACGTTGATACAGAGCGTTTAGGTGCAATTGGAGCAAGTTATGGTGGTTATTCTGTATTTTATTTAGCTGGAATTCACAACAACAGATTCAAAACGTTTATTTCGCATGCTGGAATTTTCAACACACAAAGCATGTATGGAACTACGGAAGAAGTTTTCTTTACAAACTGGGATTCTGGTGGTGCTTATTGGGAAAATGAAAATAAAATTGCACAAAAAACTTTTAAGGATTTCAATCCAATTACTCTAGTTAATAATTGGAATACTCCTATTTTTATTATTCAAGGAGGAATTGATTATCGTGTTCCGATTGGACAAAGCCAAGAAGCTTTTCAAGCAGCTCAATTAAAAGGAATTAAAAGTAAGTTTATGGTCTTTCCTGAAGAAAATCATTGGATTTTAAAACCACAAAACGGCTTAGTTTGGCAACGCGAATTTTTTAGATGGTTGAAAGAAACGTTGTAATTTGTAATTATTGAATCTTAAAATTAATAAAAAAAATAAAAAAACGCTCAATCTAAAAAAATTGAGCGTTTTTGCATTTATATCTTAATCTACTTTTTCTTTCATTACAAAGGATTCCATAAATTTTGTAGTGTAATTTCCAGCTACATAATCTGGTTCGTCCATTAACTGTCTATGGAAAGGAATTGTAGTTTTTATTCCTTCAATTACAAACTCATCCAAAGCGCGCTTCATTTTACTGATTGCTTCTTCTCTTGATTGAGCCGTTGTAATCAATTTAGCAATCATCGAATCGTAATTTGGCGGTATTGTATATCCTGCATAAACGTGCGTATCTAATCGAACGCCATGTCCTCCTGGAGTGTGCAATGTAGTAATCTTTCCTGGAGAAGGTCTAAAATCATTATAAGGATCTTCAGCATTGATACGACATTCAATGGAATGTAATAATGGGAAATAATTTTTACCTGAAATTGGAATTCCAGCAGCTACCATGATTTGTTCACGAATTAGGTCGAAATCAATTACTTGTTCAGTAATTGGATGTTCTACTTGAATACGAGTATTCATTTCCATGAAATAAAAATTTCTATGCTTATCTACTAAAAATTCAACAGTTCCTGCACCTTCATATTTAATATACTCTGCTGCTTTAACAGCTGCTGCTCCCATTGCATTTCGCAATTCGTCAGTCATAAATGGCGAAGGTGTTTCTTCTGTTAATTTTTGATGACGTCTTTGTACAGAACAATCTCTTTCAGATAAATGACATGCTTTTCCAAACGAATCTCCAACTACTTGAATTTCAATATGCCTTGGTTCTTCAATTAATTTTTCCATGTACATATCGTCATTCCCGAATGCAGCTTTACTTTCTTGTCTAGCAGATTCCCAAGCATTTTTAAGATCTTCTTTTTTCCAAATAGCACGCATACCTTTTCCACCACCACCAGCTGAAGCTTTTAACATAACAGGATAACCTGTCGCTTTTGCTACTTTTTCACATTCCTCATAAGAAGCAATAATTCCTTCACTACCAGGAACACAAGGAACACCAGCTTCAATCATAGTTGATTTAGCATTAGCCTTGTCGCCCATTCTATCTATCATTTCTGGAGAAGCTCCAATGAACTTGATTCCGTGTTCTTGACAAATTTTAGAAAATTTAGCATTTTCAGACAAGAATCCATAACCTGGATGGATAGCATCAGCATTAGTAATTTCAGCAGCAGCTATAATATTAGACATTTTTAAGTAAGAAAGATTACTTGGAGGAGGTCCAATACATACTGCTTCATCTGCAAATCTTACGTGTAAACTTTCAGCATCAGCAGTAGAATAAACCGCTACTGTTTTGATGCCCATTTCTTTACAAGTTCTAATTACACGAAGTGCAATTTCACCTCTATTGGCAATTAATATTTTTTTAAACATGTTTTTTTAATTAGATAATTAGACATTTCTGAATTTAGAATTTAGAATTTAGAATTCAGAAAACTGAATACTTCTAATTTCAAACTTCCAACTTCTAACTTTATTAAGATGGATCAACTAAAAATAAAGGTTGGTCGAATTCAACTGGAGATGAATCGTCTACTAAAATTTTTACAATTTTACCAGAAACTTCAGATTCAATTTCGTTAAATAATTTCATTGCTTCAATTACACAAACTACATCGCCTTTTGATATGGTACTTCCAACTTCCACAAAAACAGCTTTATCTGGTGCTGGTTTTCTGTATAAAGTACCAATAATTGGCGATTTTATAGTGATGTATTTTGCATCATCATTTACAAGTTCAGCTGGTGTTGAAGGAGCTGTTGGTTCTTGTGGTTGAGCTGCTGGTGCTTGTGGCAATGCTTGAGATACAGGCATTTGCTGAACATAAGTTGTTGTTGATTCTGCACCTTCTGGAGTAGTTTTTATAGTGATTTTAAAATCATCCATTTCTAATTTCACTTCCGTTGCACCTGATTTTGATACAAATTTGATTAAATTTTGAATTTCTCTAATATCCATACTATTAAAATTTGTTTTTAGTTTAGTTTATTTATTTGAATTATAAGCCCACTTTAAATAGATAGCACCCCAAGTGAAACCGCCACCGAATGCTGCAAAGATAATATTATCTCCTTTTTTTAATTTGCTTTCGAAATCTCCTAGCAATAATGGTAAAGTTGCAGAAGTTGTATTGCCATATTTTTCAATATTGATCAAGACTTTATCTTCTTCAAGACCAATTCTGTTTGCAGTAGCATCAATAATTCTTCTATTAGCTTGATGTGCTACTAACCAATTTATATCTTCTTTAACTAAGTTATTACGCTCCATTATTTTCTCGCTAACATCTGCCATTCCAGAAACAGCGTATTTAAATACCGTTTTCCCGTCTTGATGTACAAAATGCTGCTTATTTTTAACTGTTTCTTCTGAAGATGGCAATATAGATCCACCTGCATCAATTTTAAGAAACTCTCTCCCTACTCCATCACTTCTTAAAAATTCATCTTGTAAACCTAAGCCTTCGTGATTGGGTTCAAACAAAACTGCTCCAGCACCATCACCAAAAATAATACATGTTGATCTATCTGTATAATCAATTATGGATGACATTTTATCAGCTCCAATTAGTAACACTTTTTTATATTTTCCAGATTCAACATAAGCTGATGCTGTAGACATACCAAAAAGAAAACTTGAGCATGCGGCTTGTAAATCATATGCAAAAGCATTTGTTGCACCAATTTGAGAGGCAACATATACTCCTGTTGATGCAACTAACATATCTGGTGTTGCAGTACATAAAATCACCATATCGATTTCTTTTGGATCGATATTAGCTTTTTCAATTAAATTTTTTGCTGCTTGTATGGCAAGGTAAGAAGTTCCTTGACCTTCTTCTTTAAGAATTCTTCTTTCTTTAATTCCTGTTCTTGATGTTATCCATTCATCATTTGTATCAACTAAAGTTTCTAACACTTTGTTAGACAACACAAAATCAGGAACATAAGAACCAGTAGCTGTAATTGCTGCAGTTATTTTATTCATAAAAATAATTTTTCTTTTCAAATATTGAAATTTGAATAGTGTTGAAAATTACAAAAAAAAAATTAAACTTAATAAAATAGTTTATTAAATTGTCTAAGTCTTGTTGTAAAAAAAAACTCTCACAACGTGAGAGTTTTTCTCTATATAATAAAAAAATTAAGCTACTGCTTCAGATTTATCAATTACAACTTGTCCTCTGTAGTACATTTTACCTTCATGCCAGTAAGCTCTGTGGTATAAATGTGCTTCACCTGTAATTGGACAAGTAGCGATTTGAGCTGGAGTTGCTTTGTAATGTGTTCTTCTCTTATCTCTTCTAGTTTTGGAGATTTTTCTCTTTGGATGTGCCATTTTACTATATTATTTATCCGTTAATAGTTTTTTTAAATCGTTCCATCTAGGATCGATATCTTTATTTTCTTCTTCTTTACTCTCTTTTGGAGATAGATTGTTCAATGTTTCAATTGCTTTAGACTTTAAAGTTCCGTCTTTTACACCTGGATGGACTCTTTTTAGTGGAACTGAAAGAATAATTGACTCATAAATGTACTGTGAAACATCTATTTGAAATTCACCATGAGGCAAAATTAACAATTCTTCATTATCATTATTAAAAGAATCGCCAAATTTAACAATTAACTTAAAAGTACCTTTTATTGGCAAGTCAAAATCTTCATTTGTTAAATCACAAGGCACATTAACAGTTCCTTTATACTTAAAAATCAATTCAAGCATTGTGCTTTTCTTTTCTAAAACAACATCTACTTTGATAGCTACAGCATTAAAATCACTGTAGTCAAAGTGTTCAAAGAACGAATTATCTATCTGATAATCAAACTGATGCTTCCCTAATTTTAACCCAACAAATTGAATTAAATATTCTTTTAAATTGTTCATTACAGCAGTTTTACCCTTTTTTAAGGTGTGCAAAGATATACTTTTTTTGGGATTTAAAAATAGTTGTGAACTTTTTTTTGTTTATAACTTATCTTTTTGACACTATTAAAGGATTATTTGTTAATTCCCCGTACATTATTCTGTTATTATAAATATCAATTGCTTGATACAAAGCTTCTCTAAACGACTCTTCATTTGCAATTCCCTTACCTGCAATGTCAAAAGCCGTTCCGTGATCTGGAGATGTTCTTACTTTACTAATTCCTGCTGTAAAATTAACACCATTACCAAATGACAGCGTTTTAAATGGAATTAAACCTTGATCGTGGTAAGTTGCTAAAATTGCATCATATTGCATGTATTGTTTGCTACCAAAAAAACTATCTGCTGAAAAAGGACCAAAAACTAAAGTTCCTTTTTCAAATATCTTTAATAGAGCTGGTTTTAAAACCTGATCGTCTTCTTTTCCAATAACACCATTATCACCGCAATGTGGATTTAATCCTAATACCGCTATTTTAGGTTTAGAAATACCAAAATCTTGTTTTAAAGACTGATTAATTAGATTTACTTTTGAAACAATCAAATCTTCAGTTAAATGTTTAGCAACATCATTTACAGGAACATGATCCGTTAATAAACCCACTCTTAAATCATTATTTATCATAAACATTAATGCTCTTTCATTAAATTGTTTCGCTAAATAATCGGTATGTCCTGGGAATTTAAAATCTTCAGATTGGATGCTATATTTATTAATTGGAGCCGTCACCAAAACATCAATAAGATTATCTTTTAAAGCTTTAGTGGCAGCAATAAAGGATTTTATAGCAAACTCACCAACAACATTGTCATTTACTCCAAATTGAATGTTGACAGATTCTTTCCAAACATTAAGCACATTAATTTTACCAATAACAAGTTGATTAAGATTGTCAATCCCATGAAAATTTAAAGTTAAATTATACGTCTTTTTTAAAAAAGTCATAATCTTAACATTAGCAAAAATAACAGGTGTGCACAATTCTAGCATACGATTATCTTCCAAAGTTTTCATTACAACCTCACTTCCTATACCATTTAAATCGCCTATAGATATTCCTACTATTATATTTTCTGATTTTTTAACCATTATAAAGAGTTATTTATGCTATTTTTGAACTGCAAATTTAATAAAATAAAACGACTAATGTTTACAGGAATCATAGAAACTCTCGGATTAATAAGAGAAATCAGAAAAGAACAAGAAAATATTCATTTAACAATAGAATCAAACATTACAAATGAATTAAAAATAGATCAAAGTGTTGCTCATAATGGCATCTGTTTAACAGTTGTAGCTATTGATGATAAATCATACACTGTAACTGCAATTAAAGAGACTATCGACAAAACAAGCATTGACAAATGGGAAGAAAACACTTTGGTAAATCTTGAAAGAGCAATGATTTTAGGTGCAAGGTTAGATGGACATATAGTTCAAGGCCATGTAGATCAAATAGCAGAGTGTATTTCAATTAAAGAAGAAAATGGCAGCTGGGTGTTTACGTTCCAATATGACAAATCACTAAACAATGTTACTATTGAAAAAGGATCTATTACTATAAATGGTACAAGTTTAACTGTAGTAAATTCGAAGATTAATGAGTTCAGCGTGGCAATTATACCTTACACGTATGAAAACACAAATTTTTCAAAACTAAAAGTAGGAACTATAGTAAACTTAGAATTTGATGTTATTGGTAAATATGTAAAAAGATTAATGGAATTGAAATAAAATTTTTTAACAATTTCTTGTAGAATTATTTTTTAAAAAAAAAAATACAAAAACAATGCTAAGCATAAAAAAATAAATCAAACCACCATCCAAACCCAATCCAGGCGGGGGCGGGGGCAAAGTAGGAGGAGGTGGATTTACTGGTCCAGCACTAATGGTATTTAAATATAAAAATTAATACTAATATTAGTATTTTATTTAATAATTTCATTTATTATTTGGGGCTAAAAAAAATTATTTTAAGATTGATATATGAAATACAGTACACTATTTTATTTTAATAACGATGCGAACATAAAAATATTATCAATGATTACAATAGTTTTCATGTTAAAACATTGTATTATATAATTGTTAAGTGGAAAAAATCGATTAAAAGCTTTTATTATAGATAAACGGAATAAAAAAACCACAAACAATTAAGTTTGTGGTTGTGGTCCCACCTGGGCTCGAACCAGGGACCACCTGATTATGAGTCAGGTGCTCTAACCAACTGAGCTATAGGACCAGTTTTGAGAGTGCAATATTACTATTATTTTTGATTGCTTGCAAATGTTATATTACTTTTCTTTTATTTCCTGACAAAGTTCAATCAAAACTCCATTGGTACTTTTAGGATGTAAAAAAACAACTAACTTATTATCAGCACCTTTTTTTGGTTTTTCGTTAATTAAAACAAAATCTTCTTTTTGCAATCTTATGATTTCTTCTTCTATATTTTCTACATCAAAGGCAATATGGTGTATTCCTTCTCCTTTCTTTTCTAAAAATTTTGCAATTGGACTGTTTTCATTCGTAGCTTCCAACAACTCAATCTTATTGGGACCATTCATAAAAAAAGAGGTTTTCACTCCTTCTGAAACCACTTCCTCTTCTTTGTAAGGAGGAATACCAAATAATTTTTCAAATAAAATATTTGACGTTTTCAAATCTTTGACAGCAATACCAATATGTTCAATTTTTCTCATAATTGTATTTTTAGTAAAATTATAAAATAAAATAGATTAAAAAACATTATTAAACTTCAAAAATCGAAATTCATTAATCTTCAATCGGAAATCTTATTGTATTTTTGCCCAATGGAAACAAATAGACAAAAAAAAATAGGTGCCTTGTTGCAAAATGACTTGGTAGATATTCTTCAAGGAGAAATTAGAAAAAATGGAATTTTAAACTTAATCATTTCAATTTCAAAGGTTAATGTAACAACAGATTTATCTATTGCGAAAGTTCATTTAAGTGTTTTTCCAACGGAGAAAGCTCCAGAAATTTTAGCTGCTATCAAAACCAATACACCACTTATTAAGCACGATTTAGCTCAAAGAGTGAAAAATCAATTAAGAAAAGTACCAAATCTAACTTTTTATATTGACGACAGTTTAGATTATATTGAAAGTATTGATAACGCACTAAAAGGCAACGAAAATCCCATCACAAACCCTGATTTATTAGAAAAAAGAAAAAAATCATAATTTGAATATTTCTCTTTACATAGCTAAAAGATACGCATTTACCAAAACAAAAAGCACTGCCATAAACTTCATTACTGCAATAGCTTCCGTTGGAATAATTGCTGGTGCGATGGCTTTATTTGTGGTGATGTCGGTTTTTAGTGGATTAAAAGAATTTAGTTTAAGTTTTGCAAACTCTGTAGATCCTGATTTAAAAATCGAGGCTATAGCAGGAAAATCATTACTGCTTTCAAAAGAACAAGAAACACAACTAAAAAGTTCAGATAAAATTTTATCCTTTTCTAAAGTTATAGAAGAGCGGGTATTTTTTTTATATGACGAAAAAGAACATGTGGCTTACTTAAAAGGTGTGGATAGTTTATTTAACGATGTAACAACGTTTAAAAAAGAAATATATTCCGGAAATTGGTTTGAATCTGAAACAAATGGTGCCGTAATGGCTACAGGTATTTCAAGAAAACTTTCTGCTGGATTGTTGGATTTTAACAACCAATTACAAGTGTTTGTTCCTAAACCAGGCAAAGGAACTATTAATTCTGAAGAAGATGCATTTAGAAAAACATTTTTATTACCTGTAGGAATTTACTACACCGAAAACGAAGAAATTGATAATAAATATGTGTTTTGTGATATAGAAATTGCACAACAACTTATGGATTTTAAAGCCAATCAATTTACTAATATAGAATTAAAATTAAAGCCCAATGTTACTGAAGAAGAAGCTGTTTCAGAATTAAATACCATTTTTAAAAATAAAGTAAAAATTAAAAACAGAGCTCAATTAAATGATTCTCTTTACAAAATGCTTAATACAGAAAACATTGCTGTTTACTCCATTTTTACTCTAGTAATTATTTTAACGCTTTTTACATTAGCAGGAGCATTAATTATGATGATTATTGACAAAAAGAATAATTTAAAAACACTTTTTAGCTTAGGAGTTGATGTTAAAAAAATTAGAACTATCTTCTTTTTACAAGGAGGTTTAATTACCTTTCTGGGTGGAATTTTAGGTCTTTTTTTAGGAATAATTATTGTTTTAATTCAACAAAAATTTCAATTGATAATGATTACCGAAAATCTTGCTTATCCAATCAAATTTGAAGTTTTTAATATAATTATTGTGTGTTTTACAATCTTTATTCTGGGATTGATTGCCTCTTGGATAGCTAGCAACACCGTATCAAAAAAACTTTTAGAAGAATAAATTACACCATTTGATAATTAGCATAAACTTGACTAATTTCTTCAAAGACTTTCATTAAACCGTTGGCATCATCCGTTGTTACCAAACGTTGCTTATATTCTTTAAAAGAATGAATTCCCTTGAAATAATTGGTATAATGACGACGCATTTCGATAATTCCTAAATGCTCTCCTTTCCATTCCATAGACCAAATCAAGTGATTTTTTGCCGCTTCAATTCTGTCATTCAATGTTGGTTGTGCTAAATGCTCACCCGTTTTCATGAAATGTTTAATTTCATTAAAAATCCAAGGATTACCAATTGCAGCTCTTCCAATCATGATGCCATCTATACCATATTCATTTTTATATTCTAAAGCTTTTTCAGGTGAATCAATATCTCCATTTCCAAAAACGGGCATTGTAATTCTTGGATTATTTTTCACTCGAGCAATATGACTCCAATCGGAATGTCCTTTATACATTTGAGCACGAGTTCTTGCATGAATTGACAATGCTTGAACACCGATATCTTGCAATCTTTCGGCAACCTCATCAATATTTATAGATGCATCATCCCAACCCAAACGTGTTTTAACTGTAACTGGCAATGAAGTTCCTCTAATAACTGCTTTAGTCAATCGAATCATCAAATCTACATCTTTCAAAACTCCTGCTCCTGCTCCTTTTGTTACCACTTTTTTTACTGGACAACCAAAATTAATATCAACTAAATCAGGCTGAACCGTTTCTACAATTCTAGCACTTTCCGACATAGCTTCTTCATCACCACCAAAAATTTGGATTCCAACGGGTCTTTCATAATCAAAAATGTCCAATTTCTTCATACTTTTCATAGCATCTCTAATCAATCCTTCTGACGAAATAAATTCAGAATACATTAAATCTGCACCATGCAATTTACACAATCTACGAAATGGTGGATCACTCACATCTTCCATAGGAGCAAGAAGCAAAGGAAATTCTGGTAATACTATGTTTCCGATTTTTGGCATTTTTAAACTAAAATTTTTTACAAATTTACGATAAGATTTTTATTTTGACACTAATTTCCCAAATTTACACAAATGTGTTTTAAAAAATTACAATAAAAACAAGGTATATATATTCAACAAACGTTAATCTTAGAACAACAATCCAAAACTTTGAATTATATTTGCAGATTATTAAGTAAAAAATCTTTTGCTAATTTGTTATGAACACAAGTTTTTGAGATTGATTTTTGACATTGAAATTGATATTGAAAATGAAAAACATTAGAAATTTTTGTATAATAGCTCATATTGATCACGGAAAAAGTACGTTGGCTGATAGATTATTAGGTGCTACTCAAACCGTAACAGCTCGTGAAGAAAAAGCACAGTTATTAGACAATATGGATTTGGAGCGTGAACGCGGAATTACCATAAAAAGTCACGCTATTCAAATGAATTACAAACACAATGGTGAAGATTATATTTTAAATTTAATTGACACACCAGGACACGTTGATTTTTCTTATGAAGTTTCTCGTTCTATTGCTGCATGTGAAGGTGCTTTGTTGATTGTAGATGCAGCACAAAGTATTCAAGCACAAACCATTTCTAATTTATATTTGGCATTAGAAAATGACTTGGAAATTATTCCCGTTTTAAACAAAGTAGATTTACCAAGTGCCAATCCTGAAGAAGTTAGTGATGATATTATTGATTTACTAGGTTGTAAATTAGAAGATATTATTCATGCTTCAGGGAAAACAGGTTTTGGAGTGGATAAAATTTTGGAAGCTATTATTAATAAAGTTCCTGCTCCAAAAGGAAATCCGGAAGAACCATTGCAAGCCTTAATTTTCGATTCACATTATAATCCTTTTCGAGGAATTGAAGTAATTTTTCGTGTAAAAAACGGTGAAATTAAAAAAGGACAAAAAATCAAGTTCATGGCAACTGGCAATGAATATTTTGCCGATGAAGTGGGTACATTAAAACTAAATCAAGTACCAAAAGACAAAATTTCTACTGGTGATGTTGGGTATTTAATTTCTGGAATTAAAGAAGCTAAAGAAGTAAAAGTTGGTGACACTGTAACAGACGCAAAAACACCAACAACCAATATGATTACAGGTTTTGAAGACGTAAAACCTATGGTATTTGCTGGGATTTATCCAGTAGATACTGAAGATTTTGAAGATTTACGTGCTTCGATGGAAAAATTACAGTTGAATGATGCTTCATTAGTATTTACAGCTGAAAGCTCAGCAGCGTTAGGTTTTGGTTTCCGTTGTGGATTCTTAGGAATGTTGCACATGGAAATTATTCAAGAACGTTTAGAACGTGAATTTGACATGACTGTAATTACAACAGTTCCCAACGTTTCTTATCATGCTTACACTAAAAAAGAACCTGATACAATTTTAATCGTAAACAACCCTTCTGATTTACCTGAACCTTCTAAATTAGACCGAGTTGAAGAACCATACATCAAGGCAACTATTATTACAAAGTCTGATTTCGTTGGAAATGTTATGAGTCTTTGTATTGAAAAACGTGGTGTAATTACCAACCAAACCTATTTAACTACAGAACGTGTTGAATTAAATTTTGACATGCCTTTAGCGGAAATTGTATTTGATTTTTACGATAGATTAAAAACTGTTTCTAAAGGATATGCTTCATTTGACTACTCGCCAATTGGAATGAGAGAATCAAAATTGGTGAAATTGGATGTTTTATTAAATGCACAATCCGTTGATGCACTTTCTGCGTTAATTCACGAAAGTAATGCTTACTATATTGGTAAGAAAATGTGTGAAAAACTGAAAGAATTAATCCCAAGACAACAATTTGACATTCCAATCCAAGCGGCAATTGGAGCCAAAGTTATAGCTCGTGAAACGATAAAAGCTTTGAGAAAAGACGTAACAGCCAAATGTTATGGTGGTGATATTTCGCGTAAGCGTAAACTTCTAGAAAAACAGAAAAAAGGTAAAAAACGAATGCGTCAAGTAGGAAATGTTGAAATTCCTCAAGAAGCGTTTATGGCTGTTTTGAAGTTGAATGACTAGAAAAGTATTAAGATTATAGTATTAAGTATTAAGACTAAGCCCGATTACGAAAGTTGTTGGGTTTTTTGTTAAAATAAATTTGAAAGTTTCTCGTTTTATCTTGAATTAAATGTAAAAAAATGAAATTAAAGTACTTATTTTTATTGTTAGCTTTCCAATTAACGTTTGCAAATAAAACAGCACTAATTGAAGGGAAAATTCTTAATTCAACTGAAAAAGAAATTCTAATTTCTGGACTTAATTTTGATTTGACAATTCCTTTAGATGAAGAAGGTAATTTTTCCAAAGCAATATCTGTAAATCACGCAGGATTATATTCTTTTTATGCTAATGGCTATAGATGGGAAATTTACTTAAAAAAAGAGGCAAATCTTAATATTTCTTTTGACCAAAATAATCTTTATGAAACCATATTATTTAAAGGAAATGTAGCAAATGAGTGTTCTTATTTATTTAAAAAATTCAAAATAATTACTGATGAAAATTTAAACCCAAATAAAATTTACACTCTAAAAGAGGAAGAATTTGTTAAAGCAATAGACCAATTAATAGCTTCTAATTTAGAACTTCTAAGAAATAATACATCTTTAGACAATGATTTTAAAAAACTTGAGGAAAAAAATATAATCTTCAGTAATCAAAATTATTATTCTAGCTATAAATATTCTTATTCATATTATACAAAATCAAATGTTTCAAAAGCTAAAATTTGTGAATCTAGAGTTATTAAAAGAGATACTATAAAATTCGATTTTGAAGATTTTGAATTTAGTTCTGTTTTTAGAGGTTTTGAATATGGCAAGTTTAATGGTTCATTTCGTCCAAAATTTAAAAAAAACCAAGCTTCAGCCAAACAATTATTAACCGAAGAAATGCAAAAAATTAACAATCCTGTTATAGAAGATTATGTTTTAAAAAATTTAGCAAATCAAACTAAGTTTTATGATGACAATGAAAATTATATTTTAAATGCAATAATTTCAATAACTAAAGATGAAGATTTTAAACAAAAAATAATTTCTAAAATTGAAAATGAAGAAAAATTTGTAAATGGTTCACCAGCTCCTTATTTTGAATTGAATGATCAAAACGGCAATAAAGTAAGCCTTTCAGATTTTAAAGGGAAAAATATTTACATCGATTTTTGGGCTACTTGGTGTAAGCCTTGTATTGCAGAAATTCCAGATTTAAAAAAATTAGAAGAAAAATTTAAAGATAAAAATATAGTGTTTTTAAGCATTTCATTAGACAGTCAAAAAGACCTTGAAAAATGGAAAAATTTTATCATTAAAAAAGAATTAGGAGGAACACATTTAATCGTTGAAAACGCTTGGCAATCAAAAATTGTGAAAGAATATACTGTTGAATCCATTCCAAGGTTTATAATTATTGATAGTGAAGGAATTTTAGTTGAAATCGATGCACCAAGACCTTCAATAGGAAAAGTTTCAAGAATACTTAATAATTTAGAAAATTTATAATTAATAAAATCTTTGTTCCTTAATGTCTTTGTAGTAAAAAATAAAATTTCTTTTTACCTATTAATCATTCAGAAAATTTAAAGTTTAAAATCTGTGAATCTGTGGCTAAAATCATTTCTTTTCTTTTGAAAATATCACAAAATCAAAAATCAAAAATCGTTATTCAGCAATCGTTAATCTTTCTTACCTTTGCAAAATGATAGAAGACAAAAACCCACAAAGAACAGATGTATCGCAATTAGGTGAATTTGGATTAATAGACCATTTAACCAAACAATTTGATGTGAAACAAAAATCAACACTAAAAAGTATTGGTGATGATGCAGCTGTTTTAGATTTTGGCAACAAAAAAACTGTAATTTCAACCGATTTGCTAGTAGAAGGTGTTCATTTTGATTTAGGATATATGCCTTTAAAGCATTTGGGCTATAAAGCGGTTGTAGTGAATCTTTCTGACATTTATGCAATGAATGCTAAAGCAACACAAATAACGGTTTCTATTGCGGTTTCTAATCGTTTTCCGCTAGAAGCATTGGAAGAATTGTTTGACGGAATTGCATTAGCTGCCAAAATATATAATGTTGACGTTATTGGTGGCGATACTACCTCTTCTCAAAAGGGATTAATTATTTCTATTACTGCTATTGGAGAAGCTAATGAAGAAGAATTAGTTTACAGAAGTGGTGCTCAAGAAAATGACTTATTGGTAGTTACCGGTGATATTGGCTCAGCTTACATGGGTTTGCAAGTTTTGGAACGTGAAAAACAGGTTTTTAAAGTCAATCCAAACAACCAACCTGATTTAGATGCTTATACATATTTAATTGAACGCCAACTAAAACCTGAAGCGAGAAAAGACATTAAAGATCTGTTAGCCTCTTTGGATGTAAAACCAACTTCAATGATTGATATTTCGGATGGACTTTCTTCTGAAATCATGCACATTTGTAAAAACAGTAAAGTAGGTTGCAATTTATTTGAAGAAAAACTGCCTTTAGACCCACAATTAATTAATGTTTGTGAAGAATTTAATATTGATAGTACAACAATTGCACTGAGTGGCGGTGAAGATTATGAATTATTATTTACCATTAAATTGGAGGATTTTGATAAAATAAAAGCCAATCCTAATTTTACTGTAATTGGTCATATCGTTCATGAAAATGAAGGCAAACATCTAATCACAAGAGCCAATACCAAAATAGCTTTAAAAGCAAGAGGCTGGGATTCTTTAAAGGAATAATTTTTGTAGTATTCAGAAAAAAATTTACTTTTATTAAAAAAATAAACATGAAAAAAATTATTGCATTAGCCGTTCTGTTATCAACTGCTGTCTCTTTCGCACAGAAAGCAGAAAAATCATCCATTTTTGACCGTAAACATGAGGTAAAAATTGGAGCTATAAAAATGTTAGCTGGACCAGTATTAGAGGGAACTTATGAGTATATTCATTCTAAAGATTTTACCTATGGTGCTTCCATATTGATAAATCTTCAAGAAGATAATGGTTGGAATGAAGATTTTTCTATCACTCCATTTGCTCGTTTCTATTTTCAAGAATCTAAAGAGTATGGAGCTCAAGGTTTTTTTGTTGAAGGTTTTGCAAAATATTCTACAGGTGCAACAGATGTTTATGACGATACAAATTTTAATTTTGTCAACAAAAATTATAGTGCTGGTGCAATTGGATTATCATTGGGAAAAAAATGGATTAATTCATCAGGATTTGTCTTTGAAATCCTTGGAGGTGTTGGTAGAACTTTAGGTAATTCTGACCTAGCTCCTGACGCATTTTTCAGAGGTGATTTTAATATTGGATATAGATTTTAATACACTATAAACAATAAAAAGGCTACCTGAATACAGATAGCCTTTTTATAAGACATATATAAATATTAATAAAAATTAATAGGTAAGAACGTAGCTCTTTACAAAAGAATATTTATAAATAATACTTTTGCTTTCAGAACATAGTAAAATTATAAAAAGATTAAACATTTACACAAAAAACAAATCCATTAATTGTACAATACATACAATTAATGGTAAATGATTGCATAAAAAGAAGTCAAAGACAATTTCTTAATCTTCGTTAATATTATTTGCTGTAAATAATTCAATAATTGAATTTATATTTTCTTTGTATGATTTAGAAAAAGGAAGTTTAATTTTTCCTTTTTGCAAATAACAATCTGTATTTCCTAAATGAATTCTAGACACATACTTAATGTTAATAATATGACTGTTATGAATTCTCATAAATTCATCTGGTAAAGATTCTTCAAAATGCTTTAAAGTTTTAAAAGCTGTAATACTGTCTCCGTTACTTAAAATAATATCTGTTGAATTATTATCCGCTTTTAAATAAACTACATCATCAAATTCAATAAATCTGTAATCGCCATAAGATTTAATACATAAAATACTTTTGCGTTCTGGAGTTTCTTCATTTTCATTAACACCTGCCAAATTGGATTTTCTATTCGATTCTAAAGATTGCTTGACTATTTCAACCAATTGCTCTTGTATTTTTTGTGTATCTAAATTGTAATCTACTTCAACTGTTTGTTTTTGACTTCCATTAGAAGAACCAAAATCTAAACCGTTATTGTAATAAGATGTATTATTAACTTCATTTGAAATGGGCTCCAATAACGCATCGTCATTTTGAACAGGATCTACTTTGGTTTTAGCTTCTTTGATACTTGTTAATCTTGTGAGATCAATAGTATTTAAATAACTTTTTTCTTTTCTAAATTTCATTAATGTTTTTAAAACATCTATTTTTTGAAAAGGTTTTAAGATAAAATCGTAGATGTCATATTTCATAACATCATAAGCCAATTCTTTGGAGCTAGATATTACAACGATTTTTGGTAAAACAACCATGTACTTATACAATTCATTAATCAAAGTCAAATCAATTTCAACTTTAGATTCAGATGTATTAGTTCCCAGAAATATTATTTCTGGATTATTTTCGAGAATACAATTAATTCCCTCTTCCCGATTACTTGCGTAAGCAGAAAACTGGAATTCAGACAAAGTAGCTATATATGATTGTAGCATCATGCTGCTTTGACTGTCATTGTCAATTATTATATATTTATATGTCATTTGCTTAATCTATAATCTTTCGATTAACCTAGAATGAGCAGTATAAGTGGTAAAATTTGGGGTTTTACGAGTAACAATATTACTCATAATTTTTATTTATTTAAAGATAGCCTTGTTTGTAATTATAAACACTCTTTTGTTAACAACCATTATAATATGTTTATATACCGTTAAAACAAACAATAACCCTGTTAAATGCTTGCAGAATTCAAATTAAAAAATAAAAATTAATGCACGTTTTTTATAGAAAGAGTTTAAATTCAATTAAAACATATAATTATAAAGTAGCAATTGACTGATTTTGAAATAAAAATCCTTTTGACTAAACCATTTGTTAATAAATAAAAAAAAGACTCGCAAAATAGCGAGTCTTATCTAATTTTATGTTCAAAAAAAGTTACATTTTCATTAACCAATTGCGCATTGAAACTTCATCTGCAATAATTTTCCTTAAATCAGCAATGGTAACTCGTTCTTGTTTCATGGTATCTCTATGACGAATTGTTACTGTTTTATCTTCTAAGGTTTGATGATCAACAGTAATACAAAATGGTGTACCAAGTGCATCTTGACGACGATAACGTCTTCCAACAGCATCTTTTTCATCATAAGTCACGTTGAAATCCCATTTTAAGTCCTCTATGATTTCTTTAGCAATTTCTGGCAAACCATCTCTTTTAATTAAAGGTAAAACAGCTGCTTTTGTTGGAGCTAATACAGAAGGTAAACGCAAAACTGTTCTGGTTGAACCATCTTCCAATGTTTCCTCTTGAAGTGCTTTTGAAAAAACAGCTAAAAACATTCTATCTAAACCAACAGATGTTTCAACTACATAAGGCACATAACTAGAATTGGTTTCATTATCAAAAAACTGTAATTTTTTTCCTGAAAATTCTTCATGAGCTTTCAAATCAAAATCAGTTCTTGAGTGAATTCCTTCTAATTCTTTGAATCCAAATGGAAAGTTAAACTCAATATCAGCTGCAGCATTTGCATAATGTGCTAATTTTTCATGGTCATGAAAACGATAATTTTCTTTTCCTAAGCCTAAAGACAAGTGCCATTTTAAACGTGTTTCTTTCCAATAGTCATAATACTGCATTTCTTCGCCTGGTTTTATAAAAAATTGCATTTCCATTTGTTCAAATTCACGCATTCTGAAAATAAACTGCCTTGCAACAATTTCATTTCTGAAAGCTTTTCCCGTTTGAGCAATTCCAAAAGGAATTTTCATTCGACCTGTTTTTTGGACATTTAGGAAATTCACAAAAATACCTTGAGCCGTTTCTGGACGTAAATATAAATCCATTGCAGTGTCAGCAGAAGCTCCTAATTTTGTAGCAAACATCAAATTAAACTGACGAACATCGGTCCAATTTTTAGAACCTGAATCTGGACAAGCAATGCCTAATTCTTCAATCAAAGCTTTTACATCAGCCAAATCTTCATTTTCAAGAGAGCGAGCCATGCGTTGCAAAATTTGATTTTTTTGTTCTAAATATCCTTTTACTCTTTCATTAGTGGTAACAAATTCTTCTTCATTAAAAGCATCTCCAAATCGAGCTTTAGCTTTATCAATTTCTTTTTGTGCTTTGATGTAGATTTTTTCTGCATAATCTTCAATCAAAACATCGGCACGATATCTTTTTTTAGAATCTTTGTTGTCAATTAATGGGTCAGAAAACGCATCAACATGTCCAGAAGCTTTCCATGTTGTTGGATGCATAAAAATAGAAGCGTCAATACCTACAATATTTTCATGCATTTGAACCATGGCTTTCCACCAATATTCTCTAATATTCTTTTTTAATTCTACACCATTTTGAGCATAATCGTAAACTGCGCTCAAACCATCATATATTTCGCTTGACGGAAAAATAAATCCGTATTCTTTTGCATGCGAAACTACGTTCTTAAATAAATCTTCTTGTTTTGCCATGATGCAAAAGTAAAAATTATATAGAATAATAAATAAGATTTTTTATCTTTAATCTTTAAAAAAATATGTTTTCAAATTTAATACACTTATTTTTTCCAAAACTTTGTAACGGATGTAATGTTCTGTTACTGAAGAATGAGCATTGTATTTGCACAAAATGCAGGTACGAACTTCCTTTTACGCATCATCATCTATTAGAAAAAAACGAAATAACACAAAAATTTTACGGTATAATTCCCATCGAATTTGCCAGTGCTATGCTCTATTTTGAAAACAAAGGAATCGTTCAGGAAATGATTCACAATTTAAAATATAGAAATCAACAAGAAATTGGAACTATATTAGGTACAATTTATGGAAACGAACTGAAGAAAAACAATAAACTTGAAGCGATAGACTATATAATTCCAACACCAATTCATAAAAAAAGAAGGTCTGAAAGAGGTTACAATCAAATTACTACTTTTTGTGAAGCTTTGTCAGAAGAATTAAATTTGCCCATTGCAACTGATTTATTATTTAGAAAAAAACATACAAAAACTCAAACTAGAAAAAACAAAACAGATAGAGCCTCATTAAATCAAGAAGATTTTATGCTAGAAAACGAATTAAACTATGTAAATAGTCACTTTTTGATAGTAGATGATGTAATTACAAGTGGTGCAACTATTGAAGCAATTAGTAAAAAACTGTTAGAAGTAAATGACTCTAAAATTAGTATTGTTTCAATTGCCTACACTAAATAATAAAAATTATATAAAATAGTATGTTTACTTTAAATATAGTTGTTATTTTGTTTTAGAATTTAAAATGTATGCGTAAAATATTTATTACAGCACTTTTAATAGTGTTTGGTTTTCTATTGGCAACTACAAGTTGTGCGAAAAGAGGTACTATATATGGAGGAGCTAAAGATACTATTGCTCCCAAAATAATTGGAAGTTCGCCCGAAAATTTTAAAACTAATTTTAAAGGAAAAGAAATAAAAATAGTTTTTGACGAATTAATTAAAGTTAAAAACATCAATAAACAATTGATTATTTCACCACCCATGGAAAAACAACCAATTATTGTTCCTCAAGGTAGTGCAAGTAAGTACATTTCTATTAAAATTTTAGATGAGTTATTGGAAAATACTACTTATAGTTTCAATTTTGGACAGAGTATTACTGATAATAATGAAGGTAATCCCTATTCGCAATTCAAGTATATTTTTTCAACAGGAAATTATATTGATTCGCTAACGGTTGTAGGCAAAATTAAAGATGCTTATGAAAGAAAAGCCGATAATTTTGTGTCGGTAATGTTATATGATGCCAAAACCTACACAGATTCTACTGTTTATAAAGAAACTCCTTTATATGTTACAAACACTTTAGATAGTTTAAAGTTGTTTTCTTTAGAGAATTTAAAAGAAGGTGAATATCAAATTATTGCATTAAAGGACAAAAACGGAAATAATAAGTTTGATCCTAAATCCGATAAAATTGGTTTTTTGAATGAGCCTATTAAAATTCCGACAGAAACTGTTTTCGAACTAGAACTGTTTAAAGAAAAAACACCTTCAAAAATTGAAAAACCAATACAACAAAGTACCAATAAATATTTTTTACCTATTGAAGGTGCTGTCGAAGATTTGAAAATTACACTACAGCAAGGACAAAATAATTTTCCTGTAAAATTAGCAAAGCTTCCTTCGTCAAAAAGTGATTCCATTCAGCTATTTATTCCGAATAAAATTGAAAACGATTCGCTTTCATTTTTAGTAGAAAGAAAAGGTTTTTCTAAAACATATAAACTAAAACACAAAGAAATTAAAGAAACTGATTCACTATCGGTAAGTGAAAATACTAGAGGAATTCTAAATTTTAGAGAAATCTATAATTTAACCACAACTACGCCTCTTTCAAAAATTGACGAAAGTAAAATTTCTGTCTTAAATAAAGATTCAATGGCTGTTGCTTTTAAAGCCAAATATGAAGATTTTGAACAAAAAATTACTATTGATTTTAAAAAAGAAGAAGAACAAAAATACCAACTGACCTTTTTACCAGGAGCATTTACCGATATGTATGAAAATTCCAATGATACTTTGGTAAAAACAATTGCAACCAAATCTTACGGTGATTATGGAAATTTGAGAGTAACTTTAAAAAATGTAGATCGTTTTCCTATTATTTTGGAGTTATTAGATTCAAAAGGAGTTGTTTTGGCATCTCAAACAACTAATAATAAAACTATTTTAGATTTTGATTTGATTAACCCATTAATTTATACTTTAAGAATTATCTACGATGATAATAAGAATGGAATTTGGGATACTGGTGATTTTTTAAGCAAAACCATTGCCGAACAAATTATTTACATGGTTGAAGATGTTGATGTTCGAGCCAATTGGGATGTGAATCAAGAATTTGATGTAGGAAATTAAATTTACGTTCATTCAAATTACCATATTTTTTTGTTGGATTTTAAAAAATGAGTTCAAAATCATCTTTATCATCTAAGAACTTTAGTTTTTTTCTTGTTTCAAGCATTTTCTGTTGGTCTAATACCGTTATAAAAACTCCTAAATTGTTCGCTGCATTAGTGATACTATTGCCCAATTCGTCAATGACTTGAGAATGCCCAACATATTCATGACTATTTTCATCTAAACCAATTCGATTTATGCCAATGACATAACACATATTTTCAACAGCTCTTGCTTTTAATAAAATATCCCAAGCATTAATTCTAGGTTTTGGCCAATTAGCAACATAAAGTAATAAATCATAACCTTCTTGATTGCGAGAAAAAACAGGAAAACGCAAATCATAACAAATTTGAGGACAAATTTTCCAGCCTTTGTATTCAATTATTACTTTTTTATTTCCTTTAGAATAACGCTCATGTTCTCCTGCTAATGTGAATAAATGTCTTTTGTCATAAAAATCGATTTTCCCATTAGGATGAACGAATATAAAACGATTGTAAAAGCTGTTGTTTTCTGAAATAACCAAACTACCACAAACAGCACAATCATTCTTTAGAGCTAATGCTTTCATCCAAGAAACCGTTATTCCATCCATAGATTCAGCAACATTTTCAGGATTCATTGTAAATCCTGACGAAAACATTTCTGGAAGTACAAATAAATCAAATGATTCTTCTTCACTCATAAAATATTCTTCTATAAATGTTCTATTTGATGCTGGATTTTCCCAAGATAAAGTGGTTTGGAATATGGCTATTTTCATTTTTGTTAATTTGATTTAAAAATACAAAAAAACGCATCCAAATGAATGAACGCGTTTTTATAATTAGTAAAATCTTTTTTTAGAAACTAGATTTTAAATATTCTCTGTTCATACGAGCAATGTTTTCTAATGAAATTCCCTTTGGACATTCAATTTCACACGCTCCAGTATTGGTACAATTTCCGAAACCTTCTTCATCCATTTGACGTACCATATTTTGAACACGTTGCGCTGCTTCAACTTTACCTTGTGGTAACAAAGCATATTGAGAAACTTTTGCTCCAACAAACAACATAGCTGATCCATTTTTACAACTTGCTACACAAGCTCCACAACCAATACAAGCTGCTGCCATAAAGGCTTTGTCAGCATCATCTTTAGGAACTGGTATAGTATTAGCGTCAATAGTGTTTCCAGATGTGTTTACAGATACGAATCCTCCAGCTTGTTGAATTCTATCAAAAGCACTTCTGTCAACCACTAAATCTTTTACCACTGGGAAAGCTTTACTTCTCCATGGCTCAATGAAGATAGTATCACCATCATTGAATTTTCTCATGTGTAACTGACAAGTAGTTGTTCCTGTTTCTGGTCCATGGGCTCTACCATTAATATAAAGCGAACACATTCCACAAATTCCTTCACGACAATCGTGATCGAAAGCCACTGGACTTCCTTTTTCGTTGATAATTTGTTCGTTCAATTGGTCTAACATTTCCAAAAACGAACTAGCTGTTGAAACATTATCTAATTTATATGTTTCGATATTCCCTTTTGCTTCAGAGTTTTTTTGTCTCCAAATTTTAAGAGTAATATTTATATTTTTAGCTGCACTCATAGTATTTTATTTATAATTTCTAGCTGCAATTTTAATGAACTCGTATTTTAATTCTTCTTTATGAAGTACTGCTTGCGTAGTATCTTGACCTTTATATTCCCATGCACTTACAAAAGAGAAGTTTTCATCATCACGAAGAGTTTCTCCTTCAGCATCTTGATATTCTTCTCTAAAGTGACCTCCACAAGATTCATTTCTTTGTAAAGCATCCATTGCCATTAATTGACCTAATTCTAGTAAATCAGATACTCTTAATGCTTTTTCTAATTCAGGATTCAATTCATCAGCACTTCCTGGAACATAAACATCTTTGTAGAATTCATCGCGAATTTGACCTATTTCTTCAATAGCTTCTTTTAGTCCTTTTTCGTTACGAGCCATTCCAACTTTATTCCACATTACATGACCTAAACGTTTATGGAAATGGTCTACAGATTTGGTTCCGTTATTGTTAATGAACTTTTCTATTGTTTCTTTTACATTATTTTCAGCTTGAGTAAATTCAGGAGAATCGGTTGAGATTTTTCCAGTTCTAATTTCATCAGCTAAATAATTTGAAACTGTATAAGGTAATACAAAATATCCATCAGCTAAACCTTGCATTAAGGCAGAAGCACCTAGTCTGTTTGCTCCATGGTCTGAGAAATTTGCTTCCCCAGCTACGAAACAACCTGGAATTGTTGATTGCAAATTATAATCAACCCAAACACCACCCATTGTGTAGTGAACTGCTGGATAAATTTTCATTGGAGTTTCATAAGGATTTTCGTCTGTAATTTTTTCATACATTTCGAATAAGTTTCCGTATTTCTGTTCCAACCATTTTTTTCCTAAAGTAGTAACTTCTTCTTCGGTAGGATTATGATTTCCTTGAGCGTAAGCTACCTCTTTACCTTTAGTTTTTACTTCCGAAGAGAAATCTAAATAAACTCCTTCATTGGTATCATTAGCTTCAATTCCATGACCATCATCACATACTTCTTTTGCAGCTCTTGATGCCACATCACGAGGCACTAAGTTTCCAAAAGCAGGGTATCTTCTTTCTAAGTAATAATCTCTATCTTCTTCCGCAATTTGTGTTGGTTTTAATTTTCCAGCTCTAATTGCTTCAGCATCTTCTTTCTTTTTAGGAACCCAAATACGACCCGAATTACGCAATGATTCGGACATCAAAGTTAATTTTGCTTGATTTGTACCATGAACTGGAATACAAGTTGGGTGAATTTGGACAAAACAAGGATTAGCAAAAGCAGCACCTTGTTTGTGCACTTTCCATGAAGCAGTTACGTTACTTCCCATTGCATTTGTAGAAAGAAAATAAACATTTCCATATCCTCCAGAAGCAATAACCACTGCATGAGCCGAATGTCTTTCTAATTCACCTGTAACTAAGTTACGGGCAATAATACCTCTAGCCTTTCCATCTACTTTTACTAAGTCTAACATTTCATGACGGCTGAACATTTTAACACGTCCTAATCCAATTTGTCTTGATAATGCAGAATATGCTCCTAATAATAATTGTTGTCCGGTTTGACCAGCAGCATAAAAAGTACGTTGTACTTGAACACCTCCAAACGAACGATTATCTAACATTCCACCATATTCACGTGCAAAAGGAACACCTTGAGCTACACATTGGTCGATGATATTTCCTGAAACTTCTGCTAAACGATGTACGTTTGCTTCACGTGAGCGATAATCTCCACCTTTAATTGTATCATAAAATAAACGGTAAATACTATCACCGTCATTTTGATAATTTTTAGCGGCATTGATTCCTCCTTGAGCTGCAATAGAGTGTGCACGTCTTGGAGAATCTTGAAAACAGAATGCTTTTACATTATAACCCATTTCTCCAAGGGAAGCAGCTGCCGAAGCTCCTGCTAAACCAGTTCCAACAACAATAATATCAATTTTTGGTCTATTATTTGGTGCAACTAATTTTAAATGGTCTTTATAATTGGTCCATTTGTCTGATAAAGGACCTTGTGGTATTTTAGAATCTAACTTCATAATATAGTGATGTTGATTTATTTAGAAAAATGAATGTATAGTGGAATTATAGCGAATAATAACGGAACAATAACCGCAAATGCTTTTCCAAAGAATTTTATTCCTGTATTGAATTTTGGATTGTTTAGTCCTAAAGATTGAAAAGCACTTGCAAAACCATGCCATAAGTGAAAACCTAAAGCCAGCATAGCTAATACATAAGCTATTGTAAAAAACAAACCTTCGTTTGGTATAACTCCAAATAATTTGTCTTTACTTCTAAAAAAGTCAAAAGTAAGTTTATGTAAATCTTTGTATAAATCAGCCGCTTTTATATCCACTTGTTTGTAATATAATTCTGTTCGATTTTTAATTACAAATTGTTTTGGCATCATCATATTTGGGGCTAATGAATCTTTTTTCTCCGCTTGAATTTCTACTTGATCCACGTCATAATATTGCCCACTTGCAGTACCAACATATAATTTTTTTTCTTCACCAGTAGGAGTAGTGAACGATTTGGTCATAATTGGCATATTTTTATCAAAGTGCATTTTTGCCCAAAAATTAACCATGTGAGTAACAATAAAAAACATAATAATCGTTCCTAAAACCGCCATGTTTCTTGATGCAAAGCCACTGTTTGCTGAAGGATTACTTTTTGCGTAAGCTACTGGCCTAGCTTTTTTGTTTTGAACAGTCAATAAAAAACCATCGATAGCGTGGAAAATTATTGAAATGTAAGTTAAATAGGAAAGTAATTTTACTGCTGGATTGGTTGTCATGAATAAAGCATACTCATTAAATTGCTGGTTGGTACCAAAAATTAATTGAAGATTTCCTGCTAAGTGACCTGCCAAAAACAAGCATAAAAATAAACCCGTAAGAGCCATCCAATATTTTTTTACGATAGATGACTTTAAAAGTGCAGATTTTGCCATAATTTATTTGATTGTATAGTTTTATTTAAAAAATCAAACAAAAATAAGGCTAAAATAGATTAACTACAACCTTTTCGAATTAATTTATAATAATTTAAAATGAGTTTAACTAACGTTCAAGATTTGTCAATGAATATCTCAATAAGTTTTCGTTACATCTTCATCTATAACTAAAATAAAATCGGCTTTATTTAAATGTTCTTTTTCTAAAGTTGCAATCTCTTTTTGTTCGACTGTAGCAATAGTTACAATTTTTATTTCAGGATTATATAACTTTAAATACCAGTTGATCCCTTCAAAATTATCAGAGTGGTAAGTACCATTATAGTGCACAAAAACGCTGCTTTCTTTTAAATTTTTATGAATGAAATAAGCCATAGTTGCATCTTTAATGGCTTGTGCTTTTGGCATTTTGTCTCCAGCATGACCACCTTGCATTCCCATCATAGCTTGATAACCAGGCAAATTGACGTCGAATTCAATGGGTAATGGAGCAATCCAAGACTTTTCTTCAGTTGAAAGCGAATCTAAAGCCACCAAATCTTTTCTAAAAACCATACTTGCATATCTTCTAGGAACGTTTGTTGCGATAAAATCGAATTTTTTTTCTTTGGCAAAATCTACTAAAGGTTTGTAATCGGTTTTGTAATTATTCCACAACCTTGCTAAAGTATCTAATCCTTTTTGTGTGATTTCATCTTTTAAATATTGATTTAGTTGTGTTTGATTATCGGCTTCCAACATTTCTGCACCTAAAACTAAATCTGTTTTTTCAGCTAAATCTTTTGTCAATTCTAGCTGTAACCAATGCACCACCGAATTATTATGATATTCTCCAAATAAAACAACATCATTCTTTAAAGAGGAAGCAACTAGCTTTTTATAGGTTGTTTTTTTACCGTTTTTATCAAAAAGTTGATACGACTGTTTGTCTTGGGCCTGTGTTAAAATTCCAAGAAAAATGGTAAAAAGTATTATGTATTTTTTCATTTCGTTATTTTTTAGGTTCTAAGACTTCAAAATCTTGCGCAACTTTATCTTCAGAAGAGGTTAGAGTAAGTTTGTATTTCCCAATTGGATAATAATAAACATCGTTATTGGATTTCTGGAATTGCATTTTTTTATTTTTCTTCATCCATTTTTGAACAGATTCGCCTGAAAGAATGTAATCTAATTCAAATTTATTTAATCCTTTGTTGGAGATCATTTTTTTGTTTAAAATTTCCTGATTCATTTCATTAGTGATGGAAATTGTCATCTCATTTGAAGTACTTGCATAAAACCAAACTTCTTTTTTTGGTTCCATTTTTTTCGCCCAATTACTCCAAGAACTTCCCCATCGTTTCGACTTTGTGATGTCTTCTACAAAAAACAAATGTAAATTTTTAGCTAAGATTTCTTGCGTTAAAGCTTGAACTTTTTCTAACTTGACTTTATAAATCGAACGACCATGAGTTCCCACAATTAAATCTTTGGCTTTAGCTTGAATTTTCAAATCATGAACAGCAACATTTGGTAAATCCGCTGAAAAATCTTGCCATGAATTTCCTTTGTCCATTGAAATAAACAAAGCATTATCTGTTCCAACGTATAAAATGTTTTCTTTCTCTGAATCTTCAACAATTACGTTTACAGCATTCGTTAATCCTTTTGAAATGTTAATCCAAGTTGCTCCATAATCATCTGAAACATAAACATAGCTGGTAAAATCATCATTTCTATAACCATTTAAAGTTACATAAACTCTTTCTTTTTTATGTTGTGAAGCTACAACTCGTGAAACCCATAAATCATCCATTTTTGAAGAATTTTCCTGAATTTCAATTTTTGTCCAACTTGCTCCACCATCTTTTGAAACGTGCATCAAACCATCGTCTGAACCAACATATAACAAGCCAAACTGAAAAGGACTTTCTGAAATTGTTGTAATGGTTCCATAAGCCACATTTCCTTCTTTAAAACCTTTAGTTACATCTTCCGAAATCTTTTCCCAATCTTTCCCTTGATTCATGGAACGATGTAAATATTGCGAACCAAAATAAACAATATCTTGATTATGTGAAGACAATAAAATAGGTGTTTGCCAATTAAATCTTAATGGTTTTTCATCTTTTCCTGATTTTGGAGTTATGGATTCTGAATTTTCTGTTTTTTTATCAATTCTGTAATAATTTCCAAATTGAAAACCAGTATAAACTATGTTTGAATTGCGGTTATCTACCTGAATTTGCATACCATCGCCACCCATAATACTTTGGTATGGATACTTTCCTTCTTGTTGCCACGAAACATCATGTTCATAATAATTGGGTCCAAACCAAACTCCGTTATCTTGTAAACCACCATAAACATTGTAATTTTTATCATTATCCACCTGAACTGCATAAAATTGTCCAACGGCTTGATTGTTGCATTTGATCCAATGTGCCCCATTATCGTATGAAATATTTACGCCACCATCATTTCCGTTGATTATATGATTTGGATTTTTTGGATTAATCCAAGTCACGTGATGATCTGCGTGAACATTTTCTTTACTGATAACTTCAAAAGTTTTTCCGCCATCATTTGAAAACAACAAAGGAACTGCACCAATGTAAATTCGGTTTTCATCAGTTGCATCAACACTAATATTTGCAAAATAATAACCATAAGTATAATAAAAATCATCAATAAATTTCTGATTCATTTTTATCCATGATTTTCCACCATCAGTTGATTTGTAAACTTCACAACCTATGACTTCAGTTTCAAAAAGTGCTGCATTGGCATCTTGAATAACTTTGAAAGCTTCTTTGGGTTCTAATTCAGAAGATTCAATAAAGTTTTTGATGTTTTCTGCTCTATATTTTTCTCTTAATCCAGCAGATTTCAGAGCATTATTCAATTCTTTATTTGAAATATTAGAAAAATCTTCACCAGGAGAACTCATCATTATAGGCAAACTGCTTTTGCTTTTTTCAGAAGAAGGCCTTTTATTTTGATTGTCTAAAACAGCATAAATTACATTTTCATTAAAAATCGCCAGACCAATACGGCCAACACCTTCATTATTTGGAAAACCACTCAGTTCTGTTGAAACCAAGCTCCAACTATTACCTGCATCTGTACTTTTATAAATTCCGGAAGCTGCTCCGTTTCCTTTAAAGTCCCAAGCTTTTCTGTCTTTTTGCCAAGCAGCAGCATATTGAATATTGAAATTTGTTGGACTAACCACAACATCAATTATTCCTGTTTCATCATTTATGAATAGTGTTTTTTTCCATGTATTTCCACCATCAAGGGTTTTATAAATACCTCTTTCTTGGTTTTTTGTATATAAATGACCTACTACTCCAACCGTGATTTCGTTTATGTTTTTTGGGTTAACTAAAACTCTACTGATGTGATGACTCTCTGGCAATCCTAAATTTTCCCATGTTTTACCTCTATCAGTAGATTTTAAAATTCCGATTCCTGAATAAGAAGAACGAGAAGCATTGACTTCACCAGTTCCCACCCAAATAGTTCCAGATTTCCAATCTACAGTAACTGATCCACAATTTAAAGTTGAAGCTGAATCCATAACTGGAGAAAAACTTGTTCCATTATTGTTTGTATACCAAAGTCCACCAGAAGCATAAGCAGCGTAAAACTCTGTTGGATTTTCTGGATTTACAGCCAAATCAACGATTCTTCCACTCATGATGGTTGGACCAATACTTTGGAATTTAACTTCTTCAAATAAGTTGGTTTGTGCAAAAGAAAAACTTTGAACAAGTAATAAAAGGAATAGTATTTTCTTCATTTTTTGAAATTTTGACCTAAAAGTAAGGATTATTTTGTGATTTTGGGAGCACAGATTTAAGAAATTGCAGAAATTTCAATAATTTTTAAAATTTCTTAAATCTGTGTTCCTTCTTAAAACTGTTTAATTTAAAAAAACACGATTTGGCAACATCATTAAATAAATTAATCATTAATTTTGTAATTATTGTTTTCAAAATCTAAGAATCCAATAATCTAACATTCTAATAATCCATAAAAAATGAAATACCACCAAATAGACCGCGATTTATTCATAAAAAACCGTAAAAAGTTCACTAGTCAAATGAGACCTTACGGAATTGCCGTTTTCAATTCAAACGACATTTATCCAGTTTCTGCTGATTCGACTTTACCTTTTGCCCAACATAGAGATATTTTTTATTTAAGTGGTGTAGATCAAGAAGAAAGTATTTTGGTGCTTTTTCCTGATGCTCCTTATGAAAATCAACGTGAAATTTTATTTTTAAAAGAAACGAATGATCATATTGCTGTTTGGGAAGGTGAAAAACTGACTAAAGAGCGTGCATTTGAAGTTTCTGGAGTTAAAAATGTGATTTGGTTGCAAGATTTTAATAAGACATTAAAAGAATTAATGACTTATGCTGACACAATGTACATCAACACCAATGAACATTACAGAGCTACAATTGAAACTGAAACTCGTGAAGCAAGATTCATTAAAAAATGGAAAGAAAATTATCCAGCTCATAAAGTAGAAAAATCAAATCCTATATTGCAACGCATTCGTTCTGTAAAAGAAAGTGAAGAATTAGATTTGATTCAACAAGCTTGTGATATTACAGAAAAAGGATTCCGAAGAATTTTAAATTTTGTGAAACCTAACGTAATGGAATATGAAATTGAAGCTGAATTTGCCCATGAATTCTTAAGAAATCGTTCCAAAGGTTTTGCTTATACACCAATTATTGCTTCTGGAAACAATGCTAATGTCTTACACTATATTGAAAACAACCAACAATGTAAAGCTGGAGATTTAATTTTATTAGATGTTGGAGCAGAATATGCCAATTATTCTAGTGACATGAGTAGAACGATTCCAGTTTCAGGAAAATATTCTGAAAGACAAGCTGCTGTTTACAATGCTGTTTTAAGAGTTAAAAATGAAGCTACAAAAATGTTGGTTCCAGGCACTTTATGGAAACAATATCATGTGGAAGTTGGAAAAATCATGACTTCCGAATTGTTAGGTTTAGGTTTAATAGACAAAGCTGATGTTCAAAATGAAAACAAAGATCGGCCAGCTTATAAAAAATATTTCATGCACGGAACGAGTCACCACATGGGATTAGACACACACGATTATGGTTTATTATACGAGCCAATGCAAGCCAATATGGTTTTCACAGTAGAACCAGGCATTTACATTCCAAAAGAAGGTTTTGGCATTCGTTTAGAAGATGATGTTGTGATTCAAAATAGTGGAGAACCATTTAACTTAATGCGAAATATTCCTATTGAGATTGATGAGATTGAGTCGATTATGAATAGTTAATTTTAGAAGAAAGAATCAAGATAAAAGAAGAAAGACGGTTTGCGATAGTGAGCCGTTTTTTAATTTTAATTTTGTTTAGTTGAAATTGATTTAGCTTCTATTTTTGGAACACAGATTTCAGAAATTTTAGAAATAGTAAAATAATTTACGAATTAGTGGTTAAGATTTAAAATTAAAAGATTCTGAATCAAGTTCATAATGATACGATTATAAGATAGACCTTTGCGAAAAACTTTGCCTCTTTGCGTTAAAAATTATGAAATTCTGAATCACTGAAATAAATTCAGCACAAGCAAATTCAGAATGAAAATATTTTGGAAAAACCTTTGCGAACTTTGCGAAAAACTTTGCCTCTTTGCGGTTAAAAATTCTACTTTTGCATTAAACAAATTCTCCCTTGAAACAAACACTTTACAAAAACACAAAAATCGCTTATTCTGAAGCTGGAAAAGGCACAACTGTAGTTTTATTGCACGGTTTTTTAGAAAACTCAACCATGTGGAATTCACATATTGAAGCTTTGTCTAAGGGTAATCGTGTGGTTTGTATTGATTTGTTGGGTCATGGTCAAACCGATAGTTTGGGTTATGTACATTCGATGGAAGACCAAGCGGATGTTGTATATCATGTTTTGCACGAATTGAAAATCAGAAAAGCCATTTTGATTGGTCATTCTATGGGTGGTTATGTGGCTTTGGCTTTTGCCGAATTATACCCTGAAATGATGAAAGGTTTAGTTTTAATGAATTCAACTTCAAGAGCTGATTCTGAAGAACGAAAAACCAATCGAGATAGAGCTATAAAAGCTGTGAAACAAAATTATACTTCATTTATAAGAATGTCGATTGCCAATTTGTTTAGTGAAGAAAACAGAGAGCGTTTAACAGAAGAAATTGAATTAGTTCGAGACCAAGCTTTAAAAACTCCTTTACAAGGAATTGTAGCTGCTTTAGAAGGTATGAAAGTGCGAAAAGACAGAGAAGTTATTTTGCATTTTGCTACTTATCCTATGCTCTTGATTTTAGGCAAACAAGATCCTGTTTTGAATTACGAAGAAAATAAAACTCAAATAGAAAACACAAAATTAGCATTAGTCACTTTTAATGCTGGACACATGAGTCACATTGAAAATCGTGAAGAATTAAGCAATGTCCTTTCGGCATTTTTAAAAAAGGCATAAAAAAACTGAAATCAAATGGACTTCAGTTTTTAATTATTACATTCTTAAGGGATTTAAATCTTTAATCTCGAAATTTCTTGACCAATTGGATACTTTATAGCTGCATCATCTTCTGCAGTAATAAAAATTTCTAGTGGCTCATAAGCTGTAACAGTTGTAAAACTTCCTTTATCAGAAGCATCTGTTTCCAATTGACCTAAATTTAAAAGTCCATTTGCTTCCGTTTGCATCCAAACTATGTAAGAGGCTCTTGGAGGAGTTAAACGATCGGGAGAAGACAAGTATTTTGACTCTAGATTAATTTCTCTATTGCCATTGTTGTCTTTTTTAATTTTTACTGAGATTTCTGCAGCTGGAGCAACATTAGAAACTGGAAAATTCAATTTCGAAGCACATGATGATAGCATCACCATTGTACATAAAAGTAACATTTTTTTCATATAGTAATTTTTTAATTATAGTAGTAATATACAAAAAATAAGCGATAAATCCTAATTAAATTTTTTCTTCAAAAGGAGTTTCAGGATTTAAAATCTCTTGAATTAAACTTAACATCGATTGTTTGAAATCTATAATTGTTTCTTTGGTTATGTCGTGAATCGAATTTCTTTTTCCTAAACCAAAAGGCATAAAACCAACTTTCATATTTTTGAATGAAATAATTCCAGCTTCAACAGGATAATTTTTGAATTCTTCTATATTTTCGAACATCAAAGCATAACAAAGCAACTGAATGATTTTTTCGTATTTGATGTCAGAAGTTAATTCGGTGAAATCATCTACTTTTAAAGCTCTGGCTTCTACTTTTCCAGTTTTATAATCAATTATTCGGATTTTGTTATCTCTTAACTCAATTCGGTCAACGTTTCCAGCGATTTTTATTTCATAAGGCAAACTTTTATCTGTAATTTTCCCTTCTAAAGTATGTTCAAGAAATAGAATTTTGATGGCAACACCTGTTTCAACATCTTTCTTTTCCATTTTTAGAAATTGTTCCACATTTTGTTTGGCCACTTCAAATGCTAAAAGATTCTTTCCTTTTTTAATTTCACCTTCTTTATAAATTTCTTTGAATTGTTTTATTGTTTCCGTTTCAACCATAGCATTCATAGCGTCTAAATCATTTATCGATAAATATTTTCCAACATAAGGATCATATAAATGTTTCAACGTTTCGTGAATGACTGTTCCTAAAGTATTAACTGCAATATTTTCTTCCACTTCATCGATTTCTCTAATGCGTAAAATTCGTTGGGTGTAAAATTGAATTGGATTTCGAATATAACTTGTTAAAGAAGATGGTGAAAACCCTTTTTCGGTTGCAATTTCTTTTAATCTATCTAAAACTGACTGCGTTTTTTTGATTTTAATAGACTCATAAGCCAAACTAGGTAAATGAGCGTTGTATATGGTGTTTTTGGTGATATGTTGCGGGAAATCGATTTCTAATTGGGTTAAAAAACGGCTTTTTTCTCCAGCATCAATTCCGTCTGAGTTTTCAGAATTATAAAGCAAGTAAATATTCTTAGCACGATATAACAAATGATAAAAGTGATAGCTGTAAATTGCGTCTTTCTCTTTGAAAGTTGGCAAACCTAATTCGCGTTTAATATCATAAGGAATAAAAGAATTCGAACTTTTTCCTGACGGAAATTTTCCTTCATTCACTGACGTTATGATGACATTTTCAAAATCTAAAACACGACTTTCCAAAACTCCCATGACTTGCAAACCAGACAATGGTTTACCTTCAAAGGAAACTTCGGCTAAATCTACAACTTGTTTATAAATAGCAAAAAGACTTGAAAGTGATGTAATACTTTGGTATTTTTCAATGAAAGTCGAAATTCGATTTAAAACCTGATAAATAGAATGTAGAAAAGCTTTTGCAATTATATCTTCTTGATTTTCATTTGTTAAATGAGATTTTATTACAAGTAGAATTTGCGATAATTTTGACATAATTTCACTTGCATCATTACTCCATTTTGAAAAAATCAATTCAAATAAAGGATTGGATTCGTTGGATTTATATTCTTCATACAATTGAAACAACTTATCGTTTGAAAAGAAAGTAAAATTGTTGTATTTAATAACGTTCTCCACTTTTTTAGCATCAATATAAGGTTCAATTAAAGCATGATTTAATATATCTAAAACCTCTTTATAATATAGCGTGTATTGTTTCTCGTTTCGCTGTTTGGCATTAGTATGTAGTTTGAAAATTTTAGTAATCAATAATTGTGCTGGATTATTTTTACTTGGATAACCCATGGTGATGTTTAAACTTTCAACAGTTTCCGGTAAATTGTATAAAACAGGAAGCAATAAATTTTCGTCACCTAAAATAACAGCTGTATTTTGTAAATATGGATTTTCTTTTTGAATTTCTTCTATTAGATTTCCAACAATTTTAGTTTGTCCAACTGTTTTTGGCGTTCCAATGATTTGAATTTTTTTTGGATTTTCAAAATGTGTTTCAATCCATTTGAACGATTGATTAGCATAATTTTTCCATTCTTTTTTATATTTTCTGATGAATAAACCTGCATCATGAAATGGGTCTTGCAAGATAGTATAATCCACATCCCAAAAAACAAGTGCTTTTTCATGCAACATTAAATGTTGAAAAATACGTTCTTCAGCTTGATTTAGTGCGTTGAAACCAGCAAATATAATTTTATTTGAAGTTGAAATATTTTTAGTAAACGATTCTAAGTTATGAATTGATTCTCGATACAACAATCCTTGATAGCCAATTCCTTTATCTAAAAGGTATTTATAAAAGGATTCGTAATACAAAGGCAATTTATCCCAAAACTCTAAAGTCGAATCAATTAATTTAGTTGTTTGATTTAATTCTAAATTCCACCTTTTTAGAGCTTCTACATCTTTTAGGTAAGAAAAAACGTGTTTCTGATCTAATAGATATCTGTCTATTTCATTAAAATCTTGAATGACTGTCTTTGCCCAATAGGAAAAAGTTTCAAAATCTTGAAGATCTTTCTTCTCAGTAATACTTGAATAGACATTGTAGAATTCAAACAACACTTCCATAGAATCGATAGTTCTTAAACCTGAAATATCTTGAATAAATTCTTCAATACTTAAGATATTTGGTGTAAAAATAGGCATTGATAGTTTTGATTGAATAGTATCAATTAAAAAAACTCTTGCTCGTTTGCTTGGAAGAACTATTGTGATGTCGGATAAAGTATCAGGATAAAAACTGATTAATTCATCTGTAAGCTTATTTAAAAATGTTGGATTACTCATAGGTTAAAAATAAAAAAACGCCCCGAATAATCGAGGCGTTTTCTTAAAATATTTTTATTAAATTATTTTACTAATTTAACTTCAACTCTTCTGTTATTAGCTTTACCTGCTTTAGTTTTGTTAGAGTCAATTGGGTATTTTTCTCCAAAACCTGTAGCTGATAATCTGCTAGCATCAATTCCGTTTTCAATTAAATAAGCTTTAACAGCTTCTGATCTTGATGTAGATAATAATTGATTACTTTCTTCAGAACCATCGCTATCAGTGTGACCTTCAATTGAGAATTTAGCATTTGGATATTCTTTTAATATAGCTGTAATAGCTTGTAAAACTGAGAACGTTTGTTTTTGGAAAGATGATTTACCTGAATCAAATAAGATTGTTTTAGCATAATCATTTAATTTTTTCATAGTTTCTTCAGAAACTTCTGGACAACCATTATTTGCAACAGTTCCTTTAACAGTAGGACATTTGTCATCTTTATCCTGAACACCATCACCATCAGTATCAACTACTACTGGAGGACATCCGTTATTTTCTTTAACACCTTTTACAGTTGGACATTTATCATCTTTATCAGCAATTCCGTCACCGTCAGTATCAGGACATCCTTTCATGATTTTAGAACCTTTTTCGTCTGGACAAGCATCTTGAGCATCAACAATTCCGTCACCATCTCTATCTGGACAACCGTTTAAGTCTTTAGAACCAAACTCATCTGGGCAAGCATCTTCAGAATTAACAATACCATCTAAATCATTATCAGGACAACCGTTAAAAGCTTTTAAACCAGCTTCGTCTGGACAAGAATCTTCGTTATCATAAATACCGTCACCATCTTTATCAGATCCACCAAATTTAAAGATCAAACCTGCACTATGTTGCATATGAGAAACAACATCCACATTTGGAGTTCTTGTATCGTCAAATGAATGCTTGTAAGTAGATTGTAAACTTAAACCGATATTTTCAGCAAACCATAAGTTTAAACCTAAACCTCCATTTACAGTTCCTGCAGAAGCATCACCCATAAAAGTATAACCACCACCAATGTGTGCGTAAGGATCAATCATGTTAGATTTGATCATTTCTTGGAAACTATATTTGATCATTGCATCAATACCGTAGTAAGTTAAATCACCTGGGTTTGTAGCAACATAAGTATTTAAAGTTCCAGGAACTTTATTTACAAATTTATCAATTTTGTTTACAGAAGCTGTAAGACCAAGTGAAAAGTTGTCACCAACATTTCTAGTAACATTTACGAAAGATACTGAAGGAAGAATGCTCCAATTGTCTCTTACGTTGTAAAATTCTGCAATTTGATCGTCAAATGCACTAGCTGCACTAATTTTAGTGTCAACTGCATTTACCCCAAAGGAGATTGCCCATGGATTGTTTTTGTCTTGCGCTTGTGTTGCTAAACCAGCAAACATTAGTGCAAAAGCAAATAATTTGTTAAGATGTTTCATACTTTTTTAATTTATTAATTTTTAATCAATCTATAATAATTTAGACAAAATTAACACGAAATTTTATATCTGCAAGTTTTATTAGCAAAAAAAGTGCTATTTATTGATATTTAACTGTTTTTAGATAACTTTTAAAGCCTTTCCAACTTCAGTAAATGCATTTATTGCCTTATCTATGTGTTCTTTTGTATGTGCTGCTGAAAGTTGAACTCTAATTCTTGCTTTATCTCTAGGCACAACTGGAAAGAAAAATCCAATTACATAAATTCCTTTTTTAAGCAATTCATCTGCCATGACTTGTGATAATTTTGCATCATATAACATCACTGGAACAATTGCTGAATCACCGTCAATGAAATCAAAACCAGCTTTTTTCATGCCTTCTTTGAAATAATTGGTATTCCATTCTAATTTATCTCTTAATGAAGTGTCTTTTTCTAATAATTCAAAAACTTTTATTGATGCTCCAACAATAGCAGGTGCCAATGAATTTGAAAACAAATATGGACGAGAACGTTGACGTAGAATTTCTATAACTTCTTTTTTTGCTGTTGTGTAACCACCCATTGCTCCACCAAGTGCTTTTCCTAAGGTTCCTGTAATGATATCCACTCTTCCTAAAACATTTTTTGCTTCAAGTGTTCCGATTCCTTTTGCACCAATGAATCCTGCTGCGTGACATTCATCAACCATAACCATAGCATCATATTTATCAGCTAGATCACATATCTTGTCCAAAGGAGCTACTAATCCATCCATTGAGAAAACTCCATCAGTTACAATTAATTTAAATCTTCTTCCTTCTTCAGTTGCTTTTATAAGTTGAGCTTCCAAATCTTGCATATTGCTGTTTTCATAACGGTAACGAGCTGCCTTACACAATCTTACACCATCTATTATAGAAGCGTGATTTAAACTATCGGAAATGATACAATCCTCTTCACCTAATAATGGTTCGAAAACGCCGCCATTGGCATCAAAAGCTGCTGCGTATAAAATAGTATCTTCTGTTCCGTAGAAATTTGCAATTTTTTGTTCTAAGGTTTTATGTATGTCTTGTGTTCCACAAATAAAACGAACAGAAGACATCCCAAAACCATGAGTGTCTAAGGCATCTTTGGCAGCTTGAACTACTTCTGGATGAGATGAAAGCCCCAAATAATTATTAGCACAAAAGTTCAAAACTGTCTCTCCAGTTGAAATATTAATTTCTGCACCTTGTGGAGAAGTTATAATTCGTTCTTTTTTAAACAATCCGTTGTCTTGAATTGTTTGTAATTCGTTTTGCAGATGTTCTTGTATTTTACCGTACATGATTTTTATTTTTTACAAATGTATTATTTTTAAATTTTCTCCTAAGTATATTAGCGCTTTTTCTGCAACTTCAAAACCCATTTTTTTTATAAGCATTTCGTACTTTTCAATTTGATGTTTGTGGCTTTCTTTCGGGACACCCGTTTTGTAATCTAATAAATAAGCTTTATTTTCTTTCATTGCAATTCTATCTGGGATGAAAGTGTTTTTATTTTCATCAATAATACTGGTTTCGTTATAAATTTTAGCTTCTTTTGAATAGAAATTTTGCAACTCTGAATGAGTTACGATTGAATTTATAACCTTCTCAATTATATCAACTTGCGAATGATTTATTAAACCTTTCTCTAAAGCTATTGTGATTGCATTGCTAATATCTTTATTGGTTTTTATGTAAGATAAAATTTCATGTAATGTGTTTCCAAACTCGATGGCTTCGGCTTGAATCGTTCCCCACATTACTGCTTCTTTTTGAGCAATTTTTATAGCACTTGTTTTTATCTTATTTTCAACAACTTGGATTTCATCTAGATTTGCTAAAACTTCATCATTTTTAGACACTTTTATTGGATTACCAAATTCATATTGCAATTGTTCTTCATTAAAGTATTTGTTTAATTGTAAATATTCAATTATATTTGAAGACAATGTATTAGGTAAACTTCCATCTTTATTTATTTTTATTTCTGAAATCACATAAAGTTGCTCTACAGCTCTTGTAAAAGCTACATATAAAACATTAATATTATCTAAAATTTCTTCTTGATTTTTTTCTTGATAAATTTCACTTGCATTTTCACTATAACTTAAAACATCTTTTTTATTATCAATCAATACTTTATAAAAATTTATATTTTCATTTTTCAAAGGAATCCAAAGTTTATTTCTGTTGTTTTTGGAATAATTATCATTCGCAAATGGATAAATTACAACAGGAAACTCCAAACCTTTTGATTTATGAATGGTCATGATTTTTATAGCATTATTCCCTTCTGGTGATGGAATGCTTTTTTTGTAACCTGTTCGTTCCCAATAATCAATGAAATCAGCTATACTTGATTGCGCTTTGATATCTCTTTCTAAAACCAAATCTAAAAAATACTGAACATAGGAGTTATTTGCTTTTTGTTTAATAAATACTGAAACTATAATTTCCACTACTTCGTAAAGTGATTTCTTTCTACAAGCATTGAAATCTATTATTACTTCATATTTTTCTAATGCAATTTTTAAATTTTCTTCAGAAATATGCAGATTTTGGTTAATTATATCATGAATTTCTTCATCAGATTGTAAATATTTTCCAACATAATACAACATATTGAATTTGGCATCAGCATCATATTTATTATTGATATACTTCAACACATTGATAATCAACTTAACTTCAGTTGCATTTTGAATCAACAGAGTTTCAGAAGATAAAATCGGAATTTCATTTTCGGTTAAATAATTGGCTAATAAAACTCCGTTTGATTTAGTTCGAGTCAACAAAACAATGTCTTTGTATTGGAAGCCGTTTTTCAGGACTTTTTCAATCGTAAATAAAGTTTGTTTTAGATATTTTGTGTTTTTATCATCGTCTTCTTCATCGTCATTTACCTCAATATTTTCGGAAGTATCAATGAAAGAAATATTAACATAACCTCCATTTTTATTGGTCTTGTTTTGATGACTATTATTCAAATATAAATCGACATAATCTGGGTTTACTAATTTACTTGAAATGTATTTGAAAAAATCATTATTAAAATCAATGACTTCGCTGTAACTTCTGTAATTGGTATCTAAACTAACTGTTTTTTTATCTTTATTAGAAAACGGATTTTCTTCCTTACTTAAGGAAATAAACTGCTCTGCTTTTCCTCCACGCCAACGATAAATTGCTTGTTTTGGATCACCTACTAAGAGTAATGACCCTTTTACTCCATTTTCTTCACTAGAGAGCGCGTTATCTACTAAGGGAATTAAATTTTTCCATTGTAAAACGGATGTATCCTGAAACTCATCAATAAAAAAATGACGGTATCGGTCACCCATTTTTTCATAAATAAAAGGAGCTGGTTGGTTTTGGATTTCGTTGTTGATAATTTCATTAAATTCGGAAATAGACAAAATATTTTGATCGTCTTGAATTTTTCTAAATTCTTTATTAATGGAATTCAGTAATGACAATGGGTAAATGTTTTTATTGAAAGCTTCTAACAAAAACACATTTTGATATTCTTTGTATGCTAAATTTAATTTTTGAAGCAATTGAGGCAAAATACTTTCAATTGAGTCTTTATCTTTAGCAGTTTTGTTGACTTGAACTTGCTCAACTTCTAAAAACTTGTGAATATCAGTTGCTGGAAGATTTCCATCGACAATTTTACTTAAATGATTTGGAAATGTTTTTCTTGAAAAAGATTCCATTGCAATTCCGTTCTCATGAATCATTGATAAACATTCTTCAGCTAAAAAGGCCGCATTTTTCTTGAATTTTTCAATTTCTTGAATAAGTACTTTTTTGGTTTCAACAAAATCATTAATCGTTTTATTTTCAAAATCTTTTAATTCGTGTTTGCTGTCTTCATTTGTTAAAAGCGAACTCGCACTTAATAAATCGAAAGTAATATCCCAATTTTTATCGTCATCAGTTTTATTTCTGGAGAAGTCTAATAGCAATTTCGTTAGTTCCTCATCTTCACCAGCTTTTGAAATAACGGTTTCAATAGCTTCTTGCATTAGCAAATCAGTTTCCAAAGAAATATCAAAATCTAAGGGAATATTTAACTCATGCGAAAATGATTTGATGATTTTTAAAGTAAATCGATCAATAGTTGAGATATCGAAAGCGGTGTAATTATGAATGATACTTTTAATAATGACTTTCGACTTATCTTTTATAGTTGCTATACTTAAGCTGGTTTCTCGAGCAATATCTTTTAATAAATCAGCTGCTTTTTCTGAAGTATCTTCTTTTGAAAATTCTAACAAATAGAATATGATTCTAGATTTCATTTCTTCTACGGCTTTATTGGTAAAAGTGATGGCTAAAATTTTTCGATAGGCTTCATTTGAAGAAGATTGTAACAAGATTTTAATGTACTCTTTCGACAAAGTATAGGTTTTACCTGAACCTGCAGAGGCATTATATAATGAAAAAGAAGTTAAATTTTGAGTCATATATGGAAATCTTATAAAACAATAAAGAAATTGTATTATGTTGTTAACGGCTTATTTTGTAAATTTGAATAAAATTAATACTAATCTTTTTAAAAAACTATATTATGGCTTTTGAATTACCAAAATTACCTTATGCTTATGATGCATTAGAACCACACATTGATGCTAGAACAATGGAAATACATCATTCTAAACATCATAATGCGTACACAACAAATTTAAACAATGCAGTTGCAGGAACAGATTTAGAAGGAAAATCTATTGAAGATATTCTTACGAATTTAGATATGAGTAACGGTGCTGTAAGAAACAATGGTGGTGGATTTTTCAATCACAATTTGTTTTGGGAAGTAATGTCACCTAACGGTGGTGGGTTGCCTTCTGGAGATTTAGCTGCTGCAATTGATACTGACTTTGGGTCTTTTGAAAACTTTAAAGCTGCATTTGCAAAAGCAGGAGCAACTCAATTTGGTTCAGGTTGGGCTTGGCTTTGTGTAAAAGACGGAAAATTAGAAGTTTGCGGAACTCCAAACCAAGATAACACCTTAATGCCAGGAGTTGGTTGCGGTGGAACTCCAATTTTAGGAATGGATGTTTGGGAACATGCTTACTATTTAAATTATCAAAACAGAAGACCCGATTATATCGAAGCTTTCTTTAGTGTAATTAATTGGACTGAAGTTGCTAAAAAATACGCTGATGCTAAGTAAGAAGTAAATTACTAAATAAAATAAAGGGCTGAAGTTTATGACTTCAGCCCTTTTTATATATATGTTATTTAGTTGTCGAAAATAAAAAAGGTGGAAAAAATCCACCCTTTTTGCCCCAAATCTACCATAAACTTAACCTACTAATGCTATGGTGAAACAAATCTATGTAAAATATTTTTATGTTCAAACTTTATGCTGACATTTTTTTACATTATTAACAGTTTTATCTTAATAAGCTCTTGCGTCGTTCCCTTCATAAAAATTCAAAAAAGCTCTATTTACTACTCTATTACCACCAAAAGTTGGATAATCACCAGTAAAATACCAATCTCCTAAATTTTTAGGACAAGCTTTATGCAAGTTTTCTACATTTTGAAAAATAATTTTTACGTGTGCTTTAACTGATTTTGATGTTAACATCTCTGATATTTTGTCAGAAAGTTCTTCATTGGTAAAAGGAGCGTATAATTCCTTTACATAATTTACTACTTCCTTATCTGCAAAAAGTTCTTGTTTTTTTGATTTTTCGTAAACCTCATCAACAATATGATATAAGTTTCTTTCTTTTAATAAGACTAAGGCTGCTTGAAAAGCAATTAATCCTTCTAGTTTGGCCATATCAATTCCGTAACAATCTGGATAACGAATTTGTGGTGCTGATGAAACTACTACTATCTTTTTAGGATTTAATCGATCCATCATTTTAATGATGCTTTTCTTTAAAGTTGTTCCTCTAACAATACTATCATCTATAATTACTAAATTATCGGTTGATTTAATTACGCCATAAGTCACATCGTAAACGTGAGCCACTAAACTATCTCTACTACTATCTTCTGTAATAAAAGTTCTTAGTTTAGCGTCTTTTATGGCAATTTTTTCGGTTCTAATCTTAACCGAAAGAATTTCTTCTAACTTTTCTTTAGTTAATGTTTTTCTATTATCTAAAATATATTGATTTTTTCTTTGGTTTAAGAAATCTTGGGCAGCTTCAACCATTCCATAAAATGAAGTTTCAGCTGTATTTGGAATAAAAGAAAACACAGTGTTGTCTGTATCATTATCAATAGCTTCTAAAACGGCTGGTAAGATTAGTTTTCCTAAATCTTTTCGTTCTTGATAAATTTCAGCATCACTTCCTCTTGAGAAATAAATACGTTCAAACGAACAAGCTTTGTTTACAGTTGCTGGAATAATTTCTTCCAAAGAAATTGAACCATTTTTTTTCACGATAATTGCCTTTCCTGGATCTAATTCTTTAACTTTTTCAAAAGGAACATTAAAAACAGTTTGAATAACAGGTCTTTCTGAAGCAACCACAGCTATTTCATCATCTGCATAATAGTACGCTGGACGAATTCCTGCTGGATCTCTGAATACAAATGCATCTCCATGGCCTAATAATCCTGCCATTGCATAACCACCATCCCAATTTTTAGAAGCTTTTTTCAAGATGCTTGCTACATCAAGTTTTTCAACAATAACTTGAGAAGCTTCTCTTTTAGACAAACCTTTTTGTTTACAATCATGATAAATATCTGTCACTTCTTCATCTAAGAAATGTCCGATTTTTTCCATAACAGTTACTGTATCAGCCATTTCTTTTGGATGTTGCCCTAATTCTACCAAACTTTGAAACAACTCTTTTACATTAGTCATGTTAAAGTTTCCTGCAACAATTAGGTTTCTGTGCATCCAGTTATTCTGACGTAAAAAAGGGTGAACACTCTCAATACTATTTTTACCAAAAGTTCCATAACGAACATGGCCTAAAAACAACTCTCCTATATAAGGGATGTGTTTTTTTTGAAGTTCAGCTGTGTTATATTCTGGATGAGCAATTAATTCTTCATTAATTCTTCCGTTAAGTTGAGTAAAAATATCTTGTATCGGTTGTGGGTCATTGGAACGAATTCTACTGATGTATCTTTGTCCTGGATCGACATCCAATTTAATACTTGCCAAACCTGCACCATCTTGACCGCGGTTGTGTTGCTTTTCCATCAAGAGATACATTTTCTCTATTCCGTAAAAAGCTGAACCATATTTCTCTTTGTAGTATTCTAATGGTTTTAGTAATCTTAATAAAGCAATTCCACATTCGTGTTTAATAGCATCGCTCATAGTAGTAGTGTGTTGTGTATGTTATTTTAGTAATAAAAAAGCCCCGAAAATTCGAGGCATAAAATTATGATAATTCTATATCAAATTGTGTTAACGCTTTAAATTGTTGTAAGCGTGAAATAACTTCTTCTTTTTCAAGGCTTTCCATTCGTTCTGTACCAAATTTCTCCACACAAAATGAAGCTAAGTTAGACCCATATATGATGGCATTTTTCATGTTATCAAAAGAAACATTTTCACTTTGTGCAATATATCCAGAAAAACCACCTGCAAAAGTATCACCAGCTCCAGTTGGATCAAATACTTCTTCTAATGGTAATGCTGGTGCGAAGAATACATTTTTACCTTCAAAAAGTAATGCTCCGTGTTCTCCTTTTTTAATTACTACATATCTTGGACCCATTGTATGAATCTTTTCTGCAGCTTTCACTAATGAATATTCTCCAGATAATTGACGAGCTTCTTCGTCATTGATTGTAATTACGTCTACACGTTTAATTACATCTATTAATTCTGGTAAAGCACAATCCATCCAAAAGTTCATCGTATCTAAAACTATTAATTTTGGAGTAGTTGTCATTTGATCTAAAACACTAGATTGTACTAAAGGGTGTAAATTTCCTAACATTACAACATCAGCGTCTTTATAATCATTGGGTACAACTGGATTAAAATCAGCTAATACATTTAATTGTGTATCTAAAGTGTCTCTTGAATTTAAGTCGTTGTGATATTTTCCACTCCAAAAGAATGTTTTTCCACCTTTAACCACTTCAATACCTGAAATATCTATGTTTTTGTTTGTTAATAAATCTAAATATTCTTGTGGAAAATCTTCTCCAACTACAGAAACAATTGCCGATTTTACATTAAAGAATGAAGAGGAAAGTCCGATATATGTTGCTGCTCCACCAAGAATTTTGTCGGTTTTCCCGAAAGGGGTTTCAATAGCATCAAAAGCTACTGTTCCAACAATTAATAATTTATTCATTAGTTATAATTTGAAATAAGAGGCAAAGATAAGTTTTAGTTTAGAAGTTTAAAAATTTTTTGTAAATTAACATTTATCAAAACAACTTCCCTTCTTCTTTTTCGTAAAATGCATCAACAGATAACTGTTCTTGCTGCGAAGCCATAACAGCTAATTCATCACAACGTTCGTTTTGAGGATGATTGTTATGTCCTTTAACCCATTTGAAATCCACTTTGTGTTTTCGGTAAATTTTTAAAAATCGCATCCATAAATCTGGATTTTTTCTGTCTTTAAAACCTTTCTTTTCCCAACCAAAAACCCATTTTTTTTCTACAGCATCCACTACATATTTAGAATCAGACACTACTAAAACCAACATATTTGAATTTTTTAGCTTCTCTAAACCTACAATTACAGCTAAAAGTTCCATTCTATTATTAGTGGAAAGTCTGAAGCCTTCATAAAATTCTTTTTTATGAGGAGTTCCTACTAATTCCATAACAACTCCATATCCTGCTGGCCCTGGATTTCCTTTGGCTGCTCCATCTGTGTAAATGTGAACTTGGTGTGACATTATATACTTGTTAGATTATTAGAATTTTAGATTAATTAGATAGTACTTACTAAGAAGTCTAAAAATCTAACCTTCTAATAATCCTCTTATTACTTGTGAAAAATATTTATGTTCCAATTGATGTACTTTCTCTGCAATCTCTTCAGGTGATTTACAATCTAAAATTGAAACTTTTTTCTGAAATATTACAGCACCTTCATCGTAGTTTGGCGTTACATAATGAATAGTAATTCCTGTTTCAACCTCATTATTTTCAAAAATAGCATTGTGCACATGCATACCATACATTCCTTTTCCACCATAATTTGGCAATAAAGCAGGATGAATATTAACAATCTTATTGGGATATTGTGTAATAATTTGTTCAGGAAATTTCCATAAAAAACCTGCCAAAACAATTAAATCTGGTTTTATTTTATTGATTTCGTCCAAAATATAACCTTCATTTAGCTCTTTTTTATTGAAAATAAACGAATTAATATTAAATTTTTTTGCCCTATCAATAACTTTGGCATCAGAATTGTTTGTAAGCACACCGACTACGTGAACAAGACTATTTTTATTGAAATACCGCATTATTTCCTCGGCATTAGTGCCGTTACCGGAAGCAAAAAGCACAATTTTTTTCATTGACATTTGATTTCTTCCACAAAAAAAAGAATAATTATTGGTAAAAAACAAAAAAAAACAGTCTTTGTGAATTATTTTTTTTAAATTCGTGGTCACATTTATAGTAACAAAATGTTGTTTTAAAATAAAGTTTTTTATTTTTGCCAACAAATTAAATTAAAAATTAAAAGATTATGTCAGACATTGCATCAAGAGTAAAGGCGATTATCGTAGACAAATTAGGTGTTGACGAAAACGAAGTTGTAACAGAAGCTAGCTTCACAAACGATTTAGGAGCAGATTCATTAGACACTGTTGAGCTTATTATGGAATTCGAAAAAGAATTTGATATTCAGATTCCAGACGACCAAGCAGAAAATATTGCTACTGTTGGTCAAGCAGTTTCTTACATCGAAGAAGCTAAAAAATAATATCAAAAGGCATCCACGAGGTTTTTCTTTGTGGATGTTATTATTTTAAGCTTTACAGATTAAAATAAAATCTTAAGTGATTTTATAAGTTTGAAAACATTGATTGTATTACAATCATATTAATAAAAAACTATGTAATACCCATTGTTTCTTTTAGTAATTATTAAAAGCACTGTGGGTTTTTTTATATAAAATAAAAATAAATTTATATGCAATTAAAGCGTGTTGTAGTAACTGGACTTGGAGCATTAACTCCAATAGGTAACAATATTGAAGAGTATTGGGATGCATTAGTTAACGGAAAAAGTGGTGCTGCTCCTATAACTTATTACGATACTGAAAAACATAAAACAAAATTTGCCTGTGAAGTAAAAAACTTCAATATAGAAGATTTTATAGATCGTAAAGAAGCACGAAGAATGGATAAATTTGCTCAATATGCAATCGCAGCAAGTGAAGAAGCCATTAATGATGCTGGAATTACATCAGACAACGTCAACAAACAAAGAGTTGGAGTGATTTGGGGAGCAGGAATTGGTGGTTTAGAAACTTTTCAAAATGAGGTGTTGAGTTATGCTTCAGGAGATGGAACACCGCGTTTTAATCCTTTCTTTATTCCAAAAATGATTGCAGATATTGCACCAGCTCACATTTCAATGCGAAATGGTTTTATGGGTCCAAACTATACAACTGTTTCGGCTTGTGCTTCATCAGCAAATGCTTTAATAGATGCTTTTAATTACATTCGTTTGGGCATGTGTGATTTAATCATATCAGGGGGTTCAGAAGCTGCTGTTACTATTGCTGGTATGGGTGGATTTAACTCAATGCAAGCATTATCCACTAGAAATGAGAGTCCCGAAACAGCGTCAAGACCATTTGATGCCACACGCGATGGATTTGTACTTGGTGAAGGTGCTGGAGCATTAGTTTTAGAAGAATATGAACATGCCAAAGCACGTGGTGCAAAAATATATTGTGAATTTGGTGGTGGTGGAATGTCATCTGACGCTTACCATTTAACAGCTCCTCATCCAGAAGGTATTGGTGTAATTGCCGTAATGGAAAACACGCTTCGTGATGCAGGCATGAAACCTGAACAAGTAGATCATATCAATACACACGGAACTTCTACTCCATTGGGAGATGTTGCCGAATTAAAAGCTATCAAAGCGGTTTTTGGTGATCATGCTAAAAATATCAATATCAATTCTACAAAATCAATGACAGGACATTTATTAGGTGCTGCTGGAGGAATTGAAGCCATTGCATCTATATTAGCTATGAAATACGGAATTGTTCCTCCAACAATAAACCATACTGTTGTGGACGAAAACATTGACCCTACATTGAATTTAACTTTAAACAAAGCTCAAAAAAGAGAAATTAATGTTGCAATGAGCAACACATTTGGCTTTGGTGGTCATAATGCTTGTGTGTTATTTAAAAAATTAGAAGACTAATCCTAGTATGAATTTTCTTAAAAAAATAGTGTCAAAAAATTCCCGTTCTCTTGAAGACGGGATTTTTTTTGATAAAATATCTAAAATACTAGGTTTTAAACCTCAAAATATCATTTTTTATAAAAAAGCATTTACACATCGATCAGCCAATCAATTAGATGCCGATGGAAAACCTTTTAACTATGAACGTTTAGAATTTTTAGGAGACGCTATGTTAGGCAGTGTAATTGCCTCCTTTTTATATAAAAAAGTTCCTGAAGGCGATGAAGGTTATCTTACTAAAATGCGTTCAAAAATTGTTAGTAGAGAACATTTAAACGAACTGGGAAGAGACTTTAATTTAATTCAGTTTGTAGAAAGTAAAATATCACAAAGCAATTTTGGAGAAAATATTCATGGTAATATTTTTGAGGCATTTATTGGTGCTATTTATCTAGATAAAGGATTTGATGCATGTGAAAAATTTATCGAAACCAAAATTTTGAAGCCTTATGTTGATATTGCAAAAATGGAAGGCAAAATTACCAGCTACAAAAGTTTACTAATTGAATGGTGTCAAAAAGAGAAAAAATCGTTTCACTTTAATTTTATTGAAGACAATGGAATTGAAGAAGGAATTAAGTTTTTTAGTGTTAAATTAACTATTGATAATAAAGTTGTTGCAAAAGCAAGAGCAACTTCAAAGAAAAAAGCTGAAGAAAAAGCATCTCAAAGAGCTTATTTTGCATTTCAAGAAAAAATTGAGTCAAAATAAATGAATTTCTCAATTAACTAAATCGTTTTCGTTAAAAAAATAACAATTTCTTATTTATTTTAATGCTTTATTAACTTTTATATACTGTATATTTACACTTTATTTACAAAAAATGGGCGTTTATAAGTTACATTTAAATGATTTTAATACAGCTGAATATGAGCTAATTGCAATTCATTCAACAATTGAGCCTAATAAATTAGCTTATTTACTAAACAAAAATTTAGATGTAAAATTTCAACTTTTTGATGAAATTTATAAGTCCGAAAAAAATGTTCAAGGAAGTTTTGAACGTTATTTATTTGAAAATAATGAACAAGAAATTTCATGGAATTTAGTAGTAAATAAGTCATTCATTAAGGAAAAAAATTTAACAAATACTTTCTTTGATTTAGTTGAAAAAACTATGTATTTGATTCCAGAATATAAAAATTCAGATTTTATTTTAAAAATTGAAAATGAAAATGAATTTTACGATGTAGATCATATTATAAAATCTATCAATCGCATCAAATTTGTAACAACATCTTATGCCATAGATGTAAATAAAATAAAAACGAAAAGTAATTTAATTTTTTAAATAATGCCAACGAACAAAAAGACAAAAATTGTCGCTACTTTAGGTCCAGCAACAAGTACCAAAGCAGTATTAAAAGACATGATAGAAGCAGGTGTAAATGTGTTTAGAATTAATTTTTCGCACGCAGATTATACTGATGTAAGTGAACGTATTGCAATGATTCGAGAATTGAACAAAGAAAATGGATTTACCACTTCTATATTAGCCGACTTACAAGGTCCAAAACTTCGTGTTGGAGTAATGAAAGAAGATGTAGTAGTGTCTAAAGGAGATAAAATCACTTTTACAACTGCTGAAGATATTTTAGGAACAGCTTCTAAAGTTTACATGAATTATAAAGAATTTCCAAAAGATGTAAATCCAGGTGAAAGAGTTTTATTGGATGATGGTAAACTAATTTTTGAAGTTGTAAAAACAGATAAAAAAACAGAAGTTGAGGCTGTTGTTGTTCAAGGTGGTCCTTTGAAATCGAAAAAAGGAGTTAACCTACCAAATACGAAAGTATCTTTACCAGCTTTAACTAAAAAAGACATCAAAGACGCATTATTTGCTATTGAAAATAAAGTAGATTGGATAGCATTATCTTTTGTAAGAACACCAGAAGATTTAATGTTGTTACAAGATTTAATTTCGAAACATTCGGATCATAAAATTCCAATTATAGCAAAAATTGAAAAACCTGAAGCTGTAGAAAATATTGATAAAATTGTAGCTTACTGTGACGGTTTAATGGTTGCTCGTGGTGATTTAGGTGTTGAAATCCCTGCTCATGAAGTACCTTTAATTCAAAAGAAATTAATCAACAGAGCCAAAACTGCTCGTATTCCTGTAATTGTAGCTACTCAAATGATGGAAACTATGATTACAAGTTTAACTCCAACAAGAGCTGAAGTTAATGACGTTGCCAATTCTGTAATGGATGGTGCTGATGCGGTAATGCTTTCTGGAGAAACTTCAGTAGGAAGTTATCCTGTAGAGGTTATTCAAACCATGACAAATATTATTGAAGCTGTTGAAGATTCACCACTTATTCAGGTGCCTTTAAATGCACCTCATGTTAGAACAAAACGTTTCATTACAAAATCAATTTGTTATCATGCGGCAACAATGGCTAATGACATTGAAGCAAAAGTAATTACAACTTTGACAAACAGTGGTTATACAGCGTTTCAAATTTCGGCATGGAGACCAAAATCACAAATTTTAGTTTTTACTTCAAACGAAAGAATTTTAACACAATTAAATTTACTTTGGGGTGTAAAAGCGTATTTTTATGATAAATTTTCAAGTACAGATGATACTGTAGAAGATATTAATAAAATTGCTCAAGAAAAAGGCTATGTTAAAAAAGGTGATATGTTGATTAATCTTGCGGCAATGCCAATTGCCAATAAAGGTATGGTTAATACACTAAGAGTTTCAGAAATAGAATAAAAAAAGCAAAAAATATTGAATTAAGAAACCATCTAAAATACTGTTTTGGATGGTTTTTTTTATATAATTCAAGTTAGAAAAAACTATTCTTTAAAATCAAATTGTAATTGCACCGATACACTTTTTGGAATTTCTTTGGCTTTCTTTTCCTCATTGTTCAAATTATTGACAGATATTCCCAACAAACGAACCGAATTTTTTAATCGTTCTTGATATAATAATTCTTTAGCAACATCAAACAATAAATGCTTATCACTAATGTAATAGGGTAAAGTTTTACTACGTGTTTGCAATGAAAAGTCAGAATATTTTATTTTTAAAGTAATAGTTCTTCCTGAAATTTTACTTTTTTGGAGTCGTTTTTCTAATTCAATAGCAATATTTAGTAGCCTTTCTTCCATATAAATTTCAGAAGAAAGATTTTCATCAAACGTTCTTTCTGCACCAAAAGATTTTACAGTTCTATTAGGCTTTACAGCACTATTATGAATTCCTCTTGAAATATTATAGTAGTATTGAGCACTGTTTTTAAAATGTTTTTCGAGATATTCAATGGGTTTCTGTTTTAAATCTAAACCAGTAAAAATACCTAATTGATAAAATTTTTCGGCAGTGACTTTTCCAATTCCGTAAAACTTCTTGATATCTAAAACCTCTAAAAAAGGTTCAACATCTTCAGGATTTACCGTTTTTTGACCGTTTGGTTTGTTATAATCTGAGGCAATTTTGGCCACAAATTTATTAACTGAAATTCCGGCTGAAGCAGTTAAGCCAACTTCCTCAAAAATGCGTTTTCTTATTTCTTGGGCAATTAAAGAAGCACTTGGATTGTTTTTTTTATTTACAGTTACATCTAAATACGCTTCATCTAGTGAAAGCGGTTCGACCAAATCTGTGTAATCGAAGAATATTTTTCTGATTTTTTTTGAAATTTCTTTATATCTATCAAATCTGGGTCTAACAAAAATTAATTCGGGACAATTTCTTTTTGCTTGAATGCCACTCATAGCACTTCTTACACCAAATTTTCGAGCTTCATAACTTGCAGCGCTTACTACACCTCTATTTTCACTTCCACCAACAGCCAAAGGTTTTCCTTTTAGTTCAGGAAAATCCATTTGTTCTACCGATGCGTAAAAAGCATCCATATCGACATGAATTATTTTGCGTTGTGGTAAAGACATAGTGCAAATTTATGTTATTTTTGATGATATTTAGAATTATCAATTCTAATCTAAATGAATTTGCCATGATAGAAATAGAAAGAAAGTTTTTAGTGACTTCAGATGCGTTTTTAAAGCAATTTAAGAACAAAAACAGAATAGTTCAAGGTTATTTATCATCTGTACCTGAAAGAACGGTTAGAGTGCGAATTAAAGGGAATAAAGGCTTCCTAACTATTAAAGGAAAAAGTAATAAAAGTGGCTTGAGCAGGATGGAATGGGAAAAAGAAATTGATGTAAATGAAGCAGAATCTTTATTAGAAATTTGCGAAAGTGGTGTGATTGATAAAATTCGTTATGAAGTGGAATTTAGTAATCACATTATAGAAGTTGATGTTTTTGAAGGAACCAACAAAGGTTTAATTCTAGCAGAAATTGAATTGCAATCGGAAAATGAATCATTTGAAAAACCAGATTGGTTAGGAAAAGAAGTTACTGGTGATGTAAAATATTACAATGCCTATTTAAGTAAAAATTCTTTTATAAGTTGGTAATAAAAAAGCCATACAAAACGTATGGCTTAGCTTATATTTCTATAAATAATTTATCTTAATTGATAACTATATCATCTATTTGCATAGTTGTTGTTGGTCCAGATGCTCCATTTCCAACATATTCAAAAACAAAATAACCATTACCAGTTAATGATGCAGGAATATTATAATTTCCACTATCAGAAAAATTTGTTGGATATCCGTTAGATAATCCTGTTGGAATAGAGAAACTAGAAGTAATATCTGTTAATGTAGCGGTAGAAATTTGATTTCCTGGAACGTAATTAGTAGTGTAATAAACCTTTAAAGTAGGCCCATTATCAAATCCAGCTTTTGTTTTAAATGAAAGTGTATTTGCTGCAGTAAAATTAACTGGTACAATAAACAAAGAACGATTAGCAGCTGTATTACCGCCACCAAAAGATGACATTTGAATATATGTATTACCTCCAAAAACTTTTCTTTGCCAATATCTGTTTCCAGTAGCTGCATCATTTATATACATTGGAAAATTTTCTTGATTATTGGTAGTGTAAGAAGTAAAAGGCTCATTTAAAGTTGCATTAAATACTAAAGCATTTCCAACTATTGGAGGAAAGAAATCGATATCTAATCTTGGATTAGTTAATTGAATGTCATTGAACGTTCTAACCATAAATTGAAAAGTGCTTCCAAATTTAGTTAATACACCTCTAATTTTACCACTGTTTGAAGATACAAGATCGCCAGAAAAAGTTGCAAACTCACTTACTCTCAAAATAATAGTATTTCCGAATTCATCCGTGATTGTATGATTTGTAGCACCACCTAAACTATTTACAGTTGGATCATAATAAGTTTTTCCGAGCGAAGGATCTGTAAATTGAACATTGTTAAACTCTATTAACTTATTCAAGTTAGTGTTGCTTAATGCTTGAGCTACAGTTAAATTGTTTACAATATCGTTCTCATTCACTTTTGAACAAGACCTAACCAAAGCATCTTTATACTCAGCAGGAGTCATTCTACCAACAGCATCATCATTCACATTTTCAGGTGTATAATTATTAAATAATGAACCAATTATAGTAGAACTTTGTGAAGTTGAGAAATATCTATCTTTCATTTTGATAGAAACTTTTCTTCCTGGTTCATATTTGTTATATAAATTATAATCATCAATCGGCATACTAAAACCTATAGTTCCATCAGTTGAAACAAGTGAAATGCTTTTGTAAAAATTACCACCTTCATCACTTGAGGTAACATAAGCTTCAATAACATCATCACCAGTCCATTTTTGAAAATTTGAGGTTGCAATGGAGGTAACATCTAAAACTTCTTTTGTTTTAGTTAAATCCATACACTGATTTGTTAAATCAGGAGTTCCATAATCGTCACCATTTACACAACTAAAAAAAGTTGATAAAACAGTTAAGGTCAAAATTAATTTTAAATTTTTCATAGCGTTTTTTAATTTAAAGAAGCAACTTTTATTTTATCTACTTGAAATAATCCTGTTTGAGTAGAACCGTTTCCTGTAACTTTAAAAGCAACATAAATGTCTCCAGAATATGCAGATAAATCAATATTTCCTGAAGGTATATATGTATAATTGTTTGTAGTATTATTTGCAAGTTCTGCGGTAACTGGATTCCATGTTGTACCTAAAACATCAGTACCATTAAAGTTTGTTGAAACAAAAACTTCAATTTTATTATCAGGTGAAGTAACAAAGTTAGATGCCGTTTCAAATGACAACGTTGGTTGTACTAATCCATTAATATTGATTGCAGGAGAAACTACCCAACCAATATTTGAAGACTCACCACTTTGAAAGGAACTAAACTGAATGTACCCATCGTTTTGGAAATCTCTTTCAATCCAAACTTTAGTACCAGCTTCTGCAAAATTTGTCCATCCTACGTAATCGAAAGTTTGATTAAAATTAATGTCGTTAAAATTTTCAACAAAACCCGCTTTTAAAGTTGGAATAGCAAAATCATCTTCTTTAACACAACTTGTAGCAGTTATAAAAATAGCAAGTAAAAAAACTGCTTTAATTAATATTTTTTTCATAGTATTTTTTATTAGAAGTTAACGTAAAAATTAACAAAATAAGTTCTTCCGTAACCGTAGAAATATTTTGGGGCAAATGAAGGAGTTCCGTTAGCTTGATCCGCAACTAAATCTGGATAAGTAGCTTTTCTAGACTGTTCAAATCCACCAGTTTTATATTGTAAGTTAAAAATATTATTTATTGAAGCAAAGAAACCAAAAGTATTTCTGTTTTTTCTGCTCAATCTCCAAGATTTACCACCAATTAAATTTACTAATTTAATGTTTTCAAATTGCTCTTGTCTTAAAATATCTCTAACCGACGTTTCATTAGCGCCAGGATAAGAAATTTGAGTAGCAGGGTCAATTGTAAAGTTATCTGTTCTTGTGATACTTGCAACGTCAATATAACTACCTTCTAACCAGTTGGCATTTACACCAACCCACCAGAAGTTTGGATCACGATACTCGATACCTACTGAATAAGCTTGTTGAGGAACACCTGGCTGAACATAATCTTTTAAATAAGTAGTACCAAAATTTTTGATTGGATTTGCTCCTGTTGCAGCTAAATTATCATCATTTGTAATAAGATTTGCATTATCAGAGTAAATATATTGTCCGTAAGTTGCAGCTCCATTTACTTTAATTGTAGAAGTAATTTGATATTCAATACCTAATTCAGCACCTATAGATTGTTTGTCAATTCCAGTAACAATCTCACTTACGAATGAATCTTCATCGCCTGTTGAATCACCAATACTTTCAGCATAGAAAAACGAAATTTCTGAACTGTTTTTGATAGTATTGTAGAAACCTGTTACTCTAGCTTTTAATTTTGGAGCTCTAATGATGTAACTAGCATCTAAACTAGTGATGTTTTCATCTGATAAGTTTGGTGTAATATTGTTATTAAGTCTTGCATTTGAAAATACATTTCTCATAACTGGTGCTTTTGTCATATATAAAGCATTAAAATCAATTAGGTTTCTACCATTAATTTTATAAGTTAAACCACCTTTAAAACCGAAGTTTTCGTAAGTAGTTTTAGCACTTTTTCCAAAAGAATTATTAGCATATATACCATTTCTATATAAACCTTCTCTTTGATATTGTGTTCTTGAGAATGTTTGAGCTAAATAAAAATCGATTTTGTCATAGTTGAATTTAAACTGAGTAAATCCATCAAATACTGTTGCAAATAAATTATAATTGTAACCGTATTTTTGATTTTCACCCACTTGTCTGTTTGGATTATTTAAATCTGCTTGAGCTTGATCTCCAACAAAAAATGGATCTATATCACTAAAAAACTGACCACCCATTAAATCCAATAAGTTTTGAAAGTTATTAGATTTTAATTTTTTAAAGTTAACTGCAGCATTTAAACTAACGTGATCTGAAATACTTGTGTTTAATACTGTATTGGCATTCCAAATTTTATCATCTGTTCTATCTTCATACAATACGTAAATACTTCTTCCAGGATTTGCCGAATTTTGATTTGCTAAATACATAGCATTCCAATCGATTTGAGCATTATTTTGGAAAGAAGACAAAGCACTAACTGCAGCAGGATTAGTATAACCTGTAATTGTAACTCCATCTGAAGCAAAAGTAGGAACATTATAAATATTAGGATTATTAAGATAATAGCTTGGTAAATTTTTGTAGTAAGTTGGATCTGGATTATTTCCAATTTGGAAATCTAATCTTGAATTACCTATTAATCCAACTTGATAAGATACGTTAGTGTTTAATCTTGTATTTTCATTAATTTTCCAATAATGCGATAACATGTTTATTGGCTCTTGAATATCTTTGTCTCTTGAGTTTCTTTTTTGACCGTCTTGCCAACCCCAGTAAGAATTGTATTTAACACCCATTATACTGTTTACTTCATCAGTATTAGGAGAAGTTTTTCCTCTACTATTTTGAGCATATATTGAAGTAAAGTTGATACTGTGTTTGTCATTTATTTTTTTCTCAACACTAGCAAATAATGAATTAGCTCCGTAATCAGTTCCTTCAAAATAACCTTCCTGAGCCCATCTTCTTGAACCAGAAACTACATAAGCCCAACCGTTTTCGTCTAAACCAGAAGCATGAGTTGCCATTGATCTCCAACTGTAATTGGTGTTAGTTCCTGACATAGTTAATCTTGTTCCAGGTCTATAAAAAGAAGCTCTCGTGTTTATTTCTTGTGTACCTAATATATTACCAAAAGTATAATCAGATGGTGTTGATCCCATGGTAAACTCTTGGTTTCGTGTCGCATCATTTAAACCACCCCAATTGCTCCATTGTGGTCTTCCATCGTAAATTTTATTCATTGAAATACCATTAATCATCGTATTTCCGTATTGATTGTCTAAACCACGAATTCTAAAACGTGCTTGTCCCCAGTTAAAAGCTGCTGCTTGTTGAAATACATCTCTTGAAGCTTGTAACAATCCTGAAGTACTTTCTGAACCAGAATTATCATCACCTAAATCGTTTTCTGTAAGTGTAACTAAACTTAATTGAAGTTCCGTTTTTTCATCTTCATCCATTATTAATGAACCTACATCTAGCAATTGACCTTCTGAAATCTCTAAAGCAAAAACTTGAGTTACAAATCCGTTGAATGTTACAATTAAATTTTGGTTTCCTGTTGGAACTTTATCAAATTTAAAAACCCCATCAACTCCTGATAATTTAGATTGGTTAGAACTTTCAATGGTTAATAAAGCATTAGATAATGGTTTTAATGTTTTAGAATCAATAACCTTTCCGGTTAAACTAGCGTCTTGCCCAAAAACAAAAACAGCCTGAATCACAAATAAAACACTTAATAATAGTTTTTTCATAAAAAAAATTAATGTTAAATATCGAATATTAAATATTTGTTAAGAAAAACACTTAACAGTTTGCAAATGTACACATTTTTAAAATATTACATACCTTTGGCCCAATGTTTGAATAAAATTTACAGAAACATAACATTATTAACATGAAAATTAAACACTCATTTTTAATTATTTCTTTGTTTTTCCTTACTATCAAAGGCTTTGCACAAGAAAAAAAATTCGCAATTCACACCGTTGCATTTTATAACTTAGAAAATTTATTTGACACAATCAACGATCCAAACGTTAATGACGAAGAGTACTTGCCTAATAAAGGTTGGACGTATAAAAATTACAAAAAAAAATTAGGTAATTTAAGTAGAGTAATTGCTGAACTAGGAACAAGCGATCAACAAAAAATTGGACCAACCGTTATTGGTGTTTGCGAAATTGAAAACAGAAGGGTTTTAGAAGATTTAGTTAAAGAGCCTAAAATTATTGATAGAAATTATAAAATAATTCACTTTGATTCTCCTGACAAAAGAGGAATTGACACAGGATTTTTATACGATCCAAAGCATTTTAATCCTACCAGTTATGCCAATATTCCATTGATTATTTATAGGGATGGAAATTCTAAATCAAAAAAAGAGAAAGAAGAAAAAACTGACGACGATGAAGAAGTTGATGCAAAATCAAGTAGAATTTACACAAGAGATCAACTTTTAGTTACAGGATTATTAGATGGTGATGAAGTTAGTTTCATTGTAAATCACTGGCCATCTCGCTCTGGTGGTGAAAAGAAAAGTAGTCCTTCAAGAGAAGCTGCTGGTGCATTAAACCGAAAAATCATGGATTCTTTATTTAAAATAAATCCAAACGCAAGAATTATAACTATGGGCGATTTAAATGATGGCCCTTATAATAAGAGTGTTAAAAAAGAAATTGGTGCTGTTGCAAAAAAAGCACAAGTTGAAAAATTTGGCATTTACAATCCTATGGAAGAAATGTCTAATAATGGTATTGGATCATTAGCTTACAGAGATTCTTGGGATTTATTTGATCAAATAATGGTATCAGAGCCTTTTGTAAATGGAGATTATAGCAAATGGACTTACTACAAAGCTGGAGTTTACAACAAACCTTTTTTGATTCAAAAGGAAGGGCAATACAAAGGATATCCATTAAGAAATTCAAACGGAGTTCCTGGTTTTAGTGATCACTTTCCAGTATATGTGTATTTAATTAAAGATGTTAATGCAAAAGTGGTTAAAACAGGAACCCTTACCAATACAGATAAAAAAGTAGTTATTCCATTTACAAAAAACGAAGAAGGACAAATTGAAGTTCCTTGTTCTGTTAACGGTTCTTACTCAAGTTTTATTTATGATGCTACCATTGAAAATGTTTTAATTTCTGGAAAAGATGCTTTATTCTTATTAAAAACAGGAAAAATAAAACCAGAAAATTATTCGGGTCAACAAGCCTATTCCCTTTCAGACGGAAGAATTCCTGAAGGTGCAACATTATTCATTGAAACTATTGAATTTAACGGTTTCAAATTAAACAATGTAACGGCTGTTATTACAAATAGCATTCCTTCACCTTTTGTTATAGGTGAAAATACATTAAAAACATTGGGTAAAGTAGAAGTAAATTATAAAGAAAGTATACTTTCAATAACAAAATAAATTTTACAATTATATCATAAATTAAAGGTTAGTTCACGCTAACCTTTTTTATTTTTAGTAACTTCGTAAGACAAAATACATTACTATGGCAATTCAAAAACCATTCAATCTAAACCAATGGGTTGAAGAAAATAGAGATTTATTAAAACCTCCAGTTGGTAATAAAAATTTATATGTTAGCTCAGGTGATTATATCGTAATGATTGTTGCCGGACCAAATGCCAGAAAAGATTATCATTACAACGAAACTGAAGAATTATTCTATCAATTAGAAGGAAATATTACGGTTTATGTTCAAGATAATGGCAAAAAAAAAGCCATGCAACTTGGTCCTGGAGATATGTTTCTTCTTCCTGCAAAAGTACCACATTCACCCGTTCGAGAAGAAAATTCTATCGGATTAGTTGTTGAAAGAAAGCGTGCCGGACAAGATATTCCTGATGGTTTGCTATGGTTTTGCGATAACTGTAATCATAAACTATATGAAGTTTACTTCGAATTAAAGGATATAGAAGTTGATTTCTTAGCACATTTCAAACATTATTATGGTTCCAAAGAACTAAGAACTTGCGACAATTGCGGAACAGTTATGGAAGCAGACAAAAGATTTGTAAAATAATATTTTGGAGCTATTTCCAGCTATCCACTATATCTTTTTATCTCGTTTTAAGAACGAGATAAAAAGGATGCCGTTCCTATCTGGGCTAGGGCAAAATCTTAAAAATCATAATGTATTGTGTGACAACAATTGCGAAAAAATTCAAAAAAAAGCCCTATTTTTGCTAAAAATATAACAAAAACACTAAAATAAGTTACAATGTCAACAATAGCACAACAATTCGGAATGGTTGAAGCACTAGAAAAACTAGGAGTTAAAGCCATTAACGAAGGAACCTCAACAGGAAACGAATGGTTTTCAAATGGAGAAATCATTGAAAGTTATTCTCCAGTTGATGGTCAATTAATAGGAAAAGTAAAAGCCACCACAGCTGCAGATTACGAAAAAGTAATGCAAGCTGCAACTTCGGCTTTCAAAACATTTAGAGCTATGCCAGCTCCACAAAGAGGAGAAATCGTTCGTCAATTTGGAAACAAATTGAGAGAATTAAAAGAACCTCTTGGAAAATTAGTTTCTTACGAAATGGGTAAATCTTTGCAAGAAGGTTATGGTGAAGTTCAAGAAATGATAGATATTTGTGATTTTGCTGTAGGTTTATCTCGTCAATTAAACGGACAAACGATTCCTTCAGAACGTCCTGGACATGTTATGAGAGAACAATGGCATCCTATAGGTGTTGTTGGAATCATTTCTGCTTTCAATTTTCCAGTAGCCGTTTGGTCATGGAACACCGCTTTAGCTTGGATTTGTGGTGATGTTTGTGTTTGGAAAGCCTCAGAAAAAGCACCTTTATGTTCGATTGCTTGTCAAAATATAATTGCAGGAATTTTAAAAGAAAACAATTTACCAGAAGGAATTTCATGCATCATCAATGGTGATTATAAAGTAGGAGAAATGATGACTACTGATACAAGAATTCCATTAATTTCTGCAACAGGTTCAACTCGTATGGGTAGAATTGTTGGAGCAACTGTGGCAGAACGTTTCGGAAAATCTTTATTAGAATTAGGTGGAAACAATGCCATTATCATTACACCAAGTGCTGATTTAAAAGTAGTGGTTCCTGGAGCTGTTTTTGGTGCAGTTGGAACAGCTGGACAAAGATGTACTTCAACCAGAAGATTAATAATCCATGAATCGGTTTATGATAAAGTAAGAGATGCAATTGTAGGTGCTTACAAACAATTGACAATTGGAAATCCATTAGACCAAAAAAATCATATTGGACCACTTATTGATAAAGATGCAGTAAGTACTTATTTAGCTGCTATTGAAAAAGCTAAAGCGGAAGGCGGAAAAGTATTAGTTGACGGTGGCGTTTTAGAAGGTGAAGGATACGAATCTGGATGCTACGTAAAACCAGCTATCATTGAAGCTGAAAATCATTTTGAAATCGTTCAACACGAAACTTTTGCTCCAGTTTTATACTTAATGAAATATAGTGGTGAAGTGGAAAATGCCATTGAATTACAAAATGGTGTTGCTCAAGGATTATCATCAGCAATTATGACCAATGAAATGAAAGAAGCGGAAAAATTCTTGTCCTTTGCAGGTTCTGATTGTGGAATTGCTAACGTAAACATCGGAACTTCTGGTGCTGAAATTGGTGGTGCATTTGGTGGTGAAAAAGAAACTGGTGGTGGACGCGAATCAGGATCAGATTCTTGGAAAGTGTATATGAGAAGACAAACCAATACGGTAAATTATTCTGATCAATTGCCATTAGCACAAGGAATTAAGTTTGACTTATAATATCAAAAAAAGAATAATCTCAAACCCTGTAAATCAAATTTTACAGGGTTTTTTTATAATAATCACTATACTGATGTTTTAAAATTAAGTACAAAACATTAAAGGTTTATTTTGCATAAATATCAAATTTTAGTATCTAAATTATTTTTTTATATATTTGAAAATAATTAAACAAACAATGGCATTACAAGAAGAATTAGAACAACAAGGCATTTGGTTATTTAGGTATAGAGGCATTTTGCCCGTTATTATTTTAGGTGTAGGAATGCTATTATTTTTACAAACAGAACTACATCCTGAAACTTTTTTTTTAAAGAAAACACCTTACGAAATTTATTACGAGATGTTTTGTCTTGTTGTAAGTCTTTTAGGTTTATTAATTCGAATATTTGTAATTGGATATGTTCCTAAAAACACTTCTGGTAGAACGGTTAAAACTCAAGTAGCAGATAGTTTAAACACTACAGGAATGTATTCTTTGGTAAGACATCCTTTATATTTAGGAAATTATTTTATGTGGTTAGGACCAGCACTTTTGTCAGGAAATTTTTGGTTCATAATCTCTTTTACCCTACTCTATTGGATTTATTATGAAAGAATTATGTTTTCTGAAGAAAAATTTTTGAGAGGCAAATTTGGAGGAACTTATCTTACTTGGGCAGAAAAAGTACCTGCATTTGTTCCTAATTTTAAAAACTTTGTAAAACCAAACCTGACTTTTAGTTGGAAAAAAGTAGTTAGAAAAGAAATTAACGGACTTTTTCTGTTAGTACTTATCTTCTTCTTTTTTGATTACCTAGGAGTATTAACAAAAAACGAAGTCAATTATAATCCTTTTTTATTTTACAGTTCAATTGTTCTAACAGTTGCAATTATAGTAATTAAAATAATAAAAAAGAAAACAGATATTTTGAAACAAGAAAACAGATAGATTGTTGAAATAGTTATATAAAAATACCCCAAAATAGTCAATAACTGTTTTGGGGTATTTTAATTTAGAAAAAAAACAATTATTCAAAAATATTGTTCTCTTTATTTATATCTGCCATTAAGCCTAAAGGGTCAATGACAATAGATTTAATTTTAGAATTGTTTTTATTGGTTTCAAAAGTAAATGTTGGCATGGCCCAATCCCAAGCTTCTAAAGTAGTTCTTTGAATTCCTTGGAATGGATTTTCTTTTTCAAAACGCATTAATGTATTTGGAATGTAGTACGATTCTTTAGAACCATCTTCGTAAGTAACCATTACATCTAAAGGCATTGGCATTCTTCCTAATCTTTCCATAGTTACTTTGGCACATTTTCCATCAACAGTAACATTTTTTATTCCATAATCAATAGTATTTGTGGTTTGTGTAAAATCGACTAAATACCAATCTAAATTAGCTCCAGAAACTCGTTCGGCAGTTCTTTTAATATCATTAGGGGTTGGATGCGTAAATACAAAATCTTTAAAATACTTTTTTATGGTTTTATCTAAATTTTCTTGTCCAATAATGTATCCTAATTGAGCCAAAAATACTTCCCCTTTATTGTAAGCACCTATACTATAAGCCATATTGTAATCGAATCTATCAGCGTGAGTACTTAAAGGTTGTTCTTTACCCGATTTTGCTAAATAAATATATCCTTTATAGGCATCAACAAACGGGTGAACTTCTTTTTCTTTTGGAGGCATAATTTGTTCCATAGCTAAGTCAGAAATGTACGAAGTAAAACCTTCATCCATCCATTCGTGCTTTGATTCATTAGATGCCAATAAAAACTGAAACCACGAATGTGCAAATTCATGAGCTGTTACTCCTATCAAACTACCATAACTTCTGTTGCCAGTAATTAAAGTACACATACCATATTCCATACCACCATCACCTCCTTGAATTACCGAATATTGTTTATAAGGATATGTTCCAACGTTTTTATTATAAAATGCTAATAATTCAGCAGTTTTAGGTTGTAGCTTTTTCCAATTTTCAATATTCTCTGCTTTGTTTTTGTATAAGAAATGTAACTCCGTGTCATTTTCTCCTATTATTTTGTCATGAATATATTCATTATCCGCAGCCCAAGTAAAATCATGAACATTTGGAGCAATAAAATGCCAAGTTAAATTTTTGGTTTTTTTGGGATAATTAACTACAACACCTTGGTCTTCATATCCATGACCAATTTCATTTTTGTTTTGCAAATAGCCAGTTCCACCAACAGTATAATTTTTATCTAAAGTAATTTTTATATCAAAATTTCCCCAAACGCCATGAAATTCTCTTGCAATATAGGGGTCGGCATGCCAGCCTTCAAAATCATATTCAGCTATTTTTGGATACCATTGTGCCATGGATAATGCTACATTTTCAGACGAATTTCTACCAGATCGTCTGATTTGTAAAGGAACTTGACCTTCAAAATCTAATGTGAATTTGGTAGATGATTTTGGCAAAATAACTTCTGACAAAACAACTTCTAAAACTGTTCCTACTACTTTAGTTTTACAATTTTTTCCGTTTTGTTTGAAATTATCAATATTTAAATATCCTATTTCATCTGGTTTTAGAGTACTTATTCTACTTTCTGTAACTTGTTCATTGGCTTTTTTAAACGTTCTAACCATTCTTTTGTCAGGGTCAGAAATTGTTTGTAAACGAGCATCCATAGCACTGCCCGGTTGAAAGGCATTGTTATACAAATGAAAATATACTTTTCTTAATGTATCCACAGAATTGTTGGAGTAAATTAACTCTTGTGTTCCCTTATATTTATAAGACTCCACATTCATTTCAACAGCCATTTTATAATCAACATGTTGTTGCCAATATCCTGAATTTGGGTTGTTTTGTGAGAATCCTACATAAGAAATTAGGGTAATTAATACTATTTTTTTCATAATAATTTATTTAAAAAAACCACAAAATTCTTCTTTAGAAAAATTTTGTGGTTTATCCATTTAATTTTTAATTTTTTACATTTGAGAAGCCATCAATAAAGCATTGTAAGCATTAACAATTTTTCCAGATTTAGAAATTTCTGAAAAATTAGCTTCATGTTGATCTTCATCAACCAAAACTGTATTTTTTAAAGGCGTTCCACTATTCACGATAATTTGTTTAACTTGAGCAGCAGAAAGTTTTGGATAATAAGAACGAATTAAAGCAGCAACACCAGCAACATTTGGAGAAGCCATTGAAGTTCCTTGTAAATATTTATAAGTATTGTTTGGAGTTGTAGCATAAATTTGCATTCCAGGAGCAAAAATATCAACATTTTTGGTTCCATAGTTAGAAAAAGGAGCTACCATATTTGTACCATAAGTCACGTTTAATGCCCCAATAATTAAAACATTGTCAGAAATTTCTGGAGCACCATCGTAAGAATCACTTGGGTACTTATTATGAACATCTAAATCTTTGGAATCATTTCCAGCAGCAAAAATCACTAGCACATCTTTTTTAGCCGCATATTTTAAAGCATCTTGAACCCATTCTTTATGAGGAGAAAAATATTTTCCAAAAGAACCATTAATTACTTTTGCACCATTATCAACAGCATAACGAATTCCTAATGCGATATCTTTGTCATATTCATCACCATCTGGAACAGCTCTAACAGCCATAATTTCAACCATATTAGCAACACCATCGCCACCTTTTCCATTACCTCTAACTTGAGCAACGATTCCAGCTACGTGTGTTCCATGTAAAGCTTCTTCAGGATCTGGACCAACTACATTATTGTTACCATATTTTGTATCGGTAATATCATTTGGATTATCACCAACAACAGCTCTACCATTAAACTCAGGATTTAAATAATAATTTAATTGACCATTAAAAAAATCTAATGCTCCACTTATTTGTTCTTTAAGTTTATCTAAAGTTCTCGACCCAGAAAGCATTTGAGAATATTTTGCTTTTAAAGCTACTAAATTTTCATTTGTAGTTTCCAAAGCTTTTATATCAGCAGCGGTAAAATCTTCTTTTCCAATAGCGGTTGCTAATTGCTTAACTTCGTTTGACATTCCGTCATATTGCGCTTTCAAAGCAAGATATTGTTCTCTTTCTGCATCAACTTCAGCTTTTGCAGCAGTGTAATCTGGGTTAGTTGGACCCATTTTAACGATACGAGTTTTTTCTAATTGCTCATGAACAGCATCCCCTAAAAAATTCCAACCGTTGATGTCATCAACATATCCGTTTTTATCATCATCAATTCCGTTACCAGCAATTTCTTTAGGATTTTTCCAAATAACTTCTTTTAAATCTTCGTGATTGATGTCAACACCAGAATCAACAATTCCAACAATAACTTTTTTTCCTTTTTTCCCTTTTAGCAATTCAGCATAAGCTTTATCGACACTCATTCCTGGAACAGTATCTCTAACTAAGTCAAAATGACTCCATCTTTGAAGATCTTTCTCCTGAAGTTTTGTTGATTTTATTTGAATAGCATCTACATTTTCTGCAGGTGTTGTTATCATTTTAGATGTTGTACCACAACTTGCTAAAACTAAGGCAGCGATTGCAGAAACATAAAATGGTTTAAATGTTCTCATTATAATGTTTTTTTTAATTAATTAATAAATTAGACAATAAATTTTTATCAAAGTTACAAATTCTAGTTAAAAAAGAGCATCACAAGTGAGTACTTCTTTAAGACGAACCCCTTTTTCTGTATTTTCAACAGTAATAATTTGATTATGTGCATCATGTTCAAGCATTAAAAAATAATTTTTTTCAGCAGCATTATTCATGAATTTAGTTTTTTCATCTAATGTTAACAAAGGTCTTGTATCATATCCCATTACATACGGAATTGGAATGTGACCTGCAGTTGCAAGCAAATCGCCACAAAAAACAATCGTTTTATCTTTATATTTTATATGAGGTATCATTTGTTTTTCGGTATGACCATCCGCATAAAAAATATCGAAACCTAATTCTTTAGAAAATCCAAAATCTGAAGTTGGTCTATCAATAAAATTTAATTGTCCACTTTCTTGCATTGGCATTAAATTTTCATGTAAAAAAGAAGCCTTTTCCCGATTGTTTGGTTTAGTAGCCCATTCCCAATGGTTTTGATTTGTCCAATATTTAGCATTTTTAAAAGCTACTTCGTAACCAGTTCTGTCTTTATTCCAATTTACACTTCCTCCACAGTGATCAAAATGTAAATGTGTCATAAAAACATCCGTAATATCCTCTTTATGAAAACCTTTATCTTTTAAAGATTGATCTAGTGAATGATTCCCCCAAAGAGAATAATAACTGAAAAATTTATCCGATTGTTTGTTTCCCATTCCAGTATCGATTAAAATTAATCGGTTTCCATTTTCAACTAATAAACATCTTGCAGCAATATCAATTAAGTTTTTATCGTCTGCAGGATTGGTTTTATTCCAGATCGTTTTTGGAACAACACCAAACATTGCACCACCGTCTAACTTAAAGTTTCCTGCTTCAATAGCGTGTAATTTCATCTTTTTTTTATTTTCAGCCAATTTACAAAAAATACCATAAATGAAAACTATAAACATATAAGTTATAAAAATGTTAGGAGCTATTGTAAAAAGAGTCAAATGACTTATATTTGCAGTTAATTTAGACAAAATCAAAATAACAAATGATTAAAGTTTCTGATACAGCAAGCAAAAAAATCATCGACATGATGCGCGAAGATGGTTTTGACGCTACTCAAGATTTTGTTAGAGTAGGTGTTAAAAGTGGTGGCTGCTCTGGCTTATCATACGAATTAAAGTTTGATAAAGAACTTGGAGAAAATGATAAAGTATTTGAAGATAATAATGTAAAAATTGCAGTTGAAAAAAAGAGTTTTCTTTATTTAGCTGGAACTATATTAGAATTTTCTGGAGGATTAAACGGTAAAGGTTTTGTGTTTAACAATCCTAATGCACAAAGAACGTGTGGTTGTGGGGAAAGTTTTTCTCTGTAAAACAAAAAAAAATTATGTCAAAATATACAGAAGACGACTTAAAAGTCGAATTAGAAAATAAAGAATACGAATACGGATTTTACACTGAACTAGATTCGGAAACTTTTCCTATTGGTCTTAATGAAGACATTGTTCGTGCTATTTCTTTGAAAAAAGAAGAGCCAGAATGGATGACAGAATGGCGATTAGAAGCCTACAGAGCATGGGAAGAAATGAAAGAACCTGAATGGGCAAATGTACATTATACAAAACCTGATTTTCAAGCTATTTCGTATTATTCAGCACCAAAAAAAGCAGATCCAAATAAAACTTTAGATGATGTTGATCCTGAATTGTTAGCGATGTACAAAAAGTTAGGAATTTCAGTTGATGAACAAAAGATGATGAATAATGTGGCCATGGATATTGTGATTGACAGTGTTTCAGTAGCAACAACATTCAAGAAAACACTTGGAGAAAAAGGAATTATTTTCATGAGTATTTCTGAAGCCATCAAAGAGCATCCAGAATTGGTTCGTAAATATTTAGGAACTGTTGTACCTCAAAAAGATAATTTTTATGCCGCTTTAAATTCAGCTGTTTTTTCAGATGGAAGTTTCTGTTATATTCCAAAAGGTGTTAAATGTCCAATGGAACTTTCAACTTATTTCAGAATCAATCAAGCAGGAACAGGTCAGTTTGAAAGAACACTTGTAATTGCTGATGAAGGAAGTTATGTTTCCTACCTAGAAGGTTGTACAGCTCCAAGTCGTGATGAAAATCAACTACACGCTGCTGTTGTTGAATTAATTGCTTTGGATGATGCCGAAATAAAATATTCAACCGTTCAAAACTGGTTTCCAGGAAATAAAGAAGGAAAAGGTGGTGTTTATAATTTTGTAACTAAAAGAGGTTTGTGTGAGAAAAACGCAAAAATTTCTTGGACACAAGTAGAAACAGGATCAGCAGTAACATGGAAATATCCTTCATGTGTGTTAAAAGGAGATAATTCAATAGGAGAATTTTATTCTATTGCAGTAACCAACAATTTCCAACAAGCAGATACAGGAACTAAAATGATTCACTTGGGAAAAAACACTAAGTCAACCATTATTTCAAAAGGTATTTCTGCAGGAAAATCACAAAACAGTTATAGAGGTTTAGTACAAATTTCATCAAGAGCTGAAAATGCACGTAACTTCTCTCAATGTGATAGTCTTTTAATGGGAAATGAATGTGGAGCACACACTTTTCCATACATTGAAAGCAAAAACACTTCATCAATAATCGAACATGAAGCTACCACTTCAAAGATAGGTGAAGACCAAGTTTTCTATTGCAACCAACGTGGAATTCCAACTGAAAAAGCCATTGCTTTAATCGTAAATGGTTTCAGTAAAGAAGTATTAAACAAATTGCCAATGGAATTTGCCGTGGAAGCTCAAAAATTATTAGAAATTTCCCTAGAAGGAAGTGTTGGATAAATCTTAATGAATCTTAATACCATAGTGGTTTAAAAATAAAGAATAAAATGTTATCAATAAAAAATTTACACGCTTCTGTTGAAGATAAAGAAATATTAAAAGGGTTAAACCTAGAAATTAAAGCAGGTGAAGTCCACGCAATCATGGGTCCAAATGGAGCCGGAAAAAGTACGTTTGCATCTATAGTAGCAGGAAATGAAAACTACGAAGTTTCTCAAGGAACAATTGAATTAGAAGGAGAAGATATTTCTGAATTGGCTCCAGAAGAAAGAGCTCACAAAGGTGTTTTCTTATCTTTTCAATATCCAGTAGAAATTCCTGGAGTTTCAGTAACTAACTTCATGAGAACTGCTATCAATGAATCGCGCAAAGCAAAAGGTCTGGAAGATATGCCTGCCAATGAAATGCTGAAATTAATTCGCGAAAAATCAGAATTATTAGAAATTGATCGTAAGTTTTTATCACGTTCTTTAAACGAAGGATTTTCTGGTGGTGAAAAGAAACGTAACGAAATTTTTCAAATGGCAATGTTAGAACCAAAATTAGCTATTTTGGACGAAACAGATTCTGGTTTAGATATTGATGCTTTGAGAATCGTAGCAAATGGTGTAAATAAATTGAAAAGTAAAGATAATGCAGTAATTGTAATTACCCATTACCAAAGACTTTTAGAATATATCGTTCCTGATTTTGTTCACGTATTAATGGATGGCAAAATTGTAAAGTCTGGTGGAAAAGAACTAGCTTTAGAATTAGAAGAAAAAGGATACGATTGGATAAAAGCTGAATTAGTATAAAAGTTACTGGTTGTTGGTTGTTAGTTGTCAGTTTTGGCAAGAATCAACTATAAATTATTAACTATTAACCATAAACTAGAAAATGGATTTAAAAGAAAAATTAGTTTCGTCTTTCATGGCATTTGAAGAAAAAATAGACACCTCTTCGAGTTTGCATGATATTCGAACAGACGCTATAAAAAATTTCGAAAACAAAGGTTTTCCTTCAAAAAAGGAAGAAGCTTGGAAATATACTTCGTTGAATGCAATTTTGAAAAATGACTTTTCAGTATTTCCTAAAAAAGAAAATACGCTGGAGTTTTCAGATGTAAAAAAATATTTTTTACATGAAGTAGACACTTATAAAGTTGTTTTTATTGATGGAAAATTCAGTTCTTTTCTATCTGCAACAACTCATGAAGGTATAGATGTTTGTTTGATGTCATCAGCTTTGACCAAACCCAAATACAAGTTAGTTATAGACGAATATTTCAATAAAATTGCTAGTAAAGATGAAACTCTTACATCTTTAAACACTGCTTTTGCTCTTGAAGGAGCTTACATCAATATACCAAAAAATAAAATCGCGGATAAGCCTATTGAAATCATCTATTTCTCAACAGGAATAGAAGATGCTTTAATGGTACAACCAAGAAATTTAGTAGTAGTTGGTGAAAATGCTCATGTTCAAATTATAGAAAGACACCAAAGTTTGAATAGTAATCCCGTTTTAACCAATTCGGTTACAGAAATATTTGCTCAAAAAAGAGCTATTGTGGATTACTATAAAATTCAAAATGATAATCTAACGGCTAATTTAATTGACAACACTTATATTTCTCAAAAACAAGAAAGTCACGCTTCGGTTCACACCTTCTCTTTTGGAGGAAATTTAACTAGAAACAACTTAAATTTCTATCACTTTGGAGAACATATTGACAGTACTTTAAAAGGAATTACCATAATCGGTGAAAAACAACATGTAGATCATTATACTTTAGTTCAACATTCAACGCCAAATTGCGAAAGTCATCAAAATTACAAAACGATCATAGGTGATAGTGCAACAGGAGTTTTCAATGGAAAAATTTATGTTGAAAAAGAAGCCCAAAAAACCAATGCTTTCCAACAAAACAACAATATTTTAGTTAGTGAAAAAGCAACCATAAACGCTAAACCTCAATTAGAAATTTTTGCTGATGATGTAAAATGTTCACACGGATGCACCATTGGGCAACTAGATGAAAGCGCAATGTTTTATATGCAACAAAGAGGAATTCCTAAAAAGGAAGCAAGAGCCTTATTAATGTTCGCATTTTGTAATGAAGCTATTGAAAGCATAAAAATTCCAGAATTAAAGCAAAGAATTACTAAAATTATCGCTTCAAAATTAGAAGTTAAATTGGGATTTGATTTGTAATTTTTTTTTTTGACTGTTTACAGAGTGTTTCCTTTTAAAAATATTAACTTTTGTTAAATGTTAATCAGTTTTTGAATAAAAATATAATTGTTATATTTTTAGAAATAAATAAATATTTTGTTATAATTTGCTATTTTATTGTAAAAAACCGGATTTAATCTGAAATTTTCTTCTCAATTTTCATAAAAAACACATATAAAATCTAACGGCTTCATTTTTTTATTTATTTTTACTTTCTTAAAAATATATTAAAATGAGGCTATATCTACTATTTGCTTTTTTATTTACAACTTTTATGTTTGGTCAACTTAGTGATAAACACTGGTTGCCGCCTTTACATTCTAGAAGTAATACTAATGTTAATGAACATGTAATATATCTTTCAACACCAGTTGTAACTCCTTTTCAAGTAACAGTTACCAATGGTAATGGAGTTTTGTTTGGAACATATACAGTTTCGGCAGGAAATCCCGTACAATTCACTGTTGGTAATTCACAACCTTCAAACATGTTTGTTTCTAAAACAGGATTATATACACCTTCTGGAGACAGTGGTTTGATTTTAACTGGGCCTTCAAATTTTTATGTAACTTTTAAAGTGAGATCAAGTGCTCATGGAGAGGTTTTTGTTTCAAAAGGTAGAGCAGGTTTAGGTCAAGATTTTCGTTTAGGTAGTGTACCACAAATTTCTAATGACGGCAATAGAAATTTTGTGTCGAGCATAATGGCAACTGAAAATAATACATTTATAACTGTAAACGATTATAATACAGGCGTAACATTTGAAACTCCAACAGGTACAAATAGTAGTGGTACTCAATCTTTTAGTTTACAAGCAGGTGAGTCTGTTGTTTTGTCTGGATATTCCAATGTGGCAGCAAACTTAGATGGTTTTATTGGCGCACATTTAACATCAAACAAACCAGTTTCAGTAATTACTGGAAACATAACTGCCAATCCAGCTTCAACAGGAAATGATATATGTTTAGATCAAATTGTTCCCGTTGAAGAAGTTGGTACTGAATATATTGTGGTAAAAGGTGATGGTATTTCAACCACAGAATTACCTATTGTTATTGGAACTGAAAATAACACACAAATATTTGTAAATGGAATTCCTACACCTATAGCTACAATTAACGCAGGAGATTATTATATTGTTCCTTTCTCCTATTATCAAGGGACAAATAATCAAAACATGTATATTGAATCCAGTAAACCTGTATATCTTTATCAAGTTTTAGCTGGAGCTGCAGCAACTCACACCACAGGTCTAAATTTTATTCCGCCTTTAAGTTGTTCTTATCCAAAAGTTGTAGATTTAATTCCAAGTATAAATTTCTTAGGGTCACTAAATGTAAATCTTGATGGTGGTGCAAATTTAGTAATTTTAGCTGTTGTAGGTTCGGTCATCTCAATAAATGGTACAATAACGACTGCAGTACCACAAACCGTTTTAGGCAACGCTAACTGGGTAACCTATAGAATACCTAATGTATCTGGAAATGTAAAAGTTGAATCTACAGGTTCTGTAGCAGTTGGTGTATATGGAACATCTAACACCATCGGGTTTGCCAGTTTCTATTCTGGATTTGGTAAAGTTCAAATTTCATATACTCAAGATCAAGGAATTGAAACTGCAGACATGACTTCTGCAAATGGGTTAGCTCAATGTGCAGGTAATGTTAAAGTTCTAAATACAAATGTTGATCCAGATGATTTTGATTTTCAATGGTCCATACAAACGCCAACTGGTTTAGAGGACATCCCAGGTGAAGTAGGGCCATCTTACACTGTGACTGCACCAGGAACCTATTGTGTTACTACTTCCAATGGTTTTGTCGGTAGTTCATGTACTCAAATAGATTGTATCGAAGTTGAATATTTACCAGAATTTTTTATTAATGATGATCCTACTGATTTGACTTTATACAGTTGTGATAATAATTTTGACTTAAGCAATAATATTCCTATTCTTTTAGATGGTTTAAATGAATTTGATTATGAAATTTACTTTTTTTCTACAGAACAAGATGCAATTGAAAATGAAAATCAAATTTCTGAGAATCAGATAACTAATGACACAAATACAACTTTTTACACCAGAGTTGAAGATTTTGTATACGGTTGTCCAAAATATGCGCAATTTGAAGCAATAGTAGTACCCCCACCAACAGCTACTATTTCTGCAAATACCATCTGTTCAGAATCAACAGGCACAGTTACTTTTACTGGAACTCCTGGCGCAACAGTTTTGTATACTGTTGATGGAGGAAATCAACAACCCATTACGTTGGATAACGTTACGGGTATTGCCACATTAACAACCCCTACATTGATTAATAATTCAGAATATTGTTTAGTCGATGTTAGTTTTAATTCATCAACAGCTTGTAATCAAACACTTTCAGAATGTGCCACTGTTACTGTACTTCCATTACCAACTGCTACTATATCTGGTGACATAATATGTGAAGAAACATCTGGAACTGTAACATTTTCTGGAACTCCTGGATCTACAGTTCATTATACAGTTGATAATGGCGCACAAGAAACAATTATTTTAGATGCTATTAGTGGTTTAGCAACAGTTACATCACCCGTTTTATTTTCAGATTCTGAGTATTGTCTTGTTGATGCAATCTCTACAGATAATTGTACAGAAACTTTTACCAACACATGTGCAACTATATCTATAATTCCACTTCCTACTGCTTCAATTACTGGAGAAACTATTTGTGCTGAAACTTCCGGAACAATAACTATTACTGGTACTCCTGACGCTACTGTACAATATTCAGTTGATGGAAGTAACACTACTCAATCTATAGTACTAGATGGTCTTGGAAATGCAACAATTACAACACCTATTTTAACAGAAAACTCTGAATACTGTTTAATTAATATTACTTCTGCTACTACTCCTGAGTGTACTAAAACGTTTAACACACCAATATGCACAACGGTAATTGTTAATCCTCTTCCTTCAGTTTCAATTAATGGAGAAGATGCTTGTTTGGGAGAAGCTAACACCATAACTTTTACAGGTACACCTAATGCTGTTGTAAACTATAATTTTGACACTACGCCACAAACACCTATAGTTTTAAATGCATCTGGAAGTTATATATTGAATTCAACAAATGCAGTTGGTCCACATACTTATACAGTTGTTGATGTGACATCAGCTGACACACCTTCTTGTACAGTTTCATTAGTTGGTGAAGAAATAACTGTCAACGTTTTAACTTCACCAGTTATAGGATTAATTACAGACATTCGTGTTTGTGACGACAACAATGATGGTTATGGTACCTTTGATTTATCATCGGCTGTTTCAGATGCTTTGGTTGGTAATTCGGGTACTACAGTTACGATTCATGAGACACAGGCAGATGCGGATTTTCCATCCAACGCATTATCTTTAGCCGAGATTGTTTCCTACAATAACATAGTACCTTTCACTCAAGAATTGTTTGTTCGTGTTGAGAATTCGGCGGGATGTTTTACTACGACTTCCTTTTTCGTTCATGTGGATCAGCGTCCAGAATTGAATCAGAATGTTATCCCATATGAGCTTTGTGAGACTAGTATTCCAGGAGATGGTTTTGAGGTTTTCGATTTAACCAATTCAGATTTAACCAATGACATAACCGCAGGAGTTTCAGGATTGACTGTATATTATGATGAGAGTCAAGCGGACGCTTGAGCCAATACTACTGCTAATGCACTTGCTAGTCCAAATGCATTTACCAATACGGTTGCAGACTCACAAACTATTTATGTTACCG
>NZ_CBFHMV010000009.1:0-102000 GCF_965657075.1 Flavobacterium sp.
GTACGCTTTACATACCGAATTTCTTCATTTCTTTCCATTTGGATACTTTTTGTGTATCGCTATTTCAGGACAAGACAATATAGAAATATAAAAAGTTGGGCTAAAAATAAGTAGTGTTTTTTTATCATAATTTATTCTTTAAAAGCATCTAAAGCTGGTGATGGTTGTCCGTTTTCGAGCCAAGCACTTAATCCGTAATGGCTCCATGATTTTGCTCCTTGTGGTTCCCAATAAAAAACGCCTAAACCTTTATTGTCAGGAACATTTCTAACCGCTTTAATTGTAGCACTTAATAATTCTTTGGTGTTTTCTATTTTATGGTCTTCGCCGCCAACTTCAACAACCATTACTTCTTTGTTGTATTTTTTTGAGAGTTCAATTAGGTTCTCTTCAAAATCTTTAATGACTTCTGTATAATCTTTTTTAATCCAATAAGGATAAAAGGAAAGCCCAATGATGTCATATTTTACATTTTGAGCAGTTGCATTGTCAAAGAAATCATTGAATTTTTCTTTGTTATTTCCTTCATCAACATGCACAATTACTTTAATATTTTTGTTTACTGCTTTTACACCTTCATAACCTTTGTTTAAAAGTTGCCCTAATTGGTCCCAGTTTTTTGTACTTCCTTCGGGCCAAAGCATTCCACCTGGAATTTCGTTACCAACTTGCACCCATTCTGGAGTGACACCTGCTATTTTTAAAGCATTTATAACATCATAAGTATGAGTATAAACATCATTTAACAATTCTGAGAAAGAATGATTTTCCCATGCTTTGGGTTTAAATTGCTTTGCAGGATCAGCCCAAGAATCCGAATAATGAAAATCAATCATTACACGCATGTTTAATTTTTGAGCTCTTAATGCCATTGCAACCGTTTCTTCTTTACTGCAATGTCCACTGGCTTTATCTTCATTTGGATTTACAAATACACGCAATCTAATGGCATCCATGCCTCTGTCTTTTAAGATTTGTAGACAGTCTTTTTCGCTACCATTTTCATCGTAAAATTTATAACCAGTTGCTTCCATTTGCGGTAGCCAACTAACATCAGCTCCTTTTGCAAAAGAGTTTTTGTTTGTTGCATTTTGTTGAGTTGAACAACTTAAAAACAGTATTGATGCTACGAATACAATTATTTTTTTCATTTTTTAATTTGCGTTAAATTCTTCTAATATTGGAAGTGAATTATTATTAAAATCCCAAAGCGCTTGATTTTCCCATGAAGATCCATTGCTAGCTGTTGGACCTCTAAAAGCAACCCATTCTGAACCCCAATAACAAAAACCAATACCGTGAGAACTTTGATTGATGGTGTTTTTTAATGCAGAAAGAAACGATTTTTGACCCATTTCAGTAGCTTGAAAAGCCGGAATTAATTGATTGCTTAATCCTACAATGTTATTTGTGAAGTCATTAAAGCCCAAAGTAAAAGGATAAGCCGTCTCAGTAATTACTATTTTTTTATTGTAAGTAGTTCCTAAACTATTCATGGTGTTTTGTAAATTCACTAAGCTTTTTCCATGAAAAATGGGATAATATGACAAACCAATATAGTCAAAATCTAAATTACCCACTTTACTAAAATACCAATCTGACCCTGAAATTCCTGCATAGTGCAACATGATTTTTGTAGAGGTTGATTTGCTTCTTACGACTTGAATTGCACTAGTTACCAATTGAACATATTGCGATTCATTGGTAGATAATCTTCCTTCAGGCCAAAGCATACCATCATTAGTTTCATTGCCAATTTGTATAATGTCAGGATTAATTTCGTCCATTATTTGAGTTGTATATGTAGTCATAGTATTTTTCAAATCTGTAAAAGATAAATTTTGCCATGCCGTTGGTTTTGTTTGACTTCCAGGATCAGCCCATGTGTCTGAATAGTGAACCGTTAACCAAACTTTCATGCCTTGCTGCTTGACTCTTGAGGACAAAGATTTTACTTCATTAAAACTTGAAGTTGCATCTATTGGATTTACCCACAAACGAATTCTAACAGCATTGCAACCCGCATTTTTTAAAGTCACTAAAGCATCTTGCGTTTGTCCGTTGTGCTTGTATTGTGTTCCTTCACTTTCGATTAAAGGTAAAAAGGACATATCAGCACCTCTAATTACTTCTTCTGTAATTGGTGTAGGTTCAAGACTTTGAGAAGTAGTATCTGAAGAACAAGAAAATATGATTATCAGAAGAAAAAGGAATAGAACTTTTTTCATGGCTTTATATGTTTTCAAATTTAAAAATTGTTTTTTGATGGTATTTTTCTCCCTTTTTTAATATTGAATTAGGAAAATGAGCATGATTTGGTGCATCAGGAAAATTTTGTGTTTCAAAGCAAATACCACTTGTTGCATGATAATCGGTATTGTTTTTTCCTTTAATTTGTTTAGAACAATTTCCACCAACATAAATATGAACAGATGGTTGATTGGTGTAAACATTCATTTTTAATCCGTTTTTTGAATTTAATAAAGATGCTGCTAAAGCGTTTTCTTTTTCAATTATGAAACTATTGTCAATGCTTTCAGGACATTTTTTTGGGCTACTGAAATCAAAATGGGTTTGGTCGACAGGTAAATAATTGCCTGTTGGAATGTTTTCAGAATTAATTTCAAGCATTTTATTTGAAAAAATTTCTAATTCTTGATTTAGAACACATCCTTTATGCCCTTCTAAATTAAAATAACTGTGATGTGTTAAATTAACAATCGTATCTTTTGTGGTAGATGCCCAATAATTTATAATCAATTCATTTTCTTCAGAAAGCGTGTAAGTAACTTTAATAGATAGTTCTCCTGGAAAATTTTCCTCATTTTCAGCACTTGTATATTCTAACTGAATTGAAGGATTTTCGTTATTCTTTACTAAAATTACTTTCCAAAAAACATTACTAAAACTATTAATACCTCCATGAAGAGAATGTTTTCCATGGTTTTTATTCAATTGAATTTGCTTCCCGTTTAAGTTGAAAGTTCCGTTGTTAATTCTACCCGCATAACGTCCAATTACAGCTCCAAAATAAGGAGCACCTTCCATTTGAAACGATTTTTTGTATTCTTCTAAAGTGTCAAATCCCAAAACTACATCAACTATTTCATTGTTTTTAGTCGGAATTTTTAATGCTGTTATAGTTGCTCCATAATTCATCACGGTGAGTTCAAATCCGTTTTTATTTCGTAAAGTATGTTGCAAAACGTTTTCTCTTTCAGTGTTTAAACCGAATGATTTAGGATTTATTGTTGTTGAAAATTGTGAATTACTATTTTTTAACATTGGTTTTTTATCATATTGTTATCAAAAGTATAAATTAATAGTATTTAAACATACCAGTACCTACCAGTTTTTTGTATCTTGCCACCAGTTAATAATTTATTTATGAAGTTAATTACCATTGATGCTAATTCAAATCAACCTAAGTACAAGCAAATAGTGTTTTCTATAGAATTGGCTATTGCACAAAACCGACTTTCCAAAAACGATAAATTGCCTTCTGTTAATAAAGTCAGTTTGGAATTTTCTATTTCTAGAGATACCGTTTTGTTGGCCTACGATGAGTTAAAAAAAAGAGGAATTATTTATGCTATTTTAGGTAAAGGTTATTATGTAAAAAGTGTCGAATTTAGTTTTGAAGAACGCTATTTTTTATTGTTTGATGAATTGAATGTTTTTAAAGAAGATTTGTATAATTCTTTTCTGAATACAATTAATGGAAGGGCACAAGTGGATATTTTTTTTCATCATTTTAATGTGGAAATGTTTAAAAAATTAGTCAATGAAAGTCATGGAAATTATTCAAAATATATCATTATGCCTACTAATTTAAAAGATGTTGCTTCAGTAATTAAGACTTTGCCTAAAAATGATGTTTTTATTCTAGATCAAACTAATTCTGAATTGAAAGATTTTCCATCTGTACATCAAAATTTTGTAAAAGATATTTATGAAGCTTTGGTTTTTGGTCAAGACAAATTAAAAAATTATGAAAAATTGATTCTGATTTTTCCCGGATTTAAAGAACCTCTCGGAATGGTTGAAGGTTTTGAGAAATTTTGTGAAGAGTTTGCTTTTTCCTATCAAGTAGTAACTTCTTTTGATTCCAAAATAATTAATAAAGGAGAAGTCTATGTAATTCCAAACGACAGGCATTTGGTTGAAGTTGTAGAGCAATCTAAAATTCAACATATTAAATTAGGTGTAGATTTTGGTATAATTTCTTATAACGATACGCCTTTGAAAAAAGTTGTGGAAAACGGAATCACAACAATATCTACAGATTTTATTGCAATGGGAAAATTATTAGCAGAAATGGTACTTTCCAACGAAAAAAAAAATATCGAAAATTCAAGTCAATTGATTTTGAGAAGTTCTTTGTAAAAGTTATTTTTGAATTCACATAAACTTCAATAATTGACTTATTTATTCCTTTTTGTCGGATTTCTTTTTTTAGTCTTCTTTTTGTATAATGCGGTTTTAGAACCTGCATATGCTTTTTTATTCAGAAAGCCCATTTATGTTCATTTTTATCCTTTTCCCAATAAATTAACTTTAGCTCAATTACACATTTTGGAAAATGAATTTGAATTTTACAAAAAATTAAATCCAAGATTGAAAAGATATTTTGAGCATCGAGTGGCTAATTTTATCAAAAAATTTCCTTTTTATGGTAATGATGGTTTACTTGTTACTGATCAAATGAAAGTTTTAATAGCTTCAAGTGCTATAATGTTAACTTTTGGAATGCGTAATTATTTATTTTCCATTATCGATAAAGTTATTATTTATCCAGATGTTTATTATTCCAGAATTAATGATAATTATCACAAAGGGGAATTTAATCCACGAATGAAAGCCATAGTTTTTTCATGGAAGCATTTCATGGAAGGTTATGAGATAAGTAACGATAATCTCAACTTGGGTTTGCATGAATTTTCTCATGTTTTGCATTTTCAAGGCATGGTAAATACAGATACTTCTGCAACTATTTTTTCGGTTACTTATCAAGAAATTATGGATCAAGTAAAAAGACCAGCTAATCTGAAAAGATTAATTGCTTCCAATTATTTCAGAATCTATGCTTACACTAATGAATTCGAATTTATAGCAGTGATATTGGAACATTTTTTTGAAACTCCTCTTCAATTTAAGCGCGAATTTCCAGAACTTTACGATAAAGTTAAAGTAATGATAAATTTTTCTGAAGGCATTTAATTTCAAATTTTAAGCAGGTTCAAAGATAGTTTAATCGTTAAAAAAAATCTTTTTAACGATTTTGTTAAGACGTTGTAATTTGTATAGATTTAATTCTTAATTTTATTTAAATTTAAACAACTACTTATGACTCAAAAAACTACTTTCAAAATTTTTACTTTTTTGTGTGTTATGCTTTTTCAACTTGGAAAGGCTCAACCCTATGTAAATGGTCCTTTATCTACAGGTGCAACTTCAAATAATGGCGTTGCTGCTCCAACAGGTTACACTTGGAGTGAATGTCAAAACAACACCGGTAATACTACAGAATCTAATACAAATTCTGGTTTTAGTTGCTTTTACAATACAGCTAATACGAGTAGTTTTAGAATTGCAGATGATTTTGCAGTTCCAGCAAGTGTTAGTTGGAATGTAACAAGCTTTGAATTTTTTTGTTATCAAACCAGTTATTCAGGAACAGTTCCTCCAATTGATGGGTTAAGAGTTCAGATTTGGGATGGTGATCCATCACTTGCAACATCAACTGTTGTGTCTGGTGACATGACCACTAATGTTTATGATGCGGCTAATTCTTCAGATGCTTTAATGTATAGAATATTTAATTCGGCTGTACCAGCAGTTTCTGCACCAACAACGGCAAGAAAAATATGGAAAGTTAGAGCAAATTTAACAACAACTTTAAATCCTGGTACATATTGGGTGGTTTATCAAACTCACGCTATTAATGACGCTACAATATTTGTTCCATCAGCTACTGTATTTGGATCAAGAGGACTTGCAGGTTGGAATTCAAAACAATTGAATGCAGTAACAAATACTTGGACAGACTTAGTTGATGGAGGTAATCCAGCAGCAGCACCAGATGTACCTCAAGATATGGCTTTTAATATTAACTATACAGAAGGGCCTTTGTCCAATGATTCTTTTGTAGAAAGTAATTTAAAACTATATCCAAACCCTTCTGCAGATGCTTTTGTTATTGAAAACACAAATGCTTCAAATACTATTAGTAGTGTTGCTTTGTACGATGTAAAAGGAGCAAAAGTAGTCTCATTTAAAAATCAAGAATCTTATTCTGTAAAAGATTTAATATCAGGAGTTTACTTTGTTAAGATTTATGATGATAAAAACACGTTGATAGAAACTTTGAAACTAATCAAAGAGTAATAAAAAAAAGCGAAACTATTGAGTTTCGCTTTTTTTTACTTTAATAATTCTTTCAAACTTTTAATAGTTTCAACAGGATTATCAGCACCAAAAACATAGCTTCCGGCAACCAAAACATTAGCTCCAGCTTCCACAAGTTGTGCTGCATTTTTGTTCGTTACACCTCCATCAATTTCAATAAGTGTGTCTAATCCTTGCTCATCAATCATTTTTCTTAGTTTTTTTACTTTTTGATAAGTAATTTCTTCAAACTTTTGACCTCCAAATCCAGGATTGATGGACATGATTAAAACCATATAACATTCTGGTAAAATGTCTTCCAAAACGGAAACAGGTGTGGTTAAATTAAGAACTACTCCAGCTTTGCAACCAGCAGCCTTAATTTGTCTTAAGGTTCTATGCAAATGCACAGTAGATTCGTAATGCACTGTAATAATATCTGCACCTATTTTAGCAAATTCTTCAATGTATCGTTCAGGCTTTTCAATCATTAAATGCACGTCTAATGGTTTAGTGGCATGTTTTTTAATAGCTTGGATAACTGGCATTCCATAAGAAATGTTGGGTACAAAATGACCATCCATAACATCAATATGAAACCAATCGGCCTCACTATTGTTAATCATTTCGATGTCTCTTTGAAGGTTTGCAAAATCAGCAGCTAATACTGATGGAGCGATAAGTATGTTTTTACTCATTAGTAGTTATTGTTTTTTTAGAATTCGTGATTATACGTTTTCATGTTGTGTTGTTGTTTGTGCAAAGGTAGTTTATTTGTTTAGGAGTAAAAAAAGTTTAGAAGTTTAAATAGTCTTTTAGTTGATATTAAAAGGTTTATTTTTCTGATAAATAAATTTTTGAAAACTAATATATTACAAATATACAGTAGATTTATTCCTAAAAAATAAAACTCCGGTAATCAGCCGGAGTTTCAATCATCAATCAAAAAACGAATAGTCTAAGACTATTGTTTACGGTATATAAATTCTATTTTTGAAATTTGGAATTTATTTTTTTGGAATTTATCCAAGGTATGTTTTTAATATTTTACTTCTAGAAGTATGTTTTAATCTTCTGATAGCTTTTTCTTTTATTTGACGAACACGCTCACGAGTTAAGTCAAATGTTTCACCAATTTCTTCTAAAGTCATTGGGTGTTGATCGCTTAATCCAAAATACAAACGCACCACATCAGCTTCTCTTGGAGTTAATGTTTCCAAAGCTCTTTCAATTTCTGTTTGTAATGATTCGTGAATTAATTCTCTATCTGGATTTGGCGATTCACCAGAACGTAAAACATCGTATAAATTAGAATCTTCACCTTCTACTAAAGGAGCATCCATAGATAAATGACGGCCTGAGTTTTTCATAGACTCTTTTACATCATTTACGGTCATGTCTAGTTCTTTTGCAATTTCTTCTGCAGAAGGAGCACGTTCACTAGATTGCTCTAATAAAGCATACATTTTATTGATTTTATTGATCGAACCAATTTTGTTAAGTGGTAATCTAACAATACGAGATTGTTCCGCTAAAGCTTGTAAGATAGATTGACGAATCCACCAAACAGCATAAGATATAAATTTGAAACCACGAGTTTCATCAAAACGTTGAGCCGCTTTAATTAAACCTAAGTTACCTTCATTAATTAAATCGGGTAATGTTAATCCTTGATTTTGATATTGTTTTGCCACTGAAACCACGAAACGTAAATTAGCTTTAGTTAATTTTTCTAAAGCTCTTTGGTCACCAGCTTTGATACGTTGTGCTAATTCTACTTCTTCATCTGCAGTAATTAGGTCAACTTTTCCAATTTCTTGTAAATATTTGTCTAAAGATGCAGTTTCACGATTGGTTACCTGCTTTGTAATTTTAAGTTGTCTCATTCTTTTTTACAGTACTTTTTTATTCGCGTACTATTGTTATACGTAGGTGTTACAAAAAAGTTACAAAAAAGTTATCTTTTTTAATCTAAAACAAAGCTTTCTATTTTTTTAGAATAAAAGTCTATCTTTTGCAGCATTTTATTGAAAAACATTTTTTGTTCTTTCTTGCCGGAAGATTGCAAGGATTTTGAGTTTTTTAGTTGATTTTGAAAATAACTGTTAATTTCAGAAGTAACTTTTTCATTCTTTGTTGTAAAGTAACCCAACATATTATAGGGAATAAAAACCTGCTTCGACGATTTTGAACTAAACAGAACATTGTTGTTTAAAATCAACAATTCATTATAATAAATTTGATAATTGTCTGAAGGATTTTCGCATTTGCTTTCTAAAGATTGAATGATTGTTTTAATTTCCTCCAATAAAATTTTAGAAGTGCCATAGCTTAAAAATCCCGATTCAAAGTAGTATATAATTTGAAGTAAACTACTGTTTATGGTAGTGTCGTTCCAAATTTCAATTACTTTTACATTGTTTAAAATAGCATTTATTTTAGAAGTTTCACTGAGTAGCGAATTTTCAATATTAAATTTTTCAAAAGCTATGACAGGATTTTCGGTCATGATGTTGTACCATACATACATTTTGAATTTAGATAAAATACTTCCACCAATAGTATAGAAAATGGGTATGTCTTTGGCAGAATAATATAAAGTAGTTTCTTCTTTGGGATTAAGATGAATTTTAGTTGCAATTTCAGAAAAATAGCTTTCATAATCTGCTATTTGAGCAATAGTTTTGGTTTTTTCAAGGACTATTTTTTGTTCGTTTTTAAACAAATTATCCATTGAAATTTTAAAATGAGCACTAAGTGCAACGGCTTCATCAATGGAGAATTTGCTTTTATTGGAAACTCTTCTGTGTGAAGCATCGTAACTTATATTTAAAATTTGTGCTATCTCATCAATAACTGAAACCCCATCGTTTAATTGTTTTCTAATGGCATTTAATAAAAGTTCTTGTGTTTTCATAATTGCGATTTTCACAAATATAAAAAATATTATTATTATTTAGCACAATATTATTTGTGATAAACGAAATAAATTTGTCAAACAAAATCAACTTATTATGAACACTTTTTTTAGTACAATAAGAAAACGAATTTCAATTTCTCTAGAAGGTATTACTAGTGACGATTTGAAATTGTATTCCAAAAGGATTAATAAGATTCAAACCCAATCTCTTTTAAACACTACTATTAAGGATTTTAAAAGGTTAAGTTTAGTGCTGTTTTTTTTGTTTTCAACAGCTGGTTTTTGTCAGGATTCATTAAAATTCAAAAAGAAGAATGCTTTTTTTGCTTTTACGCCCAATCAAATTGAAAAAGTTAACGGTTTAGCTCTAGGTTTAAGTTTAGAAGGTTCTGATCAAATTAAGCTGAAACAAAAAGTAAATGGACTTAATTTAGAAGTAAACCCTTTATCCGTTTTGATAGTTTTGTTTGCTGACCCAAGAGGATTCTCAAAAACCGAAAGTTGTGTTGTAAACGGATTACACATCAGCTCGGGAAATTTATCCGATTCCAAAATTAATGGTGTGGCTTTAACTACTTTTAATATCAATCATTCGATCAATGGTTTTTCGATTAATGGAATATATTCTTATGCCAAAGAGTTAAACGGTTTTCACATCAGCGGAATTTCTAATATGTGCGAGACTGCGAACGGAGTAACCATTGCCTTTTTTAACGAATCAGAATCTATGAAAGGTTTTCAATTGGGAGCTTTCAATCAGGCTAAGGTTTTGAGTGGCTTTCAATTGGGTTTATATAACAATTCTTTTGCCTCTAAAGGACTTCAAATAGGCTTGATTAATGTCTCGAAAAAGCATAAAGGATTGCAAATCGGACTTTGGAACATAAATCACAAAAGGTCGATGCCTTTTATAAATTGGTAGTCTATGAAAAAGTATCAAGTAGTAGTGCTGTTTTTATTGGTAATAGAACCATTATTTTCTCAAGAAATAAATTTTAAAAAGTTCAAAATTGAAACAGGTGTTCACATGCCAATGGGTAATTTAGCAGATAAAATAGGTCTTTCTGAAGAACTTGGATTGTATTACAGAATGCAATCTTCATTTGATGATATAGTTGATTTGGGTTTTAAAATAAACATTCTGAACCATACCAAGGCGTTTACTTATTTTGATAGAGATACTATTTATCAAACCAATTCAAAAGATGTTAACCTTAGTTTTTTAACGAAAATAAACAAGCATTATGATGTTAATTTTTTGAACAAGGATTTTATAATGGAATGGACTAATGGTTTTGGCTTCAATTTTTTGCTCTTTGATGATAAAGAACGTATTAAAAATGAGATTTATTCTTATACAGATGACGATGGAAATCTGGTAATTAACATTGAGAATGATATAAAATCACTGATTTCGCCCTATTTCAGTCAAGGAATAGGGATAAGTAAAGGAAATTTTGGATTTTCTGTAAACTATATTTTTACACCTTACAATTGGCTGTCTAAACGTATTGAAAAGAATTTTGGAAACAGTAGTATCACTTATTTAATAACTTACAAACTTTAAAAATCATGAAAAAATTTATTTTAAGCATTGTAATTCTTTTTGCAATCCACAGTTATTCTCAAGTTGATTCGCCGAAAATTTCAACTTATAGTTCTAAAATAGATACTGTTAAGTATCCGAAACACAGAGATTTTAATTATTTTGACCGAAAATCAAAAGGGGATTTGCGTAAGGATAGTATTCGCTATTTTAGTTTTTCACCTATTTATAGAAAAAATGCCAGAGTGGACGGTTTAGCATTTGGTGTTGGACATTTTGAAAATTGCAGAATAAAGCAACAAACTGTAAACGGATTAAATTTAGAAGTCAGTCCTATGGCTTTGGCTCTGATTCCTTTGTTGCATGTTCCTATTGAAGGCTTGTTTGTGGGTATCAATGACAAACAAATTAATAATGTTGCTTTTTTCGATTATGATTATGAAACCTATATAAAAATAAACGGTTTAAATATTTCTTCTGGAGGATTTATGGGTGGAGCTCAAGTCAATGGACTTAATATTTCTGTTTTTTCGGGTATGAACGAAATGAACGGAATTTCAATAAATGCGACACTTTTAGGAACAAAAAGTTTCAATGGAATTAGTATTTCAGGAATTGCAAATATTACTGAAAAGGGTAGAGGAGTTCAAATTGCGATTTCCAATGTATCTCGAAATCATAAAGGAATTCAAATAGGTTTGTTTAATCATTCTAAAAATTTAAGAGGTTTTCAATTCGGTTTATGGAACACTAATGGAAAAAGAAAATTGCCATTTATTAATTGGCAGTTTAAGAGTTAGTTTTGAAGTTTTTTTAAACAAAAATCCCGTTACAAATAAATGCAACGGGATTTTTTATGAATTAAATAATCGAATTAACCTTGAGGTTTATCTTTTTTCTCGATTGGCTTTTCTTCTCTAGGAGGTCTAGGCAATAAAGCTTTTCTTGAAACTTTTTCTTTTCTTGTTTTTGGATCAAGTCCGAAATATTTCACCATAAATACATCACCCATGTTTACCACATCAGTAACATTTTCTGTTCTTTCCCAAGCTAATTCAGATACGTGTAATAAAACTTCGTTACTTGGTGCTTGTGTATATTCTACAACAGCTCCAAAATCTAACATCTTAATTACTTTAACTTCGTAAGCTTCACCAACAGTTGGTTTGAAAATGATAGAATCAATCTTAGCCATAACTGCTGCAATTCCAGCTGGGTCAGTTCCTAAAATTTCAACAATTCCCTCTTCCGTAATTGGATCTTCATTGATAACAATTGTTGTTCCAGTAGCTTTTTGTAATTCTTGAATCACTTTTCCTCCAGGTCCGATTAATGCTCCAATAAATGCATTTGGAATTCTTCTTGTAATGATTTTTGGAGAATGATCTTTAACGTCAGTTCTAGGTTGAGCTAATGTTTCTGTTAATTTTCCTAATATATGTAAACGTCCATCACGAGCTTGAGCTAGTGCTTGCTCCATGATTTCATATTTCAATCCGTCAATTTTGATGTCCATTTGGCATGCTGTAATTCCTTCAGAAGTTCCAGTTACTTTGAAGTCCATATCTCCTAAATGATCTTCATCACCTAAAATATCAGATAAAACTGCAAAACGATCTCCATCAGTAATTAATCCCATCGCAATTCCAGAAACTGGGCGAATCATTTGAACTCCAGCGTCCATCAAAGCTAATGTTCCAGCGCAAACTGTTGCCATTGAAGAGGAACCGTTAGATTCTAATACTTCAGAAACAATTCTGATTGTATAAGGATTTTCAGCAGGAATCATGTTTTTTAAAGCACGTTGTGCTAAGTTTCCATGTCCAACTTCTCTTCTTGAAGTTCCTCTTAAAGGACGAGCTTCTCCAGTTGAGAAAGGAGGGAAGTTATAGTGTAAGTAGAATTTTTCTTCTCCTTGTTGTGAAGGTGAGTCGATTTGGTTAGCCTCTCTAGAAGTTCCTAAAGTTGCTGTAGCCAATGCTTGAGTTTCTCCACGTGTAAATAATGCAGAACCGTGAACCGATGGTAAATAATCTACTTCACACCAAATTGGTCTGATTTCTGTAGTTTTTCTACCGTCCAAACGAGTTCCTAAATCTAAAGTTACGTTACGAACAGCTTCTTTGTTAACTTTATAGAAATATTTAGAAACTAAATCTCCGTTTTCTGCTAATTCTTCTTCTGTAAATAAAGCTTTAACTTCTTCTTTCACTTCGTCAAATGCTGCTGAACGTTCATGTTTAGCTGAACCTTTAGAGGCAATTGCATAAATTTTATCATAAGCCGCAGCTTTTACTTTAGCATGAATAGCTTCATCTTCTCTTTCACCTTCGTAAGTACGAACTTCTTTTTTACCAAAGGCATTTGCTAATCTTTCTTGAGCAGCAATTTGCACTTTAATATGTTCGTGAGCAAATTTGATAGCTTCTACCATTTCTGCTTCTGAAATTTCTTTCATTTCACCTTCTACCATTGCGATAGAATCTGTTGAAGCACCAATCATCATGTCGATGTCAGATAATTCTAACTGAGCTTGTGATGGATTGATGATGAATTTACCGTCAATTCTTCCAACTCTAGCTTCAGAAATTAAAGTTTCAAAAGGAATGTCTGATAATGCCAATGCTGCCGAAGCTGCTAATCCTGCAAGAGCATCTGGCATAACGTCATCGTCATGAGACATTAATTGAATCATAACTTGAACTTCTGCATGGTAATCTGATGGGAAAAGTGGACGTAAAACACGGTCAACTAAACGCATTGTTAATACTTCGCTGTCACTTGGACGAGCTTCTCTTTTGAAGAAACCACCTGGAAAACGACCTGCTGCAGCAAATTTCTCACGATAATCTACTGTTAATGGTAAAAAGTCAATGCCTGGGCTTGCTTTTCTTGCTGAAACAACTGTACCTAAAATAACAGTTTTTCCAATTCTAACTACTACAGAACCATCAGCTTGTTTAGCTAAACGACCTGTCTCGATTGTGATGTTTCTGCCATCACCTAAATCGATGTTTTCTACAAATAATTGTGGAATCATAATTTTTTATTCTTAATTAAACAAAGGGTTAGTTGTGTTGTAGTTGTTGTGTAGTTGCATGAAACCCAATGAAAAACCGAACTTTTTCTAATATAAAACGTAAAATAAAAGGGGCAAAAAGCCCCTAGTATTATTTATTTTCTGATGTTTAACTCTTTGATAATCGCACGATATCTCAAAATGTCTTTCTTAATTAAGTAATCAAGAAGACTTCTTCTTTTTCCTACTAAAAGTACTAACGAACGCTCTGTGTTATAATCATGACGATTTTTTTTCAAATGTTCTGTTAGGTGTGAAATTCTGTGAGTGAATAACGCGATTTGTCCTTCTGCAGATCCTGTGTTTTCTGCTTTTCCTCCGTGTTTGGCGAAGATTTCTGCTTTTACTTCTTTAGTTAAGTACATGCTAATATTATTTTAAATGATTATTATGTATGAATTATATAGTGGTAATTCGGGTGCAAAGATAAACATAATTATGAATTATGAGTTATGAGTTATGAATTATTTTAAAAAAGTTAAAACAACATCGCAACTTGCTCATTCACAAACTCTAAAAAGCGTTCATCAGCTTCGGTAAATGGATCAATGACATGTGAATCAATATCAATTTGACCTATATTTTTACCATCAACAAATAACGGAACGACAATTTCCGATTTTACTGTAAAACTACAAGCAATATAATTATCTTGAGCAGTCACATCTGGTACTACAAAATTAGCATTTGATTCTGCTACTTGTCCACAAATTCCTTTTCCAAAAGGTATTACTGTATGATCTGTTTCAGCACCAACATATGGACCAAGGTGCAAAGTTTTAGCTTCGTGATTGGCAAAATAAAACCCAACCCAATTATAGTAAGCAATATTGTCTTGTAAGTAATGACAAATATGTTTTAGTTTTTCATCTCTTGTTAAGGATTCATTTTTAACAATATCAACAACCGATGGTTTTAATGTTTCAAAGTTCATTTTTAATTTTTTTACAAAAGTATTTAATCCAATTCATATAAAAATGTATATTTTTGAAAAAAAATAACTCTTGAAAAATATTCTAATTCAATACAAGCCCTTTTTTGTTTTTTTGGCTAAGTTTTTTGTGACTTATTTATTGCTTTCTCTGCTGTATAGCTTCTATTTAAGTAATTTTGATGCTTCTAAAAATGAACTTGATGGTGTTTCTAAATTTGTAGCTTCCAATGTCAATGAAATGTTGTTGTTTTTTAATCAAGATGTTTCTTTTCAATACAGCGAAAAAGAACCGGCAGCAGTAATGTTTTTTAATGGCAAAAGTGTTTCAAGAATTATTGAAGGTTGTAATGCTGTTAGTGTAATGTTGTTGTTTGTGGCTTTTATCGTGGCATTTTCATCTAATTTTAAGCATACTTTTTTTTATATTTTATTAGGATTGGTATTAATTCATTTTATGAATATTGCACGAATTGCTTTTCTTAATTATTCACTTTTTTATTATCCCGAACAAAAAGAATTGCTTCATGACATTGTTTTTCCATTAATTATATATGGTAGTGTGTTTTTACTTTGGATATTGTGGGTTTTAAAATTTTCGGGTTATGCAAAAAAATAAAAATCTATTCCTTAATTTTTCTGGTGTTTTTATATGTGTTTTGTTTTTTGCTTTAATTCGTTTTTTTCAGAACCAATTATTTTATGATCCTTTTATTATTTTTTTTAAAACAGATTATAAAAACACTAGTTTACCTGATTATGAATCTTTAAAATTATTTTTTTCTTATTCGTTGCGATTTTTATTGAATACCTTAATATCGATAGTATTGATTTTTATTATTTTTAGGGAGAAAGAAGTAGTTAAAATTTGTACCATCTTGTTTTTTGCTATTTATCTTATTTTACTGTTAGCTTCAGTTTTTACTCTTAATTTGGATTCAGAAAATTACATGTTGTGGTTTTATGTTAGAAGATTTATAATTCAACCTTTGTTTGTAATGCTTTTTATTCCAGGTATTTATTATCAAAAGAAGATGGTTTCAAAATAATTTTGTAACTTTGCAACAATGAAAAGTAAAAAAAGCATTTCTTTTTTATTATCTTTTTTTATACTATGTTCAAGTATAGGATTGAATTTTTCTGTGCATTATTGTAACGATGCTATTGCTTCAATTGCTCTAAATGCAAGTGTTGATGAACCTTGTCATAAACCTCTAGTTTCTTGTTGTTCTGTAGCCAATAGTCATGACGATTGTTGTTCAAATAAAATTATAAAAGTAGATAAAAACTCAGATGAAGTAGTTTTTTCTAACTCTAAAATCACTTTTGAATCATTAGTTTTTTTATCGCAAAACCCACAAGTTTTATTCAAAACAATACATTACGATCCAAAAAACGAATTTCTTTTTTTTTATTGTGATTCTAATGCGCCACCCATTTACAAATTAAATTGTCAATTGGTTTTTTACGCATAATATTTAATGTTTTTTATCAAATATACATTGATTAAATAACGTTAAATGAATAATTATGTTTAAAAAAATTAAAATTCTATTATTTTTATTTCCCATTATTTCATGGTCACAACAAACTGTTGAAGGTATTGTTTATGATGATTTGAATGAAGTAATTATGGGTGCAACTGTTTTTTGGGAAGGAACAGATGTTGCAACCACTTCCGATGAAAGCGGAAAATTCATCATTAAAAAATCGGATAAATCTTCTGTATTAGTCATTAGTTATCTTGGTTTTGAATCTACTAAAATGACTATCACTTCTGAAAAAGTACTTTCAATAAAATTAAAAAGTGCCAATCAATTAACTACTATTGAGCTAGTTAAAACAAAAAAAAGTACTGAACATTCTATGTTTAAAGCTACCAATGTGCAAACTATGGGGCAAAAAGAGTTGCTAAAAGCGGCTTGTTGTAATATATCTGAAAGTTTTACAACCAATCCATCCATTGATGTTAATTATTCGGATGCGGTTACTGGTAATAAACAAATTAAAATGTTAGGATTAACAAGTCCTTACATATTAATAGCAGAAGAAAATATTCCTTCCGTACGAGGCGCTTCTCAAGCTTATGGTTTGTCTTTTGTGCCGGGAACTTGGGTCGAAAGCATTCAGATTACTAAAGGTGCAGGAAGTGTAATTAATGGGTATGAAAGTATTTCAGGTCAGATTAATTATGAATTATTAAAGCCTGCTAATGATGATCAATTTTTTGCCAATGCTTATGCAGATATGAGTGAGCGTTATGAATTGAATACACATTTCAATAACAAATTAACGGATAAATTAAGTACTACATTATTTGTACACGGCAGTGCAAGATTAGGTAAAAACGATCTGAATCACGATCATTTTTTAGACAATCCAATTGGCAAACAAGTTAATGTGTTAAATCGTTGGCAGTATAATGATGTTGAATCGGGAATAGTGAGTTTTTTAAATCTTCGTTATATGAAAGATGATAAACAAGCTGGTCAAATGCATTTTAATCCTGATACGGATAAATTAACAACCAATCATTGGGGAAGCGAAATTGAAACTGAAAAGTTTGAATTTTCTAATAAAATAGGCTACGTTTTCAAAGATATTCCTTATCAAAGTTTAGGTTTTCAAAATTCATTTCAATCGCATACACAAAATTCATATTTTGGTTTAAATCAATACAATATTGACCAAAAAAGTTATTATTCTAATTTGTTATTCAATTCCATAATTTCCAATACTAAAAATAAATTTACTACAGGAATTAACTTCACTTTCGATAAATACAAAGAGTTTGTTGCCGTAAATTTTGCAAGAGATTTTTCTAGAATAGATAATTCTGTTGGTGCTTTTTTTGAGTATAATTATGATAATTTAGACGATTTTCAGGTTGTGGCAGGAATTCGATTGGATAATCACAACAGATTGGGAACTTTTTTAACACCAAGAGTTCACATAAGATACAATCCTTGGAAAGATGCTGTGCTAAGAACTTCAATAGGAAGAGGAAAACGCGCAGCGAATATTTTTGCCGAAAATCAACAACTTTTTGCTTCTAACAGAACTTTTTCAATCCAAAATAATAACGGAAAATTATACGGTTTAAACCCAGAAATTGCATGGAATTATGGATTAAGTTTTATTCAAAATTTTAAATTGTTTGGTAAAGAAGCTGCTTTTATTTTGGATTATTACAGAACCGATTTTCAAAACCAAGCCGTTGTCGATGTTGACTTTAGTCCTCAGCAAGTTCTTTTTTATGATTTAAATGGGAAAAGTGTTGCCAATTCCTTTCAAGCTGAATTTAATGTCGAATTAAAAAAACATTTAAATTTAAAAACAGCCTATAAATATTATGATGTAAATACCGATTTTACAGTTGGAAATCTTCAGAAAGCATTACAAGCCAAAAACAGATTTTTTGCCAATTTATCTTACGAAACGCATATTTTAGACAAAGGACAACAATGGAAATTTGACGTCACTTACAATTGGTTAGGAAAACAACGTTTGCCCATTACATCAAGCAATCCTTCACAATATCAACTAGCTGAGTTTGGTGAAGCTTTTGCAGTAGTTAATGCACAAATTACTAGAACGTTTTCAAGTACTTTTGAAATGTATATTGGTGGTGAAAATATGGGAAATTACAAGCAAAATAACGCAATTGTTGGTGCTGATAATCCTTTTGGTGCGTATTTTGATAGTAGTATGATCTATGCCCCAGTTTTTGGTCAAATGTATTATGCAGGTTTGCGATTTAAAATAAAATAGTTGAATTAATCAATTGCCGTTCGGCTTCAGCCAACGGGTTAAATAATAATAATATGAAAAAAATAATTTTAGTACTCTTAGTTTCATTAATTGGAATTTCAGTACAAGCTCAAGAAAAAAAGAAAAACAAAAACGCAAAACTTGAATTTAAAGTTGAAGGCAATTGCGACATGTGTAAAAAACGAATCGAAGCAGCTGCTTTCTCCGTAAAAGGAGTAAAAAGTGCCGATTGGCATATTGATCATAAAGACATTCATTTAATTATTGACGAAAATAAATGTTCTAAAGAAGATGTTGCAAAAGCGATTGCAAAAGTAGGTCACGACACAGAATTTGCAAAAGCATCTGACGAAGTGTATGAAGAATTACACGGTTGCTGTCAATATGAAAGAATTGATTAAATACTATAAATATCCCGAAATCGTTTTCGGGATTTTTTATTAAAAAAAAGCAAAAAAAAATTTGTGATTAGAATTTTGTTATACATTTGTTCCTTATTAAAGAGTAAGAGTGAGTTTAAGAAAATATAGTTTTACAAAGTTAATTTTTATGCTACCTGTGTTTGCACTATTGCTTGCACTGAATTCATTTACTCAAAATTTAATTTCATCTGAAACAGCAACTCAAATAACTGTTTCAAACAAAGTTGTAAAAAGTAATACTAACGCTACTTTTATTGCTTTTGATTTAGAAGATAACGATTTGTTGTTCAATGAATCTGAACCTTCCGAATTTGAAATTGAATTTGATTTTTTTCACGATTATTCCTTTTCAGATAACTTTCTTGGTATACAATTAGAATCTGAAAAACAAACAATAACTTATGGTTTTCATAAAATAAATCAAAAACTTCCTTTGTATGATTTGTTTTGTAATTGGAAATTAAATCTTGCATAATACTTAAGCTTTAATTGTCTTTGTTGTTTTGGATTCGACTTGTTCTGAACTTGTTTCAGTAATTCAAAATCTCTGACAATTTTAAATTTGTTTTCGACATTCCAGTCCTTCTGAATTTATTTCTGAATTTAAAACAAATTTATTTTCACTTATGTATTAACCTTTTTTATTCAAAAAATGAATACAAAAAACTCAAGTTTTGACGAACATCATGTTCTTCATCACTTAACTCATTATTTGCCAGCGCAAAATCCGTTGAAAGATTTTGTGCATCACAATACATTACACGCTTTTCAAAACAAACATTTTTTTGAAGCTTTGCACGAAGCTTCTGAGATATTTGGTTATAAAACCTATTTGTCAATTGAGGTTTTTAGAAAGCGTTTTCATCAAAATGATATTAATCCTGAAATTTTAAATCAGGTTATTATCAAAAACAAAGGCATTGAAAATCTAGATTTATGGAAAAATAAAATGCTTCAAGAGGCTTATGACGAATCGATTAATCCACGAATAGGAAAATTGCGTTCCAATTGGAAGTCGCAATATGCCATGAATTTAGACAAATCAACTCACAGTACTTTGTTTAGAGTATTATGTAGTTATTTGGATCAAGGCATCGCCATGTGGTCTTTTCCAGTCCATGACAAAGGATTTTTGGTTTCTATTAGAGAATTAGAACGTACTAGTTTTTCAGGATTTTTCAGTACCAAACGAGCTAAAAAATTATTGGAAGAAAAAGCTTCAATTACCGATTTATTGAAAATTATAGTTGGTGATGAACGCTTTTATGAAACTTATATTTTTGACCAACAGTTTTCTCATCCAGGTTGGAGTGGTATGGTAGCCACTTTAGAAAGCAATCCTACATCATTATTAGATAAAAAATCTATTACACTTGAAGAACTTATTATTTTCGAATTATTATTGGAAATTGATACGTTAGATAAGAAATTCAATGAGAATTGGGCACCTTTAGCCAGTAGAATTAAAGCTGAACCTGAAGATTTATTCAAAATTGTTCTTGCTGATGAGCATTTTGAAGTTTTATCACTTTGGCAACAAGCTTTTGAATGGTCTTTATACGATCAAGTTTTAGCTACAGTTAAGCAATATAAGCCTTCTAGCGAAAAAATCACACCTAGTTTTCAAGCATTCTTTTGTATGGATGATAGAGAATGTTCGTTCAGAAGACATATTGAACATATGGATAAAAACGCAGTAACGTTTGGAACAGCAGCATTTTTTAATTTCGAATTTTTCTATCAACCTGTAGATGGTAAGTTTTTTACAAAGCTTTGTCCTGCACCAATGACGCCAACTTTTTTAGTTAAAGAAAAGCCTAGAAAGAAAAAACATGCCAAAGATTTTCATTATCATAAGCGTTCACATTCGTTATTTTTTGGATGGATTATTTCTCAAACTTTAGGATTTTCAGCCGCTTTAAAATTGTTTTTGAATATTTTCAAACCAACAATGACTCCTGCAACAAGTGCTTCTTTCAAACATTTAAACAAAAAATCAAAATTACATATCGAGAACAAAGATGTTACTGATAGAGTCGATGATTTGCAAGTAGGTTTCACAATTGAAGAAATGGCAAATAGAGCAGAAGGTTTACTGAAAAGTAACGGTTTAATTGAAAACTTTGCTCCAATGGTTTATTTAGTTGGCCATGGTGCTACAAGTGTAAATAATACGCATTATGCAGGTTATGATTGTGGTGCATGTTGCGGTAGACCGAGTTCGGTAAACGCTAAAGTGGCTTGTTTTGCAATTAATCATCCTGAAGTTAGAAAAATTTTGGCTGAAAGAGGTATTGTAATTCCAGAAACGACACAGTTTTTACCGGCTTTACATGATACTACACGTGATGAAATTACTTTTTATGATGAAGATACTTTGAACGTCATCAATAAAGATTTACATCAACAAAATAGTCTAGTTTTTGAAAAAGCTTTATTACATAATGCCAAAGAACGTTCTCGCAGATTTGATACAGTTGATTCTACACAATCGCTTAAAAAAGTTCATGAAAGCATCAAAAGACGTTCGGTTTCTTTATTTGAACCGCGTCCTGAATTAAATCATGCTACAAATGCTATGTGTGTTGTGGGAAGAAGAAGTTTGTCTAAACATATGTTTTTAGACCGACGTTCCTTCATGAATTCCTATGATTATACAATTGACCCATCTGGTGATTATTTGGCCGGAATATTAGGTGCTGTAGCTCCAGTTGGTGGTGGAATTAACTTGGAATATTATTTTTCAAGAGTAGATAATCAAAAGCTTGGAGCTGGAAGCAAATTACCTCATAATGTTATGGGATTAATTGGTGTTGCTAACGGAATTGATGGCGATTTACGTCCAGGTTTGCCAAGTCAAATGATTGAAGTGCATGATCCCATTCGCTTGTTGGTTGTTGTAGAGCATTTTCCAGAAAAGGTTAAATATGCGATTACTAAAAATCCAGCGACTTATGAATGGTTCATTAATGAATGGGTAAAATTAGTGGTGGTTCATCCAGAAACGTTAGTGTTATATCATTTTAAAGCTGGTGCATTCGAAATTTACAACCCAATTCAACAAAATATAATTACAGTTGCTGACGAGTTAAAATTAGCTGAAGAAAGTATTAATAACCTTCCAATTGGAATTTTAAATTAAGGTAAGATGAACGAGATATTATTATTTTTTATAGCATTACCTTTTATTGGTTTTATTATAAGTTTGTTGTTGCCAGAAAAAAAAGAAGCTTTGATTTCTTGGGTAGCTTTTGGAACGGTTTTTACACAGTTTTTAGCATTAACTTTATTTATTGTTTTTTGGATCATTGATGGTGCCAATCATTTAAACTTAAACGAAGTTACTTTATTTAAAACAGATCATTATGAGTTTTTTATTGATTTTTATTTTGATAAAATTTCCGCTGTTTATTTCTTTATTGGAGCACTATTAACTTCAATGATAACAACATATAGTCGTTATTATTTGCATAGAGAAAAAGGATACAAACGTTTTTTTAATACGGTTTTGTTTTTCTTTTTTGGATATAATTTAGCCATTTTAGCTGGAAATTTTGAAACGCTTTTCATTGGTTGGGAAATCATTGGAATTTCATCTTTCTTGTTAATTGCTTTTTATAGAGAACGCTATTTGCCTGTAAAAAATGCTTTCAAAGTATTTTCAATTTACAGAATTGGCGATATCGGAATGATTTTAGCCATGTGGGCAAGTCATCATTTATTCCATGAAAACATTACCTTCATGAAAATGAATAATTATGAATTGGTCAATGAGCATTTACAAAATCATTCACTTATTGGAGTATTTATTGCCCTTTCTTTAGCATTAGCAGCAGCAGCAAAATCGGCTCAAATTCCGTTTTCATCATGGTTGCCTAGAGCTATGGAAGGTCCAACACCTTCAAGTGCTATTTTTTACGGTTCACTTTCGGTGCATTTAGGAGTTTTCTTGATGTTGCGAACTTTTCCTTTTTGGGAACATCAAACTTCGATGCGAATTTCTATTGGCTTGATGGGTTTTACAACTAGTATCATGGCAGCTTATATGGCAAAAGTGCAATCGTCTGTTAAAAGTCAAGTGGCTTACAGTTCTATTTCTCAAATTGGATTGATTTTTATTGAAATTGCTTTAGGATTTGAAACGTTAGCTTTGTTTCATTTTGCTGGTAATGCATTTTTAAGAACGTATCAATTGTTGGTATCACCATCCGTTGTGAGTTACATGATTCGGGAACAATTTTATAATTTTCAACCCAAAGAAAGAGCCATCAAAAATACTTTGCCTAAACGTTTAGAATACGCCTTGTATATTTGGAGTTTAAAGGAGTTCAAGTTGGAACAATTTATGAATTTAATTCTTTGGAAACCTTTAAAAACCTTAGGGAAATCATTGGATTTTATAAACTTAAAACGATTGATTTTAGTGTTTATTCCAACCTTTATTTTAGGAATATTTTTATATGAATTCCAAGAATCAATTCCAGAACGATTTTTAAATTATTTGCCTGAACTTTTCGCATTTATTGGACTTTTATTTGTTTTCAAATCTTTTTCAGAAAGAAAAAGTCCTTTTATAGCTTGGGTTTTAATCGTATTAAATCATTTCTGGATTGCATTGGCCATTGTGTTTAATGAAAAAGTTGATTATTCCGAATTACTGGTTTACTTATCAGGAATAGTTTTAGCTGGAGTAGTGGGTTATTTGGCACTGGTTAGATTGAGTAAAATGGAAGCTAAGATTAGTTTAAATCAATATTTAGGTCATGTTTATGAGCATCCAAAATTTGCATTTTTCTTTTTATTGGCGGCTTTAGGAGTTACAGGATTTCCAATTACAACCACTTTTATAGGCGAAGATTTGATATTTAGCCACATTGAAAGTGAACAAGTGATGTTGGCTTTCTTTATTGCATCAAGTTTTATTGTTTCTGGTATTGCTGGAATTCGAATTTATACACGATTATTCCTTGGGCCACACATTAAAACGTATCATGAACTGCCTTATCGTTCATCATAACTACATCAAAAATCTATAACAATAAATTCTGAATTAAGTTCAGAATAACAAAACATAAAAAAATGAATTCAAAAATAAAAAAAATAATTCCTGCTGATGGATTAGCAGGTTTAAAAGAAAACTTCAAAACAGACGCAATTTCGGGATTTATTGTTTTCTTATTGGCATTGCCTTTAAGTTTAGGGATTGCAAAAGCATCAGAATTCCCACCAGTAATGGGATTGTTAACCGCTATTATTGGTGGTGTTTTAGTGAGTTTTATAATGGGTTCACGATTAACAATTAAAGGACCAGCGGCCGGTTTAATTGTAATTGTTGCCGGTTCGGTTGCCGAATTTGGACAAGGTGATAACGTTCTTGGATGGAAATTAGCACTGGGAGCCATGGTTGTTGCTGGAATTGTTCAAATTTTATTTGGTGTTTTTAAACTGGGTAAATTGGCCGATTTTTTCCCTCTTTCTGCTATTCACGGTATGTTGGCAGCCATTGGAATTATTATTATCGCCAAACAAATTCCTGTTTTATTAAACGATGATCCCATTTTAGGAAAAGGAAAAGGACCTATTGAATTGTTAGCAAACATTCCTAATTTCATAATGAATTTAGATCCAAAAGCGTCTATAATTGGTATTGTGAGTTTAGCAATAATGATGGGTTGGCCTTATATCAAAAACAAAAGTATAAAAATGATTCCTGCTCCATTGGTGGTTTTATTATTTGCAATTCCATGCGAATTATTTATGCATTTTAAAGAAACAGAACCTGCTTATGCATTAGTAAAAATCGGAAATTTTGTAGATAGCTTAGGAATGAATGCCAGTTTTGCTGGATTATCGCAAACAGGAGTTTTTATTAAATATGTTGTGATGTTTGCGTTGGTGGGAACTTTAGAATCACTTTTGACCGTAAAAGCCATTGATTTATTAGATCCTTTCAAGAGAAAATCAGATATGAATAAAGATTTAATTGCGGTTGGAATTGGAAATACTTTTGCGGCCTTTTTAGGAGGTTTACCAATGATTTCTGAAGTGGCACGTTCTTCATCTAATGTAAATAATGGAGCAAAAACTCGTTGGGCAAATTTCTTTCATGGTGTATTTATTTTAGCTTTTGTTTTATTGGCTGCACCAGTTTTAGAAATGATTCCAAATGCTGCTTTAGCTGCGATGTTGATTACTGTAGGAATTAAATTAGCACATCCAAAAGAGTTTATTCATACGTTTCAAATTGGTAAAGAGCAATTGGCTATTTTCTTGGTGACTATTTTCTTTACTTTATTTGAAGACTTATTAGTAGGAATTGCTGCTGGAATTGTATTAAAAATGATTATTCATTTATTTAACGGAACACCCTTAAATTCTATGTTTAAAGCACCAACTTTAGTTTCTTTTGAAGGAAATAATTATTTAGTTGAAATTGATAAAGCGGCTGTTTTTACCAATTATTTAGGTGTAAAAAGTAAATTAGATGCCATTCCACCTGGATTTAATGTAACCATTGATTTGAAGAAAACGAAACTAGTGGATCATTCTGTCATGGAAAATTTAGAACATTTTAAACACGATTATGAATCGCATGATAACAGCACAGTTTCAGTTATTGGATTAGAAAATCATCAATCGTTATCGAGTCATCCTTTGGCTTCTAGAAAAAATAAATAACTCTTATTCTTTTAACAATTTTGTCAAGGTTTTTGAATTTTGACAAAGTTGTTATGTTTAAAAATAAATATAAAATGAAAAATAATATGCATTTAGTTGTAAGTTTCTTACTTATTACTGGGGCCATTTCAGCACAAGAGACTATTCGTCATGACGATACAAATACTTGGTTCACGATGTTAAATAGATTAACTATTAACTCTAAATGGAGTGTTTCTAATGAAATACATGAACGAACAGGTGCTTTTTTAAGTGAACAAGGGACTTTTTTACTTCGCCCTTCTGTAGATTATCATTTAAATAACAATGTAGAGTTTAGTGTAGGTTATTCTTACATTAATAACAAACCTAATGATCCAAATCCGAGTCAGAAAATTGGGGTTATTGAAAATAACATGTGGGAACAAGTTTTATTGAAAAATGATATTGGAAAGGTGCATTTTCAACACAGATTTAGACAAGAAAACAGATGGTTTGATAAAGTAGGTCATAATTTGGATGGAACTTATACTAAAACAGGAACGAATTATGCCAATCGTTTTAGATATCGTTTGACTGTAAATACGGATGTTAAAAAATTTGAAAATGGTAAATCTTTATTTTTTCAAGCTTTTGATGAGGTTTGGATTCCACAAACGGATAAATTGGCTCCTAAATCGTTGTCAAGAAATTGGTTGTATTTAGGATTAGGCTATAAATTTAATCCAAAGTCAAATATTCAATTGGGTTATATGAATCAATGGGATGTTTTAGGAACCAATTCCTATATTTCTACTCCAATTTTGCAAACGACTTTTGTACGAAATTTTGATTTATAAATGTTTTTCGAATTCAGTGAAATGCCCTAGCCCAGATAGGAACGGCATCCTTTTTATTTTGTTTTGTAAAAACAGAATAAAAAGATAGAGTGGATAGCTGGAAATAGCTTCAAAAAAAAATCCCGATAAGATTAATTTCTCATCGGGATTATTATTTATTTAGTACCTTAAAATTACATCATTCCTGGCATTCCACCGCCCATTGGCATTGCTGGAGCATCTTCTTTGATGTCGATTAATGCACATTCTGTAGTAAGAATCATTCCAGAAACCGATGCAGCGTTTTCTAAAGCCACACGTGTTACTTTTTTAGGATCAATGATTCCTGCTTTTAACATTTGAACATATTCACCTGTTTTAGCATTAAAACCAAAATCTTCTTTACCTTCTAATACTTTTGCAATTACAACTGAACCTTCACCACCAGCATTTTCAACGATAGTTCTCAATGGAGATTCTACGGCTTTATTTACAATTTGGATTCCAGTTGCTTCGTCAGCGTTTTCTGATTTTAAGTTAGCTAAGGCAGCTTTTGCTCTTACTAAAGCAACTCCACCACCAGCAACAATTCCTTCTTCTACAGCAGCTCTTGTTGCGTGTAACGCATCGTCAACTCTATCTTTTTTCTCTTTCATTTCTACTTCAGAAGCAGCGCCAACGTATAAAACAGCAACTCCACCAGCTAATTTAGCTAAACGTTCTTGCAATTTCTCTTTGTCATAATCAGAAGTTGTAGTTTCAACTTGTGCTTTGATTTGGTTTACTCTTGCTTTGATATTATCTGGAGCACCAGCACCATTTACAATTGTAGTATTGTCTTTGTCAATAGTTACATTTTCGGCTGTTCCAAGCATTTCTAAAGTAGCATTTTCTAATGAATATCCACTTTCTTCAGCAATTACAGTTCCTCCAGTTAAAATTGCAATATCTTCTAACATCGCTTTTCTTCTGTCACCAAAACCTGGAGCTTTAACAGCTGCAATTTTTAATCCACCTCTTAATTTGTTTACTACTAAAGTTGCTAAGGCTTGACCGTCAACATCTTCTGCAATAATTAATAAAGGCTTTCCTGATTGAGCAACTGGTTCAAGAATTGGTAATAATTCTTGTAAGTTAGATATTTTTTTGTCGAATAATAAAATGTATGGATTATTCAATTCAGCAATCATTTTATCTGCATCAGTTACGAAGTAAGGAGAAAGATATCCTCTATCAAATTGCATTCCTTCTACAACATCTACGTAAGTGTCAGTTCCTTTTGCCTCTTCTACAGTAATTACACCTTCTTTTCCTACTTTGTCAAATGCTTGAGCGATTAATTCGCCAATAGTATCATCATTATTTGCAGAAATAGAAGCGATTTGCTTGATTTTTTCAGATGAATTTCCAACCGTTTGCGATTGTTTAGCTAAATCTTCAACGATAGCTTCAACTGCTTTGTCAATTCCTCTTTTTAAGTCCATTGGATTTGCTCCAGCAGCTACGTTTTTTAAGCCTTCTTTTACGATTGCTTGTGCTAAAACTGTTGCAGTTGTAGTTCCATCTCCAGCTAAATCATTAGTTTTTGAAGCTACTTCCTTAACCATTTGAGCTCCCATGTTTTCTAATGGATCCGCTAATTCAATTTCTTTTGCTACAGAAACACCATCTTTTGTTACTGAAGGTCCACCAAATGATTTGCTAATAATTACATTTCTTCCTTTTGGTCCAAGAGTAACTTTTACAGCATTTGCTAATGCATCAACACCTCTTTTTAAACCATCTCTTGCTTCAATGTCGAATTTAATATCTTTTGCCATTTTAATTTATTTTTTGTTATTAATCCGTTGGCTAAAGCCTAACGGCAATTTAATTGTCTTTAATACTCTAATTAAATAATTGCGTAAATTTCTTCTTCTTTCATGATAAGGTAATCTTTACCTTCATACTTTAATTCTGTTCCTGAATATTTACCATACAATACTGTGTCTCCAACTTTTACAGTCATTGTATGATCTTTTTTACCGTTTCCAACTGCCATTACTGTTCCTTTTTGTGGTTTTTCTTTAGCAGTATCAGGGATTATTAATCCTGAAGCGGTTGTAGTTTCTGCGGCCATTGGCTCAATCACTACACGATCTGAAAGTGGTTTAATGTTTAATGACATAGTTTTTATATTTTTTTAATTTATTAAATGTTTATAATCTATTTTCAGAAATTGTGCCAAGTCATTTTTTATGACAATTTTGCTAAAAAAAAATGCCAGCACTGACATGCTGGCATTTTATAATTTTATAAAAAACGATTATTTTTTTTCTGTTTCTGTAGCAGGTGTCGATTCTGCTGGATTTGTAGTTGCAGCAGGTGCTGTAGTAGCGTCTTTTGACATGTCTGGCATTGCTGGAACTGCTGGTGCTACAATAGTACTTTCATCTACAATTTTAGAAGAATTAACACCTCCTTTAGGAAAACTTAAAGTAGATAAGAAAATTAATACTACCAATGCTCCTGCTAAATACCAAGTACTTTTGTCTAAAAAGTCGGTAGTTTTTTGAACACCACCAATTTGACCACCACCACCAAACGATGAAGATAAACCTCCACCTTTAGGGTTTTGTACCATTATTGCTATAATTAATAGAAAACATACTAATGTTATCGCTACTAAAAATCCTGTAAATCCCATAGTTAATTATTTTGTTGTAATTCTTTTATATCTTTAATTCGGTTTGCAAAGAAAATACTTTTTTCTGGATATTTCAAAATTAATATTTCATATGCTTGAATTGCTTTCTTATATTTTTTTTGTTCTAAGTAAATTCTTGCTAATGTTTCGGTCATTAAATGTGTTGGTTCTTGTAAACTATTGCCTAAAACATTAGTGTTTGCAAGGTTTGACTTAATTGGACCAATTTTAGGATTACTTTCTATAAATTTATCTATTAAATCTATTTTTTTATTTTTTTCTTCTAAATTTTCTTCTAAATTTTCATTTTCATCACGTTTTATAGGCTCAAATTTAGTTAATTGAAGCCATTCTGAAAAGGAATGTGTCTCAGAAACATCAAAAAGTAAAGGTTTGCTAATTTCGAGTTTTTCTTCAATTGGAGTTAAAATTTCGGTAGAAGTTTCGTTAGATTTTTTAAATTCTTCAATTTTTAAACTGTTGTATTCTTCGTTTGGAATTATTACTTCAAAACCTTCAACTATAATTTCATTTATTGTTTTTTGTTGGTGCTCAATTAGTTCGTAATTGATTGTTTTGAAATTTTCTGAAGTTATAAAATCGAAAAGTAGGCTTCTATCTGTTGTGTAAGCAGCTGTTTTTTTTAATTCGTGATTGTATCTGTAACTTTTTAAGTCATGAAGTCCTTTTAAATAAACAGCTCTAAGTCCTTGTAAATAGGGATATTGTGTCAGTATTGATTCTAAATTCATGGTCTGAATTTCATCAACTGTAGAAGGATTGTTTAATAAATTTGTAATTTGATTTAACTTCATTTAATTACCATTTTGCTAAGGAATCATTAAAAATATCCAATGTTATTCTTTCAAAAATTTCGTCTAAAGCGGTTGTTAATTTTGAACCTACCAATTGTTCATTTGCATCAAAATCGTAAAAAAAAGAAAATCGTTTTTCAAAATCATCTTCTTCATCATTTTTATTAGAAAAACGCACCATCACACTAACGGATAACCTGTTTTGTGCTGCTCTTTGATCAGCAGTTGCAGTCATTGGAGTAATTCTATATTCCACAATTTCACCTTCATAAAGTAATTCGCCACCTTGCGAAACTAAATCTAAATTGGTTTGATTTCGTATTAAATCTTGTAATTTTAGAGTAAATGTTCTTTCGATTCCAGGTTCAATTAATTCAGCATTATTTTGAAAATAATTGACTTGAAATGTTTTTGCGTTTATGGGTTTGGCTCCAGTAAAATTATAAATTCCACATCCAGAAAAAAGAGTGAATAACAATATAAAAGAGGTGTATTTTATGTGCTTCATTTTATAAATCGTATTGTTTTATTTTTCGATATAATGTTCTTTCAGAAATCCCTAATTCGTCAGCAGCAGCTTTTCTTTTGCCTTTATTTCTATCTAAAGATTTTTTGATCAGTTCTATTTCTTTAGCTTCTAAACTTAATGTTTCCTCTTCTTCCTCAACGGTTTCTGCAAATAAATAGTTTTCGTCATCATCTAAAAAGTCATCATCCTCCGAGGTGTGATTTTTGTTTGGAATTACGTTTAGTCTAGGTTCTTCTTCAAAAATAGTATTGTTTTCTTCAGTTTTTCCATAGATTTTTTGAATTAACCCTTTGTTGTTTTCTTGGACTTTTGAACTTCCGTTTTGCATTAATTCAAGCGTTAATTTCTTTAAATCATTCAAGTCACTTTTCATATCAAAAAGAACTTTGTACAGAATTTCTCTTTCTGTACTGAAGTCGTTTTCGGCTTTTTTGGATCCAATTACCGAAGGTAAGTTGGTGCTTTCTAGAGGCAAATAGGAGGCTAACTTTTGATAATTAATCTCTCTTTTGGTTTCTAATACAGATATTTGTTCCGCAATATTTCTTAGTTGTCTGATGTTTCCACTCCATCTGTATTTAGTCAACAATTCTACAGCATCATTTTCAAGTTTTATAGGAGGCATTTTGTATTTGTGTGCAAAATCTGCAGCAAATTTTCTAAATAGCAAATGAATGTCTTCTTTTCGATCCCTAAGAGGTGGTAATAATATGTCAACGGTACTCAATCTGTAAAATAAGTCTTCTCTAAATTTGCCTTTTTCAATAGCATCAAACATATTGACATTAGTCGCTGCAACAATTCTTACATTTGTTTTTTGAACTTGAGAAGAACCTACTTTTATAAATTCACCATTTTCTAAAACACGTAATAAACGCACTTGAGTAGTTAATGGTAATTCTCCAACTTCATCTAAAAATATAGTTCCACCATTTGCAACCTCAAAATATCCATCTCTAGAACCTGTAGCTCCAGTAAAAGATCCTTTTTCGTGACCAAATAGTTCACTATCAATAGTTCCTTCAGGTATTGCGCCACAATTAACAGCAATAAACTTTCCGTGTTTTCTATGAGAAAGCGAGTGTATTATTTTAGGAATACTTTCTTTTCCAACACCACTTTCTCCTGTAACTAATACAGAAATATCTGTAGGAGCAACCTGTATGGCTTTTTCTACAGCACGATTTAGTTTTGGATCGTTTCCAATGATTTCAAACCGTTGTTTTATGGCTTGTACTGATTCCATGTTTTTTTTATTAATTCATTATTTCAGAATATCCAACTGCTTTTCCTATTAAGGTGGCTGCTGTACAATCTGTAATTTTCACCCAAACAAAATCACCTATTTTATAGTTTTCTTTATCAAAAACAACTACTGTGTTTTGAGAATTTCTACCCGACCATTGTTTGTCTGAACGTTTCGATTCTTTTTCTATTAACACTTCAACAGTTTGTCCAACAAAACGTTTTGTTCTTTCTAAACCATGAATTTGTTGTAAATCTACAATTTCAGTTAATCTGCGTTTTTTTACCTCTTCAGGAATATCATCTTCTAATTTTCTAGCAGCTAAAGTTCCAGGTCTTTCTGAATAAGCAAACATAAATCCAAAATCGTACTTAACATATTCCATCAAACTTAAGGTGTCTTGATGATCTTCTTCTGTTTCCGTTGGAAAACCAGTAATCATATCTTGTGAAAGAGAAATATCTGGAATTATGGAATAAATTTTATCAATCAATGCCATATATTCTTCACGTGTATGTTGGCGATTCATTTCTTTCAAAATTCTAGTGCTTCCACTTTGAACCGGTAAATGTATGTATTTACAAATATTATGATGTTTTGCGATAATATGTAATACCTCTTCATGCATGTCTTGCGGATTGGAGGTTGAAAATCTAAATCTCATTTTTGGAAATAGAGTAGCTGCTTTATCTAACAATTGCGCAAAATCTACGGCAGTAGCTTTTTGCATTTCGGTAGCTTTTTCAAAATCTTTTTTTAACCCTCCACCATACCATAAATAACTATCAACGTTTTGTCCTAATAAAGTAATTTCTTTATAACCTTTTTGATGTAAGTCTTCAATTTCATCATAGATACTTTGTGGCTCTCTACTTCTTTCTCTTCCTCTTGTAAAAGGAACTACACAAAAAGTACACATATTATCACAACCTCTTGTGATGGATACAAAAGCATTAACTCCATTACTGTTTAATCTAACAGGTGCTATGTCTCCATAGGTTTCTTCTTTGGAAAGAATAACATTAATTGCATCTCTACCTTCTTCAACTTCCGCTAATAAATTTGGAATATCTTTATAGGCATCTGGTCCAACAACCATATCCACAATTTTTTCTTCTTCTAAAAATTTGTCTTTCAATCGTTCAGCCATACAACCCAAAACACCCACTTTCATGTTTGGATTAATGTCTCTTTTTATTGCATTGTATTTTTGTAAACGTTTACGAATAGTTTGTTCAGCTTTATCTCTTATGGAACATGTGTTGACCAAAACCAAATCAGCATCCTCTAAACTTTGAGTTGTGTTATAACCATTATTGTGTAAAATTGAAGCTACAATTTCACTATCAGAAAAATTCATTTGACACCCGTAACTTTCTATAAAAAGTTTTTTTGTATTTTCTTTTTTTTGATCTAAAACTAGACTCTCACCTTGTTTTTTTTCGTCAATTATCTTTTCCATATCAAAGATTTACTATTTTATGCTTAATTTGAAGAATTGCAAAGATAATACTAATTTATATAATCTGACAAGTTGGCAGATATAGTTTAACTTTTTATTTCAAATTTATTAGGTTGTGTTTTAAAATTGATTTTTTTGAGATTCAGACTGATGTGGATTTAATTCACTTAATTATGTATTTTAAAACCTGTTTTTTGAGTTTTGAGTTTCGTTCTCAAATATAAAATTGACTACATATCTTCAAAATTTAAAAAAAATAGATACTTTTGCGAAACAAAAAAAGTGAAAATGGCAAAGAATTTAGTAATAGTTGAGTCACCTGCAAAGGCAAAAACAATCGAAAAATTTCTAGGAAGTGATTATCAAGTTGAATCAAGTTATGGACATATTGCCGATTTACCTTCCAGAGAAATAGGAGTAGATGTTGAAAATGGATTCAAGCCCAAGTACGAAGTTTCTGCCGATAAAAAAGCATTAGTTAGTAAACTTAAAACGTTATCAAAAAAAGCCGATATGGTTTGGTTGGCTTCCGATGAGGACCGAGAAGGTGAAGCAATTTCTTGGCATTTAGCTGAAGAATTAGACTTAAAGCCTGAAAAAACAAAAAGAATTGTTTTTCATGAAATTACCAAATCAGCCATTCATAAAGCCATTGAAAATCCTCGTTCTATAGATTATAATTTAGTAAATGCGCAACAAGCTCGTAGAGTTTTAGATCGATTGGTAGGTTATGAATTGTCTCCAGTACTTTGGAAAAAGGTAAAAGGTGGATTATCAGCAGGAAGAGTGCAGTCGGTTTCAGTACGTTTGATTGTTGAAAGAGAACGAGAGATTCAAAACTTTAATGCTGAAGCTTCTTACAGTATTACAGCAGAATTTACCAATCAAAAAGGAAAATCATTTAAAGCTAAATTGCCAAAAAACTTTGGTTCCAAAAAAGAGGCAGAAGAATTTTTAAATAAAAACATCAGTTCTACATATAAAGTTGCAGATTTAGAAACAAAACCAACAAAAAAATCTCCAGCAGCACCTTTTACAACTTCAACTTTACAGCAAGAGGCTGCTAGGAAATTATATTTGCCTGTTGGAATTACCATGCAAATTGCACAAAGATTGTATGAAGCCGGTTTGATAACTTATATGAGAACCGATAGTGTTAATTTGTCTAAAGAAGCCATGACAGCTGCTCAAGATGAAATTACAAATTATTATGGTAAAGAATATTCTAAACCAAGAAACTTCAATATCAAATCAAAAGGTGCACAAGAAGCTCACGAAGCCATTCGTCCTACCGATATGTCGCTTCATACAGTAAATGTTGAAAGAGATCAAGCCCGATTGTATGATTTAATTTGGAAAAGAACTTTAGCTTCACAAATGGCTGATGCAGAATTGGAACGAACTAATGTTAAAATTGAATCTAATAATCATTCTGAAATATTTGCTGCAACTGGTGAAGTTATAAAATTTGAAGGCTTTTTAAAAGTGTACTTGGAAGGTCACGATGAAGATGAAGAAGAGCAAGAAGGTATGTTACCTGCAATGAAAGTTAATGAGCCATTAAACAATAATTACATTTCTGCTACAGAACGTTTTTCTCGTCCACCAAGTCGATATACAGAAGCATCTTTAGTAAAAAAATTAGAAGAATTAGGAATTGGTCGCCCATCAACTTATGCGCCAACAATTTCTACCATTATAGCCAGAACTTATGTTGAAAAAGGAAGTTTTGAAGGTCAAGAGCGTAAGTACAATCAAATTATTTTAAAGGAAAACAAAATTAATGCTCAAGTTCTTACAGAAAATGTAGGTTCTGATAAAGGAAAATTAGTCCCAACTGATATTGGTATTATCGTAAATGATTTCTTAGTTAAAAACTTTGAAACCATCTTAGATTACAACTTTACTGCCAAAGTAGAACAAGATTTTGATGAAATTGCCGAAGGAAATGTGGATTGGGCAAAAATGATGAATGATTTTTATAAGCATTTTCATCCTAATGTAGTTGATGTTGAAAAAAATGCTGAAAGAGAAAGTGGCGAACGAATTTTAGGAATTCATCCAGAACTTGGAAAGCAAGTATCCGTTCGATTAGGAAAATATGGAGCTATGGCTCAAATTGGCGATATCGATGATGAAGAAAAACAATTTGCAAGTTTACGTCAAGATCAAAATATTGGTAATATAACTTTAGAAGAAGTCTTAGATTTATTCCTGCTTCCTAAGCAATTAGGTACTTATAAAGAGGAAGAAATTGAAGTCAATAACGGTAGGTTTGGACCTTATGTACGATTTGGAAGTCAATTTATTTCCTTGCCTAAAGGGGAAGATCCCTTGGATGTTACTATGGAAAGAGCTCAAGAATTAATAAACGAGAAAATTAAGGCTGATGCTCCAATTGCAACTTATAATGATTTGCCTGTTCAAAAAGGAACGGGACGATTTGGACCATTCATCAAATGGGATGGTATGTTTATTAATGTAAATAAAAAATATAATTTTGATAACCTTTCTCAATCAGATATTGTCGAATTAATTGAAGATAAAATTCAGAAAGAAATTGATAAAGTAATTCACAATTGGGAAGATGAAGGGATCAAAGTTGAAAAAGCACGTTGGGGAAGATCGGTAATTACTAAAGGCAAAATAAAAATTGAATTAAGTAAAGATGTGGATGCTGCAAAATTAACACTAGCGCAAGTTCAAGAGTTAATTGAAAAGAAAGCACCAGCCAAAGCAAAGAAACCGGCAACTAAAAAGAAAGCTACAGCCAAAAAAACCACAAAAAAATAATTCATGATATTCGAATTTTTGCAACCAATTTCTGATGATTTACTTATAGATATTCATAAGAATTCTAACCAATCCCTTGCAAAAAAAGTTGTTTTTCATACCGAACATGAAACTCCAAATCTGGAAAATAATACTATTGCTATACTTGGAGTTTTAGAAAACAGAGGAAATGAATTGGTATCAATAGAGCCAAATTTAGAATTGTTAAGATTGCAATTTTATGCTTTATATCCTGGAAATTGGAATGTTACTATTTACGATTTAGGGGATATAATTGCTGGAAATACTCTAGAAGACACTTATTTTGCTCTTAGAACCGTATGTGCTGCCTTAATTAAAAAAAATATTTTACCCATAGTAGTGGGTGGAAGTCAAGACTTAACTTATGCGATTTACAGATCTTATGATAAATTAGATCAAATGGTCAATTTGGTGAATATTGACTCCAAGTTTGATTTTGAAAATGGACAAAATACTTTGATCAGTAATTCATACTTATCTAAAATAATAGTGGAGGAGCCAAATAATTTGTTCAATTACAGCAATATCGGTTATCAAACTTATTTTAATTCTCAAGAAGAGATAGATTTAATTGAAAAATTGTATTTTGAAGCGTACAGATTAGGAGAAGTTTCTCAAAACATAACAATAGCAGAGCCTGTTTTTAGAGATGCTGATTTGGTAAGCGTAGATATGAGTTCTGTTAAATCGAGTGATTCAGGTTCTAATAATCCTTTCATGCCAAATGGTTTAGATGGAAAAGAAATTTGTACCTTAGCAAGATATTCGGGCATAAGTGATAAAGTTTCTTCATTTGGGATATTCAATCATAATTTTTCAGAAAAAGAAACGTTATTATTAGCTCAGATTATTTGGTATTTTATTGAAGGTTATCATTACAGATCTAAAGAATATCCAATCGGCAGTAGAGAAAACTTTATCAAATATATAGTTCCAATTGAAGATGATGATTTGGTTTTCTATAAAAGTGATGTTTCTGAAAGATGGTGGATAGAAATTCCTCATAATTCTTTAAACAATAAACTTAAAAAAAATACGTTATTACCATGTTCGCAAGAAGACTATTTGATGGCAACTCGACAAGAAATACCAAATAGATGGTGGAAAGCACAAAGAAAAAATTGTGTTTAGTTATAATAAATCTATTAAAATCTCGTTGTATTGCTTTATTTTGTTAAAACTTAAGAAAATTTTAAGTTTTTTACTGAAAAGTATTGTTTTTGTCAAATAAAATAAATAGGTTTACGCCCTTAAAATAGAATAAATTTTTAACCCAAATTAATATGAAGAAGTTCATAATATTTTTAATGTTTACGTCATTATTTACAAGTTGTGGTAAAGGTGATAAAGGTGAACTAGTAGGAGACAAAGGAAAAAAATGGCATCCTGAAAAACCATACGGGATGACTTTAGTCCCTGGTGGTGCTTTTATCATGGGTAAGTCAGATGATGATTTAGCTAACGTAGGCGATGCTCCAACTAAAACAGTAACTGTTCGTTCGTTTTATATGGATGAAACAGAAATCACAAATAACGAATACAGAAAATTTGTTAACTGGGTAAAAGATTCAACAATCAGAACTAGATTAGCTATTTTAGCTGATGAAATGGGTCAAAAACCTGGTTCAGGTGGTATTGGAGAATATGGTTTTGCTGATGCAGATCCAGCTAATATGACTCCTTACGAGAAATATATGTATGAAAACTATTACAGCGTAGGTTCTGATGATGATCCTTTTGCTGGTAGAAAACTAAATAAAAAAGTAAAATTAATTGATGAACCTAACAAATATCCAGATGAATATTATGTTGAGGTAATGGATTCAATGTATTTGCCTGTTACTGAATCTTACAACGGATTAAGAACTCCTGACGTTTCTAAATTTAAATTCAGATATACTGAAGTTGATTTAAATGAAGCAGTTAAGAAAAAAGGTAGAAAAGATTTCATCAAAAAAGCTGAACCAGTTGAGATCTATCCAGATACAACTGTTTGGATTAAAGATTTTGCTTACTCGTACAACGAGCCAATGCACAACGATTATTTTTCTCACTCAGCTTACGGAGAATATCCAGTTGTTGGTGTTACTTGGAAACAAGCAAAAGCATTTTGTGCATGGAGAACGCTTTATAAAAATGCTTACATTAAAAGCAAAAAGAAAAAAGGACGTGATCAAATTAATAACTTCAGATTACCAATCGAAGCAGAATGGGAATATGCAGCAAGAGGTGGAATAGAATCAGCAACTTTCCCTTGGGGTGGTCCTTATGCTCACAGCGATAGAGGATGTTTCTTAGCAAATTTCAAACCAAATAGAGGAGATTATGCTGCTGATGGTGCACTTTACACTGTAGAAGCTAAGTCTTATGAGCCAAATGAGTTCAATTTGTATAATATGGCTGGAAACGTTGCGGAATGGACTGAAACTTCTTATGATCCAGGAGCATACGAATTTGTTTCAACAATGAATCCTAATGTTCCAGACAGAAAAAACCAAAGAAAAGTTATTCGTGGTGGATCTTGGAAAGATGTTGCTTACAGTTTGCAAAATGCTACTCGTGAATTTGAATATGCAGATTCAGCAAGAAGTTACATTGGTTTCAGAACTGTACAAGATTATATGGGTACTGATGTTACAGGAAGATAATATACTCAAACTATTATATTAAACAAAAACTAAATTAAAAACTTAACAAATTAAAAAACTATTATTATGGCAATTTTATCACCGAAATTAATGAATTTCCTATACGGTATGGGAGCAGCAGTTGTAATCATTGGAGCATTATTTAAAATTACTCACTATGAATTAGGACCTTTAACAGGTACTGTAATGTTATCTGTTGGTCTTATTACTGAAGCACTTATTTTTGCAATTTCAGCTTTTGAAGTTCCTGCAAAAGACTTAGATTGGTCTTTAGTTTATCCTGAATTAGCAGGTGGTGAGGCTACTACTAAAAAAGTAAAACAAGAAAACCCAGCTGAAGCACAAGGTTTATTATCACAAAAATTAGACTCTATGTTAAAAGATGCTAAAATTGATGGTGAATTAATGTCTAGCTTAACAAACAGCATCAAAAACTTTGAAGGAGCAGCTAAAAACATTGCGCCTACAGTTGATTCAATTGCTTCACAAAAGAAATACAGTGAAGAAATGTCAATGGCAGCTTCTCAATTAGAATCTTTAAATAGTTTATATAAATTACAATTAGAAAGCGCTAACAGAAACGCAGAAGCTAATAAAGAAATTGCTGAAAATGCTTCTAAATTAAAAGAACAAATGCAAAGCATGACTTCTAATATAGCTTCTTTAAACTCTGTTTATGGTGGTATGTTAACAGCTATGAGTAACAGAGGATAATTAGTTTTATCTATTAAATAAATTTTATTAAAAACTAATTAAACTTACAAATTAAAATGGCAGGAGGAAAATTAACCCCTAGACAAAAGATGATTAACCTAATGTATTTGGTTTTCATCGCAATGTTGGCAATGAATATGTCAAAAGAAGTTTTATCTGCGTTCGGATTAATGAATGAAAAATTCGAAGCAGCTAATCAATCTTCTATTTCTAATAATGAACAAATGATGTTGGCTTTAGATCTTAAAGCTACTGAAGCTAAAGGTGGAGAGTTTGGAGCTGCTGCTGCTACAGCTCATAAAGTTGAAGCTGCTACAAAAAAATTCTATGATTTTGTGGCAACTCTTAAAGCTGAAGTTCTAACTGGTGTTGAGCCTGAAGATGGTAAATTACCATATGAATCTATGGATAAAGCTGATAATTTAGACAACAGTTGGTTTCAAGGTGAAGGTTATACAAAAAGAGGTCAAGAAGTTATTACTGCAATTGAAACTTTTAAGTCAGAAGTTAAAGCTGCATTAGGAGACGAGAAAAAATACGCTCCTGTTTTAAAAGAAATTTTAGGAAAATTTGATTTGTCTGATGTAGCTAATAAAGAGGGTTTAAAAGATAAATATTTAAATTATCATTTTAAAGGCTTCCCAGCAATTGCTTCTTTAGCTAAACTAACTGCATGGCAAAATGACGCTAAAAAATTAGAATCTGATGTGATTAGTGTTGCTTTAGGTAAAGCTGCTGTTGAAACGGCATCTTACAGTAATTATCAAGCTATTGTTGTTTTAGATAAAAATGCATATTTCCAAGGAGAAAAAGTTACAGGTAAAGTTGTTTTAGGTCGTTATGACGAAAACACAAAACCTCAAAGTGTAACTGGAGCTGTTTTAGACCCAGCAACAGGACAAGCAAAAATAAATTTAACTGCTGGTGGTGTAGGAGAACAAAAAATTGGTGGTCAGTTTACTTTTGTGGAAGATGGTAAAACTATTCCATTAAAATTTGACGGTACATATGTTGTAGTTCCTCGTCCAAATTCTGCAACTATTTCTGCTGATAAAATGAATGTGGTTTACAGAGGTGTTGATAACCCTATTTCAGTTTCTTTTGCGGGTATTTCAACTAATAATGTATTTGCTAGTGCGCCAGGAATGACAGGTGGTAACGGTAAATACATATTAAGACCAGGTTCTGGAACTGAAGTTGTAGTTACTGCTACAGGAAAATTACCTGATGGTACTACTGCAACTGATAAAAAACCATTCAGAATTAAAGGATTACCTAGTCCAACGGGTAAAATTAGAGGAGAAGTTGATGCAAAAGGTTCAGCTTCAAACTTAGAGTCTTGTCAAATTACGGCTGCTCTTGAAGATTTTGATTTTCCGGTGTCTGTAAATGTTACTCAATTTACTATAAAAGTACCAGGTCAACCAACAGTAGTTGTTAATGGAAATAGAATGGATTCTAATGCTAGATCTAAAATAAAATTAGCTAAAAGAGGAGATGTTGTTGTTATAAATAACATTAAAGCTAATTTCACTGGTATCAATCAAGTACCAAAAACAGTTTCAGCTTGTACTTTTGAAGTACAATAAAAAGCATTTTTTCGAGTTTTACTAAAAACTAATATTTTATATAATGAATTACAAAAGTTTAATTTTAACGTTTTTATTTTTAGGAGCTTTGAATGTTTCAGCGCAATCTAATTTATTAAACGCAAAGACACCAGATCAAATTGGTAAAAAATCTGAAGCTCAGATGAATTCTGACAATGATAAACCTTTACCTTACGGTTATGTAGATGATAGAGATGTACTTTTTGGAAAAAAAGTTTGGGAGGTTATTGATCTTGATGAAAGAGTGAACTTTCCTATGTATTACCCTATTGATGAAAACATGGGTGAAAACAGAAAATCATTATATACAGTATTGGTAGAAGGTATCAGAGAAGGTAAAATTACTGAAGTTTATGATTCAAGTTATTTTATTAATAAAAAATCTTTAGAAGAAATTGAAAAAGTACTTGTTTTAGTAGACACTACTGATGGAGGTAAAGATCAAATTAATGAGGATTATGATGCATACATGTCTGGTGCGAAGAAGATTGATGAACAATTTATAAATGTTACTGAATTAAAAGCTATCGATGTTGATGGTTATAAAACTGTTGGATATTGGTTTTTTGATAAAAGACAAGGAGAATTAAAATACCGTCTTCTAGGAATTTGTCCAATTATTCCTGATGTTTATACAATGAACGCTGAAGAAAAAGAATATGTTGATTTATTTTGGGTGTTTTTCCCATCTGCTAGAGAAGTGCTTCATGAGCATACAGCTTTCAACGAAAGAAATTCTGCTTCACCTATATCTTTTGATCATCTTTTAAATGCTCGTAGATTTAGTGCAGTTATCTATCAAGAAGAAAATGTGATGGGTGACAGACAAATTAAAGAGTATATGAAAGAGAATTCTCAAATGCAGTTATTAGAATCAGAAAGAGTTAAAACAAAAATTAGAGATTTCGAACAAGATATGTGGAGTTACTAATTAAACTTTATTCTTAAAATATATAAAAACTCTTATCATTTTGATAAGAGTTTTTTACTTTTACACCATGATTGATTTTATAATTGTCGGAAATGGTCTAGCTGGTGTTTGTTTTGCAGAAATTGCTCTTCAAAATCAGAAAAAAATACACGTATTTGATGCTGAACTCACTTTTTCTTCTAAAGTTGCTGCAGGTTTGTATAATCCTGTAGTTTTGAAACGATTCAGTGAAGTGTGGAAAGCTAAAGAACAATTGGAATTGGCGATCCCGTTTTACAAATCTTTAGAGGACAGATTTAATGTAAAATTAGATTACACTATTCCTTTATATAGAAAATTTGCTTCTATTGAAGAACAGAACAATTGGTTCCAAGCTGCTGATAAACCGAATTTGAGTTCCTTTTTATCATCCGAATTGGTTAAAAGTCAACTTGGTTATATTGAGGCACCCCTTAATTATGGATTAGTCAATAATACTGGATATTTAGACATTAAACTTCTTTTAAAATCTTATGCAGATTTTCTTAATGAGATAAATTGTATTTCAAACGAAAAGTTCGATTATGATAATTTAGAAGTCTTTGAGGATTATGTTCAATATGGGTTAATCAAAGCCAAACACATTGTCTTTGCGGAAGGGTATAATTTGACTTCTAACCCTTTTTTTCAAGATTTACCCATTGATGGAACTAAAGGCGAATTATTGTTGATTAAAGCTCCTAATTTAAAACTTGAAGTGATTGTAAAATCAAGTATTTTTATTTTCCCAGTAGGTAACGATTTATACAAAGTAGGAGCAACTTACAATTGGTCAGATAAAACCAATACACCTACACAAGAAGCTAAACAAGAGTTATTATCGAGCCTTAAAGATTTAATACTATGTGATTTTGAAATTGTATCTCATTTGGCAGGTATAAGACCCACAATCAAAGACAGAAGACCTTTAGTTGGAACGCACTATAAACATAATAATGTACACGTTTTAAACGGATTAGGTACAAGAGGTGTGATGCTAGGTCCTTTTTTAGCCAAGCAGCTTTACAATTCCATCGATTTGGGTATTCCTTTAGATTCAGAAATAGATGTTAAAAGAGTATACAAAAAAAGAAACCTTATTTAGTTTCTTTTTTCAATTTATCTTTCCAATTTTTTTCAAAAGATACAAACATATTTATCCAAATATTTCTTGAATAACGCATCATTACTGGCAATAATACTATTAGCGTAACAATAATTGAAATAAATGCTGTTTTCACAGTGGTTTCTAAAATAACATAAGAAATCACATAAGCCGCTATTGCAAAAGCAACACCTAAACCATAGCTTACATACATTGCTCCATAAAAAAAGGAAGGTTCGATGCTGTATTTCAATCCACAGTGACTGCAATTTTCATGCATTTTATATATTGAGCTGATTTTGTAGGGGTTATTTTCTAAATACATGCTTTCTTCCTGACATTTTGGACAACTTCCTGTTAAAATACTATTTAATTTGGATCCTTTTTTTAACATTTGCAAAAATTTTAGTCAAAGATACACTATCAACAGTTTATCTTTGTAACAATTGTAACAAAATATAATGCTAAACATACACAATTTATCGGTTTCCTTTGGTGGAACATTTTTATTTGAAGAAGTCACTTTTAGATTAGGTGCAGGTGATAGAGTAGGACTTGTCGGAAAAAATGGAGCAGGAAAATCAACCATGTTAAAAATTTTAGCGGGTGATTTTAAACCAGATTCTGGAGTTATTGCAACTGAGAAAGAAGTGAAAATGGGCTTTCTTCGCCAAGATATAGATTTTGAAGAAGGAAGAACCGTTTTAGAAGAGGCTTATCAAGCTTTTGAAGACATAAAAAAAACAGAATTTCGTATAGATGAAATCAATCATCAATTGGCTACAAGAACCGATTATGAAAGTCAAGTTTACTCCGAGTTAATTGAAGAATTGAGTGATTTAACTCATCATTACGAAATTTTAGGAGGTTATAATTATGTTGGAAATACCGAGAAAATTCTTTTAGGTTTAGGTTTTAAACGTGAAGATTTTAATAATCTAACTTCTACTTTTTCTGGTGGTTGGAGAATGCGAATTGAATTAGCGAAACTATTGCTTCAAACTAATGATATTTTATTGTTGGATGAGCCAACCAATCACTTAGATATAGAAAGTATCATTTGGTTAGAAGGTTTCTTAAGAAATTTTGCTGGAGTTGTAGTTATCGTTTCGCATGATAAAATGTTTTTGGATAATGTTACCAATAGAACCATCGAAATCTCATTAGGTAAAGCATACGATTTTAATAAACCTTATTCGCAATATCTTGAATTACGTCATGAAATTCGCGAAAAGCAATTGGCAACTCAAAAAAATCAAGCCAAAAAGATTGAAGAAACTGAAAAGTTAATTGAAAAATTTAGGGCAAAAGCTTCTAAAGCATCTATGGCTCAGTCGCTAATCAAAAAATTAGATAAAGTCGAGCGTATTGAAGTGGATGAAGATGATAATTCTGTTATGAATATTTCTTTTCCTGTTTCTCAAGTTCCTGGTAGAGTTGTGATTGAAGCCGAAAATGTTACCAAAGCTTACGGTAATAAAACGATTTTAAAGGATATTTCATTGTTAGTAGAACGAGGAAGTAAAATTGCTTTCGTGGGTCAAAATGGACAAGGAAAATCAACTTTCATAAAAGCAATTGTAAATGAATTCAAATATGACGGAACAATTAAGTTAGGTCATAATGTACAATTGGGTTATTTTGCACAAAACCAAGCGGAATATTTAGATGGAGAAATTACCCTTTTAAGAACCATGGAAGATGCTGCAACAGATACCAATCGTTCAAAGGTTAGAGATATGTTGGGTTCCTTTTTATTTGGTGGTGATGATGTAGAAAAGAAAGTAAAAGTGCTTTCTGGTGGTGAACGTAATCGTTTGGCATTGTGTAAGTTGTTATTGCAGCCAATCAATGTTTTGGTTATGGATGAGCCAACCAACCACTTGGATATCAAATCTAAAAACGTTTTAAAAGCAGCGTTGCAAAAATTTGAAGGAACGTTACTTTTGGTTTCTCACGACAGGGATTTTTTACAAGGTATGTCTAATATTGTATACGAATTTAAAGATCAAAAAATAAAAGAATATTTAGGAGATATTAATTTCTTTTTAGAACAACGCAACATGGAAAACATGCGTGAAGTTGAGAAAAAAGACATTTCTAATCCTAAAACTGATGTGAATCAACCTAAATCTGCAAAAATATCCTACGAAGATCAAAAAAAGAACAAGTCCCTTCAAAATCGTCTGAGTAAAATTGAAAGCCAAATTAAAGATTTAGAAATCAATATTCAAAAAGACGATAAAGAATTGGCCTCTAACTACGATAAATTGATTGAAAATGCTGCTTTTTTCATGGCTTATGAAAAGAAAAAGAAAGAACTCGATAAATTACTGGAGGATTGGGAAATAGTTCAAGAAGAAATTGACGCACTTTCTTAAAAAAAGAGTAAAAGTTTCTGTACATAAACCGCGACTGAATACTAAAAACTGTACACTGAACACTTTTTTAAGAAGCTTATCCAGCTATCCATTACAAGAAAACAGTTAAAAACAACATTTTGTTCATAAAATAAAGGAGCTTCTTTTAGTCGCTCTTTTTTTTATACAAAATTGTCATTTTTATCTGTTTTGCTTTTCATTCCTATCTGGGCTAGGGCATTTGTTGTAAAATAAAAAATAGAGTTTCCTTTTACATTCTAGACCTTAATCTAAATCACATTCAATAAAAGTATTGTTTTTTACTTAAACGGATTCCGTTCTTTCCACAGAGTTTCAGGTTCCAAATAACAAAATATTTTGCCAATAAAAAAATCAATAAACCAATTGGAATGTTTAATAAAACCAAACATTTTTTCGGGTTTTGCTCCAACGGAACTTTTAATTTCAAGTGCTGTTCTGGCAAAAACAATTTCATTGAATTCTTTTTTAATAGAATATCCAATCATGTCGTACAACATGTTTAAATACAGCATTTTTTCTCTCTGAATGGTGTCGTCATAGCCTAAAAAATAGGTATCCATGGCTTTGCTGTTTTTAACCAAGGTATTGAATCCTATCATTTTATCATTCAAAAAGTAACCGTAAAATAAAAAATCATCACCTATAATTTTTTTAAATTCGCAAAAGTGATTTTCAGTCAAAAAGAAAGTATTGAAAGGAGCATTTTTGGCCACATGATGATACAATTCGTGGATGGTTTTTTCATGATGCTTTATTTCTTCACAAGACAGTTTTTTTTTCTCAATACCAATTATTTTTTTTCTTGCTCTTTTGTATTGGTCTCTGTATTTTTTATTTAAAGCATTGACATAATCTAGTTCTGTTTTCCATTCTTTTGGAATTTTAAACAGCATATTGGGTTGTGTTGTAAATTTATAAAAATCTTTAAGTGAGTTGCTTATGTAATTGCTTGTGTTTTTGTCAAAATCTTTGTAAACAGTTAAATGAATTTTTTGATTTCTTTGTTTAAATTGTGCTTTTAGTTCTTCTACAGCACTCATTAAAGTATTAAGTGTTTCTGTAAAACCAATCTTGTTAGAATACACAAACGCGTTTTGACCAGTAAGCATGTTGTTTCCAATAAATAAAACGTGGGAACAGTAATTTTTAAATACAAAATTCCTAACAGAAGTTTTAACAGAATGATCTCTTTCTCCAAAGGAATTTAATAAATTTAAATTCAAAAATTGAGTTAATGCAATACCAACTAATTCATTATCAGTAAATATTCCGATGTAATGACACTGCATGTTTTTTGGTGCAGAAAGTTCTAAAACTTTTAAATATTTAGAGGATAAGAATATGTTTTCTCGAGCAATAACATCCCATTCTATAGGAAGTTCTTTTGCGGAATTGTATATTTTAAATGGTTTAATGATTTTCTTTTTTTCAAATATAAATAAAACTTAAAACAAAGAAATGTTTTTATGTTTAATTTAATAGCTAATGGTCGATATAAAAAGTAAAGTTGTCTTAATATTCAGTTTCGTTGGATTAACAAATTAATTTTAAGACAACTTTTTATCATTTCCAACCGCAAACAATAGCTCCAATTATAGCTAAACAAATTATCCAATAGCCAGAATGAATCAGAATATACTTCCATGATTTTCTTTCAAATAAACCATTAATTCCTATCAAAGGGAAAACAAATAAAAGTCCCATCATGGTACCATGTAAAGCACCGTGACTAAAAGTTCTAAACTTTCCTGCATAATCATCCATAAAAGCTTTGTATGAGGGTAGTGCGCTTTCCTCTGCACCGTTAATCATTCCAAATGCTCCAAATTCATGAATCACCATAAACTGCATCATAAACGCAATAAAAAATGAAAACAGAAGGGTTAGTCCAAAAATTTTCAACATGTTTCCTTGTTTCAATTCTTCTTCAACAAAACCGTTTTCTTTCATCCAAATTTTCCCAAAAAGAGGTCCATACCAAACAAAACCTACCAGTAAAGTACTAAAAGACGCTACAATAATAGCTAAAAAATTAATTTCCATAGTTAAAATAGTTATTGGTTAATAAGTCAAATATAGATAAAAAAGAAACACTTAAACACTTGTTAAATAAATTCCATAAAAAAACCATCTACAAATTAAGTAAATGGTTATTGGAATCTTATAAAAATATATTTATTCAGCAGCTGTTAATTTGCTTGAACTTCTGTATAAGTAAGAGGTGTAAATATGTCTTCTAGCAAAACGACTAGGAGATTCTGCATTTACCATTTTTATATAAATGTTTCTAGGAACACCAAAATATTCAAATTGAGAACCATCTAAAAAATTAATATATAAAACCGTATTGTCCATATAAAAATCTTGAATGTTGTAATTTTTAATAGTTGCTTCATAAGCTTCTTTAACTTTTTCTTGAGTTTCAGGAGCAATACTTACTAAAAAATGATAAGCTTCAATAACGTTTTTACTTCTTTCTTCAGCTATTAAACGCTCAGCAGCATCAGCAATAGTGTCAGGATGATCTTCTTTCATGCTGTTTCTGTAAATAGTTTTTAACTCTTTTAAAGTTACATTTTTATCTACATTTAATAATTTTCTGTATTCAGCAATCTTTTTTGTATTCATGTTTCAAAAATTTAAGCGGCAAAAGTAGTGTTTTATATTGAATTTCAGCTCATTTACAAGAAAATCCTAATGTTAAAATAATTTGGGCGTTACCCCAAAGAAAAATTTGGGGTCAGGCTATACGTTCCAATCTTACATTTTTACAAAAAAATAAAAGGATTTCCACTGCTATCCTTAACGCATTAAAAAGAACGATAGGTTTTTAATTAATGTTTGTCAAAAATTAAATGGAACTTATATTTTTTACAAAAAAAAACCATTCATTTCTGAATGGTTTCTTAGTAGCGGGAACAGGACTCGAACCTGTGACCTTCGGGTTATGAGCCCGACGAGCTGCCTACTGCTCTATCCCGCGATGTACGGTTTGTAATTCAATAAATTAACTTAGTAGCGGGAACAGGACTCGAACCTGTGACCTTCGGGTTATGAGCCCGACGAGCTGCCTACTGCTCTATCCCGCGATTTGTGAGTGCAAAAGTACAATGATTATTTGAATAAACAAACCTTTTTTTAAATAATGTTTTATTTCTCCTATTCGATCGATATGATTACCTTTGCAAAAAGAAATTAATGAACATGGAACACAAAGCAGGCTTTGTAAATATAATTGGCAATCCAAATGTAGGTAAGTCAACGCTAATGAACGCATTGGTTGGTGAACGTTTATCCATTATCACAAGTAAAGCACAAACAACACGTCACCGTATTTTAGGAATTGTTAATGGAGATGATTTTCAAATTATTTTTTCAGATACACCAGGGATTATAAAACCTGCTTATGAATTGCAAAGTTCCATGATGAATTTTGTAAAAAGTGCTTTTGAAGACGCCGATGTATTGATTTATATGGTAGAAATAGGAGAGAAGGAGCTGAAAGATGAAGCTTTTTTCAATAAAATTATCTATTCTAAAATTCCAGTTTTATTGTTGTTGAATAAAATTGATAAATCCAATCAAGAGCAATTAGAAGAACAAGTTGATTTTTGGAAAGTAAAAGTACCCAACGCAACTGTAATTCCAATTTCTGCTTTAGAAAACTTTAATGTAGAAACCGTTTTTACAACCATAAAAGAATTATTGCCAGTTTCTCCAGCTTATTATCCAAAAGACGCTTTAACTGATAAGCCTGAACGTTTCTTTGTAAACGAAACCATTCGCGAAAAAATTCTTTTAAATTACGATAAAGAAATTCCTTACGCTGTAGAAATTGAAACAGAAGAGTTTATTGAAGATGATAAAATCATCCGAATACGTTCTGTAATTATGGTGGAACGAGATACACAAAAAGGAATTATTATTGGACATAAAGGTGGTGCATTGAAAAAAGTAGGTATGCAATCTCGTGCCGATTTAGAAAAATTCTTTGGAAAACAAATTCACATTGAATTGTATGTAAAAGTCAATAAAGATTGGAGAAGTAGCGAATACCAATTGAGACGCTTTGGTTACAATCAGAAATAAAATATAATTGCCGCTGGTTTTAATTAGCGGTTTTTTTTTACAATTCAACAATTCTACTTATTAATTTGTTAAGTTCATGCATTTGCGGTTGACATTTTTTTCGATTGATTCTTGCCTGAAAATATAAACCAAACCAAAAAATAACCATCAACCCCATAATTATAAAATCTAAAGTTGTTGATTGTTTTAATCTCCAGTGCGAATAGGCTATCATAGAAAATAAGAGAAATATACCAGCAATAATAAAATGCAAAAAAATAAAAAAGGTCCAAACGGTTTGATCCGGTCCAAATAACCCTTTTATGTTTGTCGTTTTATCCTCATTTTCTGTCAATTCTACGTGCAAATGAGGCGAATAGTATTTTCGTTTTGTCAGAGTAATGAAAAAAAAAATATGATGGTCTGAGATTTTAATGCGATAATTTTCTTTAACCTCATTTTTAAGTTTGGAAGCATTTTTTAAAATTTCTTCCATAGATTTTGATACGTCTTGACTAAATCTAGGTCTTAATACTATTGTGTTTTCCATTGTTTTGAAATTTAGATTTAACAACTGTTGAACTAAATTACATAAAAAAAGTAAATTACAATCGCTTTAAAAGATTTTCTTTAACTTCATCGATCCATTCTTGTTTTAAGATGCTCAAAACAATACTATCACGTCTTTCTCCATTGGGTTTAATGAAATTTTTTCTTAAAACTCCTTCTTCTTTACAACCTATACTTTTCATGGCCGCGATGCTCTTTTTGTTTTCAAAATCGGCTCTAAATTCCACTCGTTCCATATTCATTTTTTCAAAAGCAAATTCTAGTAATAAATATTTACAGTTTTTATTTAAACCCGTTCCTTGAAAAGATTTTCCATACCAAGTAAAACCTAATTGTACTGTTTTGTTGGCAAGTTGCATGTCATAAAAACGTGTACTACCAGCAAATGCATTGGTGTTTTTGTCAAAAACAATAAATGGATAGGAATTGCTTTTAGTTCTGTTCTCAATGGCAGTTTCTATATAATTTTTCAAACCTTCTTTTCCTGAACCTTTTTGCAAAGAATATTCCCATAATTCGGGTTCGTTTACAGAAAATGAAACTAAATTATTGAAATCTATAATTTCTAAAGGTCTTAATAAAACCCTTTCATTTTCAAGAATGTATTGTTTGCTAAAGTCGAAATTCATATTTAATCTTCAATGACTTTGTTAAATAATTCTTCTAATTCTTTCATTTGCGAAATTCCTTTGCTGCGATTTAATCGGGCAATAAAATAAAGTAAAAACCAAATAATTGTCATGGTTAACATCACCATTAAATCAAATTTAAAAGGTTGGCCTAGAGACCATTTGGAGTAAACAACAGCTGTAAAAATTAAAAAAACTAAAGCCACAACACCATGCAAAAACATAAAGAAAAACCATAACACAGGATCTGGACCATAAATTCCTTTAATATAGGTGTTTCCATCTTCCATTTTTTCTAAGGTTATTTTTAGATTCGGTGAATATTTTTCACGTTGAAGCATTCCAATAGAAAAACGGATGTATAATTCGGTAATTTTAATACGATAATCCGGTTCCACGCTGCTTTTTAATTTTTCACAACTTTTTTGAATAGCATCAACGGGTTTTGACACTACTTTATCGAATCGAAATCTTAATTTTAGTTCTTTTTCTGGTTCCATGAATGGATTTTGGTTTGCGAACACTAAATTACAATTTATTTTGGAAACGTAAAGTTATGTGTTATAGTATTTGTTAGCCCTGATAGTAATGAAAAGCTTTTTTTTGGAGGCATTTTAATTTTGTGGTTTTAAAAAAGCGACCTAAGAAGCTCTTTTTGAAGCCTACAAAATAAATGAAAACGAAAAAAACTTGCAATGGATAGCAGGTTTAAGCTTCAAAAAAGTGTACTTTTGCACTTTCAAATAAATGTTATGAACAATATTGTTGCCATTGTAGGTAGACCAAATGTAGGGAAATCGACTTTTTTTAATCGTTTAATTCAGCGTAGAGAAGCGATTGTAGATTCCGTTAGTGGTGTGACTCGTGATAGAAACTACGGGAAAAGTGAATGGAATGGAAAAGAGTTTTCTGTGATTGATACTGGTGGATATATTAAAGGTTCAGATGATATTTTTGAGGCAGAAATTAGAAAACAAGTCGAATTAGCTATAGACGAAGCTGATGCGATTATTTTTGTGGTTGATGTGGAAGAAGGCATAACGCCAATGGATGATGAAGTGGCAAAATTGTTAAGAAAAGTAACAAAACCAGTGCTTTTAGTTGTCAATAAGGTAGATAATGCCATGCGTACTAATGATGCTTTAGAATTTTATAATTTAGGTTTAGGTGAATATTTTGCTATTTCTGGAATGACTGGAAGTGGAACAGGTGAATTGTTGGATGAATTGGTAACGGTTTTACCAGAAATGCCAGAAGTTACTGAAGATGAAAACCCCTTGCCACGTTTTTGTGTAGTGGGAAGACCTAATGCAGGAAAATCATCGTTTATTAATGCTTTAATTGGTGAAGATCGATTTGTGGTAACGGATATTGCAGGAACGACCCGTGATGCTATTGATACTAAATACAATCGTTTTGGTTTTGAATTTAATTTGGTGGATACAGCCGGAATTAGACGAAAAGCAAAAGTGAAAGAAGATTTAGAGTTTTATTCGGTAATGCGTTCCGTTAGAGCTATTGAAAACAGTGATGTTTGTATCTTAATGATTGATGCTACTCGTGGTTTTGAAGGGCAAGATCAAAGTATATTTTGGTTGGCTGAAAAAAACAGAAAAGGAATTGTAATCTTAGTTAATAAATGGGATTTGGTTGAAAAAGATACGATGTCTGCAAGAGATTATGAAAGAAAAATTCGTGAAGAATTGCAACCTTTTACCGATGTGCCTATTCTTTTTGTTTCGGCATTAAACAAACAACGTTTAATTAAAGCTTTAGAAGTTGCAGTTGAAGTTTTTGAAAACAGAAAACACAGAATTCAAACTTCTAAATTTAATGATACCATGTTGCCGATTATTGAACATAATCCGCCACCAGCATTAAAAGGAAAATACGTAAAAATTAAATATTGCATGCAATTGCCTACACCAACACCTCAGTTTGTGTTCTTTTGTAATTTGCCACAATATGTAAAAGATCCTTACAAACGATTTATTGAAAATAAATTAAGAGATGAGTTTAATTTTCAGGGAGTTCCCATAGAAATTTACTTCAGACAAAAATAAGATTTAAGCATCCATTTGGGTGCTTTTTTTATTAAGTGTTGTTAAATTAATTGTAAGAATTTTTATCATTAAACAATATTTTTTTTATTTGTCTGTTATAATATTCATCAACATCAATCAAACTTAGTATGCTTAAAAAAATTATTCTCACAGTTTTTATGCTTTCCGCTTTTTGTGTTTTTAGTCAAAATACTTTTAAAATTAGCGGTAAAGTTTTAGAAAAATCAACACAAGCACCTTTAGAATCTGCAACCATTTATTTAACCACAGTAAAGGATTCAACCATTGTAGACTATACCATTTCTGATAAAAATGGAAATTTTACTTTAATTGCCAAAAAAACGGACAATCCAATTAATTTTAAAATTTCTTATAATGGTTATAAAAACTTCACAAAAACTTTAGACAATATTTTACAAGAAAATAATTTGGGTACGATTGAATTGGTCGAAAATGCCAATCAATTGGATGAGATTGTGTTAAAAGGTGAAATTCCTCCAATCCGAATTAAAAAAGATACTTTAGAGTTCAATGCTGGGTCTTTCAAAGTCAATCAAGATGCTAATGTAGAAGCACTTTTGAAGCAATTACCTGGTGTTGAAATTGATGAAGCTGGAAAAATAACAGTAAACGGCAAAGAAGTCAATAATATATTAGTAAACGGAAAACCTTTTTTTGGAAAAGATGGTAAAATTGCCACTCAAAATTTACCTGCTGATATGATTGATAAAGTTCAAATCACGGATACCAAAACTAAGTCTGAAGAATTATCTGGTGATGCTTCAAGTTCTAATGAAAGTACCATAAATCTTACCATTCAAGAAGATAAAAATAAAGGTTTGTTTGGAAAAGCAATGGCTGGTAAAGGTTCAGATGACCGATATGAATCGAGTTTGTTGTTCAACTATTTTAAGGATGTTCAAAAAATCAGTATTTTAGGTTCGTCTAACAACATTAATTCGGTCGGATTTTCTATGGATGAAATATTTGATAACATGGGTGGTGGAAGAAACAACACTATTTGGACTAATGATGATGGTAGTTTTGCTATTAACGGAAGGCAATTTGGAGGTGGAAACGGAATTACCCAATCCAACATGATCGGAATAAACTATGCTGATGAATTGCTCAATAAAAAAGTTGATACTAATGGAAGTTATTATTTCAATAATGCAACAACCAACAATAACAACAGAACTAACAGAACCAATTTATTGCCAACGGGAACCACTCAAACCAATTCGGAATCAGTATCAAAAAACGATGTAAATGGACATAACATTTCTTTTGATTTTGAAATAAAGTTAGATTCATTGTCAACCATTTATTATACGCCTTCATTCAATAAAGGGAATTCTAAAAATTCTTTTACACGAAATTCGGCAACATTTAATGAAGCCAACAGTTTGCAAAATGAAAATTTTACAGACAATTTTACAGATTCAGAATCGACCAATTTTGCCAATAATTTTTATTTCAGTAAGCGATTTTTAAAGAAAGGTAGAAATATTAATTTTTCATTTGATACGAATAATGATTCAAATAAATCGGATACGAAAACCATCAATAACACCATTTTTTATCAATCAGGAAATGCCAATGATAGTAGAAATCAAAATCAATTGGATGAAAATACTACAGACGATTATAATTTCAATTTTAGTTATTCGGAACCTATTTCAGATTCCTTATCGCTATCATTTAGAACCATTTATCAAACTAAAAGGCAAAGAAATTCTACCGAAACATTTGATTTTAATGGAACAGATGCTTTTGATGTTTTCAATGGATTACTATCCAATACAATTGATTCAAAAACCAATTCATTAAGTTCTACTGTTGGTTTAAATATCAGAAGAAAAAAGTTCAGAACAGGATTTTCATTAGGTGTTGATTTGTTAAATTACGATAACCAATCTAATTATTTAAGTACACTAACAACACTAAAAAACGATTACGTTTATCCAAAAGCAAGAGGTTATGTGAGTTACAACTTAACGAAATCAAAATCGTTTTATTCTTTTTTCTCTTATGAGGCCAGTTTGCCAAGTGCTCAACAATTGTTACCTTTTCAAAATTTAGCCAATCCATTGAATACCATTATTGGAAATCCAAATCTAAAACCAATTGAAAATTATTCCATGTATTTCAATTTCAATAATTATGATTATGCCACTCGTTCAGGTTTATATGCTTATTTTGGTGGAGATTTCAAAACCAATCAAGTGGTGAGTTCTACGGTTTATGATCAGGATTTTAAAGCAGTTACTACTTATGAAAATGTAGATAAAGGAGCAAATTTTTACACAGGTTTTAATGTTAATAAATCGTTTAAAAAAGAAAAAAGAACGATTAAGTATGGTTTTGGACTAGGCTTAAATTACGATTTCAATCAAGGATTGACAAATGCTCAATTGTATGAATCTACTGGAATTAGCTTAAACCCAAGAGTTAATTTTTCATATATGATTGATGATTTAGTCACAATTTCACCTTCTTATAGATATTCTTACAGACAAAATAACTTTAAAAATTATATTATTGACAAATCAAATAACTATACCCATAGTTTTAAAATTGAAACCACTTCTTATTGGCCTAAGAAATTTGTTTTAGGTAATGATTTTGGATACAACTATAATTCCAACATTGCTGATGGATTTCAAAAAGATTTTTATTTATGGAATGTAAGTTTAGGATATAATTTTATGGGTGATAATTTATTGGCTAAAGTAAAAATTTATGATTTATTAAACCAAAATGTTAATGCAACGAGAACGATATCACCAACAGCAATTTCAGATGTAGAAAACACTGTTTTGCAACAATATGTTATGTTTTCATTGACTTATAAATTAGAAAAGTTTGGAGGAAAAAAGAAAAGCGATAGCGACTTTTATTTTGAAGATTAGTTAGCTCTTTCATACAAAACAAAAACTCGTTTCATTAATTTGAAACGAGTTTTTATATGTTTACGTTCTAAATTCTAACTTCAAATTACCAGCTTCCACCAGCTCCTCCTCCTGAAAAACCTCCGCCGCCAAATCCACCACCGAATCCGCCACCGCCAAATCCACCACCAGAAGAACCGCCACCAAATCCACCTCCAAAGCTTCCGCCACCACGACCCATTCTACTTAGAATAATCATATCTAATAAATCGGGACCGCCAAATTTTCCTGTTCCATTGTTATCATTGCCATTGTTTCTTTTTTTAGAAATTAGAATTAAAATGACTATTAAAATTATAAAAAAGGCTATAAAAGGGAACGGATTATCATTTTTGTTTTGAATTCTTGTTCCTTTGTATGTTCCTTTAATAACATCAAAAATTGCAGATGTTCCTGCGTTTAATCCATTGTAATAACTACCAGCTTTAAATTCTGGTATTATTATATTTCTAGTAATTTCACCGTTTATTCCTGCAGTTAAATATTGTTCTAAGCCATAGCCCGGAGAAATCCATATTTTTCTTTCTTCTTTAGCTAATAATATTATTACTCCATTGTCATTTTGTTTTGTTCCTCCAATTCCCCATTCTTGACCCCATCTTGGAGTAAGAATTCCGATGTCTTCTCCATTTAGACTTTCTATTGTTATAACTACTATTTGTGTAGTTGTTGAGTCGGAAAAATGGACTAACTTATCTTCTAATGTTTTTTCTTCTTTGGAATTCAAAACATCTGCATAATCATAAACAGAAGTTTGAAATTTGGGAATTTCTGGAATTATATATTGAGCAACAAGTGAACTGTAACTAAGTAAAAAAAGTATAAATACAGTTTTCAAAAGGTTGGAATTTGGAATTTTATTTTTTAAAATTTTCATTATTTATCCTTTTGAAATTTCGTTAGGCAATTCATTACTGTCATCCACTTGATATGGAAAGTATTTTTTCAATTGTTTTCCTGCTTCTTTAATCCCTTTTGTTAATCCTTTTTTATATTTTTTTTCTTTGAAATGTTTTAAAACTATTTCTTTCGTACTTTCCCAAAAATCTGTTGGAACTACTTGGTCAATGCCTTCATCTCCTAAAATAGCAAACTGATTTCCAGAAACATTGATGTAAAACAAAACACCATTTCGGGCTTCAGTTTTATACATTTCTAAAGAATTAAAAACCTCCTTTGCTCTTTCGAAAGGAGGTTTTTCTGATTTTTCTTCAATGTGTACACGAATTTCTCCCGAAGTATTTTCTTCAGCAATTCTAATAGCTTCAACAATTTTTGCTTCTTGTTTTGAAGTTAAAAAATCTTCGGTTTTTGACATTTTATTGTGGTTTGTTTTCAAAATCAAAATCAAAATCAACTGGTTTTTCAGCACCTTCTACGGCTTTGAATGCCTCTTTTTCTTTGTATTCTGATAAAACGAACTTTCTTGGAACATTTAAAACATAGTTGTTATATTTTTCAATTGATTCATTAAATCTAGTTCGGGCTGTTAAAATTTGATTTTCAGTACTTGATAGTTCATCTTGTAATTTTAAGAAATTTTGATTTGCCTTTAAATCTGGATATTTCTCTACCGTTACTAATAAACGTGACAACGCACTACTTAATCCACTTTGTGCTTGATTAAATTGAGCCAATTGTTCAGGTGTTATATTAGTTGGGTCTATATTAATTGATGTAGCTTTTGAGCGTGCATTTATTACAGCTTCTAAAGTAGATTTTTCAAAATCTGCAGCACCTTTTACAGTTTTTACCAAATTTCCAATTAAGTCATTTCTTCTTTGGTAAGAAGTTTCTACATTTCCCCATTCTTTTTTTACTGCTTGATCAACTTTAATTGCACCATTTTTAACACCAAAATACCATGACACAATACCAAATCCAATTACAGCTATAATAATTACAGGAATTAACCATTTTTTCATAATTTCTAATTTTAAGTTTAATTTATTGTTTTGTTATTAGTCTATTTTTGTTTTGAATTGTTTCAATTTTGAAAATTCAATATTTATAATTCTCCTTTGAACTTAATCAGTTCGTTTTTGATGCTTTCTAGTTTAGAGATGATGTCAAACTTGTCTAGCGTTTTCTTTTGATTTTCCTTTAAATGCGTTTTTGCTCCCTCTAAAGTAAAGCCTCTTTCTTTTACCAAATGATAAATCAAATGAAGATTTTTGATGTCTTCTGGAGTGAATTTACGGTTGCCTTTGGCATTTTTTTTGGGTTTTAAAACGTCAAACTCCTTGTCCCAAAAACGAATTAATGAAGCATTAACATCAAACGCTTTGGCAACTTCCCCAATACTGTAATATAATTTTCCTTCTGGTAAATCTATGTGCATATTTTTTTAAATTCCAAATTAATAAATTCCAAATTCCAACGATTTCATTCTAAAATCATTAATCCTTAATCAACAATCGTTAATCTAATGATTGATTCTCCTGGTTAGCTATTTTTGATATGTTAATATATTCTTCAGCCGAAATACTTCCATAATAAAAGTTAAGCGGATTTACTTTTTTACCATCTTTTATCACTTCATAATGCAAATGTGGTGCTTCACTTCGGCCAGTACTTCCAACATAACCAATTACATCACCGCGTTTAACTTTTTGTCCAGCTCTCACTTTATATTTACTCAAATGGGCATAAAGCGTTACATATCCAAAACCATGATTAATTTCAATATGATTTCCGTAACCTGATAAGGAATTATCTGCTTTTAAAACAGTTCCATCACCGGTTGCGTAAATTGGGGTTCCATTGGGTGCTGTAAAATCCATTCCGTAATGAAATTTACGTGCTTTTGTAAACGGGTCACTTCTATATCCAAAACCAGAAGCCATTCTTTTTAATTGCTCATTTTTAACAGGTTGTATGGCTGGAATTGAAGCTAATAATTTTTCCTTTCCTTTAGCTAAACCGATTATTTCATCTAATGATTTGGATTGAATTACAAGTTCTTTCGTTAATATATCAACTCTTTTTGTGGTGTTTATTACTAAGTCAGAATTATTGTATCCTTGCAATTCTTTGTATCTGTTTACTCCACCAAAACCTTCTTTTCTTTGCTCTAATGAAATGGGTTCACTGTTAAAATAAACACGGTAAATATTATTATCTCTATCTTCAATTGCAGAGAGAACTTCATCAACTTGGTCGATTTTTTTGTTTAATATTTTATAATTAATTTTCAAGTTTTCAATTTCTCTTGCCTGAAATTTATCTTTTGGAGTTTCTAAAAACTTACTGTTTAATAAAAGTAAAAAACCCAAAAAACCAAACAATGCTGAAGATAAAAGAAATAACAAAAAGTAACCAATTTTTCTCCCTTTTCTAGGGGTAATCTTTTTGTAAGATAAATTTTCTGGATCGTAATAATATTTTACCTTCGACATTATATAAAATATAGTATTTTTGTGTCCAATTAAAATGTTAGACAGTAGTTATACGAACAAATTTAAGAAATGTTTCATTCAAATCTATTTTTTGAAGTAAAACTTTTATGAAATTTTAATTTATAATGCTGTTTATCTATAATAGTTTAAATCAAAATTAAAAATGAAATCACAAGACATAAGAAAGCAATTTTTACAATTTTTTGAATCCAAAGGGCATTTAATTGTTCCATCTGCACCTATTGTGCTTAAAGATGATCCAACATTAATGTTCAACAATTCAGGAATGGCTCAATTTAAAGAATATTTTTTAGGTAATGCAACTCCAAAAAGTAACCGAATTGCTGATACTCAAAAATGTCTTCGTGTTTCAGGTAAACATAATGATTTAGAAGATGTAGGTTTTGATACGTATCATCACACGATGTTTGAAATGCTTGGAAATTGGTCTTTTGGAGATTATTTCAAAAAAGAAGCAATTAACTGGTCATGGGAATTTTTAACAGAAGTTTTAAAGTTAGATAAAGACCGAATTTATGTTTCTGTTTTTGAGGGTAATCCATCAGAAAATGTACCTTTTGATCAAGAAGCCTTCGATTTATGGAAACAATATGTAAATGAAGACCGAATCATTAAAGGAAATAAGAAAGATAATTTCTGGGAAATGGGTGATCAAGGTCCTTGTGGTCCTTGTTCTGAAATTCATATCGATTTGCGTTCTGACAAAGAAAGAGCAGCTGTTTCAGGTTTTAGTTTGGTAAACGCAGATCATCCGCAAGTAGTGGAAATTTGGAACAACGTATTCATGGAATTCAACCGAAAAGCAGATGGTTCTTTAGAAAAATTACCAGCTCAACACGTTGATACTGGGATGGGATTTGAGCGTTTGTGTATGGCAATGCAAAACGTGACTTCAAATTACGATACCGATGTTTTTACACCACTTATTGAAAAAGTAGAACAAATTACAGGTTTAAAATACACCTCAAACGAAGTTAAAAATATATCAGAAGAACAAAACAAGACTAATATTGCGATTCGTGTAATTGTCGATCACGTTCGTGCTGTGGCTTTTGCAATTGCAGACGGACAATTACCTTCAAACACAGGTGCAGGTTATGTAATTCGTAGAATTTTGCGTAGAGCCATTCGTTACGGATTTACATTTTTAAATACAAAAGAGCCTTTTATCTATCAATTAGTTGAGGTTTTAGCGAATCAAATGGGAGAATTTTTCCCAGAAATTAAAACACAACAATCTTTAGTAACTAATGTAATTCGTGAAGAAGAAGCTTCTTTTTTGAGAACTTTAGATCAAGGTTTACAATTGTTAGATAATGTAATAGCTAATGCAAAAGGAAAACAAGTTGATGGAGCAAAAGCATTTGAATTATACGATACTTTCGGATTTCCAATTGATTTAACGGCTTTAATTTTAAGAGAAAGAGGTTATGAATTAGATGAAGCTGGTTTTGAAAAAGCCATGCAAGAACAAAAAAATCGTTCGCGTGCTGCTTCAGAAGTATCAACAGATGATTGGAAAATTTTAGTGGAAGGAAATAAGGAAACATTTGTAGGTTATGACCAAACCGAAAATGAAGTTAAAATAACACGAATCAGAAAGATTGATTCTAAAAAAGATGGTGTTTTATATCAAATCGTTTTAGATGCAACTCCTTTTTATCCAGAAGGTGGAGGACAAGTGGGTGATAAAGGAACTTTGGTTTCAGCAAATGAAACTATTGAAATTATTGACACTAAGAAAGAGAATAATTTAATATTACATATCACAAAAAGATTACCTGAAAATATTGAAGCTAATTTTATAGCAAAAGTAAATACAGATTTAAGAACAGCCTCTTCTAAAAATCACTCAGCTACACATTTGATGCATTTGGCTTTGAGAACTATTTTAGGAACTCATGTAGAACAAAAAGGTTCATTGGTTAACCCCAATTATTTGCGTTTTGACTTTTCTCATTTTTCAAAAGTAACTGATGAAGAAATTAAGCAAGTGGAAGATTTTGTAAACCAAAGAATTCAAGAACAATTGCCATTAATCGAAAGAAGAAGTATTCCAATCCAGCAAGCATTAGATGAAGGTGCAATGGCTTTATTTGGAGAAAAATATGGTGATAATGTTAGAGCGATAAAATTTGGAGATTCCATGGAACTTTGTGGAGGAATTCACGTGCAAAACACTGCAAACATTTGGTCTTTCAAAATTATTTCTGAAGGTGCAGTTGCTGCTGGAATTAGAAGAATTGAAGCGATAACAGGTGATGCTGTGAAAGATTATTTTGCAAATCAAGAAAATACGTTGGCTGAAATAAAAGAAACCTTAAAAAATCCCCAAGATACAATCAAAGCAGTGATTTCATTACAAGATGAAAATGCTAAGTTGAAGAAACAAGTAGAGCAATTACTAAAAGAAAAAGCTAAAGGTTTAAAAGGAGATTTAGCAGCTCAAATTCAAGAAGTAAATGGAGTTAAATTCTTAGCGACCCAAGTAGATTTAGATGCTAATGGAGCAAAAGATTTGGCTTACGAATTAGGAAATAATGAAACGAATTTATTTTTAGTTTTAGCTACTGCAACGGATGATAAACCAATGTTAACCTGCTACATTTCAAAAGAATTAGTGGAAGCAAAAGGATTAAATGCAGGACAAGTTGTTCGTGAATTAGGAAAATACATACAAGGTGGTGGTGGAGGACAACCATTCTTTGCAACTGCTGGTGGAAAAAATGCAAACGGAATTAAAGAAGCTTTGGAAAAAGCGGTTGATTTTATTAAATAATTTAAAAATGAAAAAGGTATTTATTTTTTTAGCAATTTTAATCTTAAGTTGTAATTCAGATGATAATTCTATGGCGTCAGAATTACAAATAAACAAACAAAATTTACTTGGAAAATGGTATAATAAAGGCAGCATTACCAATGGAGGTAGTTTTGTAAACTACAATCACAATTGTACAACATCAAAAGATTTTCAAGAATTTTTGGTTAACGATGTAATAAACTATAAAGGTTTTAATTCATCATGCGACAACAATTTAATTTATACTAATTTATGGTATTTAAGCGATAACCAACTTACTATAGATAACTTTGATCCTGCTTTTCAAACTCAATTTTACACTGTATTAAAAATCACTAATGATGAATTAAAATTGAAACAAATTGTAAATACTAGTAATGGAGTTGAAAATAGAGAAATTTATTTCACAAGAAATTAAAACAAATTCAAATCCCATAACTTAAAAAGACTTAGATTGTTTATATAAAAGTCAATTTAAATAACAGCTATGCAATTCACCACAAAAATTCCAATACAAAAATTTCAAAACCCAATTACATATGAAAGTAAGATAATGGCTTTTGGTTCTTGTTTTGCGGAAAACATGAGTGAAAAGTTGGACTATTTTAAATTCCAAAATACAACAAATCCGTTCGGAATTATCTTCAATCCAGTTTCTATTGAAAAATTAGTAAATCGAATTGTAAATAAAATTGAATTCACAGAAAATGATATCTTTTTTCACAACGATTTATGGCATTGCTACGAAGTACATTCCGAATTATCTAATCCAAATAAAGAAGAATTCATTAATAAGTTAAATATAGTAATTAATAAAAATCATTTTCAAATTTCCAAATTAACTCATTTTCAAATTACATACGGAACTTCATGGATATACAGAAATAATGAATCCAACCAGATTGTAGCCAATTGTCATAAAGTACCACAAAAGCAATTCTCAAAAGAGATTCTTTCCATTGAAACTATTGAAAAATCTATTCAAAATACAATTCAATTAATCCAAAAAGTGAATCCAAATTGTAATTTCATTTTCACAATTTCACCAGTTCGACATATAAAAGATGGTTTTATAGAAAATTCATTAAGTAAATCACATTTAATTACTGCATTGCAAAAATCCATCAACCAACAACCAGCAACCATCAACTACTTCCCAAGCTTCGAAATCATGATGGATGAACTTCGCGATTATCGTTTTTATGGGGAAGATATGTTGCATCCCAATCAAACAGCCATTTATTATATTTGGGAACGATTTTCAGAAAATTTCATTTCAGTTGAAAGTCAAAAAGTAATGGAAGAAGTCGATAGTATTCAAAAGTCACTTCTGCATAGATCTTTCAATCCCAATTCTGAAAGTCATAAAAAGTTTTTAGATAAGCTGAAAACAAAGATACAAATGCTTCAAAGTCAGTTTCCTTTTATGCAATTTTAGTAAAATAGGGCAATTGCCTTATTTCTTTGTTTTTCAAATTTATGGAGTTTTGTAGTGTCAACATAAAACTTCAAAATCATGAAAAAAAATTTTAAATTTTTAGGAATATTTCTTTTCTTATTTTCATTTTTACAGGCTCAGGAATTGGGTGAATTAAAACCCAAAGACGATACGTTTGGATTGGGAAAGCTGAAATCAAAGCCAAAAAGAATTTATATTTCCAATTTTTCAATTAATTATCAGTTATTTAACGAAAAAGAAAAAACCAAAAAAGGTGGTGCTTTATTTCGTGACAAAGGTGTTCGTGGTGACGTAACTGCAGAATTAATGGTTGGATTAGGAAATCTCACAGAGAATGATTTTCAAAAAATTACAGACAGTTTATATGTGGTTTTTGTTACTCAACTTAAAGAAAAAGGCTTCGAAATTATTTCGGCTGATGTTGCGGGCAAAACGGATACATACAAAGATTGGACAAAAGCTTCTGGTCCAAAAGTTGAAGTTTCGGCAATGCCTGGAATGATAACAGCTTATCCAAAAGATTATACGTTTTATTATGAAGAAAAAACAAAAGTTGGAAAGTTTTTTGGGGATAAATTTGCTGCTTTAGATAAAACACCTCAAAATTTATCCAAAGAAATGGATGATGCTATCGTTGTTGATGTGGATTTATATGTTTTTTTTATGAAAGATTTGTATGCTTTTCAGGGAAATGCGGCTAACATTAAAATTAAAACCCAATTAAGTTTAGTATCTAATGAAACGGTTTCTGCAAAAAGTGACGATAATAGTTTACTTTTCAGAAAAAAAGTCGATTATGCTACTGGAATCAACAGCATCCAATTTGTTTGTGGGAAATATGCTATTGGTGGAAGCGCAGAATCGGTTTACACAGGAACATTGAAAAAAGATTTAACCATTGACAATGTAATTGATGAAAAAGTAATTCAAAGCTTTGCAAAAGGAGAAGTAGATTTTGTAGGTAATGACACTTATTTTGGTAAATATTATAGTGCAGAAAATAAAACTTCGGCAAAAACAACCATTATTGAAGTGGATACTGAAAAGTACAAAGAAGGTGTTTTTAAAGCAGGAGAAGCTTTTATCGAACATCACTTAAATGAATTTGATAAGGAGTTTAATTAGGTTTTGGTTTTGATTAAAAATAGGGCAATTGCCCTATTTTTTTTGGTTACATTTTTTTTGACATTCGTGAATTATTAACACAGTAATGAAAAAAATAGTTCAAATTCTATTTTCGTTTATTTTGCTTCTGTTTTTATGTTCCAATGTTTCTCAACCTGGAATTTACAACAGTGGTGGAATGGCTTTTTCCATGCTTTTTTCCGAAGATTCTTTGGCTTATAAGAAAGTTCAAATGAAAGAAGAGAAAATTTATATTCAACTTTATAAAGGTTTTGCAGTAGTAAAAGGAATTTATAAAATGGTAAATACTACTAATGAAAAGTTAAGTTTTAAAATGGGTTATCCTATTAACGGAATTTTCAATGGTGGTGAAGTTGATATCAATCAAGTGAAATTGGATTCGATTTACAAATTTAATGTCAAGTCGAATTATAAAGAATTGCCAATTGATAAAAGTATTCAAGACGAATCGGAAAATGTAATGACTTTTAACAATCAAAATTGGTTGACTTGGCAAATGAATTTTGCTCCAAAGGAAGTTAATTTTGTTGAGGTTTATTTTATTGTCAATACCAACAAGGCTCAAGTTGCTAAAGGATATAATCGAAAAGACATAAATACGTTTATTTATCTTTTAGAATCTGGAAGTGTTTGGAAACAACCTATTGAAAGTGGAAATTTTATTGTAGAGTTAAAAGATAATTTAAAATTAGAAGATTTGGATGGAATTTCAGATCATTTTAATTTAAAAAAATATTCTAAAAAAAACATCCTTTTTGGAATAAAAACCAACTTTTCTCCAACTCCAAAAGACAATCTAATCATTACTTATTTTAATACATTAAAAGAGTTTGATTTTGAAAAAATTTTAAATAATGACATGCAATTGTATGCAGCAATTGATCAACTTTCAGAGCAAGAAATTCCAAATGATTTAATTGACTATGAAGTTAAAAATCCCTACGAAGTAAAGGCAACTGCTTTGGGATATTTGCCAATGATTTTGACGTTTATCGTAATTTATGGACCCATATTCTTAATTGGAATTTTATTGTTTTTATTAATTCGATTTGTGTATAAAAAATTACTTACTAAAAATAAAACTTAATTTATGAAAAAAATAGTTTTAGTCATTTCGATTGCTCTTTTTTCATTAGGATTTGCACAAAAGAAATGGTCACATTTTGATAGTTTAAAGTTGAAATTGGAACAATTATCCATAAAGGATAAAATAAAAACCATAAATAAAATTCCAAATGCGGCTTACGTGGCTGAAGTTGAAAAAGCAGAACAATTATTTAAACTAGCTGAAAATTTGGCGATTAAATCCAATGACAGCGTAGCATTGGGTGAAATTGTTTTCAAATTGGGACAATTAAAAACGTATCAAAATAAAATGGATGAAAGTATAGCACTATCCTTGAGAGCTATTAAAATTCTAGAAAATAAAAATGAAATTGCAAAAGTAGGAATGGCTTATGGTGGTTTAGGTTATAATTTAAAGAGAAATAATTTGGAGCGAAGTCTAAAATACATGCGAAAAGGAATAGCATTATTAGAAAAAGCAAATGATTTAAAAAACATTCACCCAGTATATGATAATTATGGAGTTGTACTTACCATGGTTCAAAAAAACGATAGTGCATTGTTTTTTCAAAAGAAGTCTTTATCGATAAAAAAGACATTAAAAGATAGTGTTGGTTTAGGTTATGGATATGCAAATATTGCCAATACGTTTGCCGAAAAAAAGAATTTTAAATTGGCTAAGATATATGTAGATAGTTCTTCAATAATTCGGAACAAAATAGCGGATAATTACGGAATTACAGTTAATTATGTTCAGAAAGCAGAAATATTAGTTTTAGAAAATAAATTCAAAGAAGCTATTGAGAATTTTAAAATTTGTGCAGTCTTATCTCGAAAATATAAATACAAACATTTGGAACAATATTGCTATGAAAATTTAGCAAAATCGTACTTAGAATTTAAGGATTATAAGAATGCTTATTTGTACAAAGAGCAATTTCAAACTATTAAAGATAGCAGCAATAATGTGCAAACCAATAACAAAATTGAAGAACTTCAAATTCAATTTGAAACCGAAAAAAAAGAAAAACTTTTGGTGGAAGCGAACTCCAATTTGTTAGCCAAAGAAGCTAAAATAAAACGAAAGAATTTATTGCTATATTCAGCTTTAGGTTTAGCTTTTTTATTGGGTTTAATTGGTTATTTGGTTTACAAACAGCAATCTACCAAGCAAAAGCAATTGGTTAAAGAAAATGAACTCAAACAAGCATTAATCAAAATTGAAAATCAAAACAATCTTCAAGAACAACGTTTGGCAATTTCAAAAGATTTGCATGATAATATTGGATCACAATTAACTTTTATCATTTCGTCTTTAGATAATTTAAAATATTTTGAATTTACAAAAGATAAATTATACACTAAATTTGATTCCATAGGCACTTTTACTAGAACAACAATTACTGATTTGCGTGATACGATTTGGGCAATGAATAAAGAAGAAATTACTTTTGAAGATTTAAAAACACGAACTACCAATTTTATTGAATCAGCAAAAGCTTCCTTATTAGGCATTCATTTTGATTTCAATTATCCAACAAATCAAAAGGAAATTGTTTTAAACTCTAAACAAGGAATTGAAATTTACAGAATCATTCAAGAAGCTGTAAACAATGCAGTTAAACATGCCAAGGCTTCCAAAATAACTGTTGATTTTAAAAACGAAAACAATCAAGTTATAATAGCCATTTCAGATAACGGAATTGGTTTTGATAAGGAAACTATCGAAAATGGAAATGGACTAAATTCCATGCAAAAAAGAGCCAGCACGATTGATGCTACTTTAGATTTGATTTCATCTGAGAAAGGAACAACAATTCGTCTAAACTTTAAACCCTAAAAAATACGACAATTGCCTTATGTTGATCTTTATTTTTTAATTTAATATTTGTAAACAACTAAAAAAATTAACAAATGTTGGTGAAGCAAAACAATTTAGTTAATTATTTGTCCCTTTTTTTAATGACAATTATTACGGTTTTTTCAATAATTAATAAACAAACAACAGTTTTCTATATTTTATATTTGTTTTGGTTTGACGAATTGATTAGAACTGTTTTTGACAGATTAAAATGCTATTTCAGAAAAAATCAAATTGAAGATTTGTAAGTTTTTTTGTCTGATAACAACAATAGATTTTTTATGCTTTCTGTGTATTTGGTCTTTATTCTTGTTTTTTTTGGTTTAATGATGGATTGGAGGCATTATGAAATAATAGGAAATAATTTCAAAGTCTTCTTCTTTCAAAATTCACTTTTTAACTCAAGTTTGATTACCTTTTTATTTCGCGAATATTATTTATTCAAAAACAATAAGGCTCAATTAGAATCAAAAACCTTACTTTCAAACGGAATAATTATTCTACATTTATCATTAATTTTCGGAATCCTGTTTTGGTTTATTTCCAGCAAGAAATTTCTTCTCTTTCAAGAATATGCAACCTTAATTTCAATTATACCTTTTTTACTTTTAAAAATCGTTTTCGAAATAAAATCTGAAAATCAACTTGTTTAATCTTCAATATAAGGCAATTGCCCTATTTTTTAACATTTTAAAAACAACCAAATTTGTTTCATAATTATAAAATGTATAAAAATGAAAAAAGTAATTGTTATTGTTCTGTTTCTGTTAGGCTATAATTTTTCAAGTGCACAAAGCGAATGTATTAGAGGCAACTGTAAAGATAATTTTAGTTTTCAAAATTTTGAAAGAAGCTATCAAGTAGGTTTTTATAAGGATGGAAAATTAGAAGGATTTGGTGTTCAGGTTGATAGTACAAGTGAGTATTTTGGAAACTTCATCAAAGGCAAAAAAGAAGGTTTGTTTTATTATGTTAAAAATAAAGAAGCAATTTACGGAAGTTTTAAAAATGATCTTCCAATTGGTTTGCATGTAGCACGAATAGCATCAGGTTATGATTACAGAAATTATAATGACCAAGGAGAAATGGTTAGTAAATCGCCACCAGTTGTAAATGAGGTTACTGTAGGTTGTATTCAAGGCGATTGTATGAATGGATATGGAGTTGTAAATCAAGACGATAATTTTTTTGCAGGTAATTACATTGATGGAAAACTTCAAGGAAACTCGATGCTTTATAGAACTGAAGAAAAAAGAATCATTTATTGCGAAATGAAAGCTGGAGTTTTTAACGGAACTTGTATTGTTTATGATTTTGATGGTACAATAAATTTGTACAACATGGCTCCAACAAGAGAAGGACAATCTTTTTGCAGAACAAAAGACTCAAAATATAAAGGATTTCTTTACAAAAACAATGAAATCATTGAAAAATATTAACTAATTATTTAAATATAAGGCATTTGCCCTATTTTTTTACTTTTTAATTTTCTACAAATTTGCATTAAACTTTAACATATTTATCATGAAAACAAAACTTATACTTATTGCATTTCTCTTTTTAAGTGCAACTTCCCAGGCACAATTATTAGATGAAATTAATTTAAAAGATTATGGAATCTTAACTAATGATGTTGTTAAAATTACAGAAAAATCTTTTAATTATGCTAAAAATACTAATTCTTACAAAGAGCCAGAAAATAAAATATATGATTTCGATTCACAAGGTTTTATTTTGTCGGCATCTTTATATGATAAAGTTGAATATGGCAAAACGTTTATCTATAATCAAAAACATGATAAAGTAACCAAGTTATATGGTAATGGCAAAAAATTCGATTTTGATATCATAAAAGTTCCTTATGGAAATGTACTAATCGGAGCTGATAAATATGAAGTTCTAAAAAATTCGGACGGTTCAATAATGAAAATTGATTATTCGGGAGATACTTCTAAATTAAGTTATAATTTCAGTTATAACGGAAACATCATTACGGTAAATCCTTCCAATGACGGATTAAACACCACAAGAGCTACAAAAGATGGCTTACTATTATCTGAAGAAAATAAGTACATGAATTTATTTTATTCCTATGATTCTAAATCAAAATTATTATCTCAAAAAGTTTCTATAATTAAAACAAACACAAATACAAGTGTTCATTATATCAATGTTTACGCATATGATAAAAAAGGAAATTGGATAGTAAAATATGAATTATCTGCCGTACCATTATACGGAATTAGTGGAAACAATATTACTGCAATTACTGTAAGAGAATTAACTTATAAGGATAAAACTAAAACAGGTCAATTAGTAATTAATGATCTTATGAAAGCAAATGCAACATCATTTATCGCCAATATGAAGGTCAAAGATTTGGATAAAAGTAATTTATATGCTACACCAATTTATATAGATTATGATGCCAACGAGCTTTTAAAACTTAATGCCACGAACATGCCATTAGATGCAAATTGTGTTGGCGATTGCCAAAACGGTTGGGGAAAATACTCCTACAATAATGGATATTATGATGGTTTTTGGGAAAACGGACAAAAATCGGGTTATGGAATTTATAAATGGAACAACGGTGATTTGTATTTAGGACATTGGTATAAAGATAAAATGAGTGGTTTTGGACAAACCATTTTTGAAAATGGTAATGAATATGCTGGTGGTTATTTAAATGGAAAATATGACGGATATGCTATTTTTTACAGCAAAACAACTGATAAAAATCAATATAATAAATATAAAGACGGAAAATTTGAAGTTTCAAATGCTATGAATAATAATGGTGTTTCTGTTGGCTGTACGCACGGTGATTGTAACAATGGATTTGGAAGATATGCCTTTGAAAGCGGTGGCGTTTTTATTGGTCAATTTGTAAATAAGGGCTTGTATATGGGAGTTTATTATTTTAAAAATGGCGACGTTTATCAAGGAACTTTTGATTTTAAAACCAATAAATTTAGTGGTTATGGACATTATCAATACAAAGAATCTGGAGAATTCTATAAAGGAATTTGGGCCAATGGAAAGCAAAACGGTAGAGGATTGTCTTACTCACAAGGAAACTATTATAAAGATGAGTGGAAGGATGATAAAGTTGTAAAATCATTTTAAAATTAAATTAAAATAGACATTAAAAATAATAATAAGCTATGAAAACTAAGTTAACAACTCTACTATTATTAGTTTTTGTATTCACATCAAATGCACAATTTAAAGCTAATTTACAGTTAAAAGATTTTGATATCAATACTAACGATGTAGTAGCTTTTAAAAAGATTTATGTTACATACGTAAAAGATTTTGGTAACGAATTTGAGGACAGTTATACCTTTAATTCAGATGGATATTTGACTTCGGATAAATACTATTCTAAAATAAGCTATCAAAATTCGTATCAAAAAGTTACTAAAACTTCAAGAAAAGAAAATAAAGAATATACCTACTTTATATTAAAAACACCTATTGCCACATATTTGGCAGATACCAAGCAAGTAAAAACTAATTCAAAAGGTGTAATTACCGATATTTTTTTCAAATCAAATGATGGTAAATATGATTCTAATTTAGAGTTTACTTATGATGATAATTTGATCATGACAAAACCAGATTTGGATTATTTGAGCACAAACATCTATACAGAAAAAGGATTGTTGATAAAAGAGTTTAATGCATCAATGGGAAACTATTACAACGCTTATGATGCTAAAACCAACTTACAATCAATTAGGGTTTTCAATTTGTATAATGATTCATCTACAGATTTATACAATGTTTATTTTTACGAATTTGATTCTTTTGGCAATTGGATTGTAAAATATGATTACGAATCTTTTCCAACTTACGGCAATAAATTAGATAATTTAAAACGTATTGAAGTTAGACAACTTACGTATAAAAATGGAACAAAAACAGGGTATGCTTCTGTAAATCAAGACATAAAAAATAAAGGTTTGGCAAAAATAAAAACCTTAAATGTTCAAAAAATCGATAAGTCAAACTTTCCAATATATTATGAGCAAAAAGAACAAATTCTTGCAAATACTTCAATGATTTTAAATGACTCAAAATGCGAAGGTGATTGCCAAAACGGTTGGGGGAAATACACATACAACAACGGTTATTATGACGGTTTTTGGGAAAACGGTCTTAAACAAGGTTATGGTGTTTACGGTTGGACTAATGGCGATAAATATTTTGGATATTGGTATAAGGATAAAATGAGTGATTTTGGACAAACTCAATTTATAAATGGAAATGAATATGTAGGAAGTTATTTAGAAGGAAAATATCACGGTAATGCTTTATTTTATGAAAAAGATAAAAATGCCAACCAATACAATAAGTATGAAAACGGAAAATTTTTGGCTACCAATTCTATGGCTAAAACAGGACTAACCAAAGGATGTACTCATGGTGATTGTACCAATGGTTTTGGAGTAATGAATTATGAAAATGGTGAAGTTTTTGTTGGAGAGTTTAAAAATGAAGGCTTTTTTAAAGGATTTTATTACTTTACAAATGGAGATACGTATCAAGGTATGTTCAATCATTTAACCAATAAATTTAAAGGGTATGGTTTTTATCACTACAAAGCATCTGATGATTTTTACAAAGGAATGTGGGTCGAAGGAAAACAAAACGGTAGAGGTTTATCTTACACAAACGGAAAATATTACAAAGATGAATGGAAAGATAATAAAGTCGTAAAATCGTTTTAAATTATGTTATGAACTTACCTTTTCTTCAAAATCAATCTAAAACCAATAATGTTATACTAATTAATGCAGTTTTTCTTATTGCATTACTACTTTCAGGCAAAGCCAATCCAATGGCAATCGTGTTTGCGTATGTTTTTGAAACCATTATTATTGGAATTATTCATGCTGTAAAATTATTCTACATAATAAGGTATGATAATGAACCAGGAAAGGTTGAAACAAAGTTAATTAACTTTGCTTCAATCTTTTTTTTCTTAATTCATTATGGTTTTTTTGTAGCTATTCAAAGTATTTTTCTTTATGTAGCGTTTGCTATAAATGATGATAGATTTAGTACTTCATTAAATCCCAATAATTTTTTGGTAATTTTTAAATTAGAAGGCTTTTATCTGGTTGCAATTTCTGTCATTTTGACTCATTTAGTTGAATTTTATTTTAATTTCTTAAAAAATAAAAAGTACCTAAATCAAAATTTTGGTAGTTATTTTTCAAAGCCTTATTTGCGAATTTTTATTCAACAATTCTTAGCTATAATTCCTTCTTTTTTTCTCTTTTTTACAGATCATGTCGGAATTATCGCAGCTCTATTACTAATACTTATGAGAGCATTTTTAGATATTTACATGAATCAAATCGCAAAAAATCCCCAAAAAATCAAAAAAATAGCTAAATTCTTAACCAAAGCTAAGCCAGAAGAATATGAAAAAACTGAAAAAATAGTGACTAGTTTTTTCGAATAATAAACGTCGTATTAAAACTTTTATTACTTTTAAGTTCAAAACAAGTACTAGATGAAAAAAATAATTGTTTTATTTCTATTTACTTTTCAATTTATAAACGCTCAAAATCATAAAATTGACAGTTTAAATCAGGTCATAAAAACTACAAAAAATGATTCTGTAAAAGTTGATGCCTACAACAAATTGGCATGGAAATATATTTTTAATGATAAAGATAAAGCACTAGAAATTTTAAATGTTACAGAACAATTGGCCTTAAAAACCAATCAAAAATATGGCTATAATACCTTTTTAAATAACAAAGGAATTTTCTTTGATGTCAACGGATTTTCTGATTCTGCCAAAATCTATTTTGAAAAAGCGGTTGCTTTTAGTAAAAAAAATAAATTTTCTGTTCAAGAGCAAAACGGTTACAACAATTTAGGAATGTACGCTTGGAATAAAGGTAAATTTGAAGAAGCCTTATAATCTTTTTTCAAAGCCTTAAAACTTGCCGAAGAAAATGTAAATACCAATCCATCCATCTTAATCGATGCTCCATTAAATAATATTGGGTTAATTTATCAAGACATGGAAATGTATGAAAAAGCCATTCCGTATCATCAAAAAGCATTACAGATTCGTTCTCAAAGAAATTACAGTCAAGGTGAAGCTTCTTCTTATAATAATTTAGGAATTTGTTACAAAGAATCAAATAAAATTAAAGAAGCTATAATTTCATTTGAAAAAGGCATTCAAAAAGCCAATGCAGCACAAGACAAAATCTTGTATTATAATAATTTACAAGGTTTAGCCCAAATTTATGCCATAGAAAATAATCTTGATAAAGCTTTAAATTTATTTTTAGAATCATACAATCGTCCATTTGAAGTTCCTTTCAATTCCTCTTCAAAGGTAAAAGTCACAAGCGAAATTGCTGAAATATATTTTAAAGTAAATCAAACTCAAAAAGCCATTGATTTTGGAGAAATTTGTGTTGCCGAAATCAATAATAATACTGAAAATACGGAAAATGAAGTATATGAAGTCAATGTTTACAAAACTTTAGCAAAAGCTTATTTTAAAATTGGAAACACTGAAAAAGGTAGTTTTTATAATGATTTATTTTACGAAAAAACGACACAAAAATTCAAAGTATCTAGTGCTAAAGCCTTGCAAGAATTAGAAACCAAATACGAATTAGAAAAAAAAGAATTAGAATTAGTTAAATCAAAAAACGAGAATTTACTCAAAGAAGCTAAAATTAAACGCAAAAACTATCTCATTTATGGTGCTTTTGGATTGGCTTTTTTATTAGGATTAATTGGTTTCTTATTCTTCAAACAACAAAGATTAAAAAACGTTCAATTAGTCAAAGAAAACGAATTACGACAAGCTCTAACAAAAATTGAAACTCAAAATAGTTTGCAAGAACAACGTTTAGAAATTTCAAGAGAATTGCATGATAATATTGGTTCGCAATTGACCTTTATAATTTCCTCTATAGACAATTTGAAGTTTTTTGATTTGTCTAAAGAAGATTTCAATAAAAAATACGATACAATAAGTGGTTTTACCAGAAAAACCATTACTGAACTTCGCGATTCCATCTGGGCAATGAACAAAGAAGAAATCACTTTTGAAGATTTGAAAGCACGAACCGCTAATTTTATTGAAAATGCAAAAATTTCTCTTCAAGGCATACAATTTGAATTCGATTACCCTAAGGAACACGAAACAGTTTTATTAGATTCTAAAACCGGAATTACGATTTATAGAATCATTCAAGAAACTATAAATAATGCCATTAAACATGCAAATGCTTCTAAAATAAAAGTAGCAATCGAAGTGTTAAACAACCAAATTATGATTACAATTTCCGATAACGGAAAAGGATTCAGTATTCAAAAAATTGAAAAAGGAAATGGTTTAAAATCAATTGAAAAAAGAGCTAAAGAAATCAATGCATCTGTTGATTTTACAACCCAAAATGGAACACAAGTATCATTTGTTATTCCAAAAATATAAGGCAATTGCCCTATTTTTTAGAGTTGTTTTTGGATCTACTTTTGTAGGTGTTCATAAATTAATTTAGAAATGGTAATTTTAGTCGTTTTTCTTTTTTTAAGTATTGCAATATTTCTTTTACATTTAAATATTCAAAGGAAAAGTTGGATGTTACACAATGCTATTTCAGTATCATTACAACTGCAACTTAATGCAGAATTTTCAAAAAACGAATCTTTAAAAAATAACAGAATTTTAAATGCTGATGATAAAACGGTTTACAAACTAAACGTCTTGAAACAACAAGTCCAATTGTTAGAAATTATTTCAAACCAAACTAATTAAAACATGAAAATAGCCATCATAGACGACAATAGTTTTTTAATTTCTTCCATTAAGGAAAAACTATCTTTTTTTGAAGAAGTTTCTATAAAATTTACAGCAAATGATGGGTTAGATTTGTTAAAAAATTTAGAGCTAAATCACAATATTGATGTGCTTTTAATGGATATCGAAATGCCAAATCTTAACGGTATCGAAGCTACAAAATTAGTCAAACAAAAATATCCTCAAATTAAAATCATCATGTTGACGGTTTTTGATAATGATGAAAATATTTTTAATGCTATTAAAGCTGGTGCAGATGGTTATTTATTAAAAGATGTTAATCCTCATGCTTTATTTGGTGGAATTGTTGAAACTATGAATGGTGGTGCTGCTATGAATCCTTCAATTGCATTAAAAACCCTTAAATTACTCAGAAATCCTGTTGATTTTAATTCAGAAATCGAAAATGAAAAAATTGAACTTACATCAAGAGAAATTGATGTTTTAGAACAATTAGCACAAGGACTAAGTTATACCGTTATTGCTGAGAATTTATTTTTATCGCCATCAACAGTCAGAAAACATATCGAAAACATTTACAGCAAACTTCAAGTGCATTCCAAATTAGAAGCCGTACAAAAAGCCAAACGAAATAATTTGATATAGTGACTTTTCCTTATCTTCGTATCAAATTACTAAAAAATGGAAAATAACAGTTCAAATAACTTGGGTTTCTTTGGGAAATTATCTGAAATCAGAAAATGGATTTTAGTGGTGTTTGTTGCCTTTCTACTTTTTTGGATTTTTAATTACGTTATAAAATCTGATGATGCTTCAACTATTGAATATGATACCAATCTAATTCAAACTCAAATCAAAAATGTAGGTAAATTAGTGGTTACAGAAGGACATTTTGCAGAAGTTTTGACCTATAAAGATAAAAAAGAGACTTACATTCCTGGTTTGTCTTTTAATAAAAAAGCATTAGTTGTTATAAATGCTGATGTTATGGTTAGTTTTGATTTAAGTCTGATTAAATATGATATTGATGCTGAAAGGAAAATTTTAACCATAACCAATATTCCAAAAGAAGAAATAAAAATTAGTCCAGAATTCAAATATTACGACACAGAGTCTTCAACATTTAATGAATTTACAGGTGAAGATTATAATAAAATCAATATAATGGCTAGAGAAAATTTAGCTAAGAAAATTGAAAAATCTACCCTGAAATCTAATGCTAAAAACAGATTACTTTCCGAATTGTCAAAAATGTTAATCTTAACAAATTCGATGGGTTGGTCATTACAATATGAAGGTAACAAGGTTAAAACTGAAAAGGATTTAGAAATACAACTGTAAAAAAAGCTTCAATTACTTAAGCCTTTTTTATAATTTGTTTTGTAAACTGGTCCAACCACCACCATTAATACAATCAATACCGTTTTGTTTTAAAATTGAGGTTGCTTGAGCACTTCTCATTCCAGAACGACAACAGGCAATTATTGGTTTATTCCATTTTTTAATTTCAGCAATTTTACCATTCAATACTTGTAAAGCTATATTTTTTGATCCTTGAATGTGACCTTCTTTGTATTCCTCAGAAGTTCTAACATCTAAAATTATTGCTCCTTTTTGAACATATTCTTGAACATCATTTGTTTTGTTTCCAAAACCCAATAAGTCTAATAATCCCATGGCTTTACTTTTAAAATTAATCTAATTTGTTTTTTTAACTTTTTAATTTACATCAAAATTACAATTTACTTATTATACTTTTGTAACATTTGTTACCTCAATCAATTCAATTTACTATTTTTGAACTAATGAAGCCTATTGATAGAAAAACCGAAATAATAAATTGTGCTGCTAAACTTTTTAAAGAAAAAGGATATAGCGCTGTAACTATGCGAGATATTGCCCAAGCTTTAGATATAAAAGCCGCAAGTTTATACAATCATATTAAATCCAAACAAGAGATTTTAGTGCTAATTGTTTTAGAAATTGCAGAAGAGTTTACCAACAGAATTAATTTGATAGCGATTTCAGATTTGAAAACAATTGAAAAAATTGAAAAAGTTGTAGAACTTCATATAGATATTACTATTAGAAATCCTGATGCATTAGCTTGCTTAAATAACGATTGGATGCATTTAACTGATGACGAATTGACTTACTTCATCAAAATGAGAGAAAATTACGAAGAGACTTTTAGAAATTTAATTAAATCAGGCATTCAATCTAATGAAATTAAGAACTTAAATCCAGAAGTAATTATTTTTTCAATACTTTCCACTTTACGAACACTCTACTTATGGTATGGAAAGAAAAAACCATTAACAGAAGCTTCCCTTAAAAAAAACATGGCAGAAGTTCTTTTAAAAGGAATTGTAAATTAGCAAAGTTCAAAAGGTTTCAAAACATAGAGTTTTTTTTATGAAAAACTTTGTGTATAAGTATATTACTTGCAAATAAATAAAACAAAAGTTAAAAATATATAACGATTTCGTAACATTAAATATTTTTCACTAAATTTGCATAGTAAACTAACGGTTGTTAGTTAAATTTTGATAAGTACCAAATGGCAAAATTTCATAACATACAAGTCCAAGATATATATAAAGAAACAAGAGATTGTTCTGTAGTTACATTTCAAATTCCTCAAAATTTAACCGATGAATTTCAGTACAAGCCTGGACAACATTTGACTCTAAAAGCAATAATTGATGGTCAAGATGTTCGTCGTTCTTATTCTTTATGTTCAAGTCCAATAGAAAATAAATGGCAAGTTGCTATAAAAAAAATTAACGGTGGTTTGTTCTCCACTTTTGCAAATGAAAATCTGCAAAAAGGAGATTTTCTTGAAATTATGGCTCCAAGTGGTGTTTTTAATGTAGAAATTAAAAAAGAAAAAGCTAAAAATTACATTGTATTTGCAGCAGGTAGCGGAATTACACCTATACTTTCCATTGTAAAAACACATTTGGCTTCTGAACCAAACAGTACATTTAAGCTGTTTTATTTGAATAGAAGTGTAAAATCAATTATCTTTAAAGAAGAAATTGAACAATTAAAAAACAGATACTTCGGTCGTTTTGAGATTTTTCATTTCTTAACAAAAGAGCACCGTTTTTCAGAATTATTTAATGGAAGATTTACAAAAGAAAAAATACAAGTTCTTACAGAAAAAATAATAGATGTTCCTTCAGTAGATGAATGTTTTATTTGTGGACCAGAAGAAATGATTTTCTTAATTCGTGACGAATTAACTGCCGCCGGATTAGAAAAAGATAAAATTCATTACGAACTATTTACTTCTGGAATTTCCGAAGAAGATAAAAAAAGAATCCAAAAAATAGTAGAACATAAAGTCAGCGGAACCGATGTTACCATTATAGATGGAGGAAAAGAATTCCATTTCATCATGGAAGATTCTTACGACAATATTCTCGATGGAGCATTAGCAGCTGGAGCCGATTTACCATTCGCATGTAAAGGCGGAGTTTGCAGCACATGCAAATGTATGGTAGTAGAAGGAGAAGTAGAAATGAAAATAAATTATGCACTTGACGCTCACGAAGTTGCACGCGGATTGGTTTTAAGCTGTCAAGCTGTACCAACTACAGACAAAGTGGTAGTAGATTTTGGAGTATAAGATTAACGATTTAAGATTAACGAAATTTGATTGGTAAACATAAAATCTAAAATCAACAATCGTTAATCAACAATCAAATAAATCATTTAGAGCAAATGGCTCGGGCATTTTAGTGGTCCATTTTCCTGCTTTACGTTACAATCTTTTTTTATAAAAAAAGGATTTTCACTGCAATCAGGGATAGAAAGGAAACGAATTGAAAAAAAATAAAATATAAAAAAACACATCTTAATGAACCTTAAATGACTTAATGGTTCAAGAAGAAAAAAGTATTAATCGTTCAAAGTTACTGCAAAGTAAAGAATTACGGCGACTGAACACTGAACACTAATTCAAAAAAGTATGTCAGAAAAAGAAGTAAAAAACCCATGGGCTGAGCGCAGTCGAAGTCTAGAAGAAATTTTCGATGCAAAAATTGCAAGAGACGAAAAAATCGAACCAAAAGATTGGATGCCTGAAAAATACCGTCAAACACACATTCGCCAAATGTCCCAACACGCACATTCTGAAATTGTCGGAATGTTGCCTGAAGGAAATTGGATAACTCGTGCTCCATCTTTAAAACGAAAAGTAGCTTTACTAGCTAAAATTCAAGATGAAGCAGGTCATGGTTTATACCTTTATTCTGCGACAGAAACACTTGGAATTTCTCGCGAAGAATTATACGAACAATTGCATTCTGGAAAAGCAAAATATTCAAGCATTTTCAATTATCCAACCTTAACTTGGGCAGATATGGGAGCAATCGGTTGGTTAGTTGATGGTGCAGCTATTATCAATCAAGTACCTTTATGTTCCACCTCTTATGGCCCTTACGCTAGAGCAATGGTTCGTGTTTGTAAAGAAGAAAGTTTTCACCAAAGACAAGGTTTTCAAATCATGATGACTTTGGCCGAAGGAACTCCTGAACAAAAAGAAATGGCACAAGACGCTTTAAATCGTTGGTGGTGGCCTGCTTTAATGATGCTTGGTCCTTTAGATGCTGAATCTATTCATACAGATCAATCAATGAAGTGGAAATTAAAACGAAAAAGTAACGACGATTTACGTCAACAATTTATAGATCAAACGGTTCCACAAGCAGAAATGATTGGCTTAACCATCCCAGATCCTGATTTAAAATGGAACGAAGAAAAACAATCCTACGATTTCGGAGAAATGAACTGGGATGAATTCTGGCAAGTAGTCAAAGGTCACGGTCCATGTAATAAAGAACGTATTTCTGCAAGAGTAAACGCTTGGGAAAATGGAAAATGGGTTCGAGATGCAGCTATGGCTTACGCAGAAAAACAAGAAAATAAAGTAGTAAAACAAGCAATTTAATCAATTATGAGTTATGAGTTTTGAATTATCAGTAACTCATAACTCATAACTCACAACTCATTATTATGAAGAATTGGCCTCTTTGGGAAGTATTTATAAGAAGTAAAAACGGATTAGAACATCGTCATTGTGGTTCACTTCACGCAAGCGATGCAACGATGGCACTAGAAAACGCACGTGATGTTTATACGAGAAGAAATGAAGGTGTAAGTATTTGGGTTGTTCCATCAGCTCAAATTACGGCTTCAAATCCAGATGATAATGCAGAACTTTTTGAACCTGCAAACGATAAAGTGTATCGTCATCCAACTTTTTATGAATTGCCTGACGAATTAAAACATATGTAAGATGAAGGATAATTTAGTTCAATATATTTACGGAATTGCAGATAACGCTCTGATTTTAGGACAACGTTTAGGTGAACTTTGTGGTCACGGTCCAAGTTTAGAAACTGATATCGCAATGACCAATATTTCATTAGACTTATTCGGTCAAGTGAGAAGTTATTTTCAATATGCTGCCAAATTGCAAGGAGAAGAAGTTACAGAGGATACAATCGCTTTTTTACGAAAAGAGCGTGAATACAAAAATGTCCTTTTAGTAGAACAACCTAATCGCGATTTTGCTTATTCCATTACAAGACAATTCTTTTTTGATATTTATCATTTGTTATTGCTTTCAGAACTACAAAATAGTAAAGATGAGACCTTAGCTGCAATTGCTAAAAAAAGTATCAAAGAAGTTTCGTATCATACTCGTTTTTCATCAGATTGGATGAAGCGTTTGGGAGATGGAACCGAAGAAAGTCATAGCAGAATTCAAACAGCAGTCAATGATTTATGGGAATTCACTGATGAATTATTTCACAAAACTGATGCTGATAAAGCTATGATTTCAGAAGGAATTGGAGTTGATGTTAGCTTGTTAAAAGATTTATTTTATAAAAAAGTAAACGAAATTTTAGAAGAAGCAACCATTCAAACTCCAGATATAAAATATTTCCAAAAAGGAGGTAAACAAGGAATCCACAGCGAACACATGGGTTATCTATTAGCGCAAATGCAATACATGCAATTGGCTTATCCAAATATGAATTGGTAGTGATTAACGATTAACGAATATTGATTTAAGATTTCAGAAGTTCAAAAAATCAAAAATCGTTATTCTTCAATCAAATAAATCTTTATGACAGAAGAACTAACACATATCGACCAAAAACTATTCGAAATACTCGAAACAGTTTCCGATCCAGAAATTCCAGTCTTATCGATTATGGAAATGGGAGTTGTGCGTTCTGCAAAACTAGTCAATGATATTGTTGAGGTTCAAATCACACCAACATACAGTGGTTGTCCAGCAATGGATGTCATTGGAGAAGATATCATCAAAGCATTCAAAGACAAAGGATATAAAGCCAAAGTCGAATTAATATTATCACCAGCTTGGACAACCGATTGGATTACTCCAAAAGGAAGAAAAGCATTAGAAAAATACGGAATTGCTGCTCCATTATCTGAAACAGCTGATAAGGAAGCACTTCTCGGAAATAAAAAAGTAGTTAAATGCCCACAATGTGGTTCATTCAATACAAAATTAGTTAGTCAATTTGGCTCTACAGCTTGCAAAGCATTTTTTCAATGCGAAGATTGTTTAGAACCATTTGACTATTTTAAATGTTTAAAATAAAATATGCGAATTTGTGGTTTTAGTCTTTGCGACTCTGCGACTTTGCGAGAAACATAAATAAGGTATGAGTAATTCAATTGAACTAAAAATTGAAAATAAAATAGCATTTATAACTCTGAATCGTCCAGACGTTTTCAATAGTTTCAATCGCGAAATGGCATTGTCTATGCAAGAAAAAATAGATAATTGTGCTAGCGATTCAAATGTAAGAGCCATCGTAATTTCCGGAAACGGAAAAGCATTTTGTGCTGGACAAGATTTAAAAGAAGTTACTGATCCAGAATTAAATCCTGGTTTCAGAAAAATATTAGAAGAGCATTACAATCCAATCATCCAAAAAATAAGAACCATTGAAAAACCGGTAATTGCTGCTGTAAATGGAGTTGCAGCTGGAGCTGGTGCAAATATCGCTTTAGCTTGTGATATTGTTTTAGCCGTTGAAAGTGCAAGTTTTATTCAAGCATTCAGTAAAATAGGATTAGTGCCTGATAGCGCTGGAACCTTCTTTTTACCAAGATTGATTGGTTTCCAAAAAGCAACAGCTTTAATGATGTTAGGAGATAAAGTTTCCGCTCAAGAAGCTTTAGATTTGGGAATGATTTACAAAGTGTTTTCAGTAGAAAATTTTGAAGAGGAAGTCAATAAATTAGCTACGACTTTAGCTAATATGCCAACAAAAGCATTAGGGTTAACAAAAAGATTATTAAACCAATCGTTAATTAATAATTTGGAACAACAATTAACTTTAGAAAGCGATTTACAAATAGAAGCAAGTTCATCAAACGACTATAAAGAAGGTGTAACGGCTTTCGTAGAAAAAAGAAAACCCGAATTTAAAGGGAATTGATTAACGATTAACGAATTTTGATTGTTGATTTTAGAATTAAATAGTAATAAATATGAAACCCAATATATTAGAAGAGCGATTAATTCAATTTGCAGTAGATATAATTTTACTTTGTAAAAAAATAGACCAATCTTTTGCTTCAGAACATTTAGCAAAACAATTGATTCGTTCTGCTACTTCCTCGGCATTAAATTATGGAGAAGCTAGAAGTGGAGAATCAACAAATGATTTTTTACATAAAATGAAAATTTGTTTGAAAGAATTAAGAGAAAGTTTAATAAATATGAAAATCCAAAAAGGAGCAAATTTGATTTCAGATATTACTTTGTTAGATAAATTAATAAAAGAAAATGATGAATTAATTTCAATTTTCGTTGCAAGCATAAAAACTGCGTCTTTAAAAAAACAATCATGAATTTTGAAATGGACGAAAAAAATCAAAAATCAAAAATCGTTGATCAGCAATCGTTAATCAAAATTGCTGTTATCGGTTCTGGAACAATGGGAAGTGGAATAGCACAAGTCGCTGCAACTTCTGGTTATCAAGTAAAATTATTTGACCTAAATAATGAAGCTTTAATCAAAAGTAAAATCAGTTTAGAAAAAGTTTTAGATAGATTAATCGAAAAGCAAAAAATTGATGCAGCTGAGAAAAATCGAATTCAGAATAATATTTCTTACGTAAATACATTAAACGATTTATCAGATTCAGATTTAGTTATCGAAGCCATAGTTGAAAATCTTGAAGTCAAGCGAAAAGTGTTTTCTGAATTAGAAATAGTAGTCTCAGAAAATACAATATTAGCTTCAAATACATCCTCATTATCCATAACTTCCATTGCAGCTTCTTGCCAGAAACCAGAACGCGTCATTGGAATTCACTTTTTTAATCCAGCACCTTTAATGCAATTAGTGGAAGTTGTGCCAGCGATTCAAACCAGTGAAGAAGTTTTAAATAAAACGGTTCAAACTATTTCTGACTGGAAAAAAGTAGTTGCAGTTGCAAAAGACACACCAGGATTTATAGTAAATCGTGTAGCTCGACCTTTTTACAGCGAAAGCTTACGAATTCTAGAAGAAGGTTTTGCAGATATGGCAACCATCGATTGGAGTTTAAAAGAAATGGGTGGTTTCAAAATGGGACCATTTGAATTAATGGATTTTATTGGTCACGACGTAAATTACGTAGTAACCGAAACCGTTTTCACAGCATTCTATTTCGATCCAAGATATAAACCATCTTTAACCCAAAAACGTTTAGTCGAAGCAGGTTATTTAGGAAGAAAATCAGGAAGAGGTTTTTATGATTACAATAAAGAATTACCAAAACAAACAGAAGATAGAATTAAAGCACAACAAATATTCGATAGAGTTTTAGTAATGTTAATAAACGAAGCAGCAGATGCTTTATTTTTAAATATCGCTTCAGCAAAAGATATCGACAACGCAATGACAAAAGGAGTTAATTATCCAAAAGGATTATTAGCTTGGGCAGATGAAAAAGGAATAAATTGGTGTGTAGAAAAATTAGACGAATTATATAACGAATATCACGAAGACAGATACAGATGTAGTCCAATTTTGAGAAGAATAACAAAATCAGGTAATAAGTTTTTTAATTAACGCTTGAAGATTAACGATTTTTGATTTTTGAGCTTTTCGAAACTTCTAAAATCAAAAATTGTTAATCAACAATCAAATAAATCATTATGGAAGGAACAAAAATACCATACAAAATGCTAGCTCAAGATGCTTACAGCCAATGGTTAGGTATCGAGATTTTAGAATGTGAAATCGGTCGCTGTAAAGTAGCCATGAAAGTTCGTCCAGAAATGCTAAACAGCATGCAAAAAGCACATGGAGGAATCACATATTCGTTAGCCGACACAGCCTTCGGATTCGCAGCCAACACACATGGAAAATTTGCAGTTTCAATTGAAACATCCATAAATCACATAGAAGCAGTAAACGAAGGAGATTATTTAGTTGCTGAATCTGTAATAGAAAAAGTAAACAATAAATTAGGTTTCAACATCATAGAAGTTAAAAGAAACGGAGAATTAGTCGCTCTTTTCAAAGGTGTAGTATATCGTACTCAAAAAGATTGGGAGTAAATAATTATGAATTATTAATGATGAGTTATGAGTGATAGCATTGTTAAAAATGAAAGTTTTGAATTAGCAATTTCAGGAGTTAATTTTTATAAACATTTAGTTTCAGAAAAGAAGGAATTCGTAATGAGCAAACAATTTTTACGTTCTATAACTTCAGTTGGTGCAAATGTTAGAGAGGCTGCAAATGCTCAAAGTAAATTAGACTTCATTCATAAATTATCAATTGCTCAAAAAGAATGTGATGAATCAATGTATTGGTTAGAGCTATTAAAAGAAACAAAATATATTGAAGAGAAAGATTTTAAAAGAATCTATTCACAATCAACAGAAGTATTAAAATAATTAAAAGTATAATTATTACAACAAAGAAAAATTTACAAGTTAAGAACTAATAATTCATAACTAATAATTCATAACTATTGAAATGGAAGCATACATAATAGACGGAGCAAGAACTCCAATAGGAAGTTATCAAGGAAGTTTAGCACCGGTTCGTCCAGACGATTTAGGCGCATTGGTAATCAAAACTGTAGTTGAAAACAATCCAAATATACCAAAAGAAGCATACGACGATGTAATCATGGGTTGTGCTAATCAGGCAGGAGAAGACAATCGTAATGTGGCGAGAATGTCTTTGCTTTTAGCAGGTTTACCTCATACAGTTCCCGGAGAAACTGTAAATCGTTTATGTAGTTCAGGTTTATCAGCCATTATTCATGCCAATCGTGCTATAAAAGCTGGTGACGGACATATTTTTATTGCTGGTGGAATCGAAAACATGACTCGCGGACCATTAGTAGTTTCAAAACCATCTTCTGCTTACGGAACAGATTCAAAAATGTACGATTCAAGTTTCGGATGGCGTTTTATAAATCCAAAAATGCACAGCATGTTCGGAACTGACGGAATGGGAGAAACTGCTGAAAATTTAGTAGAAAAATATTCCATTTCAAGAGAAGATCAAGATAGATTTGCTTTGAATAGTCAAATGAAAGCAACTGCAGCACAAAATTCTGGTCGTTTGGCAAAAGAAATCGTACCAGTAGAAATTCCGCAAAGAAAAGGTGATCCAATAATTTTTGAAAAAGACGAATTCATCAAACCAAATTCTTCATTAGAAGTATTAGGAAAATTACGTCCGGCCTTCAAAAAAGACGGTAGCGTAACAGCAGGAAATTCATCAGGATTAAATGATGGTGCAGCAGCAACCATAATCGCATCAGCAGAAGCTGTAGAAAAATATAAGCTGAAACCAATAGCTAGAATAGTAAGTTCAGCCGTAGTTGGAGTAGAACCAAGAATCATGGGAATTGGTCCAGTGGAAGCCACTAAAAAAGCTTTAGCAAAAGCTAATTTAACTTTAGACCAAATCGATATCATAGAATTAAACGAAGCCTTCGCTTCACAAAGTATAGCATGCTTACGCGAATTAGGATTAAAAGACGATGACGCAAGAGTAAACCCAAACGGTGGTTCCATAGCAATCGGACATCCATTAGGAGTAACTGGTGCAAGAATTGCCTATTCAGCAGCATTAGAATTACAACTAACTCAAAAAAGATATGCATTAATAACAATGTGTATCGGAGTTGGACAAGGTTACGCAGCAATTATAGAACGCGTAGCTGAATAGCCGTTGGCTTTAGCCATCGGATAAAAAATTAATTAAAGATTAAAAATGGACAATTTTTGATTTTAAAATTATTAAAAAGTTCCGTAGGAACGATATTTAGGTAACAATGAAACTACAAAACTACATAAACGGAAGCTGGCAAGAAGGACAAGGACAAGGAACTCCAATGTTCGACGCCATAACAGGAGAAATAATCGGATTTACTACAACCGATGGATTAGATATTCCAAACGTTTTAGAATACGGAAGAACAAAAGGTGGTGAAAAATTACGTAAAATGACCTTCCAAGAAAGAGGAAATATGATCAAATCATTAGCCTTATATCTTACCAAAAAGAAAGAAGCCTTTTACGAATTAAGTTACCGAACAGGAGCAACAAGAATCGATAGTTGGATTGACATTGAAGGTGGATTCGGAAATCTATTTGCTAATGCTTCTCTACGAAAATTATTCCCAAACCAACCGTTTCATGTAGAAGGTGATCCAATCGACTTATCAAAAGGTGGTCGTTTTATGGCACATCATATTTTGGTTCCAAAACACGGAGTTGCGGTTCATATCAATGCCTTCAATTTCCCAGTTTGGGGAATGTTAGAAAAATGTGCCGTGAATTGGATGGCTGGAATGCCAGCTGTAGTTTTGCCAGCACCACAAACTTCTTTCTTAACAGAAGCAGTTGTTAGAGAAATAATCGCATCAAAAATATTACCTGAAGGTGCATTACAATTGTTAACCGGAATGACAAAATCAATTTTAGATACTGTCAATTCGCAAGATGTTGTAACATTTACAGGTTCAGCACAAACAGGAAGATTATTAAAAAATCATCCAAGATTAATTGAAGAATCTGTACCATTCACAATGGAAGCTGATTCTTTAAACTGTTCTATTTTAGGAAAAGATGCTGTTCCAGGAACACCAGAATTTGATTTATTCGTAAGAGAAGTCAAAAACGAAATGACCGTAAAAGTCGGACAAAAATGTACTGCAATCCGAAGAATAATTGTTCCAGAAGAATTAATCGATGAGGTTCAAAAAGCTTTGGCATCACTATTAGATAAAGTCACTATTGGTGATCCAAGAGTAAAAGAAGTTCGAATGGGAGCTTTGGTAAACAAAACTCAAGTCGAAAGTGTAAAAACCCAAGTAAACAAAATCGCTCAAACAGCACAAATGGTTTACGGAAACTTTGATGAGGTTCAAACTATCGGAGCTGATGCTAAAAAAGGTTCGTTCTTGAAACCAATTTTAATGCGAGAAAATAATCCATTCACAAATACAGCTTGTCACGAAATTGAAGCCTTCGGACCAGTTTCTACGATTATGCCTTATAAAACTTTAGAAGATGCTATCACTTTATCGCAAATGGGTAAAGGTTCGTTGGTTTCTTCCATTTTCACTTATGATGATGCCACTGCAAGAGATTATGTAATCGGAGCAGCATCACATCACGGTCGAATTTTAGTCGGAAATCGCGAAATGGCTAAGCAAAGTACAGGTCACGGTTCACCATTACCAATGTTGGTTCACGGTGGTCCAGGACGTGCTGGTGGAGGAGAAGAAATGGGTGGAGTTCGAGGCATAAAACATTATATGCAACGTTGCGCGATTCAAGGTTCGCCAACCACAATTACAGAAATCACAGGCATTTATCAAGCCAACGCTAAATACAAAGAAGCACCAGAACATCCTTTCAAATACCATTGGGAAGATATTCAACCAGGAATGTCGTTAAAAACACACAAACGTACTTTTACCGATACAGATATCATCAATTTTGCCAATTTAACGTGGGATCATTTCTACGCTCATACAGATATCACATCACTTGACGGAAGTATATTCGAGAAAAGAACTGCTCATGGCTATTTCATTTTAGCTGCAGCAGCAGGATTGTTCGTATATCCAAATAAAGGACCAGTTGCCGCTAATTATGGTTTAGAAGAATGTCGTTTTTTACGTCCATTATACCATAACGATACCGTTTATGTTCGTTTAACGTGTAAACAAAAAGTAGATAGAGATGTAGCTTCAGCCGAGCATCCAAGCGGCATTGTAAAATGGTTTGTTGAGGTTTTTGATGCTGAGGATGAATTAGTAGCAGTAGCAACAATTCTAACAATGGTACAAAAAAAGCAAGAAGTTTTTGTTGAAATGACCGATGAAAAAATAGAAGAGTGCATCAACAAATTGACAGAAAACACAAAACCAAAATGGGGCATTTTAACGCCTCAACATCTGTTGGAACATTTAGAGCACGGTTACAGAATAATGTCTGGAGAAATTCAAGATTTTGAAATTGCAACACCCGAAAAAATTCTAGATAAAGTACAAAACTCATTATACAATTACGATAAATTTCCAATGGGAACTTCTTTTCCAACCATGAAAAAAGGAGAAGTAGAAGCTTTAGTTCATCCCGATTTTGAAACAGCAAAAGCCAAGTTTTTTGAATCAAGGCAGGCTTACAAAACCTATTTCAAAGAAAACCCAGAAGCAAAAGTAAAAAACATGGTATTCGGAGAAATGAACAAATATGCCTCGTATTTATTAGAAAGAAAACATTTGAATCATCACTTTGAACAGTTTGATGTTTTGTAAAACATCAAACTGTTCAAAAATTCCCACGAAGGTGGGAATCTAATATAAATATATATGCCTGAAAAATTTTATATATACATAATCACAAATAAAAAAGATGGTGTTTTATATATTGGATATACAAATAATTTGAAAAGAAGAATATATCAACATAAAAACAAAGTGCATCCAACAACATTTTCTGCAAGATATAATTTGGATACGTTAGTTTACTATGAAGTTTTTAATACAAAAGAAGAGGCTCTTTTGCGTGAAGCAAGATTTAAGAAATGGAATAGAGAATGGAAAACCAATTTAATAAATGAATTCAATGTAGATTGGAAAGATTTATATAATGAAATTTAAGTTTAATCAATTAAAAGATTCCCGTATGCACGGGAAATAGATATGACACAAGCATACGTAAAACACGAAATAAAAAACAACATCGCAACCATCGAGTTCTTTCATCCAGAACACAACTCGTTACCAAGCGATATATTAGCCAAATTAGCCAACACCATCACAGAAGTTGGAAACAATAACGAAGTAAAAGTTATAATTCTAAAAAGTGGTGGCGACAGAACTTTCTGTGCCGGAGCCAGTTTTCAAGAACTAATTTCTATAAATGACGCAGCCACTGGAAAAGTATTCTTTTCAGGATTTGCAAACGTAATCAATGCTATGCGAAAATGCCCAAAATTCATCATAGGAAGAATTCAAGGAAAAACCGTTGGTGGTGGAGTAGGAATTGCAGCAGCAACTGATTATTGTATGGCAACAAAATTTGCAGCCATTAAATTATCGGAATTAAATGTTGGAATTGGACCATTTGTAGTTGCACCAGCCATCGAAAGAAAAATGGGAGTTTCAGCCATGTCACAAATTGCTATTGATGCCAATACATTTTACGAAGCAACTTGGGCAAAACAAAAAGGTTTATTCGCAAATGTATATGAAAGCATAGAAGAATTAGACACAGAAGTTCAAAAATTTGCCGAGCATTTATGCACTTACAATCCAGAAGCGATGCAAGAAATGAAAAAAGTATTCTGGAGAGGAACAGAAGATTGGGACAGCCTTCTAGCCGAAAGAGCAGCCATCAGCGGAAGATTAGTTCTATCTGATTTTACAAAAGAAACGTTAAAGAAGTTTAAATAAGAGAATAGAGAAAAGAAGCAAGAGAAAAGATATAGTTGAAACGATTAAATCTTTCTTCTTTGTTCTTGCCTCTTTCTTCTAAAAAAGAAAAAATGATATACGAATTCAAAGGGTTCATCCCAGTAATACACGAAAGTAGTTTCATTCATCCGCAAGCAGCTATTACGGGTAATGTCATTATTGGAAAAAACGTATATGTTGGTCCAGGAGCAGCCATTCGTGGAGATTGGGGCGAAATCATCATTGAAGATGGTTGTAACGTTCAAGAAAATTGTACCATTCACATGTTCCCTGGAAAATCTATGATTTTAAAAGCAGGAGCACATATTGGACACGGAGCCATTATTCATGGAGCTAATATTGGTGCGAATTGCCTTGTCGGAATGAACGCTGTAATCATGGATGATGTAAACGTTGGAGATGAATGTATCATTGGAGCTTTAGCTTTTGTAAAAGCAGGAATGCAAATCCCAAATAGAAAAATGGTCGTTGGAAATCCAGCGACAATTATAAAAGATGTTTCAGACGAAATGATTGATTGGAAAACAAAAGGAACAGCTCTATATCAAAAACTGCCATCAGAATGTTATGAAAGTTTAAAAGCAGTAGAACCATTAAGAGAAATTCCAGCCAATCGTCCAACACAAGAAGCTTTATACGCTACTTTAAATGAATTTATAAAAAAATAAAATTTGTGCCTTTGTGCCTTCGTGGCAAAAAAATATTAAAATGATAACAGAATTCAAAATGCCCAAAATGGGTGAAAGTATATCCGAAGCAACGATAATTTCTTGGTTGAAAAACGTAGGAGATTTTGTCGAAGCAGAAGAAACGATTTTAGAAGTCGCAACCGATAAAGTCGATAGCGAAGTGCCTTCACCAGTTTCAGGAACAATTACTGAAATTCGTTTTCAAAAAGACGATGTAGTTGCTGTTGGAACAGTACTAGCTTTGATAGATGCTGATGGGAAGCAAGAAGCTAAAAGTGTAAAACAAGAAGTTGTTAGTACTAAAGTTGAAACTCAACCAGAAGTTGCGAAGCAATCGAATACCGAATTTAAACAGTTAAAAAGCAATCCTGATGCCTTTCTTTCTCCTTTAATTGTGAGTATCGCACAAAAAGAAAATCTTTCTTTAGAAGAAGTGCAAAGTATTCCAGGTTCAGGAACTGATGGTCGAATTCAAAAAAGTGATGTTTTTAATTACTTGAAGAATCGTAAATATCCACTAAAGTCTATCTCAACAACCAACAACCAACAACCAACAACTTCTTCATATCCAAAACCTAAAATCAATTACGTTGAAGGAAAGGATAACATTGTTGAAATGGACAGAATGCGCAAAATGATTGCGGATCACATGGTCTATTCGAAACAAACTTCACCTCATGTAACTTCTTACATTGAAGTAGATGTTACGAATTTAGTGGATTGGAGAAATGCCAATAAAGATAAATTTCAAGAAAAATATAACGAAAAACTAACCTTTACGCCCATTTTTGTTCAAGCTGTAGCCAAAGCGATTGAAGATTTTCCGTTAATCAATGTGTCTGTAGATGATAAAAAGATTTATGTTCACAAAGATATTAATGTTGGAATGGCAACGGCTTTACCAAGTGGGAATTTAATTGTTCCTGTGGTAAAAAATGCCAATGAAAAAGATATTCTTGCTTTAGCGAAAGATGTAAATCAATTAGCAGAAGCTTCCCGAAATAATAAATTAAAACCCGAACAAATTCAAGGAAGTACGTTTACAATTTCAAACGTAGGAACTTTTGGAAGTTTAATGGGAACACCAATCATCAACCAACCAGAAGTTGCGATTTTAGCTTTAGGAATAATAAAAAAACGTCCAGAAGTTATCACTACTGAAAGAGGTGATGAAATTGCAATTAGAAGTATGATGTACCTTTCTCTTTCATTCGACCATAGAGTTGTTGATGGGTTTTTAGGAGGATCATTCTTGCGAAAAGTGGGAGATTATTTAGAACAATTTGATACAAATACAACGATATAAAAATGACAGAGTTTATGACATCCGAAATAAAAATAAATAAAGTTAAAGAATCAAAAGTTACCCAAGTTGATTTGGATAATGTTACTATGGGATTCAACTTTACAGATCATATGTTTGTTTGTGATTTTACTAATGGGGAATGGCAAAATCCAAGAATTGAAGCTTTAAATTTAATACCAACACATCCAGCAGCTATGGCATTGCATTACGGGCAAGCTATTTTTGAAGGTATGAAAGCTACAAAAGGACAAAATGGAACACCTTTGTTATTTCGTCCTGACCAAAATGCTAAACGTTTGAATTTTAGTGCTGACAGAATGGGAATGCCTCAATTTCCTGAAGATTTATTTGTAGAAGCTTTAAAACAATTTACAGCCATTGAAAAAGATTGGATTCCAACCAAAGAAGGAAGTGCGTTGTATTTAAGACCTTTTATGTATGCAGATGAACCTTTTATTGGAATGCGTGCAGCATCTAGTTATAAGTTTATAATTTTAGGTTCACCAGCTGGACCATTTTTTAGTAAAAAAATTAAATTATTTGCTGAAAATAAATATGTTCGTGCTGTAAACGGTGGAACAGGAGAAGCAAAAGCAGCAGGAAATTATGCAGCAGCGATTCGTCCAACTGAACTAGCAAAAGCAAAAGGATATGATCAAGTTTTATGGTTAGATGCACAAGATTTTGAATACATTCAAGAAGTTGGAACCATGAATATTTTCTTCAAAATAGATGGAAAATTCATAACACCAGATCTATCAGGTTCTATTTTAGCTGGAATTACAAGAATGAGTGTGATCGATTTATTAATAGATAAAGGTTTTGAAGTAACCGAAAGACCCATCAAATTATCTGAAATCAAAGAAGCATCAGCAAATGGAACTTTAGAAGAAGCTTTCGGAGTAGGAACAGCTGTTGGAATTGCCATGATTGAAGAAATTGGAAATGATGATTTCACTTTAAAATTACCAGCTGAAAATCCAGTTTCAAATATGGTTAATGATACCTTGAATGCTATAAAAGTTCAAAAAGCAGAAGATAAATTCGGTTGGATTGTTGAAGCAAAATAGTTTTAAAACCATTTAGTTCATTAAGAAAATTAAGAAATAAAACTAATGTTCAATAATGGTTGAGAAACAATTAAAAAATTAATGTGAAAACTTAATGAACCTTAAATAACTTAATGGTTTAAAATAATAAAATGTTAGAAAAAAATATATTAAAAAAAGCATTTTCAACCATGGCAACCGCAAAAGCCATGGCCGAATTGTATGAAGAAAATTTCAAAATAGTTTCCAAATACGTGCATGCAACTTCTCGTGGTCATGAAGCGATTCAGATTGCTGTTGCAATGCAATTATTGCCTCAAGATTATGCTTTTCCTTATTATCGTGATGACGCAATGTTATTAGGAATTGGAATGCAACCTTATGATTTGATGTTGCAATTGTTGGCCAAAAAAGACGATCCATTTTCTGGTGGTCGAACGTATTATTGTCATCCAAGTTTGAATGATGCTGATAAACCAAAAATTCCACATCAATCTTCTGCAACCGGAATGCAAGCAATACCAGCCACTGGAGCAGCAATGGGTTTTTGGTACAAAGAAAAAACAGGTATTCAAGATAAAGATCAAGAAAATCCATTGGTAGTTTGTTCACTTGGTGATGCTTCTGTTACTGAAGGAGAAATTGCCGAAGCATTACAAATGGCAGCTTTAAAACAATTGCCAATTTTATATTTGGTACAAGATAACGGTTGGGATATTTCTGCTAATGCAGCAGAAACTCGTGCACAAAATGCATTTGAATATGCCAAAGGGTTTCACGGAATTGAAGCCATTTCAATTAATGGAGCCAACTTTACAGAAAGTTATGAAGCTTTAGAAAAAGTAATTAAAACGATTCGTACAGAAAGAAGACCCTTTTTAGTGCATGCAAAAGTTCCCTTATTGAATCACCATACATCTGGAGTTCGAATGGAATGGTATCGTGACGATTTAGATGAAGCAAAATCTCGTGATCCTTATCCAGTTTTGATTCAACAATTAAAAGATAATGGATTTTCAGATTCAGAAATTAATGAAATTGAAAACGATGCTATTTCAACTGTAAAAGCAGATTTTGAAAAAGCTCAAAAAGCAGAAGATCCAAAACCAGAAGATTTATTTACACATGATTTTGCTCCAACACCAATTACAGAAGAAGTTGGAGAACGAAATCCAGCACGTGAAGAAAAAGTGGTAATGGTTGATTGTGCTTTGTTTGCTGTTGAAGAAATCATGAGAAAACATCCTGAAAGTTTATTATACGGACAAGATGTTGGAGGACGATTAGGTGGAGTTTTTAGAGAAGCAGCTACCTTAGCACAAAAATTCGGAGACGAAAGAGTTTTCAATACACCAATCCAAGAAGCATTTATTGTAGGTTCAACTGTGGGAATGTCTGCTGTTGGATTAAAACCAATTGTTGAGGTACAATTTGCAGATTATATTTGGCCAGGTTTAAACCAATTATTCACTGAAGTTAGTCGTTCGTGTTATTTATCGAATGGAAAATGGCCAGTAAGTATGATTTTGCGTGTTCCAATTGGTGCTTATGGAAGTGGTGGACCATATCATTCATCATCTGTAGAAAGTGTTTTAACCAATATTAGAGGAATAAAAATCGCTTATCCAAGTAATGGTGCCGATTTAAAAGGTTTGTTGAAAGCAGCCTATTATGATCCAAATCCGGTTGTGTTTTTAGAGCATAAAGGTTTGTATTGGAGTAAAGTTAAAGGAACCGATGCAGCAAGAGTCAACGAACCAAGCGAAGATTATATGTTGCCTTTTGGAAAAGCGAATATCGTTCAAGAAATTTGGGAACAAGAAACCGAAGAAACCATTTCAATTATCACTTACGGAATGGGAGTGCATTGGGCATTGAATGCTTCGGCTGATATTAAAAACCAAGTTGAAATTATCGATTTACGTACTTTATATCCTTTGGATGAAGAAGCGATTTTAAAATCAGTACGAAAAACTAAAAAATGTTTGGTTGTAACCGAAGAACCAACCAATAATTCCTTTGCTAGAAGTTTAGCAGGTTTAATTCAAGAAAAATGTTTCAAGAATTTAGATGCACCAGTTATGGTAATTGGTTCTGAAAACATGCCAGCTATTCCTTTAAATAGTACATTAGAATTCACGATGATTCCAAATGTGGATAAAGTTAAAGTAAAGATTGACGAGTTGTTGAATTATTAGTTAAAAAAAAACCTCCAAATTGGAGGTTTTTTTTAAATTTATTTCTTCAAAACAGGTGGGTATTGCTCCAATATTTTCGCTACAAATTCTTTAATTCTAGCATCTTTTTTGTCTGTATTCTTGGTTAAATAACCACTTCCTTCACCTTGCCAAATCATGTCTTTTGTTTTGGCGTCAAAAAAATCTATAAACAATGTTCCTTCAGGTGTAACAGAAACGGTATTCATTCCCATTCCCCACCAAGGATTCCAACCCCAACCGAAGCCCATTCCCCACATGTTGTTGTTATAAACATCGACACGTTCGCTTTCTTTTGTAAAGATGCTGACTAACATTTGAGGATTTTCTGACTTGGTAAATCCTTTTGCAGTCATAGTTTCGTCAATGGAACGTAAAATTCTTTTTTTATCTAAATCCGAAATTTCAACTTTATCTATATTTGCTTTTATGTAAGCATAAGTTTTGTATTGATCAAAATTGACTTTCTTGTCATAATCTGCATTTACTCTTACAGATCCGCAAGAAGCAAGAACGAAAAGCATAAACAAAGGAATTAATTTTAGTGATTTCATAGCGTATTATTTTAGATTGTTAGACAATTAAAAATGTTCAAAAAATATTATTCAAACAAATAGTCTTCTACTATATTAGGGATGGTAACTTTCAATAAAGGTTGCGTCTCCATCGCTCTTTTTATAGCGAAAATAGCTCCTTCGTTTCTTGCCCAGTTTCTTCTTGATATTCCGTTATTCACATCCCAGAAAAGCATTGACTCTAAACGTCTTGAAGCCTCTTTACTACCGTCAATAACCATACCAAATCCGCCATTTATAACTTCACCCCAACCAACACCACCTCCATTATGTATGGAAACCCAAGTTGCTCCTCTAAAACTATCTCCAATTACGTTTTGTATCGCCATATCAGCCGTAAAACGAGAGCCATCGTATATATTAGAAGTTTCTCTGTAAGGAGAATCAGTTCCTGAAACATCATGGTGATCTCTTCCTAAAATTATATAACCAATTTCTCCTTTTGCTATAGCTTGGTTAAAAGCTTCTGCGATTTTTATTCGACCTTCTGAATCAGCATAAAGAATTCTGGCTTGCGAACCTACTACTAATTTATTTTCTTGAGCTCCTTTTATCCATTGAATATTATCTGCCATTTGTTGCTGAATTTCTTCGGGAGCATTTTTCATCATTTCTTCCAAAACATCACAAGCAATTTTATCGGTTTTTGCTAAATCCTCTGGTTTTCCTGAAGCACAAACCCAACGAAAGGGTCCAAAACCATAATCGAAACACATAGGTCCCATGATATCTTGTACATAACTATTGTATTTGAAATCAATGTGATTTTCTGCAAAAACATCTGCTCCAGCACGAGATGCTTCTAGTAAAAAGGCATTTCCATAATCGAAGAAATAAGTTCCTTTTTCTGTATGTTTATTGATAGCTGCTGCATGACGACGCAATGTTTTTTGAACTTCTTCTTTAAATTTGGATGGATTATTTGCCATCATTTCATTCGATTCTTCAAATGTGAATCCGATTGGGTAATAACCACCAGCCCATGGATTGTGTAAAGAAGTTTGATCTGAACCTAAATCAATCAGTAAGTTTTCTTGGTCAAAACGTTCCCAAACATCTACTACATTTCCTAAATAAGCAATAGAAACAACTTCTTGATTTTCCAATGCTTTTTTAACTCTTGGAACCAATTCGTCTATGTTTTCAATCACTTCATTAATCCAACCTTGTGAATGACGAATGTGTGTGATTTTTGGATTTACTTCGGCACAAACTGTAACACAACCAGCAATATTTCCTGCTTTTGGCTGAGCACCTGACATTCCGCCTAAACCTGAAGTTACAAATAAACCTCCTTTTGGAGACTTTTTTATTTTTCTAAATCCGTTTAAAACGGTGATGGTTGTTCCGTGTACAATTCCCTGTGGGCCAATATACATATAACTTCCAGCGGTCATTTGTCCGTATTGCGAAACTCCTAATGCATTCATTTTTTCCCAATCATCCGGTTTTGAATAATTTGGAATAACCATTCCGTTTGTCACTACAACTCTTGGAGCATCTTTGTGACTGGGATATAAGCCCATTGGATGTCCAGAATACATCGTTAAAGTTTGTTCGTCTGTCATTTCAGACAAATATTGCATGGTTAAAAGATATTGTGCCCAATTTTGAAAAACAGCACCATTTCCACCATAGGTAATCAATTCGTGGGGATGTTGTGCTACTGCATAATCCAAATTATTTTGAATCATCAACATGATTGCTTTGGCTTGTTCGCTTTTACCTGGATATTCTGAAATTGGACGCGCTTTCATTTCATAATCAGGACGAAAACGATACATATAAATTCTTCCGTATTTTTCTAATTCTTCTTTAAATTCAGGAAGTAAAGTTGCGTGATGTTTTGGTTCAAAGTAACGCAACGCATTTTGTAAAGCCAACTTTTTTTCATCATCCGAAAGAATTTCTTTTCGTTTTGGTGCGTGATTAATCTCATTTTCATATGGTTTTACATTGGGTAAAACATCTGGAATTCCTTGTTGAATTAGTTCTTTGAAAGTCATTATTTTGGATTTTGGATTTTCAGATAATAGATTTTCAGATTTTAATATCTGATTACCTGAGGTCTGAATATCTGATTTTTTAATTTTTCCTGTTTTCTTATCGTATCCGTATGCACAATGTCTGCATCCACTTTTACAACAATACCCTCTTTTTAAGTGATATTTTTCTGTAAAAGATTTGTATCCTTCAGTTGTGTAATAGAAATCTTCTCCTTCTATTAAATCATTAGGATTTATTTCATTGTTCATAGCTTCAAATCACATTATTGTTTAATACAAAATTAATTATTTTAATGTGATTCTTTCTTTCCTTTGGCAAAAATATTATTTAAAGAAAAAATTTATCAACTTTGCATCAAATGATAGTAGTAGTTTTTAAATATTTAACTCCTAAATGGGTAAGAGGGATATCAATTTTTCCTTTTATTGTTCTTTCTTTTAAAGAAGATAAATTAAATCCGATTTTGCTTAATCATGAAAAAATTCATATTCGGCAACAATTAGAACTTTTGGTTATTCCTTTTTTTATTTGGTATGGTTTAGAATTTATAGTTCGATATTTTCAATATAAAAGTTGGAACAAAGCTTATATGAATATTTCTTTTGAACGGGAAGCTTATCAAAACGAAAAAAACCTTTACTATTTAATGCAAAGGTCTTTTTGGAATTTTATAAAATATTTATAATTTGAATACTCAAAATCAAAAAATTAACTTTAAAAATATTTCTAACAATCTTTTTATTAAAAGAGAAGATTTAATTCATCCTTTAATTTCGGGAAATAAGTACAGAAAACTAAAATATAATTTACAAGAAGCTCAAATTCAAAAGAACGATACTTTAATTACATTTGGTGGAGCATTTTCAAATCATATTTTGGCAGTGGCAGCTTTAGGTTTTGAAAATAATCTTAAAACAGTTGGAATAATCAGAGGGGAAGAATTGTCCTCAAAAATAAATGAGAATCCTACTTTAAAAAAAGCTTCTCTTTTAGGAATGCATTTTGAGTTTGTTTCTAGAGAGATGTATAGAGATAAAAGTTCCTCAGATTTTCTTATTAGTTGGAACGAAAAATATCAAAATGCTTATTTTATTCCTGAGGGTGGAACAAATGAATTAGCTGTAAAAGGTTGTGAAGAAATTCTTTTGGAGTCCGACGCAATATTTGATTATATATGTTGTTGTGTGGGAACTGGAGGAACTATTTCTGGGATTATAAATTCAAGTAAAACCAACCAAAAAATTCTGGGTTTTCCCGCCTTAAAAGGTGATTTTATTTCAAAGGATATTAGTAACTTTGCAAAGCAATCTAATTGGGATTTGAAAACAGATTATCATTTTGGTGGATATGGTAAAATATCTTGTGAATTAATTCGTTTTCTTAATGATTTTTATTTAGAAACTTCAATTCCTTTAGATCCAATTTATACAGGAAAAATGGTTTTTGGAATTGTAGATTTGTATCAAAAAAACTTTTTTTCTGAAAAAGATAAAGTATTAATAATTCATACGGGTGGTTTGCAAGGAATTGCTGGTATAAATCAAAAGTTGGCAAAAAAAAATAAAGAAATATTAAAATATGAGAATTTTTAAAATAATTTTTTCTGTTGTAATGGTTTTATTTTTAATTAGTTGTGGTTCAAAAAGAAATGTAAAATCAACTAAAATAAGAACGACCTCTACCGCTCAAAAGCCTATTCCAAAAAAAGCAATTGAAGTTGATGAAGAACTTGAAGCAACTTCAAAAGTTGTAGTTAATTATGCAAATGTTACAGAATATATTAAGTCGTTCAAAGAAACTGCCAAAACAAATATGAAAGAATATGGAATTCCTGCAAGTATAATTTTAGCTCAAGGAATTTTAGAATCTGGTTCAGGAAATGGTACTTTAAGTATAAAAGCTAACAATCATTTTGGAATTAAATGTCATTCGGAATGGGAAGGGGATAGAGTATATCATGATGATGACGAAAAAGGAGAGTGTTTTAGAAAATACAGTCAAGCTTCAGAATCTTATAGAGACCATGCTTTATTTTTAACTACAAGAAAAAGGTATAATTTTCTTTTTGAATTGGATCAAAGTGATTATAAAGCTTGGGCTAATGGTTTAAAACAAGCAGGTTATGCAACAGATCCCAAATATCCTTCTAAGTTAATTAGCATCATTGAACGTTATAATTTAAGTGATTATGATAAAGAGGTTTTAGGTTCAAAAGCAATTTCCAAAAAAGATGAAAAAAAAGACGAGATAACAGAAACTAATTCAAGCGAATATACCGTAGTTCAAGGTGATACACTTTATAACATATCAAAAAGGTTTAATACTACTGTGGAACAATTAGTTAAGTTGAATAAGATTAAAGATAATGCCATTTCAATTGGACAAAAAATAAAAATTAAATAATGCAATATAAAAGAAGTAGCGAATTATTTGTTGAAGCCAATAAAGTAATTCCAGGTGGAGTAAATTCTCCAGTTAGAGCTTTTAAAGCTGTTGGAGGAACTCCAATTTTCATCAATCGTGCTAAAGGAGCTTATATTTTTGATGAAGATGATAATAAATACATAGATTATATTAATTCTTGGGGACCAATGATCTTGGGGCATGCTTTTGAGCCAGTAGTTGATGCTGTTATTGAAAGAGCTAAAATGGGAACTTCATTTGGAACTCCTACTGAACTGGAAACCAAAATTGCTGAATTGGCTGTTTCTATGGTTCCAAATATCGATAAAATAAGATTTGTTAGTTCAGGCACAGAGGCTTGTATGAGCGCTATTCGTTTGGCAAGAGGTTTTACTAATCGCGAAAAAATCATAAAATTTGCAGGATGTTACCACGGACATTCAGATTCTTTTTTAATTCAAGCGGGAAGTGGTGCTATTACTTTTGGGAGCCCAAACAGTCCTGGTGTTACTAAAGGAACTGCTAAAGACACTCTTTTAGCCAACTACAACGATATTGAAAATGTAAAAGCTCTTTTCGAATCTAATAAAAATGAAATTGCTGCAATCATTATTGAACCGGTTGCTGGAAATATGGGTTGTATTCCTCCAAATAAGGGATTTTTGGAAGCAGTAAGAAATTTATGTGATGCTAACAATACGTTGTTTATTTTTGATGAAGTAATGACGGGTTTCAGATTAGCAAAAGGGGGTGCACAAGAATTATACAATGTAAAAGCAGATATTGTATGTTTTGGAAAAGTAATTGGAGGTGGTTTGCCTGTTGGAGCATTTGCTGCAAGAGAAGAAATAATGAATTATTTAGCTCCAATTGGACCGGTTTATCAAGCAGGAACATTATCAGGAAATCCATTAGCAATGGCCGCTGGTTATGAAATGTTGAAGGCTTTAAATGCCGATTCAGAAGTTTATAACAGATTGGACCAAAAAACAGCTTATTTAGAGCATGGGATTAGAAAAGTTTTGAATCAAAATAACGTTGTTTTTACAATAAATAGAGTAGGTTCAATGATTTCAGTTCATTTTGATGCAGCTCCTGTAGTGGATTTTAATACGGCTAAAAATGGTGATAATGACCATTTTAAAAACTTTTTTCATGAATTGCTTAAACGAGGAATTTATATTGCTCCGTCAGCCTATGAAACTTGGTTCATTACGGATGCTTTATCTTATGATGATTTAGATTTCACAATCAAAGCTATTGAAGAAGCCACTAAATAAGTTCAAAAAAAAGTCCGAAAATTAATTTCGGACTTTTTTATATTTTTGTCTTGTCCTGAAAAAAGTTGACTAAATATTAAATAATATGTCAACAAAAAAGAAAATTTCAAAAATTCCGAGTTC
>NZ_CBFHMV010000010.1:0-79138 GCF_965657075.1 Flavobacterium sp.
TTGATTGTGATATTGTTGCGAAGTCTGGAGACATTCGCAAAGCCGCCGTTATTATTGAACACTTCGGACAGCTGGGAACTGGCACAAAAGGCAAAATAGTAGGTACGTATTTTAAATTATTAATTGAAACTGGCTCAAATGCAGCTCCAAATTTAGTTTTAGATGAAAAATAAAATAATTAACTCCATTAAGAAAAATAAAATAGGATTAATATTTGTTGGAATTGTTTTTTCAGCAATATTTCCTTTCATTATAAATGCTAAAATAAAATTTAATAATATCGAGAAGAATGGTAAAGTTGGAGTTGGAAAGTTTGTAGAATTTAAAAGATATCCTAAATCAAGAGATTATACGTTTGAATACCATAAAAGTAATAAAAAACTAAAGGATTTGTTAAATGAAGCACCAGATGGCTTTTCCAAAAAAATTGGTAGATTTTTTGAAATAAAATACTTAGATGAATATGAAGATATAATCGTTGATTTTAACAAAGAAATCACAGACACGACATTAATATTAAATGCAGGTTTTAGTAGAGAAGATATTGAAAATATGCCAAAATAGTTTATGATTCACTATTTTTACAATGCTGTTGGACAAAAAGTAAACAAAAACTTTCGCTCAGGCAATAATTACATTTAGTTATCGAGTTTTAGCGGGTTGTATTAATAAATATTTCTCAAGTCGAGAGAATTTGTGGAGTAGGTGTAACACCCCGCCCTTTGGGCACCCCTCTTGGGAAGAGGGGATGGTAGGTACTTTGTACTTATTACGTAAAAGGGGATAATATTTTAAATATTATTAAATTATAAATTTTACAAAGCACAAGATGCACAATTAAATTCCCCTCATTTTAAGAGGGGTGCCCGAAGGGTGGGGTGTTAAAAAACATTAACATGAACTCTGAAATCGTAACTTACACTTACCAAAAGCCAATTTTTAGAAAAAAAAGTGGTACTACACACGCTACCGCACAAATTCTTTCGTGAGCTTTTAATTTATTTTGAAATGGAAACTCAATTTTTTACTTTTACAATGCAGTCAGGTAAAAAATAAACAAGAACGTTCTAAGCCAAAGGATTCGCGTGGGAGCGGGATATTGATTGTGATATTGTTGCGAAGTCTGGAGACATTCGCAAAGCCGCCGTTATTATTGAACACTTCGGACAGCTGGGGATAATCAATAAATAGTATGAAATTATATATCAATTTTTTTTTCGTTTTAATTTTATTTATTACTTTAAGTTGTAAAACAAATCAAACTTATGTCTATAAAGAAGATTGTTTTTATATGAAAGATGGTTTTAATTATATAAATCATTACAACTCTTCTAAAGAAGTAAGGTTAATAGCTAATATTTCAAGTATAATAGATAGCAATTATTATTTATTAAAAAAGAATTATAAACTTGTTAATGATACTTTAATTATAGAATTAGCTAATAAAAAAAACATCAATATATCAGATGCTGAACCTACATATAATGTAAATATAAATGACAGTATTTTGATAGATAAAAAAAAACAAATTCAACAAATTTTTAAAAATGATTTAAAATTTAACACAATTCAATTTAATAGGAACAATAAAAAAACGTTTATTAACAAGTGTTATTGACGAACCTGCCCCAGCTGTGCGAATTATATAGGTCGCTTTGCGAATGTCTCCAGACTTCGCATCCACAAACACAAACAAAAGCGTAATCGTTTTGAAAAGGCAACTGACAATTATCTTGAAAGTGAGGGTGTTAAGGGTAAAATCGTAAGTGAGTATTTTAAAGGTATTGTTGATACAGGATCTAATGCGGCACCAAATTTAGTAAATGATTAGTTTATGAATAAAAGTTTAAAACCAGGAATTTATATTGTTTTTGTTATTTTAATGTTTTTATTTATTTTGACATTAAATGACTTTCGTGTTAAAAAGCAAACAAAACAAAAAGGAATTATTATAATTACAAAATTTGATAGCATTCAAAAACTTCCTAAAAGATCTTATTTCTATTTTAGCTATTATCTAAATGGTATAAAAATAAGTACATGTAATAGTGGTTTGAAAAAATTATTTGAACCTTACAAAATAATTGTTAAACCGAATAATTTTTATTATGCCAAATACAACACAAATGATCCTGAAGTAATTATTGTTGAACAAAACCTAAGAATAATAGACACGACATTAATATTAAATGCAGGTTTTAGTAGAGAAGATATTAAAAACATGCCAAAATAGTTTATGATTCACTATTTTTACAATGCCATCGGACAAAAAGTAAACAAAAACGTTCGCACAGGCAATGAGTACAATGAGCTATCCGGGTTCAACGGGTTGAATTAATAAATATTTCTCAAGTCGAGAGAATTTGTGGAGTGGGTGGAACACCCCGCCCTTCGGGCACCCCTCTTGGGAAGAAAGGAAGTTACTGTGGTAATTTGACATAAAGTTAATAAATAGTATTGAACTTGTTTTTTTATGTTTAATTAAGTGTTTTTTGAAAAGAACACCCCGCCCTTCGGGCACCCCTCTTGGGAAGAGGGGATGGTAGAGTATTTAGATATATCTTTTGTAAAGTTTTATTTCTACGACGTTACTTTTCCTTACCTTTGCAAAGTACCTTGTAATTATTGTGCTTTTGTGTAACAAAACCTAATTGGACTTGTTTTTTATGGTTCATACAACAATGATTAGCTGACATAATTTAAAAAAATAAATTAAAATGGGATTTTTAGATTCATTATTTGGAGGAAAAGAGGTTAATGAAAACGGACAAGAAGCTAAGTTTTTTACTTTGGCAGCATTGAGTCAATTGGATGAAATTGATGCTGTTTCTGAAACAAAACCTGTCGTTATTTTTAAACACAGTACAAGATGTAGTATTAGTCGTTTTGCTTTGAAGCAATTTGATGCAGCGTTTAGTTATCCAGAAGATAAAATAGATTGGTATTTGTTGGATTTATTGAATCACAGAGATATTTCAAATGAAATGGCTCATCGCTATAATGTGCAACATCAATCACCACAAATTCTTGTAATTAAAAACGGAAAAGCTGTTTATCATGATTCCCATGATGGAATTGACGCTAATGATTTGAAACAGTTTGTTTAATTTTTTCAAATGAAAAACTATTTCTGTTTTCTAATACTTCCTTTTTTATTTTCGAATTGTAGTTCAACTAAAAATCAATCTTTTTTGGTGGGAACCTACACTGAAAATCCTTCACAAGGAATCAACTATATTAATTTTGATACAAAAACGAATGAAATCACTTTAAATTCAGTAGTTGCTGATGTAAAAAATCCCTCGTTTGTAATTTCAAATAAAGCTAAAAATATTGTAATTGCTGTTGAAGAATTTCAAAGTAAAACTGGAGGTAGAGTTACTTCATTTGCTTTTGATAGTGTTACTAAAACATTCATAACGATTAATTCTGTTGCTACTTTTGGAAATGATCCATGTTATATTTCCCTGAGTCCAAATGAAAAATTTATTGTTGTTGGAAATTATTCTGGTGGAAACTATACTGTTTTTCCATTAAATGAAAACGGTAAAATAGGAGAGCAGGTTCAATTGATTCAGCATGAAGGAAAAAGTGTTAATAACGATAGACAACGAAATCCTCATGTACATTCTGTGGTTTTTCATCCTACCGATAATAAATTATTTATTGCAGATTTAGGAAATGATACCATTGAAATAGTTCCTTTTAATCAAGATGACACTTCTTTGGTTGAAACAGAAAAGGCTTTTGCCTATCCTACCATTCCTGGGAAAGGACCAAGACATATTGCATTTGATAAATCGGGAAAATACCTATTTATTACGTTTGAATTAACAAATGAAGTAGGAATTGCTAAATACGAAAACAATAAGTTAGAACTTTTGCAATACATTTCATTAACTGAAACACCAACTACAAAAGGTTCGGCTGCAGAAGTTCGTTTAAGTGCTGATGGAAATTTTTTATATGCTTCTGTTAGAGGAACTGATAATGTATTAGTGGTTATTCAAAAGCATGAAGATGGAAGTTGGAATAAAATTCAATCTATAGCAACAGGTGCAGCACCAAGGAATTTTATATTGGCTGATGATGACAAAAAGGTTTTAGTTGCAAATCAAGATTCCAATTCTATTTGGGTATATGATAGAAACAAAAAAACAGGTTTGTTAACTAAAACTCAAGAAGAATTTTCAATTTACAAACCTGTTTATTTTTGGGGTTTTTAAGATATTTATCTCCTGAATTTATTACCAGTAATGATGGTTTTTAACTTGTTTTTTAAATCTTCGCCACTATCAAAAATCATTTGTTCATTACTTGGAAAGGCAACCGCTCTTCTGTCAAAGTATTCGTAATATTCTGGTTCACAAGCGTTTTTATCCCCATTAAAGGTGGAGTAAATGTTTTCAAAAACAAATTCACTTGCAAGGGGAAATGATTCAATCAATTGATTCGTTCTGTAATCAACATAATCCACTTTAGCTGTAACTTGCACGGTTTTGAATTGTCTAAATTCGTAAATATTGACTCTTATGGTTTTAAAATTGTCTACTTTTATAACTTTTCCAAGACTGTCTTTTACTACATTTCCGTTGTTGTCCACTAGGTTTTTTAATCCATCTTTGACTTGTTTTTCTTTAATAAACTCTTTTTCTTTGATTTGTTCAGGAGAAATATTGATTTGTCGGAAATTCACCAACATTCCAAAATCATAGTTGATGTTTTTTTGCTTTTTATTGTGATATACGGTCCATTTATCATTTAATCCAAAGGTTCCAAAATTTAATAAATCATCTTGTAAACGAACCGGAATTACAGTATTAGTTTCATTTTTGGTAGATACGAAAACAAAATCAGTTCCTTTAAACTGAGCTTCGTCTATTTTTTTACGAACATCACTAAAGTTTGGATTTAACTTATCCAAATATAACAAATCATCATAGGCTTGACGAATGTCTATTTTGTTGCTAGATTCTAATAGCTTTACAGAATTGGCATATAAATAACTGGATAATCCATTTTTACTTGAAATAATCTCATCGGTGTAATCCTTCATTGCAAAAACGGCCTCTTGACCTTCTTTTAATAACTTTAAGGGTAAAATTTGTCTTACTTTGTCTTGTCTGGATTGTAAGTTGAGGTATAAATTATAAACGCTCTCAAAGTTGGAAGCATTGGCTTCTTTTAACAAACGAGTTATTTGTGTAAGATCTCTTTCGTTAGCTTTTGCGTAAGCTTCTTGAAGTAAGTAAACGTATTCTTGTTTTCCTTTGGCGTTTTTATTTGTTCTTAGTTTTGAAATTGATTTGTTTATGGCCGCATCATAATTTCCATTGCTAATTAATTTTTCAACATTTCCACTCCCACAAGCAGTTATAATTATAGCTAGTAAAATAAAAGTAATTTTTTTCATATATGTAAAATTTATTTGTTAGCGGTCATATATGGTATCGCCTTTTTATTTATTGGTGTTTGCTTATGCAATCTTGTTGTTAATGGCGATTTCATATGTAGATATTTATTGTTTTTAAAAGTCATAAGGAATTGTTTTACTCTATTTGTGTTTGTTTGCACCAACATTTTGCTAATGGCGATTTCATGAGTAAAAGGTTTTAGCAAATATATTATATTTTGGATTGATTTATTCTATAACCAAAGAAAATGCCATTTTTTTCAAAATAGCATTTTTAATTTAATTATAATAAGAAATTATTCGCTTGGTTCTCCATGGATTTGGATCATCTTTAGCATCGGATTCCGTTTTTTCAATCCAATTATTTTTAGAATCATATTCATAAGTATAATAATAGTTGGATTTTACTTCATCGTTTACCATTTCAATTACTTCTGTAACATTGTTGTTAGCATCGTATTTTTTTTTAGTTGCTGTTTTAATGCCATTTGGATAACTGATGGTGATAGAAAGTTGATTGCCATTTTCATCAGTTTGATAATTTATTTCGTACAAAACATGATCATTTTCATATTCTATAGTTTTGATGAGATGGTTCTTAGAATTATAGCTATTAACTGATTTTTTAATGTATTTAGGGTTGTTTATAGACCAGCTGTTGCGTTCAACCATAAGGTTTTTTTTATAAACTATGCCATATTTCGATATTAAATCCAACTTTTGATTGTAAACTTCGGTTAAAATTAATCTGTTCTTAGCATCATAACTATATGCATTTTTTAACACATATTTTCCATAACTATAAACGATTTTTTCTTTTAGAGTTCCTATTGAGTCATAAACAAATCCGTAGGTTTCACTAAGCATTCCGTTTTTAGAATAATGATTTTCAAATGTAACTTTATTGGCTTTATTGTACTCGTAAGTAATTTTATTGTTCAATAAAGTGTCATTTTGATACCCTACTTTTTTTATTGGGTTATCATTAACATCAAATGTTGTTATTAATGAAGAATAATGTTTGTTATCTGTAAAACTCTTGTAGTACTTGACTAATGTTTGCCCTCCTTTTTTGTTATAAGCATATTCCGTTTTGGTTCTTTCTTCAATATGGTTGTCTTGGTATTTGTAATATCCAATTTCTGTCATTGTTTTAACATCTGCTTTCAATCCGCGAAAAAAGAGGTCAGTCATTTCTTGACCCAAGCAATTTAAACTTAAAAAAAGAAAACAAATCAGAATTTTCATCTTACTTTATTTCCAATGCAGGTAATAATTTTCCACTACATTCACCAAAACCAATTCTAACTTCCTCATTTTTACAAAAACCTTTCATGATTACGGTGTCGTTATCATTAATGAATTTTCGTTCTGATCCATCATTTAGTTTAATTGGATTTTTGCCACTCCAAGAGAGTTCTAACATAGAGCCGTAGCTGTCTGGTGTTGGACCAGATATTGTTCCACTTCCCATCATGTCTCCTGAATTTACTCTACACCCATTAACGGTATGATGAGCCAGTTGCTGAGCCATTGTCCAATACATGTATTTGAAATTGGATTTACTAATCACAGTTTCTTCTGCATTTTCAGGTTGAAGCGCTACTTCTAAATGAATGTCGAAAGTATGTTTGTCTTTTTGTTGCAAGTATTTCATTGGAGTTGGAGATTGTGCTGGACTTTCCACTCTAAAAGGTTGTAAAGCATCCATTGTAACAATCCAAGGCGAAATTGTAGAGGCAAAGTTTTTAGCTAAAAAAGGGCCTAAGGGCACATATTCCCACTTTTGAATATCTCTAGCACTCCAATCGTTAAACAAGACCATTCCAAAAATATAATCTTCCGCTTCATCTACTGGAATTGGTTCTCCCATTAAATTGGCATCTGTTGTTATGAAAGCCATTTCCAATTCAAAATCGACTAATTTTGAAGGACCAAAAATCGGTTCAGTAGCATCTGCAGGGAATGTTTGTCCGTTTGGTCTTCTAATAGGTCTTCCACTAGGAACAATGGTTGAACTTCTACCATGATAACCTACAGGAATGTGCAACCAATTGGGTAACAAAGCATTTTCTGGATCACGAAACATTTTGCCTACGTTAGTTGCATGTTCTTTGGAACTGTAAAAATCAGTATAATCTCCAATTTGAACAGGTAATTGCATTTCGATATCTTCCATTTTAAAAATAACGATATCTCTTTGTTTTGGATTGTCTCTTAATTTTGGATTGTTTTCATCAAAAATTTCAGCTAATCGATTTCTGACTAATCGCCAAGTTTTTTTTCCATCCGAAATAAAGTCGTTTAAGGTATCTTGCATGAACATGTCATCGGTTAAATCTATTCCTTCAAAATAACCCAATTGTTGTAAAGCACCCATATCTATGGCACAATTTCCAATTCTTGTTCCAATTGTGATCACGTCTTCTTTGGTAATAAAAACTCCAAAAGGAATATTTTGAATCGGGAAGTCGCTGTTTTCAGGAACTTCTATCCATGATTTTCTTTTGGGGTCGTTTGCTATATTTGGCATAATTATATTGTTGATTTGTTGTTGAAAAATTAATAACCAAATATAAACTTTACTATTAATTTAACAAACGATTTTTGTAATTTTGAAGAAAATTTAACGAAAATTCAACCAAATGCAACGCGACGAACAAATTTTTGATCTTATTCTTGACGAACAAGACAGACAAATTCACGGAATTGAATTAATTGCTTCAGAAAACTTTGTAAGCGACCAAGTAATGGAAGCTGCGGGTTCTGTATTGACCAATAAATATGCCGAAGGTTATCCTGGAAAGCGTTATTATGGAGGATGTGAAGTAGTTGATATTGTAGAGCAAATAGCAATTGATAGAGCCAAGGCTTTATTTGGTGCCGAATATGCTAATGTGCAACCTCATTCTGGTTCTCAGGCCAATACAGCTGTATTTTTTGCTTGTTTAAAACCAGGTGACAAAATTTTAGGATTCGATTTATCTCATGGTGGTCATTTAACACACGGTTCACCAGTTAATTTCTCAGGACGATTATACAATCCTGTATTTTATGGAGTTGATGAGAAAACAGGATTATTAGATTATGATAAAATTCAAGAAATAGCTACAAAAGAGCAACCTAAAATGATTATTGCAGGGGCTTCTGCTTATTCTCGTGATATGGATTTTGAGCGATTTAGAGCTATTGCAGATTCAGTTGGCGCTTTATTGTTGGCTGATATTTCTCATCCTTCTGGATTAATTGCAAAAGGTTTATTGAACGATCCTGTGCCTCATTGCCATATCATTACAACCACAACACACAAAACATTGCGTGGCCCAAGAGGTGGATTGATAATGATGGGTAAAGATTTTGAAAATCCATGGGGTTTAAAAACACCAAAAGGAGAAACAAGAATGATGTCTCATATTTTAGATATGGCTGTTTTTCCTGGTAATCAAGGTGGTCCATTGATGCACATTATTGCAGCTAAAGCGGTTGCCTTTGGTGAAGCTTTAACAGATGAATTTTTTAGATATACGATGCAAGTACAAAAAAATGCCAAAGCTATGGCTGAAGCATTTGTAAAAAGAGGGTATAATCTAATTTCAGGTGGAACGGATAATCACATGATGTTGATAGACTTAAGAAATAAAAATATTACGGGTAAAGAAGCTGAGAACGCGTTAGTAAAAGCAGAAATTACAGTAAACAAAAATATGGTTCCTTTTGATGATAAATCTCCTTTTGTAACTTCTGGAATTCGTGTAGGAACACCAGCAATAACAACTCGTGGCTTGTTAGAGGGAGATATGGAAACTATTGTAGCTTTGATTGATAAAGTTTTAGTAAATCATACCGATGAAGCTGTCCTAGAACAAGTTGCAGAAGAAGTTAATGAATTGATGGGTGAAAGAGCTATGTTTGTTTTTTAAGATTGATTTCTCATTTAAAATGTATCTATAATCTTTGTCATTCTGAAATTGATTCAGAATCTTTAGAAACTGAATCAAGTTTAGTTTGATAGAAGTATTTTTTAAAATCACTTTAGTTTTCATTAATTAAAGTGATTTTTTATTGTATACAATTCTTAAATATCTATTAATAAAGTCAATTTATAAAGCTTTTCTTTTTTCAATTAATTATCTTTGCAAATGATTAAAAAATCAAATTACTGAACTTATCCTTATCATGAATAAATCTATATTTTCCATTCTGTTTTCTACACGTTTAATGGCTTTTTTATTTATTGCTTTTGCAGGAGCTATGGCAGCAGGAACCTTCATTGAAGACGCTACCAATACAGATGTAGCTAAAAAAATCATTTACAATGCTTGGTGGTTTGAGGTAATTATGGTTTTTTTCGTGATTAATTTCTTTGGAAATATCAAACGTTACCAATTGTATAAAAAAGAAAAATGGGCTACATTATTGTTGCACTTATCTTTCATTTTTATTTTGATTGGTGCTTTTGTTACTAGATATATTAGTTATGAAGGAATGATGCCCATTCGAGAAGGTGAAACTTCTTCTGTTTTTTATTCGGATAAGACCTATTTAACGGCTCTTGTTGATGGAGAATATCAAGGTGAAATGAAACGTAAAACATTTTCTAAAGACGTTTTATTGACTCCAGTAAATTTACTTTTAGCCAATAATAATTTCTCCATACGAAATGAGTTCAATGGAATTCCTTTCGAAATTGAGTATAAAGATTTTGTAATGAATGCTACAGAATCTTTTGAAGCCAATGAAAACGGAAACTATTACATCAAATTAGTAGAATCCGGAGAAGGAACGCGTCATGATCATTATTTAAAAGAAGGGGAAGTTCAAAATATTCACAACATCCTTTTTGCTTTCAATAAATTTACCAAAGGAGCAATAAACATCACCAAAACAGAAAATGAGTACTTTATTCAAGCACCTTTTGAAGGAAATTTTATGCGAATGGCTGATAAGTTTCAAGGTGGCGTAGTTAAAGATTCGGTGCAACCTTTAATGCTTCGTTCATTATATAATTTAGGTGGAAGTCAGTTTGTATTGCCTGAACCAGCAATTAAAGGAAATTTGGTTAGTAAATCCAATGGTGATTTTAAAGATAAATCTTCAGATGATGCAGTAACAGTACTTATTAAAGCTCAAGGAAAACAAGAGGAACTGACTTTAATTGGTTCCAAAGGGAAACAAGGTGTTCCTCAAAATATTAAAGTAGGGGATTTAGATTTTACTTTATTTTACGGAAGTAAAGTGTATGAATTGCCCTTTTCAATTAAGTTAGATGATTTTATTGCTGATAAATATCCAGGTACAGAAAAGAGTTATTCAGCCTATAAAAGTAAACTGGAAATTGCAGATAAAAGAGAAAATAAAGTGTTTAAAGACAGTGTATTTATGAATAATATTTTGGATTATGATGGACACCGATTCTTTCAAGCGGGATTTGATCCAGATGAAAAAGGAACTAATTTATCGGTAAATCATGATTTTTGGGGAACTTGGATTACTTATTTTGGTTATTTCTTGTTGTATTTTGGATTGATGGCTATTTTATTTGACAAAAACACCCGTTTTGCTGATTTGAAGCGTAAACTTGAAAACGTAAAATTAAAAAAATCCACTTTAATGGCCTTAGGATTTTTGCTGTTTTCAATGCTTGGTTTTTCGCAACATAATCACAGTGAAAATGAAGTCTCACCAGTAATGCCTGATACTAAAAAGGCTTTAGAGTTCATCAAAAAACAAAACGTTTCACAAGAACAAGCAGATGCTTTTGGTAAAATTGTGATTCAAGATGCTGGTGGTAGAATGAAGCCTATTAATACTTTTTCATCAGAATTACTTCGTAAGGTTTCAAAAAGCGATACTTTTGAAGGTATGGATTCGGATCAAGTATTGTTATCTATGACACAGTTTCCTGAATATTGGTATCAAATTCCTATTATATATTTAAAACGAGGCAATGATAGTATCAGAAAAATTGCAGGTATTGATAAAGATGTTAAATTTGCCAAATTAATCGATTTTTTTGATGCAAAAGGGAATTATAAATTAGAACCTCTTTTAGAAAAAGCTTATGCAGAAGCCATACCCAATCAATTTCAAAAAGATTTTATAGAAACCGATAAAAAAATAAACTTGTTATACTCTGCTATTGGCGGACAAATTTTAAAAGTATTTCCAATTCCGAATGACCCAAACAATAAATGGGTTTCTTATTTGGAAGTTAATCAACCAACAGGAACAGCTTTGGATACTATTAAAAATGTATTGCCTTTTTATTTAAATGCGGTTAACAAAGCTACGCAATCTAATGATTATACTTTTCCAAATAGTCTTTTGACAGGTTTAACCAAGTACCAAAAACTATACGGTTCAAAAGTAATGTTGTCGGAAAAGAAAATAGAATCAGAAATTTTATACAACAAATACGACATCTTTAAAAAATTGCATTATTGGTACATGTTTGCAGGAATTATGATGCTTTTTTTCAGCATAATAGGAATGTTTAATGCAAAAAAATGGATTTCACATACGATAAACGGCTTTCATATTTTGATAGGCTTGTTCTTTGTATTGCATACTGTTGGATTAATTGTGCGTTGGTATATATCTGGTCATGCACCTTGGAGTGATGCTTATGAAAGTATGATTTATGTCGCTTGGGCAACTATGTTTTTTGGATTAGCTTTTGATAGAAAGTCGAAACTTACAATTGCTTCTACAGCTTTTGTAGTTTCAATGATTTTAATGGTAGCACACTGGAATTGGATGGATCCTACTATTGGAAACCTTCAACCGGTTCTAAATTCTTACTGGTTGATGATTCACGTGGCTGTAATTGTAGCTAGTTATGGACCATTTACTTTAGCCATGATGCTTGGCTTGGTTTCGTTATTCTTAATGATTTTTACTACAGAAAAAAATAAAGCAAAAATGAAATTAAGCATTCAAGAACTTACTTACATCAATGAATTAGCTTTAACTGTTGGTTTAGTGATGTTGACCATTGGAAATTTCTTAGGAGGACAATGGGCCAATGAAAGTTGGGGAAGATATTGGGGTTGGGATCCAAAAGAAACTTGGGCTTTAATCAGTATCATGATTTATGCTTTTGTAATTCATGCTCGATTTGTTCCAGCTCTTAGAGGTTTATGGGTTTATAATTTCATGAGTGTTTTGGCTTTTGCTTCTATATTAATGACTTACTTTGGTGTAAATTTTCATTTAAGTGGCATGCATTCTTATGCTTCTGGAGAAAAACAAAGCGTTGTATATTATGTTTACATTCTTGCAGGAGTTTTGGTAATTGCCTTTTTTGCACTCTCTAAATACAGAAAGTTTTATAAGAAATAATTATTCATTTTTCTTCCTCAAACCTTTATTTTTAAGAATTTCTCTTCGTTCTTTATGTTTCATGTAAGTGTAATGATGTTGGACTGTATTAATAAAACTCAAAATCATTCCAATGCCAGCTACAATATACAAAATGGTAAATAATTTTCCTTCATCTGTTTTTGGAGCAAAATCACCAAAACCAATTGTTGTTAAAGTAACTACCGAAAAATATAAAGAATCAATATACGACCAACCTTCAAGATAATGATAGACAAAAGTACCTGTAATAATAATTAAAATTGTTGTAAAAAGTAGGTCGCGATATTCATCATCTTTTAAAAATGAAATTAAGGTTCTAAAGAAAAACATAGCTTAAATTTTAATAAAAAGTTACTATGTAAATTTACTAAATGTTAAATAAGAATAGGTCTAATTTGTATAAAAAATGTTGAAATATATTTTAATAAATGATGTTGGAAGTCTCCAATTATTCAAAAACAATTTTTATCTTGCTAAAAAGTTTTTCATATGAATTATGTAATTATTAGTACTATTTGTGCTTTATTATTATTGGCTTATGCTTTTACGGTTTCCTCCAACAAAACCAAAATTCCTTCAGTTATTTTATTGATTCTGATGGGTTGGTTGGTGAAACAAGGTACTGATGTTTTGCATATTGTGATTCCTGATTTGAATCCTTTATTACCTTTTTTAGGTACTTTTGGACTAATTTTGATTGTACTTGAGGGTTCATTAGAACTTCAAATGAACAAGAGAAAATTACCTTTTATTGGTAAAACTTTAGTAACAGCTATTGTTCCTTTATTTATAACAGCCTTTGTAATTGGACATTTCTTTTATTATTTTTTAGATGCTGATTACAAACAAGGATTGATAAATGCAATTCCATTGTGTATCATTAGTAGTGCTATTGCTATTTCTAGTGTAGGAAATTTAAATCTATTTAATAAAGAGTTTGCTATCTATGAAAGTAGTTTGTCAGATATAATAGGAGTTTTGTTTTTTAACTTTTTAGTTTTAAACAAGGTAATTGAAATTGAAACTTTAGGAAATTTTGGTTTACAAATTTTAATCATGTTAATTATTTCCTTTGTTGCTACAGCTTTTTTAGCTTTTTTATTAAGTCGAATAGATCATCATGTTAAATTTATACCTATCGTTTTATTAATTGTTTTAATTTTTGCAATTTCTGAAGTATATCATTTACCAGCTTTACTTTTTATTATGTTGTTTGGTTTAGTAATGGGTAATTTTGATGAGTTGGATAAATATAAATGGATTCAGTATTTAAAACCAAGAACTTTAGAAAAAGAGGTTCATAAGTTTAAAGAACTGACTATTGAAGCTGCATTTTTAATTCGTTCGTTATTTTTTATATTGTTTGGATTTTTAATTAAAACAGAAGACGTATTGAATCCTAATACTTTTGAATTAGCCTTAGGTATTGTTGGATTAATCTATTTGGTGAGAGCCATTCAGTTAAAGATTTTTAAAGTAGCATTAATGCCTTTATTATTTATTGCTCCAAGAGGGTTAATTACGATAATCTTATTTTTAAAGATTCAAGAAGCAGGATTTTCAATCCCTTTGGTTAATAATGCCTTGATAATTCAAGTAATTGTTTTAACAGCATTTATCATGATGTTTGGGTTAATGTTTAATAAAACAAATAAAACAGAAAATACTAAAGAAGATAACGAATCTAATCTGAAAATAGATATGGATGTGCCTTTATAAAATAAAAACCGTTACAATTTGTAACGGTTTTTTTTCAAACTAAATTAAAATCAAATTTACTGTTATTTAGAAAGCGTACTTGTTTTCCGCAATCAATTTAGCAGCAATTTTTTCACGTAAGCCAATTACGTTTGGCATGTTTGTATATTTTGTAAAACGTTTAAGTCCCATTAACATCATTCTTTGTTCATCACCTTCTGAGAAAGAAACAATACCTTCTTTCCCTTTTTGGTTTACGATATCTACTGCATGGTATAAATACAATTGTGCCATTGCAATCTGTTCTTGAACTTTATCAGCACCTTCTTTTTTAGCTAATTTTTCTGTTCTAAGAATAGTACTTTCAGCCATGTATATTTCAATTAATATATCTGAAGCAGCCATTAATAATTGTTGATGAGATTCTAATTCAGCACCATATTTTTGAACTGCAGAACCAGCAACCATTAAGAATACTTTTTTCAATTTGGCAACCATTTCTTTTTCTTCTGCAAATAATTCAGAATAATCTGGAACATCAAAAGAAGGAATTCCCATTAATTCTTCTGCAACAGCCATTGCTGGTCCTAATAGGTCAACATGACCTTTCATGGCTTTCTTAACCAACATTCCTACAGATAGCATTCTGTTGATTTCGTTAGTTCCTTCGTATATTCTTGCGATACGAGCATCTCTCCAAGCGCTTTCCATTGGAGCATCTTCAGAGAATCCCATTCCACCAAAAATTTGAATTCCTTCATCGGTACAGTTTTGTACATCTTCTGAAACTGCTACTTTTAAGATAGAACATTCGATTGCAAATTCTTCAACTCCTTTTAGTTCGGCTTCTTGATGAGAATTTCCTTCTTCAACTCTAATGTTGATTCTAGTTTCAATGTCATGAGAAGCTCTATAAGTAGCACTTTCTCCAGCATAAGCATTTGTAGCAATTTCAGCTAATTTTGATTGAATTGCACCAAAACTTGAAATCGGCACATTAAACTGCATTCTTTCATTAGCATATTGAATTGCTGTAGAAATCGTTCTACGTTGCGCTTCTAAACATGCAGCAGCTAATTTAATTCGACCAACATTTAAAGCGTTCATGGCAATTTTAAATCCTTCACCACGACCCGCTAACATATTTTCAACAGGAACTTTTGTTTCGTTAAAGAAAACTTGTCGAGTAGAAGAGGAGCGAATACCTAATTTGTGTTCTTCATCACCTAAAGAAATTCCGTTTGAAGGATCATTTTCTACAATGAAACCCGTAATGTTTTTATCATCACCAATTCTAGCAAATACAATAAACACTTGACAAAAACCAGCGTTTGAAATCCACATTTTTCCACCAGTAATGCTATAATATTTACCATCTTCTGATAAAACTGCTTTAGTTTTTCCTGAATTAGCATCTGAACCTGCACCTGGTTCTGTTAAGCAATAAGCTCCAAACCACTCACCAGAAGCTAGTTTTGGAACGTATTTTTGTTTTTGTTCTTCTGTTCCATATAGAGTAATTGGCATAGTTCCAATTCCTGTATGAGCACCAAAAGCTGTTGAAAACGAACCTGTTGCACCTGAAATATAATCACAAACTAATACGGTGTTGGTAAATCCCATTCCCATTCCTCCATAAGCTTCAGGAACAGCTATACTTAGGTAACCTAATTCACCTGCTTTTTTCATTACTTCTTCAGTAAGTGCGTAATCTTTCTTTTCAAATCTTTCTTTGTTTGGCCAAAGTTCTTTGTCTACGAATTCGATAACCGAATCACGCATCATGATTTGTTCTTCATTGAAATCTTCTGGTGTGAAGATGTCTTCACATTTTGTTTCTTTTACAAGGAATTGTCCTCCTCTGATAATATCTGCCATTTTTTTATTTTTTTAGAGAAAAGAAGAAAGAAGAAAGAAGCAAGATTAAACCAATTTACTGATAAAACCAGTAGTCATTTTTTGGAATTCAATAATCTTGTTTTCTAATTCAATCGTTTTTTCTTGAGTTATATATTTATTTTGTAATGCTATTAATAATTGTGTTTGTAATTCAAATGAAGAACCTAAACTAATATTCAAATAATGTTTGAAATGTGTGTTTTCTCTATTAGATCCTTCTGCAATATTTGAAGGCATAGAAACAGCAGCTCTATTCATTTGACTAATTAAACCATAAACTTCATTTTTAGGAAAATCTAAACATAAATTATGAACATCTGAAGCAATTTCCATCGCTAAAGTCCAAATTTTAAGATTCTTAAAGTTATGCTTCATTAGTCTTTTATCTTTCCTCTTGCCTCTTTCTTCTAACTTCTATTTCAAATACTCATAAATACCCGCTGTACCTTGTCCCGTACCAACACACATGGTTACCATTCCGTATTTTGCATTGCCACGTTTGCGCATTTCATCAAAAAGTTGAACCGAAAGTTTTGCTCCAGTACAACCTAGTGGGTGACCTAATGCAATTGCTCCACCATTAACATTTACGATATCTGGATTTAAACCTAATTCGCGAATAACGGCTAATGATTGTGATGCAAAAGCTTCATTAAGTTCAATTAAATCAATATCTGATTGTTTTAAACCTGCTTGTTTTAAGGCTTTTGGAATTGCTTTAACTGGTCCAATACCCATAATTCTTGGTTCAACACCTGCAGAAGCAAAGTTTACTAATCTAGCAATTGGTTCTAAATTTAATTCTTTTACCATTTCTTCGCTCATTACTAAGACGAATGCTGCACCATCACTCATTTGTGAAGAGTTTCCAGCTGTTACGCTTCCATCAGCAGCAAATACAGGACGTAAACCAGCCAAAGCTGCCACAGAAGTTCCAGCTCTTGGTCCTTCGTCTTTCTTAACAACATAAGAACGTGTTTCTTTTTTACCATTTTCATTCACGAAAGTTTCTTCCACAGTGATTGGAACAATTTGATCATCAAATCTTCCTTCAGCTTGAGCTTTTAATGCTTTCATATGTGAATGATAGGCAAATTCATCCTGATCTTCTCGAGAAACTTTGAATTGGTTGGCTACAGCTTCTGCCGTTAAACCCATTCCCCAATAATAATCCTCATGACCTGCTTTTGAAACTTTATAATCTGGAGTTGGCTTGTAACCACCCATTGGAATATAACTCATGCTTTCTGCACCACCAGCGATGATACAATCTGCCATTCCTGATTGAATTTTTGCTGTTGCCATTCCTATAGTTTCAATTCCAGAAGCACAATATCTGTTTACTGTAACACCAGGAACGTCTTCTACTTTTAATCCCATCAAAGAGATTAATCGAGCAACGTTTAAACCTTGTTCGGCTTCAGGCATTGCGTTACCAACCATGACGTCGTCAATACGAGTTTTGTCAAAGTTTGGTAATTCTTTCATCATATGCTCAATTGTCTCAGCAGCCAATTCATCTGGTCTTTTGAAACGAAAAACGCCTTTAGGTGCTTTACCAACTGCAGTTCTGTATGCTTTTACTATATATGCTGTTTTCATATTTATTTGTATTAAGATTGTAGTATTAAGTATTAAGACTTGCCAATCGTTATTTAATATTTTCTTTTAATGTTTTTTGAAAGGAAAAATTCATATTTGAGACTTCGACTAATTGACTTATAATTGGTTGTATGATTTCTTCATTAACTAGTTTTAATCTTTTAGCAAGTATTAATTGAGTTATTAATTCAAAAGTAGATCCATTGGCTATTCCTAAAAATTGAATAAACTCTTTGTTATGATTTCTACCTGAACCTTCAGCTATATTTGACGGTATTGAAACTGCACATTTTTTAATTTGATGAATTAAATTAAATTTTTCATCATTAGGTAAATGCAAAGAAATCTCATAAACTTCTACAGCTATGTCCATTGCTTTTTGCCATATTTTAAGTTTTTCAAAATTATGCATAATCTTCTTTGTCTTAATACTTAATACTCTAGTCTTAATACTTACTATTAATTTCTCAACGGTTTCCCTTTAGTTAACATGTGTTGAATTCTTTCTAACGATTTTCTTTCACCAGTTAATGATAAAAAGGCTTCTCTTTCTAGATCTAATAAGTATTGTTCTGTTACCATTGTTGGCTCAGACAAATCTCCACCAGCCATTACATAAGCTAATTTGTTGGCAATTTTCTTGTCGTGTTCTGAGATATATTTTCCAGCTTCCATGCTGTCAGTTCCTACTAAGAACATTCCTAAAGCTTGTTTTCCAAGAACTCTGATATCTTTTCTTTTTGGAGCTTGCGTATATCCTTGTTCAGCCATTTGCATGGCTACTTGTTTCGCTGTTGCAATTTGACGGTCTTTGTTCACTACAACAATATCTCTACCTTTAATTAATACACCATTGTCATAACCTTCATAAGCTGATGTAGCTACTTTTGCCATTCCAACAGTTAAGAAATATTCTTGTAAAACATTTAATTCCACATCATTTTTACGGAAAAGGTCTGAAGCTCTCAAAGCCATTTCTTTAGAACCACCACCACCAGGAATTACACCAACTCCAAATTCTACTAAACCAATATAGGTTTCAGCAGCAGCAACAGCTCTATCAGCGTGCATAGTTAATTCACAACCACCACCAAGCGTCATTCCGTGAGGAGCAGCTATAACTGGTATTGCAGAATAACGACAACGCATCATAGTGTCTTGGAACATTTTGATAGCCATATTCAATTCGTCATATTCTTGCTCCACAGCCATCATGAAAATCATTCCAATATTTGCTCCTACAGAGAAATTTGCACCTTGATTTCCAATTACTAATCCGTTGTATTCTTTTTCTGCAATGTCAATTGCTTTGTTGATTCCTTGTAAAACTCCAGCACCAATTGAATTCATTTTTGAAGTAAATTCTAAGTTGATAATTCCATCACCTAAATCCGTGATAATAGAATCGCTGTTGTTCCAAACTTTTTTGCTTTCGCGAATGTTGTTTAAGATGATGAAGGCATCTTGACCTGGAATTTTTTCTACTTTTTTGTTTGAAGTAGAGTAGAAGTAAGTTGCTCCTTCTTTTATACTGTAGAATGAAGTAACTCCAGCGGCTAACATTTCGTTAACCCAAGCAGCTGGTTCATAACCTTCCGCTTTCATTAATTCGATTCCTTTTTCAACACCGATAGCATCCCAAATTTCGAAAGGTCCATTTTCCCAACCGAAACCTGCTTTCATGGCATCGTCGATTTTGTATAAATCTTCTGTGATTTCTGGAATTCTGTTTGAAACATATTGGAACATTGAAGTGAAATTCTTTCTGTAGAAATCACCTGCTTTGTCTTTTCCTTTTACTAAAACCTTGAATCTATCAATTGGTTTGTCGATAGTTTTTGTTAATTCTAAAGTTGCAAATGAAGCTTTTTTATTAGCTCTATATTCTAAAGTGTCTAAATCTAAAGTTAGAATATCTTTACCCTCTTTTTTGTAGAAACCTTGACCAGATTTACTTCCTAGCCAATTGTTTTCCATCATTTTGTTTACAAATTCTGGAAGTTTAAATAATTCATGAACTTCGTCATTTGGGCAATTTTCATAAATTCCGTTGGCAACATGAACTAAAGTATCTAATCCAACAACATCAACAGTTCTGAAAGTAGCCGATTTGGGTCTACCAATAACTGGACCAGTCAATTTATCCACTTCTTCAACCGTTAATCCCATTTCTTTTACTTGGTGGAATAAACTTTGAATTCCGAAGATTCCGATTCTATTTCCAATAAAAGCTGGAGTATCTTTGGCAATAACTGAAGTTTTTCCTAAGAATTTTTCACCATAACCATTTAAGAAGTCTAATACTTCTTGAGAAGTTTGTGGTCCAGGAATGATTTCAAATAATTTTAAGTAACGTGCTGGATTGAAGAAATGTGTTCCACAGAAGTGTTTTTGGAAATCTTCGCTTCTTCCTTCACTCATGAAGTGAATTGGAATACCAGAAGTATTTGAAGTAATTAAAGTTCCGGGTTTTCTATATTTTTCAACTTGTTCAAAAACTAATTTTTTTATATCAAGTCTTTCAACAACAACTTCAATAATCCAATCTACATCGGCAATTTTTTTTATATCGTCTGTTGTGTTGCCCGTTGTAATTCGGTTTGCAAAACTTGGATGATAAATAGGAGAGGGCTTCGATTTTAACGCTGTAGTTAAATGGCCATTAACCAAACGATTTCTAACGACTTTACTTTCTAAAGTTAATCCTTTTTTTTGTTCAGCTTCTGTTAATTCTCTGGGAACGATGTCTAGTAATAAGACTTCAACTCCTATATTTGCAAAATGACAAGCGATACCACTTCCCATAATTCCTGATCCAATAACAGCAACTTTTTTTATAGTACGTTTCATAGGTGAAATATTATTTTTTTTGTAATTCTTGTTCTAAATATATTTTTTTATCAGTAATTAATTCATTTATGATTTCAGCAACTTCCATAAAGTGATTTAATTTTTCTTCTGAGACAACTCTTTTTACAGATTCATTAAATTGAAGTACTGTAGTTTTTGAAAGGGCTCTTTTTTCTTGACCAGCTTCGGTGAGTTCAATAATTACACCTCTTCCATCTTCTGGATTTTTTTTTCTTACAATTAATCCTTTTTCTTCCATTGATTTTAATGTTCTGGTAAGGCTTGTTGCTTCCATTCCCATTTTAGGTCCTAGTGCAGTAGAAGGCGTTCCTTTATCTTTATCTATACTCAATAGAGCAAATCCAGTTGCCATTGTGGCACCATATTTTGAGGCTTCTTCGTTATACATTCTTGCTACAGCTTGCCAAGTTGCACGAAGCATATAATCTATTGTTTTGTCTTTCATATAAATCTTATGAATTTCAAAGATAAAAAAAAATACTATGCACGCATAGTATTTTTGATATTATTTGATTAATAAATTGTTAAATTATTAATTTGTATATATTTTATTATATAAATTGATATAAATTTCCTTAATATTTTTTCTTTTTAATTTCATTGTTGGAGTCAAATGGCCTTCTTCAATGGACCAAATATCTGGAGTAAGTTCAAATCGTTTGATTTTTTCCCAGTTTCCAAAACGCTCGTTGATTTCATTAACTTCTTCTTGTATTCTTTTAATTACTTCTGGATTAGAAACAATTTCAGCATTTAAATCGCCAATGTTTAATTTTCTTCGTGATGCCCATTCTTTTACGAATTCAAAGTTGGGTTGAATTAATGCTGCTGGCATTTTTTCACCATCACCAACAACCATAATTTGTTCTATAAAACGAGATTGTTTGAATGAATTTTCTAAGACTTGTGGAGCAATGTATTTACCACCAGAAGTTTTGAACATTTCTTTTTTACGATCTGTAATTTTTAAGAATCCGTCAGCATCAATTTCACCAATATCTCCTGTATGAAAATATCCTTCTTTTAAAACTTCGTTTGTTTTTTCTTCATCTTTATAATAGCCTAACATTACGTTTGGACCTTTGCAAAGTATTTCACCGTCTTCGGCAATTTTTACTTCACATTCATCAATAATTTTTCCTACAGTTCCAATTCTGAAACCATTATTTCTCATATCATTTACAGAAATCACTGGAGAAGTTTCAGTTAAACCATAACCTTCCATTACATTCATTCCTGCAGCATTAAAAACTCTTGCTAATCTTGGTTGTAAAGCTGCACTACCACAAGCGATTACTTGAATGTTTCCACCAAGAGCTTCTCTCCATTTGCTAAAAATTATTTTGTTGGCAATGCTTAATTGTTTTTCATACCACCAACCATTTTTTCCGTAAGGTTCATATTTTAAACCAAGATTTACAGCCCAAAAGAATAAGCCTTTTTTGATTCCAGTAAGTTCTGTTCCTTTAGCAATAATTTTGTCATATACTTTTTCTAAAACTCTAGGAACAGCAGTCATTACTTGTGGTTGTACTTCTTTTAAATTGTCGCTTACTTTTTCAATTGATTCAGCAAAATAGATGCTAACTCCAGTATATTGATATAAATACAAAAGCATTCTTTCGTAAATATGACATACAGGCAAAAAACTTAGTGCTTTAGTTTCTCTTGGTTGTACAGGAAATCTAGGAGCAGAATTTTTGGCATTGCTGACAATGTTTTTATGCGAAAGCATTACCCCTTTTGGTCTGCCAGTAGTACCAGAAGTGTATATTATAGTAGCTAAATCATCTTCGTTAACACTACTTTTTCTTGTTTCTACCTCAATTTGATTCATGGTGTCTTTTCCATGTTCCAAAACTTCTTTCCAACTTTTACAACCTTCAATATCGTTGAAAGAATAAATTTCTTTAAGCGTAGGAATATTTGCTTTTACAGAAATTAGTTTGTCATAAACTTCTTGATCCGATACGAAGCAAACAACGGATTCGGAATGATTCAATATATATTCGTAATCTTCAGCAGCAATAGTTGGGTAAATTGGTACGGTTTGAACACCTATTTGCATGATTCCAATATCACAAATATTCCATTCGGTTCTATTAGCGGATGTAATTAATCCAATTTTTTCGTTAGGTTTAACGCCTAAACGAATTAATCCTCTGGAAATAGAATTGGCTTTTGAAATATACTCTTGCGTTGAAGTTTTAACCCACTGATCACCATATTTGGTAACTAATGCATCCGGAATATCAAATTTTTCTAATTGATAATAGGGAAAATCAAATAAACGTGTAACGTTGCTCATAAAATTTTATTTAATATTCATGCAAATTAATAAAAAAATGTATAATTTACAATTTTTAACGATTAATTAAAGAATTGTTTAATAACACTTTGATTATTAAAATATTATGCACGCATAATAAATATAAAATGATTAAAAAAGATACTATTTATCTGATTTTCTTATGCTTATTTCATCTCAATCCAGTTTTTTGCATTCACAAAAGCTTCTAACCAAGGAGAAACTTTATCATTTCTGTCTTTTGGATAGTTTGCCCAATTCCAGGGGAAAGTAGAACGTTCAATGTGAGGCATCATTACTAAATGTCTTCCTGTAGTATCGCACATCATAGCTGTGTTGAAATCTGAGCCATTTGGATTGGCTGGATATCCTTCGTATGCATATTTGGCAACGATATTGTATTTATTTTCTGAATAAGGTAAATTGAATTTTCCTTCACCATGAGAAATCCAAACGCCTAGAGTGCTTCCTGCTAAGGTTTTAAGCATTACAGAATTATTTTCTTGAATGGTTACAGAAGTAAAGCCACTTTCATGTTTATGAGAATCATTATGCTTCATTTTTCCATGAACTTCGTGTTCTGGATTGATGACTTCTAGTTCCATAAACAATTGGCATCCGTTACAAATTCCAACAGAAAGTGTGTCTTCCCTTTTGAAGAATTTTTTCAAAGCGGTATTTGCTTTTTCATTATATAAAAATGCTCCAGCCCAACCTTTTGCACTTCCTAATACATCAGAATTAGAAAAACCTCCAACAGCTCCTATAAATTGAACATCTTCTAGGTTTTCTCTTCCAGAAATCAAATCGGTCATGTGAATATCTTTCACATCAAAACCTGCTAAATACATTGCATTTGCCATTTCTCTTTCAGAATTACTTCCTTTTTCACGAATAATAGCAGCTTTTGGTCTTGGTTTTGAAGTTTCAATTTCTGGTTTTTTTCCAGTAAATTGTGATGGAAACTTATACTTTAATTCTTGTTTATCAAAATTATCAAAACGTTCTTGTGCTTTGTTATTAGCCGTTTGTTTTTGGTCTAATAAGAAAGAGGTTTCAAACCAATCTCTTCTGTAAGTGTCAATATCTAATTTCCAATTTCCAAAATCTAAATTTCCAGAAGTTGTAGCATTTCCTAATTTGAAAATTTCTAAGCCTTCAAATGCTTTTTCAAAGGTTGCATCTTCTTTAGCTTGAAGCACTAATCCAATATTTTCAGAAAATAATATTTTAATTAAATCTTTTTCAGTAAAAGTATCGAATGAAATTTTTGCTCCTAAATTAGTATCAGCAAAACACATTTCTAATAAGGTTGTGATTAAACCACCACTTCCAATATCATGACCAGCTAAAATTTGATTATCTTTTATTAATTCTTGAACTATGTTAAATGCTTTTTTGAAGAAATTTGAGTCTTTTATTGTAGGAACATCATTACCTATTTTATTTAACGTTTGAGCAAATGAACTTCCACCTAATTTGAATGCATCTTGTGATAAATTAATATAATAAATTGAACCACCATCTTTTTGTAAAACTGGTTCGACTACTTTAGTTATATCGTTACAATTTCCTGCAGCTGAAATAATTACAGTTCCCGGAGCAATTACTTCTTCATTAGGATATTTTTGCTTCATGGAAAGCGAATCTTTTCCTGTTGGAATGTTGATTCCCAGTTCGATAGCAAAATCAGAACAAGCTTGAACGGCTTCGTACAATCGAGCATCTTCACCTTCATTTTTACAAGCCCACATCCAATTGGCAGAAAGTGAAACTGATTTTAAATTATCTTTTAAAGGTGCAAAAACAATATTGGATAAAGATTCAGCAATCGCATTTCTACTTCCAGCAGCAGGATTTACCAAAGCTGAAATAGGAGAGTGCCCAATAGAAGTTGCAATTCCTTCTTTTCCATTATAATCTAAAGCCATTACACCTACATTATTTAAGGGTAATTGCAAAGGTCCAACACATTGTTGCTTAGCTACTTTTCCACCAACACAACGGTCAACTTTGTTTGTTAGCCAATCTTTACAGGCAACAGCTTCAAGTTGTAAAACTTCTTTTAAATAGGTTTCTAAATTTTCATGAGAGTATTCTAAATCTGAATATTTTCTATCAATTTTTGAGTCAGTCATTATGGTTTTTGGTGAACTTCCAAAGAAATCTTCCAAAGCATAATCCATAGGTTTTAAACCAGTAGATTTGGATTGAAAAGTAAAACGATGATCGTTAGTAACATCACCAACTTCATACATAGGAGAACGTTCTCTGTCTGCAATTCGTTGTAAAATGTCCATGTCTTTTTGACCAATAACCAATCCCATTCTTTCTTGCGATTCGTTACCGATGATTTCTTTGGCAGAAAGCGTTGGATCTCCAACAGGTAATTTGTCTAAATCAATTAACCCTCCTGTATCTTCTACTAATTCTGACAAACAATTTAAATGCCCACCCGCACCATGATCGTGAATGGAAACGATAGGATTTTCGTCACTTTCCACTAAACAACGAATAGCGTTTGCGGCACGTTTTTGCATTTCTGGATTAGAACGTTGAATGGCATTTAATTCAATTCCTGAACTGAATTCTCCAGTGTCAGCTGAAGAAACTGCAGCTCCACCCATTCCAATTCTGTAGTTTTCACCACCTAAAATTACAATTTTATCACCTTCACTTGGTTTTTTCTTGATAGCTTGGTCTAATTTTCCGTAACCAATTCCACCAGCTTGCATAATTACTTTGTCGTATCCTAATTTTCTACCTTCTTCTTCGTGTTCGAAAGTTAATAATGAACCTGTGATTAAAGGTTGACCGAATTTATTTCCAAAATCAGAAGCTCCGTTTGAAGCTTTTATTAATATGTCAATTGGTGTTTGGTATAACCATTTTCTTTCTTGAAAACCTAGATTGTTTTCTTTTAAACGAGAATAAGAAGTCATGTAAACAGCTGTTCCTGCTAATGGCAAAGAACCTTGTCCTCCTGCTAATCTATCGCGAATTTCTCCACCAGAGCCTGTTGCTGCACCGTTGAAAGGTTCAACTGTTGTTGGGAAATTATGTGTTTCTGCTTTTAATGAAATTACAGAATCGAATTCTTTTTCAGCATAAAAATCAGCTTTATCAGCACTTTTTGGTGCAAACTGAGTCACTTTTGGTCCTTTTAGAAAAGCCACATTATCTTTATATGCTGAAACAATATCGTTTGGATTTTCAGCAGATGTTTTCTTAATTAATTTGAACAATGAAGTTTCTTTTTCTTCACCATCAATAACAAATGTTCCATTGAAAATTTTATGACGGCAATGTTCTGAATTGGCTTGTGAGAAAGCAAATATTTCAGAGTCGGTTAATTTTCTATTGATTTTGTGGGCAACTTGATGTAAATATTCTACTTCTTCATCGCTTAAGGCTAAACCCTCTTTTTTGTTGTAAGAAGCAATATCTTCAATTTCTAAAATAGGTTCAGGTTTTATATTAATAGTAAAAATTTCTTGATTTAAATCCGAATACTTTTGCGAAAGCATTGGATCAAAATCTTTAAAATCTTCTGTTACTTTTTGAAACTCTTCGATTCTTACAATTCCTGAAATTCCCATATTTTGAGTAATTTCAACGGCATTTGTACTCCAAGGAGTTATCATTGTGGCACGTGGTCCAACAAAAAAATCCGCAAGTACGGATTTATCAATTTTCTGTGCGTTACCAAATAACCAATTTAATTTTGAAATAGTTTCTGTCGAAAGTTCGTTTTGCGTTTGTACGGCAAAAAGTGCAGTAGTTTCGTTACCGAAAAAGTGAATCATTGTGTTGTTGTTTTAAGGACAATTCTCGAATTATCGTACTTGACGCAAATTTATTCTAAAAACTTATAATTTCAAAAGCATTCAAAATAAAGTTTATAACAAAAAAAAGATGCAATTGTTAATCAAAAACTGCAAAATTATAAGCTCCCATATCGGATGGATTGGTTCTATCTAGGTTTGTGATGTCTTTAAAATCTGAAAAACTAAACGCAGCATTTCCTTTGGCAATAGAATTTTCTCCAATAACCAATTGATTTTCATTAGGTGCTAAAAAATCGGGTTTATTTTGAGAACTGTTTTTTGCTATAATACAGTCTTGAAAAAGAGGATTGTTGGCAAAATCGTATAATTCATTACCAGCAAATTGATTGCCCGAATCTATAAACTTAATCAAACAATTGGTGAAGTTATAATTAAACATTGTGCCTTCTTTTTTAAGACTAAGTCCTAAATTGGAACTTCCATAAATGATGCAATTTTTAAAATCGGCTTTAAGTAAAACGGTTTCAGTCGTGTTAGATATATTTTCATTACTTAGTAAAACACAAGTTTGGTTAGGAACTGGCCAATAATTAGCAAAAGTACAATGGGTAAAATCATAACTTCCTCCAAAACTTCCTGCAAAACTAGCCTGACCACAATTGTTAATCACCATATTTTTTCCCGTTATATTTCCTGTTCTAGCCAAAATGCCAACGTTACTGCAGTTATAAATTTGAGTATTTTCTATCTCTATTGTTGGGTTTATTGTTCCGTCATTTCCTGAAACTAGAAGTCCAACAGTAGCATTTTTTAAGGTTAAATTTTTAATGGAATTGTTTTTACTTCCAGGAAAAAACCAAATAGTTCCCCATTGTCCTGCCACGTCTTCATAAATAGGTTCCAATCGATCTCCTTGAAAAATAACTTCGTTTTCTAAACTTTCAGTTGTAGAATGAGTTCCATTGATTTGTAGAGATGCATTTTCTGAAACAATCAAACCAGATTCCGCATGAAAATGAGCTCTCACACCAGCATCAACTTGTAAAATTTCATTTTCAGGTATTTTCGCATAACCGTAAATTACATAGGGTTTTGTATTAGTCCAATGCAATTCGTTGCCATTTACAGCATCGTTTTGACTTAAATTACTGCCGTTGACGGTTACATTATTCCCCTCTTCATCCATACCCAACAAAATCTGTTCATAAGAAAATTGATTGGTTCCGTTTGGTGTTCTTTCGGGATAAATGAAAACGGCATCTTGAACTAAAGTCACTAATTCTACTTTCTGAAAATCATTTGTAGTTCCAAATTCAATTCGATCAGTGTACAAAAATGTAGTTTCTGAGTTGGCGTAATCGTTATAATCTATCGTAGTTTCAACAAAAACAAACATACTGTCTTTTGCTAAAAGTTCAATATTATTAAAAACTTTTCCTGGTATTCCATCTACCATTAAACGGTATTTTGAAGCTTCACCTTGTCCTAATTTAAGACTCGGAATAGCAATATTTTTGTTGGTTGTGTTGTATACTTTTAAAGTATAAGTGCTTGACCCAATGTTGGTAAATACAGTGTCTAAGTAAACCGTATCTTTAGAAAAACGGAGATTTCCTACATTAGATTCAAAATCAAAATCGCTTCTACATGAAGTTAGTGAAAAAACTCCAATAAATAAAAAAGTAACTAATAGGTAACGCATTTGTAAGCTTTATTTTCGTAAAAGTAATTATTATTTTCAATCTACTATTTATTTGTAACGTAAAAAAAACATTTTTAGTCTCATTTAACAATCAATTATAAAAGTTATTATTTCAAAACTTTAAAAAATGAGTAATTTTGTAGAAAATAAAAAAAAGATGTTTGATAAAGATAAAATGTTGCAATTATGTAATGATTGGTCTAAGAATACTTTAATGGAAACCTTAGAAATTGAATACATTGATGCTGGAGAAGATTTTTTAACTGCTAAAATGCCTGTAAATTCGAGAATTCATCAACCTATGGGCTTGTTGCATGGTGGTGCTAGTGTTGCTTTGGCAGAAAGTGTAGGAAGTGCCGCTTCATTATTATTTGTAAATCCTGAAAAGTCGGAAGTAAGAGGTATTGAAATATCTGCAAATCATTTGAGAGCTAAAAGAGAAGGAATTGTTTATGCAACAGCTAAAATTATTCATAAAGGAAGAAGTATTCATTTATGGGAAATTAGAATAACTGACGAACAAGACCGTTTGGTATGCTTATCAAAATTAACCAACATGATTTTACCTCGTAAACAATAATGAATATTTTTCATAAAAGTCAACAACATTACACCAATAAATTGCCTTTTGTAATGTATTGCAAACCAGATTCTCATGAACTTTTTGCACTTTTTCAGAACGATGATTTGTTGCATGAAATTGATGATTTTAAAGAGTCAGGATTTGCATTTGTTTCTTTTGACGGCCAAAAAAAATATTATTTTCCAACTGCAAATGCTGAAATAATTCATGAAACATACTCGAATGAAGTTATTGCAGGAAAAAAACATCTATTTTCAGAAGTTAATGATGCTCAAAATCACTTTGAACATTTGGTTGCAAGTGGAGTAGAAGCCATTAAAAATAATGAATTTAAAAAAGTAGTACTTTCCAGAAATGAAGAATTTGCCTTGGCTACTTTTGATTTTGTTAAAACTTTTAAAAACAGTTTGAACCTTTATCCATCAGCTTTTAAATATGTTTTGTATCATCCTAAATTAGGACTTTGGTTTGGTGCTTCTCCTGAACAATTTGTTAAAACAAAAAACAATGTACTAAAAACAGTGGCTTTGGCAGGAACGCAATTAGATTCCGAAAAAGTGGTTTGGCACGAGAAAGAGAAAGATGAACAAAAAATTGTATCCGAATTTATTAAAGAAACTTTAGAAGAAGTCTCTGATACAATAACAATTTCCGAACCTTACACCGTAAAAGCTGGAAATTTAGTTCATCTGAAAACAGATATTGAAGCGGTTTTAAATAAAGAATTTTCTATTAAAAATGTATTAGAACAATTGCATCCAACTCCAGCAGTTTGCGGTTTTCCTAAAGAAATAGCTAAAAAATTTATTTTTAATCATGAAGGTTATGAACGAAGTTTTTATACCGGATTTTTAGGAGAAATGAACCTCTTTGAAGGAAAAAATGCTGATGCTAACGATTTGTTTGTAAATTTGCGTTGTATGCAATATAAAAACACTACAGTTTCAATATTTGTAGGTTGTGGTATTACTTATGAAAGTAATCCAGAAAATGAATTTATAGAAACTGTAAATAAATCAAAAACGATTAAAAACACCCTTTATGAATAATATGAAATTAGATATTTTAGCATTTGGAGCACATCCTGATGATGTTGAACTAGGTGCTGCTGGGACTATAGCTAAAGAAGTTTCATTAGGTAAAAAAGTTGGTATTATAGATTTGACTCGTGGTGAGCTAGGATCAAGAGGATCGGCTGTTATACGAGATGAAGAAGCCATTAAAGGAGCAGCCGTATTAGGGGTTTCCGTTAGAGAGAATTTAGGTTTTAGAGATGGTTTTTTTATAAATGATGAAGCACATCAAATGGAAATCATTAAAATAATACGGAAATACAAACCTGAAATTGTTTTGTGTAATGCTTTTGATGACAGACATATAGATCATGCAAAAGGAAGTAAATTAGTGAGTGATGCTTGTTTTTTATCTGGATTAATTAAGATTGAAACTACTATAGATGGAGTTCAACAAGAGCACTGGAGACCTAAACAAGTGTATCATTACATTCAATGGAAAAATATTGAACCTGATTTTGTGGTTGATATTTCTGGTTTTATGGAAACGAAAATGGAATCGGTTTTGGCATACAGTTCACAATTTTATGATCCCAATTCTAAAGAACCAGTCACTCCAATTACCTCAAAAAACTTCTTAGATTCTATAAAATATAGAGCCCAAGATATGGGAAGGATAGTAGGAGTTGATTTTGCTGAAGGATTTACAGTTGAAAGATATTTGGCAATCAATAGTTTAAGTGATTTGAAATAAATTTATGTTTTTTTTGTTTGTAGAATAGAAAAACAGTAGTATATTTGCACTCGTTAAACAAATGGTGATTGTAGCTCAGTTGGTTAGAGCATCGGTTTGTGGTACCGAGGGTCGTGGGTTCGAGCCCCATCATTCACCCAAAAGCAAAAAGCTCCTAAGAAATTAGGAGCTTTTTTTGTATGTTTCTATTCACCGTTTTTATCCGCAATGATTCTTTTTTCTCTGTTGGCAATCTCCCAAGCATCTGCAAAAGCCAATTGCGCTCTTTTAGTCATTAATTCATAATTAATTTTGTCAGGAGTATCACTAGGTTGGTGATAATCGGCATGAACTCCATTAAAAAAGAAAATAGATGGCACTCCATTTTTTGCAAAATTATAATGATCAGAACGGAAATATATTCTTTGAGGATCATTTCGGTCATTAAATTTATAATCTAGATTTAATCCTACATATTTAGTGTTCATGGCTTCATTAATTTCATGTAATTCGGTGCTTAATCTATCAGAACCAATAACATAAATATAGTTTGGGTTCTCTTCATGTTCTGGATCAACCCTTCCAATCATATCAATATTAATATCTACTACAGTATTTTTCATAGGAAAAATAGGGTTTTCAGAATAATATCTTGAACCATGAAGCCCTTTTTCTTCTGCTGTAACATGTAAAAATAAAACAGAACGTTTTGGACCATTTCCTTCTTTTCTCGCTTTAGCAAAGGCCTCTGCAATTTCTAAAAGTGTTACAGTACCAGATCCGTCGTCATCGGCACCATTATAAATTTCGTCATTTTTATTACCCACATGGTCATAATGGGCAGAAATAACTACAATTTCGTCAGGAAATTCGTTTCCTTTAATAAAAGCCCAAATGTTTTCAGAATCGTCAACTTTATTTCCAAATTTTTTAGTCATAAATTCCCCTGGAATAGGTTGATAATAACTACTTGCTCCTGTAGGATAAGAAATACCTAAACTTTTATAGTGATTGATAAGATATTCTCCTGCTTTTTTTTGTCCTTCAGAACCTGTGTCTCTTCCAGCCATTTCGTCACCAGCAACAATATATAGGTGTTTACTTAAATCTTCTTTGTTAATGGTATTGATGTATTCACTAATTTCTTTTGCTTTTTTTGGCTTTGTTAGACCAGAACCAGGAGCACAACCGAACAATAATGCGCTGCATAAACTTAGTACTACTATTTTTTTCATCTTTATATTAATTGATTCTTCAAAAATAACTATTTTTAATTTAATGTGAGTTAATAAATGCTTTTACAAACAAAAACTTTAATTTTGTAAAAAAATAAAATCATGTTCAAGTTAAAACTTCCCACTGATCCCCATTGGGCTACTATTGCAAAATCTAATTTAGAAGAAGTACTTTCTGATCATGCTTGGTGCGAACAAAAAGCGGTTTCAAATGCGATTACCCTAATAACTCTTTTACCAGAACATACTGCTATTATTTCAGAATTAGTAAAGATTGCTCAAGAGGAAATGGATCATTTTGAACAAGTTCATGAAATTATTAAATCTAAAGGTTGGGTTTTAGGAAGAGAGCGAAAAGATAATTATGTCAATCAATTGTCGAAATTTATTAAAAAAGGTGAAAACAGGCAGTTTTTTATAGTAGACAGAATGTTATTTGCTGCCATGATTGAAGCGAGAAGTTGTGAACGTTTTAAAGTATTGCATGAAACTATTGAAGATGAATTCTTAGCTAAATTTTATAAAGAATTGATGATAAGTGAAGCCAATCATTATACCGTTTTCTTAAATTTTGCACATCAATTAGGAACAGGAATGGATGTTAAAAAACGTTGGGAAGAATGGTTATCCTACGAAGCAGATGTAGTTAAGAGTTATGGCAATTCAGAGGCTATTCACGGATAGTTATACTTAGTTATTTAATTAGTTTTATTTTTTTCTTCAATCCATTTACTCATATACATAGTACTTTTTACGGTATGATGATTCAAAATTTGTCCCATGAAATTATGATTTCTGTGAAGTGTTAAGTTTTGTTTTAAATCATTTATTTTAGTTATTAAAGGCTTTTCATAATCGTTACTATTAAAATTGGAATTTAGTAAGGTTATTCCATTAATTTGTGCCTGTTCCCAAATAGATTTATCTCTGTATAATTGAATTGCCTTAGTTGCAAAGTCTTCAAAATCATCTTCAATAAAACCATTCCAAGGTAAACCATTTTGCATGCCTTCTGCACCTATATTGGTGGTTACGTTAGGCGTTCCATATTGCATAGATTCAATCAACTTTCCTTTAATACCAGCACCAAATGGAAGCGGAGCAAGTAAGACTCTAGCTTTAGTAAATACTTCTTGACTGCTTTCGGCTCTCCCTTTAACAATAAAACCTTCTTTTATATTATTTAGTTGTTTGGCTTTTTCAGGAAGATAAGCACCATAAATATGCAATTCACTTTCTGGAAGTTGTTTTTTAATTTTAGACCAAATAGAAGCTTTTAGCAACAAAACGGCTTCCCAATTGGGTTGATGAAGGAAATTTCCAATCGATATGAAATGGGTTCTGTTTTCAAATGTTGGATATTTTTTTAATTGTTCTTGATTAATAGTTTTATAAAACATTGGAATATAATGCAGTATTTCTTTAGGAATATGAAATTCATCCATAAGAAAATCAAATTCAAATTTAGAAATGATTAACGTTAGATCACATCTATAAATTGCAGCGATTTCTCTTTTAAATATTTCATTGACAAGCAATTCTTTATTTAAAGGAATATTCTTTTTAAAGGCAGATTTTCTGGCATCTCTTATAAAATGTAAGTCCTCAGTATCTAAAATTTTGATACAATTTGGTAGTATTTCAGTAACTCTCCAACCCAATTGTTCTTCCGTCATAAAGCGGTCGAAAACCACAATTTCAGGATTTTCTTCTTTAATGAAAACATTAAACGAGGCGTTGTTGAGTTCAATTAGTTGCGTTTTGATACCTAAAGATTCTAAATCAAATGAGAAATCAGATTTTGAGGCAAAAGAGGCAAAAGTTATTTCAAAATTATTTTTCAGAAACAGGTCTAACAGTTGCAAAATTCGAATTCCAGCAGCAGTAGATTTGGGTTCAGGCCATATGGTTCCAATAAAAACAATTTTTTTCATGTAAGTACTATTTTAAGCCGTTTTGATTTTGGGAGTATTTGTTAAAGTGAGTTGTATTAATTCAATGCACTTATCTGCATTAACAGTAATAATTGCTTAATTCAAAGGTATTGATTAATTGACTATTTAAAAAATGATTTTTTTTATTAGTTTATTATTCATAATTTAATGATTTTTAAATAGATATAAAATATTTTTTTTTTTTTTTCATTTTAAATATAAAAAAGGTTTGTAAAAATAAAAAATGATATTATATTTGCACTCGCATTACGGAAGTAGAGCACGACTTATTGGAGAAATGGCAGAGTGGTCGAATGCGGCAGTCTTGAAAACTGTTGACTGTAACAGGTCCGGGGGTTCGAATCCCTCTTTCTCCGCTGAAAAAGAAACCCTAACAGCTGATTTACAGCGAGTTAGGGTTTTTTATTTCTTCAATATCCCCACATTATCCCCACAATTGACTTTATTTGAAGCATAAAAAAACCACCCTTTTATAGGTGGTTCTTAAAAAAGTGCTTACTAATTTTATGAAGCCGTACCAGAGCCAATGTAAGCACTATTCGATAATTGAGTTTCATCAGCACTCATAAACGAAATGAACATTTGTAATTCATCGCCCGTGTAGCTGTTAGGTAAAACTACAGTTTGAGATAAATCTGCTCTTGTAGCTCCTTCAGTTAAATAGATACTTTCTCCTTTTATTGGATTGTAAGCTACAACCATAACTTTATCAGTTGCGTTTGCGTTACCATCTGTCGAGTTATCATCCCATGAAAACTGAACCTGTCCAGGAGTAGTTAGATCAAATACAGGGTTTAATGCTGGAGACAAATTACCTCTTGATAATAATGCTAATGAATAATCAATAACAAAATCAGGAGATACCCCTGTAATCGCATTATTTAATATGTACGACATTGCACTATTAAACTGCGATTTCTTTACTGCATAATTTTTATAACCAATCTTAACGAAATTTAAGTTAGGCTGTAAAAATCTTAATACCAAAGCAAACTTTGTTCTCTGATTAACTTGTAACAAAGTTCTAGGATTGGCTACACTTAGAGGTTTAGCTCTAATATAATCAATTCCTTTCCATCTTGAGCCAACAACATTGGCTACCTTACCTGATACTCCACCAAGAATACCTCTTCCAATTTTTCCCATTTATATACAATTTAGGGGTTAATATTAAATTTTGCGAGCTTGGTACGGCTTTGGTATTGATTTAATTTTACTATACAAAAATAATGCACATCTAATTTTTATATTGTTTTATAGTTTCAATTGTGTTGGATTGTTGAGAATTGTAGTAAAAAATGCTTTTTTAGTTAAAGTATGGTATTAATTAAAAAAGCCAAGTCGTAAGGCTTGGCTTTAGTATGCTATTATTTTACATATCTATAAATTATTGCTTTTCGTAAATCACTTATTAAGTTAAGATTTTCATGAAATTGCTTTTCCTTTAGTTCAAGAAGTTTGAGAGCTGCAACATTTTTTTTATGCTGCTCATGTTCTTCTATCATTAAATTAGCTTGAAGATTGAATTGTTTTTTAAAGTCATTAAGGCGTAAAAAAGAAATTACTGAACCAACTAAATGTTGATGCCAAAATTTAGTTTGCCATAAACTATAAGCAATGAAAAAAAGGCTTTCGCAGTCCTCCTCGTTTTGAAAAATGATAACAAAACTGTTAGTAAATGGCTCTTTTTGTGGCTTTCCGCTGTTCATCCCTTTGTTAAGTAGGAATAAATGAGGTTTTGAGTAAATCGTTCCAACTCGGTGGGTTTTGATGATAAAATTCGGCATAACATTCGGCTTTAAAAATTGATTAGATTTTCAATTTTTCGCGGATTTTCTCTTGAAATGCAGGTGTGTCTCGCTACGCTCGACCTATAAAATTTTTCAAAAGAAAAAAAAGAAAAAAAGAAAGCCGTCTGTTCAAGTGGAAGGTTTCAGATAAAAAAGTTTTTTAAAAAAAATACTACCCGATACATCAGCGGAAGTGTGGGCGTGAAATTGGAATTGAATGTTTATGCGAACCGTTATGGGTGGAGATTTTTTTTAAAACCCGTAGGGCTTGAACTTTTTTTTCTGAATACCTGGAACTTATCTTTGCTCTCTTTTTTTTTATTTTTTGTTTTGAATATCCAATCGGAATGTTCTTGTTTAATCGGATTTAATCTGAAGTAATGGGAGTTGATTTGAAAGATGGTCGTCTTCGGAAAGGGTATCAAATTCTTTGGATGGATGAAAAAACCAAATCAAAAAATAAAAATGCTTTTCATCCGGCCAGAGAATTTGATACTCTTTCTTGGATTTGATTTTTGAGGATGCCTAATCGTCTTTTGAAAAAAGGAGTTTCAATTTAAAAGGAAAGTTGTACTGAAAATGGAAAGCATCTTCAAAAAACAATGCATTATAATACCTAGTGCGCCGGTGCAATAGCGCGTGCAAGTGTATCATTTTTTTATTTGCTGATTGGGATGTTTCTGATTGCTTTTGTGGAAAAGTTGATGCCATAGATTTGAAAGAAAGATAATGCTTCAAGCTTATACCACTTATTAATAGTAACGGTATGGCATCGGCTTTTCCGCTGAAGCAATTATTTGGAATTTTCTGGCAAATAAAAAAATGATACTCTTGCTGGGTTCTCTTGATTTTGTGGGTGTTGAAAAATGCTTATTCCTATAACGTGAATATTAGAAAGAGAGTTGATAAGCATTTTACAACACTTACAAAAACAATGCAAATACTACCGATTTAACCGTAAAGTTGCTAAAAACAGTTACCGTGAATATTCTTCAAAGCAAGTATAACCGTAAAGTTTCCGATGAAATGGCGAACGTTGTTAAAGACAGTGGCGAAGGACGGTGTTTTTTGTAGCTGGGTGATGCGATGGGAGCTGCAAAAAATGTTGTCCTAGAGCCACTGGCAAGCGCGTTGGGTGTGGCGGCTGTTTTACATAAATGATATTATAGCTTCATTGCAAAAACCAAAAAAACAATAAACTCGCTTTGTGATGAACTATAATACTCAATTATGTAACACAGCTTGGGGAAAAGTTTTTGTTGCTCATCATTATATTTTTCTAGTTAATACTTACGTTCTAGAGCATACAAAAACTTTTTGGAGCAATGGTAAGGTGTGTCAACAGAAATGAAAAAACGCCTTTCTTCTACTGAATTAAAAAAAATATTGTCGATGATGATAAAGAAATTAACGAAATGAGGCAAGCAAAGAATTGATGCTAGGAACACTTGGACTAGGAGCAATTTTTGTGCAGTTGAATGAGGTAATTATTTTAAAATTTTTCTAAAAGTTAAACTAAATCTTTCTGAAGGAATAGAATTGTCATCTTGTAAAATAGAATGTAACCAATTTTTTTGTACTTCTTGCGACATATAGAAATAACTGTTATTACTTAGATTAAAATCAAAGATTATACTTTTATCATGTTTATTTTTAAATCTTAAAATTCTTGAAGAACCTAATGAAATTATTACAACCCCTGTATTATTTTCTAATAGATCTATTTGGTCTGAGTGATATCCCATTTTAGAAGAATTATCAAAATAATAATTAATCAAACAATTGTTAGGAATAAAACCATTAATTTTAAAAACAAGATTTATTGCATCATTTAAAAAAGCAGGCATTTCAATATAATCATAATAAGTATTAGAATAGTTATAAGGCAAGCCAAAACTAGCTGTCTTTCTGGATTTTATAGAATTATCCCAGTGAACCTCTGTTTTTAAACTTCTTAAAATATCAATATGATTTGCTATTACATTATTTTTTAAGAATGTGTTATTTATTAAACCATTGACATCCATCTATTTAATATTTATTATTATATAAGTATAAATGTAACCATTTTTTATTAAGTTTGTAAAAAATATATATACTATATGCCAATATATGACATATTTGATAACGAAATATCACATCACAATGATTTTCCAAATAATGGAAATATAGTGAATATAGAATTTGGTGCAGGAAGAAATTATTTTGGAAAAAAAGAATATCCAAAATGCTATTTAACTGATTTAATTACACCCGATTTAATACATTTTACACAAAGTGCGGACTATAATGAAGTTGATAATCATTTTTTAGATGATGTATGTAATTTTTTCGATTATAATTTTGAAAGAACATTTGATAAAATAATTATGTGCAATCCATTCAATTATGGGTTTAATGGTTTAGGTAACGCAAAAAAATTCTTTGATAGAGCAGGAAAATTATTAAACGACAACGGAGAGATACATATTGTTGGAAGCTCATTAAATCCGTGGTGTTCAAAAGATTCTTTTGATGAATTTTTTTATAATGAAATAGATTTATATAAAACAGATTATAATTTTATTTTACATAGTCATGAAGAATTAAGTAGAGAAAATAGAATTAATACAAGTTATAGATTTTATAAAACAGAGTTAAAAGACATAACTATACCAAATCAAAAAATAGTTATAAAGAAACTAGAAAATGAATAATTTTAATACATATCAAGATATAATTTTAACCGATAATTATCAGAAATTATCGTACAAGAATCATATTAATGATCACATAACATCTGTTTTAGATTTTGCTGCTGAAAGTTCTGATTCTACAGTTCTTAAAGATAATGATTTGAAATTTAGTAAAAATTTGTATTGGGAATGTATAGATGCAATATACCAAAATAATCCAATAAATTTGAATGACTCAAAAAAAGAAGAGAATCGAATTCTAAAGCAAAAGTTATACAAAGACATTATTGATAAATTAGGAGTTTTTTTTGATTATAAAGATGAAATACTAATTGAAACTATTGATTTTACCATTAGTAATTACATGGATAATTTAAACTACCATGAGATATTAGGTACTAACAATCCGTGGCTTTTTACAAATAATATATTAGTTAATAATAATTTATTATATTCATTTACCGATAATAAAGATGAGTACAAACACTTGTTGAAAAAAAACAAAAAAGAAAGTGAAATATCAAAGAATTTAACAATTGGTGTTATTGGAAAAGGTCATAGAAAAGATTATGTGCAATCTTATATTAAAGATATTTACGCACTAAGAAATCTATTTGTTAATTTATTAGATGAAAATAATCACGATAGAAAAAGCCCTTTAAAAATAAATGAAATTTATCAAAAATTTAGAGATTTAAATATATCAGAGAATGAATTAACAAATAATAATATTAAAAGTTGGATTGTACAGCCTTTAAAAAAGTTTACTAAAATTGGTTCAAATAAAGACGGCTTTTTTATTATAAGAAATGAAGAAGATTTGTACGAATCTTATAAAAGCCATTATAACAATTTTATGGGTTTTTATAAGACTCTAGAAAGACATAAAAGATTTGCTAATACATCAGAATTTAATCAAAATGATTTTGATAAACATAATGACATATTTCTAAAATAAAAAGGGTTTCATCCCTTTTTATTTTTTTTATGACCATACTAAAAAAAGGTGAAAAATAAGATTTTAAGATTAAGACGATATTTGGAGTTTTTATAATAGTTTTAATAAAATAAAAAAAAAATACTTTTAAAAAAAATAATAGACTTTATTTTTTCCTCCATTCATATGGCTCGATAGGATTATTATCTATCCACAAACCTAATTTCTCTTTTTTTGCTTTTATTTCAAAATTTGCCAATTCTTTTGAAGTAGAATATTTTTTATAATGCCAACCCATCCCTGCTTTTATTATTTCTGCTGATAAGTATTTGTTATCTGAGTCATAAAATATCATTGCTATACTTCTGCCGTACCTATCTGTATCTGTAACGACATATTTTATCGTTTTAAGATAAACTTGGTCTGATGTGAATTGTTTTGCTTTTATTCCAAATGGTTGGCTTTTTTCTGGACAATCTACCTCTGCCAACCTCAATGTAGTTTGATTGTTTAAACTGTCTAAAACTACTACAGTATCACCGTCTTTAATCCCGACAACTTTAGCTGTTAAAGTTGTTTGACTAAATAATGTTGAAACTGAAAAGATAAAAAATAAAAGTATTGTGTGTTTTTTCATATAGGACAAATATAGAAAAAAGATTATCTAATAGCCCTGATTGGAGAGGAAATCCTCGCTTGTAAAAGCGAGATTGGAACGTAAAGCAGGAAAATGGATTACTGATAACTCCCAAGCCATTCGCTCAAAAAAATTAAATAATTAATCTTTTTAAATGTTCACTATCAGTTATTATTGGAATATCCTCGTAGCAAAAATCTTTATCTTCAGTTACAATAGCAATATTCTTATCTTTAAATAATTTATAATAATATAAATCATTGAAGTCATTTTTTTTATCCAAAGAACATAAAATGTTATCAAAACCTATATTTGAAAAATCATCATCAACAAAATGTAAATAATCTTTAAAAGCTAAAATATCAGTGGTTATATGTTTTAACTGTTTATCGTAATCAGAGTATATCTCATCACGATATTCTTTCTTAAATTCATGATATTTGTTATCGTTGAAAAAAAGTTTCATAGCAATTTTCCTCAAATAAGTGTTAATTATCTCGGATAACAACATGCTAGTCATTACTATTTTTGGAGCATTAATTTTTTTCTTTGGAAGAGTTTGACTTAAAACATTTAACTGTATAATTGCATCAAAAAAATCAATATAATATTTTTCTTTTAAGTCTGCATTATTGTATTTATTGTTCTTCAAGGAAGCTATCCATACATTAGCGTCTAAAAAATAAAAATTATAGGTTTGAGGATCTAAACCTTTTATTTTCTTTATAATTAACGACATTATTAATTAAATAAATCAGAGATTATCTCATTATTTAATTTCGATAATTCAGGTTTTGTTGCTAAATCTATTGCTGATTGAACTTTTTCAATTGCAATTTCATTACCTGATAAGCCCATTAATTTTATTTTAGAAGGAGAATAACTAGGAAAGTCAGCATATAACTTACCAATAGAAGCATTACAGAAACCAGATGTAACATTAGATATACCTGTAAAGTCTAAGATAACATCTTCATTTCTTGTTGCATAAGGTAATATTTCATTATATACATTTATACCAAAAGCTTGTATAATTGCATTGGAAGTTCCAATTATATTTATAATAGAAATATTTTTCATAATGTAAATTTATCAAAAAGTGTGCAAATGTACAATTATTTATAGATATTTAAATATTAAATTAACAGTTACACCTTTAATATTATTTTCTAATTTATGATAATTAATTGATTTGTTTTGAAATTCCCAATAACAATCATCAGAAATAATATGTAAAGAACCACCATTTTTTAAACAATAAAGAATAATACCTTTTAATCCATTACCACCTTTAGCATCTACCTTTGTACTATTACCTTTAACAGCCCAATCAATAGCTCTTCTTGCAATTTTAATTTTTTCTGTATCTTTTGTATATTCAGCTATTTTCTTTAAAAAACCATCGCCGTAATCAATTAAAGTAAACTTTAATTCATTATTTGTTGGGAAAAGTTGACCACAGGCAAATATTGGAGTTTCTGTATTTGAATGAATGCCTACATTATCAAAAACTTCAAAATAATTACTTTTTAATCTACTTTTATCATCATATTTAACACGGTCTAAACCACGATGTTTTAATAATGTATTTTCTATATATGAAGAAAAACCATCTACATCATCAATTTTAAAGGCTTTTAAAGGTATTGTACTATCTTTATGGTCGTAAGGTTTAAAATGTTCTTTACTTTCTACTATGTGATAAGCGAAACCATTTCTATTTAATACTTCTAAATGTCCTTTTAATGTAGAATAATCAATAAAAAATTTTAAGTTATTTTTCTTTTTCAATAAATGACAAAACAAGAAAAGATTTGCAGATAAATTCGCATCAATCCATTCTAGATTTGTAATATCTAAATTAAACCAACAATTATTATTATTTTTAGCGTAGTTGTAAAAGTCTAATAATTTTTGATATCCTGATTTATTGGTTTCAATTTTACCTGATAAAGAATATCCAATCATAATATTACTTAATTACTTGTTTTATCAAACTCATAATATATTCTAAATCATTATCGTTTTCTATTTGTATTTGAAAATCGCCATTTCCTCTATGACCTATATTAGAAACGTCTTTAGCTAACCCTTTTGGGTCGTCAAGTGTACCTATTTTGGCATTTATGAATATTTTTAAGGATTTCTTTTGTATTTCTATATCAGATATATTACCACCTTTTTTAAAAGCAATATAGAATTTTTGAGGTAGTATTTCAATACTGTCTGCTAAATTAAGTATTGCAGTTTTGAACTTTTCATATAATTCTATTGTAGCATCTGAACCATTATTGTAATGGTCTTCTTCCGTATATACTTTTATATTTTCTTTTACTTCTTTTAATTTTTCGCTATTTTCTAATAGTGGCTTTATACTTTCAGCTCCCTTACTTTTCTTAATACTATTGATACTAATAATATTATTTTCAAATTGTTTTACTTCCCATAATTCTATGCCGAAATCTTTGAAATCACTAGCAGATATTTGGTTTTCTGTGAAACTAGGAGAAACAAAAGCTACTCTTGATTGTGTCCAATCTACATCTTTACTGTGTAAAGTATCCTGTAATGTTTCATTATAAGTTAAAATAAATTCAGCTTTATTTTGTAACATAAGGTTTAAATATGTCAAACCTTGATCTACAACACTATAATTCTTATCTCTTTTATATTCTATAATAATGAAAGCGTTAGATTGTTTGTCAAAAGCCAAACTATCAATACGTTTGTTTTTAATTGTAAATTCTGATTTTACTAATTGTAAACCCATTATACTATGAAGATTATTTTCAAAAATATTTTGAATTTCTCTCTCCAATTTAAAAGGTTTCTCTTTTACTTGTAAAAGCTTATTTGAGTTGTTATTGTATAAAATCATATTTATTATTAATTTAAATTTCTTTCGAAATCATCGCATAATTGGTTTAAAATATCTTTTGTTTCTCTTTTGAAAAACTCTCCTAAATCCTTATTCATTATAGTATATTTTCTATACAATTTGTTGAAGTCGGTGTATATTTCATCTTGTGAGAATGCTGAACCGTCGTCTTTGATTTTTGCAATTAATCTTTTACCCATTTCATCACCTTTGATGAAAGTAAAAAAAGCATCAATCTTATTTTCAAAATCTTCAATTAATTCTGCAATTGCTTCTTCCTCTTGATTGCGTTTCTCGATAACTTTTAGAATATTGTATTTATATTTATTATCATCTGAACCGTTTGGAACTCCTTTAACTTTGCTTTTCTCTTTAATCTTATAATCTTGTGGTGCAACAATGCCAATTTTATTATCAAAGTATATTTCTACATCATCAATATCATCTTGGCCTTTGTTAATTTGTCCATAAATGATGCTGAACTTTCGCCAAAACTGTAAAAATAATTCTTCGCTATATTTTTTATCTATTTCAATAACAAATTCTATAAGATTTAATATTTTAAAATAGTCATTTATAATTTGCTTTAATTTCTTTGCTTCTTTCTTTGATGACATTATAAACCTTGTAAAGTCATTATCTATAGCTAGAATAATATTTATATCCTCATTAGATGTATTGTATTCTTGAAAGGCTTTAAAATGCGTTTTAAATAAATCGTGGTCTTTAAGTTCTTTCAAATAAATATCTAATCTTTCCTCGTCTCCTAATGGGTCAAAGTCCGAAACTACAACATTACTGAAATGCTCAAAAGCTTGTTTTATATTCTTAACATTTACATTTTTATATGAAAAATCAATTATCTTACAATCGTTCTTATATTTTGTTGTTCTATTAACTCTTGATATTGTTTGAATAGCATTAATACCTCTAATTTCTTTGTCTAAAAATAATGTATGTAGTTTAGGTTCATCAAATCCTGTTTGAAGTTTATCTACAACTATTATTAAACCGTTCTTAGCTAATTTAAAATTTTGTAAAACTTGCTTTTCGTTTATACCATCGTTAACACTATTACTACTTGGCTGGTCTTGACTATCTGAATAAACAATATAAATTGGAGCTTCTTTAAATCTTTCGTATTTTTTTTGCTCTACTAAATCTTTAAAATGCTTATCAATTAATCTTTTGTATTTGATTGCATTTGGTATTGATGAAACTGCCAACATAGCTTTTGCAGTTCCTCTAATATTATGATAAACCGTAGTTACTAATCTTTCTGAAATGAATTTTGATATAGCTTCAATTCTTTCCTTATTAGCATATATTTTCTTTTTACGAATAGCGTATTTTTTACCTTCTTCATCAATGCCGGTATCTGTATCGTCTGGAATTTCTTCATAACCGTAATCATCTTCAAATCCTTCTAAATCATTATCAGGTATTTCAAATTGCATTTTAGAAGAAACAGGAACTATACCTCTAATTGGATTTAAAATAAAACCATCTTCAATGGCTTCTTTCATTGTATAACTATCGAAAGGTATCCAAATTTTTTCTGCTTCTGCATATTTGTTAAACTCTCCAAAACGAGCTAAAGTAATATCGCTTGGTGTAGCGGTAAAACCAATGATTAAATTCTTCTTATGAACCGTATTTGTGTAAACTTTGCTATTATCAAAACCACTTTGCAATTCATCGAAAACACTTATCATTTCTTCGTTTTGTGAACCACTATTACTTCTGTGAATTTCATCAATTAAGAACGCAACTCTCAATTTAGACAACTTAGAAGTTACTTCATTATCAAGTATTTCTTTTATTGCTCCAAACTTTTGAATATTAACAACAATTACTCTCTTATCACTACTTAATGCAGTCATAAAACTTTTCTTGTCTGAAGCTTCCAAAAACATTCCTTTTTGAATGTTCATATTGTGTAACATACTGTCTAATTGGTCTCGCAATTGTAACCTATCAACAACTAACATTACTTTATCGTAGATGTAATTTCCATCTTTGCGTAAATCTTTTAATTGTAATGCTGTCCAACCAATGATATTACTTTTACCAAAACCTGCTGCATATTGAAGTAATAAAGAATATACATTTTTATTGTTTTGATATTTTAACCTTTTTGCAATTAGTTCTTTTATTTGGGTTTCTCCAATACCTTTTGCTTTTAATTCTTTTTCTAATTTATTGATGAAGTAATCAGGTTCGTTCTCGTGTTCTAGAAACTCATTTATTTTTGCAATAACCTTATCTGCACCAAATTTTTGTTTAGGTCTTGGGCTGATTAATCTACCATCATTATGCTTGTACTCTTTTGTCTTACTACCTTCTTTTTTAATTAATTCACGTTCAATAAAGTTATAATAGAGTATTTCTTTTTCTATCATTTTTTTATCATACAACGCTTTGAAAACCTCTTCAAATTTTAAGTTTTTATCAGCATCCTTGTTAATTAGAGGATATGGCTTAAAATCTTTAAATACCTTTTTCTCATATTCGTCAAAATCGTATTCACCCGAAACTACTGTATTTTTTATTTCATCAAAATGATTGGAAATACTTCTGATAATATAGGTTTCATTAATATCTGTAGAAGTTATATGAATTGCTTTTTCGAATATTTTTAAAAAGTCTTTTCTAATGGTTTGAGATAGATCATTACCATCAGCAATTTTTAGATATTCTTGTACTGCTGTTTGATAATCCATAGCAACTTTCTTTCTGCCATTCTTTTTAGCATTTTGATTATTCCAATTACTTTTTAACTCACTATATCCTAAAAATATACCATTAAGAAAAAATGATAAATCTGGGCGAAAAGAAAAGTATTGTTTGCCTTGATATTTGAAAGTATAAGGTAGCTCCTGAACAATAGAGAATATGTTTTCTTCAAACAATTTATCTTCGTGAGTTTCGCTACCACTAGGATAGAATAAATGAAACTTTAACCCTTCAAACGTAACTGATTTGTTAGTGTTTATAAACAGAGCCATATTCATAGATGATTTTACTTTTTCATCTAAAAATAATGTAAAAGCTGCCATTAACTCTTTATCACTATTAAACTTTTTAGAAAGTTTTTTATAGTTGTCCTTGTTTAATGAAGTTTCTGAAAGAAACTGTTTCAAATCTTCATTTATAAAAAAATGACTTGAAACAGTATTTGCTTTAGCTTCTTTGTATTGTAAACCGTCTGGACGCTCACAAAAAAAGTTTACTAAATATTTATCTTGTAAATCTAACTCATTCATATTAGTCTTGTGTTACTTTAATTTTACCTGTAACAACATCATTAATTAATGTTTTACGAAGCTCTTTTAATGTTATAATCTGAGTATTAATATTTTCTACAATTTTATCAGTGGTTTGCGTTTTTATGTCTAAATACTTTGCAATTTCTGTTTGTTCTTTTAGTGGTGGAAAAGCAATATTAATAACTGCCATTTCGTTATTCATAATTTTTGCACCGTTAGTGTCAATCCTTTTATTGTGAGTAGCGCTTTCTTGCAAAGCATAAACAACATAATCTAAATCTAAGTTCTTTCTCTTTGGTATCAGAGTACCGCAGACATTTGTACAATTAAATTTACCACTACGTCTGAATACTGTTCCTGCATTTGCACCATCAGTTGTCCAAGTTAATAAATCATTATTAAAGTCATATGTTTCAATATAACCTAAACAACCATTATTTTCAGTTTGAGAGGAATACACAGGATATTTACCTTCCTCTACTAATAACTCTTGACCAATAACACGACCTCTACCAATATTAAATAAATCTTTTATTCTTTCTATTTTCCAATGTTCTGGAATATCATTAATGTAATTGATGTCACTGTTCTTAAATATTACATTTTTATTTAACCCTTTGCAAACTGCTTTGTTGATTATACTTTTACGGTACTCTTTATAACAATTAGCTTTTTGAATTAATAGGTTTATTTTTTTATCAATTGCTTGAGTTTTATTTTCTATAAAACTTACTATGGTATTTTGTGTATTAAAATCAGGGATTACAACAGGAATATTTATTGCTTGTCCCATATTTAGAGCTTCCTTTGATGTACCAGCTTGTATTAAATTTATATATTCTTTTACTACATTTGATTTAATATAATATGCAATAAAAGGAACATATTTTTCTTTAACACGTAAATAAATAATATGTTGATTAATATTTGCTATTTCAATGTTTTTAGGAACTACGCAACTTCTTCCAATAGATGCACCAGTAATATTAATTAAAATGTCATTCTGTTTTAATTGAGAACTCTTCATTTTATTATTAGTTTCTTCATCTATAAAAGAAACATCATCTAATCTCAAACCATCGTCGTAAACGTTTTGGCTTCTTATTAATGGAACACCAACATCAACATATACTTCACTTCCACCTTTTGGAGTGACACCACTTCCAATTTTATTAATAATATCTTTAACTCTTTTAAGTTCCCAATTTTGTGGAATTTCCCCTAACCAATCAATGTCTGAAGGTTTGTATTTTTCATACTTTATCATATTGCTAATTCTTTTTCAAGGTTAGCTAAATCTAATTCTAATTGTTTTAAATCGGCAGTTATTTTAATTGTATCTCTTAATTTTTCTGGAATGTAAAATACTTTGTTAAAATTAATTTCTACGCCAATTGTATTATCTAAATACTCAAAAGGTTTGGTGATGTATTTAGCCATAAAAGCTGCAATTTGCTTTTGGTTTTCTTCTTCAATAGGATTGAAAGGAATTATTTCATAGTCTTTTTGAAGGTCTTTTGTTATTTCGGCTGTAACTAAAATATGCTCTTCTTTAGTTGTTGTTTTTTTCTTGTAAGTAGATTTAATAACTATTTTACCATTACCTAAATAGCTTTCTTTTTGGTCTTTATCTTTTACTACAATGGTTTCTTTATTGTTATCATAATGAAATGAATTACCTTGTTTGTCAATTAAAACAAATGCATCATCTTTATACTCAAAATCGTTTACAAACGACTTAAAATAACCCTCATAATAATTGGCTAAACTGGAATAGTTTTTATTCTCAAACTTTGTGATTACCATTTCATTAATGGCTTTCATACCATTTTCTTTAAAGCTGTCTAAAATAGCTATTGATTTAGGTTCTAGCTTTATGCTTTTTTCTTCTTTAACATCACCGTTTCTATCAACTTTATTAGGCATTTCTACAGATTTACCATCAACATCTACATTAGTAAGTATTATTGATTGCTTATTGAAATAAAAGTGCCATTTATCAAATATTTTGCAATATTCGTTGTTCTTAAATTCAGTAAATGCTTTAACAATTTCAATTCTATTATCTTCACTCATTTGCTTTCTCTTTTTACCTTTACTTTTCTTTAAAGGCACAAATAAATTGGCAGCATTAATAAGCATCACTTTGTCTTTTCTATTTGATGGTTTATTTTTATTAAATATCCATAAATAAGTATAAATACCTGTATTAAAAAATTCATCAGTAGGCATTTGAATTATTGCTTCAACCCAATCATTATCAAGAAAATGTTTTCTAATGGCGCTTTCGCCACTACCAGCATCACCGCTAAATAATGTTGAACCATTGTGAACTACAACTGCTAAACCATCATCAGCCAATTGGTATAAAATGTGTTGAGTAAATAAAAATTGACCATCAGAAATTGAAGGTAAGGCAACAAACCTTTCGGTAGTATCATTTACAATATCTTTTTGATACCCTTTCCAATCAACACCATAAGGTGGATTTGCTACAATTACATCAAATTTCTTTTCTATAAACTTGATTTCTGTTAATGTATTTCCGTGTTCAATTTGAGAACCAACTCTAAATCTACTTTCGATTTTTGCTAAAGCATATAAACTATCGTTCCAGTCTTCACCGTATGTAGCTGTTGGTCTCTTAAAGTTTTCTTTGATTTTATCTTCAACCCCAAATAATAAGTTTCCTCCGCCACACGTTGGATCGTATATTGTTAAAAACTTCTCATTATCTTCAATTTTAGATGCAATAATATCTGTAATTAAAGAAATAATATCATCAGGTGTATATTGCTCTCCTGCTGTTTCTGCTGAAATGTCAGCCCATTTTCTTTTAATGTGTTCTTCTAAAGTAGTAATCTCGGAATTGTTGTATGGTGTTAAATCAATTTCACTCCAAGCTTGTACTGTTTCAAATAAAATTCTTTTCTTTTTTAACAATCCACTAATACCCGAAATATCCAAAAACTTTTCTTCTTCTGTTCCTTTGTCAACTCCTAGTAAATACTTTGTTTCTGGGTCAAATGCTTTTAAATAAGCGTGAAAATCAACATCAAAAGTTTTGTCATTTTTACAAATGTCTTTGAGTGTTTTGTTTTTTCTAATCACAAAATCATTATATCCTAATCCTTCTAATTGGAACATGTCAATAAAATCTTCAATTTCAATATCTCCGATTTCCTCTTTTAATCTTTTGGCTTCTCTTACTAATCTACTCTCAACCATTAAAAGAGCAAAGAAAGGCATCATGTATTTTGGGAAGTCACTTTGTTTTATTCCAGATGCTATAAGTAAATCGGCTGTTTTCCAAACGTCTTTTTCGTATTGTAGTATATTGATGCTCATTTTGTGAAATTAAATTTAAAGGGTTAAATGTAGGAATAAAATAAGAATTTATTCCAATTTAGTTAGTGGTATCAAGTATCAAGGTATCAAAACACTAGTATAAATGATACTTTGATACCTGATACTAAATGTTTTATTGTGTAGTTTTTTGAATATTTATTGTGGTATCAAAGTATCATTATATCAAAATGTATAGGCTCTTGATACCAGTGATACTTGATACTAAAAATTAAATTATTCCTCATCGTTATCGCTTTCATCTTCATTGTTTATGGAGTTATTATTTTTCAACCTGTAAACACCATTACATTTTTCAATTATATCAAACTTAATAAGATTTGCATGTGCTCTTTTTGCAGTAGGAATACTTTTGCCTGTGATTTGACAATATTGTTTCACAAAATTACCTGTTGATACCACACCGTTGCCAAAAATAGTATTTGCGATTTCTTCTAATTCATTATACTTTTCCTCTTTCTGTTTGAAGTCTGGCTGTGTTCCTAAATCGGCTGTTGGTATTAATCTTCCTGTATTAGAAAATAAAAATGTTTCTTCGGAAAAATTAAGCTCTAACGAATTTTGTTTATACTCTTTCGGACAATAATTTCCTTTGACAACAGTAAAATATCTAATATTGTTTTCTCCCTCTGATAATTGAATTGCTAAACGAACTTTTTGAACTAAACCCGCACCGCCTTGTATGTGTTCTTGTCCTGGTGCAACTCTATATGCTCCCTTATTGATATGATGAACAAACAGAATTAAGCAATTGTGCTGCTTTGCAATTTTGTCAAAAGATTTTACAGTGTTTCGCATTGCCATATTATTATTGGTATCACCACCTTTAAAAATATCGCCAAAACTATCAACTACAACTAAATCGGCTGGTTCTTCGGTTAAAGCGTTTTCAAGTTGAGTTAAAATTTCTTCTTGTTCCATTGTATCGGCAAACATAAAACGCAAATTTTCTTTTGCTTTTTCTCCTAAACCATTAACTTGCTTACTTAATAAAAATCGTGTTGCTTCTAAATTATCTTCAGTAGCTATATAAATTGATTTATTGTGAATTGGGTTTATTTCAAAGCCAATAAATTCCTTAATTCCTAATGCTACTTGAATACAAAGTTGTCTTGCAAATTGGCTTTTTCCTGTGTCTGGTTTTCCTGCAATCACTGCTGAACCTTTTTGTGGAAATATAGGTTCAATAAGGTAACGAGTTTCTACATCACCCATTTCCATTAACTCAACTGCATTATACATTACTTTTTCATCTTCAGTTGCTTCTGCAATTGGTTTATTCAAAGCTTCTTGAAGCTTCATTCTAAACGTTTCTATTGTTCCATTTTGTGCAAAATAGTCTGATACATCTTTTCCATTATTTGGAATTTTTGGAAGTTCCATTCTGTGAATTTGATATTTTGATGCAAGTAACTGAGATTGTTTTATACCTGTTGCATCATTATCATATAATACTACTACATTTTTAAAGCGTTTTTTTAATTCTTGTGCCGTTTCGTCTAGTAAGTTTGATGTTTCACTATTTAAAGTTATTGCATTAAATCCGTTCGAAACCAAACATAAAACATCTTTTTCGCCACCTGTTATAAATACTAAATCGTCTTTTACTGGCAAGTGCTTCCAGCCAAAAATATAATTAGCTTCTTTAATTCCTAAAAATTGAAATTTATATTTTTTTTCATCAAATGGTTTGTAAATTTTAGACCAATCGCCATTATCATATGCATACATTAATTTGCCTCCGAAAGCTTTTATCTCATAAGGTTTGCCTTCTTTGTTGAATGATGAATAACACTCTAATGCTACTACATTAAATTTATCTAATGTTTCTTTATTGATTTTGAATTTTTCCCAAAATGCCCAATCATGAGTATTATAGTTGCGTTTTGTTATAGAGAAACGTTTGGCAGGTTTCATTTTATCAAAATCATCAATTACCTTTTCTAGTGTAATTGGTTTTGGTTGTGTTGTAGTAGAAGTATTAGTATTACTATCTAAAAACAAATTCATATCCGCATTAATTGTACTTAATGCTTCTGGAAAAGAAAGGTTTTTAAGTTTCATAACTAAATCAAAACAACTACCATCATCGCCAGTTGCAAAGTCTTTGTATCTCCATTCTCCTGAACCCATTGCAGGAAATATATTAAATGATGGTGTTTCTTGTTTGTCAGCTAAGAACGGATTACTGATGTTTTTGGCTGCAATTAATCTATTCTCTTTGTGGTACGGCAATAAGTAGTGATTTAAAATATCATAACTATTAACCTTTGCCAAAATGTTTTCTTTTGTGATGTTCATTTTGAAAAGTATTATTTGTTAGAAATAGTTATTTTTTGAAAGGTCTATAATGTTTATCAAGCATCAAATTGATATCTTCAATTTTATAAACTATCTTATTATTTATTTGACTGTAAGCAATTAACCCTTGTTTTCTCCAATTATCAGCAGTATTAGGACTAATTCTGAAAAGTCTTTGAAATTCATCGTTATCAATAATTACCTTATTAAAAAGGTTCTCTTGTCTTTTTGATACAATTGTCGTTAATTCCTCTAAACGTTTTTCGATGTTGTTTAGAGTATTTTTGAAAGGTTCGTTCATCATTAAACTTTTTTAGAGTTAATACTGATTAACGCCTGTTCAATCTCGGAACGCTTATATCTTATAAGATTTCCAAGTCTGTAAGGATTTAATATTTTCTTTTTATTCCAATCTGAAAGTGTCACTAAAGATACTTTTAGTATCTCTGCGACTTCAAGTCGAGTTAGGTACTCTGGTGGGTTGATTGGTTGGAAGTTTTGAGCTAAAGATTTAATTTCTGCTCTTACATCTACAAGGATGCTTTCTTTGAACTCTTCTGGAGTAATTCCAAATACCTGTGTCATTTTACTTTGTTCCATTTTTTTAACTTTTTTATCGTTATTGTTGGCACAAAGTAAAATCAGGTATGGTAGAGCAAACGTACCGAAAGGTACTCGAACGGTGTTAGCTTACTTCAATAATACTAGGTATATTAAAACCGTTTTCGTTGAATTTTCTATCGGTTTCTTGTCCTTTTTCGCTTTCTAAATTTAAGTATTTAGATAATGTACTTTCTGTTGTATCAACATCAAAAGTATTTTTTACTTGTTTAGCAAATTGAGTGTAATTAATATCTCTATTAATTCTTTTTGGAGCGTCAATATATCCAAGTTCAGTTAGTTTTCCGATTATAAAACCAAGTTGGGAAGGTTTGCCAATCCATTTTATTTTATCGGTTGTTTCTGTTTGATTTTCAATATTTTTTGAAGCTGTACTTTTTTTACTTTCTAAAAATGAAATCATTTTTTGAGCTTCTAATCCAGCAGCATAATAATAGAAATCTGATTGTATATCAAAAATGTATTCATAATCATTTGGACTATCAGCATATCCATTATAATATCTTTTAAGCCAATGTATTAAATCTTCATTTTTGAAATTTGGAAATTCTTCTACTGTAGAATTATATTTTTTCAACCATTTTTCAATTATTTTTTCATCGTAATGCGAAAATTCTGTTTTCTTAATAGTATCAATAGCAAAATTTAAATAATCATCTTTTTTATCTGTACTTAGTAATAATAAATTTTCTAATATTTCATTTTCAAAATATGGCACGTAATGAGTAATAGTTTCATAAATCAAACTAAAGCAAGTTTCTTTTATTGCTCTTTCATTGCTAATTTCCTTGCAAAAAACCTTTAGATATTCATCTTTAAATGGCTTATTAATATTGGTGCTTTCTTTCACTATTGGAGTTGGTATTGGCTTGTTTTCATTGCAAAATTTTATTACTTCTGTAGCGAATAATTTTCCGAAATACTGCATAAAATCATTTTGAATCATAAATAAATCATGATTATCAAAACCATTATCTAATGCCTCACTTTTTTTACTATTACCCTCTAATGCAATGTAAATAGGCTCTTTACCTATATTGCCATTTACAACTTTATCTAAAGTTATATTATAAGCTGTAAGCCATTTATTTAAGTCTTTTTCATCAAAATTGATTTTTTGAGTATATGTTTTTATTTCATTTGCTACATAATTCAAAAACTCTACTTTCTTATCAGTTTCATAATTTAAACAGTTCAAAAGGATTTCTGATTTTAATTGTGGTAAATAATGTTTTAAATCAACCAAAATTGAATAAGCCGAGAAACCCTCCCAAATTTGTCTATTAAGAAGCTCGCAGTATTTATCTAAATATTCTCTAACCATAGTACAAAAAGTAAGGTCTAAATATATTAAAATTTATCTTACTTAACTACTTTCAACTTTTTCTCTTCAATTTCTTGCTCTTCATTTTGCTTGTTCCAGTAGTCTTTTAGTTTTTCGGCTTTCTCAGTATTAGTAATTTTAATGTATTTTAAAAATTGGGTTTCTGTTTGATGTCCTGTAATTCCCATAATAGTTAAATTATCTAGTTTGCCATATAAGTTTGTAGCAAAACTTCTTCTACAAATGTGTGATGTAACTAATTCCCATTTATAATATACACCGTCTTCTTTACGCTTTGTATCTTTATTGATTTTAGAGCCTTGTACTTTTTCTGTAAAACCTGCAACCTCGCATAAATCTTTTACATGCTCGTTAAACTTCTGGTCTGAAATAGTTCTCGGAAATCCGTTTCTTTTTTCCAAAATTGCTTTTACTTGCTTGTGAAGTGGAATAGTAACTGTTTGCCCTGTTTTTTGTGTTTCAATTTCAATATATCCGTTTTTGATATTAGTATCTTTCAATCTTAAAAAATCAGATATTCTCAACCCTGTGCGTAATCCAATAATAAATAAATCTCTTGTGTTTTCTAATCTTTCAACTCCTTTAAAGTCGTGATTGAATATTTTATTAATTTCATCATCATTCAAATAAATACTATCAGCTGTAATTTTAGGAACAAAAAAGTTAGGATGCTCGATGTGTGCATGTACCGGTAAGCCTTTTAATTTTGCATCTCTGGCAATGGTTTTTAATGTACCAATATAATTTCCAATAGTACCTAAATTTATCTTTTGTTCTTGTGATAAGAAGTTTACAAACCTATCGTAAAAGGTCAAATCTAAATCAGTAAATTTTAGCTTCGTTTTAAAGCGTTTCTCGTACTCTTCTAGCTTTCTTTGAGTTGTATTATACTTTGTGATAGTTCCTTTTGCTATCGCCTTATTTTTGCCCTTTATTATCCTTGTTGGAGCATTTTTAATAAAAGTTTCCATAAACGGAATAAAAAATACTTCATCAATAGCGGTTTCGTCAACAGGTCTATTAAAAAACTTTGCAATCTTTTTTCTTAACCAGTGCTTATCTATAAACTCGCCTTTACTATTATCAGAATTAAACTCATCAAATATAAATTTTTCAAGCTCTGAAAGTTTGTTATTAATATCATCTTTAGAAGTATCATCAGCAGTTAGCTTTACTTTTTGTTTAGCTGCACTCCATCTTTTAGGTTCTACTTTTAAATCTGTTGTTGCTGTTAAATCACATTTTCTGCCATTTTTGAAACGCAATAAAATATTTGTTGTATTTTTTTCGCCTTTAATTAAGTAGTTAATTGTTGCCATTGGTACGGAAGTATTATGTTTTTCAATGGTTTAAAGATACAAAATTATCCCCACAATATCCCCACATTGACTATTTTTTTATATAATTTACTTAATTTTATTTAACTGCAAAAACAACAAAAACCCTTATTTTATAGGGTTTTACAAAGGTTTTAATAAAGTGAGTTATGTATAAATAAAGTGGGTGTTTGTTCCTCTTTCTCCGCTGAAAAAATCCTAAATGGTATCAAAACCCTGTAAATCTTATGATTTACAGGGTTTTTTCTTTTGCAGACATACCAAATTATTCATTCAATCTTATACTAATCGAGATAAAATCGAGACCCTATAAAATTCAAAAATTAGGGTCTCGCTAAATTCTCGAAAGCATTGCAAATAGGCAGTTTAATGACTTGTTCAATAGCTTGTTCATTTATCAAACATCTTGTTTGTTGTAAAATTTAAATTTAACTTGAGTAATAATTAATTGGTCACCACAATGAAAACAAAAATCACTCTTCACTTTTATGCCAAAAGCACAAAAGCCAATGCAAACGGACTACTTCCCATTTATGTAAGATTAACAGTTGATGGAAAACGTTTAGAATTTAGTACCAAAAAATTTGTAGAAAAATCAAAATGGTCTAATGAGTTATCCAAAATGAAAGGTACTACAGAAGAAGCACGTTCAATCAATAGCTACCTTGATTTGATGAAATCAAAAGTATTAGATGCACAAATGGAACTAATTCATCGGAACCAGACTCTATCTATTGAAAACTTCAAAAGCAAACTACTTGGTACTGAAGAAAGACAAAGAATGTTAGTCCCTATCTTCAAAGACCACAACAACAAAATAAAAGAGCTTGTTGGAAAAGAATACGCTCCAGGAACATTAGAACGCTACACTACTTCACTCAAGCATACTATTGAATTCATGCAGTGGAAATACAATGTTTCCGATATCGATATTACAAAAATTGATCATGCTTTTATAACCGATTATGAGTTTTGGCTAAGAAGCGTAAGAAATTGTGCGAATAACACAGCTGTAAAATACATCAAGAACTTCAATAAAATTATCAAGCTATGTTTGGCCAATGACTGGTTAGATAAAAACCCATTTGCTAACTATAAATCAAAAGTCAAGGAAGTTGAAAGAGTTTATCTTACTGAAGAAGAAATTCAATCTATGATAGGAAAAGACTTCAAAACAGAAAGACTATCACTAGTTCGCGATATATTCCTTTTTAGCTGCTTTACTGGTTTGGCTTACATAGATGTCAAAAACTTAACAAAATCACATATAAGCTACGGAATCGATGGCGAGAAATGGATATTCACTCACAGACAGAAAACCGAAAGTGCTTCCAAAATTCCAATCCTACCAGTTACACAAATGATAATAGATAAATACGAAAATCATCCACAATGTAATAACGAGTATAAACTACTACCTATCCTATCGAACCAAAAGATGAATGCGTATTTAAAAGAAATAGCTGGAGTTTGTGAAATTGAAAAAGAATTAACCTTTCATATTGCTCGACATACTTTTGCTACTACGGTAACGCTTACCAATGGCGTTCCAATTGAAAGCGTGAGCAAAATGCTTGGGCATAAAAATTTAAGAACTACACAACATTATGCAAAAGTATTGGATAGGAAAGTTAGTGATGATATGAAGATTTTAAAAGATAAATTTTCAATTTTAGACAATAATATATTGAAAAAATCTTCAGTCACAAACTAAAAATTTCTAGTAATCAAGGCTATTTAAAGCTATTAAGACTTTATTATTTGTTAAAAAAAGCATAAATACTATTTTAGTAATTTTATTTTAGTAAATTTGTTAACCAAATAGTTAAACTATATAATTAAACAATATGGATAAAATTAAAACTGAAAATACTGAAACTGAAATATTAATAGCAGCAAAAGAAATCTTTCAGCAAAAAGGAATGGCAGGTGCAAGAATGCAAGAAATAGCAGATAAAGCAAAAATTAATAAAGCATTATTGCATTATTATTATAGGAGCAAACAATTATTATTTGAAGCTGTTTTCAAAAGTGCTTTTTCGCTTTTAGCACCACAATTAAATAAAGTGCTAAATGATGATAGCGATTTATTTGAAAAAATAAGAAAATTTACTGAAAATTATGTCTCGTTTGTAATCAAACATCCCTATTTACCAAATTTTGTAGTACAAGAATTAAATAAAAACCCAGAATTTGTTCAAAAGCTTCGCTCTGAAAAAAATTTTCCTTCCATTGAAAAATTTAAACTTCAAGTAAGTGATGCTATAAATCATGGAATTATTAAACCAATCGAAGCCGAACAGTTATTTATCAATATTATCTCTTTAAATATTTTTCCTTTTATCGGAGAACCGCTATTGATGGCGCTTGTTAATGTGGATAAAGAAAGCTACAATAAAATACTAGAAAATAGAAAAACGGAAGTGGCTGAGTTTATCATTAATTCAATAAAAATATAAATTATGAAAACTAAGTTAATCATACTGATAGTATTGTTTATATCAATATATGCAAATGCACAACAGACTTTAACCTTGGAAGATTGTTACTCATTAGCTACAAAAAATTATCCTTTATCAAAACAAACAGGTTTATTAGAACAGAAATCAAGTTATGAAATTGACGCATTAAGCAAAGGAAAATTACCAAAAATCGATGTAAACGCACAAGCAACTTATCAATCTGATGTGATTGGATTACCTACTTCACTTCCAGGGGTTCAATCTTTAAATAAAGATCAATATAGAGCAACTTTAGATGTAAATCAATTAGTGTACAATGGTGGAATAATTGATGCAAATGCAAAATTAAAAGAGGCACAAACCAAAACACAACAACAACTAATAGAAGTTAGTTTATACCAAATAAAAACTCGAATCAGTCAATATTTCTTTTCTATTTTGTTACTTCAAGAAAAAAAAGCACTACTATCTTCAAAAAAAGAGTTATTAATTTCCAAAGTTAAGGAAGTGAAATCGGGAGTCAAATTTGGAGCAATTCTTCCGTCATCAGAACTGGTTTTAGAAGCAGAAATTATTAAAATAGACCAGCAATTAATAGAAATTAAATTCGAAAACATCAAATTATTAAATAATCTTTCTGAATTAACTTTTTCTGATATTGATACCGAAACAACTTTAATACAACCAGTATCATATCCAAATAGCACTAATTTAACAAGACCTGAAATTGCTTTTTATGATTTACAAAATCAGCAATTAGAGTTCTCAAAAAATGTTCTATCTAAATCAAATCTTCCAAAAATAAATGCTTTTGGTCAAGCGGGTTATGGTAATCCCGGATTAAACATGTTAGACAATTCTTTTCAAACATTTTATGTTGTTGGCCTAAAAGCGAATTGGAATATTTTTGATTGGGGCAAAACCAAAACAGATAAAAAAGCATTGGATATATCTAAAGAAATAGTGACATCTGAGAAAGAAACATTTGAATTAAATAACAAAATACAATTAGAAGAGCAAGATTTTGAAATTAAAAAATTAGAACAACTGCTGCTTTCTGATACCGAAATAATTCAAATACGTGAAAAAGTTATTAAATCCTCAGATGCCCAATTAAAAAATGGTGTGATAACATCGTCTGAATATCTTATAGAATTAACCAATTTATTTGAAGCAAAAAACACTTTAAAGATGCATGAAGTTCAATTAGCAGCAGCTAAATCAAATTACGAAATAATTAAAGGAAAATAAAATAGTACCCGAAAAATTTAAAAAAATGAAAAAAATAAGCATAATAATTTTAGCAACGATAGGGTTAATTTCTTGTAACAAAAATAACGACAAAGCTGACGGTTATGGGAACTTTGAAGCAACTGAAATAACTATTTCTTCAGAAGCTAACGGTAAAATAGAGTTTTTAAAAGTCGAAGAAGGAGATGAATTAAAATCTCAATTACAAGTAGGATTAGTTGATACATTACAATTACATTTTGCGAAACAACAATTAATTGCCTCTAAAAGCACCGTGTCGTCAAAATCCGCAAATATAATATCACAAAAAAGCGTCTTAAATGAACAATTAAAAACAGCTAAATTAGAGAAAAACCGAATCCGTAATATGTATGCTGAAAATGCTGCAACTAAACGACAAGTAGATGAAATTGAAGGAAAGGTAAAAGTTATCGAAGAGCAAATAAAAAGTGTCGGAACTCAAAATGCACCTATTTTAAATGACTTAAAATCGATAGATGTACAAATTGCTAGAATCAATGATCAAATAGCAAAAAGTAAAATTATTAATCCTATTAATGGAACTGTTTTGACTAAGTATGCAGAACCAGGCGAAATATCAGCATTTGGAAAACCACTATACAAGATAGCTGATGTTTCTGAAATGACTTTGCGAATCTATGTAAGCGAAACACAGTTGTCAAAAATAAAAGTTGGACAAAATGTATCGGTAAAAATTGATGCTGAAAAAGATATGAAATCATATCCAGGAACCATTTCATGGATTGCATCTTCGGCAGAGTTTACTCCTAAAATTATTCAAACAAAAGAAGAACGAGTAAATCTCGTTTATGCCGTAAAGGTAAAAGTAAAAAATGACGGTAGTCTAAAAATCGGGATGCCAGCAGAAATGTGGATTAAATAATAATTAAAAAAAATACAAGAAATGTTAAAAATAAAAATTGCCTTTTTAGCCACAGTTATATTACTCCTTTTCTCTTGTAACACGAAATCAAAAGAAGAAAAAACTACTGAAATTAAAACTGAAGAACACCAACATTCTGAAAGCGAAACAATTCAATTGAACAATGGTAAAAAATGGAAGGTAGATGATAATATGATGCTACACATTCGTAATATGGAAAAAGATGTAGACCATTTTGACCAAGAAAAAGACACTAATTATTCATTATTAGCGGATAAATTAAAGACAAATATTGATATACTAACATCAAATTGTACCATGAAAGGAAAAGCTCATGACGAACTTCACAAATGGTTAGTTCCATATATAGAGTTAGTCGATTCGTTTTCTGAAGAAAAATCAGCAAATCAGTTTACAGAAATTCAAAATTCGTTCCTAACATTTAATCAATATTTCAAATGATTTTAAAAAACTTACATACCGAAAATAAACCAGTTCAAACACAATTATTATTTGAACCAAAAGACGCTAAAGTAATTTCATTGCAAATAGCAAAAGGAGAAACACTTAAAGAGCACATTTCAAAAATACCAGCATTGTTGGTTTGCATTTCAGGAAATGCTGTTTTTACAAATGAAAAAGGAACAGTCATTAATCTCAATTCTGGCACTTATGTAATGATTGAAGAAAATGTAAAACACGCTGTAAAAGCAATCGATGAAAGTAATTTCTTATTGATGAAATAATGAGTATTGCAGTAAACAACATATCAAAATCTTACAAAAAGTTAAAAGCTGTCGATAGCATTACTTTTAAGGTAAATGACGGAGAATTATTTGGTTTAATTGGACCTGATGGTGCAGGGAAAACAACTATTTTCAGAATACTAACTACGCTTTTAGTTGCTAATGAAGGAAGTGCAGAAGTCGCTGGATATGATGTAGTCAAACAACTCAAAGAAATCAGAAACTCTGTTGGCTATATGCCAGGAAAATTCTCGCTATATCAAGATTTAACTGTTGAAGAAAACTTACATTTTTTTGCCACTATTTTCGGAACCACAATTGAGGAAAATTATGATTTAATTAAAGACATATACATTCAAATTGAACCATTCAAAGACAGAAGAGCAGGTGCTCTTTCGGGCGGAATGAAACAAAAATTAGCATTATGTTGTGCGTTAATTCATGCTCCAAAAGTATTATTTCTTGACGAACCAACTACAGGAGTTGATCCCGTTTCTCGAAAAGAATTTTGGATAATGCTAAAAAGATTGCAACAAAAAGGCATTACAATATTAGTTTCAACACCCTATATGGATGAAGCTTCTCTTTGCGATAGAATTGCATTAATTCAAAAAGGCAAAATTTTAAAAATAGATACACCTCAAAATATCATTAACAACTACGAAAAAGTAATTTATGATGTACAAGCAAAAAACACACACGGATTGATTCACGATTTAAAAAATTATCCTAATCAATACAGTGTTTATGCTTTTGGTGAGTTTGTACATTACATAGATAAAAATGCAACTTTCAATCCAAACGATTTACAAACCTATTTGAAAAATAAAAATCATACGGATATAATTATTAAACCTGCTACAATAACCATTGAAGATGTTTTCATGGACTTATAAACAAAAAAATGGAAAGAGAAAAAATAATATCTGTAAAAAATTTAACGAAAGAGTTTGGCCATTTTACTGCTGTAAAAGGCATTTCATTTGATGTTTATAAAGGAGAAATTTTTGGTTTTTTAGGAGCCAATGGAGCAGGGAAAACAACAGCTATGAAAATGTTGATTGGAATTTCAAATCCTACTTCAGGTGAAGCCAATGTTGCAGGTTTTGATGTTCACTCACAAGCCGATATGGTAAAAAAAAGTATTGGTTATATGAGCCAAAAATTCTCAATGTATGATGATTTAACTATTAAAGAAAACATTACTTTTTTTGGTGGAATTTATGGATTATCAAGAATAGAAATCAAACAAAAAATCGCACAATTAATAGAAGAATTAGAACTTCAAGAAGTAGCCAATAATTTAGTAGGTTCGTTACCATTGGGTTGGAAACAAAAATTGTCGTTTTCAGTTGCATTACTGCACGAGCCAAAAATTGTTTTTCTCGATGAGCCAACAGGAGGCGTTGACCCAATAACCCGAAGACAATTTTGGGAAATGATTTATACACAAGCTTATAAAGGTACTACCATTTTTGTAACCACACATTACATGGATGAAGCAGAATATTGCGACCGTGTTTCTATTATGGTTGACGGCTCTATTGAAGCTTTAGACACCCCAAAAAATTTGAAAGAACAATTCAAAGTAGATTCTATGAATGATGTGTTTTTAAAATTAGCGCGGAATATTGAATAAATAATTAAAAAAGAGGAGAAGATTGCTTCGTTCCTCGCAATGACAATTATGAAAAGATTTATCGGATTTGTAAAAAAAGAATTCTACCATATTTTCAGAGATAAACGTTCTTTGTTTATTCTGTTTGGTATGCCGATTGCCCAAATTTTATTGTTTGGTTTTGCCATAACAAATGAAATTAACAATGTTGACATTGCCATTTTAGACCAATCAAATGATATAGAAACACAAAAAATTATCTATAAAATAAAAGCATCACCCTATTTTAATGTGGCAAACCAAATTGAAAAAGAAAGCGACATAGAATCAGAATTTAAAAAAGGAAAAATCAAGGCAGTTCTTATTTTCGAACCAAATTTTAGTAAAAATCTCGAAACCAAAAAAGTAGCAGTAGTTCAAGCAATTACCGATGCGACCGAACCTAATGTTGCCAACACAATAGCAAATTATACCTCAGCAATTATACAAAATTATCAATCGCAAAAAAAACAATCCAATAGTAATCAGGTAAAGGTTGAAGTACAATCGAGAATGTTTTATAATCCTGAACTCAAAAGTGTTTTTAATTTTGTTCCAGGTGTAATGACCGTTATTCTAATGCTTGTTTCAGCTATGATGACCTCTATTTCTATCACACGAGAAAAAGAATTAGGCACTATGGAAATTCTTTTAGTTTCTCCATTAAAACCATTTCAAGTAATTATTGGAAAAGTATTTCCTTATATTTTTCTTTCCATTATTAATGCAATCGTAATATTAACATTAGGCTATTTTGTGTTCAAAATGCCTATAAATGGAAGCATCTTTTTGTTAGCTTTTGAAAGTATATTATTTATCATTTCTGCTCTTTCATTGGGGATATTAATTTCTACCGTTTCTAATTCTCAACAAACCGCAATGATGTTATCATTAATGGGTTTGATGCTACCAGTAATTATTCTATCAGGATTTATATTTCCTATAAATAGTATGCCTTTACCCATGCAAGTAATCAGTAACATCATACCTGCAAAATGGTTCATTATTATTGTAAAAGCCATTATGCTCAAAGGTGTCGGAATTCAATATATATGGAAAGAAACCCTTATATTAATAGGGATGACTGTGTTTTTTATAACATTGAGCATCAAAAAATATAAAATTAGACTAGAATAAGAATAGTATCACTGTAAAGGTTTAAAAACAATCATTGGGATATAAAAATAAATTATGAAATCGCCATTAACAAAAGTTTGCGCAAGCAAACACCAATGAAAAAAGCGATACATATGCACCAAAAAACAAATAATATTTACATATGAAAACAATATTATTCATCATACAAAAAGAATTCAAGCAAATTTTTAGAGATAAAAGCATGCTTCAACTTATATTTATATTACCCATTTTGCAATTATTAATTTTGTCAAATGCAGCTACATTCGATGTTAAAAATATTGCAATAACCTTTGTTGACAATGACCAAAGTCGGGAATCAAGAGATTTAATAAATGCTTTTAAAGCCTCAACCTATTTTAAAGTTACAGCACCTCATTTTTCTGAAAAAGAAGCTGTCGAAGAAATGCAAAAAGGGAAAACCGATATTATTGTAAATATTCCTGTTCACTTCAATCGTGACCTGCAAAAAGACCAAAAAGCGAGCATTTCAGTAAGTATTAATGCCATTGATGCCGCAACGGCTGGCGTTGAAAATGTATATGTAACACAGATACTAAACTCCTACAATCAAAACATTCAAATGCAGTCAAAATACTTCTCTGAAAATAAAGAAGTCCCCCAAAACATAATGGTTATTCCCTCTTTTTGGTACAACAATACTTTAAATTATAAAACTTTTATGGTGCCTGGTATTTTGGTTTTATTGGTTACCATGCTTACTTTATTTCTGTCATCAATGAATATAGTTAGAGAAAAAGAATTGGGCACATTAGAACAAATAAATGTAACACCCATAAAAAAATACCAGTTTATTATTGGAAAATTATTTCCGTTTTGGGTGCTTGGATTAGTGATTTTAACGGTGGGTTTAGTAATATCCAAAGTTGTTTTTAATGTTCCTATGTTAGGTAATATTTTCCTTGTTTATGGCTTCACATCGGTGTATTTACTTTTAATTTTAGGTTTCGGACTGTACATATCTAATCATACCGAAACCCAACAACAAGCCATGTTTATTGCCTGGTTTTTTATGGTAATTTTCATATTAATGAGTGGTTTATTTACACCTATCGAAAGTATGCCAAAATGGGCACAAAGCTTAACATTGTTAAACCCTATTCGATACTTTGTAGAGTTCATAAGAATGGTTCTACTAAAAGGATCCGGATTTTATGAAGTATTGCCAAACCTATTAATTGTTACCGGATTTGCAGTATTTGTAAACGGCATGGCGGTTTGGAGTTATAAAAAATCAAATTAGAAGTTTAAGTTTTTAAAAGGTATTAAAAATGAATGGTAATAAATTAGTTACGAATGAATCTTTATTCTTTCGAGGTCCACTATCGAGATTTAAAGAGCTAATGTTCACATTTAGGGTTCAAATTAATTTTATAAGAGCATTTAGAAAATTACATTTCCTTGGTCCATGTGTAACTATTTTTGGTTCGGCTCGGTTTACACCAGAATCAGAACATTATAAAAATGCTGAAAAAATTGGTGCAGAAATTTCTAAATTAGGTTTTACAATAATGACAGGTGGCGGACCAGGAATAATGGAAGCCGCAAATAAAGGAGCATTTGAAAATGATGGTTATTCTGTTGGTTGCAATATTGTATTGCCAAGAGAACAAAAACCAAATCCATATTTACATAAATGGATAGATATTCCTTATTTTTTTGTTCGTAAAGTTGTTTTGATAAAATATTCGTATGCCTTTGTAGTGATGCCAGGTGGAGTTGGTACTTTAGATGAATTATTTGAAGCACTTACATTGATACAAACTAAAGTAATTAAAAACTTTCCGATAATTATTTTTGATTCAGATTATCATAAAGAACTTTGTCATCATATTAAAATTATGCTTGAAAATGAAAGCATCAGTCCAGAAGATATGAAGCTCCTTTTTGTAACTGATTCTATTCCTGATTTAATTACACATCTTGAAACGCATGCAATCAAAAAATTTGGGTTAGTAAATAAACAATATAAACCAAAATGGTGGTTTTTAGAAAAATAAAACAATTCTTGTCTATGTCTTTTTAATTAATACTAAAATGTAGAAAAATATTATTTTCTTTCTTGTAAAATATCTGAAAATATAGACGAATTAGCAATAAAATATGAAAAAGAATATAGTATTAGTTTTTATTATTGTAATAACGACCATAACTTCAGCTCAAACTAAAGTAGATACAACAGCAATTCTATCTTTAGATAAAATTACACAAGTAAATCAAGGAGAAAGTTATGTTACTTTTCCCTTTGATATTGGGAATTTAGAACCTTTAATGTTTGAGGCAAATGTTAGTCCTAATTTTAAGATCAGAGAACGTAAAGATTCAAGATTAATGGCAGTGTTAACTTCTCAAATTATTATAAGAATGTTTGATGAATATTCATATCCTGTAAAAACACCAAGTTATATACCTCAAATTGCGTTCTATTTTTTAACAGGACATAAAGATGCAGCCAATAAATTAACTTTATTTGGTAAAATTGCACATCACTCTAATGGTCAAGATGGTAATTTTTATACAGATGATGGAAAAGTCAATTTACAATCCGGAAATTTTGCAACAAATTATTTAGAATTAGGATTTTTACAATCATCATATAGTCAAAACTTGAAAGCTTTCAAATTTATAAAAAGCTCATTTGAAATCCACCCAAAGAGTTGGATGTTAGAAGAACTTCAAGGTCAATATAGTGGATTGCGATGGCACAATACCTTTTTAGCTTATAAACTTCCTATGAAAACAAATCCACTTCCAAACGAAAAACAAAGAGCAAACTTCTCAATTAAAGCTGAAACGACAATAATGTTAGATAATTTTAATAATTGGAACTATTTTGACGCCAAAAGATTAAATGCAAGTCTAATTCTCTATTATCACCCAAAATTCTTAGAAGATATTGGATTTTTTGTTCAATTCTATCATGGTATGGATTATTATAATATTTATTTTCAACATCAAATCAGCTCAATAAGATTTGGTATAATGACAGAAACTTTACGTTTTTAATATTTTAATTATGAAACAAAAACCAATTTTTATTAAAAAGAATTCTTTTGATGTTGAACCATTTTCAACTCAAAAATTAGAACATTCACTACTACGTAGTGGTGCATCTGAAGAAGAAATTGAAAACATTATTTCAAAAATACAAACTGAAATTTATGATGGTATTTCTTCAATTGAAATATATAAAAAAGTGTTTGCTTATTTAAAAAAATCAAACAGAACATCTGCTTCTCGATATAGTCTAAAACGTGCCATTTTTGATTTAGGTCCAACAGGTTATCCTTTTGAAAGATTAGTTGCAGCATTATTGAGAGAAAAAGGATTTAAAACCTCGGTCAGTGTAATTTTAAATGGCGAATGCGTTACCCACGAAATAGATGTTTTAGCTGAAAAAGAAGGAAGCGTTTATGCAATTGAATGCAAATTTCATTCTGACGCTAATGCAGTTAGTAATGTAAAAATTCCTTTATACATTAATTCAAGATTTTTAGACATCCAAAAACAGTGGAATACTAATTCTAAAAACACTACACATCTCAAACAAGGCTGGTTGGTTACTAATACCAGGTTTACTATTGATGCAATAAATTATGCGAAATGCGTTGGTTTAACTTTACTTAGTTGGGATTATCCGTTAAATAACGGAATTAAAGACAATATTGATTCATTTGATCTTTATCCAATTACTACTTTAATAAATCTTTCAAAAGACGAAAAAACAACTCTTATTTCTAAAGATATAATTTTAGTTAAAGAACTTTATGAAAATAAAATTGTATTAGAAAAAATGCAGATTACATCTGATAGAATAGTAAAAATTCTGAATGAAGTAAAGGAACTTTATAAAATATAAATATTTATTCGATTAGGAACTCATCAAATTATTAAAACTATATCCTTAAATATTTTAAGACTTTGAATCAAAAAATAATAAATCTACAAACAGACCTAAATGAACAACTTAATTTCATTGATCTTGAAATAGACAATGAAATTAAGCGTTGTGAAAAGGCTATTGAGATAACTTTAAAAGCTAAAGAGAATTTAAAAAATGTAGTTATTAAAAGCCAATTCAAAAGTCAAGATGAAGAAATATATTTTTTTAAGGAAATTAAACCCCAATTTACATCAAAGATTATTTATTACAATTCAATCCTTAAAATTGAAATGAAAAAGCCAAATGGAGGCAATCGTATTTTAAAAAAATATTACAATAATGAACTTATAAAACTTAAATCATTTTTTGATAATGAATTAGAATTTTACAAATATTTTCGCTCTGGAAATAATTATTTGGATTACAAATATTTTCTAAGAGGGAAGTTTGATGTGAAATTAGCATTAAGTAGCTATTATTTTGAAACAGATACTAATTTTTCAACTTCTCATGATTATAAAGTAGCAAAAATATTAGCTAATGACTTAATTCAATTATATCTTGAAAATAAACTAATTATGATTGAAAATAAAGGAACTACTGAAAAATCACAACGCCAACCGAACATAAAAATGATGTGGACAGGCTCAAAAGTAGCGTTAACTGAACTTCTTTTTGCATTACATACTGAAGGAGCTTTTAATAATGGTGCTGCAGACCTTAAAGATATTGCTGAATATTTTGAGCATATTTTTGAAATTGATTTAGGGCAATATCGTAGAACATTCCTTGAAATTAAAGCCCGTAAGAATGATAGAACAAAGTTTATAACAACTTTAAATGAAAAATTATTGACTAGGATGAACAATTCAGATGAGGTACTTTAAATAAAAATCGTTCACAACATGAACCCCGTTGTGAAAGAAAATAAATCAAACGCCACAATTTTGTACCATAACAATCTAAAACATCAGTTATGGCAGTACAAATTATTACTATCGAAGATTTAAACGAATTCCGTAGTCTTCTTTTGGATGATTTAAAAGAAATCATTCAATCCAAACCACAACAAACAAAACAGTGGCTCAAATCTAATGAAGTCCGTAAACTGTTAAACATTTCTTCAAGTACTTTACAAAACCTCCGTATCAATGGAACACTAACTTACACCAAAGTTGGTGGGATTATGTATTATGACAATACAGACATTCAAAAGCTCCTTCACGGCAATAAAGTAAATGCCTTGCCTACACTTTTCAAATAAATGTGCTTTGTCAACCTGAACTTAAATCCAGAGCTTGACGAAGGACAGGTTCTTGTCTTAATACTTAATACTCCAATCTTAATACTTCAGCAATGAATTACATAAAACACCTAACCGGTTTCTTCATTCGCATAGCATCTGAAGAAACCATTTATCCAACACATATAAGTTTGTATATAGCATTATTTCAGAGTTGGAATATTAATCGGTTCAAAAATCCAATCTCTATTTCTCGTGATGAAATGATGAAAACCAGTCGCATAGCTTCCAAAGCTACTTATCACAAATGCATAAAAGAATTGCAAAACATGGGATTTATTGATTATCTACCTTCATATAATCCGTATTCAGGTTCTGAAGTAATTCTACATGATTTATCAGATAGAAAAGCGGTTTTTAAAAGTCAAACCAGTTCAATTATTGTCCAAACCATACCAATAAATAACCAAGCTAATAGTAATGTTACTGAACAAGTCAATGAACCCAATATATATAACAATAACAAAACATCTAAAAACAATAAAAACATATCTATAGACACCAATTTTAAAATTTTTAATGAAGGTGAATTTTTAGAAGTTGAAAAAAAAGAGAAAAAAAGTTCCGCGAAAAAAAGAGAAATAGAAAATCCATCAATCGAACAAGTCAAAGAATATTTCAAACAAGAAGAGTATTCAGAATTTGAAGCCGAACGATTTTATAATTACTACACTAGCAACGGTTGGCTTATTGGTGGTAAAACAAAAATGATAGATTGGAATGCAGCAGCTCGGAATTGGATGCTAAATACCGCAAAATTCACAATAAATCATCCTCAAAATAATCAAGTTAAAGAACAACCAAAAGCGAAACATTTACAAGTTGTAGAAGACAAAAATTATGCAGAACCACTTTAGTCATTGCGAGGAACGAAGCAATCAGCTAATCACTTTTCACTAATTACTAATCACTAGTTTAATGGGCTCACAATACAACTATCCAGAAATCCTAACATGGTTAGAGACAAAAGCCAAACAAGAGTATGGCCCAAATTTTCATTTCATCGATGACGATATGGAAAACATTACAAAACTGATAGCTTATTTTTTAAAAGATGAGAGAACAACAAGTCGATTTGGTATTGATCTATCAAAAGGAATTCTTCTTTCTGGACCGGTAGGCTCGGGTAAAACCTCATTAATGACAATAATGAAATACATAACCCAAAAAGAAAATAAATTCTTTATGAGAACATGTCGCGATATAAGTTTTGAATTCATAAAAGAAGGCTACGAAATCATACATCGATACAGCCGTGGTAGTTACTCTCAATCCGAATACAAAAATTATTGCTTTGACGATTTAGGAGTAGAAAGCAATTTAAAATATTATGGAAATGAATGCAATGTGATGGCAGAAATAATTCTCTCAAGATATGATCTATTCATCTCAAGAAAAGTTATAACACACATCACTACCAACCTATCAGCCTCAGAAATCGAAACTATGTACGGCAACCGAGTTCGCTCAAGATTACGAGCCATGTTAAACCTCATCGCATTCGATAAAACTACCCAAGACAAACGCTAAAAAACAACATCAAACTGCTTTGCGAACATTGCGAAAACTTTGTGCTCTTTGCGGTTAAATAAAACAAACTATGAGAAAAATAAATACCTTCTGGAACTGGTTCCAAGACAACAACCAAACCATAAAAAACTTCATCAACGAAACACCAAAATCGCAAAAGCAAATCAGCCATTGGATAAAACACCGTTTAGGTTTCTATAGCAAAGAACTCGATTACATGATTATATTCCCCAAAAAGCCAACCGAAAAAACCGAACTAATCATTACGGCAAACGGAAATCCAGAATATTTTACACGGGTAACCGAATTAATAAAACACGCTCCAGTACTCAAACATTGGAAATTCACAGCATTTATTCAACCTACAGTACATATTGAAAAAATCATCGATGGTTTAGACGAGCCGTATGTATTTCAAGAAATAACTATAAAAACTAGCGAAATAAAATTTTTGCCACTCGCTTACGACGAAAAAACAAAAAAACTCAACATCATAGTGTATTTAAAAAACTACAACATCCATTGCGATACCAAAACTTGGAACCAAGCAATCTACATCATCATGCAAGACCTATTGGGAGAAAAATCATTATATCAGAATATTAACTTTGTGCAATTAGCATGTTTACCAACCAACACAGAGGAGTTGATTGAATTGTATGATTTACAGTTTTACATTGATACTATTAATAAAAATGATGTTTCGTAGTAAAATAATCAGGTTTATCCTGACAATGCTACTATAAAGAATAAATTTAAAACAAATGATACAACCTATAATTATATTTTGTATCATTGTAGTCAGGTTAATCCTGACAATAAGACTATGAAGCATAAATACATCTCAACACAGTCAAACGAACTTTTATCATACTTCAATGATAAAGGGAAAGTGTGTTTTGATTCTAAAACAGCTTTAAAAGCGTTTCCTGATACCAAAGAAAGCACCGTTAGAGAATTATTAAGCGACATGACCAAAAGAGGCTTATTAATGCGTATTAAAGACGGTGTGTATTACATTATCCCTTACGAAGAAAATGCGGAGACCTTTATGCCCGATTGGCATATATTGGTAAAGTATTTAGTAAAAGAGGCAAAGCATTACATAGGGTATTATTCTGCATTACAAATCCATAATCTAATAACACAACCATCATTAAAAGAACAAATTGTGGTGGCAAAACAAATCAGGCCATCTGAAATAAAAATCAAAGACATCACTTTTCAATTTATCTATCATAACGAAAGTCACTTTTTTGGAGAAAAGAAAACATGGATTGATAATTTCAATAAAGTAAGCTGTTCTGATATAGAAAAAACAATAATAGATTGCCTTTTCAAACCGGATTACGCAGGAGGAATTGTAGAGGTAGCAAGAGCAATTTATAGTACAAAAGAGAAATTAGATTATAAGAAGCTTTTAGAATACACCATAAAATTCGATTCTCAGGCAGTGGTAAAAAGACTAGGGTATATTTTAGAACTCTTTGAAATAGAAACAGAAATAATCCAAGAACTACAAAAACTAAAAACAGCATCTTATGTGGTTTTAGATACCGAATTACCTAAGACTGGTAAAAGAAATAGCCGTTGGAGTATTCAACAAAATTTAGATATAGAAACCATTAAATCAGCCATGTTCACATGATTAAACCGGGCGAAATACAGAAGAAAGCAAACCAAGTTGGGGTTCGCGACCAACAAATCGAGAAAGATTACATTTTATCCTGGATACTGTGGGGTGTAGCAAATCACGAACAGCTTTCAAAAATAGTGGTATTCAAAGGAGGAACAGTATTAAAGAAAGTATATTTTGAGGACTATCGTTTCTCAGAAGATTTAGATTTTACATTGTTGAATAATGAAATAACAAACGAACAAATTTTTGATTGGTTCAAAGAAACTTTCGAAGAAATAAAGGAAGAATCCAATATTCCATTAGAAATAATTGATGATAACGAGCATGAAGATGGAGGCATCAATTTTTATATAGGTTATGTTGGTCCACTGGGTGGCTCTGGTAACAACAAAAAAGTAAAAGTAGACATCTCCAGAAGTGAAAAATTAGAGTTTGAACCAGTGGTAAAAAATGCAATTGTAGATTATTCGGATTTAGAGGATTATAAACTAGTATGCTATCCTTTAGAAGAGCTATTAGTCGAAAAATTACGCTGCACCATGCAACGCACACAACCAAGAGACTACTACGACATTTGGTACTTAGTAGAAGTAGAAAAAATGGAGGTAGAATATTTCACTAATGAGTTCCGAAACAAATGCACAAGTAAAGAGTTAAAACCCGAAGATTTTCATGCCAAACTAGAACAAAAATTACCACAATACAAAGCACGTTGGAAAAAATCAATGAACGACCAAATCAAAGATTTACCCGATTTTGAACAAGTGGAAAGAGAAGTGAACAGAAAGATTAAAAATTTTATGTCAGATAAATAAAATATAACCCAGAAGCTTTTTACCATTGGTATATGGCTTTACAATTAAACAAACATTAGATGGCACTAAGTTGGAACGAAATTAAAGACAGAGCAGTTAAATTTTCTAAGGAATGGAAAGAAACAACAAGTGAAGAAGCTGATGCTAAACCATTTTTAGATGCTTTTTTTGATGTATTTGGAATTACTCGAAAAAAAATAGGAACATTTGAACACCGAGTAAAAAAATTATCGGATGCTGATGGGTATATAGACTTACTTTGGAAAGGTACTATTTTAATAGAAATGAAAAGTCGTGGGAAAAATCTAGACAAAGCATTTGTTCAAGCTATTGATTACACACACGGTTTAAAACAAAACGAACTACCAAAATACGTTTTGGTGTGCGATTTCCATATTTTTAGATTATATGATACCGAAGAACAAACTACTTTAGAGTTTACTCTTGATGAATTAGTTTTAAATGTTCAAAGCTTCGGGTATCTTTTAGGGTATCAGAAGAAAACCTATAAAGAGCAAGATCCAGCCAATATAAAGGCAGCTGAATTAATGGGTAAACTGCATGACCGTTTAGAAGAAATTGGTTATGAAGGACATCCATTAGAAGTTTATCTAGTTAGAATTTTGTTTTGCATGTTTGCTGAGGATACAACTATTTTTGATAAACAACAATTACAAGAATATATAGAAAATAGGACTGCTGAAGATGGGAGTGATTTAGCTTCTAAATTACAAGAATTGTTTCAGGTGTTAAACACCGCAAAAGACAAACGTTTCAAAAACTTAGACGAGCAATTAAACGACTTTCCGTATGTAAATGGAAAACTGTTTGAAGAAATTTTACCCATGGCAAGTTTTGATAGCAAAATGCGCCAAGCTTTATTAGATTGTTGTTACATCGATTGGAGTAAAATTTCGCCGGCTATTTTTGGTTCCATGTTTCAAAGTGTAATGAATCCAAAAGAACGTAGAAACTTAGGGGCGCATTACACCAGTGAAAGCAATATCTTAAAACTAATTAAACCCTTGTTTTTAGATGAATTGTGGGCGGAATTTGAAAGCATCAAAGGAAATAAAAACAAATTACCCGAATTCCATAAAAAAATTAGCCAACTCAAATTCTTAGACCCTGCTTGTGGTTGTGGTAACTTCTTAGTAATTACTTATCGCGAATTACGTTTGCTAGAATTAGAAGTGTTACGAGCTACCTATAAATCAGGACAAGGAGTTTTAGACATTAGCGATATCATTTGGCTCGATGTAGACATGATGTGCGGTATTGAATACGAAGAATTTCCAGCACGTATTGCCGAAGTAGCCATGTGGTTAATTGACCACCAAATGAATATGCAAATTAGCAATGAATTTGGACAATACTTTGCACGTTTACCTTTGAAAAAATCTGCTAAAATTGTTCATGGTGATGCATTAGAAGTAAACTGGGAAGAGGTTGTGTCTAAAAATCAACTTTCATACATTATTGGAAATCCACCATTCATTGGTTCAAAAATTATGAGCCAATTTCAAAGAGATCAAATTGTAAAAGAATTTGAAAATATTCAAGGAGGTGGAGTTTTAGATTATGTAACAGGTTGGTATTTAAAGGCAGCAAAGTATATACAAAACACAAAAATTAAAGTAGCTTTTGTGTCCACAAACTCCATTGTTCAAGGCGAACAAACTAGTATTTTATGGGGACAGATGTTAATTAAATATGGAATTAAAATTCACTTTGCACATCGAACTTTTAAATGGAGCAATGAAGCAAAAGGTAATGCAGCAGTGTATTGTGTTATTGTTGGTTTCGCAAATTATGATTCTATAAATAAAAGAATATTTGAATACGAAGATATAAAAGGTGAAGCTCACGAACTTAAAGTAAAAAATATTAATCCATACCTAGTAGACGCAAAAGATATACTAATTGAAAAAAAATCTAATCCAATTTGTAATGTTCCTAAAATGAGTTTTGGTAATATGCCTTTAGATGGAGGTCATTTACTTTTGTCAGATGGCGAGAAAATGAATTTATTGATAAAAGAACCGAATGCTGATAAATTTATATTTCCACTTATTTCTGCACAAGAATTTTTAAATGGACAAAAACGTTGGTGTTTATGGTTGTTAGATGCAGAACCAAAAGAATTGAAACAATTACCAGAAGTATTAAAACGTATTGAATTAGTAAGACAGTTTAGATTAAATAGTATTGCTCCATCAACGCAAAAATTTTCGTTAACTCCGTCATTATTTCGTGATAAAAATCAACCAGAATCTTATATTTTAATACCAAGTACTACTTCTGAAAACAGAAAATATATTCCTATGGGGTTTTTCGGGAAAAACGATATAGCAAACAATAGTTGCCATACTGTTCCAAATGGAAATCTATTTCATTTTGGTGTACTAATGTCAGCAATGCATATGGCATGGGTTAAAACTACTTGTGGTAGATTAGAAAGTCGTTTTAGATATTCAAAAGATATTGTTTACAACAACTACCCTTGGCCGGAGAATCCTTCTGATAAACAAATAAAAACAATAGAAGAAAAAGCACAAATTGTTTTAGACGTTAGAGCTTCTTTTCCTAATAGTTCATTAGCAGATTTATACAATCCGTTAACCATGCCACCAGCTCTAGTAAAAGCCCACAATGAATTAGACAAAGCCGTGGATGCAGCCTACAGCAAACAAGTCTTCACCAGCGAAGCCAAACGCATGGAGTTTTTATTTGAGCTGTATGAAAAATATACTGCTGGATTGTTTGTGAAAGAGAAAAAAGGGAAGAAATAATATAAAGCAATATAAATATTAGGCAAAAGATAACTTTAATTCTGTATAATTAATTAACGGTGAAAAGTAAAAAAGGTAATTTCCATTTATGCGGAGAGTTAAAAGAGCTTACATTTGAGCATATTCCACCGAAAGCGGCTTTCAATGATACTCCAATACTAATTCAAAAACACGAACATTTGTTTGATGAAAAAAGTTATGTTTATGGCAAATCAATAAGAAGTAATAATGGCTCTGGTTCCTATTGTTTTTGTAAAAGTTGTAACAATAATACAGGAACTTGGTATGCTAGAGATTTCTCTGAATTTGTAGGTCAAGCATACAATCACTTTAATAATGTTGAAAAGATAAACAGAGCTAATCTTATCGAATTTAATTTTAAACCTTTGAATGTTTTGAAGCAAATTCTAACTATGTTTTTAGCTATCGACCATTCAGATTTTCTCAAAAATGATAAAGAATTAGTAAACTTCATTTTAGAAAAAAATAACAATTCACTACCTGAAAAGTATCAAGTATATTTATATAATACGATTTCAATACATAAACGATTGTATGGGATACAATGGAATAATTTTAATGGTTCAATGAATACTCATTCTGAAATAACATTTAATCCTTTTGGATATTTTCTAACAGTCGATTCTCCTCCGCCTATTGAGACAATGACTAATATAACAGATTTTAAAAAATTCCAATTTAACGAGCAAAAGAACTTTATAATTCCGTTATTCTATTTAAAAACTGATAATATGTTCTTAGGTCACTATGAATAAATTTCATCAAATATTTTAAAGTGTTACAAAGAATAACCATTTACATTCCAATTGCCACTCCTTCCCAACGCTCCAAAAAAAATTACTGTCATGGTTTTTGTCCCAAAGCACATCAAGCACTTTGCCTGATGGCAAGAAAATTAAACATAAATTCAAAAACCCTACACGCCATAAGGCAAAGAGCTTGCCCAACGCACAAAACAAAAACACGTACGCTTCGCAACTCATGCCAGTAATTTTTTTCCCAAGCTTAGTTACATAATGTGGCATTATAGGGCAATAAAGAAAAGAGTGCTCCAAATCAAGATGGTGCATTGCCCTATAATAACATTATGTAAAAAAGCCGCTCTCCCCACGCTCAAGTGCCCCGCTCCAGCCACACATTTTTGGCAGCTTTCCTCGCACCACCCAGCTACCAAAAACACGTGGCTTCGCGGGTCACCCTTCGGGTTTTCATAAGAACGTTTATACTTTAAAAGAAATTTAATACTTCGTAGGAAATCCATCAATTGTTTTTATCAGCTGTGTGTTTAAAGCGGTAGTGTTTGCATTATCTTTTGAAGGTGCTTCCCATCTACGAAACAACTGTACACTATAATCTGAATACTGAACACTTTCAAGCACCCTCAAAAGATAAAATTGCCCAGCAAGAGTGTGGTTTTTTGATTTGTCAGAATATGGAGTAGTAATTGCTTTCCGGTTGCTGATGTTTTTAGAATTTCTAAGAAAATTATTCAAACTTCAAGCCTTTCTATTCAATGACAAGTGAAGCATCTGCACCCAAAAAAGCAATCAGAAAGTAAGTGCAAACAAATCAAAAAAACCACATACTTGCTTTCGCTACTGCCAACGCACTCGGTAGTATTTGCATTGTTTTTTGAGGTGCTTCACATCTCCGAAACAACTGAACACTTATTTGTGCATACTGAACACTTCCACGCACCCCAAAAAATCAAACAGTGCAGCAAGAGTTTCAAATTTCGGTTCTGGACAAAAGCGTTTATAATTGACTTTTTGTTTTTTTTCCAGCCCCAAAATTTGAAACCCTTGCAAGACGACCCCAACTCTGTAACAAAAAAATCCGCCCTCAAAAGAAAATCCTGCTCCGTGATCAAAAAAATAAAATAAAAAAAAGAGAGCAAAGGTAAGTTCCAGGTTTACAAAAAAGCAAGTTCAAGCCCTGCGGGTTTTTTAAAAAATCTCCACCACCCATACGTTCTCAAAACAACTTTTCTACCAAGCAACAAATTCCGACTTCCAAAGGACGAATTAGGGTGGTAGTATTTTTTAAAAAAAACTTGCTTTTTTGAAACCCTCCACTAGACGAATGGCTTTCTTTTTTTTCTTTTTTTCTTTTGAAATGAATATTCTTCGCTTCCAATTTAAAATAACATTTGGCGAAAAAATTTTAATGGGCGAAGCGTAGCGAAGCAATCCAGTATTTCAGATGAAAATAAGAGCAAAAGAGAAGCTAATATTTAAAATCGGAAGTCATGCTAAACTTTATTATTAAAACCCATCAGAAAGGAACGTTTTACCCACAACCACATCTATTTATTCTAAACAAAGGGTTAAATAGTGGAAAACCTCAAAAAGAACCATTTACAAACAGCTTTGTTATTATCTTTAAAAATGATGAAGATTTAGAAAATGTATATTTCATTGCTTATAGTCTATGGAAAACAAAGTTTTGGCATCAATATTTAGTAGGTTCAGTAATTCCATTTTTAAGGTTACCTGATTTCAAAAAAGAATTTTTCCCAAAATCTAAAGCATTAATGGCAGAACATGAAGAGCATGTAAAACATGTTGAAGCTTTGAAAATTTTAGAACAAAAAGAAAATCAATTTCATCAAAACATCAATCTAATTAACGATATGCGTAGGGTAATTTTATACCGCTATTGCAATAAATAAATAAATAAAGCCTGGTCTTACGACTAGGCTTCATTTTATTTAACCCAAAGGTCACCACAACTAGGGCTAAACTTATTTTTTGTGCTTCCTGTTAAGGCTTTTAAGCAGTAACGAAATTGTAAAACTAACAATTGCTCCAACGGTAGCTAAGATAACCGTTTTGGCAATATCTTCAGATTGAATATTCGGAACAATACTTAAAAATGTGCCTCCAGCTGTACCCATTAAAGTATGGTTATTCGCTGTCATTCGTTGTGGTCAACTGACTTGCAGCTGTCAAAACTCCACCAGCTACTGCAACATATCCACCAATAGTAATAACAATTGTGGGCAAAGCAACTGGAGCAGCCAAAATAGTTCCACCAACAGCAGCCAAAGTCAAACCAACAGTTCGAAGCACTTTAAAAAACTTTGGTATAGGAGCAGAAACTCGATTCAATATCTTTTTCATAATTTATAATTTAGAAATAATTAATAATTCAACAACTTCTTGTCTGTCTAAGATTGTATAAACTAAAGTTTTAAGCTTCTCAAAAGCTTTTCTTGATAGTAAACCTAAACCTGGTCCAGAAAGCTTAGTAACGGGAGCGATACAACCATTTAATTCTTTCATAGCATTATTAGCAGGATGAAATAAAATCAAACTTCTATTTTCAACATCTACCACTTCTAAATGCCATCTAAATTTCTTACTATATCGCTTTCTAATAAAATATTTCCCTTCCGGAATACAGGAAACTCTCTTTCGGTTCATTCTCCAAGTCAATTCAATTGTATTACAAATCAATTTACCTTCGTATTCGAGTTTACCATTGGTTCCATCAGGGAAATAAGTTCTAGTTAATAAAAGTACCATTACTGAATACTGTCAACTGTGACTGAATACTGATTATACACCGCTGTCAACTTTTGCAATCGATAATGGGTTAAAAGCACCATTTTTCAATGGATACATTTGCCCATTAATCTGTTGATAAAACTCAACACC
>NZ_CBFHMV010000011.1:0-77201 GCF_965657075.1 Flavobacterium sp.
ATATCACGTTCTAGCTCTGCATCTTTCAACTTTTTCTCTAATTCGTGAATCTTTTCTTGCTCTGGTGTTAGCTTAAGATTTCCTTTTCCAGGAAAACTGCCGTCTCCAAATTCTTCATATTCTTTTCGCCATTTGTAAAGTAAGGTCACTTTTATTCCAAGTTCTCTAGCCAGTTCTGAAATATTAGCTCTTTCATTACTTAATTGGACTGCTTTAGTCTTAAAAGCTGGATCATAAATTTTCTCTCGCGTTTCATATGTTAAAAATAAAATTTTATTCTTAACTTTAACTGGAAGCTAAATTAGTATATCCAATCAATTCCTTCAAATGTATTAGCAGTACTTGAAGCTCCTGACGAAGTATTACAAACACCTAATCTTCTATTCTTTCTTTGCATTCCACCTCCATTTGGTGCAATTCTTTCATTCCATTCTAAGCCGTCAGGATTAAGTACAGGTATAAAATATAATTCACTATTATCGACAAGATTCTTGATAAATGGATCGTTTTCGTAATTTTCTAACAAATACCACATGTAATAAACCAAGTTCATCATACTAGCTACTTCTCTAGAATGAATCATTCCGTTGTACATAGTTTGTGGTTCTGCCTCATTAACATCAGGATTATCAGAAATCTTAACAAAATACACAGGAAGTCCTTGATGCGTTAATTGATTAGTTGGTGAAATATTTGCTTTTACTGAAATTAAATGAGGATACATTTGACGCATCTTATCTAATTCAGCATTTAACTGTGAATTTGTTAAACAACCTCCAAATGTACTTGGAATATTAAAATTTTGTGGCGTTTTAAAATCTATTTCTTGAGAGTCATTATGTTGGCCAATATTATTAACAACAATATTTCTAACCGATGACGAACGCAACATAGTGTTTTTTGACTTGTCCACTGCTAATTCACTTTGAACTCTTGCCATATCTTTCTGAGCTCTTTCTGAATAGTATTGAGTAAGATTTTCTACTACAACCGTGTAATTAATACCATTTGCCGTTAAGGAAGACAAATCATTTTCTGATAATTCCAATATAACTGAATCCATGTTATAGGTTGCACCACATTGCATATCCACGCCAGAATTAATTAATCTCTCAAAATAATTAGGTATGCTTTTAGAGATTTTTACTCGTTTGTAAATTGGAGGCTCAATAGCTTCCTCTAGGAGTGTAGGAGATACTTTTGTGAAAGGAATGTTTTGTCCAAAAGTCAAACCAATAACAAATAAGCACAGAAGTGCTATAAAGTAGGATTTTTTCATTTTAAGTATTTTAATTAATTTGGGTATCCAAAAGTAGAGAGAATTGTTAATAAGTAGGTAAGGGAAAACTGTAAAATCGACGAAAGTCGAATTACGTCGCTAAAGTGATTTTTTAAAAAGAAATACCAAAAGTTATTAACAATTAAGGCTATTATTAAGTAATTTAAAAGTAAAAGTTAAATTCTAAATTTATTTCCAAGGGTCTTACCTATATAATAAGCCAAAAAGATACCCAAAACCACAACAGTTATATTAGTGAAAATATAAAAGGTGTAAAAAAATGTATTCTCCTTAGTGAAGAAACAAAGTAAACTTGTTAAACAAATTTCATAATTATTGTTTTCAAACTGTGATAATAAAAAACTCAAAACAAATAACCCAAGAAGCACCACTACTAAGTAAATACTATTTTTAACCATAGGTTTTTTTCCAGTGGGTTTAAAAACATTACGTTCCTCTTTGGTTCGTTTATTGTTTTGCAACGACCAAACAACTTTTTTTGCTTCTTTGTCAATATCCATATTCAAATCAATTACAGGTCCTAAAATCAAATACAAAGATTAGCTTTTAATTATTTTAAGAGAGTAACTAATGTTGCAAGGTCTACTTTTTGTTGTTCACCAGTAGCTAAATTTTTCAGAGTAAATTCTTGGTGAGACATTTCTTCTTCACCCACTAAAATAGCAAAAGGAATTCCTCTTTTATCAGCATGTTGAAACTGTTTTCCAATTTTTGTATTGTCTGGATAAAGCTCTACTTTTAGGTTTTCAGCTCTTAATTTAGCAATCGCTTTCATACTATACAAAGCTTCTTTATCACCAAAATTAATGAACATGGCTTTTGAAGTTGCAGTAACCGTTTCAGGAAATAAGTTTAATTCTTCAATTACCAAAGCAATTCTATCTAAACCGAATGATATTCCAACACCACTCATGTTTTTTAAACCAAAAATTCCCGTTAAGTCATCATATCTTCCACCGCCTCCAATAGAACCCATAGCGACTTCTTTTGGTGCAGCGACTTCAAAAATGGCTCCTGTGTAGTAATTTAAACCTCTAGCTAAAGTTACATCTAAATCTAATGAAGCTGTTTGTAACCCTAATTCTTGAATTGTTTCACAAATGAATTGCAACTCCTCTACTCCTTTTTTTCCTTCATCCGATGTCGAAAGTAAGTTGGAAAGTTTTTCTATTTTTTCATTTATAGTTCCAGTGAAATTGAATAAAGGTTGGATTTTTTCGATAGCTTCTTCAGAAATTCCTTTTTCAAGCATTTCTTTTTTTACACCAACTTCTCCAATTTTATCTAACTTGTCTAAAGCTACTGTAAAATCAATTAATTTATCTGAAGCACCAATTACCTCAGCAATTCCCGATAAAATTTTACGGTTATTAATTTTGATTGTGGTTCCTTTTAATCCCAATTGACTAAAAACTGAATCGTATAATTGCACTAACTCTACTTCTTGCCATAACGAAGTCGAACCCACAACATCTGCATCACATTGGTAAAACTCTCTAAAACGTCCTTTTTGAGGTCTATCTGCTCTCCAAACGGGTTGGATTTGATATCTTTTGAAAGGAAACTCAATTTCGTTTTGGTGTTGTACTACGTATCTTGCAAAAGGTACAGTTAAGTCGTAACGAAGCGCTTTTTCTGAGATCTTTCCTGTTAATTGTTTGTAGTTTATAGTTTGTAATTCCTCAGCTGGAACTTTATACAAATAATCACCCGAATTCAAAATCTTAAAAATAAGTCGATCACCTTCTTCCCCATATTTTCCCATTAAGGTATCAGAATTTTCAAAAGAAGGAGTTTCAATAGGTTGAAATCCAAATTTTTCAAAATTAGATTTAATGATTGAAAATATGTAGTTTCTCTTAGCTACTTCAGCTGGAGAAAAATCTCTAGTTCCTTTTGGTATGCTTGGTTTTTTAGACATTTTTGTTTGATTTTCGGATATTCAGATTTTGGATTTTCAGGCAAAAGAAAAAACAAATTCTTTTTAAAATGCAAATATCGAATATAATACTCATTCACAAAAATTATAATGCTAATTACTAATCACTTTTTACTAATTACTTTTTTTTTGTAACAATTTTGAAACTCTATAGTCTAATATATCATGGTCGGATTATTTAAAGAAAACACAAAAATAGCACTTGATTCCATAAGAAGTCAAGCCTTAAGAACATCTTTAACAGTACTAATTATTGCTATAGGAATATGGGCTTTAGTTGGTGTATTAACTTTGGTAACTGCTTTAGAGAATACCATTTTAAGCAATTTTGCTTCTATGGGTTCTAATGCATTTTCCATATCACAATATGACTTTTCGTCTGAAATCAATCAAAATGATGTGGAACAAAAAGTAAATCCAATCATCAGTTATCCGCAAGCTAAAGCATTTGTGGAAGATTATAAATATCCATTTACCACAACTTCTTTGTCTTTTACTGCAGCTTCTGGTATTGAAGTAAAACATGACATTGACAAAACTGATCCAGAAATTAGCGTTTTAGGTGTAGACGAAAACTTTTGCACCAATAAAGGTTTAGAAGTGGTTAAAGGAAGGAATTTTAACAGCTTTGATATTGATAACAATAATTATGTTTGTGTTTTAGGTTCTGATTTTGAAAAAGGGCTTTTTGCCAATAGAAATCCGATTGATAAAGTCATTTCCATAAGAGGTGCCAAATTTAAAGTCATTGGAGTTTTAAAAGAAAAAGGTTCTACTTTTGGAAACAGTCAAGATTTGCGCGTTTTAATTCCCAATCAAGTGGCTCGTTCATTATTTTCTGCACCTAATATAAATTATGATTTAGATGTAAAAGTAAATAATGAACAATTATTAGATGCTGCTGTTGATGATGCAATTTTAACTTTAAGACAAATTAGAAAACTAAGTCCAGTTGAAAAAAACAATTTTGGTATTGAAAGAAGCGACGATTTAAGAAGAACTTTGTTAGATCAAGTAGATTTTTTAAGTATAATTGGATGGGTTATTGGATTATTGACCGTTTTTGGTTCTACAATAGCATTAACTAATATTATGCTGGTTTCTGTGAGTGAAAGAACCAGAGAAATTGGTATTAGAAAATCGTTAGGCGCTAGAAAAAGTACTATTGGGTGGCAATTTTTAACAGAAACTTTCGTAATCAGTCAATTAGGTGGATTATTAGGTTTAATATTAGGAATTTCAACCGGTTATTTAATAGCAGCCGTTTTAAATTTCAAATTTAGTACGCCTTGGTTGGCTATAATTGCAACTTTATTGACAACCATAATAGTTACCATTGTTTCCGGATTGATTCCAGCATTAAAAGCAGCAAAATTAGATCCTGTTGAGGCTTTGCGATATGAGTAATGAGGTACGAAATACAAAGTACGAAATACAAAGTACGAAATACGAAGCACTAAGTTCAAGGTACAAAATATTCAGTTTTATTTTAGGAGTTTACTTTTTTGAGTTTTGATTATTTCTTGTTGTTTTTATTGAAGCTACTATAATGGCTAAAATTTCATTTCCTTCTTTTAGTAGTGATTCAATTTCTGTTGTTAATTCTTGATTTTTATTGATTTCTAAAATTATTTCAAGAAAAAAATTACTTTCATCGGCTTCTTCCTCAACAATTTTTAATTTATTAATAAAATCGGCTGTTGATTTTGCACGCTGAGAAGCTCTATAATTTGCTCCTACTGAACTGGAACTTCTTATAAGCTGATTAACATAAGTATTAAATTCTCTTGAATGAGGTAACTTGGAACATAAAATAGCACAATCAATTGTAAACTTTTTTGTTCTTACTTTCATATCAATTCTCATATTTTTATTTTTAAGTAAATTATAGTAAATATAAATATCATACTTAATAATTCAAATACATTTCTTACTTCGTATTTGGTACTTCGTACTTCTTACCTCGTACCTCTTAGCTCGTACATTGTATCATTCTATCATTTCCATAAACATCTTTGATTAATTCAATGTTTTGAAAACCTAAACTTTCAAGCAGATCAACCGTTTCTTTTCCTAAGTATTGATTGATTTCAAAATACAGTTTTCCATTTTCAGAAAGATTTTTTTGAGCCAATTGAGCAATTTTTCTGTAGAAAATCAAAGGATCATTATCTTCTACAAACAAAGCCAAATGAGGTTCGTATTCTAATACATTTTTCTTGATTTCCTCTTTTTCTAAATTGCGAACATAAGGTGGATTGGAAACTATTATGTCAAATTGTTGTTTTAAATCTTCTGTTTCTAAAATACTTTGATGCAAAAATTCAACTTCAACTTTATTTATTTCAGCATTCATTTTAGCAGTTTCTAAAGCTTTTTCAGAAACATCTAAAGCAAAAATTTTTGCTTCTGGTAAATTCTTAACCAAACTTATAGCAATACAACCTGAACCTGTTCCTACGTCTAGAATTTTTAACTTTTTACTTTTAACTTTTGCCTTTTGCCTATTAATTATTAAGTCAACTAATTCTTCGGTTTCTGGTCTCGGAATTAAAGTATTTTCATTAACTAAAAAACGTAAACCATAAAATTCGGTTTCTCCTAAAATGTATTGAATTGGTTTTTCTTGTTTTAATTGTGCTATGATAGCATTCCATTTTTCAACTTCAATTGCGTTGATTGAAAAATTAGGTTCCAAAGCTAAATCGATTCGCTTTTTTTGGTGTAGAAATTCGGTTATGATATAAAAGAAACTTTCTATTTCTTGTAAATCAAAAATGGATTCTAATTCATTAATAATATGTAACTTATATTCTTTTAAAATCATCATTAACTATGCTTCTTACAACTATTTTTCCATTACAACTTCTTTGTCATCCAAACTTCACAACTGTTGTGACCAGTATTTCCCATTGGACCATCAATATTTTCAAAACCTAATCTTTTATAGAGTTTTTGAGCCGTTGTCATGAAAGATAAAGTTTCAATATAACACAATTCAAAATCTTGAGTCTTGGCAAATTCCAAACATTTTTCTATGATTTTTTCAGCAAAACCTGTTCCTCTTATTTCAGGAGCGAAATACATTTTTTGCAACTCACAAACAGCAGGCTCACCATTTTCTAAAGGTGCTATCCCGCAACCACCAACTACTTTTCCATCATTTTCAACGACATAATAAACCGAACGTGGCATTTGATAAACTTCATATAAAGTATCTAAAATTGGGTCAGCATAAGCAGTTCCAACTTTTGGAGCATCTAATTCGTGAAAAATAGCACGTATTACATTTGCTATTTGAGTATTATCTTCTTTTTTAATTTTTCTAATCAGCATAAAAATATTTTCTAAAACAAAAGTACTATTTTTGTGAGATGAACAAGCATGAAAAATACATAAATCGTTGCATTGAACTAGCCAAAAATGGTTTAGGAACTACTTATCCAAATCCATTGGTAGGAAGTGTTATTGTGTATAACGATAAAGTTATTGGCGAAGGTTGGCACAAAAAAGCAGGTGAATCTCATGCTGAAGTTAATGCGATAAATTCTGTTGAAGACAAATCCTTACTTTCCAAAGCTACTATTTATGTCAGCTTAGAGCCTTGCAGTCACTTTGGAAAAACGCCACCTTGTGCCGATTTAATAATTGCTCATAAAATTCCGTATGTCGTAATTGGAACTCTTGATCCTTTTGCGAAAGTGGCTGGAAATGGCATCAAAAAACTCATGGAAGCTGATGCAAATGTAACTGTTGGAATTTTAGAAGAGGAATGTCATGAACTGAACAAACGTTTTTTTACATTTCACAATAAAAAAAGACCATATATTATTTTGAAATGGGCAGAAACTGCTGATGGATTCATTGCTCCTTTAACCAAAGACGAACAAAAACCAGTATGGATTACTAACAAATACTCTAGGCAATTAGTACACAAATGGAGAACCGAAGAACAAGCCATTTTCGTTGGAACGCAAACTGTTTTAGACGATAATCCAAGTTTAAATGCTCGTGATTTCTCAGGAAATAATCCAATTCGAATTGTTTGGGATAAATCTGGAAAAATTGATACTCAATTTCATGTAAAAGATAACAGCATTAAAACTCTAATTTTAACTGAAAATAATAGATTTCAATCTACTGAAAACTGTATATATGAACTTTGTCAATTTGATGAAAATTTAATTGAAAACACTTTAAATATTTTAGTAAAACATCAAATTCAGTCTGTAATTATTGAAGGTGGAAGTAAAACCATACAAAGTTTTATTGATGAAAATTTATGGGATGAAGCCCTAATTTTTACTGGAAAAAATATTTTTGAAAACGGAACAAAAGCTCCTAAAATTAAAGGCAAAATAGTTGAATCAAAAACTAATTTGGATGATAAACTTGTAACCTTGAAAAATTATGATTGATACTATTATCTTTGATTTTGGTGACATCTTCATCAATTTAGATAAACCAAAAGTTGAAGAAGAATTAAGGAAAATTGGTTTAACCGAATGGAATGATGCATTAAAAGAATTAAATCACAAGTATGAAATTGGACATATTGTTGAAAATGAATTTTTAACAGGATTCCAAAAACAAATTCCAACTGTTGAAGTTGAGATAATTAAGAAAGCTTGGAATAGTATTTTAGCAGATTTTCCCGAATATAGATTAGAATTTTTAGAAACATTAACTACAAAATATAGATTGTTCCTATTGAGCAACACCGATTATACTCATATTGAAGAAGTCAAACGCAAAGTAGGTTTAGATTTTCATAATCATTTCATTGCTTGTTTTGAAAAAGTGTATTATTCTTTTGAAATGGGAATGAGAAAACCAGATGAGTCTATATATAAACACGTAATTGAAAAACACCAATTGAATCCCAAAAGAACTTTGTTTGTAGACGACAAAAAAGAAAATACAGAGGCTGCTAAAAAAACAGGTCTTTTAGTTTGGAATTTACAAGTCGGAAAAGAAGATGTGATTGAATTAGAAAAATTTATCCAAAACAACCTATGACAAATCTGATACTTGCCATCTTTTTTTCAAGTGTGCTTTATATTGTTTTTAAGTATTTTACTAGATTTAAAATCAACACTTTTCAAGCCATTGTCTTTAATTATTGTACTGCATTTACTGTTGGAATACTAATTTCAGAAGAAACGCTGGACTTCAATTCAATTTTAGATAAATCATGGATTTTAGGCAGTTTCTTGTTAGGTGGATTATTTATTTTAGTATTCAATATTTTAGGAAAAACTTCTCAAGAAAATGGCGTTTCTGTAGCTTCAGTTTCTAGCAAAATGTCGATGATTATCCCTATATTATTTGGTATATTCTTTTTTAAAGAAACCGTAACTTTTCAAAAAGTTATTGGAATTTGTTTAGCATTAATTGCTGTTTATTTCACTTCAAAAAAAGAAACTGGAACCATTGAAATTAAGAATTTCATATTACCCATTCTTTTGTTTTTCGGCGCTGGAATTATTGATACAAGCATGAATTACATGCAACATACCCATTTAAAAGAAAGTGAAGTTGCATTGTTTTCAGCCACTACATTTTTATCTGCGTTTCTATTTGGAGTTATCATTTCAATTCTCAAATTCATAAAAGGAAATCTTAAATGGGAAGGAAAAAATATCTTAGGAGGTATATGCTTAGGTATTCCAAACTATTTTTCACTGTATTTTTTAATTAAAGCGCTTCAAAATAAAAATTTAGAAAGTGCTACCATTTTTACCCTAATAAATATAGGTGTAATCTTGCTTTCAACTTTTTTTGGCATCCTATTATTCAAAGAAAAATTAATTAAACAAAATTATATTGGTATTGCCTTGGCTGTAATTGCTGTAATTTTAGTGACATTATAAAAATGAGCAAAGAATTAAAAGACATCTTTAAAACCATTTTACAACCTTCCGAGGAAACTTTATTCAAAGAAAAGAACAGCAAATTTTTTGGTTATGCTTATCCCATTTCAAATGAAGAAGAAGTAAAGGAAATTATCGAAACTTTAAAAAAGCAACATCATTCGGCACGACATTGGTGTTACGCTTATCAAACAGGTACAGAAAATATTTCTTACAGAGCGAATGATGATGGTGAACCTAATAACAGTGCTGGAATGCCTATTTATGGACAAATTCAATCGTTTGAATTGACCAATGTCTTAGTAGTGGTTGTTCGTTATTTTGGAGGAGTTAAATTAGGCGTTGGAGGTTTAATTAGTGCATATAAAACTACAGCTCAAATGGCATTAGAAGCATCTGAAATTATTGAAAAAACAATCAACATTCATTTTATGATTGCGTTTGATTATAAAAACATGAATAAAGTGATGCGAATTATCAAAGAAAAAAATCTAGAAATTGCAGCTCAAAAAATGGAAATGAGTTGCGAAATCGAAATAGTAACTCGAAAAAAAAATGCCGAACAAATATTCGACATTTTCAACAACATTTTTGAAATAAAAATCACTCCAAAAGAAGATTTATAGGTCTTTTATTTTGTCTAACACGTAAGAGGTTGGAATTGTGGGTCTTAAGGTTTTCATATCAACAAAAACCAGCATAGAATAGCCAGTTGTTAACAATTCTCTTTTGTCATTGTAAATTTCATAGTCAAATTCTATCTTCACAGAAGTCTGACTTTTAAAAATGGTTTTGATTGTTAAAAGGTCGTCGTAACGAGCGGGCTTCTTATAATTCATAGTCAAAGAAACTACTGGCAACATAATTCCGTTATCTTCCATCCATTTATAGGAAACCCCCATATTTCTCAGCCATTCCACACGACCCATTTCAAAATATTGTGCATAATTACCATGATAAACTACAGCCATTTGATCGGTTTCTGCATATCGTACTCTAACGCTAATTTCGTGTTCTTTCATAAATTTCATTATATAATTTTCTTACAACAAATATCGCAATACAACTATTTTTTTTAAAAATCAACCCCTGTTTTGTTTTTTTTATTAAATATTTGTTCACATATTTGTTCTCCCAAAAATAAAGATGTATTTTTACATTTATACACCTACAAAAATAAACAAAACAAACTAATTAATAAGAATTTTATGTCTAGAACTGCACAATCAGTATGGGATAACTGCCTAGCTTTTATTAAAGATAATATTCAAGATCAAGCATTCAAAACTTGGTTTGAACCGATAAAGGCAGTTGAACTAACCGATAATGCACTATATATTCAAGTTCCAAGTAAGTTTTTTTACGAGTGGTTGGAAGAGCATTATGTGAAATTGTTGAAGGTTGCTTTAACAAAAGAATTAGGACAATCTGCAAAGTTGTTATACAAAATTAAAATGGAAAACACTTACGGCAACAATACTCCATTCACTGAACAATTACCAAGTGCTCAAAGATCTAGCGTAAAACCACAAGAAGTCGATTATCCTGTTGTTAACAAAAGTGCTGAATTGAGAAATCCTTTCATCATTCCAGGGATTAGAAATCTTAAAATTGAATCGCAATTAAATCCAAATAATAATTTTGACAATTTTCTTGAAGGTGATTCCAACCGATTGGCAAGAAGTGCCGGTATGGCTGTTGCTAACAAACCAGGCGGGACATCATTCAATCCATTATTAATTTTTGGTGGTGTTGGTCTAGGAAAAACACACTTAGCCCATGCCATTGGTATAGAAATTAAAGATAAATATCCTGAAAAAACAGTTTTATACATTTCAGCAGAAATATTCACACAACAATATATTGATTCTGTTAAGAAAAACACACGTAACGATTTTATTCATTTTTATCAATTGATAGATGTGTTAATTATTGATGACGTTCAATTCTTATCAGGAAAATCAGGAACACAAGATGTATTTTTTCACATCTTTAACCATTTACACCAAAATGGAAAACAGGTAATTCTTACTTCTGACAAAGCTCCTATTGACATGCAAGACATTGAACAACGTTTATTGTCTCGTTTCAAATGGGGATTATCTGCTGAATTACATCAACCAGATTACGAAACAAGAATTTCAATATTAAACAACATATTGTACAGAGATGGTGTAGAAATGCCACAAGAAATCATTGAATATGTTGCTAAAAATATAAAATCAAACGTTAGAGAATTAGAAGGTGCTATCATCTCTTTAATAGCACAATCTTCTTTCAACAAACGTGAAATTACTATTGAACTAGCCAAACAAATTGTAGAAAAATTTGTTAAAAACGTCAAACGTGAAATTTCTATTGATTTCATTCAAAAAGTAGTTTCAGATTATTTCCAATTAGATTTAGATACATTACAATCTAAAACCAGAAAACGACATGTAGTACAAGCACGTCAATTAGCTATGTTCTTTGCCAAAAAGTACACTAAAAACTCCTTAGCAAATATTGGCTCTCAAATTGGAGATAGAGATCACGCTACCGTTTTACATGCTTGTAAAACCGTTGATAACTTGGTAACTACAGACAAACAATTCAAAAAGTTTGTAGACGACATCAATAAAAAGCTTACTTTGTAAATGAGTCATAAAGTACTTATGGTTTGCCTGGGAAACATTTGCCGTTCTCCTTTAGCACATGGTATTTTAGAATCAAAAGTCCACCACTCTATTTTTGTAGACAGTGCAGGAACTGCTGGTTATCACATAGGTGAATTACCAGACAAGCGCTCTATTGCTGTAGCCAAAAATCACGGAATAGATATTTCCAAACAGCGATGTCGTCAATTTACGAAGAATGATTTTACTACTTTTGATACCATCTATGTTATGGATCAATCTAATTTTGATAATGTAATCAAATTAGCTCCTAACGAAAAATCAAAACAAAAAGTAAAACTGATTTTAAACGAAATTCATCCCAACAAAAACCTTGAAGTTCCTGATCCCTATTATGGAGGAACAAGCGGTTTTGAAGAAGTTTTTAACATGCTAGACAAAGCTTGTGAGGTTATAGCTGCAAAAATGAAATAGCCTTATCAAAAAATTTATTTTTAAAGGTTTAAATAAATATTAAGTCTTAATATTTTACACATGATGATTTCAAAAGTATATAATACCAATACATCTAACCATTGCACTTTATAGATACTTAATAAATATAACATACATAATTAAAGGTTGTGGTAACTTCCGTAATTAGAAAAATAGAAATATATCAAAAAACAAACTCATATTATTTACTTTTGTAAAAAATCAATTGCATTACCATGAAACCCATTTCACTTTTAGGCAAACTCTATTTAATTCCATGTACTCTTTCAAATCCTGGAGAAACTACTGTAGTTCCAGAAGACGTATTGCCTCAAAGTATAAAAAGAGCTATAGATTTTATAGATTACTATATTGTTGAAAATGAAAAAACAGCCAGAAGATTTATTAAAAGTATTCACCCAGAAAAAAAACAACCCAGTTTAAATTTGGCCACTTTAAATAAACACACACAAGTAGAAGACTATCATGAAATGATTAAACCCTTGTTAAATGGAAACAATATGGGCTTAATGAGTGAGTCAGGTTGTCCTGGCGTTGCTGATCCTGGTGCCGTTATTGTAAAACTGGCTCATGAAAAAGGAATTCAAGTGGTACCTTTGGTTGGTCCCAGTTCTATTTTATTAGCCGTTATGGCTAGCGGAATGAATGGACAAAGTTTTGCCTTCAACGGTTATTTGCCTATTGATAAAAATGAAAAAAAAGCCGCTATAAAAAACTTAGAACGTTTGTCTTTTGAAAAAAATCAAACGCAACTCTTCATAGAAACTCCTTACAGAAACAATAAAATTTTAGAAGATATACTACAAGCCTTACAACCTAATACGCATTTATGTGTTGCTTGTGATATTACATTGCCCACCGAATTTATAAAAACAAAAACGGTAAAAGAATGGCAAAAAAATAAGGTCGATTTACACAACCGACCTTGTATTTTTATTATTCATAAATCCCATTAATTGTACTGACTGGCTTTGGCATTGGCATTGGCTTTAATACTGGAAATATCGTAAGAAGCATAATTGGAAATATAACTTCTCAAAGAAGTGCCAAATCCATCTTTAAAACCTCTTTTACCGTTACTTCTTAGGTATTTTTTTACCGAACCTGCTCCACCAAGATGTGCTGCAGCCAACAAACCCGATTCCGTTATTTCAACGCCATTAATTACACGGCCAGAATATTGTTCAATTTCTTTTCTAAGCTCCCATTTGTTTTTGGCAATTAAGGCTTTAAAGGCTTTGTCTTGTAATTTAGGATTGTTTATAAATTCCTGATAATCAAATATTCCTACAGCTCTTAAGGTACTTTTACCAAATTGGTATTTTCCCATATATCCGTAGGGATTAACTAAGGTAGTAATTCCTCTCGACTCTTTAAAAGCAATGGCTTGTTTGAATCCGATAAATGTTTTTCCAACATAAGGAACTGAAGATTTTTTTGCAATTTCATTAGTTTCGCCTTCCTCAGGAACATGATAATTAATTACTTCATTTTCTTCTAAATGAAATCCTTCTACTCTATCCGGTTCAAAACTACTAAATCCTACAAATGCAAAAGTTAACGATAAGAATGAACCAAAAAATAATATAAATTTCTTCATAAATTGATTTTAACACAAGTATGAAATACTGGTGTAAATTTCGGGTGCAAATATACAAAAAATATTATATATTTGATTTACAGTATGTTAAAATTTGTTAATAGTAGAAAGCATAGGCTCTAAGCTTGGTTTTTGGTCCAAATTCAAGCGTTGGAGCAGGGACTTTTAGGCTATTAAAGACCGAAAAAAATGTCTTTAAAACGTTAGAATTGGTCTTAATTTTGGTCAAATCAACATCTAACGAAAGATAAAACTGTCGGTAAGGGCTTTGAATGATGTTATTTTCCAAAGCAACAGCATTTGTAGCATACACCATACCAGTAGCGCCATAACCTACAGCAAGATTCAACCATTTAGGAACAGACTCCAATTTTGTAAAAGAATGCAGATTAAAAGACAACCAATAATTTTGACCGTTGTAATCTTTAAAAACTTGTTCCAGTGGGGTGGCACCTAAGGTTGAAGGTCGTAAAGCAGGAAATTGGGTTTTATGAAAAGAAAATTTTGGTACTATACGCTGTTCATTCCATAAAAGTTCTTGAGATACGTACAAAGCAGTTCCTGAAACATTGGCTAAAACATCTCCTGAGGAAGCGCCCCATTCTTGGGAAAAACCATCAAAAACCTCAACTACTGATAAAAAGCCTAAACCTAACGTTGCGCCATAAATCAATTGTTCTTTTTGAGAAGCTCCAGACCAACGAAGGGATTCCGCACCAAATCTTCCTATTTGATAGGAGGAGTACACATGTCCCAATTTGTCCATTTGCAACCAATTGTCGTTATCGTTTACAAAATGGAAACTTGATTGTTTGTAATCTTTGTACCAAAGTTGATTTAAACCCACTAAGGCTGTTCCTAAAGCAACTGCTTCTGAAATATACAAAGAGGTTCGCCGGGATGTATTTAAAGTGTCTGACGGCTTAAGAAAACCAATATCATTGGAAGGTTGTGCTAAAGTACTACCACTAATAAATAAAAAACAAAGCAGCTTCAATAGCCCCGATTGGAATGGCATCCTCCCAACTCGTTTGGGAGATAGAATGGAAAGCGGGAATAAGGATGGTAAAAAGGCACCGACCATTCGCTTCTATCTATTGATTCCTAAACCGTTAACCCAATTGGCATATTTTTTAGCATTTACCTGATGGGCAGCGTAGTTGGAAGCAAAGTCGTGATATCCTAACTTTTCAACACTGGCACAAAAATAAATATAATCGTGTTGTTCCGCATTCAGCACGGCATCAATAGCGGAAATATCTGGCATTGCAATTGGTCCTGGAGGCAATCCTAAATTGATGTAAGTATTATACGGAGAAATTGTACCTTGCGTGTCTTTACTGTAAACTCGTTTGATGACTTGATCAAAATCACCGGATTGTTTTTTCATGGCAAAAATCACTGTTGGATCGGCTTGCAAAGGCATGTTTAAAGCCAAACGGTTCAAATAAACCCCAGCAATTGTTGGTCTTTCGCTCACTTTAGCTGTTTCTTTATGAACAATAGAGGCTAAAACAGCAACTTGAACAGGAGTTAAATTTTTATCCAAAGCTTTTGAAGTGCGTTCTACATTCCAAAACTTTTTATAGGCTGTTGCCATTTTCTCGGCAATTTTTTTGGGCGTAGTATTCCAATAAAACTCATAAGTGTTTGGGATAAACATCGCTAAGATGGTTTCTTCATCAAAACCATTTTCTTGTAAGAACTTTGGATCTGTAAAGGCTTTGATTAGTTCTTCCTCATTCGGCTCTACTTGAGTTGCTAATCGTTGTGCCAATTTTTGAAGTGTTTCTTGATTGTTAAACGCTAATTTTACAGGAACATTAAGTCGCAAAGCCCTAACAATATCAAAAGAAGTCATGTCTTTTTTTAGAAGAAACTTACCAGCTTTTACATTGGTGGTGTAGTCTCTTTTTTCGGCAACAAATTGAAATTTATCCATATCTTTCACCAATGGAGCTAAAATTTCTTTGGCTTGTTCGTAGGTACTGTTGGTAGGTACATATACGTAGACTTCTTTCTGATTAAAAGTAGTATTGGCAGTAAAGGCATTGTTATAAATATAGAAAGTAATAATACCTCCAAAAACAACTCCAAGAATTGCTACTATTGAAATGATTTTTTTTAAGTTCAAAATTGAAAAATTAAGTATTAATTAATTGATACAAGGCTTCGTCCTGAAATATTCCGTTGACCTTATTCCACTGTTTTTTTATTCCTATTTTTTGAAAGCCAAATTTAGTAAAAAGAGCGCAACTAATTGCGTTGGCGGTACCAATATTAGCATACAATTGATTTAATTGTAAATGCGTAAAAGCATACTTTATTAAAAGAGACAAAGCTTCTGAACCTAGCCCATTGGATCTGTTTTCAGATTGTTGAATGATTATACCTATTCCAGCTCTAGCATTCTGAGCATCAAAATCAAACAAATCAATCAAACCAATGGTTTTATGGGTTTGATGTTGACAAATGGCCAATCGCAGTTGCTTAGCTTCATAAATATCTTGATGGGCATTTTTCAAATACTGTTTGATCAAAAAACGACTGTAAGGGGTTTGAGTATTGCTTACATTCCAAATGGATTCGTCGTTTTCTAAAGCGTAGATAAACTCTAAATCTTCGGGTTCTAAAGCACGCAAATAAATATGTTCTCCAATTAGTGTTGCCAAAATTTATTGATCGTTTTATTACAATTGTTAGCGCAAAAGTACATTAAAATTTGGATTTATTTTCTGAATTAAACCTAGAAAAAAGCAATCAGACCATTTTAAACACTTACCCTATCAAATTCTTTAACATCGTTTTTAAAAACGAATTGAATGAGTCCTTATTATGAGATAACCAGGATACTATTTTCAATTGCTGTACAGTATTAAATTAATTTTCCTAGGGAAATAAACTAATTTCTCTAGGGAAATAGACTAATTTCTCTAGGGAAATAATATGATTACTGTATAGAAATAGATTTATTTGTCCTGACAAATTAAAAAACAGGTCAGTACAATTTAAAATGGTGTCTAAGCAGAAGAATCTTGCAAACCTACCGGAAGCAAAATATTACCCTTGTTCTGTAAGAAAAGTAAAGTCGGTTGGATTATTTAGCTGAAATCATAGCCAGTCTTTGCACTGTTAGTGTTGCAGATTGTTATGGTTTTTTAATAACCAAGTGTGATGCTATGGGAGAACAATTAGCAGATGGAAAGATTGTAAAATTGGAACGATTGGGTACTTTTGCTTTAACTCTGAAAGGCATTGAAACAAATGAACCTGAAAAATTAAATAAAAACACCATCAAGTAAGCGAAGATTATATATAAACCTTCTAAAAACTTGAAGCGAATATTAAAAACCTAAAATACACCAGAGTAAAATAAACCACTATGGACATGAAGTCCATAAGTTTGGTTGGAAGACTAAAAGCATGCTAGCTTGAAATGTAAAAATAAGTGAAGTTTTGCCACAGATTCACAAATTAAAATGATTTTAAAATCTGTGAATCTGTGGCAAAATATTTTTAGAAGCTAAAGCGAGATGCACTAAAAGTGCATAGTTTTAAACTATAATTGAGACTAATAAACCGATTATATAACAAATAAAGTCACTAGTATTTCAAAAGAATAGAAAAATTATTTGTCTTTTTTATTGTACAAAATAGCAATTGCAACCGAAGCTACAATGATGATTAGTATGGAAAATACCGCAAAAATAAACATCATAATCTGGTAATTTTAAAGATTTATTTCTATTGAACCTTCAAACACAAAAGCAGCTGGCCCAATTAAAAATACATTAGTAAATTTTTCGTTAGCAAAGTCAAACGTTACTTTTAAATGGCCTCCTTCAACTTTTAAATCAATTGCCTTACTGACTGTTTTATTGTTTTGAAACATGGCTATTGCAACCGCTGTTACTCCTGTTCCACAAGAAAGCGTTTCATCCTCAACTCCTCGTTCATAGGTTCTTACTGCAAATTTGTCAGCATCCAATTGTTCCACAAAATTGATGTTACTACCTTCCTTTCCATACAAATCGGAATACCTCAATTTTGAACCATTGGTCTTAACATCATAATTAGCAATGTCTTTAACCAAAGTTACATGATGTGGTGACCCTGTATTTAAAAAGGAAAAACTTTCTTCGACTTTTATATCTTCTACGTCTTTCATTTGCAAAGACACTAAATCAGAGGCGTCAATAGTTGCATAATGATAACCGTCAATAGCTTCAAACGTTGCTTTTTCATGAATGACATTCATTTTTTTTGCAAAAGCTACCAAACATCTTCCACCATTACCACACATGGAACTCTCATTTCCGTCTGAATTATAATAAACCATTTTAAAATCATATTGCTCATGGTTTTCCAACAAAATTAATCCGTCTGCTCCTATGCCAAATTTACGGTCGCACAAGAATTTGATGAGTTTGGTATCATTTTTGGGAAATGTTTGTAAACGATTATCAATCATTACAAAGTCATTTCCTGTACCTTGATATTTATAAAAATGTAAGTTCATTGTAGAAGTATTGACTGCAAAAGTACAAATATTAATAAGATGTTAAACATTGTTAATCGAGCGTTAAAGCATTTTTTTTAAACAAAAGAAATTATAATTTTACTTAACAATTAAGATGTGATTTACATCTCATAATTAAAGAATTTAATATCATGAAAAATTTAGGAAGTTTATTACTAGTATCAGTATTTAGTGGAGCAATCACACTTGGTGCGTATAAGTTGTTTATGGAAGATTCTGCCAATGGACCAATAACAGTAACTGCACCTAATTATGCCAAAAATGTTAGTTATAAAGGAGCAGAAAACATAGATTTTATTAAAGCTGCCGAACAAACTATTCATGCGGTAGTTCACGTAAAAAACACTACTACACAGCGCGTGTATAACGATCCATTTTCTTTTTACTTTGGAGGCGGTAGAAGTCAGGAACAATATCAAATTGGAACCGGTTCTGGGGTAATCATTAGTCAAGACGGATTTATAGTTACCAACAATCACGTGATTCAAAACGCTAGTGATTTGGAAGTCACTTTAAACGACAACAGAACTTTTAAAGCAAAACTTATTGGAACTGATTCTAAAATGGATATTGCCTTACTAAAAATTGATTCCGATGAAAAACTGCCCTTCACTATTTTTGGAGATTCTGACAATTTACAAGTAGGCGAATGGGTTTTAGCCGTTGGTAATCCTTACAACTTAACCTCAACGGTAACGGCAGGAATTGTATCCGCAAAAGCAAGAGACTTGAGCAATCGAGGTATTCAGTCGTTTATTCAAACGGATGCAGCGGTCAATCCAGGGAATTCAGGTGGTGCTTTGGTCAATACAAGAGGAGAACTTATTGGAATTAATACCATGATTTCATCACAAACGGGTTCTTATGTGGGTTATTCATTTGCTGTTCCTTCCAACATTACTAAAAAAATTATTGAAGATTTAATGCAGTTTGGAAATGTACAAAGAGGTTCATTAGGAATTTCTGGTAGAGAATTGACTGGTGCCATCTCTAAAGATTTAGGCATTAATCAAACCCAAGGAATTTACATTGACGGAATTTCTAAAAATTCGGGTGCGGAAAAAGCTGGCATTAAAAAAGGAGATATCATTACTAAATTGGACAATAAAAACATCAACAGTATGTCCGATTTAACAGCTACGATTCAAACCAAAAGACCTAACGAATCGATAAACGTGGGATTAATTAGAGATGGAAAACTAAAAACAGTTCCTGTAAAATTAACCAAAACGGAAAACATAACGTACGAATTTAATGAAATAGAGTTTGAAAATATTTCGGACAACGACAGAGAAAACTACAACTTAGATTACGGAATTAAAATTAAAACCGTAAATAATGAAAAATATTTAGAGTATAAAAACATTTTAGAAGGCAGTATTGTTTTGTCTATTGACCGAATAAAAGCTAACGATATTGAAACCATTTCGGAATATTTAAAAAATAAAAAAACTTCAAAAGCTTTGTATAAATTGATTACTAAAGATGGCGAAGTAACACAGATATACATTAATTAATTTGGTTTGTTTTTTTATGGAAAGGCTCAAAGTAGATTTATTTTGTGCCTTTTTTTTATAAACAATACCCACTAATTATTTCAATTCGTAGTAAGTACCAAATTCAAAACCAACGGCATTATAACCAAAATTAGGATATTGAGTTTCCGCATTGGAAACGTGTCTTATCATTGTTTTAATGTCCAAAGACCAAAGGTTATACTTGTAATTCAAACCCAAAGCAAAAATATCACTAAAAGCAAAGCCTTTTTTTAAGCGCTCACTGTCTGTATCCATATACATTGGACCAATATTGGCTATAGCATAAGCTGATAACTCTTTAGTTAAATTTCTTCTATAAATTACTCCCAAATTTAAAACATACTCATTCATATGCTTTAACGGTAAAAACTTGGCACGTTCATCGTCAATGTTAGAGGAACTTGTAAAATATTCATGCCAAATATTAAAACTTTCGTGTTTAGAACTGTAATAACTAGGTTCTACTAAAATTTCCCAACTGTGTTTTTCTTTTTTTGAAAGATGAAAATGATTGGAAAATTTATAGCTTCTGCTTTCATAACGGTAATCAGGATCTTGCTTTATGTAGGTATTTTGCGATGAAAAACCATATACAAATCCTGTTCGTAACCTTTTAATGGCAGGTTCTTTTTTTTGAGAATAAACACCTAAAAAGCATAAGCAAAACACAAATGATACCATTTTATTTTTCATTGGAGTTGTTTCAAAAGATATTTCATCAAAAATAGAAGAAATAAAACAGTTTAAAAAGTTTAAAAAAAAAATGTTTTTTTATTTTACGAAAACGTTTGAAATATATACTTTTGCACCACAACAACACAAATTTTTATATTTCATTTATGGATCACAACAAATTATACGAAAAAGAATTGTCGTTTCAGGCAGATCGAAGAAAGGCTGGTGTAGAATTTATTAAAATCATCAGCGACCTTTGGTACGATAAATCTATTGAGCTTATTTTATTTAGAAATCAATTGATTGATAGAAATGTGAGCGACATTATTAACTTACACGAATATGCAGTTGCTTTTGTAGGAAAACCAATTAATATTTTTGATTCTGTAGAAATTGCAAGTGCCATTAATAGTTTAGATTTGCCCCCTTCAAGAATTGATATTGGTAAATTAACTTACGAATATCATTTGGAAGATGATAAATATAATGATGCAAAAGCTTTTGTAATTGACAAATTAAAAGGTGCTAAAACCAGTCAAGAAATCAAACCAAAAGATGTAGTTTTATATGGATTTGGTAGAATTGGTAGACTTTTAGCTCGTGAAATGATGGGCAAAATAGGCAAAGGACAACAATTGCGTTTGAGAGCCATTGTAACGCGTGATAAAAGTGAAGCAACCCTTTTAGAAAAAAGAGCATCTTTATTAAGGTACGACTCAGTTCATGGTGATTTTGAAGGTTCTGTTGAGGCAGATGTTGAAAATAATGCTTTAATTATCAACGGTACAACGGTACACATAATTACAGCGAATGGCCCAGAAGAAATTGACTATAATCAGTACGGAATTGATGATGCCTTAATCATTGATAATACAGGAGCATTTACCACAGAGGAAGCCTTAAAAAGACATTTGAGTTCAAAAGGAGCTAGTAAAGTTTTATTAACTGCACCAGGAAAAGGAGTTCCAAATATTGTTTATGGAGTAAATCATGAAGCCTATAATCCTGATGAAGTAGCTATTTTTTCGGCAGCTTCTTGTACAACTAATGCCATAACTCCTATTTTAAAAGCTGTTGAAGATACTTTAGGTGTTGTAAAAGGTCATTTAGAAACCATTCATGCTTACACCAACGATCAAAACTTGGTAGACAATATGCATAAAAAATACCGTCGTGGTAGAGCAGCAGGTTTAAACATGGTGATTACAGAAACTGGTGCTGGTTCTGCTGTTGCAAAAGCATTACCAAGTTTAGCAGGAAAATTAACTTCCAATGCCATTCGTGTTCCTGTTCCTAATGGTTCTTTAGTAGTTTTAAATTTAGAAGTTGGCAAAGAAACATCCGTTGAAGATGTGAACAACATCATGAAAAAATATGCACTAGAAGGAGATTTGGTAGAGCAAATTAAGTATTCTTTAAACAATGAATTGGTATCGTCTGATATTGTTGGTACTTCGGCACCTTCAATTTATGACAGTAATGCTACTATAGTTTCTGGAGACGGAAAAAACATTGTTTTATATATTTGGTATGACAATGAATATGGGTATAGTCATCAAGTAATTCGCTTGGCAAAATACATTGCTAAAGTTAGAAGATATACGTATTATTAATCGATAATTAAAATACCAAAAAAACCGTTCAAAATTAAAATGAACGGTTTTTTTTGCTTTAAAACTTTATTTTATATTCTACGTTTACAACTAATCCTCTAGTCAATCCATCAGGCCTAACTTTTCTTACTATTAAAGGAAAACCAAGGCTAAACTCTAAGGCACTTTTCTGGTTTAATTGATAATTTAAGTAACCGCTTGCGTTTATGGTTAATCCATCTGAACCTTCAATATCTTGTTCATTATTAGCAGCATCCGTAAATTTATCTTTATCCAAGTGGAAAATAGATAAAAAACCTGGAGATAGCGTTAAATTGGGATTTATTTGATATCGTTTGGAAGCTCTAAACATTAAATCACCTGCTCTTTTAAAATTATTAGTAGTTATAAACTTGCTGTTCATTGGTGCAAAATATTGATTTTCATTTTGTGTTAAAGGTTGTTGATAAGCAAATGCAAAACTGTATTTTTTGTAATTTTTGGATACTCCCAAAAGCAAATCAAAAGTTCCTAAACTTGGTTGAAAATCCATTGGTAAAGGGTTTCCATTTTCTTTAAGATTCCCATTAGTTAACGGGATTTTTATTCCGACCGTACCTTTTATAGAAGTAGTAATTTTAAAATTGGACACGAAATAAATATCGGACAATGCTGAAGATGAAATTCTGTTAGCTGATTGATTGAAAAAATTCAATTTAACATCTACATCAACCCCTTTAGAAAGTCTTTTTTTGAACTCCAAATAGGAACCAAAAACAATGACATCGTTATCTGCAAATCCAATATTAGAAGCTATTTTAAATTCATTTTTAAACACAATAGAGTCTGTAGTATTGGCCTGAAAATTATCTAAAGTACAAATTCCTGCATCACTACAACCTTGGGCATTGACTTGAATGTAACCAAAAACAAAAATCAACATTACAAAAAACTTTTTCATAGCTCAATAAATTAATAAGGATTTGAATAAATTCAAAAATACAAAACACCCTAAAAAATAAAGTGTTAGTTAACTAACTTATTGTTATTTTTAAGAATAATTTCTTTGCGATTGAAGTCTAAATAATGTTCCTCTTTGAGTTCATTCAATAAGATATTTAAAGTAGGTCTCGAAGTTCCAATTAAAGTAGCCATTTCTTTTTGTGTATAAGGTTGTCTGATGATCATATCGCCAGTAATGACATTTTTATAACCAAAATCTTCGCTTAATTCTTTTATAAATTCTTTCAGCCTGGTTTTGGTATCTTTAAACAATAACAATTGCAGTCTTCGTTCTAATTTTTTGAATCGAAACCCTATAAATTTATATATTTTAACACTAAATTCTTTATTTTCACGAAGTAATTCCATCATCATTTCAGAAGTGATTGGACAAATTGAGGTTTCGCCATCAATTACTTGAGCAAATTCATTTCTTTTTTCTTCTCCTAAAATGGCTTTTTCTCCAAAAATTTCACCTTTTGATAAAATAGCCGTTATTATTTCATCGCCATCGTCTGTTACATAACCTATTTTTACTTTTCCAGAAGTAATCAAAAAAATCTTATCAGCATTGTCCTCTTCAAAATAAACAAAATCATTTTTTTTATAATGATAAAACTCGTGAGCATTTTTATAGTTCTTAAATTGATGCGGACAAAGAATGGTGAATAGATTTAAATCATCAAGAAACCAAATAGAATTCATAGCAAAATATCTTTAAACCAAAGTTAGTAAAAATAAGTTCATAAAAAAACTCCCTAACTTTAATCAAGAAAGGGAGTTTTTGTTAAGAAAAAAAATATTATGCTTTACCAGCAGCAATTAAATTAAGTGCTGAACCTGCTTTAAACCATTCAATTTGTCCTTGGTTGTATGTGTGGTTTGCTAAAATTGTTTCTTTAGTACCATCTGCATGAACCAATTCGATTGTAAGCGGTTTGTTTGGAGCAAACTCTGTTAAATCTAAGAAATTGATTGTATCGTCTTCTTGAATTTTATCGTAATCTGCTTCATTGGCAAAAGTTAAACCTAACATTCCTTGTTTTTTAAGGTTTGTTTCATGAATACGAGCAAATGACTTAACCAAAACAGCTTTAACACCTAAAAATCTTGGTTCCATAGCAGCATGTTCTCTAGAAGAACCTTCGCCATAATTATGATCTCCAACTACTATTGAAGGAACTCCAGCAGCTTTATATGCTCTTGCAGTTGCAGGAACAGTATCAAAACTACCTGTTAATTGATTTTTAACTTTATTAGTAGCTTGACCAAATGCATTTACTGCACCGATTAACATATTATTAGAAATATTATCTAAATGTCCGCGGAAACGCAACCAAGGTCCAGCCATAGAAATATGGTCGGTGGTACATTTTCCGAAAGCTTTGATTAATAATTTTGCATCTGTAATGTTTTTACCATCCCAAGCTTCAAAAGGAGCTAACAATTGTAATCTGTCAGATGTAGGAGAAACAACTACTTGTACTCCACTTCCATCTTCAGCTGGCGCTTGAAAACCTGCATCTTCTACATCAAACCCTTTTTTAGGTAATTCATCACCAAAAGGAGTTTGTAGCATTACTTCTTCTCCTTTATCATTGATTAACGCATCTGTTAGAGGATTAAAATCCAATCTACCAGAAATTGCTAATGCAGCAACCATTTCTGGTGAAGTTACAAAAGCATGTGTATTTGGATTTCCATCGGCACGTTTTGAAAAGTTTCTGTTAAACGAATGAACGATAGTATTTTTTTCTTGTTTATCTGCGCCTTCTCTATCCCATTGACCTATACATGGACCACAAGCATTAGTAAATACTTTTGTACCCATTTTTTCGAAATCTGCAATGATTCCGTCTCTTTCGATGGTATATCTAATTTGTTCCGAACCTGGATTGATTCCGAATTCTGCTTTTGGAGTAATTCCGTGTTCTACAGCTTGTCTAACAATTGATGCCGCTCTAGACATATCTTCGTAAGAAGAGTTGGTACAAGAACCAATTAGTCCCCACTCTACTTTTACAGGCCAGTCGTTAGCTTTCGCTTCTTCTTTCATTTTAGAAACTGGAGTTCCTCTATCTGGTGTAAATGGTCCGTTGATGTGTGGTTCTAATTCAGATAAATTAATTTCAATCAATTGGTCAAAATACTGTTCTGGATTAGCATAAACTTCATCATCAGCTGTTAAGTGACTCGCTACTACATCCGCAGCATCCACAACATCTTGTCTTCCAGTAGCTGCTAAATATCTTCGCATTGAATCATCGTATCCAAAAGTTGAAGTTGTTGCTCCAATTTCTGCACCCATGTTACAAATAGTTCCTTTACCTGTACAAGACATAGAAGTTGCACCTTCACCAAAATATTCTACAATTGCACCGGTTCCTCCTTTTACAGTAAGAATATCGGCTACTTTTAAAATTACATCTTTAGGAGCTGTCCAACCTGAAAGTTTTCCTGTTAATTTAACTCCAATAAGTTTTGGAAATTTTAATTCCCAACTCATCCCAGACATTACATCTACTGCATCAGCACCACCAACACCAATAGCTAACATTCCTAATCCACCAGCATTAACTGTATGTGAATCTGTTCCAATCATCATTCCACCTGGAAACGCATAATTTTCTAAAACTATTTGATGAATAATTCCTGAACCAGGTTTCCAAAAACCGATTCCATATTTATCAGAAACTGAAGAAAGAAAGTCAAAAACTTCTTTAGATTGATCATTTGCTAAAGCTAAATCAGATTTTGCTCCGTTTTTGGCTAAAATTAAGTGATCACAGTGTACTGTTGTAGGAACTGCAACCGTTTTTTTGTTAGCGTGCATGAATTGCAATAAAGCCATTTGTGCCGTAGCATCTTGACAAGCTACTCTATCAGGAGCAAAGTCTACATAGTCTTTCCCGCGAGTAAATGCTGTTGTTGGATTCCCGTCCCAAAGGTGAGAATATAAAATCTTTTCAGATAAGGTAAGTGGACGACCAACAATATCACGAGCTTTATCCACACGTTCAGCCATCGTAGCGTACACTTTTTTAATCATTTCTATATCAAATGCCATAGTTATGTAATTAATTGTTTGATTTTAAGTGCCACAAATTTACTAAATTGAATTGAAATTAAAAAATTTTTAATAAATCATTAATTTAACCTAATTATGTTTTGTAAAGTTTGAATTTTGATGCACATATTTTAATAAATTGATATTTTTTAACATTAAAATCAATTATTCTTATTTTGGAATTAAAAAAATAACAATACCATAAAATTAATCTGCAAATTTTGAGATTTTAACAAAAAGATGCTTTTAAACTAGCTATTATCTCTGAGTTCGGTGATGGGTTTTTCAAAAAATCTGTAGAGAAAATAAGAAGAAAATAGTACAATCAACCAATACAAAAGCGTATAAACCAACAAGTTTAAACCTAATAATTGTTCAGAAGGAAAGTAAGATTTCATAAAATGTAGAATTATAGTGTAGTGCAACAAGTAAATACTGTAAGAAATAACACTAATCAAGGTAATGCATTTTAGGAAAAAAAAATTTTTAAATTGTACTTCAATTAAAAAAGGAAGTAACATACAAATTGCTATTAAATTGAATGATAAATACAAAACATTAAAGAAAAAAGGTTGTTTTTCAATTGAAAACCCGAGCATAAAAACACCTACTTGAAGCAGTAAAATACTCAAAATACCTACTAAAAAAAGACTTTTTTTGTACCGCTTCAAGTATCCTTTTTCAAATAAATAAAAAGTAAGAAATCCGTAAAAAATAGCATCTAGCCTGTATATTGTTACTTTTCTTAATTTTTCGTTCCACTCGTATAAATTCTCAAAATGGACTTGATTGTTGTAAATAATTCTTATCACTACAAAAAGGATAATCATAAAGAATGATAGGATAAAAAATAAATGCGACTTATTGACTTTTGGCATTATTTTAATCATTACTAACAAGAAAAAAGGTGCTGTAATGTATGAAAACTGTTCCACAGCTAAACTCCAAGAAATTCTGAAGAAGTCTGGTGAAGTGGAAGTGAAATTTTGCAAATAAAAGAAATATAAAAAAATATTTTCTGGAACTTCATTGTAAAAAACCACCACATGACGGCATTAATTATCAGAATAAGATAATAATTGGGTAGCGTTCTAAACCATCTTCTTTTTAAAAAAACAAAAACATCATTAAGAGCAAAATTTTCTTTATGAATGAGTTTGTAAATTATTCGTCCAATAAGAAAACCGCTAATTACAAAAAAAATTTCCACACCAATTGTACCGCTAAATTGCATCAACCAACTTACTATTGGTGGATAATTGGTACTGATCCATAATGAATGTGCAAAAACTACTAATGAAATGGCAATTGTTCTGGCTAAATCTAAGCCAGGATATCTTTTTTGAAGATTAATAGAGAGACCAAACATAAGGATGCGTATTTACATAAAACAAAAAAAGCTATTCTTAAAACAGCTTTTCTATAATCATTTCTTCAGTAATTCCTTCTGCATCTGCTTTGTAGTTTTTAACAATTCGATGTCTTAAAATTCCGGTAGCTACTGCTTGAACATCTTCTATATCTGGAGAGTATTTTCCATTAAAGGCTGCGTTAGCTTTGGCTGCTAAAATTAAATTTTGAGAAGCTCTTGGTCCGGCTCCCCAATCGATATACGTTTTTACAAAATCATTTGACAATTCGTTACCTGGACGCGTTTTATTGACTAAAGTTACGGCATATTCAATCACATTGTCAGGAACAGGAATTTTCCTAATTACATTTTGAAAATCAATAATTTCTTGTGCAGTAAACAAAGAATTGACTTGAGGTTTATGATCAGAAGTAGTTGCTTTTACAACATCAACTTCTTCTTTAAAACTTGGATAATCTAGTTTGATAGCAAACATAAAACGGTCTAATTGAGCTTCTGGTAAAGGATAGGTACCTTCTTGTTCAATTGGGTTTTGAGTCGCCAAAACAAAATAAGGCAAATCTAGTTTATAATGATGACCCGCTACAGTAACAGCTCTTTCCTGCATAGCTTCCAGTAAAGCTGCTTGCGTTTTTGGAGGAGTTCTGTTGATCTCATCTGCCAAAATAATATTTGAAAAAATAGGCCCTTTAATGAATTTAAACTGACGGTTTTCATCTAAAATTTCACTTCCTAAAATATCTGAAGGCATTAAATCTGGTGTAAACTGAATTCGTTTAAAATTTAGACCTAAAGCTTGAGAAATAGTATTAACCATTAGGGTTTTTGCCAAACCTGGAACTCCAACTAAAAGGGCATGACCACCAGAAAAAACACTTAAAATAATTTGATTAACTACTTCATCTTGACCGATGATTACTTTGGCAATTTCTTTTTTTAGAGCTTCCTTTTTTTGAACAAGTTGTTGTAATGCTGCAACGTCTGACATATGCTGTTATTTTTATATAAAATATTTTATATTATTTTTTTAACCAATCAATCACAAAATCGCAATCACGATATTCGCCATTTATTTTAACAAAAGTCTTTTCTAGCTTTTCGTTAGTCCAATCTTCAATGGTTTTGATTTGTTTATCTTTTAGTGCAACTTCTTTAATTTTTAAAAAATCTTTTGCAAAATCAGCCACATGTTCTTCTCTTTTTTCATTTACACTGATGATTTTATAAAACTGTCCTTCCCCTTGTTCTTCATCTAAAATAACTCTTGAGATTTCACCTTCTTTAAGAGATGAAACGATGTTATATAGAGAAGGATCCATCTTGGTTAATTCAAAACTAGGTTCAAAAGTTTTAGGATTCATTAAAATTCCACCACTATTTCTGGTTTCTTTTTGATCAGAGAATTGTTTAGCTGCTTCAGAAAACGTAAGTTCTTTGCTTTCAATTTTAGCTTTAATATCTTCGATTTTCTTTTTGGCTTCCGCTAAAGCTTCTGGAGATACTTTTGGAGACATTAAAATGTGTCTAAGTTCTACTTCTTGACCTAATATTTTTTCTAAATAAATAATGTGATAGCCATACACTGTTTCAAAAGGTTCTGATATTTCTCCTTCTTCCAAACTAAAAGCAACATCTTTAAATTCTTTTACGAAACCAGTTTTTCGGTTGATTTTATAATAACCACCATTTGGAGATGAAGCCTTATCTTCTGTATATAAAACAGCTCTTGTTTTAAAACTCATTCCGTTTTCTAAAACATCTTTTTTAATTTGTTTTAGTTTGTCAATTACTTTTTGTTTTTCTTCTTCAGAAGCTCTTGGTTTAATAACCAGTTGTGCAATTTCTACTTCGGTTCCAATCATTGGTCTTTCCTCTTTTGGAATTTGGTTGAAATACGTTCTTACTTCGTCAGGCGTTATTTCAACATCACCCACGATTTTATCTTGCATCGCTTTGGTCAACTTGTTGTTTCTTACAATTTCAAAAAAGAAATCTCTAAAATCATCTTCACTTTTTTTATTGTAAGCCTTAACCACTTTGTCCATAGTTCCAAATTGATCTAACATAACCCCAATTTGTTCGTTCATGAAACCTCTAATTTCATCTTCCGAAACGGGAATACTATCTTGAATGGCGTGATGCGCAAACATTTTGTCTTCTAACAATTTTCCTAATAATTCACATCTGGTAATATCAGTACTTGAGGTACTACGTTTGTATTCAATAAATAACAAATCTATGTCAGAATCAAGAACCACAAAATCACCCACAACTGCGGCAACTCCATCTACTTTTTGCTTTTTAGGTTGCGCTTGAATACTAAAAGTGGTAATTAGTAAAAGTAACAAGGCACTTTTTAATTTATTATTTATAAATCTCATATTTTTTATCTTTGATTGCATCTTGGGTTATTTCCGTTTGATATTTATTAATTAATTCTTTTTTTCTGTTATTTATGATCACTTTTTCTAAAGTTGGCTTTATGTATTGAAAAGGTGCTGTTTGATTTTTGGCAATAAAATTATTGGTTTTTATTAGATACACATCCAAGGAGTCGGCATATCTAATCGTTTTTCCGGGAACGATATATTGAGTACTATTTTCTGAATTTAAAAATGGTAATTTTTCGTACACTTGATTCATATCTATCCAAATGGAATCATTAAACGCATAACTTTTAAATTCAACAGCATTCGATTTCAAACTCGCTTTACTTTCTTTTGAACCATTTAAAAACTTGGATGCTAATGCTTCTAGTTTTGAGTTGTTCTTGTTGATTTGAATAAAACTCATTTTTACTAAAGGCTCATTAGTTCTAAATTGTTCTTTACTTTTTTCGTAATACTGCGTTAAATATTCATTAGTAACAGTAGTGTCTAACGATTTATAAACCAGTTCTTCAATGTACGCTTTTGTGTATAAATCCTTTTTATATTGATCTACTAGATCGTTAAGTTCTTTAAGTTTTTCTGCAGAAAGATTTACTTGTGCTGCATTAAACAACAATTTTCTTGAAGCCCAACGATCAATAAAGTCTTTTACAATGATAACGCTATCGCTTTTTGAAGTACCAGGCGGCACTAAATTAACAATATCTTCTTTGTAAAGTTTTTCACTGTTAACGCTTGCAATAGCTATATTATCGACTTTACTTTTCTTTGCACAAGAAAAAAAAGAGGCTAGAATTAATATGTAAATCAGTTTATTCAATTATTTTTTTAATTGTTTTTTTATAGCATCTAAAACTTCATTATTTACTTTTATAGTAACTTCTTTTTTAAGTTCATTAACCCAGTTGGCTTCTAGAGCTTGTTGATAATCATTAATTACTTTTCCTTTTGCTTCTGATAACTCTTTAGCTTGAGCCGGAAGCACTTTAGAAGTATTTGCAAAGAAATAATATTCTCCAACCTGAACTACGTCTGAAATTCCTTTTTCAAAAGCAATTCCTTTTGGAATAATCTTGTCTCCTTGTTCATAAGTTCCGGATTGCACCATTATTTTTACATTTTCTTTGGTGTTTAATTTTTCTTTAATGAAATCAACGGATTTTTTATTTTTAGCATATTTAAGTGCTTTAAGCAAATCATCTTTACTTGTTGAAGAGTATATATCTGTCACCATTCGTTCTTTCCATTGGTAGTTTTTTTGGTTCTCTAAATAAAACTGTTGTTGACCAATTGTATCTGTTTTTGAACGTTCCCAAATTTCTCTTTCCATTAAATCGAACAACAGCAAACCTTCTCTGTATTCATTCATTACAAATTTGAATTCTTCAAATTCAGATTCTAAATTTTGATCGTAATAGTTTGCTAATTCACGTTCTACAAATTTTTGATATAAATTATCAACTAATGTACCAATAGGTTTAATACTGTGACTTACTTTTTGCTGATCTAAAACGAAATTTATAAAGGTAACTCCCGAAATTTTTGCTTTGTTATCAATGGTCAATAAATCTCGATTGTAACCTTCCATTTGTTCTTTTGAAACCGTCCAAGTTTGTTTGTAATATTCATCAGGTATGTATGATTTTAATCTGTCGTAAAATACTTTATCAGTTTTTACTGGATATTTTGCTTTTAATTTTTCGTTTAATGTAGAAGTAATCACTCTAGATCTATCATCTCTTTTGATTTTGTTTTCAATTTCAAACTTTGATTCTTCAAAGGTTTTAACTGGATGCTTTTCAATTAATTTAACAATATGCCATCCGTATTGAGATTTAAAGGGTTCAGAAACATCTCCTGGATTTTTTAAACCAAAAGCCGTTTCTTCAAATTCTTCTGAGCTTAATTGTCCGGTTCCAAAACGTTGTAAAACCCCACCTTTACTTGAAGAAGATTTGTCGTCTGAATACTGTTGTGCTAAAGCTTCAAAAGTCTCTCCTTGTTTGTATTTCTGATATATATCATCAATGGTTTTTTTAGCTACATCTTCGTCTTCACCCGGTTTATTTACAATCATGATATGAGAAGCCGTAACTTCACCTTGACTTGTTCTAATATCATTTACTTTAATTATGTGATACCCAAAACTGGTTCTAAAAGGTTCAGAAACTTTTCCTTTAGGCGTTTTATAAGCCTGATTTTCAAAATCATAAACCATTCTAAATACAGAAAAATAACCTAAATTACCTTTATTATCTTTTGCTGATGGGTCTTCAGAAAAATCGACCGCAGCATCTTCAAAAGATTTTCCCCCATCAATATTTGCCTTAATTCTCTTTATTTTGTTGAAAGCGATTAGTGTATCTTCTGGAGAAGCATTGGCATCAACCATAATTAAAATGTGTGACGCTTTAATTTCAACCAAACCTCTTTCGTAAGCTTCTTCAATTAAATTTTGTGTAACTTTGGAATCGTTGGTATAATTTTTAGCTAATTGCGTTCTGTAAGATTTTAATTCATTTTGATATTTTACACTATTGTTTAAACCAATTTTGTAAGCTTTGTTTACTTTAAGTTTGTATCCTAAAAATAAATCAAAGTAAACATCCAAATCTTTTTGAGAATTATCTTTTACTAAATCTAAATTTTTGTTATAAACTCTAATAAATTCATCCGTGTAAAATGGTGTTTCATCTATAGTAAATAAAACTTGATTTTCAGTATTTTGGGCTTTTACATACCCAAGTTGAAGAAATAACAATAATCCTAATACAATTTTATGTTTCATTTTTAATCTAAAATTATTTAATCCAGTTATAATCAACAAAAATAATAATTCAAACCTATTAATCAAGAATTACTTTGTCTATTAACATAAAATTATACACAAAATAAAATATAAAAGAAAAAAATCCATGATTAATCCATTTTGAAACTTGTAAAAACAAAATTAGCTGTTTATTTTAATGCGTTTGATGCATTAATTTAATAAATTTGTACCTTAAAATTTAGGAATGAGTTTAGAAAAAGAAATAGTAAAACGAAGAACATTTGGTATCATTTCGCACCCAGATGCTGGAAAAACAACATTAACAGAAAAATTATTATTGTTTGGAGGTGCCATTCAGGAAGCAGGTGCAGTTAAAAACAATAAAATAAAAAAAGGAGCTACTTCTGACTTTATGGAAATTGAACGTCAAAGAGGAATCTCAGTAGCTACTTCCGTTTTAGCTTTTATATATAAAGACAAGAAAATCAATATATTAGACACTCCAGGACACAAAGATTTTGCAGAAGACACTTTTAGAACTTTAACAGCTGTTGACAGTGTAATTGTAGTGATTGATGTTGCCAAAGGAGTTGAGGAACAAACCGAAAAATTAGTGGAGGTTTGTAGAATGCGAAAAATTCCGATCATTGTTTTTATTAATAAATTAGACCGAGAAGGTAAAGACGCTTTTGATTTGCTAGATGAAGTAGAACAAAAATTAAAACTAACAGTAACACCTTTGAGTTTTCCAATAGGAATGGGCTATGATTTTAAAGGAATTTATAATATTTGGGAAAAGAATGTCAATCTTTTTTCGGGAGATAGTAGAAAAAACATTGAAGACACTATTGCAATTTCTGACCTGAACAGTACTGAATTAGACCAAATAATTGGTCCAAAACCAGCACAAAATCTAAGAGAAGAATTAGAATTAATCAGTGAAGTATATCCCGAATTTGACAATCAAGCTTATTTAGAAGGTAATTTACAACCCGTGTTTTTTGGCTCTGCGCTTAACAATTTTGGGGTTCGTGAATTATTAGATTGCTTTATTGAAATAGCACCTTCACCAAGACCTAAAGAATCTGACACAAGATTAATTCAACCTAACGAAACTAAAATGAGTGGCTTTGTGTTTAAAATTCATGCCAACATGGACCCTAAACACAGAGATAGATTAGCTTTTATAAAAATTGTATCAGGAACTTTTGAAAGAAACAAACCCTATCTTCATGTAAGACAAGGAAAAAATTTAAAATTCTCTAGTCCAAATGCTTTTTTTGCTGAGAAAAAAGAGATTGTTGATATTTCGTATGCTGGTGACATTGTAGGATTACACGACACTGGAAATTTCAAAATTGGGGACACGCTAACCGAAGGCGAAACGATGAATTTTAAAGGAATTCCAAATTTTTCACCAGAACATTTTAGATACATAAACAATGCCGATCCATTAAAATCTAAACAACTGGAAAAAGGAGTGGATCAATTAATGGATGAAGGGGTAGCTCAATTATTTACCTTAGATATGAATGGCAGAAAAATAATTGGTACTGTTGGTGCTTTACAATATGAAGTGATTCAATACCGTTTAGAACATGAATATGGGGCTAAGTGTACTTATGAAAATTTTCCTGCTTACAAAGCTTGTTGGGTAAAACCTGAAGATCCAAAAAACAATGAGTTTATGGAGTTCAAAAGGATTAAACAAAAATTTTTAGCCAAGGATAAATATGGTCAGATGGTTTTTTTAGCAGATTCTGAATTTTCTATACAAATGACCCAACAAAAATACCCAAGTGTTAAGCTGTTTTTTACTTCGGAATTAAAGTAAAAATAACATTAAAAACATTGCCTAATTAATAAAAATTATTAAATTAGCAACAATAAACAAAAGATATTATGAAACCTAATTGTAAAAAATTATTACCATTTTACTTGTTTTTAATAAGCATTTCATCATTTGCTAACCCAGAAGACCCACCAGCAGATCCAGAAGCTTCCATTAATAATAATATTTTAATTTTAGCTGTTGTTGGATTAATTTTTGCCGCTTTTGCTGTAAAGAACAAATTAAATAAAGTTACTAATTAACACCTTTATTTATCAGTATAAAAAAACGGAATATGAAATCATATTCGGTTTTTTTGTTAGAAGAGAATAATTTGTAGAATGAATTATTTGACAACTTTCTTACTCAAAACAGCACCATCGGTTGCTATTACTTGAACAATTAAGACTTGCTGATCCGCTTTTAAATTTGAAATATTCACAGAAGTTGCATTGATATTTGTTTGAGTTGTTAGTAATCTTCCTCTTACATCAAAAACATTCACTTGTTTTATTAAAGTAGTTCCAGCATTTATAGTTATTCCATTTTCTGAAGCAGACACAATTACATTATCTTTAGTAAAAATTGGATTTTCATTGGATAAAGCAGTTGTTGAATAAACTACCGTAAATCTTGAAGCAAAATCTCCAGCTTCGGATGTAAATGTATATTCAGAATTTTTAATATCGTGAATCACATTCAAAAGGTTATCTCTTAAATAAACTTCTTGCGTACCTGCAAACAAGCCGTCTTTATTAGCCAAATTGATGGTATATTGACCCGCTGTTTCTGCAAAGAATCCTAAAGCAACTTCATCTGAAGCTGTAAAAGGCAAAGCTCTTCCTTGAATAACTAATTTATTTGTTCCAACTGGAGTATAAATAGAACTTTTATTGTTGGCAAACATTTTAGTATCTCCTGCATCGTAATCATTACTCATACCTGTTACATATGCAACTGCGATTTGATTGTGATTAAATCCTGGACTTGTTAATCCAAACCATAATCTGTGTTTTTCAGTAGTTGAAGCACTTCTCATAAAAGCACCTCCTGAAGTAACTCTTTGTCCGTTATTGAATGTTAAAGTAGCATCTGCTGATAAATTCACAAAGAACCCTTGACCTACGGCCACAATTCCATCTGGAGTTGTACTTCCATTTTGTGCTGATGCTCCTGTTTGAGAAGCACTGTTGTAACTAGCATAATTATTTGTTCCCGAATAACTTCCACTTACTGCAGGATTTGAATTGGTCCAAAAGTAATAATCTGCTTCCACAGAAGTACCATTATCGGTTTCAAATAGGTCTAAATCGATTGGTGATGGATATGGATTTCCGACTAAGTTAAAACCTGCTAAACCAGAATATGTATTGGTTCCATTATTTGGAACTCCTGTAAATTGTCCTAAATACGGAGCCGCCACAGAAGTTGACCAAGTGTTTGGTGCTCTTACTAAAAGCCCTTTTGCAAAAGTAAAATCGGTTGTTGATGGACTTGACAAAGAAACATAAGCGTTGGTTGTTGGATTATACTCATAAAAACGACTAACAACAGTTGCTGGAGAAAATCCTAAAACATTTTGACCTGAAACTGGAGCAGACCAACCTGTATAATCTAACAGAACCATGTTTTGACTGTTTCTTTTAACAGTAATGTTTCCTGTATTAGCTAGATCATTAATCTGAATTAAGCTGGCATCATTTTCGATTACAAAATCTGCACCAGTAAATTATTTACCACTGCATTTTCAACTGTAACTGTTGTCCCTTCATTTACAGTAAAAGAACCTAAATTAAGAGTAACCGTTTTAGCATTAAAAGCTCCATTTGTTAAAGTTGAATAAACTCCTTCAATGATTGCATCCATGGTAGAATCTGGACCAACTGTATTTGTCCATGATGTTCCATCCCAAGTAACCGAACTATAACCAGTAGTTACATCAATTACATTGCTATTATCTGAAGTTGTTTGACCAACAGCTCTAACTCTATAATAATATGTTGTGCCTTGTGTTAAGCCTGATACATTGTATGAAGTAACATTACCAATATTTAAATTATTAATAACATAATTTGCAGAAATCCCTCCAGAAAAAGTATGAGAGCCTAAATTAGTCGTATCACCAGTACCACTATATGTAAAAGAAGAAACTATCCATTGAGAATCAGTAGAATTTAAACCTGAAGAAACAGACCAATCTGTTGTTGGTGAAAAAACGGAAGGTTTTCTAATCAATATTTTATCAACTGTAGCATTACTTATCCCTGCAACACTCCAACCTGAACCAGGACCAGAGCCATCTTCTCCAACAGAATCAATTAAATTATAAACAACTCCACTACCTCCATTCCAAGCAAGACCTACCGCATCATCTCCATTAAAACTTAATAAGCCTGTATACAAATCTGCACCTATTACATCTGATGAATTATTTGCTATAACATAAGTTGAATTATTGCCTAATGTACCTGACAAGGAAATAGTACTCTCTGGCCAACTACCACCATTACTAATTAACCAAATTTCATAATTTACTAAATCGATTGTTGTTCCTGTACCATTAAAAATTTCAATATATTTTTTGCTTCCACTGCTACCTTCACCATATTCAGAAATTAATAAGTTAGTTGATACGGTATTTGATAACTCATACACATCTAGTTCATAACTATTAGCATCAGTAACAGCGTCCCAATTTGCTGTAAATGAAGAAGGAGTAATATCAGAAGCGGCAGTTGCGTTAGGATTTCCTAAAGCATTAACCGTTAGAACACCACTATTTCCAGAACTCCAAATACCAGTTGTTCCTCCATAAACATAAGTAGAACTTCCTGATTTTAGAAAACGTGAAGCATAATAATATGTTCCTGGAGCTAAATTAGATCCAATTGTAGCTTGATACTCATCATTATTGTTTGATTGAACATTAAATGTAGCAGATGTCCAAGTCCAAGTTGCATCTGGAGTTGAGTCTGTGCTTGAATATCCTATTTCTGCAGTAATTCCAGCACCTTGACCAGCTGCTTCAGTAACTCCTGGTTCATATACTTGCGCATAAACTGTTACTGCATTTCCTTCTGTAATAGTTGCAGTTGTTGGAAATTGAACATTGGCAAAATCAACAACATCTGCATTTACATTTAAAGTTACATTATCATTATTCCAATTTCCATTAGAACCACCATACACATAAGGACCAGTTCCTATTTGAAAACGAACTGCGTAATAATATGTACCAATTGGTAACCCAGTTAAAGTTGCTTGATATTCATCATCATTTCCAAATTCAGCATTAAAAGTAGCAGGAATCCATGTAAAAACAGGATTTGATGGATCAACATCTGTTGAACTATAACCAATCCAAGCAAATAAATTAGATTGTTCTCCGCTTAATGTAGTTAAACCTGGTTCATATGCTCTTGCATAAACAGTTAGATTTGCACCTTCAAGAATAGATTGTGTTGTGTTTGGAAATTGAACAACTGCATAATCAACTAATTGTGCTGCCAAAGTAGTTTCACTAGCTGATGTTCCAAAAACAGTTTCAACATTTGCACCATTTCTAGCTTTTGCTTGAAAAGTATAAAGAGCAGAAGTTGACAAACCCGTAATCGTAGTGGTTGCCCAAGTAGCAGCCGTTTGCCAAACCTCTGATGCACCTAATGTACCATTTGCCTGAACATATTGACCTCCTGTTTCTTGAATAGCATATTCTGTAATTGCTGGATTACTATTTTCTGTAGTAGCATTTAAAGTAACATCAAGAGTAGTTTGTAGAGGGTTACTCAACGTTAAAACACCTGGTGTAGCAGCTAAGGTATAAAATGTCATTTCTGAACCATTGGTTGGTGTACCACTAACCGTACCCACTGCTCTATAATGATATTGTGTATTTAAATCCAAAGAACTAATTGATGCAGAAATACTTGTTACTGTTGAACCAGTCACTGTTGAAGGTGAAGCTGAAACTGAACTACCATAAGAAGTAGTTGTACCGTATTCAAATGTAGCATCAACAGTTAAATCATTTGCATTTATTGTTCCGCTTAATATAGCCGAATCAACTCCAATTGAAGTAGTAGCATTAGTTGTAACTAATGGAGATAAAGGAACAGCTGTTCCTACTATTCTAACATCATCAATAATCCATGATTCATTTACAGAGTTTACTTGAGCTGAAATTCTAATTCTTAGATTTGAGACAGTTGGAAGATTATTAATTGTAACAGTAGTTATCGCTAAACTACTTGATCCTGAAAGAACATTACTAGTTGTAGTAAAAGTACTAAGAGAGTTATTGGCAAGGTAATTCCTAGAACCAGAACCAGTAGCTCCAAAATACCATCTTAAATTACCCGCTTCGGAAACTACTTCAGCTTGTTGATACCAGTTAGTTCCTCCATCAGGACTAATTTCAATTAAAACTTGATCTGTTGTATTATCTATACCATTTCCAGTAGAGCCAATTGACATTCCGGCAACTCTAAAACTTGCTGAAATATTAGTATAGTTTATTGTATTAACATTTGAAAAGGTAAATATTCTTCCTGCTGTAGCACTACCACTATTTGGACCTTGAATCCTATATCCTCTTGAACCCTCAGAAAACAAATTAGCATTCTGAGGTGACGCATTTGAACCAGAATTTCCAGTAGAAAAATTAGTAGAACTACCTGGTGACCCTATATCACTAGTAGTAAAAGCCATAACTGGAGCTGAAGGAGTTGATTCAAAATCTTGCCTAGCAATGACAACTTGAGAAAATGAAAAGTGTCCAATTAGCAAAGCATAAACAAAAATAAACTTAAAAAAAGTTTTAGAGTATTGTAATTTCATATAAAAATATTTTATGTTTTCAACAAAAAGCTATAATTCACTGAAAATGAATTAACTTTTGAGGATGCAATATTACAATTTAAAATGAGAAAACAAAATGTTAAACAACTAAATTTACATGCTAAACGTTACAATCCCAGTAAAATAACATCAAAAATGATTTCATAACACTAAGGTAGATTTAATTTAAAATATACTTAACAAAAAAAAGACTCGTCAATTTCTTGAGGAGTCTTTTATAAAATATTTTTCAATATTATGCTTGTCCTGTTGGGCCAAAATTTAGAGGTATTTGTGGTGCATCACCTTCTTTTATTTCTCCGTGAACAGCTTCAAATCTGTGGATATTTTCACCTAATGCTTTTAATAATCTTTTGGCATGTTGTGGTGTTAAAACAATTCTTGATTTCACCTTTGCTTTTGGAACTCCAGGCATCATTGTTACGAAATCTACTACAAATTCTGTATTCGAATGATTGATTATTGCCAAGTTAGAATAAATTCCTTCTGCGATTTTTTCATCTAATTCTATATTGATTTGGTTTTGTTGTGGATTGTTATCGTTCATAATTTATTGTTATTTGTTTATAGTTTGTGGATGTCGGTTGTTGTTGATTGGTTGTTTATTTATAATAAAAAAAGCCATGAGTAAATCGTATTTGGATTTGTTCTCATGGCTTGTATTTAAAAGAATAGTTACTTATTAATAATTATAATTTTCTTTAGAAGATACTAATTCATTGTATTCTTCATTAGAACCTACAATAACATTATCATAATCTCTCATACCTGTACCTGCTGGAATTCTGTGTCCAACAATTACATTTTCTTTAAGACCTTCTAAAGTATCAATTTTACCAGCTACTGCTGCCTCGTTTAACACTTTTGTAGTTTCTTGGAAAGAAGCTGCTGAGATGAATGATTTTGTTTGTAATGAAGCTCTAGTTATACCTTGTAATACAGGAGTTGCTGTTGCAGTAACAATATCTCTAGCATCCACTAAATTTTTATCGTTACGTTTTAACAATGAATTCTCGTCTCTTAACTGTCTAGCCGAAATAATTTGACCTGCTTTTAAGTTTTCAGAATCCCCTGCATCTTCTACAAATTTCATTCCGTATAATTTATCATTTTCATAGATAAAATCACTTGTATGAACTAATTGATCTTCTAAGAATAAAGTATCTCCTGGATCTTGAATTCTTACTTTACGCATCATTTGACGAATAACAACTTCAAAGTGTTTGTCATTAATTTTTACACCTTGTAATCTATATACTTCTTGAATTTCGTTAACTAAGTATTGTTGAACCGCTGAAGGACCTTGAATTCTTAAAATATCGTCTGGAGTAATTGCTCCGTCAGATAAAGAAGTTCCAGCTTTAACAAAGTCATTTTCTTGAACTAAGATTTGATTAGAAAGTTTAACTAAATATTTCTTTACTTCACCAAATTTAGATTCGATAGCGATTTCTCTGTTACCTCTTTTAATTTTTCCAAAAGTTACTACCCCATCAATTTCAGAGACTACAGCTGGATTAGAAGGATTACGAGCTTCTAACAACTCAGTAATTCTTGGTAAACCTCCTGTAATATCACTTGATTTTGAAGAACGACGAGGAATTTTTACAAGAATTTTTCCTGCTTTAATTTTTTCACCGTCGTCTACCATAAGGTGAGCTCCTACTGGTAAGTTGTATGAACGAATTAACTCACCATCTTTACCATAAATTAATAAAGTAGGAATTAATTTTTTGCTTCTAGAATCGGTAATTACTTTTTCTTGGAAACCAGTTTGTTCATCAATTTCAACCATGAATGAGTGTCCTTGTTCAATATCTTCATAAGCTACTTTACCAGTAAACTCAGAGATGATTACACCATTATATGGATCCCATTTACATATTGTTGTTCCTTTTTCAACTACTTGAGTATCTTTTACAAAAATAGTAGAACCGTAAGGAATATTGTGTGTATTTAATACTATACCAGTTTTAGGTTCAATTAATTTTAATTCTGATGAACGAGAAACTACAATATCAACTGCATTTCCTTCAGCATCTTCACCTTTAACTGTTTTTAAGTCATCAATTTCTAAACGACCTGCAAATTTACTTATAATGCTAGACTCTTCAGACAAACCTCCAGCAACTCCACCAACGTGGAATGTACGAAGTGTTAACTGTGTTCCAGGTTCTCCAATTGATTGTGCTGCAATAACACCAACGGCTTCACCTTTTTGAGTCATTTTACCTGTAGCTAAATTTCTTCCGTAACATTTTGCACAGATTCCTTTTTTAGCTTCACAAGTTAATGGTGAACGAACTTCCACTTTTTCAATTGGAGATTCATCTATAATTTTAACTAAATTAGCTGTAATTTCTTGTCCTGCTTCAACAATTACTTCAAGAGTTAAAGGATTAATTACATCTTGTAAAGCTACACGACCTAAAATTCTTTCCCCTAATGATTCAACAATTTCTTCATTTTTCTTTAATGGAGCAACTTCAATTCCTCTTAAAGTTCCACAATCAACTGAATTAACAATAACATCTTGAGAAACATCATGTAATCTTCTTGTTAAGTAACCCGCATCGGCTGTTTTAAGAGCTGTATCCGCTAATCCTTTACGAGCACCGTGAGTAGAAATGAAATATTCTAAAATAGATAAACCTTCTTTAAAGTTAGAAAGAATTGGATTTTCAATAATTTCACCACCACCAGCAGTTGATTTTTTTGGTTTTGCCATCAAACCACGCATACCTGTTAACTGACGAATTTGTTCTTTAGAACCCCTTGCACCAGAGTCAAGCATCATGAATACCGAGTTAAAACCTTGTTGATCTTCTCTAATATTTTTCATTGCTAATTCAGTTAACAATGCATTTTTATTAGTCCAAACATCAATTACTTGGTTGTATCTTTCGTTATTTGTGATAAGACCCATGTTGTAACTTGCCGTAATTCCCTCCACTTCTTCACGAGCATCAGCAATCAAAGCACCTTTCTTTTCTGGAATAATAATATCACCTAAAGAGAATGATAAACCTCCTCTAAATGCAAATTTATACCCCATATTTTTAATGTTATCTAAGAATGCAGCTGTTGTTGGAACATCAGTAGCATTTAAAATATCACCAATAATATCTCTTAAAGATTTTTTAGTTAAAACCTCATTAATATAACCTGCTGCTTCAGGAACTACTTCATTAAATAATACTCTACCAGCAGTAGTTTGGATTATTTTATAAACTAATTCACCATTTTCATTAAAATCTTTTGCTCTAATTTTAATTCTAGCATTTAATTCTAATTTTTCTTCATTTAAAGCAATATTTACTTCTTCTGCTGAATAGAATGTTAAATCTTGACCTATAATTTTATGTTCAGGTGTAGAAATACGTTCTTTAGTCATATAATATAAACCAAGTACCATGTCCTGAGAAGGAACAGTAATTGGAGCGCCATTTGCAGGATTCAAGATATTATGCGAAGCCAACATTAATAATTGACATTCTAAAATAGCTTCAGGTCCTAATGGTAAGTGAACCGCCATTTGATCTCCATCAAAATCGGCATTGAAGGCCGTACACACTAATGGGTGTAATTGAATTGCTTTTCCTTCAATTAATTTTGGTTGGAATGCTTGAATACCCAATCTGTGTAATGTAGGAGCACGGTTAAGCATAACTGGATGTCCTTTAATTACATTTTCTAAAATATCCCAAACAACTGGTTCTTTTTTATCTATAATTTTCTTAGCAGATTTTACCGTTTTTACGATACCTCTTTCAATCAATTTACGGATAACGAAAGGTTTGTATAATTCGGCAGCCATATCTTTTGGCAATCCACATTCAAATAATTTTAATTCTGGTCCAACAACAATTACCGAACGAGCAGAATAATCCACACGTTTACCTAGTAAGTTTTGACGGAAACGACCTTGCTTACCTTTTAAGGAATCCGATAATGATTTTAAAGGTCTGTTTGATTCAGTTTTAACTGCTGAAGCTTTACGCGTGTTATCAAATAATGAATCTACTGATTCTTGTAACATACGTTTTTCGTTTCTTAAGATCACTTCTGGAGCTTTAATTTCCATAAGTCTTTTTAAACGATTGTTACGGATGATTACTCTTCTGTACAAATCATTTAAATCTGAAGTTGCGAAACGACCACCATCAAGAGGCACAAGAGGTCTTAATTCTGGTGGAATAACAGGAATAGCTTTAAGAATCATCCATTGAGGAAGATTTTCTCTGTTGTTGTTAGATTCTCTAAAAGATTCTACAACTTGAAGACGTTTTAAAGCTTCTGTTTTACGTTGTTTAGATGTTTCATTGTTAGCTGCATGTCTTAATTGGTAAGACAATGTTTCTAAATCAGTTCTTGCTAATAAATCCATGATACATTCAGCACCCATTTTGGCGATAAATTTGTTAGGATCATTATCATCTAAGTATTGGTTTTCCATTGGAAGTGTATCTAAAATATTTAAATACTCTTCTTCTGTTAAAAAGTCTAATCTTTTTAATTCTTCACCATCAACATTTTTGGCAATACCTGTTTGAATTACTACATATCTTTCGTAGTAAATAATCATATCTAATTTCTTAGAAGGCAAACCTAAAATATATCCAATTTTATTTGGTAACGAACGGAAATACCAAATGTGAGCGATTGGCACAACAAGATTGATGTGTCCTACTCTATCTCTACGTACTTTCTTTTCAGTTACTTCAACACCACAACGGTCACATACGATACCTTTGTAACGAATTCTTTTATATTTTCCACAAGCACATTCATAATCCTTAACAGGTCCAAATATTCTTTCACAGAATAACCCGTCTCTTTCAGGTTTATGAGTACGATAGTTGATAGTTTCTGGTTTTAAAACTTCACCTCTAGATTCTGCCAAAATGGATTCTGGAGAAGCTAAACCTATCGTGATTTTATTAAATCTCTTAGCTGGAGCATTTTTATTATCTCTATTTCTATTGTTCATCATAGTCATACTATTGATTTATTTGAAATTGTATTTTTAGTATATCGTATTCAGTAAACTAATTAAAGCTTACTGAATACGGATAACTTTTTATTTATTCTTCTAATCTGATATCTAAACCAAGACCTTTCAATTCATGCATTAATACATTGAATGATTCTGGCAATCCTGGCTCTGGCATCACTTCACCTTTTACGATAGCTTCGTAAGTTTTAGCTCTACCGATAACATCATCAGATTTAACTGTCAAAATTTCACGTAATGTACTCGAAGCACCATATGCTTCAAGAGCCCAAACCTCCATTTCTCCAAAACGTTGCCCTCCAAATTGAGCTTTACCTCCAAGTGGTTGTTGCGTAATAAGAGAGTATGGTCCGATTGAACGAGCGTGCATTTTATCATCAACCATATGTCCAAGTTTCAACATATAGATAACTCCAACTGTTGCTGCTTGGTGGAAACGTTCTCCAGTTCCTCCATCATACAAATACGTATGACCGAATTGTGGAATTCCTGCTTCATCTGTAAGCTCATTGATTTGATCTAGAGTTGCTCCATCAAAAATTGGTGTTGCAAATTTTCTATTTAATTTTTGACCAGCCCATCCAAGAACTGTTTCATAAATTTGACCAATATTCATACGAGAAGGTACTCCAAGAGGATTTAATACAATATCCACTGGTGTTCCATCCTCCAGGAAAGGCATATCTTCATGACGAACGATACGAGCAACAATACCTTTGTTACCGTGACGACCTGCCATTTTATCCCCAACTTTTAGTTTACGTTTTTTAGCAATATAAACTTTAGCTAATTTTAAAATTCCAGCTGGTAATTCATCTCCAACAGTAATTGTAAATTTCTCTCTTCTCAACCAACCTTGTAAATCGTTTAATTTAATTTTATAATTATGAATTAAATCGTTTACTAAAGTATTTGTGTGGTCATCTGTAGTCCATTGACCTTTTGTTAAGTGAGCAAAATCATCAACAGCAACCAACATTTTTTGAGTGAATTTTTTACCTTTTGGTAATACTTCTTCCCCTAAATCGTTCATTACACCTTGAGATGTTTTTCCGTTTACAATTGTAAATAATTTTTCAATAAGCTTGTCTTTCAACTCATTTGATTTAACATCAAATTCTGTTTCTAACTTATCAATATCTTCTTTATCTTTCGTACGTTTTCTTTTGTCCTTAACAGCTTTGGCAAATAATTTTTTATCTAAAACTACACCGTGTAATGATGGTGAAGCTTTTAATGAAGCATCTTTAACATCACCTGCTTTATCACCAAAGATAGCACGTAATAATTTTTCTTCAGGTGTTGGATCTGATTCTCCTTTTGGAGTAATTTTTCCGATAAGAATATCGCCAGGTTTTACTTCGGCACCAATTCTGATCATACCATTTTCATCTAGATCCTTAGTTGTTTCTTCACTTACATTAGGAATATCATTAGTTAATTCTTCATTACCTAATTTTGTATCTCTAACTTCTAAAGTGTAATCATCAATATGAATCGATGTGAATATATCATCTCGAACCACTTTTTCAGAAATCACAATCGCATCCTCGAAGTTATACCCTTTCCATGGCATGAAGGCAACTTTAAGGTTTCTACCTAAAGCTAATTCCCCATTTTGAGTTGCATAACCTTCACAAAGAACTTGACCTTTTTTAACTTTATCTCCTTTTCTTACAATAGGTTTAAGGTTAATAGAAGTACTTTGATTTGTTTTTCTGAACTTAATTAATTTATATGTTTTTTCATCCGATTCAAAACTAACTAGTCTTTCATCTTCAGTTCTATCGTATTTAATTGTAATCATGTTTGCGTCAACATAAACTACAACTCCATTCCCTTCAGCGTTGATAAGTACACGTGAATCCGAAGCTACTTGTCTTTCTAAACCTGTTCCAACAATTGGAGCTTCAGGTCTTAATAAAGGTACCGCTTGACGCATCATGTTTGATCCCATCAATGCACGGTTGGCATCATCATGTTCCAAGAAAGGAATTAATGAAGCAGAGATTGAAGCGATTTGATTTGGGGCAACGTCTGTATAATGAACAGCAGTTGGCTCTACAACAGGAAAATCTCCTTCTTCACGAGCAATAACTCTTTCTGGAAGAATTTTACCATTAGCATCAATTTCAATATTGGCTTGAGAAATCATTTTCCCTTCTTCCTCTTCTGCACTTAAGTAGACTGGTTCATCAGTTAAATTGATTACTCCATTATCCACTTTACGATAAGGAGTTTCTATGAATCCCATTCCATTTACTTTAGCGTAAACTCCTAATGATGAAATAAGACCAATGTTTGGACCTTCAGGAGTTTCAATAGGACATAAACGACCGTAATGGGTATAGTGAACGTCACGAACCTCGAATCCTGCTCTTTCTCTAGATAAACCTCCAGGTCCTAATGCAGATAAACGACGTTTGTGCGTAATCTCAGCCAATGGATTGGTTTGATCCATGAATTGAGACAACTGATTTGTTCCAAAGAAAGAGTTAATTACAGAAGATAAAGTTTTAGCATTGATCAAATCAATAGGTGTAAACACTTCATTATCTCTAACATTCATTCGCTCTCTAATTGTTCTAGCCATACGAGCTAAACCAACTCCAAACTGCTGAGATAATTGTTCACCAACAGTTCTAACACGACGGTTAGATAAGTGATCAATATCATCAATCTCAGCTTTAGAGTTGATTAATTCAATCAAATATTTAACAATAGTGATGATATCTTCTTTTGTTAAAACTTGTTTATCAGTTGCGATATCTAAGCCTAACTTTTTGTTCATTCTGTAACGACCAACTTCACCTAAGTTATAACGTTGGTCAGAAAAGAATAATTTATCTATAATACCACGTGCAGTTTCCTCATCAGGCGGTTCAGCATTACGTAATTGTCTGTATATATGTTCAACTGCTTCTTTTTCAGAATTGGTTGGATCTTTTTGAAGCGTATTATGAATAATTGCATAATCAGCTTGATTATTATCATCTTTATGTAATAAAATTGTTTTTACATCAGCAGTGATAATTTCCTCTACATTATCCTTATCTAATATTGTATCACGATCTAAAATAATTTCATTACGTTCGATAGAAACTACTTCTCCAGTATCTTCATCTACGAAATCCTCATGCCATGTATTTAATACACGAGCAGCTAATTTTCTACCGATATATTTTTTTAAGCCTGTTTTTGAAACTTTAATTTCTTCAGCAAGGTCAAAAATTTCTAAAATATCCTTATCTCTTTCAAAACCGATAGCTCTAAAAAGAGTTGTTACAGGTAACTTTTTCTTTCTATCAATATATGCATACATTACATTATTGATATCTGTAGCAAATTCAATCCAAGAACCTTTGAAAGGGATTACTCTGGCTGAATATAATTTTGTTCCATTTGCGTGGAAAGATTGTCCGAAGAATACTCCAGGAGATCTGTGTAATTGAGAAACTACAACTCTTTCTGCACCATTGATAACAAAAGTACCACTTGGTGTCATATATGGTATTGTTCCTAAATATACATCTTGAACAATAGTTTCAAAATCTTCATGTTCAGGGTCAGTACAATATAATTTAAGTCTAGCTTTTAAAGGAACACTATAAGTTAACCCTCTATCAATACATTCTTCAATAGAGTATCTTGGAGGATCAACAAAGTAATCTAGGAATTCTAGTACAAAATTATTTCTTGTGTCTGTAATTGGAAAATTTTCCATGAAGGTGTTATACAATCCTTCGTTGCCTCTTTCGTCAGATTTAGTTTCAAGTTGAAAAAAATCTTGGAATGACTTTACTTGAATATCTAGAAAATCTGGATAGTCAGGTATGTTTTTTGTAGAAGCAAAATTTAATCTTTCAGTCTGATTAGCAATCATCTATGGATAAATTTATTAAGAAAAAAATTAATATCGTATAGGGATAGTCACTATACGCAAAATGGTTTAGACCTTTGAGAGACTATCTCAAGGTCTAAACCTATGTTTAAAATATGTTAAACTTATACTAGTTCAACAGTAGCACCAGCTTCTTCTAAAGATTTTTTAAGACCTTCAGCTTCATCTTTAGCAACACCTTCTTTGATGTTTGATGGAGCACCATCAACTAAATCTTTAGCTTCTTTAAGACCTAAACCTGTTAATTCTTTAACCGCTTTTACAACAGCTAATTTAGAAGCACCAGCTTCTTTAAGAACTACAGTAAATTCTGTTTTTTCTTCAGCTGCTTCACCAGCACCACCAGCAGCTACAACTACTGCAGCAGCAGCAGGCTCGATTCCGTACTCATCTTTTAATATTGTTGCTAATTCGTTAACTTCTTTAACTGTTAAGTTAACTAATTGTTCTGCGAAATTTTTTAAATCTGCCATTTTTCTATCTTTTAATGATTTTTTATAATTGTTTATTGTGCGCTAATTTGATTACTCTGCAACTTCTGTTTCAGAATCAGGTCTGTTTTGAAGAGCTGCAATAACTCTTTGTGCAGGTGATTGTAACAATCCGATAATTTCTCCAATAACTTCTTCTCTAGATTTGATAGACGCTAGGCCTTCTAAGTTTTCGTCACCGATATAAATATCTTCTGCAATGTAAGCTCCTTTTAAAAGAGGTTTTTTACCTTTTTTACGGAATTCTTTAATAATTTTTGCTGGAGCATTTGCAACATCAGCAATCATAATTGAAGTATTACCTTTTAAAACTGTTGGTAATTCTCCAAAATTAATATCAGAAGACTCCATTGCTTTTGCAAGTAAAGTGTTCTTAACTACCTCTAATTTAATACCTGCTTTATAACAAGCTCTTCTTAAATTTGTAGTATTTTCTGCATCAAGTCCAGAAATGTCAGCTAAATAAATAACATTAACACCTGCCAACTGTGCAGTTAAATTTTCAATTTCGATTGATTTTTCTTCTCTAGTCATCTTAAAAAATTTTAACTACCAATTATACAGCTTTAGGATCTAATGCTATAGCAGGACTCATTGTACTAGAAATGTGAATAGACTTCACATAAGTACCTTTCGCTGCAGTTGGTTTTAATTTGATTAATGTTTGAATTATTTCATGTGCATTGTCATAGATTTTATTAGCATCAAAAGACACTTTACCTATTCCAGCATGAACTATACCTGTTTTATCAACTTTGAAGTCGATTTTACCAGCTTTTACTTCTTCAACAGCTTTAGCTACATCCATAGTAACTGTACCTGTTTTAGGGTTAGGCATTAAACCTCTTGGTCCTAAAATACGACCTAATGGACCTAATTTACCCATAACAGCTGGCATAGTGATGATAACATCAATATCAGTCCAACCGTCTTTTATTTTTTGAAGGTAATCATCTAAACCAACGTGGTCAGCACCAGCTGCTTTAGCTTCTGCTTCTTTATCTGGAGTTACAAGAGCTAAAACTCTTACATCTTTTCCAGTACCATGAGGTAAAGTAACAACACCTCTAACCATTTGATTTGCTTTACGAGGGTCAACACCTAACTTTACAGCGATGTCTACAGACTCGTCAAATTTTGCAGAAGCTATTTCTTTAATTAATGCAGAAGCATCTTTTAATGAGTATAATTTATTCTTCTCAATTTTTGCAGCTGCTTCTTTTTGCTTTTTTGTCAATTTTGCCATTGTCTAATTCTTTTTTAATTAAAAAGGAGCTGTTCCTGATACTGTTATACCCATAGATCTAGCTGTTCCTGCAATCATAGACATTGCAGACTCGATTGTAAATGCATTTAAATCTTGCATTTTATCTTCAGCGATAGATTTAATTTGATCCCAAGTAACACTTGCTACTTTTTTACGGTTAGGTTCACCTGAACCAGACTTTAGTTTAGCTGCTTCTAATAATTGAACAGCAGCTGGTGGCGTTTTAATAACAAAGTCAAAAGACTTATCTTTGTACACGGTAATTTGTACCGGACATATTTTGCCGGGTTTATCTTGAGTTCTAGCATTAAATTGCTTACAAAACTCCATGATATTAACCCCAGCAGCCCCCAAAGCAGGTCCAACCGGTGGCGATGGATTCGCTGCACCTCCCTTAACTTGTAGTTTAACTACTTTACTAATTTCTTTTGCCATTTTTCTTAAAAAATTTAGCACATCTAACAATTGGAAGCTTGTGGATGTGATTATATATATGTAACGATATTATACTTTTTCAACTTGCATAAAACTCAATTCTAAAGGTGTTCTTCTTCCGAAGATTTTAACCATTACCTCAAGTTTACGCTTTTCTTCATTAATTTTTTCTATGGTACCATTAAAACCATTGAAAGGACCGTCAATAACTTTTACAGTTTCATTTAATTCGTATGGAATATTTACTGTATCAGCATTAACTGTTAATTCATCTACTTTACCTAACATTCTATTCACTTCTGACTGTCTCAACGGAACTGGATCCCCGCCTTTGGTTTCACCTAAAAAACCAATTACATTAGTAACCGATTTAATAATGTGAGGTATTTCGCCAGTTAAATTAGCTTCAATCATAATATATCCAGGAAAGTAAACTCTTTCTTTACTAATCTTTTTACCATCTCTGACCTGAACAACTTTTTCAGTTGGCACTAAAACTTGAGAAACATAATCAGCCATTCCTAATCTACTGATTTCAGTCTCAATATAGTTTTTTACTTTATTTTCTTGACCACTTACAGCTCTAACCACATACCACTTCTTCATGTTATTATCTGACATAAGAATAAATTATGATTTTAATAAAGTGTAAATATTCTTAACAATAACTTCAAAAGCACTATCAACACCAAATGTCAAAAGAGCAAATAAAATAGAAAAAATAGCTACTACAATAGTAAGCTTTTGTAATTCTGCCCAATTTGTCCAAGTAACATTTGATTTTAATTCTTCAAATGATTCAGTAATATAATTAACAACTTTTGTCATTGTGTTTGTTTTATTTTATTGCACGGGCGGAGAGATTCGAACTCCCATCAACGGTTTTGGAGACCGCTATTCTGCCCTTGAACTACGCCCGTTTATGAAAGCCAGTTAACAGAATTAACTGGCTTTAATTATTGATTAACTAATATTAATTAGTCTAAAATTTCAGTTACCTGACCTGCACCTACAGTTCTACCACCTTCACGAACAGCAAAACGTAAACCTACAGACAATGCAATAGCACTTAATAATTGTACTTCAATAGTTAAGTTATCACCTGGCATAACCATTTCAACACCAGCTGGTAAAGTAATAGTACCAGTTACGTCAGTTGTACGTACATAAAACTGAGGACGGTAATTATTATGGAATGGAGTATGACGTCCACCTTCTTCTTTTTTCAAGATATAAACCTCTGCTTTGAAATGAGCATGTGGTTTAACAGATCCTGGCTTAACAATAACCATTCCTCTTTTGATATCTTCTTTTGCAATACCTCTTAATAAGATACCTGCATTATCACCAGCTTCACCTCTATCTAAGATTTGGCGGAACATTTCGATACCAGTAATAGTAGATGTTAATTTATCTGCACCCATACCAATGATTTCTACTGGATCTCCTGTATTAGCAATACCAGTTTCGATACGTCCTGTAGCTACAGTTCCACGACCAGTAATAGTAAATACATCTTCAACAGGCATTAAGAAAGGCTTGTCTACATCACGTGGAGGTAATTCAATCCAGTTATCAACTGCTTCCATTAATTCTAAAATAGTAGCTACCCATTTTGGATCACCATTTAATCCACCTAAAGCAGAACCTTGAACTACAGGTCCATTATCACCATCATACTGATAGAAAGATAATAAATCTCTAATTTCCATTTCTACTAATTCTAACAATTCTGGATCATCAACCATATCCACTTTATTCATGAATACAACCATTCTAGGCACACCAACTTGACGACCTAAAAGGATGTGCTCTCTTGTTTGTGGCATAGGACCATCTGTAGCAGCAACTACTAAGATAGCTCCGTCCATTTGCGCAGCACCAGTAACCATGTTTTTTACGTAATCCGCGTGACCTGGACAGTCAACGTGAGCGTAATGACGGTTAGCTGTAGCATATTCTACGTGTGAAGTATTAATTGTAATACCTCTTTCTTTTTCTTCTGGTGCGTTATCAATTTGATCAAACGATTTTGCTTCAGAATATCCAGCATCTGCTAATACTTTAGTAATTGCAGCTGTTAATGTAGTTTTACCGTGATCTACGTGTCCAATTGTACCAATGTTTAAGTGTGGTTTGGAACGATCAAAATTTCCTTTTGCCATGATTTAATAATTTAATCTTAGTTATTTATTTATAGTGTTCAAATTTATACAATTTATTGAGCCAATGTCGGGAATTGAACCCGAGACCTCTTCCTTACCAAGGAAGCACTCTACCCCTGAGCTACACCGGCTGATGTAAATCAGAAGTTAGAATTTAGAATCTAGAAAAATCTAAACTCAAAAAACTAAATTCTTTTTGTGGGGAGAGCAGGATTCGAACCTGCGAAGTTTTCACAGCAGATTTACAGTCTGCCCTCGTTGGCCGCTTGAGTATCTCCCCAACTTTAATTATTTCAAATAAACCTTAAATGATTCTTCCAAATCAAATAACACTCTAAAAACAGAGCCAGTGGAGGGACTCGAACCCACGACCTGCTGATTACAAATCAGCTGCTCTAGCCAGCTGAGCTACACCGGCTTATTAAATATAAAAAGTCCGCTATTTCTAACGGACTGCAAATGTATGGAATTATTTGTTTAATCAAAATAATTTTTACTATTTTTTTATTATTAAATATGCGCTCGCAATTTTTCTTTTCTTTTTACTAAAACTCTCTCTAGTGAACTGGCACATAAATCAACCGCTTCTTCGAATGATTTACAGGTTTTTTTCACCATCAAATCGTCACCAGGAACACTAATTTTTATCTCAACCGTTTTGTTTTCCTTATCACTTGTATTTTCTACCTTTAAAAAAACATCAGACATTACTATTTTATCATAATATTTTTCCAACTTATCTAATCTTTCTTGTAAAAAGTCGACTAATTTTTTATCGACATTAAAATTTACTGCCTGAACATTTACTTTCATAAATAATTTATTTGAGGTTTGACATTATTCCTTGTTTCTTGGATGTGAGTTTTGATACACTTTCTTGAGCTCTGCCAAACTACTGTGCGTATAAATTTGTGTAGATGAAAGACTTGCATGACCTAAAAGTTCTTTAACCGAATTTAAATCTGCACCATTATTAAGAAGATGTGTAGCAAAAGTATGTCTAAGAACATGAGGACTTTTTTTTATCTTTTCAGATACAGTACTAAAGTAAGAATTTATCATTCGATAGACAAACGTTTCAGATAGTTTTTTTCCGTTTTTTGACAAAATTAACACTTCTGGATTTTGTATTGTTTTTAGATTTACTCTCAATTCTAAATAACGTTCTAATAAATCCAAAGTACAAGCTAAGATTGGAATTATTCGTTCTTTGTTGCGTTTTCCTAAAACCTTTAGTGTTTTGTTGTACTTATCTATATTATTAGTTTGTAAACTAATTAATTCGGCACGTCGTATTCCTGTTGTGTAAAAAAGTTCGATGATTAATTTATTTCTGACCGATTCATAATCCTCTATATCCAAATAATTGTTTGCTATTTGATTTAATTCTTTTTCGGAAAACGGAATTTGAAGTTTTTTTGGAGTTTTTAGTGATTTATGTTTTGCTAAGGGATTGAATTCGATTTGCTTTATTTTTAAAAGAAACTTATAAAACGATTTTAACGAAGATGCTTTTCTGTTGATGGATTTATTAGCGATTTTTTTTTCGACTAAATAAACTATCCAACTTCTTACTTGCGTGTAGGTCACTTCATTTAAAGATATGTTTTGATGGTGTACTTCTAGATACTTTTGAAAAGCGATTACATCATCTAAATAGGCACGCAAAGTTAAAGGAGAATAATTTTTCTCTTTTTGAAGATAATCTTGGTAAGCTTGAAGATTTGTAGGCATAAAAAAACCGTTAATATACAAAGTTACACTTTAATATATTAACGATAGTATTTTGTAATTTAAAAAAATTAATTTTCTAAATTATCTTTCATGTTTTGAATATAAGCCGCTTTTTGAATTTTAGCTCTGTGAGTCACAGAAGGCTTAATAAATTGTTGGCGTGCTCTTAATTGACGAACAGTTCCTGTTTTGTCAAATTTTCTTTTATATCGTTTTAATGCTCTATCGATATTTTCTCCGTCTTTAATTGGTATAATTAACATAATATAGACACCTCCTCTCGTTAAGGGTGCAAACTTATGAAATAATTTTGAATTATGAATTACAAATTGATAATTTCTTTTTTAAATAAATTTGAACTGAAAACTAAAGTCCTAGCCCAGATAGGAACGGCATCCTTTTTATTTTTGAATAAAAAATAAAAAGATACAGTGGATAGCTGGATTAAGCTTCTAAGAAAAATTATTCAACAGCAGGCTTATAATCCTTGTTATCGATAATCATTTTGGATAAAATTTCTTTTAGAATTTCAGAAGTTCCTCCACCAATTGGCCCTAAACGACTATCACGTAGCATTCTAGCCAAAGGATATTCTTCCATATAACCATAACCGCCTAACATTTGAAGACAGCTATAGATTGTTTCATCGGCTACTTTTGTAGATTTTAGTTTTGCCATTGTAGCTTCTTTAACCACATATTCGCCTTTATCTAAACGTGCAACTGCTGCATAATTGAATATTTTACAATGTTCTACATCGGTAGCTTGTTCCACAAGTTTGTGACGCAAAGCTTGAAATTTATTGATGGTTTTTCCAAAAGCTTCACGTTGCGACATGTAATCAATGGTATAATCGATAGCGAATTCGGATCTAGCATGTGCATTGATTGCCATAATCAAACGTTCTAAGGCAAAATGTTGCATGATATATGGGAAACCCTTTCCTTCTTCACCCATTAAATTATCTAATTGAATTTCTACATTATCGAAAGCGATTTCGGCCGTATCTGAAGCCCTCCAGCCCAATTTATCTAATTTTGTTGCTGAAATACCTTTTACATTAGTATCTACTAAAAAAATACTTATTCCTTTATTGCCAAGTTCTGGATTAGTTTTTGCTGCGACCACATAATAATCTGCATAGACACCGTTGGTAATAAAAGTTTTGGAACCGTTTAAAATATATTTGTCTCCTTTTTTTACAGCAGTTGTTCTCATTCCTGCAACATCACTACCACCAAAAGGTTCGGTAATACATAACGCTCCAATTTTTTTTCCTAGAATACTTGGTGCTAAATAATCTTGTTTGATACGTTCGTCACCTTCAGCATTTAGATGCGTCATAGCTAAATAAGTATGAGCCCACATTGCAGCTGCAAAACCACCTGAATTTACTTTTTGAAGTTCTTCTAAAAAGATTACGGTGTAGAATAAATCCAGATTCATTCCGCCATAAGCTTCAGGATAATTGATTCCGAAAAAACCCATTTCTCCAAATTTTTCCCAAATAAATCTTTCGATTGTACCTGTTTTTTCCCATTTATCAATGTGAGGCACTACTTCTTTTTGTAAAAAATCTCGTAAACTTTCTCTAAATAATTGATGTTCTTCTGTGAAGTATAATAAACTCATATATTTTGTATTTCTAGTGTATTTTTTTAGAATTCCAAATATAAGGCTATTATTTTTATTTTTTCGTTAGGCATTCCCTTAATTTTTGTTAAATCCTCAATATTTTTTATATCATCATTCATGCTTCTATATGCTACAATTTCTCTGGCAAGAGTGTAATTAAAATACGGGAATTTAGACAATTCTTTCATCGAAAGATTATTTATTGCAATTTTATTGATGCTTTGGTTTGGGTTTACAAAAAACCTTTTTTGAAGTTGTTGGTATACTTCTGGAGAAACACCCCAAACAAATTGGAGTTGTTCCATAGAAGCAAATGCACCAAATTTGGATCTCTCTTGAAGAATAATATCAGAAATTTTATCTCCAATTCCATACACTTCCATAAGTTCCTCTTTGGATGACAAGTTGATGTCTTTTTGAACTATTTGTTTTTTTTCGTAGGGGTTTTGACTTTGAAATTTATTAGATGCTGTATTATTGTAATCCGTAAAAGGTTTTTTGATTTGTTTATTGGTTACCCAATCTGGAAATTTGAATTTACTTTTGATTTTATTTAACAACTCGTCGGAGACTTTTGTAATCTGTTGAAATTCTTTTGCAGAATTGACATATTTATCGGTTGCTCTGAACTTATGGAGTCTATCGATTTCTTGAGTTGACATTCCTAACAAATATCCTTTATAATCAGAAATAAAGTTTGGATTGAAAGGCTTTATGTCGTATTTAGCTGTATTGGCTGCAATTTTTAAGCTGTCAATTTGTCCTTGGTTGGAAAGCCATGCTATTTCTTCTTTTGATTGAATAGTCTTTTTATTTAAGCTAAAATCAAAATTATACCAAAAAACTTGGAATGTAATTATCAAAAAAAACAACAAAAAAATCCCACTTCGTTGTTCTGTTGAAAACATGAAGTAGGATTTTATTTTTTTCATTCTTCCTAAAATTAGTCTTTAGGATTTTGTCTAACTAATTCGTCATCATTTTCAGAAAACGAATCCGGTTCTTGTTTTGGTTTTATTGTTAACACTTTATAGAAAAAGTAAGCTGCAAAACAGATTACAATACCTTGTGCAAATACCATTGTTATTATCGCTGTTGTGTTCATAATTATTCTCTCCCTTCTTTTACACGTTTTTTATAAGCTAAATATACTACAATTGAAATAAACAAAAATAGTGACAACAACAACATTCTTCCTAAAAATTTATGAAAAGTATCATTTGTAAATTCACCAGTTGCAATTTTATCATTTGATGCGATTTCGTCTCCCACTTTAACTATTGTAGTTTGATTTTTTGAAGCATCAAATTTGTATTCTTTAACATCTTGAAAGTTTACAATTTTTACTTTTTCAGTCTCTTTATCAAAAACCTTTTTCTCATTTTCAAAAGAGATTTTGATATAATCGGATTTTACTTCTTCAACTTTACCTTTTTTAGTTCCTGTTGCGTCAAAATTTTCAGCATAATAAGAGTCTGTAAACCATTCTTTATTATTGGTGTCAGCATCATTAACTTTATCAATCCAATCTGGAACACTTGTTACTAATACAGTTCCTAACAGCAATGGAGTAATAATTAGTATTATATACTTATAAATTCCTGGTATTTTAATATCGGCACCACTATTGATTTCAGCCCAACCTTTTTTAATTCCAAAGATATAAGAAAACAAAATGGTTTCAAGGAATGCAAATACTACTAAACTAACTGTTCCTGCCCAGTAATCATATTGATCAAACAATCCTTGTTTAAAGAAAATCACAGTTGGCAAACCCATTAGTAAAGCTAAAGCTCCAAAAGACCAAGCACCTTTTACTTTGCTCCAATTGAATTCATCTTGCATGAATCCCATCCACGGAGTTCCCATTGCTAAAGAAGACGTAATTCCCGCAAAGAACAATAATCCAAACCAAAAAACTCCAGCAAAAATTGAAAGCACATCTCCCCATTGTTGGAATAAATAAGGCATAGTTTGGAAAGCCATACCGAAACCTGCATTTTGAAGTACCCAATCCAATCCTAAATAACCTGCAGCAATTGGAATTACAATTAAACTTCCTAAAACAACCTCCACAAATTCATTCATAAAACCAGCTGAAACTGCATTTAAAGCAATATCATCTTTTTCTTTCAAGTAAGAAGCATAACATTGAATTGTACCCATACCAACTGAAAGCGTAAAGAAAATTTGACCTGCTGCTGCCAACCAAACTTTTGGGTTTGAAAGCGAATCAAACTGCGGTGTCCATAAGAAATTAAGACCATCCCAAGCATTTGCATCTGGAAAAATATCTGAAGCTCCCGATGTTCCTAAAGTTAAACCACGAACAGCTAAAACAACACCAAATAAAATCAATAAAGGCATTCCAATTTTAGCTACTTTTTCAATTCCTCCTAAACCTTTTGAAAGGATATATGTATTTAATAAAAGACAAAACACATAAAATATAACGGCTTCATAAGGAATACCCGTAGTTGACTGAGCTACGTCTACGTAAGAGTTGAAAAAACCAGCAACATCAGCTTGACTCATTCCATTAAAAGTACCTACAATTGAATGATAAACATATGACATTGTCCAAGATTCGATGTAACAATAGTAGGCAGCTACAGCAATATTAGTAAAGATTCCGAAAACACCAATGTATTTCCAAATTCTTCCTTTTGCCATTGTATTTAATATGTAAGGCGTACTGTGATTTCCTGTTCTTCCACCATAACGACCTGTTGACCATTCAATAAAAAGTAACGGAATACCCATTACTAAAAAACATACTAAATAAGGAATTATAAAGGCTCCACCTCCATTTTGAACAGCTTGAACTGGAAATCTAAGAAAATTTCCAAGTCCTACAGCATTTCCAGCCATTGCTAAAATGAGCCCTACACGCGAGCCCCAAGAATCTGCTTTTGTAGACATAAAATATTATTGGTTAGTTATTAGTTTTTCAAAGATAATAAAACAATACAAAAATCAAAGGATTTATTGATAATTACAAATCAAAAACAGAGGAACGTTTTGTGTAGATCATGTCTTTTAGTTTTAACCAAAATGCTAAAGTAAGATAAATTCCGAACCACAAACCAGCTGTAATGAATGATATGTAAATAAAAAACAAACGCACATTTGTTGCTTTCATACCTAATCTATCAGCTAAACGTGAAGCTACAAAAAATCCGTTTTTTTCAAAAAAATGTAAAAGATTTCTAATCATTTGTATCGTTATTGCTTCAAAGATATAATTATTTTTTAAGCAATGCCAATCCTACACTACATTGTAAGCATTTTTTAAAATTACAATATTCGTTTTTTAGTTGTAATAACGATTGTGTTTCAAAAGCATTTTCTGATTTAATTTTAAAAGTAGAAAATTTTTCAATGATGTTGTTTTTCTCGGGTTTAATGTTGCTTATCAATTCTATTAACTCCTCCAAATTATCTTTTCCAAAGGCTCTAGCATAAAGAAATTTAATTGGAATTACCGTATTAATAATTAGTAAATCAATAAAAGATGTACTTAAACTTTTAACTTTTGAATTACTTTCTTTTTCAAAATTATAGTGATTTTTCCAATAAATTGACGTGTCATTTTTAAAAATAAAACACAATTGGTCTATTGAATTTGCATGAATAATTTCAGAAAACAAGCTGTGTTTTAAATGATATAATTGTGCCAATTGTGCCAATCGTATTGTTGGAAAATTATCTGGACGAAGTTTAAAAAATTGAATTGGTGTAATGAACGTATTTGTAAATTGATGTTTTTGTCTCAAAAATCGCCATCTTTTTTGCAAATCTGTATAATAGTTGTCTTGCTTATACTCTTCAAGCAAATTAGAAATTCCAAAAAACAATGCTTCTAGATTTTCGACTTCAAAAGATTCTTTTTTGATGACACTGAAAGGAATTGATTTAGCCATTTCATAAAATGAAACCCCATTTACATTTAATCCGAAATTTTTGGATAACAAATAAAAGAAAACTGCTTCCCAATCGTTAGTAGTTTTGTGTAAAAGTTCTTGTATTGGATTTGACTTTCGTTCTAATCGTTCAAAAAACAAACGTTCTTGCCAATTGGTAAGTATTAGTTTATCTATTGAGGCGATTTCATTTTCACAATTAATCCATGATTTTTGTAAAGCTAACTTATTGTATCCTTCTATTTCTGAGGAAGAAACATAATCTTTCAATTGTAAAACTGGAATTTCCGAATTATCTTTTCTGTAAATTTCTGTATCATTTTCCCATACCACATGAAGAATTACATTATCATAATTGACATCCCTTTCATGATTATGCAAGTACCAATCGGATGATTTTACATGAATTTCAATATTTCCTGCCCATTTTTGATTGTTGATAATGACTTGAGCATTAAAAAAATCTGGACCAGCAGTTTGAAGATATTGTCCGAAATTAATAATTTCGATAGGTTCTCCATTAGTAGTTTGGAGTTGGTTTAATGGTACTTTTTTATGCAACCATAAATAGTGTAGAAATTCTTCTTTCATGATAGTGGCTTGTATTAATGTATTGGCTTGTAATAAAGTACAAATATAATTAAAAAACAAAAACTTGCAAATCAAAGACTTACAAGTTTTAAATTTTAATAGGTTATTTACTTTTTATTTTATTGAACTGATGATATCATGTTTTGTAATGATATGGTATTTTCCTTCTCCTAAATCTACAATAACTGCTTGATTATCTTTGTTTATTAATTTAGAAATTTCTTCAATTGGAGTATTTTTATCCACAATTGGGTAAGGTTTACCCATTATTTCCTTGATAGGTTTATCAGCAATATCTTTGTTTTCAACATAGCTTCTAAACAAATCAGACTCATCAATACTACCTACAAAACCTGAAGTATCTATAACTGGAATTTGAGAAATATTGTATTTTTTTAAACGCTCAATGGCATGAGAAACTAATTCTTCTGTTCTAACAATGACTAAAGGCTTGTTGATGTGCTCTTTTATTACATCTTCTGCTTTTGTAATTTCTTCCTCTAAGAAACCTCTTTCTCTCATCCAATCATCATTGAACATTTTTCCAACATATCTACTTCCCGAATCGTGAAACAACACCACAACAACATCCTCTGGCTTGAAATGATGTTTCAATTGAATTAGACCTTTAACTGCAGCTCCAGCTGAATTTCCAACAAAAATACCTTCTTCAACTGCAATTTTTCTTGTGTAAACAGCAGCATCTTTATCCGTTACTTTTGTAAAACCATCAATTAATGAAAAATCAACGTTTTTAGGTAAAATATCTTCTCCAATTCCTTCTGTAATGTAAGAATAGATTTCGTTTTCATCAAAAATTCCTGTTTCATGGTATTTTTTAAAAACAGAACCATAAGTATCAATTCCCCAAATTTTGATGTTTGGATTTTTCTCTTTTAAATATTTGGCAACTCCAGAAATTGTTCCTCCAGTTCCTACTCCAACAATAAAATGTGTTATTTTACCTTCAGTTTGTTCCCAAATTTCTGGTCCAGTTTGCTCGTAGTGAGCTATTGCATTACTCGGATTATCGTATTGATTAACGTACCATGAATTTGGAATTTCAGTTGCTAATCTTTTAGAAACTGAATAATAAGATCTTGGATCAGTTGGTTCTACATCAGTTGGACACACTACTACTTTAGCACCAACAGCGCGAAGAATATCCATTTTTTCTTTGGATTGTTTGTCGGAAATTACAAAAATACATTTATAACCTTTAACAATAGCTGCTAATGCCAAACCCATTCCTGTATTTCCAGAAGTTCCTTCAATAATTGTTCCTCCTGGTTTTAATCTTCCATCTGCTTCAGCATCTTCAACCATTTTAACAGCCATTCTATCTTTAACTGAATTTCCTGGATTGAAAGTTTCTACTTTAGCCAATACAAGTGCATCAACTTCAGAAGTTACTTTATTTAATCTAACTAATGGTGTATTACCAATAGTTTCTAATATATTTTTTGCGTAATTCATAATGAATTTTACTTATTTAAATTTTGTAACTGCAAAGATATGGGTTTGAAATAGGATGTCAAAATAAGTTAGTGATTTGTTGTAGAATTGATTTTCAGAGGCCTTTATAAATTATCAATACAAAAAGATTTTTAACCCTGATTGGAATGGAAATCCTTTTATATACTTTGAGGTTTGTAAAACATTGAAGTATTTAAAAGATTGGAAAGGAAAGCAGGAATTACCTTTATTAAAATGCCAAAAATGTTGTTTTAAGAAAATAAATTATTGAAAAAAGTTCCAAACTAAACCAAATCTGACCATGAAATCACGGTACGGATAATTGGGTGCTGAATAGAAATTATAGCCTGTAAAAGCGGAATTGAAATGTTCTGCTTTAAGAAATATTCGGGCTTGTTTTACTCTTGCATTGACAAAAAAATCGATTAACGGGAAAGCGCCTATTTTTGTTTCTGTTTGTGTGTAAAATTCACCAATGACAGGATTATAATCATTAGCATAATATTTGGTAAAATAATTTAATGTGAATCCGGTTTGGATCAACATGGCCTTTTTGAAGACTTTATCTGTAAAATAAAAGGAATTTCGAGTCACTATTTGAGGGACATTTAAAACGTTTTCATTTTGTTGTACATTTTGGTACAATAAGGTATTATCTAAAGCAAATTTCCAAAATTTGATTTCTTTATTTGCCTTTACAGACAAATAATTAATGGTATTGTTAAATTGTGTAGGTTTAACTAACAAACTTGTTATATCGTTAGTGGTATTATCGAAATACAAGTGATCGTTAAGGATTTTATATTGAACTGATAGATTCAACCATTTAGTATCTGCATCCACTTGAAATTGATTTGTTTTTTCGTTTTTAAAGTTATTGAACCAATTATAATTTACATAACTGCTTTGATGTAAGGTATAATTTAAGCTTGGTAGGCTGTTTATTTTTTGATATTGAAAAGCAAACTTGTAGTCATCATTCAATTTGTAGGATAAATTTGCTTCAATATTAGAAACTGATTGACTAGAAAAAGTATTAGATATTTTTAAATTTGCAATTAAAGTACTTGCATAATACGTATAGGAACCTCCAAAAGAATTTAATCTATCATTAATTGAATTAGGAACAGAAATTGCACCTGAAGCGTCATATACTAGACTATTATAATAGTAGTTATAATTGTTATCATCTATAAAAAATTCAACATCACCATAATCTTTTGTTTTATAAGCAATACCTACTTTATTATATAAATTATTGTAACGTGTTTTATTATTTATTTGATTTGAAAAACTAGTACCTAAACGACTACTTACTGTATTTTGAGTAAATTCATAAAACTTATATTCTTGAATAAATTGATGTGTAAAAACGAGACTATTTGGATTGGTTTTTGAAAATTTAAATGAATGATCAATAAAAAAGCGATTTCCTTTTAGGAAAGATCTTGCGTCATTAAAGTAAACATCCAATCGTTCTCTTTTATCCAAAGGGCTTTCAGATAATTCAAACAATGCAACATCAATAATTCCACCATTTTCTTGGTTTGTGATGTCTTGACCTGTAAAGTGAGCGTTTAAATTATATCTTTTATCTTTCGTAAAATAACTTGTTGTAAATTTGAAATTTCCTGAACTTGACAAACTATTTAAGTATTTACCTAAGGATCGTAAACCCTTATATTCTATAGAAAAATTTAAATTAGGTTTGGTGTTTAATGTTAAAAAAGCATCAACAGATTGACCTTGTTCCATTACTGTTTTAAAGTATAATTCTGTCAAAGGCGTAGGAACTGAAAAATATTTAACATCACTTACCTCTAGATAACTGAAATGTTTTCCTTTAAAACCCATATTAGGAAATACAGATTTTGTATTGAGTCCATAATTTAAAGTATTGTATGTATTACCTTCGTTTGCAAATTCTAATAACCCAAAGTTATCTTTTCTTAAAAAATTGTACTTATATTCACTTTTAATTGTTAGTGTTGTGTCTACGTATGTTGTGTCTCTTTCTATAGAAAATATTTTGTATAAAATAATTGATGGCTTTTCAGTTTTATCAATTGCAATTCTTAAGAATTGTTTTGTTGTGTCTTTAACCTTGTTATTCCCATATAAGGAATTTACATTATTTTTAAGAGTGTTTTGAGACAAACTTAAAAGTGGAGTTATAAAAAGAAAATACAGAAGGAATTTAAAACGCATCATATTTAACATAATTGCAAATGTATGCAAATTTAATCAAAAAAAAGGGCTACAAATTGTAGCCCTTTAAATATAAAACATAAGTATTAAATTTTAGTGTAAACAGAAACACCTTTTTCACCGTAACCTAAACATTCCCAAGATAAGGTAAATTGTGTAGCAGAATTTTGTGCGTTTACTCCAGTAGCTTGCGGAATTATAGCTCCCCATGGATCTGACTGACCTGACCAAGTAATACTACCACAGTTAACTGAAAACACTAAATCTCTATTACCAGCTTGACTAGCAGCACCCGTACCATATGCAGAAGCATAAGGGCCAGTTGAATACAAACCACCAGAGAAGTCATCTAATTTATAAGTATTAACTCCCTGAGCTACTAAAGTAGCTGTTGTAGTGTTGGTTGGATAAGAAGATAAGAAATCATGAAATTCATAAGTAGTTGTAACATTGTAGTTACCTGCTAAATTAGTAGAACAGAATCTAAACATTGTAACAGTGTGCACATTAGAACCAGGCATTGCGTCAAGAGTAGATGCAAAATTTAAAATTAATGTTGAATTTCCCGATACAGGTATATTGTCATAATTTGCAAAAACTTTAACAGTAGTAGAATACTCACCTGCAGGAATAATTAATGATGCAGGATCAATAGTATACATATTTGCAGTAGCAGTAGACTCTGGGTCAACATCAAAAGAAATAGTTCTTGGAGCACTAGATTTTGATGTCACACCAACAACAAATTCCACAAAAGAAGCTTCTGTATTACTTGAAGCTAAATTGGAAGCTGGTGTCTTAAACAAATAAGATGTTAGAGAACCATCATAGGCCTTGTAATTATCATCACCTCCATCACAACTAAAAATAGCTAATGATAAAGTAAAAATAATAATTTTAAATAAATTAATTTTTTTCATTTCTATAGATTTATTAAGGAGAGAATAAAATTCTCTCCTAGATTAATTAATAATTTGGATTTTGTTGAATAGAGACATTTCCAGCAACTTCATTTTGAGGTATTGGAAAAGTAAATCTATAATCACTTACTGCTAAAGTAAGAGGGGTTGAAGAAACTATATCATCAGTAGGATTTCTGTCTATACCTGGAACACCAGCTAAAGTAGCAAGTCTTTTAATATCAATATATCTATGACCTTCATAAGATAATTCTTTTCTTCTTTCTAACAAAATGTCAGCCCAAGCTTGTTGAGGTGTAGTGTAAGTAGGTAGTGTTTGACCAGTTCCTCTTGCGGATCTGATTTGTTGAACATAAGCAGCTGCTTGACCTAGATTTTGTGTAGTTCCACCAACTTCACATTCTGCTAATATTAAAACCATTTCAGATGATCTAAATAATTTTAAATCATTTCTTAATTGTTGCGGTAGTTTACCTGGATACTTATTAATAGGTAAAATATCAGAAGTTAAAAAATTTGGATTTGTAAGATAGTTAGGATCTATAACGGCTGTAGCATCTATCCAATTTACTCTTCTTACATCTGAAGGAAAAGCATCATATAAATTAAATAAGTTTCTACCCATGTCATGAAAAGCACCTCCAGTTGCAGTAGTAAGATTAAAGTACCACAAACTACCGATATTTGACCAAGTACCTGCAACAGGTCTAGAAGCTGCAAAAATAGTTTCACCTTGACTTAAATCATTCCACATTAAGTTATAAGTAACAGTTGAAGTTGTTACAGGTAATGCAGCTATTGCATTTAATGCATAAACTTTAGCATTTACATAATCTTTTCTGTAAAGATACATTCTTGCTCTGATAGCATTAACTAAATTTGGAGTTACAAATTTATAATCTAGCGCCGATGGGGATAAATTATTTTCAGCGAACAATAAATCACTTTCCATTAAGGTGTAAATCTCACCATTTGTAGCTCTTGGTAATTTAGCATCAATTGGAGGAACAAAATCTAACAAAATAACACCAAGTGCATTATTATCTGCAGGGTTTGTAGAAAAGAAAGACACTAATTGTAGGTATGAATAAGCTCTTAAAGCTCTAGCCTCAGCTAGAATAGAATTTTTTTGAGCTTCTTCAGCAGGAGTCGTAGGAACTACTAAATTAGATACTTCTAACAATCTATTAACTCTATTTATAACACCATAATGAGTTATCCACAAACTAGATGCGTTTCCACTATTAGCATTAAATAAATATCTGTGTAACTGAAGACCTTGACCACCATTGTTAGGACCTATACCAACTTCATCAGTAAAAACACTAGTAAATTCAATTTCGTTTGTATTATTCAATCTTGAATAAATATCACCTAATAAAAACTGTCTTAAATTATCTACAGTTTGAAATGAAGCTTCGTTGTTAATCTCACCATCTTGTACAATTTCTAAAGCATCATCACAAGAAAAGGTAAATATAGCAAGAAATGCTACTAATAAAATTCTCTTAATTTTTTTCATAATTTTTTTATTTATTAAAACCCGATACTAGCTCCAAAAGAAATAGTTCTAGGATTTGGGAAATTAGTTACAGATAAAGCTGTAATAGCTTCAGGATCAAAACCTCTCCATTTTGTCCAAGTTAATAAATTTTCACCTTGCACATAAAATCTCATACTTGAAATAGCAGTATCTTTAAGGAATTTAGCAGGGAAATTATAACCTAAGTTAACATTTTTAAGACGCAAAAAGGAAGAGTCATATAAAAATCTATCAGAATCCAAAAAGACATCATTATTAGAAGCTTGTAATGAAGGAACGTTTGAATTAACATTATTTGGAGTCCATTGGTTTAAGAAGTCAGCAGTCACATTATCATCATTTATGAAATTAGGATTTGAAGCCCATCTGAATTGATTGTCTATTCTCCAAACATCCGCTTGATAAGAAAATAAAGTGTTTAAGAAAAATCCTTTATAATCTACATTTACACCAAAACCTCCTTGATAAACAGGTAAATTACTTTTACCAGTAGCTCTTCTATCTTGAGCTTCGTCAGGAGTCTCTGTTAACTGGTTATTTCTATCCAAATACAATAAATTACCGTTAGCAGGGTTAACACCAACATAAGGTATTAAATTCCACTCATTTAAAGTATTACCAACTTGAAGTAAGTTTGAAACTCCACTTTGATCAGTCTCCAATAATTGTTTAACTTCGTTTTTGTTGTAAGAAGAATTAGCAAAAACAGACAATCTCAAATTATCATTTCTGATAATATTGTACTTTAAACTAAGCTCAACTCCTGAATTTTGAATCTCACCATTATTACCAGAGAAACCATACAAACCAGTTACAGCTGAAGTATTTATAGTATTAAATAATTGTGTAGTATTTTTTTTGTAAACGTCTAAATTACCTTCTAATTTGTTTTTGAACATAATAAAATCTATACCAATATTTGCTTGTGTAATCTCTTCCCATCTAGCTGCAGTATTTGCAATTTGACCAACTAAAAGAGAACCAGGAGTATTGTTATATCCGTTACCTGAAGCATTTAAATCTCTTACAATACTAGCAGAAGTCAATAATGATGGAAAACCGTAATTTGCGCCAGAAATATTCTGGTTACCATTAGTTCCATAAGAAGCTCTTAACTTTAACATATCAAAAACAGATCCATCCATAAACTTCTCTCTATCAATATTCCATCTAGCAGAAGCTGACCAAAATGTACCCCATTTGTTATCACCAATAAATCTGTAAGTACCATCTCTTCTTAATACTGCACCAATACCGTATTTATCTTTAAAACTATAATCAGCTGTAGCAAATAAAGCAAGCGTACCACCTGTAAGTTTAGCACCATTTACAGTTGAAATATATGCATTAGGAGTAGCTGGATTAAAAGCCACATAACCAGTACCAGCACCAGGAACATAATTTAACGGATTTAATCCATTTTGTCTTGAACCTTTAGATATATAATGTGCTTTGGTGTATTCAATGAAAGCAGCAACATTAACATCATGGTTTTCTTTATACACTTTATTGAAGTTTATACTAGCAATATTTGTAAAAGTTAAATCTTTGGTATTGTTTCTATCTTCAAAACCACCAAATTGTTCACCTCTTCCTTGTGCAACAACTAATGCTAGATAAGATTGAGGAGCTCTACCAAAAACTAAATCACTATCCTTAATATCTAAACCTGATCTATTTCTTAGAGTTAAATTATCAGTTAATTTATATGAGGCACCTATATTAATAATTGCAGAGTTTTCAGTAAAAAAACTAGGAAGAGAACCTGGTCTTAGAATATCTTGTAAAACATAAGTATCATTAGCACCTTGAAAGTTTGTCCCAATTGCAGCTAAAAGCTCAGCACCTGTATTATAAGGACTTGGAGCAAAGTACGGCAAACCCATTAAACCTCCATGTAATGGATTTTGGATAGTATTATTATTAACACCATCGTTTGTTTCTTGGTTTAACTGATTTCTTTTAGAATGAGCCAAAGCTATTTGAGTGTCAAAGGTAAATTTACCATCTTTAGATTTGCCTTGTAAATTGTTTCTTAAAGAAAATCTTTTAAAATCAGTAGTAGGAACCATACCTCCTTGTTCAAAATAACTTAAAGATGTGAAAGTTGATAAATTTTCACCACCAAAAGACACTCCTAAATTATGTTGTCTAGTTACATCAGTTTTGAAAAATTCATCTAACCAATTGGTATTAATGTTGTAAGCAGCAATTTCCGCATCTGTTAACGTAGCCCCAAGCCCAGTATTCGCAAGTTTTTCAATAGTCAAAAGCTCCCTAGCATCTGCCATATTGTATTTGTTTTCTGGCAATGTATTGAACCCAGTTACGCCATCATAAGTAAACTTAACACCAGAATTATATTTTGCATTTTTTGTAGTAATTTGAATTACTCCATTAGCCCCTTTGTTACCATAAATAGAGGTACCTGCAGCATCTCTAAGAACTGTAACAGTTTCAATGTCATTTTGATTTAAATTCCTAAATTGATTAGATGTTGAAGGAATTCCATCAATTACAATCAATGGATCTGTGTTACCATTGATTGAAGAAGCACCACGAATAAAACCATCAAACTTTGCAGAACCTGGAGAACCAGAAGAAGAAATTAATGTTAATCCTGGACTCGTACCTTGAAGAGAAGCAAGAACAGATGCATTTGGTCTATTCTCAAGAGTCTCTCCACCAACAGTAGTTGACGCAGTAGTACTTGTAACTTTGGTTTGAGTTCGGTCATAACCTACTTTCAATACAATTGTTTCTAATGTGGCAACATTTAAAACAACGTCATATTTATTTGACTGCCCAATTGTAATAGTTTTTTTGGATTCAAAATAAGAAACCTCTAAAACCTCTCCAACACTTGCTCTGATGGAATAATTACCATCAAAATCTGTACTAGTACCTCTTTTTGTACCTTTTACAATTACACTTGCACCTGCTACAGGTCCAGCATCATCTGTAACAACACCTGTAATAGTTTTCTCTTGAGCAAAGGAAAACTGCATAGTAAACGCTACCATAAGCGTAAAAATCCATTTGAACTTCGATCTCATATTTATTTTATTTGAGTTAGTTATTCTGCAAATCTCTTAAATATTTCTTAATTAAACAAATAAAAATGAAATAATATTCACTTTTATTTAAAGTTTTGATACCTATAATAATTCATCTTTTTTAATGGATTCAAAAAAAACAAAAAGGTTGCGTTGTTAAGAAAGAAAAACAAAAAAACTCAATATTTCTATTGAGTTTTTTTGTTTTGAAATTTATTTTTTTTTGCAATCTACAAAATTATTTTTTTCGCAACAATGACATTAGACTTATCGCTAACAACAACGTTATAAAACCCATTATTTAATTTATTTAAATCAAACATTCCTGATTGGCTTTCGATTATATCTTGAAAAATTAACCTGCCATTAATATCAAATATTTTCATATTTAAAACATTAGAAAAATTTTCTATTTCATAATTAAGAATTTTAGCGGAATTCCATAACAGGAAGTCATTTTTGTCAAATTTAACTAAATCTAAATTTGCATCTGCATCTACACCTGTTATCACAAGTGAATAATTCTGTGCTCCACCAATAAGCGATCCTTTGTGAGAAACATTCACTCTGTAAATTCCAGAAGGATTTAAAACATCAGCCCTTTCAAATGGATCAACATCATTATTCCCCTTGACAGCAGTTATATTACTCCAATCTTTATTCAATTTCCATGGCAAATGAGTTTCAGCTAACTTTGTGATTGTAATATCTAAATCATTAACTAATCTCGAATTAATTTGATCCACAACACCAGCAGTAGCGGTAACTCCTGGTCTGTCTGTCCACGATATCGAAGCTTTAAGAGGCTCGTCTCCAAGCGCTAAAACATCTATGAAATAAGTCTGGTTATTATTTAATGTATTTTCAGAAACAATAGACTCAACATTATTTTTTTGTAAGGTTTCTATCATTTTTGCGGTATTTAACAAACCCCAACCGAACATATGGTCAGGACCTTCAGAAGGACCTGCTTCATCAGCAGTATGAAGTGCCAAACCTTTCAGAGTACTTGCGTTTAAAAAAGGTGAACCAAAATGTTGTTGCACCAATAACAATGAGGAAGCGACTCCTGGAGAAGCCATAGAAGTACCATTCAAACTAGCATAAGCTGTGTCACTTGAGCTTGATATAGAAAAAACATTAACCCCTTTTGCAACTAAATCGGGCTTAATTCTAAAATCGTCAGTTGGACCAAAACTAGAAAAATTTGACATCACAACACTAGAAGAATTCAAATAAGTAGGAACACTATTGACAGCACCTACAACAATAGAGTTTTTTGATGTTTTATCACCATTCAACAAATCATTACCATTTTTACTTGGATTTAATGTCGAGAAACTATCTCTGTCATTTCCTGCAGCATAAATAGGTATGTATTTTGGATTATTGAAGCAAATATTATCAACAGCATTTGAATCTGAAACATAAGCACCAAAATTCCAAACAGATAAATTAGAAGCAATAGCACCGTATGAGTGATTTGAAATCAACAAACCAAAACCTGCATACTGATTCATTTCAGCTATGTCATTATTCCAATCAAAAATCCAACCTTCCGCATCATAAGCAATACCTCTACCTGATAAATTAGTAGAACTCAAACCGTTTGATAAAACTGTACCAGTTACGTGAGAGGAATGATTACTTGTACCATTAGGAGAAGGACCATCAACAGCTAATAATCTTGAAATACCTACACTATTCTTGTAATCATTATGCGAAAGTCTAGGGTGATTTTGATCCCAAACACCAGCAATCATATTTAATCCTGACAAGTTTAAGCCCATACTACCGCCTGGCTGAACTAAATTAGCACGTGTAGTCAATGCAGCACCAGCATTATTGGTCGAATAATAAACTGGTTGACCTTCATTAAACCTAACTAATTTTCCAACATTTCCTTTAGAATCAACAACTTCTAAAGGAATACCTAAAGATATGGCTTTATTATCAGCATCATTTTTTTCAGTAAAAGAATACTTAATTGAATCAAACACAACGGTTTTATCATTTATCGTCTTATAATATTCTACTATCTTTGCACGTTCCTGTTCATTTTGACTAAATGAAGCAGTAGTGAAAATTGCAATTAGTAAAGTAGTTAATCTTTTCATAATTTATTTTTTTAATGTAATTTACAAATATATTTATTTATTTTCTAAATCAATTAATTGAAATGTTAAAATTAAATTATTCTAATCATGAACTCGAATACGGCACTGATGAAGCCGGAAGAGGCTGTTTAGCAGGGCCAGTAACTGCTGCTGCAATTCTATTAAAAAAAGATTTTTTTTTAGAAAATCTAAATGATTCTAAACAGATTTCTGAGAAAAATAGATTTAAAATTAGACCTTTTATTGAAGAAAATGCCATTTCTTTTTCTGTAAAAAATATTTTTAATGATGAAATTGACGAAATAAACATACTCAACGCATCGATGAAAGCCATGCAAGAATGCTTGCTTAAAGTAAACCCAAAACCTGAATATATTATTGTAGATGGAAATAGATCAATTTTCTCTAAATTGGGTTTAAAACAGACTAAAGGAAAGATATTTTCTAACGAAGAAATTGATTATTTAAAGTCTATTCCAAATACAAGTGTTATTAAAGGTGACTCTAAATACACTTCTATTGCAGCTGCGTCAATTTTAGCAAAAACATATCGAGATGAATATATGGATAAAATTCACGAAGAATTTCCCATGTATAATTGGAAAAAAAATAAAGGCTATCCTACAAAAGAACATAGAGAAGCTATAATGAAATATGGCGTTACGAAGTATCACAGAATGTCGTTTAGATTATTACCCGAGCAACTTTCATTGGATATATGATTTTTGGACATTTTGATTGTTGGAGTAATCGAATCATCAATTGATAAAAGTTGCTTCAAATAAAACTGAAAAATGCTGAATAATTTTTGATTTCACTTCTTCTTGATCAATTTCTTTATTTAATTCTGCGTGCATAGATGTTACTGCTTTTCCTTTAATACCACAAGGAATGATATTATCAAAGTAGCCCAAATCTGCATTTACGTTCAAGGCAAAACCGTGCATTGTAACCCATCTACTGGCACGAACTCCCATAGCGCAAATTTTTCTAGCAAAAGGTGTTCCTACATCCAACCAAACTCCTGTTTCACCTTCACTTCTTGTACCAATTATAGCATATTCTGCTAGAGTTAAAATTATTGCTTCCTCCAAAAAACGAAGGTATTTATGAATATCTGTAAAAAAATTTTCTAAATCTAAAATAGGATAACCAACTATTTGGCCAGGACCATGATATGTAATATCTCCACCTCTATTAATTTTATAAAATGTTGCTCCTTTATTTGCTAACTGCTTTTCTGAAAGTAATAAATTAGTCAAATCACCACTTTTACCTAAAGTATAAACATGAGGATGTTCTACATAAAGAAAATAATTGGGTGTTTCATTATCTTTATCTTCTCTTCTATTTTTAATTTTTAAATCAACAATGTCTTTAAAAAGCGTTTCCTGAAAGTCCCAAGTTTCCTTGTAGTCCTTTTTTCCTAAATCTTTAAGATGAATTTTTTTGTTCATTATTCTAATTCTACTTCAAAATTTAAATTTTCACTTTCCATGTAGTCATTCATTGAAAAAGTAAGCACAACTGATTTTTTGTCATCACTGATAACGGCATTTGGAATCGAAATACTTTTTATTTTTTTGGGAAATGAAACTTCCATATAGTATTTAGATTGCTCAAAAACCATTTTCATCGTTTCATCCATTTTTTCAGACAAATCATCTTCTGATTCTACGGCTTCAGACGCTTCTTTGTTTAGACCTTTTTTAAGACCTTTCATTAACAATGCATTTGGCGATAAGCTTACCATTTTTGAAAAAGTTTTTCCATCGAATGAATATTTGGTTATCCCTTCATTTTTTGGAGAATCTTTTGTTAGTTGAGAACCCATTTGATTAAACTGAGAAGCTGCATTCATTGGCGAAACTAAATTTTGAAGTTCTTTTGGTGAAGCAAAATCAGTTGAAATAATATACTTAAATTGTTTGTTTTTTTCACTCATCAACATTCGCATGGTATAGTTTTCCATTTGTTTGTATCTCAATCTTTCCTCTTCTGGCAAACTATTGATACTGTCTTGTTTTTCTTTAAACAATTCTTTGAAAGTAAAGGTAGAATCCATTTCAGTTCTATCAAATGCACCTTTTTTATTTTTCGGTTTTTTGGAGTCAGCACCACCCATTTTATCTCCTGCCATTTCCATAATTTGCGACATATCCATATCATAAACCAATTTACCTGAATGGTCTTCGTTGAAATTAATTTTTTCGGTAATTACACAACTTGTGATGGAGTTTAAAAGAAGTAAACTCAAAATTATTTTTAGTACTTTCATTTTGAAAATTTTAGAATACAAATATACAAATGATTTCTCAAATAGCCCTGATGGGAATGGCATCCTTTTTGAAAAAAAGATAGAATGGACAGCAGGTACTACCACTCTAAAAATGCCCAAGCCTTTTGCTACAAAAAAAAATAAGAATGCTTAATAAAGAATTTAGAATTCAGAAGCTTAAACTTTTAAACTTATAAGCTTTTAAACTTTTAAACTAATACTTATCTTTGCCAGCTTAAAATATAAGATATGCTACTTTCGGAACAAGAAATCATTAGAAGAGACAAGCTTAAAGCTTTGCGTGAATTGGGTATTAACCCTTATCCTGCAGATTTATTTCCTGTAAATCACAACTCAAAACAGGTTAAAGATGGCTTTGAAGAAGGTAAGAAAGTTATTCTTGCTGGAAGAATCATGAGTGATAGAGATATGGGTAAAGCTTCTTTTGTTGAATTACAAGATAGTGAAGGCAGAATACAATTGTATTTTAATAGAGATAATATTTGCCCTGGTGAAGATAAGACGTATTACAATCAAGTTTTCAGAAAGTTAACTGATTTAGGAGATTTTATTGGTGTTGAAGGTGAATTATTTTTGACTAAAGTTGGAGAAAAATCGGTAAAAGTGGATAAATTTACTTTTTTGAGTAAAACTTTAAGACCCTTGCCCTTGCCAAAAAAAGATGAAGATGGAAAAGTTTTTGATGCTTTTGTAGATCCTGAATTAAGATACAGAATGCGTTATGTTGATTTAGTTGTAAATCCTCAAGTGAAAGAAGTATTTGTAAAAAGAACAAAATTATTTAATGCCATGCGTTCGTTTTTTAACAATGCTGGTTATATGGAAGTTGAAACTCCTGTTTTACAAGCGATTCCTGGAGGAGCTGCTGCAAGACCTTTTATTACACACCACAATAGTTTGGACATTCCATTATACATGAGAATTGCTAACGAATTATATTTAAAAAGATTAATTGTTGGTGGTTTTGATGGTGTTTACGAGTTTTCTAAAAACTTCAGAAACGAAGGAATGGACCGAACGCATAATCCTGAATTTACAGCAATGGAAATTTATGTAGCTTACAAAGACTACAATTGGATGATGGAGTTTACTGAAAATTTATTAGAACATTGTGCTATTGAAGTAAATGGAACTACTGATGCTACTTTTGGAGAACATAAAGTGAGTTTTAAGGCACCTTATAAAAGAGTTACAATGACAGATGCTATTAAAAACTTTACTGGATTTGATATCACAGGAAAATCGGAAACTGAATTGTTTGAAGCTGCAAAATCAATGGGTATTGAAGTTGATGATACAATGGGTAAAGGAAAACTTATTGATGAGATTTTTGGAGCTAAGTGCGAAGGTAATTTTATTCAACCCACTTTTATTACAGATTACCCTAAAGAAATGTCTCCATTATGCAAAGAACACAGAGATAATCCTGAATTAACTGAGCGTTTTGAACTGATGGTTTGTGGTAAAGAAATTGCAAATGCTTATTCTGAACTTAATGACCCAATAGACCAAAGAGCACGTTTTGAAAACCAAATGGCATTGGCTGAGAAAGGTGATGATGAAGCTAACGGAATTATAGATGAAGACTTTTTAAGAGCGTTAGAATACGGAATGCCACCAACTTCTGGCTTAGGAATTGGAATGGATAGATTAATGATGTTTTTAACCAACAACGCCTCAATACAAGAGGTACTCTTCTTTCCACAAATGCGCCCTGAGAAAAAACAATTGGATTTATCTGAAGATGAGAAATTAATTATCAACCTTTTAAAAGAAGAAAATAATCAACTTATTGCAGATTTAAAAGCCAAGTCAGCACTTAGTGGAAAAAAATGGGATGCTGCCATGAAAGGATTAGCAAAACATGGCTTAACGCAAGTTGTAGTTGATGGTGAAACAAAAACAGTTGTTTTAAAATAGTAATTTGACAACCTTTTATATAATTAAATTAAAGTGGCTTTTAGTCACTTTTTTTTACACTTAATTCAAACTAATTAAACCTTTTTAAAACAAAACGGTCTTATTGTTAACTTTAAAAAATAGAAATTATGAAAAAATTAATTTTAACAGTAGCATTAATTGTTACAACTGTAACTTTTGCTCAAAAAGAAAACAAAAAAGAAGCTAAATCTCCTGAACAAAGAACAGAAAAACAGCTTGAAAAAATGACTGAAGAACTTGACCTTAATGAAAAGCAACAAAAAGAAGTTAAAGAACTTTTGGAGACTCAAAAAGAAAACAGAAAGGCATTAATAGAAAAAAGAAATGAAGCAAAAGAAGGTGACAAAAAACCTAACAAAGAGGACAGAATTGCCATGAAAGAAGAAATGACAAAAAACAAAGAAGCTTTTAAAACAAAATTAAAAACTATTTTAACAGAAGAACAATTTCAAAAATGGGAAACCAATGTTGCCGAAAAGAAAGAGGAAGTGAAAGAAAGCATGAAGGAAAATAAAAAAAACAAAAAGAAATCGGATAAATAATTTTAAGTATTTATTTTGAATTTAAAAAAAAATAAGTAGATTTGAATTCAAATTAATAAACACTTTCCATTATGAAAAAAATAGTAGCACTTTTAGTTTTGTTTTTTGCATTTTCATTTAATGCTTCAGCACAAGAAAAAACTATCAATGAATTAGCTAGAGAAGACGCAAAATTATTATGTGATTACCTTGAAATAAAAGGAGATATCGTTAACGACTTTGTAACTTTATTTGAAATGAAACACGAAACTTTTCAAACAGAAGGTATTTCTGAAGAAAGAAAAGCAGTTATGTCTGATATTGTTGAGAAAAAAATATTATCAACTTTAGATGCTAGTGATATTGAAAAATTAAATATGGAACCAACAATTATGAAAAAATTGACTGGTAAAAAATAATTTTTATTTAAAATGAGTTGTCCTAAAAAAGGTTGACTCGTTAATAATTCAAATATAGTTAAATCGTAACAGAATTAATTCTGTTACGA
>NZ_CBFHMV010000012.1:0-69667 GCF_965657075.1 Flavobacterium sp.
TCACTATAAATTTGTGGGGAACTCGGAATTTTTGAAATTTTCTTTTTTGTTGACATATTATTTAATATTTAGTCAACATTTTCAGGACAAGACATAATTTTAAATTATCCCAATCGAAAGGTTGGGATTTTTTTTTAAAATAGGGCAATTGCCTTATTGAATGTGTTTTAAGTAAAATATAATTTTGGGTAATAAACTTAAAACCTCAAAACATGAAAAAATTAAGCACACTGTTCATTTTATTTTTTGCAGTTTCATTATTTGCACAAACTGAAATGACTTGTATTTCTGGAAATTGTAATAATGGCGAAGGAATTCTAAAAAATAGTGATTACTCTGTTGTCAAAGCAGGAATTTTTGTAAATGAAAAATTAAACGGTGCTGGATTTAAAAAAGATAAAAACGGTCATTTTTTCTATTCTAATTTTAAAGATGATATTCCAACTGGCTTTTGTGTATATTATATTGGTGAAGGTGTGAAACAACATGGAAATTTTAAAAATGGTTTAAAAGAAGGTGTACATGTTGTAATGTTTCAAGATTTGACTAAATATGTTTTGATAACTTACAAAAATGATAAAGAAGTTAGTCGCACAAACTTTTCTTTAAGTTTAGATAAAATTAAAGAAGGTTGTCAAGGTGATTGTCAAAATGGTTTCGGGTTTATTGCAAATGGTGAAGAAGTTTTATTGTTAGGCTTTTTTAAAAATGGTGCTTTTAATAGAGGTGAAATAATAAATATACCTAATAGTTCTTCTGAAATTTATGATTTTGATAATAAAGAAGAAGTGAAAGGAATGTATAACAGTAATGATTCAGAAAGTGGACTAATAGAAGAATTTATGGTGGTTGATTATTACGAATTTAAAAACATAAACAAACAAAAAAGCAGTATAACTGTTCGACAAGATACAAACTCTTTTATAGTAGCTTCATTTGATGAACAAGGAAACTTAAAAAATAAGATAGATAACTTTTAATTTTAAATATGAATAAATTAATTCTAATAATTCTATTCTTTGTATTACAACTTAGTTTTTCGCAACAAGCAAAGTATGCTAAGCATAATCCATTATATAAAGATGTTGAAACTTATTTAGCACAAAAAAATTATGCAAAAGCTTTAGAAATTTCAAAAACATTAGAAGAAATTTATCCTTTAGATTATGAAGTGTATCAAAAATTATCCGAACCTTATTTTTACACAGCAAAATACGATGAATCTGTATTAGCAATAAATAATGCCATAGCTTTAGACCCTTTGCATTATTACCATTATTTGGTTTTAATTCGAAACGGGTTGTATGCTCAAAATACTTCTTCAGTAAATACTGGTATAAATATGTTATCGCTTACTTGCAAAGAAGGAACTGAATACAATTATACCATAAACTTTTTAAATACATTTAAAGAAGCTTTCAAAAACTATAACTCTGGAATTAATGTTGAAAATTTAAAAGCTATAGCGACTTTTGAAAATTTGTACACATCTAATAAATCAAAGAGAGAAGAACTTCTAAATTATGAAAAAAAGATAAGTTCATTTGAAACATTCAAAACTGATGCTGATTTCAAAAGTGGATTAGATATTTTAAAAGAGCTTCAAACCAAATCAGAAAACGGTTCTTTAAACAACCTTTTTTACAACTATTTTATTGAAAAAAGTTCATTCCATTTTGAAAAAACAAAGTACAAAAATGAGATTGAAAAATTGAATAATTTAGTGTTATCCAATAAATATATCAATGCAATTCAAGCTTTTGTTGTTTATAAATCTCTAGTTGCTATTTCTGTTAATCCAATTTATATCAAAGAAATTTCGAAAATTATTGAATCGAAAATTTCAAATTATAACAATACTCTAAGAACGATTTTATTTACCAATTTGTTAAAAGCAGAATATGATTTGGGAAATACCAACGAAAGGAATTTATTGAGAGATCAAATAAAAGTTTTTCTACCATTAGTGAAAAATCATTACGCGAAAATTGAGTTGTATCAATGGTTAGCAGCTTCTTATCAATATAATAATGATGCTGAAGGATTACGAATTATAAACGAAGGCTTAACATTTGCAAAACAAAACGGTTATGCTAATTCAGTTCATGAAGCTAATTTAAACACCATTAAAAATCTTTTATTAAACTCTTCTGGACAAAACACGGAAATTATCACAAAAGATGATGGAAATCATTCAACATATTTCAACATAGCTATGCAACATTTAGCCAAAGGTGAATATGATAAAATGAGTGAACCTTTAGAAAAAGCTAAAAAAATAATCGAAAACAATTACAACGATTTATCCATTGAAGAAAAGAAAAACAACCTAATTTATTACAACAAAGTTTGCTCCAACTTGTTAGGAAGTTATATGGGTAGAAATAATGCAAAAGCCGTTGAAACGATTGAAGGATATAAAAGTTTTTATCTCAGTAGTTTGGTAAAAAACAATGCCTTAATTAATTCAGCTGCTTCGATTCAAAAAACATTAAAAAATGATGAAGCCTTAATTTACCTTATGAAAGCTAATGCTGCCGATGATGGTTTGTTTATGGCAGTAATTGTAGATAATAAGAACATCAATCAAGCCTTTTTGTTTACAAGTGATTTAATGTCGATTCTAACTGTAAAATATAAAGAACAATATATTCAATTAGAAAAAGAAAATGCCAAACTAGATTATAGAATACCCATTTATAATCAAAATCCCGTAGTGATAAAAAATGGTTCTAATGGTATGTTATTAAATGGTGATATTCGCAGAATTATTGACGTTTATCGCGAACATCTACATCCAAATACTGTAGAACATCCAAACTTTTCAAATGAACCAAAAGTTTTTGGAAACATTTTTTACAGAGCTTTATTTCAACCATTAGAAGGTTTTTTAGCAGGGAAAACAAAATTAATTTTCAGTTTAGACCAAGAATTAAATCTTATTCCTTTTGAAACTTTGGTTACTGATGATAAAAAATATTTAATTGAAAAATATGACATTTCATACATACAAAACGGAAGTATGTTAGTCAATTTAAGAAATCAATCTAAAGTTACTTATCCAAAAAACATCATCGCTTTTGGTGATGCCAAATATGAAAAAATGGCTAGTAATGGAAAACAATTTACAAATTTGAGTGATTTAGTAGCCTTAAATTTTGAAGTTGCCGATAAAATTGACAAAAATCTTCCACTTAATGACGCTTTTGCCACTTTCTCAAAAGAAGCTATGAAATATCTTGAGGGAACCAAAAAAGAAGTAGAAAATATCCAAAAAATGATACCAAAATCTGATGTTAAAATGGACAAATTAATGACTGAAAACGAATTCAAACGAATGGCAAAATCAAGTGAGCTCAATAATTATAGGGTGATTCATTTGGCTAGCCATGCTTCTGTGCATCGTTGGGTTTTTGATTTATCAGGAATTGCTTTTTCAGTTCCAGCCCATCCAATTGATGGTGAAGATGGAATTTTAGTAGTCAAAGAATTAGAAAAACTAAAATTCAAAACCGATTTTGTAATGTTAAGTGCTTGTCAAACTGGTCTAGGACAAATAATTCCTGGGGAAGGTGTTATTGGATTAAATTCAGCCTTATTTTCAGCTGGTGCTAAAAACACTTTAACGAGTCTTTGGTCTGTAAACGACTATGCAACTTCGATATTTACAACTAATTTATACCAAAAAATTTTCAATGAAAACAAATCGTATAGCACAGCTGTAAATGAAGTAAAAAGGGAATTCATAACTGGAAAATACAATACGGAATTTAACATTAGCCATCCAAATTATTGGGCAGCTTTTACACTTTACGGAGAATAATTAAGTTGTAAACTAATTCACAAATATTATTTTTTCCCAATCAAAAAGGTTGGGATTTTTTTATTTATTAGTTTTATCTTTACCAAAAACAAATCCCATTTTGAACACAACTCCTGAAAAAAAAGGTTTTCACCCAAGAAACAAACATAAATCTGGTTACGATTTTGAAAAATTAATTACTTCAAATCCTACTTTAAAAGATTTTGTTGCGATTAATAAATTCGGAAACGAAAGTGTTGACTTTTCTAATCCAAAAGCTGTTAAGGCTTTAAATCAAGCATTATTAAAAACACATTACAATATTGATTATTGGGATATTCCACAAGGATTTCTTTGTCCACCAATTCCTGGAAGAGCTGAATATATCCATCACATTGCAGATGTTTTAAGTGAAGTTTATGGGGAAATCCCAACTGGAAAAAAAATCAAAGTTTTAGATGTTGGAACAGGTTCTAATATAATATATCCTATAATTGGTGTGAGCGAATACGGTTGGCAATTTGTGGGTTCCGAAATTGATAGTCAATCTATAAAGTGGGCTGATAAAATTGTAAAATCCAATACAACTTTAAAAGATTTGGTGGAACTAAGAATACAATCTTCCAAAAGAAATATTTTCAAAAACATTATCCAAGAAGGCGAATACTTTGATATGACTATGTGTAATCCTCCATTTCACAGTTCTAAAGAAGAAGCCACAAAAGGAACCATTCGTAAAGTCAAAAATCTAAAAAATGAAATTACATCGAAACCAACTTTAAATTTTGGTGGTGTCAACAACGAATTGTGGTGTGAAGGTGGAGAATTAGCTTTCATTACCAATATGATTTATGAAAGTGTACATTTTAAAACACAATCTTTATGGTTTTCAACTTTAGTTTCCAAAAAAGAAAACCTAAAACAGATTTACAAATTATTCAAAAAAGTTGGCACTTTTGAAGTAAAAACCATTGATTTAGCTCAAGGCAATAAAATATCTCGTTTGGTTTTTTGGAGTTTTAAGGAATTGAAGGTTTTGTAAATAGTAAAAAATCCAAACACGAATTTCACAAATTTCCACAAATTAATTCGTGAAATTCGTGTCAAAAAATCACCCAAAAACCTCTTCCTTCTCCCCATCAAAACTAGCAAAAACCATACTTGGGTGCGAATCTTGGTGGAAGATATTTCCGCTTTTGTCTATGGCAATTGCACCTGCAAAACCATCGTAAGTTTTTAATTCGTTGAACGTTTTTTCAAATGCTTTTTCTAAGCTAAATCCGTCAGTTACTCGAGTTACTATTTTTGTAGCAACTCCACCACTTACAATATCTTCACCAACACCAGTCAGACTTACACCACAAAAAGAATTGGCATAATTCCCAGCAACAGTTGCAGAATCAGATATTCTTCCTGGAATTTCAAAACCTTTTCCACCAGTTGAAGTCGCAACAGCAATTTTTCCTTCTTTATCCAAAGCTACACAACCTACAGTTCCAGTTCCTGTTGCTTCTAATTTGGCTTCAAATTCAGCTCTTCTTTGTGGAATTTCCGTTGAAAAAACTTCAAAACCATTAGTTCTTGCAAAATTTGTGGCACCACTTCCTCCTAAAACTCTATCATCAAAAGGCATCAGTTTTTCGGCAACGTGAATAGGATTTTTAACCTCTTCAATATTAATAACACCACTGAATTTCTCAGTAGTTCCATCCATCAAAGCGGCACTCATTCTAATTTTTCCATCACTCTGAATTTGAGAACCAATTCCAGCATTAAATAATGCATCATCTTCCAACAAAGAAACAGCATAAACCACAGTCTCTAAAGCCGAATGGTTTTCCATATAAGCATAAGCTTCTTTCACAATTCGCAATAAAGCATTTTGTTTAGCCACTTTTGTCTCATTAGAAGTAGATGATTCCGAAAAAAAACCACCGTGGATTATTAGTTTCATTGATTTATGGTTTATGGTTTATAGCTTATAGTTTGTCGTCAACAATTAACAACAAACAATTAACAATAAACATTTTAAACGTATTGTGAAGAATGAATTTTCATTTTATAAGTACTCAAATCAAAAGTATCGTGCATGCTCATCACATGTGTAACCAAATGATTGATTGAAATCGGTTGACCTAAAGCAACTTCAGTTAAATTAGTATCTTTAACTTCTCTTCCATCCACCAAAATAACTAGTCCAGAACCAATAGCTTCCATTTCATTATTATTGGTGATTAAAAGTCCAGTATCTTCTCCAAGTCCAATTCCTAATAATTTAGGATTTCCAACTACAGCTTGAAACAAACGACCAATTCTACCTCGTTTTACAAAATGCGTATCAATAATCACATTATCAATAAACGAAAGTCCACTTGTGATTTTCACTTCACCTTTTAAAAGGGCTTCGCTACTACTTCCTTGATAAATCATATTATTGGAAGCTGCTGCTGCTCCAGCCGATGTTCCTGCGTACACAAAATCTTCATTTTTATACTTATTAATCAACATATCGTGAAACTTAGTTCCTCCTAAAATTGATGTCAAACGCAATTGATCACCTCCAGTAAACATTACCACATCAGCCGCTTTTAAACGTGCTAAAACTTCGTCATCATTAGCTTGTTCCCGTTTTTCTATATATAAAACATCGGTATTTTTGGCATTTAAATAGTGTAAAGCTTTTACATATTCTGGCCCAACTTCTCTAGGAATGCTAGAAGCCGTTGTTATGATTTCTATTCTAGAATTTTCTTTGTACTTAGACTCATCAATGATGCGTTTCAAAATTCCTTTTTCAAAGAAATTAAGATTCTTAGCTACATCTACATCAAAATTCTTTTCTGTAAAACTGCCTTTATCTACAGCTCCACCAATAATAATTAATTTTCCTCTACAGTTCATTTATAGATACTATTTCCCCCAATTAATAAAACATCACATTTTAAAATGCAATTTAATTAGGCAAAAATAACAAATTCATAACATCAATCCTTATTTTTTATTTTAATTTATGAGCAAAACACTTGGCTTATTAACAATCCCTTTTCCTGCTGTCCGTTCTATCCCGAAAAATCGGGATGCCACTCCCATCAGGGCTAGATTAGAAAGGTCTTTCCTTTTTGAAATGGTCTCTAAATATCTGAAAATCATAAGTATTCATTTCAATGAAAAATAATTTTAAATTTCTGTCAAAAAAAATGAATTATTAAAACAAAAAATTCTTATTTTTAACAATTACGCAAACAATATTTACAACAAACACCGAACTATAATGAAGATTTTAAAAATTCAAGCCTTACGAGGTCCTAACCTTTGGAGTGTAAAACGCAAAAAATTAATCCAAATGCGATTGGATTTGGAAGAAATGGAACAATCTCCAACGGATAAAATTCCGGGTTTCCGTGAACGTATTGAAGCTATGTTTCCCACAATGATTGAACACCGTTGTTCAGAAGGTTGTAGAGGTGGTTTTTTTATGCGTGTAGAACGTGGCACATGGATGGGTCATGTTATTGAACATATTGCTTTAGAAATTCAAACCCTAGCTGGGATGGATACCGGTTTTGGACGAACAAGAGAAACCAAAACTCCTGGAACCTATAATGTGGTTTTTAGTTACACCGAAGAGAATGTAGGATTGTTTGCTGCAGAATCTTCAGTTAGAATTGCAGAGGCATTAATTGCTGGAACGGAATATGATTTAGAAGCAGACATTCAAAAAATGCGAGAAATTCGCGAACGAGTTCGATTAGGACCTAGTACTGGAAGTATTGTAGATGAAGCCGTTGCAAGAGATATACCTTGGATTCGTTTAGGAACCAATTCATTAGTGCAATTGGGTTATGGTGTCAATCAAATGCGGTTTCAAGCAACAATTACATGCAATACAAGTAACATTGCCGTAGATATAGCTTGTGATAAAGAACAAACAAAACGCATGTTAAACATGGCTTCCATTCCTGTGGCAGATGGTGATATTTGCGTAGATGAAGAAGATTTAGAAGATACTATTAAAAAAATTGGTTATCCAATAGTAATAAAACCTTTAGACGGAAATCACGGAAAAGGAGCTTCAATCAACGTAAAGACTTGGGAAGATGCAGTCGAAGGTTTAGCCTATGCTAAAAAATATAGTCGTAGAGTAATAGTAGAAAAATTCGTGACTGGTTTTGATTTTAGGGTTTTAATCATTGACAATAAATTAGTAGCAGCAGCCAAAAGAGTTCCTGCTCATGTGGTTGGTGATGGAAAAAATTCAATTCAACAATTAATAGACATCACAAATTCAGATCCAAGAAGAGGTTATGGACATGAAAATGTTTTGACCGAAATTGAAATTGACAGAGATTCAGAAGATTTACTTGAAAAATATGGATATACCGTTGAAACAGTTCCTGCAAAAGACGAAATTGTTTATTTAAAATCTACTGCGAACTTAAGTACAGGAGGAACTTCAGTTGATGTTACAGATATGATGCATCCAGAAAATATATTTTTATGTGAACGAATTTCAAGAGTAATTGGACTAGATATTTGTGGAGTAGATATAATGGCCGAAAATCTAACTCAACCTTTAAAAGAAAACGGAGGTTGTATTTTAGAGGTAAATGCTGCTCCAGGATTTAGAATGCACTTAGCTCCTTCAGAAGGTTTGCCAAGAAATGTTGCTGCTCCTGTAATTGACATGTTATATCCACCAGGAAAAGAAAGTCGTATTCCAATTATTGCTGTAACTGGAACCAATGGAAAAACCACTACAACTCGATTGATAGCCCATATTGTTAAAAATAATGGTAAAAAAGTAGGTTTTACTACATCTGACGGAATTTACATTCAAAACCACATGATGGAAAAAGGGGATACTACTGGACCAATTTCTGCCGAATATATTTTAAAAGATCCTACCGTAGAATTTGCTGTTTTAGAAACCGCTCGTGGTGGAATTTTACGTTCTGGATTAGGATTTAGTCGTTGTGATATTGCTGTTATCACTAATGTTGCGGAAGATCATTTAGGCTTGGCAGATATTCACACTTTGGATGATTTGGCTAGAGTAAAAAGTGTAGTCGTAAAAAGTGTCAAAAAAGAGGGTTGGGCTATCTTAAATGCTGAAGATGAACAGTGTGTTAAAATTGGAGAAAGTTTAGAATGTAATGTAGCTTATTTTAGTTTGAATGAAGACAATCCGTTGATTCAAAAATTAAGTAAAGAAGGAAAAACAGTAGCTGTTTATGAAAACGGATTCATTACCATCAAAAAAGGAGAATGGAAAATTAGAGTAGAGAGAGCTACTCATGTTCCTTTAACCTTGAACGGAAAAGCTCGTTTTATGATTGCCAACGTTTTAGCTGCTACATTAGCGAGTTATTTATGGGGTTTTAAAACAGAAGACATTAGTTTATCGTTAAAAACATTTATTCCAAGTGTGGCACAAACTCCTGGTAGAATGAATATTTTTGAGTTTAGAAAATTCAAAGTGTTAATTGATTTTGCTCATAATCCAGCTGGTTATCGTGGTATTGAAGATTATCTTCAAAATGTAGAAGCTTCCAAAAAAATCGGAATTATTGCAGGTGTTGGAGACAGACGTGATGAAGACATTAAAGAATGTGGTTTAATTGCCGGAAGAATGTTCGATCATATCATCATTAGACAAGAAAAATATTTAAGAGGAAGAACAGAGCAGGAAATTATTGATTTAATTTTAGACGGGATCAAAGAAGCCAATAGCAATACCACATTTGAAATTATTCCTTTAGAAACTGAAGCCATTAAACATGCTATTGATACAGCAGAAGAAGGTGCATTTATTACAGCTTTAAGCGATGTAGTTGCTAATGCTATTGATATAGTTCAAAATTATTTGGATAAAGAAAATGAGGAGCAGAATGTTTAATTTAAAAAATAATTAAATCTTAAATGAATATACCCCAAAAGTTTGATGCTATTTGGGGTGTTTTTATGTTTTAAGAAATATTTTTTAGTATTAGAAAAAATTAGGTCTTTTGTTTTTTCTTTCTTGCTGCAGGAAATAATACATTGTTTAAAATCAATCTGTATCCTGGTGAATTTGGGTGTAAATCTAAAACGGTAGGCGCATCACCAACTCTATGTTGATAATCTTCAGGATCATGTCCTCCATAAAAGGTAAACATTCCTTTTCCTTTGGTACCATGAATGTATCTCGCTTCTCCATTAATTTTACATTCTCCCATAATTAGAACATTAGACTTTACTTTAGAGGCATCAAAAGCAGTGGTTTGTCCCATAAACCCTTTAACTAAAGTTGTATGATTTTGGCATAACATGGTTGGAATGGGATCCCATTTTGCAGAATATTCCATAAGTGAAAAGTAATCATTTTCCATAGCCATTGCCCCTTTTCCATGTTCGGTTGTAGTATCAATATCCGAAAATTCATAAACATTTGGGTTTCTTTCTAAAATATAATCTTTAAAAGCAAAGGTGTTATTGAAATCTATTTTTGATTGATAATTGGCTTCACTTTCATCACCATCAAACATAGGTTCACAAATATCTGTATTTTCTGCAGAGAGTGCTATGTCAAAACTATCAGTTGCAGAGCACATAGCAAACATAAAGCCACCACCAATAACATAATCTCTTATCTTTAAAGCAACGGCTCTTTTTTCTTCCGAAACTTTACTGTATCCCAATTTATTAGCTAATGCTTCGGCTTCTTTTTTTTGTTCTATATACCAAGGGGCATTTTTATAGTTAGAAAAAAACTTACCATATTGTCCAGTAAAATCTTCATGATGTAAATGCAACCAATCGTATAAAATCAATTGATCGCTTAAAACTTCTTCGTCATAAATTTCTGTATAAGGTATTTCAGCATAGGTTAATACCATTGTAACTGCATCATCCCAAGGCTGTTTTCCTTTTGGAGTATATACAGCAATTTTGGGAGCTTTTTCAAGAATAACAGTTTCTTGATTTTGCGAGGGACTACTAATTTCTTCTAAGATAGTTGCAGTTTCACTATCAGATAAGATTTCAAAAGTAACACCTCTAATTTGGCATTCTTTTCTAATTTCTTCTGAATCAGGAAACAAAAAAGAACCGCCACGATAATTTAGCAACCAATTGACTTTATAGTTTTTTTCTAAAGCCCAATAAGTTATTCCATAAGCTTTTAAGTGGTTTTGTTGTCCTTCAGCTTCCATTGGAACTAATACAAATGATGCTTTTGCAACAAAAGAAATTAATAAAAAGGATATAAGCAGTATTTTTTTCAAGATGAATTGATTTTAGTCAAAGATAACAAAAAAAGAAAGAATCAAAATGTCAAATTTTTATTAAAAAAGGGTTGTTTAACGTATTTTTAAATGTTTAATAAACCTTTAATTTGTATAAATTATTAAAATTAGTCATGAACAATATAGTTTTAAATAAATTTAAGTTTAATTTAATTCTTGATACCATTCTTTTAGGAACATCATTTTGTGATGAGTTTAATTATCAATTTGAATATGAAGTAAATGAAGGATATGGTAAAGCTTTTTTAAAAACAATTAATAATACTGCTGTAAACATTAGATTGTATTCTTTAGATTTAACAAAAAACTTTGTGTTTATAAGCGATATGCCTCCAACATTGGTTACTGTTAATGGTAAAGAAGTTTATATTTTTAGAATTTTGTTAGATATCAATCCAAAAACTAATGAAAGAAAAGCGCTAGTTATTTATCATAAAGATGCCTCATTTATTCATACTACAATAAATTGGGAAAACGCTCACAGTAGTTTTGTTCCTTTGTAATTAAAGTCTTGAGTTAATTTGGTCAATAGTAATTATGCCGTTTTGAATGGCAAAAACTACTAATCCTGTAATTTTTTTAGATTCGGTTTTAAGCAAAAGATTATTTCTGTGTCCATCAACTGTTCTTGGGCTTATAAAAAGTTTTTCAGCAATTTCTAAAGTACTGTATTGTTTGCAAATCAAAATTAAAACATCTTTTTCTCTGCTGGTTAAATAGTCCTCGTCAAATTTACTTTTTACTTTTTTGTTGTTTTCAAGTATTTCTTCCTGAAGTATTTTCATGATTGATTCATTGTAATGAAAACCATTTTTATGCACCTCATTAATCGTGTTTATCATGTCTTTAGGAGAATCATTTTTAACTAAATACGAAGAAGCTCCTTCCTGAATCATGTTTAAAATAAAAGGTTTTGAATCATAACTCGTTAAAGCAATGATTTTAATTTCAGGGTATTTTTTCTGAATTATTTTTGTGGCTTCCACACCATTTAATAGAGGCATTTTTAAATCCATTAAAATAATATCTGGAAGATTTTTTGGGTTTTCGTCAAGAAAATTGAGCAATTGTTCTCCATTTGAAGCTTCTAAAATCACTTCAATATTTTCTTCTCTTTCCAGCATGAATAAAATACCTTTTCTAAAAAGTAATTCATCGTCAGTTAATGCTATTTTTATATGATTTGACATGTTTAAAAAATTATTTCAATTAAAACGCCATCGTTTACTTGACTTTTTATTTTTAATTGGGCATTAATAAAATCAATTCTACTTTCAATGTTTTTCATTCCTAAGCCTGATTTGGTTTTGGTGTCGTTTTTATTAAATCCAGATCCATTATCGTAATATTTAGCCGTTCGAATGTTTTTTATTTTTTCGATGGAAATTTCAATTTTTGAAGCCAATCCGTGTTTAATTGAATTTGATACCAGTTCCTGAAATATTCTGAATAAATGCAAGTGAAAGTGTTTTTCTATTTCATTAAAAATATCCTGTTTAAAAGGATTGATGTAATTTACATTTAAATTGTTGTTGGTGTAATTACTAGCTAATTCTTCCAAAGCTTTATCAATACCAAATTCTTCTAAAATTGGAGGCAATAAATCGTGTGAAATACGTCTTGTACTATCCAAAATTTTTGATGAGGTTTCAATAATATTGTTTGTAATTTGATTGATTTCAACTTCTTTTAAATTGCTGTTTTGAAGTAAATGACTGTTTAAAGAAATTATGTTTAGTTTTGAACTTATGTCATCATGTAAATCTCTAGCAATTCTTTTACGCTCTTTTTCTTGAGTAATTATGGCAGCATTAATTATTTTTTTTTGATAGGATATTTCTAAGTCCTTTTTTTCTAATTCTTTTTTCGTAATCTTTTTTCTAGAGTAGTATATGAAGACTATAACCGCTATTGTCAGCATCAAAAATGTAATAAATGCGTATATAATTGCTGTAATTATTTCAATATCATTTGACATAGTACCTATGATTTACTTTTTTTTATGAATATGCGATACCATTCTAAAAATATAAATAATTGATAAACAATATATAAAACCGCATTTATTTTCCAAATTACATCTCTAAAATTATCTGTTAAAGTGGCTATCAGATTGCCTGCCATGAAAAGCACAGAACTGCAAAAAAGATAAAATAAGATACCTAAATTTAGATAAAAATAATCCTTTTTTTCACTTAAAATATTATACAAATGAAAGAGAGCAAAAATTATAATTATAAAGGAAGTGATAAATATTTCAAACAAATTAAATTTTGAAAATAAATCAGGTTTTAAAAGGTATTGAATTCCTAAGGTAATTAAAACTAGTGGTATACTAATTAAAATCACCTTTTTTTGAAAGGAAGATTTTAAAATTTTATAATAAAAAACACTCAATATCAAGCATTGAAGAACAAAATAAAAATGAGAAAGGAACAAGTTGTGCATTCCTCTTCGTCATAAATAGCTCGTGAAAAATTGAATTACAATAATCGTAAATAAATAGCCTGTAAATATCTTGTAGGGTAGCGTTAATTTTAAAAATTTCACTACAAACAACAGGAAATTAATACCTAAACCTAAATAGCCTATGTAGATTAATAAACTTTGCAAAATTATCTACTGATAAAAGGTGCCTTTTGGTTGCATAAAGTTGGGCATGGTTCTGAAAAATCGTAGATAAACAAACCTTGATTTTCATCGATCATGTCATTTCCTTCTTGGTCTACACCAACTACCATTAAATGTTCCTTGTTTTGTGCATCAATTCCAAAATAAGTTCTAACATCAACTACATTTTCTTCAGCCATTACTTGAGTAAAATCGATACCCGGAATTAAAAATGCTTTAAGATTTATAACGTTGTTTTTATCATTTACATATTGATTCCATCTTGCAGCCCATTCTTGAGCAGTTTCTAAAGTGATAGTGTTTTTAGCCATGATTGTTTTGTTTCGAATTAGTATTTCAACAAACTTACTACATTAATCACAAAAATGAATATAAATTGATAAAAACACGTTTTTCAACCTAGTTTTATCTTGCTTTTAAAACGGTACGTCAGAATCGTCGTCGTCATTTGCACTGCTTCCAAAAGCCTCATTAGCTGAAGGTAAAATAGTAGGTGTTGCAAACGGATTTAGTTGGTCTTCTAAATTCATTTTTGAGGGTAAATCGGCAAAAGGAGAACTAAAATCATCTAAATTATCAAATTTACCAAGGTTACCCACAAACTTTAAACGTACATTATCTAAACCACCATTTCTGTGTTTGGCAACAATAAATTCGGCTTGACCTTGAGTTGGAGAGCGCTCTTCATCATCCCATTCATCAATTTTATAATATTCAGGTCTATAGATGAATGATACAATATCGGCATCCTGCTCAATTGCTCCAGATTCACGAAGATCAGAAAGTAAAGGTCTTTTACTAGAGCCACGAGTTTCAACAGCACGTGAAAGTTGAGAAAGTGCAATAACAGGAATCGATAACTCTTTGGCTAAAGCTTTTAAGTTTCGAGAAATTGTTGAGATTTCTTGTTCCCGATTTCCGCCACCTTTTCCATTTCCACCTGCGGTCATTAGCTGCAAATAATCAACTACAATTAATTTTATTCCATATTGAGAAGCTAACCTTCTTGCTTTTGCTCTTAAATCAAAAATGGAAAGGGAAGGCGTATCATCAATATATAAAGGCGCTTTTTCTAAATTTTTAACTTTGATAGAAAGTTGTTCCCATTCGTGCTTTTCAAGTTTTCCTGTTCTTAATTTTTCTGAAGACAATCCTGTTTCAGAGGAAATTAAACGCGTAATTAACTGAACGGATGACATTTCTAATGAAAAGAATGCAACAGGTGCTCCATAATCGATAGCCATGTTTCTTGCCATCGATAAAGTAAAAGCAGTTTTACCCATACCTGGACGAGCAGCAACAATAATTAAATCGGAGGGTTGCCAACCAGAAGTCAGTTTGTCTAAGGCGTGAAATCCTGTAGGAACACCACTTAAACCTTCTTTACCTGCAATTTCTTCAATACGTTTTTTGGCTTGAATTACTAAACTTTGAGCTGTTTCAGAGCTTCGTTTGATGTTTCCCTGAGTTACTTCATAAAGTTTAGATTCTGCTTTGTCTAATAAGTCAAAAACATCTGTTGTTTCATCATAAGATTCTTCAATAATTTCACTTGAGATTTTTATTAAACTTCTTTGAATGAACTTTTGTAAAATAATTCTAGAGTGAAATTCAATATGTGCAGAAGAAGAAACTTTCTGAGTCAATTGAATTAAATAAAAGTCGCCACCAGCTAAATCCAGCTTGGCATTTTTTCTTAATTGTGCAGAAACGGTCAATAAATCTATGGGTTGTGTATCGTTAAATAATTCAACTATAGCCTCAAAAATATGTTTATGCGCTTCTTTGTAAAAAGCATCGGCTTGTAAAATGTCAATTACTTCATCAACCCCTTTTTTGTCAATCATCATTGCACCCAGAACCGCTTCCTCTAAATCAAGAGCTTGTGGTGGTAATTTTCCTTTTTCTAAATTGATAATGGTAGTTTTATCAACTTTTATTGGGTTTATATTTCTGATATTTTCCATAATGCTAAAGTACTCTAAATATAAAAATATTAGTAAATGTTTTGTTAAGGTTTGCTTGTTAAGTTGATGTTTATAAATTTTTATTCTTGTTAACAACACAAAAAAAATCCGTCATTCCTAAAAAAAGACGGATTTTATTGAAAATGTAAAAAAGACTATTCTTTAAATTCTCCCATTTTACTGTATTTATCCATTCTGTTAGAAACTAAAACTTTTGTTGATAAGTCTTTTAGCTCCTTATGAGCATTCAAAATATATTGTTTTACAGTTGCAAATGTCGTTTCTCTGTCATAGTGAGCACCACCAAGCGGTTCTGGGATAATATCGTCGATAAGTTTGTTTTTCTTCATGTCATATGAAGTCAATTTTAAAGCATCTGCGGCTTGCTCTTTGTATTCCCAACTTCTCCATAAAATAGAAGAACATGACTCTGGTGAAATTACGGAATACCAAGTATTTTCCAACATAAAAACTTTATCACCAACCCCTATTCCTAAAGCACCACCTGAAGCACCTTCGCCAACAATAACAGTAATTATTGGGACTTGTAAGCGACACATTTCAAAAATGTTTCTGGCAATTGCTTCTCCTTGACCTCTTTCTTCTGCTTCTAATCCTGGATAAGCCCCTGGAGTATCTACTAAAGTAACTACTGGAATGCCAAATTTTTCGGCCATTTTCATCAATCGTAAAGCTTTTCTATATCCTTCCGGATTGGCCATTCCGAAGTTTCTATACTGTCTGGTTTTGGTGTTGTATCCTTTTTGTTGTCCAATAATCATGAACGATTGACCGCCAATTTTACCTAAACCACCAACCATGGCTTTATCGTCTTTAACACCTCTATCTCCAAAAAGTTCCAAAAAGGTTCCTTCTGTTAAGGCATTAATGTGATCCATGGTATAAGGCCTGTTGGGATGACGCGATAATTGAACACGTTGCCAAGCCGTAAGATTTTTATAGATATTTTTTTTAGTTTCTTCTAGTTTTTGGTTGATTTGTTCACAAGTTGTGGTTACATCAACATCGGATTCTTGACCAATAACCAAGCATTTATCTAATTGGTCTTCAAGTTCTTTAATGGGTAATTCAAAATCTAAATATTCCATAGAATACAATTTATTTAGTTTGTTTTAGTTAGGACAAATATAAAATTTTAAATAACTATATAATAATCTAAACTTAATTAGTTTTTAACTTTTTTCTATTTTTAAGGATTCCATTGGAAATTACCGTAATCAAAATTAATACTGCTCCAACATAAAATAAAGCGTTCATGTGTTCAGAATCTTGAAAAAAGAGTAGGGCTAAGATGATGCCATATATGGGTTCCAAATTGATGGTTAGCATTACCGTAAACGCACTTAAAAATTTCATTACTTTGATGGAAGCTGAAAAAGCATAAGCCGTACAAATTGAAGCTAATAACAAGAGCCATAACAAATCTTGGTAAGTGATTTGAAAAAAACCAGCTGTAAAATTTCCAGTAAATAAAAAAAGAATACTTAAAAAAATAACACCGCTAGAAAGCTCATAAAATGAAATCACATTGGGGTTGTATTCTTTGGCATATTTGCTGTTTATTACAGAAAACAAAGCGGATAAAAAGGCAGAAGTTATGGCTAAGAAAAAACCCAACTTATATTTAGTTTCTACATTGAAAATAATGGATAAACCAATTACGGTTACTAAGCCAAAAATGATTTCGTAAAGTATTATTTTTCTTTTATAAAACAAGGGTTCAATGATGGATGCAAAAAAAGCTCCTGTAGAAAGGCAAACAAGTGTTATTGAAATATTGGACACTTTTATAGCATGATAAAAGGTAAACCAATGTAAGGCAATAATAATACCCGAAACAATAAAACCGAACAATACCTTTAACGGCACCTTAATTTTTTCTCTTTTAATAAATAGGTAAGCTACTACAAAAAGAACAGCGAAGAGCATGCGATACCAAACTAAATCCAAGGCTTTTAATGAAATTAGTTTTCCAAAAATGGCAGTAAAACCCCAAATAAATACAATTAAATGAAGGTGAAGATAATTTTTAAGTTTATCGTTTGGCATTTTTTAAAAGGTATACAGCTAAAAATCCAAAAACAATATTTGGTATCCAAACCGCTATTAGAGGTGAAAAGCTAGATTTTTCGGCAATGGTTCCAAATACTTTATCAAAAAAGATAAAAATAAAGGCAATGATAATTCCAATAGCTAAATTCAAACCCATTCCACCACGTCTTTTCATGGAAGAAACCGCTACTGCGATAATGGTTAAAATAAAGGCAGAAACGGGTAAACTGTATTTTTTATACAAAACCACCAAATACGAATTGATGTTAGCATTTCCTCGTTCTTTTTCTTTGTCTATGAAGGTATTTATTTCACCAATAGACATGGTTTCTGCAGCATATACAACTGGAGTTAAATCATCCGGCAAGAAATTAAACTTCATTATTTTTTTTTCTTGTTTGTCAATAACATCATCCAAGGCTCCAACGGTTCTTTTTTGATAGTTAAAAAGGGTGTAGGATTCACTTTCTTCGTTGTATTTTATTCTTCCCGATGAGATTTTGTAATTGAGTTTATTTCCTGTACAATTTTCGTAAGTAAAATTAAAACCGGTTTTGGAAACGTAATTGTAATTGCTTACATAAATGTACTCTCTTAAATCTTTTTCACGGTTAATTTGACGATAAATATCACTGGTTTCACGAGTTTGACTGTTGCCTTTCAAATATTCATATCTAAAATCATTGAAGCCTTTACTTGCAGCAGGTACTAAGAAAAAGCCCATTAATAAGGCAAATAACGATACAATTGTTGCGCCTATAATATAAGGTCTTAAAAATCTGTTGAAGGAAATACCAGAACTTAAAATGGCAATAATCTCTGTATTGTTAGCTAATTTTGAGGTAAACCAAATAACAGATAAAAATAAAAATATGGGGAATAATAAGTTGGCAAAATAAATGGTAAAGTCACCATAATAGACCAATATTTTTGTTATGGGTATCTTTTTTTCAATCATTTTGTTGACTTTTTCAGACACATCAATAACAATTCCAATTGGAATAAACATCAAAAGCATAACCAAAAAATTGATCAGGTATCTTTTTAAAATGTATTTGTCTAAAATTGTTAACATAAAATTATTTTTAAATATAAAACTATAAGCGTTGACTCATTTGAACCACCATTTTATCTTTCCATGCTCTAAAAGTTCCAGCAATTATTTGTCGTCTAGCTTCACGAACCAACCACATATAAAAACCTAAATTATGAATGGTTGCAATCTGCTTTCCTAAGTATTCATTTGCAGCAAACAAGTGACGAAGATAAGCTTTTGTATACTCTGTATCCACAAAAGTATGTCCCATTTCGTCAATAGGAGAAAAGTCGGCTTCCCATTTTTTATTCTTAATATTGATAGAACCATGAGCCGTAAATAACATTCCATTTCGTGCATTTCTAGTAGGCATAACACAATCAAACATGTCAATTCCTAATGCTATATTTTCTAAAATATTAATTGGAGTTCCTACACCCATTAAATATCTTGGCTTGTCTTCTGGAAGAATTGTCGTTACCACTTCGGTCATCGCATACATTTCTTCTGCAGGTTCACCAACAGATAATCCTCCAATAGCATTTCCTTGTGCTCCAGCATTGGCAATATATTCTGCGGATTGTTGACGTAAATCTTTATAAGTACTTCCTTGAACAATAGGAAAAAACGTTTGTTCGTAACCGTATTTAAAAGGTAAATGTTCTAAGTGATTGATGCATCTATCCAACCAACGATGCGTCATGTGCATGGAACGTTTGGCATAGCGATAATCACAAGGATAGGGCGTACATTCATCAAAAGCCATGATGATATCTGCACCGATAGTTCGTTGAATTTCCATTACATTTTCTGGAGAAAAGAAATGATAAGAACCATCAATATGAGATTTAAATTTCACCCCTTCTTCTTTAATTTTTCTATTAGAAGACAAGGAGTACACTTGATAACCGCCAGAATCGGTTAATATGTTCCTGTCCCAATTCATAAATTTATGCAATCCACCGGCTTTTTCTAAAATTTCGGTTTGTGGACGAAGGTATAAATGATACGTATTTCCTAAAATAATATCTGGATTAATATCGTTTTTCAATTCACGTTGATGCACTCCTTTTACCGAAGCTACCGTTCCAACAGGCATAAAAATGGGTGTTTCTATCACTCCATGATCGGTGGTTATTTTTCCTGCTCTTGCCTGACTTTGGGCATCTTTCGTAATTAAATCAAACTTCATAATAATGGTATCCAAATATTTTGTGGGCAAATATAATCTAAATAGACCACTTGAAATAACTAACTTATAAAAATTAGATTTCTTTTAGGATTTTAATTTTGTGAATAACTCGAGGATTAATTTAATAACTTACTTTTAAAAGGTTTGTGGAAACTTAATTTATGAAGTATTTTTGTCAAAAATATTTTTTAATGAAACCAAACACACAACAACTACAAGATTTAACTACACAGGTTAGAAGAGACATTCTTAGAATGGTACATGCTGTAAACTCTGGTCACCCAGGCGGTTCATTAGGTTGTACAGAATTCTTAGTAGCTCTTTATCAAAATCTAATGGAACGAAAAGAAGGCTTTGATATGGACGGAATGGATGAAGATGTTTTCTTTCTTTCCAACGGTCACATTTCTCCTGTTTTTTACAGTGTTTTAGCACATAGCGGCTATTTTCCTGTAAAAGAATTAGCCACTTTTAGATTACTAAATTCTAGATTGCAAGGACATCCAACAACACACGAAGGTTTGCCAGGTGTTAGAATTGCCTCTGGTTCATTAGGTCAAGGTTTGTCGGTTGCCATTGGAGCAGCTCAAGCTAAAAAATTGAACAACGATTCTAAATTAGTGTACACTTTACACGGTGATGGTGAAATGCAAGAAGGCCAAAACTGGGAAGCCATCATGTATGCTTCTGCTAAAAAAGTAGACAACCTTATTGCTACAATTGACCTTAACGGAAAGCAAATTGACGGAACTACAGACGAAGTTCTTAATATGGGAAGCTTAAAAGCTAAGTTTGAAGCTTTTGATTGGGAAGTTTTGGAAATTAAAGAAGGCAACAACATTGAAGCTATCATTGCAGGTATGACCGAAGCGAAAAGTAAAACAGGAAAAGGAAAACCAGTTTGTGTTTTATTATACACTGAAATGGGTAATGGCGTTGATTTTATGATGCACACCCATGCTTGGCACGGAAAAGCTCCAAATGACGAACAATTGGCTAATGCTTTAGCTCAGAATCCTGAAACTTTAGGAGATTATTAATTTAGATAAAAGTATTAAGAATTAAGTATTAAGAATTAAGACTTTTAAAAAATGACTTTATGAAAAAATATACAAATACAGGAAATAAAGATACACGTTCAGGTTTTGGAGCTGGTTTAACAGAACTGGGTCAAAAAAATGAAAACGTGGTAGCACTTTGTGCAGACTTAATTGGTTCATTAAAAATGGACGACTTTAAAGCAAATCACCCAGAACGTTTCTTTCAAATCGGAATTGCTGAAGCTAACATGATTGGAATTGCAGCAGGTTTAACCATTGGTGGAAAAATTCCGTTTACAGGAACTTTTGCTAACTTTTCTACAGGAAGAGTTTACGATCAAATTCGTCAATCGGTGGCTTATTCCGATAAAAATGTAAAAATTTGTGCTTCTCACGCAGGTTTAACTTTGGGTGAAGATGGAGCAACACACCAAATATTAGAAGATATTGGTTTAATGAAAATGTTACCAGGAATGACGGTAATCAACACTTGCGATTACAACCAAACCAAAGCAGCTACAATAGCAATTGCCGATCATCATGGACCCGTTTATTTGCGTTTTGGAAGACCTAGCGTAGCTAACTTTACACCAGAAAACGAAGCATTCATTATAGGAAAAGCAGTGATGCTTAACGAAGGAACCGATGTTACCATTGTAGCTACTGGGCATCTAGTATGGGAAGCTTTAATTGCTGCTGAAAAATTAGAAGCACAAGGCATTTCCGCTGAGGTAATCAATATTCACACCATCAAGCCTTTGGATGAAGAAGCTATACTGAATTCTGTTGCTAAAACAGGATGTGTGGTTACGGCTGAAGAGCATAATATTTTAGGAGGTTTAGGAGAAAGTGTTTCTAGAACTTTAGTTTCCAATACTCCTGTTCCGCAAGAATTTGTAGCGGTGAATGATAGTTTTGGAGAAAGCGGTACGCCAGCGCAGTTGATGGAAAAATACAAATTAAACCACGAAGCTATTGTAGCGGCAGCTTTAAAAGTAATCGCTAGAAAATAATTAGTAAAACCTTTAGTGGTAATAAATTTAGGGAGTACCTTTAATAGGTGCTACTACAATTAAATATAAAAATGCTGTTTTAAAAGTTTTCTTTGGACGACTTTAAAACAGCATTTTTTTTATCTTATACGTTTGAACTGTAAAGTATTCAATATTTTTTTTAAATTCCTTGCGGGTTTAAACAACATTTTGGCACTCTTAATAGTGTTTTTATTTAATGCTTCAGGAGTATCAGTACCAACTCCTTTAATTGTCAGAGCAAAAGTTCCTAATCTATCAATTTTTACAATATTACCCTTAGCCAATTCTTCTCCCATTACTTGACTCATGGCAATTAGCACTCCATAGCAGTCTGCTTCACTCAACGAACATCTGCCGGCTACTATTGCTGCAACATGGTCTAAATCTACTTCACCTTTACTCACTGCACAAGGGTAGTATTTTACTTCGGGTGGCGAGGCAATATTATTTTGCTTAGGCACCATCTTAAAATCTATAGCCATAGTATTTTGATTTATAAAGAACAAAAATATAAATTATAAGTTTAATAATCTTATTTTCTGTATAGAAATTTATAATTTTCCCTAGAGAAATGTATATATTTCTCTAGGGAAATGGCTTAAATGCCCTAGGGAAAATTAAATAATAAACCTTACCAAAACAAAATAACAAAGTAGTAAATCAAAATAAAAGTCCTTAGAATGATAAATAAGTTTTTTTTGTTATTTTTGAGAAAGTTAAAACTGACTTTTGTCACGCATATACACCCAAAAATGGGTAGATTAGCGTTATGATGTATCGCATATAAACAAGTTGGCAACAATTAAAACCTACCAATGAAATTAGAATACATATTAAAAGAAAAAGATTTTATAGACTTCCATTTATTCTCGATATCTGAAAATAAGAAAACGAGAAAAATAATGAATACAACGAAATTTGCTCTTGTTGCTGTATTTATATTTATTGGTATAAATATGTACAACAGAAACAATGTAGAGTTTGCAATTATACTCGGAATCGTAGCGATATTAACTTTATTTTTTTTCGATAAATTATATAAATCCAAATTAAGAAATCACTTTTCGAAAATTGTCAAAAACAGTTACGCAAACAAAATTGGAGAAAAACAAACAATGGAATTTACGCCTGAATATCTAATTATGGAGGACAAAACAGGAGAAGGAAAAACTAAAATATCGGAAATTGAACAAATTGACGAAACACAAAATAATTTTTTCATTAAACTCTCAAACGGTTCCTCATTTATAGTTTCTAAAAATGGAATTGAAAATTTAGAACAGATAAAAAAGAAATGGAATGACTTGAATATTCCAATTTCGGAAAATTTAGATTGGAAATGGAAATAAAAACTGTACGTTAATCGAATGAAAATTAGAATTAATCAATGAAAAAAGAACATAAAACTATAATTGATTTGATTCATAATTATTTAGAAAATCATCCTGACCAAAGATTTGGACAAGCGTTATTTAATCTCGGAATTAATGAATTCCAAAAGACAACTGACCCAAAAAATCCCAATTTTGACATAAGGAATATTCATAATGATAAAGATGAAGAAATTCTTAAACGGATTGAAAAACAATTAGAATGGTTTGAGTTGCAGAAAAAAGTAAATGACGGAATCTCAAACGAAATTGGTTTACAAGGAATGACAATTAACGAAAGATTATTTGCAACTGGCTTGTTAGATTCTTTCGATATATACATAAAAGAAAATAAAGAATATGCTCAATTTATTTTGAAATCTCTAAAAGTGGATTCTGAATCAATTGAAAAAATATTAAAATAATAACTGTTGCCAACACCGCGTATAAACCATTGCTTGGGCATCGCTCATCTGGAAAATCCTATCGGATTTCCCAGCGGATTTTTGTACTTTTAATGGTTCGAGCCGAGACACGCAACGGCTCATACACATAAACGTTATGCCTTATTGTAAAAGAGACGCTTGATACTAGAAATATTCTTTTTTTTATTCACCTCAAAACTTTTTATAAAGAACAAAAAAATACAACTTCAAAAATTGTATTTACATTTTTTTTATATATATTTGACCAAATTTAGTCAAGTCTAAATATGGTAAAATGACACTTGGACAAAAAATAAAGGAGCTAAGAGAATCAAATGGAATGCTCCAAAGACAACTTGCGGCATTACTCGAAATAGGTGATGGTTATTTAAGTAAAGTTGAAAGTGATCAAAAAGTCTTGAAAAGAGAGCACTTAATAACAATAAGTGAGACTTTCAATTCTTCTCTGTCTGAATTAGAAGCTTTATGGATTGCGACTAAAGTTTATGATATTATTAAAGATGAAAAAGAAGGATTAAATGCATTGAGAGTGGCTGAAGAACAAATAAAATATGAAAAAAAATGAGTTTAGTACAATTATACTCCACAGAAAAAAGAAAGAAAAACGGAGTATTTTATACACCTGATTTTCTTTCTGATTATTTATCTGAAAAAGTAATTGAATATTATTCTTCAAATGCAAAAGAAATTTCAGTACTTGACCCTGCTTGTGGAGATAGTATTTTATTGAGAAGCTTTGCTGAAAAAAATATTAAAAATGTAACTTCAAAATTTATTGGAATAGATATAGATATTAATGCAATAAATAATTCAATAATAAAATTTTCAAAGCCTATTTTAAAAGATTTTGAGCATACTTTCATTAATTGCGATGGTTTATTCCCTGAACCTGAAAAAAACTCAATTTTGGGGTGGAATAAATTAAAAAACAAACTAAAAATAAAAAATGGATTTGATATTGTTTTAAGTAATCCGCCTTGGGGCGCAGATTTAAGTAATTATAACTCACAAATTCTAAGTTCAAATTTTAAATTAACCAAAGGTCAATTTGATATATATAATTTATTTATTGAAGTAATTCTAAAAAACCTTAACCAAAATGGAACTTATGCTTTAATCTTACCAGATTCTATTTTCAGTCAGGAACAAAGTTCTTTAAGATGTTTATTGTCTAAAAATACTACAATAAATTTCATTGCTCGGTTAGGTGAAAAAATATTCCCTGAGATAAATAGAGCCTGTGTAATATTAATAGGTAAAAATAAAATTCCAGAAAAAAATCATAAAGTTGATTGTTTTAGGTTGTCCTCAATAGACAAAAGAAAGGTAATTACAAATAAACTTTCTCTATTAGACATTGATAAGGAACTAACTCATAAAGTATTACAAACTCGATTTTCTGAAAATGAAAACTTTGTTTTTGATATTGATTTAAGAGAAGATTCAAGAGAAACATTTGACAAAATTGAACAAGGAAGTATAAAATTGAAAACTTTTGTTAATAATACAAGAGGTGCCGAAATTTCAAAAAAAGGAATTGTTTGGCAATGTCAAAAATGTAAAAATTGGTCTCCAGAACCTCGCTCAAAAGAACCAAAATGCAAAAAATGCAATACTCCTTTTGACAGTAATATTCTTAAAGAAAAAATAATATTAAATCATAATGGTATTGGAAATTTGAAAATCAAAGTTGGAGAAGATTTATATAGATATACATCTAAATCAAAAAATTGGATTAATACTCAAAAAAAGGGAATTAACTATAAAAATTTAGAAATATATGAAGGAAAAAAAATACTTGTAAGAAAGACTGGAATAGGTATTACAGCCAGTATTGATTACGAGAATTCTATTACAAATCAGGTTGTTTATATATTAAAAATCAAGCCTAAATACGAATCAATAATTACTTTAGAATTTATTCTATCTGTACTAAACTCTAGGTTGATGACATATTATCTTATAAAAAAATATGGTGAAAATGAATGGAAAAGTCATCCTTATTTAACACAATCAATGCTTGTAAATTTACCCATACCAAATATAAATTTCGATTGTGAAAAAACATTGTCAAAGATTAAAACTATAACAAAATTAATAGATAATGAAGTAGTTAATTCAAATAAAAAAAACATTTCAAGAGAAAATGATTTATTCATCGAAAAAACAATTGCTGATTTCTTCGGACTAAACATATCTGATTATGAAAGAATTTATGAATCTCTACATTCGGCAGACCAATTGATTCCGATTAAGAGATTATTAGAATGTAATATAAAAGAAATTTTTCAATAAATGGGTTATAGATATATAGGTTCAAAAGACAAACTAACGGATATTATAATTTCAGAAATTCGTAGAATAAATAAGAATTCAAAAATAGTAATTGATTTAATGGCTGGTACAGGTCTTATGTCACTCGCTTTGCGAGAAAATAATTTTAAAGTAGTTGCAAATGATGTTATGACTTATTCTTATCATCATTTAAATCTACATTTATTTTTAAACAAAGAACCTGATTTTAAAAATATTTCTTCAATTATCAATTTAGTTGGTCCTTCTTCAAAGAAAAATAATTATGATTTAATAATCGAATATTTAAATAATGTTAAACCAATAAAAGGATATTTTTATAATGAATTTAGTCCTGAAGGTAAACCTATTAATTCAACAAAACCTAGAAAGTACTTTACCGCTAAAAATGCAGCAAAAATAGATGGAATTAGAAAAGAAATAAAAGTACTAAATAAGAAAAAATTAATTACAGAATTAGAACATTCTCTTTTATTACATGATCTTATTATGGCAAGTAATGACATCGCAAATATAGCTGGTACTTATGGTCATTATTTGTCAAAATTCGTTAAACGTTCTGAGTCACCAATAGTTTTATACAAGTCAAAATTTTCAAGTATCGGCACAACAGAAGGTCATCAAGTTTTTAAAGGTTATGCTGAAGAAATTGCTTCAAAATTAACTGGAGATATTTGTTATATTGATCCACCATATATAAAAAGGCAATATGCTGCAAATTATCATATTTTAGAAACTTTGGCAAGAGAAGACGAACCAGAAGCTATTGGAGAGAGTGGATTAAGACCTTGGAGAGACCAATATTCAAATTTTTGTTCGAAAGTTAAAATCAGAGACTCTTTTGATAAAATAATTACAAATATTAACTGTCAAGATTTCTTAATTAGCTATAGTGAAGACGGTTTAATTCCTATATCTGATTTAATTTCTTTTTTATCTAACTATGGAATTGTTTCAAAAAAGAACATAGAATACAAACGATTCAAAAGTAATAATAGTAATAAAGATTCAACTTTACACGAGTATTTAATACATCTTAAAAAGAATTACTAATCTTCTAGAGATTTTTGCACAGTTTCGAGATGTTGTGGTAACCAAGTTATTTCATAATCGTCACCATTAATTTTGATTTTTAGTTTGTTATCTACGATATTATTTAAATCTATTCCTGATACGTCTGCATAATGTAACATTCTATGAATTAACGGTGATATAACAATTGCATTTGCATAAGAATCTGAACCGCTTTCACCTAAAGGAATTAAATGGTGAACTTCCGAATAAAGTTCTCCATTTCTCTTTTTAAAAGTCATTGTTTCTCCAGTTATTTGGCAATTGCCACCGTATAATTTTTTTAACTCCTTAACAATCCTATTATTTCTTTTTCTTATTTTAAATATTCTTTCTTTAACCTCAAGTGCCACATCCTCATTTTCTAAATTCGCCAATGCAGGAGAAGTATCTTGATTTAATAAATCTTCTTCGACATCATCATCACTTTTAATTTGATTAATAATTGTTTGTGCATCAAAGTAAAAAGGCCAATCCTTATTTTCTGTATCAAACAAAATTTTAGTTTGAACATCAATTTTACCAGATTCTTCTTCAAACAAAGCTTTTAATTCATCATTTACATTCCAATTTTTGGGTATTTCATTTTTCAAAAACCAGCCAGCCCAATATTCTCCATCAATAGTTTTAATTATATAAATAACCAAATTGTCAATATCAGGATTATAATCTAGAGGAAATGAATTATTAGGATGCCAAGAAGCTATTCTTTTTCCTCCGCTACTGTGCTCTGGTAATTTTTGAGATGCAATACTAACTGACGCTGGTCTTCTCTGGTAAATTCGAATATCTTCGTTAATCGTTAATCCCAAACTATTTATTTTGAAATCCCATTTTGGTCTATTACCAGCACCCGTGGTAGTATGGTTTCCTAAAAAAGAATACCATTCTTGTAAATTTATATTTGCAATTGGAAAATCTATATATGATTGTCCACCACCACCTTGTTCCTCGCCTCCAACTTTATTAATGTGTCTATAATCAGCATAGGTCATTCTTCTATAGACAATGCTTTCTACTCTTTTTTCCATTCGAAAAGTTTAATTATTTCTATATCTAAAGCTGTTGCAATTTTTTCAATAACAACAATTGAAACATTTCTTTCTCCTTTTTCAATACTTGATATATAAGTTCTATCAAGTTCAGCTATATGAGCAAAAGCCTCTTGAGAAAGACCTTTTTGAAGTCTATATTCCTTTACTTTATTTCCAAAATTGATTTTAATATTCATGAATACAAATCTCACCATATGTAGACAATTATACAACGGACAATTGTCTACATATGTTTAAATTTTAACTTACCGTGATATAAACTCAAATAGTCTTGAATAGAATTTATTCAATAAAAATTTATGGTAACATTAAACAACAAGGCATAACACATGTTTGCCGCTATTGCTGGGCTTGCGCTTGCTATTTGGTCTTCGTGGTAAATAATCTGGTGGCTACAATTCTATCTTTCTAAGAAATGTTGTAGTTCTGTTTTGGTCAGTGCTTGCAGCAGCAACAGACGGCAAGCATGGGAACGTCAGGCTGTGAAAAAACCCTATTTTCTTCCAAATTACCAATTTCAATAACGCGATACTTTCAATTTAAGCGAAGCTAAATTTTGATGTATTTTGAGTAGTTCTAAAAGTTATTTGAGCTAAAAACAGCTTTATATAGGTCGTTTTTGCAAAAAGCCAAGCCTTTCTCTTGTAAGGCGAGTTCCATGTCTTGATTTTGGCTATTAAATCGGGTACGCAAAGTATGTTGATACTGCGCGTGACAACTACCAAATTATGTTTGTTATCTACAACATCGATATGATGTACAAAAACTTCAATAAACCGAACAGAATAATCATCCGATATTTTATCTTCTAAACTACTCATTTGTAGCTGATGGCTGGAAATTCCTTGGTTATATTGCATCTTTAAAAACACAAAAAATCTGATTTTCTTACAAATTTTTTACTATTTTTGTTAGGAAGATTGAGGGGTTTTTTCACAGTCTGACGTTGGCAAACATTTGAAAAATGAAAATACCCTATAAGAAAAAACAGTTGAATATTAATCTGATACTTGGAATTGTTTGGTTGATTAACGGAATTATTAAAGAAAACTATCCATTTGGGAAGAAAATAAATCTAGACGAAATTAAATTAATTAAACATTTTGCTGGAGATATTATCTTGAAAACAGAAAAAACTGAATTAACAATCAATACACTTCTGATTGATGAAAAATCAATACCTGAATTAAAAACGGAATTGAAAAAGCTAAATGTTGAATGGAAATAAAAAACGAAATGCCAACACCGTATAAAATTAATTGCTAGTGCAAGCCTACTTACGAAAATCCTCGCGGATTTTCTATTCGGTTTGTATTTGCTTAATTACTTGCTTAACCACGCAACAAACCATATGCAAACACGTTATTAGTAAATATTTTTTTTAAACAGTACTGTTTATAAAATTTAAACAAATTCTCCCTTATTTTATTATCCTAGAATTCCCCCTTGTTTAGCACTTGTTCTATATGCGTCTACATTTATTTATTGGTTGAAAAAAATGTGTAGTTAATAAATATTTCTATCGAAATTAGGCACTTATTAAAACATCTTTTAGGATTTTATTGCTCCTGTTTTAGAGTTTATAACCCTAAATAAAACAACTGACGTTTATAAGACTTATACACCCAAAATTGGGTGGCTAACCGCTAAAATGTATCGCTTATAAACAAGTTGTATGAAACCATTTGACAAAATTTCGTGTTAAAAACCACGTATTCAAAATATTATTTGGCCAAAAATTGAGAGATTTGAATGTTACTCAAAGATTAAAAACATTTAAAAAAAATAATTTATTAACATTCAATTTTACAAAAATTAAAAAATTAGCATTAAGCTTGGTAGCGACTTTACTAATTTCTAGTATTGCAATCGCAAAATGTCACACAATTAACTTTGGTTTAGGATCTTATACTTGGGGTACTTACACCAAAGAAGTTACTATTACATATTATAGCGAAGCTGCTGGGACATTTGTACAAGAAGTTCAGTTAAAGGAATTTCCTTGTAATGGTGGAGAACATTGGGACTGGATTTGGGATTAATTTTAACAAGAAGTCGTCATTTTTGACGACTTCTTAAATATTGTTATTATGAAATATATTTGTTTTTTATTTTTGTCATTTTCTGTTTTATCACAAGAAAACAGAATTCAAGTTATTGATTATTCTAATTTAAAACCAGTTATAGATGTAGAACTATTCTATAAAAATAAACTTATTGGAAAAACAGACAGTTTAGGTAATTTTAAAACGCTGGATAATTTAAAATCTATATTATTAGTCAAAGAAAACTATTATGATACGATTATTAATTTAAAAAATCCAGTAATAAAAATAAAAAAAATTGAAGGAATTATTTTGAAAGAAATTGTATTATCTGAATTAAGTAATAAAAGTATTTTAGATAGTGTATATCAAAAGATTAGTAAACTAAAAAATTATAATATACCTAATAATTTTCATTTTAAAAATTTATCAAAGATGAATAATGATACTCTTTGTTTTTTTAATAAAATAATTCACTTTAAAAAAGGTCTGGGTTTTTTTACAAACTCAAATTCAAATATTATTAAAAAATTTAACACCGATAAATTCAATACAATATATAAATTAAATAATAAATCAATTATTTTTAATATAGATTATTTACATAGTAATCTACCTTATTTTTCAATTGAACTTCAATTAATCACCAAATTTCAAAAATACTTCGATTATTCAATTAAGAAAGAAGAAGGGTTTTTTATTATACAATTTAAACCAAAAAATAAAAGAAATGAATATCCATACGAAGGCGTTTTAATAGTTGACCCAATAGATTATGGCATTTATGAGTTTGAATTCAAAACTATAAATAATAGTAAAAGAAATTTAATGTTTAATGATGAGATAATTAATTTTAAAATAATTAGTGAAAATTCAAAGTTAATAAATAAAAAAGATGAGAACGGTATTTATGAATTGGTTCAATATAAATTTTTTAGTAAACTAGAAATATTAGATGGTTTTTTTAAAGGTAGTATTTTTGAAAACAATTGTTATAAAGAAACAACAATTGTTGATTCATCAGATATAAACAATTCAAAGAAAATTGATTTTTCAACTTATAATATAGAATAATGAAAAAAAGAATATCTATAACTGTTTTAATTTTTGCACTAATCACCATTTTATATTTTTACAATAAATTTTATGGTATTAATGACGATAAAATAATACCAAACTTTAAATATGAAAATATAAATGGTTTAAAAGTTGAAAAGAAGCACTTCAATCCTTATAAGAAAACGTTAATAATTTATTTTAATACTGATTGTTATAGTTGTAAAAATGAAATATTAGATAAACGAATATTTGAGTTAAAAGAAAATTATAATTTAATATATATTACATCAGAATTAGATATTGAAAAAATTAAAGATTTTATTAATTACGAAGAGTTAAAAAAAGAAAACATTTCTCTTTTAATTGACAAGAATAATGATTTTGCTTCAGATTTTAAAATTGGTCTTTATTATCAATATCCATTAATTATTTCTTATGATAAAAGAGGGAGAAATAAAAATATAATTGGAGATATTTCAACTTTATATTAATTATGGCTTCATACAACAATGCATATATTCAATAGCGGTTTTTGGCTTTAGCCGAAAGCCGTTTTGTATTTGTAAAATATAGTACTAAATCAAAAAAGTTGGTATATTTGTCCGCTACTGAAATATATGCTTCAACGTTGTGCACAATAGCTTAAACTGTATCGTCCTAAAATAGGTTGACTAAAAATAAAAAATTTTGAACATTAAAACCAAAACACAGCACAATGTTTTGGTTTTTTTATACATTTATATTCCAAAATTTAACTAATGCGATTTTATTACCTATTTGTAGTACTTTTTCTAAGCCATTTAAGTAGCGCTCAAAAGCAATTTAATTTAATTCCTCAACCTTTAAAAATAAACTACGAGCAGGGTTTTTATGAATTAAATAGTACTACCACTATTCAAGCCAATGAAAACTCTTTTGAAGCAAAATATCTAAAAGAACAAATTAAAATTCAAACAGGTTTAGACTTAAAAATTACTTCAAAATATAATACTAAAAATAACATTCAATTAATTCTAAATGTTCCTGACACCATAAATTTTGACAAAGAGCAATACAATTTAGAGGTTTCAAAAAATAAAATTAACATTTCAGCCTTTTCAAGTCAATGTGTTTTTTACGGAATTCAGTCTTTGTTGCAGATGATTCCTCATGAGAAATCTAATGAAATTACATTAAATGCAGTTGCCATTTTTGATAAGCCTAAATTTAAATGGAGAGGAATGCATCTCGATTGTGCACGTCATTTTTTCTCAGTTGAATTTGTCAAAAAATATATCGATTATTTAGCCACTTATAAATTAAACACGTTTCATTGGCATTTAACTGATGATCAAGGTTGGAGAATTGAAATCAAAAAATATCCAAAACTTACAGAAGTTGGTGCGTGGAGAAATGGCTCAATGGTCGGACATTACAGAGACCAAAAATTTGATTCCATAAAATACGGTGGTTTTTACACACAAGAACAAATTAAAGAAGTTGTAGCCTATGCAAAAGAGCGACATATCAATGTGGTTCCAGAAATCGAAATGCCCGGACATGCAGTTGCAGCTTTAGCAGCTTATCCTCAATATGCTTGTACAGATGGACCATTTGAAGTTGGAAAAATTTGGGGTGTTTTAGACGATGTATTTTGTCCAAAAGAACAAACATTTGCTTTTTTAGAAGATGTTTTGACTGAAGTTATGGCTTTATTTCCATCCGAATACATTCATATTGGAGGTGATGAATGTCCTAAAACACGATGGAAATCTTGTGAACATTGTCAAAATTTAATCCGTGAAAAAGGATTAAAAGACGCACATGAATTGCAAAGTTATTTCATCCAAAGAATTGAAAAATTTGTCAACTCAAAAGGAAGAAAAATTATTGGTTGGGATGAAATTCTTGAAGGTGGATTAGCTCCAAATGCTACAGTTATGAGTTGGAGAGGAATTGAAGGAGGAATTGAAGCAGCCAAACAAAATCATTATGTAGTAATGTCACCCACTTCCCATTGTTATTTTGATTTTTATCAAGCGGATCCAAAAAACGAACCTGTTGCAATTGGAGGTTATACAACGGTTGAAAAAGTATATTCCTACAATCCAATTCCAGCTGAATTAACAGTAGAAGAAGCAAAATATATTTTAGGAGGTCAAGCCAATCTTTGGACAGAATATATCACAACTCCTGAACATGTTGAATACATGCTGATGACCAGAATGACAGCTTTGTCTGAGGTGCTTTGGGGAACTTCAAACCCAGAAAATTATAAAAATTTTGAAAACCGATTAATTCATCATCTTTCTATTTTTGATAAAAAAGGAATAAATTATAGCGAAGCCATTTACGATATTAAAGCAGCAGTTGAACCAAAAAATGAGGGTATTCATTTCACTTTAAACGCTAGAGAAAATAATGATATTCGATACACAACCGATGGTTCTGAACCCAATTTGAATTCAAATAAATACACAGAATCAATTCTAATAACCAAAAAACAAAAAATAAAAGCTTCTTATTTCGAAAATGGAACAAAAAAAGGAAATGGAGCTGAACAAGAATTTTTTATTTCAAAATCAACAGCTAAGGATATTAGTTTAGAATTTCAACCTAGTAAAAATTTCTCTAATGGTGATATCTTTACCTTAGTAAATGGAGTTTTTGGAGATACCCAAAAATTCGGAAAGGATTGGTTGGGTTTTAGTGGAAAAGATGTTGTAGCAACAATAGATTTTAAGAATATTGAAACTATTTCAAAGGTAAAATTTCATGTTTTTGACGGACAAACCAGTTGGATTTATTTACCTTCAGAAATTTTAATTGAAACCTCTTTGGATGGAACTAATTTCGAAATTCAAGAAAGTCTTTCGGAACACGAAATTGAATTTTTAAAAGGAAATATAAACATTCATTTCAATAAAGTTCAAGCTAAATATATAAAAGTAACGGTCAAAAACTTCGGAATTATTCCAGAAGGAAAACCTGGTGAAGGGAACGGAGCTTGGCTTTTTATTGATGAAATAAACGTAAACTAATATGAGTAATAGAAGAAATTTTTTAAAAACCACCGCTGTTGCTTCTGTCGCATTAGCCTTAAATTCGTTCAAAACAAAAGAAGAAGAAATTCCAGTTGAAAACAAGAAAACCAACAAACCTATAGTCATTTCCACATGGAATTTTGGAGTTCAAGCCAATGGTGCTGCTTGGGAAATTCTCAAAAACAACGGTAGAGCTTTAGATGCAGTAGAAGCAGGTGTGAAAATTCCTGAAGGTGATGTAAATGAAAGAAGTGTAGGTTACGGAGGAAGACCAGACCGAGATGGAAAAGTAACGCTTGATTCTTGCATTATGGATGAGTTTTCCAATATTGGTTCGGTAGCAGCTTTAGAACATATTAAACATCCAGTTTCTGTGGCAAGAGCTGTCATGGAAAAAACACCTCATGTTATGTTAGTGGGTGATGGCGCTTTGCAATTTGCCTTATCGGAAGGATTTAAAAAAGAAAATTTATTGGTTGAAGCTTCCGAAAAAGAATGGAAAGAATGGTTAAAAACGAGTGAATATTTACCAAAAGCCAACATCGAAAACCACGATACGATTGGAATGATTGCCTTAGATGCTCACGGAAATCTTTCGGGTGCTTGTACGACTAGTGGAATGGCTTTTAAAATGCACGGTCGAGTTGGAGATTCACCCATAATTGGTGCTGGTTTGTATGTGGATAACGAAATTGGTGCTGCAACCGCAACAGGTCATGGTGAAGAAGTGATTCGAATTGTGGGATGTCATTTGGTAGTTGAATTAATGCGTCAAGGAAAATCACCACAAAAAGCATGTGAAGAAGCTGTGGCTCGAATCGTAAAGTTGACTAAAAATAGAAACAAAAATCTCAAAGACATTCAAGTAGGTTTCATTGCTTTGAATAAAAAAGGAGAATATGGTGCTTATTGCATTCAAAGTGGATTTAATTATGCAGTCAATGATACTTCAGGAAATAAATTAGTGGATGCGGATTACTTTTTAAAATAATTTTATAAAGGATTATAATTCTAAAAGATTATTTAATCTGTGTAATCCGTTGCTAATATTAATAACGTATGTTCCAAAATAATAAATTAGAAATCGCTTGTTTTAATTTAGAATCTGCTTTAATTGCTCAAGAAAATGGTGCAGATAGAGTAGAACTTTGTGTGGAAATGAATTTAGGAGGAATAACTCCTTCATTACAATTAATCAAAGAAGCAAGAAAAAAGTTGAGCATCGATTTATATGTCATGATTCGACCAAGAGGTGGAAATTTTGTCTATTCTGAGGAAGAATTTAAAATAATGAAAAATCAAATTTCAGAAATTAAAAAACTAAATGTAAACGGATTTGTTTTCGGAATTTTAAATAGCGATAATACAATTAATTTGGTAAAGAATATAGAATTAGTAGAACTGGCAAATCCTTTTCCATGCACATTTCACAAAGCTTTTGATGAGGTTGTAAATCCTTTTGAAGCATTGGAAGAACTAATAGAATGTGGATTTCAAACCATTTTAACTTCAGGAAACGCTCCAAATGTTAATAAGGGAATCAATCAATTAGAAAGGTTAGTTGAAAAAGCAATTGACAAAATAAATATTATGCCCGGTGGAAGTTTGCGTTCTTCCAATCTTAATGAAATCAAACAAAAAACTAAAGCGAATTTCTTTCATTCATCTGCAATTACGGATGCAACTGAAATCGCAAATCCAATCGAAATCCAAAAATTAAAGTCAATTCTGAATGCATAAATTTCTTTTCATAGTCTTGTTTCCAATGATTCTTTTGAGTCAGAATTTTGAACGCAGTTTAAATAAAGAAATCTGGAAATTCAATCAAGAAAGTAAAGATTACTGGTTTCCTGCAACCGTTCCAGGAACAATTCACACCGATTTATTAGCTAATAAGTTAATAAAAAATCCTTTTTATGGAGCTAATGAAAAGCATTTGCAATGGATTGAAAATGAAGATTGGAATTATAAAACGTCATTTGTTGTTTCAAAATCAGAATTAAAGAATAAAAATATTGATTTACAATTGGACGGATTAGATACTTATGCAACTGTATTTTTAAACGAAAAACCAATTTTAGAAGCCAATAACATGTTTCGAAGTTGGAAAATTTCAGTAAAAAATCATTTAGTGGTAGGCGAAAATCATTTAGTAATCAAATTTAAGTCAGCCGTTCAAGAAGGAAAAAATCAAGCAAAAAAATTGAGTTATACTTTGCCTGGAGACGAAAAAGTATTTACCAGAAAAGCGCAATATCAATACGGTTGGGATTGGGGTCCAAGATTTGTAACAGCAGGAATTTGGAAAAATGTCAAGCTTCATTTTTGGAATGATGCTAAAATAGAAAATGTAAAATTTGAGCAAAAAGAACTCAATAAAGATGAAGCTAAAATTAATTTTGAATTCACTCTAAAAGTCCAAAAAAAAGGAAAATATCAAATTTATTTAGGAGCTAAACCCTATGATTTTCAATTGAAAAAAGGAATAAATATTGTTGAAATTCCAATACAAATTAAGAATCCAATTTTATGGTGGTGCAATGGTTTAGGGGTTCCTCATCAATATGTTTTTCAATTTAAATTGCAATCCAATGAAAAAATTTTAGATAATAAAACCCTTAAAATTGGATTACGAACTATCGAATTAATTCAAGAGAAAGATAAAGTTGGAACGAGTTTTTATTTCAAATTAAATGGAATTCCAGTTTTTATGAAAGGGGCTAATTATATTCCAGATGATAGTTTTATGACAAGAGTTTCAGATTCTATTTACAAAGTAAGAGTAAAAGATGCTGTGGATGCTAACATGAATATGCTTCGCGTTTGGGGTGGAGGCATTTATGCAGATGATGCTTTTTATGAAGAATGTGATAAAAACGGCATTTTAGTTTGGCAAGATTTCATGTTTGCTTGTGCTATGTATCCTGGTGATGAAGCATTTTTAGAGAATGTAAAACAAGAGGTTATTGATAATGTAAATCGTTTGCAAAATCATCCCTCAGTAGCCATTTGGTGTGGCAATAACGAAAATGATGAAGGTTGGAAAAATTGGGGTTGGCAAAAACAATACAACTATTCCAAAGCCGATTCCACTAAAATTTGGAATGATTATGAAAAAGTATTTCATCAATTGATTCCAAAAACATTAGACAGTTTATTGCCTAAAAATAAAAACATTTATTGGCCATCGTCACCATCAATAGGTTGGGGAAGAAAAGAAAGTCTGACACAAGGCGATTCCCATTATTGGGGAGTTTGGTGGGGAAAAGAACCTTTTGAAATCTATGAAAAGAAAGTAGGAAGATTCATGAGTGAATATGGTTTTCAAGGTATGCCCAATTTAGACACATGGAAAAAGGTAATCAGTAAAGACTATTTAAATTTAACTTCGGATTCTTTTAAAAACCATCAAAAACATCCCACGGGTTATGAAACTATAAACGAATATATGGAACGCGATTATGTAGTTCCAAAGGATTTAGAGGATTACATTTACGTTTCACAATTATTACAAGCTGATGGAATGAAAACTGCCATAGAAGCTCACAGAAGAGCCAAACCCTATTGTATGGGGACTTTATATTGGCAATTCAACGATTGTTGGCCAGTCACTTCTTGGAGTTCTGTGGATTATTTTGGCAATTGGAAAGCGTTTCATTATCAAGTGAAAAGAAGTTATGAGAATTTACTAATTTCAGTACAAGAAGAAAAAGATTCTTATAAAATATTTATTGTAAATGATGATTTGAAAACAATTTCAGGATATTTAAAAATTCAAAATATTGATTTTAAAGGAAATTTACTTTTAGAAAAATCATTGAAAATAGAAGTAAAACCCAATTCAAGCGAAGTTTATTTTACGCTTTCAAAAAAAGAAATATCTGAAATTAATTTTAAAAAATCACTTTTGAAAATTGAATTCAATTCAGTTGAAAAATCAGCTTCAACTGCGTTTTATTTTGCCAAACCAAAAGATTTAGAATTAACAAAACCAACTATTTCAATTAAGAAATTAGATGATTTAACTATTGAAATCACTTCTGATGTTTTAGCAAAAAATGTGTATTTGTCAACAACTGAAAATACACATTTTAGTGCTAATTATTTTGACGTTTTACCAAATCAGGTCTATAGAATTACTTTATCAAAACCTTCGGAAGATGTTAAAATTATAAGTTTGTTTGATACTTTAAATTAAACATGTTTTCCTTTTTCCCAACCTGTTTTTCCAAGATATTGTTCTGCACTTTCAACGGCACCATTTTCAATAGTTGTTCCCATGGAATCATTCCAACGGTTTAAATAGCCAAAAAGTGAAATAACTCCAAGCATCTCAACAATTTCTCCTTCGTTCCAATGTTTGTATAAATCTGATTTAATAGTTTCATCTACAGCATTTGGAATTACAGAAGAGGCTAAAGCAAAATTTAAAGCTGCACGTTCAGCTTCAGAAAAAGCAGGATGTGTTTTGTATTCCCAAATGTTATCCAATTGTTCTTGGTTTGCTCCATAGCGTTCAGCGGCTCTAATGGTATGTGCTTGACAATACCTACAACCTGCAGCATTACTGGCAACCCAACCAATCATGCGTTTCAAAGCAGAAGTAACGCGACCATGATTTTCCATCACTGCTTTATTCAAATTAATAAAAGCTTTAGAAATAGCTGTTCGGTGTTGCATAGTTAAAACCGAATTAGGACAAAACCCTAAAGTTTCATTAAAAAATTCAGCTAATTCTTGCGTTTCTTTATCGTGATCTGGTGAAAGTGGTGTTACTAATGGCATAGTTGTTAAAATTTTGTAATATAAAAAAACCTCAATAAAGAGGTTTGAGAAGACTTTAAAATAATCCGTTTATTTCTGCATCTATCCTGTTGATAATGTTTCCCAAATCTTCAGGATTATTTACGTAATCCATATTGTCCACATCAATAATTAATAGTTTTCCTTTGTCATAATTCTGAATCCAAGCTTCATATCTTTCGTTTAATCGACTCAAATAATCAATAGAAATGGTGTTTTCATAATCTCTTCCACGCATGTGAATTTGTTTCACTAAATTAGGAATTGAACTTCTTAAATAGATTAACAAATCAGGTGGTCCTACTAATCCTTCCATCAAATCAAATAGAGAACTATAATTATTGAAATCCCTATTGGTCATTAAACCCATAGCATGAAGATTGGGTGCAAAAATATGGGCATCTTCGTAAATCGTTCGGTCCTGAATAATTTTTTTACCACTTTCTCTAATTTGTAAAACTTGTCTAAATCGACTGTTTAAGAAGAAAATTTGAAGGTTAAAACTCCAACGCTCCATTTGATGATAAAAATCATCTAGATACGGATTGTCTTCAACATCTTCAAAATGAGGTTCCCATTTAAAATGTTTAGCCAATAACTTAGTTAATGTTGTTTTTCCTGCTCCAATGTTTCCTGCTATTGCTACGTGCATTATGGTAATTCTATTAGGTAATTAATAATTTGATTGATGGTAAAAATAGTTTAAAATATATAATAAGTTCAAAAATAATTAATTTATTTAACACTTTTCAAATAATTTTCTTTGAATTAAAAAATTACTCTTTAGAGATTTTATGTCTTTATTGGTTTTTAAAATTTTTGGATTTAATAAATCATTTTTGTGATTTGTAATTTTGTATGATTAATCGTTTTACAGATATTCTAATAATAGTTACAGATATTTATTGGGTTGATTTTTAAATTTTTATTTTATTAATTCATTTAAAATTATTATAAATTTATATCAAAAAAAAAATTAATATCATTCTAATTAAATAATTAAAGTTCATCAACTATCAAAAAATAAAAGAAGTTGAGTTTTAGAATATTGCTTTTTCAATCTATAAAAATATGTTTTGAGAAAAAGTATATATACTAAACTAACAAAATAATTTTTAGAAAAATAAATAATTAAAGAAACCATGAAAATTTTTGTTTATTCAATATTAGTACTTTTTTGTACTGTAATAGCTTATATTTCTTATAAAACAATAAAAGATATTAATGAAAATGAAACACTAACAACAAAACAAAAAAATGAATGGGTGTTTTTTGTTACTTACATACCTATAATTGGAACTTTGATTTATAATTTTAAAAAGAAAAGGAATACACTTTAAATAAAAATCATAAAGTAATTGTATATAATTTTTTCATTAAATATTGATATTTCGTTATTGTTACAAAAAAAATTATCACTGCTATTGATTACTTTTTCTATTTTATGATTTTCTTTTTTCTGAATATCAAAATAAAACAACGTATTGTCTTTTGAATAAAGTATTTTGTTGGCATTCATAATTTGAATTTTATCATAAGCAGGAATAACTCCAAGTTTTTTTATGGTGCCAAAAAAAGAAATGGAGTAAAAGTTGTACTTTTCATCTATCCAATAAAAATAATTATAGTCGCTTGAGTAGTTTTTTATTTTTGAATTCAATGGTGTAGAAATGACCTTGATTTCATTATTCTTTAAATCAAAAAGATTTATTTTTTGTAGAAAATCATCATAGATCCATAATTTATTTTGACTGGCCAAACCAAAAGCCTCAATTTTTAAAGGGATTTCTAATAAATTACCATCAATTTTTAAGGTTTCATTCAACTGATTGTCTAATAGAATTAAAGAATTAAAATCTTTGTAAAAAACAACTAATTGCAAAGGATTTGTCAAACAAATGGATTCAATAGTGCCAAGAGACACATTTTTGTATTGTAATTTTTGAGAGGTATTTTGCTTAATTAAGGCATTATTATTCTTAAAATAATAGGTTTCAAAATTATCTGAACCTAAAAAAGAAGTAAAATCCATTGCAATTGAATCTTTAAACTTCAAAGAAATGTCATTTTGAGCATGACCATAAATGCAAAATAATAAAATAAACCAACCAATTTTTGATTTCATATTTAAACCATCGAATAAAAGATTAGTCTAAAGTAGTATTTTAACATAACATTATCAACTAGTTTGTGAAACAATTTTCAAATTTGTTCGTCTAAACATCAGTTCTAAAAAATTTAAACATGAAAAAAATACTTATTGCATCAGCACTTTTCCTAATTTCTTTTGTAAATGCTCAAGAGTTTCAAGGTATGGCAGTTTATGAATCTAAAACCAGTACCGCAGAAATGATGAAAGGTTTTGGCGGAAATCGTGAGATAACTCCAGAAATGCAAAAAAATATTGAAGAAAGAATGAAAAAAATGTTTGAGAAAACATTTATTCTAAATTTTGATAAAGCAGCTTCCATCTATAAAGAAGAAGAAAAACTAGATGCTCCTGGTCAAGATGGCGGAAGAGGTAGAATGATGATGTCCATGATGGGCGGTGGAGGTACTCAGTACAAAAATGTAAAAGAGAAAATGTACTCTGTAGACAAAGAGTTTTTTGGAAAAGAATTTTTGATAAAGGATAGTTTAACGGTTTTTAAATGGCAAATGGGTTCTGAAACCAAGAAAATTGGAAATTATACTTGTTATAAAGCAACTGCAGTGGTGGCTACAGATGCTTCAGATTTTAGAAACTTTAGAAGAAGAGATAATGATTCAAAAGAGGGTGATAAAAAAACGGAATTAACGGAAGAAGAAAAAGAAGCAGCAAAAAAGACCAAAGATTCAATTGATTCAAATAAGAAAACCAACTTTATGGATGATATTGAACAAATTAAAGAGAAAACAATAACTGCTTGGTATTGTCCAGAAATTCCAATAAATCAAGGTCCAGATAAGTATTGGGGTTTGCCAGGTTTAATTTTAGAAGTTAATGATGGAACAACGGTTTTATTGTGTTCAAAAATTGTCATGAATAGCAATGAAAAAGCAGAAATCAAAGCACCTAAAACTGGAAAAGTAGTAACTCAAAAAGAATACGACGATATTGTTACCAAAAAAATGGAAGAAATGAGAGAAATGGGAGGTTCAAGAGGTGGTTTTAGAATGTCAAGACAATAAATATGAGAAAATTATTAGTCATATTAGTCTTTTTATACTCATTAAATTCAATTGCTCAAAATATTCGTTTTGAAGGTACAGTAAAAGATTCCACAGGAGTTGCTTTAGAAATGGCTAACGTTATGGCCATTAACGACACAACAAAAGCAATGGATGCCTATGCTATTACTAATGAAGCTGGAAAATACCTTTTAAATTTAGCACCCAACACTCCTTATACTTTAAAAGTCAGTTTTATTGGATTTCAATCTTACGAAAAAAATATTCAAACTACAGATAAGGCAACATTTTATCCGATTGTGTTAAAGGAAGGCAATCAATTAGATGCCATTGAATTGGTTTATGAAATGCCTGTTTCAATTTCTGGAGATACTATTATATACAATTCGGATTCGTTTACTAACGGAACAGAACGTAAACTTGAAGATGTGCTTAAAAAATTACCTGGAATGGAAGTCAGTAAAGATGGCGAAATAACAGTTGAAGGTAAAACCGCTCAGAAAGTAATGATCGACGGAAAAGATTTTTTTGATGGCGATACCAAATTGGCTACCAAAAACATTCCGGCTGATGCAATTGATAAAATTCAAGTACTTAGAAATTATAACGAAGTTTCCAACTTAAAAGGTTTGGAAAACAATCAAGATAATATTGCCATAAACATCAAACTAAAAGAAGGTAAAAAGAACTTTTGGTTTGGAGACATAAATGTGGCTGGTGGATTTAAAAACAGTGAGGCAGATCGATATATGATCAATCCAAAACTGTTTTATTACAGTCCTAAATATAGTTTAAATATTATTACCAATAAAAATAATATTGGAGAATTGCCTCTTACCGCAAGAGATTATTTTAAACTTACAGGTGGATTTCGAAATATTTCAGGAAAAGGAGGTTCTAGTTTTAACGTTACCTCTAATGATTTAGGAATTTTAGGAAATAATAACGATCAAGCAGCTTCTATCGATACTAAATTTGGAGCAGCAAATTTTAGTTACAATCCAACAAAAAAATTGACACTTAGTGGTTTCGGAATTTTTTCTGGAAACACAACCATCACCAATGAAAATAGTTTAAGCAATAGAAATGATAATTTGCCCGATGGAACTACACAACAAATAACAGAAACAAGAACCGATAATACGCGTCAAGAAAGCAATTTGGCTATAGTAAAACTGAGTTCCAGTTATGTGCCTTCTGCAAAGTTGCACGTAGATTATGATGTATACGGAAAAATTTCTGATCAAGTCGAAAATCAAAATTTAAATTCTTCGCTTTTGGGTGATATTTATGCGAATAAAAAACAAAATCCTTATTCCATCAATCAAAACTTAAACTTTTATTATACCTTAAACGATAAACATGTTTTTGCCTTTGAAACGCAACACTTATTACAAGAAGAAGATCCTTTTTACAATGCCAATTTAGCCAATCAGCCTTTCATATTAAACGGATATACTGCTGGTCAAACTCGAAATGATGTAAATCAATCGCGTTTGGTTAAAACAAGTAAACTGGATTCCAAGTTTGATTATTATTACATGGTTACACCAAAAAGTAACATCAACATCACTTTAGGAAATACTTTGTCAAATCAGAATTTTAATTCTTCTATTTTTCAAATATTGGATAATGGAACGCGTAATAATTTAACAAGTGCAGAAAACAACAACAATGTAGATTATTTATTTAACGATTTATACGTTGGTTTACATTACAAATTTATTACAGGTAAATTTACTTTTAATCCTGGTTTTAGTGTACACACTTACAACACAAAAGACACACAATTAGGTACAGAAAACAAAATGAATTTTGGAAGATTTTTACCAGATGTTTTTGTAAATTATCAAATTAAGAAATCGGTTTCATTAACTTATAATTACGCAATTACCAATTCTTTTACAGATGTTAACAGACTGGCAGAAGGTTTTGTATTTAGTAATTACAATAGTTTGTTTAGCGGAAACAGAACTCTGGAAAACTCTCTTTCTGAAAGACATACTATCCGATACACAAAATTTAATTTATTCAATAACGAAACAGTTTTTGGAAATATCTCTTATAACAAACGTATCGATGCCATCAAACAAAGAGCTTTAATTACTGGAGTAAATCAAATTTCAACTTCGGTTAACATAGATTCTAATTTTCCAGACGAAACTTTGAGCGGATCTTTTAATTATGGTAGGTCTTTTTTAAAATATTACAAAGCTTCGGGTGGATTTAATTTGAACTGGAACAAAAATAATAACATTCGTGTTTATCCTGATGGCGATAATGACCCTAATAATAATCCTTCAGAAATTCAAACTATTGAATCTTTCAGTCAAACTTATTTCGCAGGAATATCTACTAACTTTAGAAAAGTACCTAATTTAAGTGTGCGTTACAACTATTCTATAAACGACAATTTTAGTGATGTGGTTTATACTAAAAGTCCAACGGTTGGTTTAGAATATTACTTTTTAGATGCTTTTTCGTTAGTTTCCGATTATAGTTTTTTTGAAAACACTAACAAATCCAACACTATTGAAAACTCTTATGAATTTTTAAGTGCAAGCATCAATTATCTTAAAAAAGGCAGTAAGTGGGAATACAGAATTTCTGGAACCAACTTATTAAATACAAAAGCTTTAAATACTAATAGTTTTAATCAATTAGGAGGAACAAGTACTTTTAGTTCATTCATAGTGCAACCAAGATTTATAACTTTAGGATTGAAATATAATTTGTAAATCTAATAGAAATTTACACAAAAGAGCATTCAATATTTTTTGGATGCTTTTTTATTTTCAAGTAATATTAATTGTAATTTTACTTCAAATTAAACTCAATTTAAATGAAAAACACATTTCCAATTTACTTTCTGTTTTTTTGTATTTCATTATTTGCTCAAAATAATACTATAGATCCAGGAATTTATAATTCTCAAGGTTTACAAAAAGGCATACAATTAAAAGTTAATGAAGATAAAACGTATGAAATGATTCTTTTAAAAGGAACTATTTCTACAAAAAATGATTCCCTTTATTTTTCTAATAACAAAAGTTCCTCTTCTAGTTTTAAGGTAATACAACATAATTCTACTATTACTAAAGATTCACTTGTTTTAGTTTTTAATGGAACTAATATGTATGGAATAGATGTTTATTATGGGTTACAAAACACTTTAGATGAAAAAGTAAATTATCAATCCATCTCTAAAAATTATGATTATGCTTTTGGAAATGAAAATGAAGCAACATTAAATATAGGCAAAGCAAAATATTTTTGTTTGTTGGAATATATCAAAGGGAAATCTTATGTGTCTAAATATCAATTAAATGCTAATATTTCCAAAATAGAAGTTAATTACAATTATGCAGAAATAAATAAGTTAGAATTTACGGGTATAGCCAAAGAGGATAAAAGTATTTCTTTATACAACAACACTATAAATAACTCTAATAGAGAATTGTTTTCATTTGTAAATGAGGAAATTAATAATAACGAAGAAAATTTATTAATTCCAATAATATATGAAATAGAAGAAGATTTTAAGATTCAAGAAGAAGATAATTTATCTTATCCAGAGGAAATAGTAGAAAGTAAGTATAAATTTAAATTAGTAGTAGATGGTTCTTTAAAAGAAGCATTAAATACATTAAATAAAAGTCCTAACAAGTTTTTAGTAATTACATATAATCCTAATAATAAAAATGAAACTAGAGATTTTAATGAATTTATCCAAAATTATGAAAAAAACTTATCCTATGAGATGTATGAAGAATATGTTCCAGAATATGATAAGTATAATTTCTATTTAGCGACTTCAAAGGATAAAAAAATATTTGATGAAAAGTTAAATATCCCTCAAATTGCAATTGTCAACTCTAAAGGAAATAAAATTTATCATACTACAGGTACACTCGCTGAAAATGATAAATTATTTGAAAATTATAATGAATTATACACGCAACTTACAAAAGCAAATGTATATTCTGATATTGATAATAAGTTTGAAAATAAAAAAATTACACCCAAAGAGCTTAAAGAGCTTTTAAAAAACACATTAAAATTAGAAACTCCATATATTAATAGTTTTGCTGCTGTAGAAGTAATTTCGGATGAAGAAGCAACTGCTGAGGAAGTTACAAAAGTAATTGAAACAACCATAGAGGATAAACAAAATGAAGAATATGTTTTAGAATCAACTGAAATAGCTGTGGATAGTGCTAGATATTCAACGTATAACGATTATTCTTATTACGAAATTAAAGATATAGAAAACTTATATAAACTAAAAACTACAAAAGAAGTTCTGGAACAAAAATGGATTCAAGTTTTAGATTACTATATAAAACAAAATGATTACGATGATGATTTGGTTAAAATCATAAAAAAAGAACTATTAAATGAAGGTTTCACTATTAAATTGTTCAGTCAATTTAACAAAGAATTAAAAAATACTGATTTTAGGAGTATTGATTATTTATTTAAATACTATGAGGTAATAAATAAAAAAGTAGAAATTCAAGAAATAATGTATAATGATTCTATTGTTCCTATGGAAGAAGTAGCCGATTATTACGGTAAAGAATATTATGATGATGAAAAAAGTATTTATTATGTTTTAGAAGAGGTTTTTAGAAATAATACAAACAATAATTATAATTTTTCAAACGAATATATTCTTAAAACATTATCTTATTATAAAAAATACAATAATATTTTAATTGAAAACAATATATTTTCAACCCATTATTTAGATGCTTTGTTGACTAATATTGATATTTTAAATGATAGAAACGAATTATATGATTCATTTGAAAAACACTACAATTCTATTATTACTGATTCAAATTTAAATGTAATTGAATCATTAGACGAAGCCTTTTCTAAAGTGGATTCTTACGATTATCAGAATGATTGGACATCTTTCAAATTTTTCTTTTCACAAACATCAAACTCAATAGCTTGGTCAGTTGTTGAAAATGAAAGAGATTCTGAATTAATTAAAAAAGCCATAAAATGGAGTGAAACTAGTTTAAAAGTTGAAAAAAATAACCATTATTATTTAGATACTTTAGCTCAATTATACTACAAAAACGGTCAAAAACAAAAAGGTATTGAAACAGAAGAAAAAGCCATTAAATTTGCTCAAGAAAATGAAGATGACTACAATATTGAAGAATATAAAAATGTGTTAGAAAAAATGCAAAACGGAACTTACTAAAACAAAAAAAACCTAATTCATAATTACGAATTAGGTTTTTTTACAAACTTTTTTATCATCTGAATTTTTTTCAGAATCTAATGTTTTACAATCCAAAAGCAGCTTTTACTTTATCAACAAAGTCTAATTTTTCCCATGTAAATAATTCAACAGAAACGGTTTTTGGTTCACCATTTGGCAATTGAAAAGTTTTTGTAACGGTTTCTGGAGTTCTTCCCATGTGACCGTAAGCAGCGGTTTCACTATAAATAGGATTTCTTAATTTTAAACGTTGTTCAATAAAATATGGACGCATATCAAAAATTGTTTCTACCACTTTACTAATTGCTCCATCAGTCATATCAACCTTTGATGTTCCATAAGTAACCACATTGATTGAAGTTGGTTTTGCCACTCCAATAGCATAAGAAACCTGAACTAAAACTTCATCACATAAACCAGCTGCAACTAAGTTTTTGGCAATATGTCTTGTGGCATAAGCAGCACTTCTGTCAACTTTACTTGGATCTTTTCCAGAAAAAGCACCACCACCGTGAGCTCCTTTTCCACCATAAGTATCTACAATAATTTTTCTACCAGTTAAACCAGTGTCACCATGTGGTCCACCAATTACAAATTTTCCAGTTGGATTAATGTGATAGGTAATATCATCATTAAACAAATGGGCGTATTGCGGATATTTTGCTTTAATTCTTGGAATCAAAATAGAAACCAAATCACTCTTAATTTTAGCTAACATTTCAGCTTCTGGTGCAAAATCATCATGTTGTGTCGAAATTACAATAGCATCAATACGAACAGGTTTATTGTCGTCAGAATATTCTAAAGTAACCTGAGATTTTGCATCAGGTCTTAAGTAGGTAATTTCAGAATTCTCTCTTCTTAAATTAGCTAATTCGATTAATAAAGCATGAGATAAATCTAAAGCTAAAGGCATATAGTTTTCAGTTTCATTGGTAGCGTAACCAAACATCATTCCTTGGTCACCAGCACCTTGCTCTTCTTTACTAGCTCTATCAACTCCTTGATTAATGTCTGCAGATTGTTCATGAATTGCAGATAAAATTCCACATGAATTTGCTTCAAACATGTATTCGCTTTTGGTGTAACCAATTTTTTTAATTACATCTCTTGCAATTTGTTGAACGTCTAAATAAGTATTAGATTTAACCTCACCTGCCAAAATAACTTGACCGGTTGTTACTAAAGTTTCACAGGCTACTTTAGAATCAGCGTCAAATGCTAAAAAGTTGTCAATTAATGCATCACTAATTTGATCTGCAATTTTGTCTGGATGTCCTTCGCTTACGGATTCAGACGTAAATAAATATGCCATACTATTATTTTTATATCGAATTTAATCAATAGGTTAGAAATAATCTTAGGGATTTTTTTTTTGAATTGCGCACAAAGGCTAAAGGGGGAAGTTTCCTGCTTTAGCATTTTTTTAATGAGGTTGCAATCAGTCAAATTTTTCCTCTAATTCTTTTGCAAATGTATAAAGACTATTTGAATTGAAAAAATTATAATTAAAAATTTATGTTATTTGTAATCAAACTTAATGAATTATAAATATATTTATAGAAAAAATTACTAAATATTTAGGTAATTATGGTAAATAAAACTAAAATTTAATAAAATAATTATTATTACAGAAAATATTTCACTACAATAAATTTAATTATATCTTTGCATTGTTCATAAAAATAATGATTGTTATCACGAAAGCTGGAGAGATTAGACTCAATGAAAGCTTGGCAACCTCTTGTTCCTTTAATGAGAAAGGTGCTACATTCTATCTTTATTCTGAATTTATTTCAGAATCTGTTCATCAGATTTTAAAGAAAAGATAACTCAACGAAATTCTTTCCAATTTCTTGATAACATATTATTGATAATAACCATTACAAATTTTGCGGTTAAGTAAACGATATGTCAAAAATACAAGAAGCTATAAAAGAAAGAATCCTCGTCCTAGATGGAGCAATGGGAACAATGTTACAACGCCATAATTTTTCAGAAGAAGATTTTCGTGGTTTACGTTTCAAAGATTTTCCTTATCCTTTAAAAGGAAACAACGATTTACTTTCCATAACACAACCAGAAGCTGTTAAGCAAGTCCACCGTTTATATTTTCAAGCTGGAGCTGATATTGTAGAAACCAATACATTTTCAGGAACAACTATCGGAATGGCTGATTATCATTTAGAAGATTTGGTTTACGAATTAAACTACGAATCAGCTAAAATTGCTCGTGAGGTTGCTGATGAATTTACAGATAAACCAAGATTTGTTGCCGGTTCAATCGGTCCAACAAACAGAACAGCATCCATGTCTCCAGATGTAAACGATCCAGGTTTTAGAGCTGTAACTTTTGATGATTTAAGAATTGCCTACAAACAACAAGTTGAAGCTTTAATTGATGGTGGTTGTGATGTACTTTTAGTAGAAACAATTTTCGATACTTTAAATGCAAAAGCAGCTCTTTTTGCAATAGAAGAAGTAAAAGAAGAAAGAAATATCGACATTCCAATTATGGTTTCAGGAACAATTACAGATGCTTCTGGAAGAACTTTATCAGGTCAAACCGTTGAAGCTTTTTTAATTTCCATTTCTCACATTCCGTTATTAAGTATCGGATTTAACTGTGCTTTAGGTGCAGACCAATTGAAACCTTATTTAAAACGATTAGCTCATAATACACAATTAAATATTTCAGCTCATCCAAATGCTGGTTTACCGAATGCTTTCGGACAATACGATCAAACTCCAGAAGAAATGCAGGCTTTAATTCGGGAATATTTACAAGATAATTTAGTAAATATTATTGGTGGTTGTTGTGGAACTACTCCAGAACATATCAAACTAATTGCCGAAGTAGCAAATGAATTTAAACCTAGAGGAATAACCGTAGAAGTCTGATTACAATGAAAAATAAAATAATAAACACCAAAAAAAGATTACAAAATAAATGGCAAAATTTTAGAACAGATTTTAAATTGTTTTACAAAGAAGTCAATAAGCATTACAAGAGAATAAGCGATGAGTTATAAAGCCAATAAATTTCTTCAATTATCAGGATTAGAACCTTTAATCATAACTCCAGAAACCAATTTTGTAAATGTAGGTGAACGAACCAATGTGACAGGCTCACGTAAGTTTCTTCGATTAATTAAAGAAGAAAAATACGATGAAGCCCTTGAAATTGCTCGTGCTCAAGTAGAAGGTGGAGCTCAAATCATCGATGTAAATATGGATGAAGGAATGTTAGATGGAGTTTATGCCATGACAAAATTCCTAAATCTAATTGCAGCTGAACCAGATATTGCTCGTGTTCCTGTTATGATTGATAGTTCTAAATGGGAAATTATTGAAGTTGGTTTAAAAGTCATCCAAGGAAAAGGAGTTGTGAATTCAATTTCCCTAAAAGAAGGAGAAGAAGTATTTATTCATAATGCCAAGTTGATAAAAAAATATGGTGCAGCTGTAATTGTAATGGCTTTTGATGAACATGGTCAAGCCGATACTTATGAAAGACGAATCGAAATTTGTAAAAAAAGCTATGATATTTTAGTAGAAAAAGTAGGTTTTCCAGCAGAAGATATCATTTTTGATCCTAATATTTTTCCAGTTGCAACTGGAATGGACGAACATAAATTAAATGCACTAGATTTTTTCAGAGCCACAAAATGGATTCGTGAGAATTTACCTTATGCTAATGTTTCTGGTGGTGTAAGTAACGTTTCATTCTCCTTCAGAGGAAATGATAAAGTGCGTGAAGCGATGCATTCTGCTTTTCTATATCATGCCATCCAAAACGGTATGACAATGGGAATTGTGAATCCTGAAATGTTAGAAATTTATGATGAAATTGATCCTATTCTTTTAGAACATGTAGAAGATGTATTATTAAATAGAAAGGAAGATGCAACTGAATTACTCTTGACTTTAGCCGAGAGTTACAAAGGAGATTATAAAGTAAATGAAAAAGCGATTGCAGAATGGAGAAATGGTTCCATTCAAGAAAGATTAACACATTCATTAGTTAAAGGAATCGATGAATTCATTGAAATTGATGTTGAAGAAGCACGTTCAAATTCAGCTAAAGCCATAGAAGTTATAGAAGTTAATCTAATGGCAGGAATGAATGTAGTGGGTGATTTATTCGGAAGCGGAAAAATGTTTTTACCACAAGTAGTAAAGTCAGCACGTGTCATGAAAAAGGCAGTAGCTTATCTTTTACCTTTTATTGAAGCTGAGAAAACAGGAAACTCATCAAGTGCTGGAAAAGTCCTAATGGCAACCGTAAAAGGTGATGTACATGATATTGGAAAAAACATAGTTGCAGTAGTTTTAGGTTGTAATAATTTCGAAATCATTGATTTAGGAGTTATGGTTCCACCTGAAAAAATTATTGAAGCAGCTGTTCGTGAAAAAGTAGATATAATTGGACTAAGTGGACTAATCACGCCATCATTAGACGAAATGGTTTATTTAGCCAAAGAAATGGACAAACTGAATATCAAAATTCCAATTATGATTGGTGGTGCAACAACTTCTCGTGCACACACAGCTGTAAAAATTGCACCAGAATACAAAGAGACTGTAGTTCACGTGAATGATGCTTCAAGAGCTGTGACAGTGGCTAGTAACTTATTGCAAAAAGAAACCAAAGAAAATTACGTAAAAGCAATCCGTGAAGAATACGACAATCTTCGTGAAGGGTATTTGAACAGAAGTCGAGATAAAAATTATCTTACCATTGAACAAGCTCGAAAAAATAAATTGCAATTGGATTGGACAAATTACCAACCTTTAAAGCCTAATTTCATTGGAACAAAAACTGTCGATGTCGAACTTTCTGAATTAATTCCTTTTATCGACTGGACACCGTTTTTTCAATCGTGGCAATTATTTGGTAAGTTTCCAAAAATATTAGTTGATGAGGTAGTTGGAACAGATGCCACCAATTTATACAATGATGCTTTATTCATGTTAGAAAAAATAGTTGCAGAAAAATGGTTTACTGCTAAAGGAATTCTCGGAATTTTTCCAGCAAATACTGTAAATGATGATGATATCGAAGTTAAACTTCCATCTTCCATCTTCCATCTACTAACTTTAAGACAACAATCTCAAAAAACAGCTGGAGCACCAAATATTGCTTTAGCGGACTTTATAGCACCAAAAGATTCAGAAATTCAAGACTATATAGGATGTTTTTGTGTCACAACAGGTTTTGGAGTAGATAAAAAAGCCAAAGAATATGAAGAGCAATTAGATGACTACAATTCCATCATGGTAAAAGCAATAGCAGATAGATTAGCCGAAGCTTTTGCAGAATATTTACACCTAAAAGTTCGAAAAGAAATTTGGGGATATGCTTCTGATGAAAATTTAAATAACCTTGAATTAATTAAAGAAGAATATAAAGGAATTCGTCCAGCACCAGGTTATCCTGCTTGTCCAGACCATTTAGAAAAACCAACGATTTGGAAAGTATTAAACGTTGAAGAAGAAATAGGAGTAACCTTAACGGAAAGTATGGCCATGTGGCCTGCTTCATCAGTTTCAGGATATTATTTTGCCAATCCAGCAAGTAAATATTTCGGACTAGGGAAAATAAAAGAAGATCAAGTAATAGATTACGCCAAACGTAGAGGAATTTCAACAGAAGTTGCCACAAAATGGCTCGCACCAAATATAGCAGATTAATTTTCTGTATATAGTATACTGTAAAATGTATATTGAAAATAACTCAATAGAATATTACATTATACAATATACAACAATACAATATACAATTTATAAATATGAAAGTAACCCAACATATAGAAAAAGCCAACGGAAAACCCTTGTTCTCTTTCGAAATATTGCCACCTTTAAAAGGACAAAATATCCAATCTATTTTTGATAGTATCGATCCTTTAATGGAATTTAATCCACCATTTATTGATGTAACTTATCATCGTGAAGAATACGAATTCAAAGAATTACCTAGTGGTTTATTGCAAAAGAAAATTGTAAAAAAACGACCAGGAACGGTTGGAATTTGTGCTGGAATTCAGAATAAATATGATGTGGATGCTATTCCTCATATTTTATGTGGTGGATTCACTCAAGAAGACACAGAAAATTTACTAATTGATTTAGATTTTTTGGGAATCAATAATGTTGTAGCACTTCGTGGTGATGCTTTGAAAAACGAAACCTATTTCAAACCAGAAAAGGAAGGAAATGAATTTGCTTCAGATTTAGTAAAACAAATTTCGAATTTAAATAACGGAATTTACTTAGATGAAGATTTACAGAATTCTTCTTGTACAGATTTTTGCATTGGTGTTGCAGGCTATCCAGAAAAGCATATGGAAGCACCAAGTATGGATAGCGATATTCATTTTTTAAAACAAAAAATTAAAAACGGTGCTGATTATATTGTTACCCAAATGTTTTTTGACAATCAAAAATTCTTCGAATTTGTAGAAAAATGTAGAAAATCTGGAATTACAGTACCAATTATTCCGGGATTGAAACCCATTGCAACTAAGAAACAGTTGAATTTAATTCCACACAGATTTAAGGTAGATTTACCAGATGATTTAATTATGGCTGTTGTGAAAGCTAAAGATAATGACGCCGTAAAACAAGTGGGAATTGAATGGTGTTTGCAACAAAGTAAAGAATTGGTAGCAGCTGGAATTCCATGTTTGCATTATTATTCGATGGGAAGAGCAGAAAATATAAAAGCTATTGCAAAAGAAGTTTTTTAGCAATAGACCTAACAGGTTTTTAAAACCTGTTAGGTCTTATTCTTTTGGGAAATGAAATTCAGATTAGAACTTCAATACAAAAATTATTAGCCCTGATGGGAATGGCATCCTTTTTTGAAAAAAAAGATAGAATGGACAGCAGGAAAAAGGACAGTAAATATAGACCAAGCCATTTGCTCCAAAAAAATCTGTTATATTTGCCCTCAATATGAAGCAAATTGTATTTTTCTTACTCATTTTTTCAACAGTAAATGCTCAATTTTCTGTTGATGTTGACTATTTGTACGGAAAAATTTTACCTCATAGTCAATCCATAAAACATTTAATTGTCAAACATCCAGAAGGGGTTTTGTTGAGTTTTAATAAAAAAACGTATGGAGAAAAAGAATGGCAATCCAATTTTAATTTTCCAGATTATGGTTTTTCATTGCAATATCAAGCAAATAAAAATCAAGTTTTAGGGGATTTATATGGAGTTTACGGACATTATAATTTTTACTTTTTAAAGCGAAATTTAGTATTTCGTGTGGGTCAAGGAATTGCTTACAATACCAATCCATACGATAAAAATGAGAATTTTAGAAATTTGGCTTATAGTACAAAACTAATGCCTTCCACTTATTTTTTATTGAATTATAGAAAAGAACAAATTATTGGAAATATAGGATTTCAAACTGGTTTTTCTTTTTTTCATCATTCTAATGCCAATTTAAAATCACCTAATATTAGTACAAATACTTTGTCTTTTCAATTGGGATTAAATTATGTTGTAAATGATGATTCCAAAACATTTAAAGCCACTTTTGATTCTTTAAAAGTATCTTTTCCAATAAAATATAACATTGCTTTTCGAACAGGAATTAATGAAAGTGATATCATTGGAAGTGGTCAAAAACCTTTTTATGAGTTGAGTTTTTATGCAGATAAACAATTCACTAAAAAGAGTAAAATGCAGTTAGGAATTGATTTATTTGCTATGTATTATTTGAAAGAATACATCAAATATAAAGCTGTGGCTTTTCCTAATGAAAATGTAAATCCAGAAACAGATTTTAAACGTGTCGGACTTTTTACAGGGTACGAATTGTTGATTAATAAATTTTCATTGGAGGCTCAATTAGGATATTATGTGTATGAACCTTTTGATTTTTTAGGGCCAATTTATCAAAGATTAGGAACAAAATACCATTGGAATAAGTCCGTTTTTAGTTCCGTTTCGTTAAAAACTCATGGTGGAAAAGCAGAAGCTATAGAATTTGGAATAGGAGTGAAGTTGTGAAATCGCCATTAACAACAAGTTTGTTGCAAACAAACACCAATAAAATAAAGCGATACTATATGATCTTTAAAAAACAATAAATATTTACATATGAAAAAATTAATTATAGTATTTAGTCTTTTAGTATTAATTAGTTGCGATGAAAATCAGTTGCTAGAATCTACAGGTGCGATAATTTCAAAGGAGATTTCAGTTGGATTTTTTGACAAGGTCAACATTTCAGAAGGAATTGAATTACACATAATTGATGAAATAACTTCAAAAGTTGAAATTATAGCAGGAAAAAATGTGATTGATAAAGTAAGTTTTTCAGTACTTGATAACCAACTTTTTATAGATGCAACAAATGCTTCGCAATCTTTTCAAAGCTATGAACCTATAAAAATTTATATTTCCGTGGATGATTTACATACAATATATTCTTCATCTCAATTCAATGTTTTTTCAGAAAACGAATTGAATTTTAATAATTTTCATTTACAATCAGGTTTATTTGCTGACACTGCTTCGGGAGAATTTCATTTAGATGTGAACTGCACTAGTTTAAGTATTGAAGACAATGGTGTAAGTTTTTATAACATTTCTGGAACTACAACCGAATTAACAGTAGGTTTTTACAATGGTGATGTACGTTTTGATGGAACAAATTTAGTAGCTCAAAATGTCCATGTATTTCAAAGAAGCTCCAACGATATAATAGTAAATCCTCAACAAAAAATTACAGGAACCATATACAGTACAGGAAATGTAGTGTTAAAAAACAATCCACCAATAATTGATATTCAAGTGTTATATCTCGGACAGTTGGTTTTGGATTAATTTCAGAATTGATTATTTTGTTTTCTCTCTAAACAGTTGTTCCAAACTTCCTTTAATTTCACTAATTTTTTGGTCAGCTACAATTTTTCCATGATGGATAATAATAATTCTATCACAAATGGCTTCTACTTCTTGCATAATGTGTGTAGAAAGAAAAACCGTTTTATCTTTACCAACATTCTTAATAACTTGTCTTATTTCCACCAATTGATTTGGATCTAAACCCGTTGTTGGTTCATCCAAAATTAAAACCTCTGGATTGTGCAATAAAGCTGTTGCTAAACCAACACGCTGCCTGTAACCTTTTGATAATTGACCTATTTTTTTATGACTTTCAGGAGTTAAACCAGTCAACTGAATCACTTCTTCAATTCGAGATTTATCAACCTTATAAACATCAGCATTAAAAGCCAAATATTCACGAACATATAAATCCAAATACAACGGATTATGTTCTGGCAAATAACCAACAGATTTTTGAACTTCTTTTTGAGAAGTCACTACATCATTTCCATTTACAGAAGCGCTTCCTTCATCTGATGTAATATAAGTCGTCAAAATTTTCATCAAAGTCGATTTTCCAGCACCATTTGGACCTAAGAAACCTACAATTTCTCCATTTTTAACTGAAAAAGAAACATTGTCTAATGCTTTTTGAGCACCATAATTTTTGGTTATATTTTTAACTTCTATTGACATGTTGTTATATTTATAGCAAATGTAATAATTTATTAAAGAAATTAGAGCTTGTTAAATGATGAAAAAATAAATTAACAAAACTTTATTTTTTTATGTAGTTTTAGAAAATGTTTTACTTAAAGTTTTTCATAATTTTACCACTTTAATAAAGTTATAAAGCGATTTAAATTTAAATGATTTCGACTTTCATAAATCCAAGCTTTACAAACTACTCGTATGGAAAATAAAAAAGAAATGAGAACATGGTTAGATGATTTTAAATTAGATCATCCTCTAGTAATTGCTGGACCATGCAGTGCAGAAACGGAAGAACAAGTTTTGAAAATTGCACACGAATTGAAAGATTCAGATGTAAGTATTTTTAGAGCTGGAATTTGGAAACCAAGAACTCGTCCAGGTGGATTTGAAGGTGTTGGTGAAATTGGATTAAAATGGTTGCAAAAAGCTAAAGCTGAAACAGGTTTGCTAATGGCAACTGAAGTAGCAAATGCAGCTCACGTGAAATTAGCTTTAGAACACGACATTGATGTTTTATGGATTGGAGCAAGAACAACAGTTAATCCATTTGCAGTTCAAGAGATTGCTGATGCTTTAGAAGGAACTGATAAAATTGTATTAGTTAAAAATCCAGTAAACCCAGATTTAGCGTTGTGGATTGGTGGAGTAGAGCGTTTATACAAAGCAAATATCAAAAAACTTGGCGTAATACACAGAGGTTTTTCCACCTACGAAAAAACGAAATACAGAAATATTCCAGAATGGCAAATTCCAATTGACTTGCAAAATCGTTTTCCAGATTTACCTTTAATTTGTGATCCATCGCACATTACAGGAAAAAGAGACATGATTCAAGAAGTGTCACAACAAGCTTTAGATATGAATTTTGACGGATTAATAATTGAAACTCACATCGATCCAGATAATGCTTGGAGTGATGCTGCGCAACAAGTAACACCAACGACTTTAAAACAAATTTTCAAAGATTTAAGGGTTCGAAATGAATCGGATGAAACTGGAGAATACAATAGTAAAATGAACGGTTTGCGTTCTCAAATTGACGAATTTGACGGTAAATTATTAGAAATTCTAGGAAACAGAATGAAAGTTGCCGATAAAATTGGTCTATTAAAAAAAGAGAAAAACGTTGCCATTCTTCAAAACAAGCGTTGGAACGAAATTTTAGGAAAAATGATTCTAGAAGGTGAAGAAAAAGGATTGAGTAATGATTTTGTAATGCAGTTATTCAAGGCTATTCACCAAGAGAGTATCAATCACCAAGAAAAGATTGTAAATAATTAATTGTTAAAATAATTTTCATATCATTGCAAAAAAAATAAAACAGTAAAATTCATGAAGAACTTATTTTCGTTTTTAGTAGTATACCTTTTGTTTTGTTCCAATTCGTTTGCTCAATATGATATGGAAAACATCAAAATTTCATATGGAACAGAATTGCCAGATGATAAAGCTAAAATTGTAAAAATTATTGGCGAAACGAATGGTAAAATTTATGCATTAGGTTTAAAAGGAAAGGACAAATATTTTCTAAAAACGTTTACTTCTTCTGACATGAAACTAATTTCTAATAATGAAATTGAATTACCTGAAATCAAAGATAAGGAACTAGAGTTTGAGGAAATTGCGGTTTTAGGAGAAAAATTATACATCATTGGAAGTGTTTATCACAAAAAAGATAAAATCTTTACTTTGGTTGGTTTAGAGTTAGGTGAAAACGGAAAATTAAAAAGTCAAATGAAAACTCTTTTCGAAGCTGGGGTAGCCCGAAATAATGAAAAAGGAGCTTTTTATTTTAAAATTTCTCCAGATGAAAACAATATCTTAATTATGCATACCGCTCTTTTTGAAAAAGAAAATGTTTTAAAGTATGAAATAAAATTGTTTGATAATTCATTAAATGAAACCTTTTCTAATATTGATAAAGTGTCTTTTGATGATGATAAAAAAGACTTTCAATTCACTATTTCTGATTTCGATTTAAATTATAAAAACGATGTGTTTTTGGTGGTAAATGAAAGTTACAGAAACTCAAAACTTAAAAAGAAATTTGAAAATTTTCAAGTTTTTGCTTTCAAAAAATCAAATGCTTATAAAAAAGATGTCATTGATATTGCAATAAATGATGTGGAAATTATTAATTGTTCATTATTGGCAACTAGTAATAATAAAATACAATTAGTTGGTTTTTATTCTTCAGTAAGAGAAAATGGTAAAGCCAACAAAGAGTTGAAAGGAGTTTACAATGCTACTATTGATTTGGAAACTAATAAAAATGATAACTTAAAGTTTAATGAGTTTGATTATGAAACCAAAGTAAAACTTCTTGGAGAAAGAAGAGCTAAAAAAGGAAAAGATGTTAAGCCTTTGTATTTTATTCATTCTATTATCGAAAAAAATGACGGTGGATTAATCGTTTTGTCCGAATATCAGTTGGTTAGTCAAGGTGCTTCAACTGGTTTTGGCCCTTTAGCTTTACAAACTATAGTTTATGTACGAAATGAAATGATTGTAACTTCATTAAAGCCTGATGGTTCTTTGGATTGGTCTAATGTTGTTGCTAAAGATCAAAATGCATCCATCTCAATTCCAAGTATTAATATTTTTGCAGTTGGCGGAAATCAAAATTTTGCAGTTGGAGTTAGTGCATCAATTCCATTAGGCGTTTTGGGTAAAGGACCAGAATACTTGAGTGCAATTCCTATTTATAAAGATGGTCAATTGAACATTATTTTCAACGACAACAAAAAAAATAAAGGCATTACTGATATTGAAGAAATTAAAAGTTTAGGCAATTATAACAATGCTGTTCCAACTTTATTTCGATTTGATGTTACAGGAAAAATAACACGATTTGATCCTGAAGAAGCTATTAAAAACGAATTAGTAATTCGACCAGGAGTGTATTACAGAAAAAGTGATAACGAATTTTTAATCTATGCTTCTAGAAAAAAATCTGATAAATTGGGAAGAATGATTATTCAATAATCATCAGATTAGTATAAAATTACAAGGAAAGGCTGTCTAATAGATGGCCTTTTTAATTTTTATAAAATAAGAAATACTATCTTTGTAATTCATAAGTTGTTTGTTAGAAACTTCTAACTATTAACTTCTAACTTCTAATTTAAAAATGACAGGAATTGTTTACAAATCTACTGGAAGTTGGTACACAGTAAAAACTAAAGAAGATAAGTTTTTTGAATGTCGTATCAAAGGAAAATTCCGAATGCAAGGAATAAAAAGTACTAATCCAATCGCTGTTGGTGATGTGGTTGATTTTGATGTAGATAATGTAGATGAAGCAACTATTGGAACCATTCATAAAATTCATGAACGTAAAAATTACATTGTCAGAAAATCCGTTAATCTCTCTAAACAAACTCATATAATTGCATCTAATATTGATGTGGTTTTTTTATTAGTTACCATAAATAACCCAACAACAACAACAAGTTTTATCGATAGATTTTTAGTAACAGCAAACGCTTACGGAATTGAAGCCGTTTTAGTATTCAATAAAATAGATACTTATGATGATACTACTTTGGATGAACAACTTTTTTTACAATACACTTATGAACAAATAGGTTATAAATGTTTACGAGTTTCAGCAACAGAAAATAAAGGTTTGGACCAATTAAAACAAATGATGGTTGGGAATGTTTCTATGTTTTCAGGACATTCAGGTGTTGGAAAATCAACTTTAGTTAATGCTTTAGAACCTGCTTTAAACTTAAAAACCAAACAAATTTCCGACCAACATCAGCAAGGTTTGCATACCACAACATTTGCTGAAATGTTTGATTTATCTTTTGATGCCAGAATTATAGATACACCAGGTATTCGTGGTTTTGGAATTGTGGATATGGAAAAACAAGAAATTGGTGATTATTTTCCTGAATTTTTTGTCTTAAAAGAAAACTGTAAATTCAATAATTGTTTGCACAAAGAAGAACCAAATTGTGCTGTTAAAGAAGCTTTAGACAAAGATGAAATTGCTTGGACAAGATATAAAACCTATTTACAATTGTTAGAAGGAGATGAAGACAATTACAGAAATGATATTTATGGTGACGATAGAGCCGCAAGCGATGAAACGAGGAAGAGTTAGTAATTAATGGTGAATTGTAAATTGTAAATTATGTCTGAAAATGTTATAAAAACAAAGTCATTTAACTTTGCATTGAGAATAGTAAAATTATATCAATTTTTATGTGCTAAAAAAAAAGAATTTGTTTTGAGCAAACAATTACTTCGAAGTGGAACCTCAATTGGAGCTTTAGTAAGAGAATCAGAACATGCAGAAAGTAAATTAGATTTTATACACAAATTAGCAATTGCTCAAAAAGAAGCTAACGAAAGTGATTATTGGTTAGAATTATTGTTTAAATCAGAATATTTAAACGAATCTCAGTTTAAATCCTTAAATTTAGATATAGTCGAAATAAATAAAATTTTAGCTTCTATAATAATTTCAACCAAACAAAATTTAAAAAAATAATAATTACATACATAACTCCTAACTTATAACTCACAATTCATAATTCACAATTCATAATTATTTTGAAAGCAGTAATTCAAAGAGTATCACAAGCATCTGTAACCATCGAAAATAAAATTGTGGCCCAAATTAATCAAGGCCTACTAATTCTAATTGGAATTGAAGAAGCAGATAATCATGAAGACATTAATTGGTTAACTTCAAAAATAGCCAATCTTCGAATTTTTGCAGATGAAAAGGATGTGATGAATGTATCGGTAAAAGATATTGATGGAGAAATTATTATCGTAAGTCAATTTACCCTTCATGCAGCCACAAAAAAAGGAAATCGACCAAGTTACATAAAAGCGGCAAAACCAGAAATTGCCATTCCTTTATATGAAAGTTTCATTTCTCAAATGGAAAAGGAAATAAGTAAAAAAATACAAACGGGTCAATTTGGAGCCGACATGAAAGTTGCATTAATCAATGACGGTCCGGTAACAATAATAATTGATACAAAAAATAAAGAATAATATAATTTCTTTTAATATTTTTTTATATTTGAGAATATTATATTCCAATGAAAAAAACAATCCTATATTTTGTCTTTTTAATTTCTCTATTTCAATCCATCTTTGCTCAAGAAATTAATTACATTGCCATATTTTCTGACTCATTGAAAGAAAATACAAATGCAATTATAAAAGAAAATACAGTCGAAATTGAAATTCCCACTTTTAATAAAATAAATATAAAAAAAAGAAGAGTCATTACCGTTTTTAATGAAACAGGTCTTCAACATTTAGATGCTTCTGAATATTTTGACAATTCAACAACTATTAAAAGTATAGAAGCAAAAATATACAACTCTGTTGGTTCAGAAATAAAGAAAATTAAACGAAAAGATTTTAAAGAAAATTCATTAAATCAAGGTTCCGTTATTACCGATAACCGAATTTTATATTTGGATTATACACCAATTCAATATCCGTTTACAATGGTTTATGAATCTGAAACATCTGGTTCAAACACCGCTTTTATTCCTTCTTGGAGTCCAATTGATGACTATTTTATAAGTACAGTAAGTTCAAAATTCATAATTACTTATGGTGAAGATGTAAAACTAAAATATAAAGAATACAACTTTGATGACAGAATAAAAAAAATTGAAGATAAAAATAGAATTGAATATGCCGTAAACAATATTATAGCTGTTAAAGGAGAACAATTGACACCTTCTTTTAGTAAATTTATTCCTTATGTAATGTTCGGTTTAGAAGAATTTGAAATAGAAGGTATAAAAGGAAATGCAAAAGATTGGGATTCATTTGGTAAATGGATGTATTCAAATTTATTGAGTGATACTGAAGAAATTCCAGAAGTAACAAAAAATAAAATTCAAGAACTCATAGGACAAGAAAAAGATACTATAGCAATTGCCAAAATCATTTATAAATATGTTCAAGATAAAACACGATATGTTAGTATTCAATTAGGTATTGGCGGTTGGCGTCCAATGTTAGCTAAAGATGTTGACCGATTAGGATATGGAGATTGTAAAGCGCTTTCAAATTATACAAGATCTTTGTTAAAAATCTTCAACATACCTTCTTATTACACTATTGTTTATGGTGATAATAATAAAAGAAGTCTTCAAAAAGATTTTGTTTCAATGCAAGGAAATCATATCATTTTGGGTGTTCCTAAACAAGACGAAATTATTTGGTTAGAGTGTACCAGTCAGTCGCAACCTTTTGGTTTTCAGGGTGATTTTACTGATGATAGAAACGTTTTAATCGTTGGAGAAGATAAATCTGAAATTGTAACCACCAAAGCATTTAATAACAATGCCAACTTGCAAACCACCAATGCAATCATAAGTTTTTCTGATGATGGTACAATTCATTGTGAAGCGACTATTAATTCAATAGGAATTGAGTTTGATGAAAAAATGTTTTTAGAATCTGAGACACCTGACAATAAGACTAAATATTATAAAAGCAGATTCGCTCAATTAAACAATCTTAAAATCATAAAAAATGAGTTGAATATCGATAAAGATAAAATTGATTTAAACGAAATATTGCAATTGAGTGCTTCTGATTTTCTAAAGAAAAGTGGTGATCGTATAGTTGTACCTATTAATGTGCTTAATCAAATTTCATACATACCTCAAAAATACAAGCAAAGAAAAAATCCTTTTGAAATTGAAAGAGGTTATCAATATTTAGACGAGTTAGAAATTACAATTCCTGAAGGTTACAAAATTGAAGCTATGTCAGAAGGTTTTGAATTAGATTCTAAATTTGGAAAATATAAAAGTACTTTGGAACAAAAAGAGAACAAACTTATTTTTCACAGAAGCTTTTTACTTCAAAAAGGATACTATCCAAATACAGAATACAATGATTATAGAAATTTTAGAGAACAAATAGCTAAATTTGAAAATATTAAAATTGTTCTAAAAGAAATATAGTTTATAAATTCAAGAGACTCATCACTATTTACAAATTCAATCTAACTTCAAATACAAATTTAATTATGAAAAAAATTTTATTATTTGCAATTGCATTATGTTATCAAACTATATTTTCACAAAAAACAGAATTAGGTAAAGTAACGGTTGAAGAACTGTCTGAAAAAATTCATCCTATTGATACTTCTGCAGCAGCTGCTTATATTTTTAAAACCGGTGAAACTAAATTTAATTTGAATACTGATGGTAATTGGACTGTTATGACAGAGGTGAAGGTGAAAATAAAAATATACAATAAAAAAGGCTTTGAAAATGCAAACAATCAAGTAGCTTATTTTGTTGGTGGTAATGCTTCAGAAAAAGTTTTTTTTTATGATGCTGTAACCTATAATTTGGTTGATGGAAAAATACAAAAATCTAAATTAAAATCTGAAGGAGAGTTTACCGAAAAAGTTAACGAAGACTGGAAAATAAAAAAAATTGTATTGCCAGCAGTTAAAGAAGGTTCAATTATAGAATACAGATATCAATTAATATCGCCATACATTACTAGAATAAATGACTGGTATTTTCAACATTCAATACCCGTAAATTATGTTAGTTACTCAACATATATTCCTCAATATTTTCAGTACAGAAGTGTGTTAACAGGATTTGAGAATATTGATGTTAAAAATGAAAATTTAAATAGAAACAATTATAATGAATTAAAAACGATTTATACAAAAGATAATATTCCTGCAATTTACGAAGAAGCTTATGTAAACAATATTAATAATTATACTTCAATATTAAAATATGAATTGTCAAAAATTGATTATCCAAATAATTATGTTGAAAATTTAGCTTTGGATTGGGATGATGTAACAAAACAAATTTATGATAACGATAGTTTTGGTAAAGAATTGAAATTTAATTCGTATTTTGAAGATGATTTAGTTCCTTTTTTGGAAGGTGTAAACACTAGAGATGAAAAAATAAAAGCCGTATTTAAATTCGTTAAAGATAAAATGGTTTGGAATGAAAATAACGGAATTTATTGTGATAATGGAGTAAAAAAAGCTTACAAAGATAAAACCGGAAATGTTGCAGAAATTAATTTAATGCTTGTTGCTATGCTAAAACATGCTGGTATTCAAGCAAACCCAGTTTTATTAAGTACTAAGTCTAACGGTATACCTGTGTTTCCTAACAGAACGGCGTTTAATTATGTTGTAGCTGCTGTAGAAATTGAAAATGATGTTATTTTATTAGATGCTACAAGTTCAAATACATTTCTTAATATTTTACCATCAAGAACCCATAATTGGGTGGGAAGATTAATAAGGGATTCTGGCAGTTCAACGGATATTAATTTAATGCCAAAAAAAATATCTAATGATAAAGTCATGATTATGGCAAATATAGATCCTTCTGGCACTATTGAAGGTAAACTAAGAGAGCAGTATTTTGATTACATAGCGTACTTTTTCAGAGAAAACAATGCTAAATTAAGCGAAGAATCGTACATTGAAAAACTTGAAAAAAGACATCAAGGAATTGAAATAGATGACTATTCTGTAGCTAATATGAAGGATTTGGAAAAGCCAATTGTTGAAAATTATTCTTTTAAACATTCCAATTTAGTTGAAATTATTGGGGATAAAATGTATATTTCTCCAATGATGTTTTTTGAACTGAAAGAAAATCCATTTAAGCAAGAAAAACGAAATTTTCCAATTGATTTTTCAATTCCGTTCAATGATTCTTATTCAATTTCACTAAATTTACCTGAAGGTTATGAAGTTGAATTCATTCCTGAAAAAATAAATTTAGCCATGCAAGATGACTACGGTTTTTATTCATTTAATATCAGTAGCTCTTTAAAAACCATTCAAATTTCTTCAACATTTAGTATTAATGCATCAATTGTTCCTGCTCAACATTATATGATGTTAAAAGATTTTTACAAATTGATGATTGAAAAACAATCTGAAAAAATAGTTTTAAGAAAAATGAAATAATATGAAACAAAAAATGCTCCAATTTTTTATTGGATTACTAATTTATGGAACCATAGGATATTTTATTATGTATTTTACCGAACCTGATCAAAATCCTTGGTTTTTTGCAATTACTTGGGGTATTACAATGGCAATTTTTGATGTATTATTTTTGAGAAAACCTAAAATTGATAAACAATGAACTTAAAAAATGCACAACTAGAAGTTGATAATTGGATAAAAGAACACGGTGTTCGTTATTTTAACGAACTTACTAATATGGCACAACTTACCGAAGAAGTAGGAGAGGTGGCACGAATTATTGCTCGCAGATACGGAGAACAATCTGAAAAAGAAAGCGATAAAAACAAAGATTTAGGGGAAGAATTAGCGGATGTAGTTTTTGTTGTTTTATGTCTAGCCAATCAAACGGGTATTGATCTTCAGGCTGCTTTTGATAAAAAAATGGATTTAAAAACCAATCGCGATCATGACAGACATCACAATAACGAAAAGCTGAAATAATTTTGAATGGTAAATGGTGAATTGTAAATTATGAGTGAAAATATAATTAAATCTAAATCATTTAGTTTTGCTTTACGTATTGTTAAACTTTATTAGTTTTTATGTTCTGATAAAAAAGAATACGTTTTGAGTAAGCAATTATTAAGAAGCGGAACGGTAATAGGTGCATTGGTTAGGGAAGCAGAACAAGCAGAAAGCAAATTAGATTTTATACATAAACTAGCAATTGCTCAAAAAGAGGCTAATGAATCTTATTATTGGTTAGAATTATTATATCAATCAGAATATTTAAATGAAACTCAATTCCAATCACTGAAATCAGATATTATTGAAATCAATAAAATTTTAGCATCAATTATTATTACAACTAAACAAAAAATAGGAAAAAAATGAACCTATTATTAAATTCACAATTCACAATTCACAATTCACAATTAAAATTAACTGGTTCAAAATCTGAAACCAACAGGTTATTATTGTTACAAGCTTTGTATCCAATTATTGAGTTAAAGAATATTTCTCAATCAGATGATTCTAACGTGATGGAAGAAGCATTACGAAATTCACAACTCACAACTCACAATTCACAATTAATTGACGTTCATCACGCAGGAACAGCTATGCGATTTTTAACGGCTTTTTTTGCTATTCAAGAAGGTAAAGAAGTTGTTTTAACGGGCTCTTCTCGAATGAAAGAACGTCCGATAAAAATATTGGTTGAAGCTTTAAAACAATTAGGAGCAGAAATCACGTATGAAGAAAACGAAGGTTTTCCTCCAATTCGGATTAAAGGGAAAAAAATCACAAAAAATAAAGTAACATTACAAGCAGATGTTAGTAGCCAATACATTTCTGCCTTACTTTTAATAGCACCAAAATTAGAAAATGGTTTAGAATTAACTCTCGAAGGAGAAATTACATCTATTCCATACATTAAAATGACATTAGCATTGCTAAACGAAATTGGAGTAGAAACATCTTTTAAAAACAATAGTATTACAGTAAAACCAAAATTCGTAATTCCTAATTCACAATTGGTAATTGAAAGCGATTGGAGTTCTGCTTCTTATTTTTTTTCAATAGTCGCGTTATCTGAAATTGGAACACAAATCAAATTGTCAAGCTACAAAAAAAATAGTTTGCAAGGCGACTCAGCTTTGGTTGAAATTTACAAAAATTTTGGAGTTGAAACCACTTTCAATGAAAATTCAATTACAATTTCAAAAATTAAATTCCACAACCTACAACCTACAACCTATAACCTAAAATCTTCTCCAGATATAGCTCAAACCATTGCAGTAACTTGTTTTGGATTAGGAATAGGTTGTCATTTGACAGGATTAAACACTTTAAAAATTAAAGAAACGGATAGACTTGAAGCACTTAAAACCGAATTGTCAAAATTGGGAGCAATTATTTCAGTCACAAATGATTCTCTAACAATCCAACAATCTAATACTCTAAATTCTAATATAGCAATTGCAACCTATCAAGATCACAGAATGGCAATGGCATTTGCACCTTTAGCACTAAAAACGTCATTAATTATTGAAGATGCCGAAGTCGTTTCCAAATCGTATCCAACTTTTTGGGAAGATTTGAAAAGTATTGGATTTAAAGTTAGTCAAGAATAATATATGCTAACTAGCAGCTATTGTTGCTTTTTTAAAAATAAACTCCTTTTTACTTGACAACGCCTATTTCATAATCGTATATTTGCAAACGTTTTTAAGTAAAGAATAATCTTAATACTTAATACTATAATCTTAATACATAAAAATGAAATTATCAAACTTCAGTTTCAATTTGCCAGACGAATTATTATCAGAATACCCAGCTGAAAATAGAGATGAATCAAGACTTATGGTTATCGACCGTAAAAAAGGAACCATAGAACATAAATTATTCAAAGATGTAATTGATTATTTTGACGATGGTGATGTAATGATTCTTAACAATACAAAAGTATTTCCAGCTCGTTTATACGGAAACAAAGAAAAAACAGGGGCAAGAATTGAAGTTTTTTTACTTAGAGAATTAAATTCAGAACAACGTTTATGGGATGTTTTAGTAGATCCAGCTAGAAAAATTAGAATTGGAAACAAACTATACTTTGGTGATGATGATTCTTTAGTTGCTGAAGTTATTGACAATACAACTTCTCGTGGTAGAACTTTAAGATTTTTATATGATGGTTCTTATGAAGAGTTTAGAAATAAATTAACAGAACTAGGAGAAACTCCTATCCCAAAATACATCACTAGAGAAGTAACTCCAGAAGATGCTGACCGTTACCAAACTATTTATGCAAAAGAAGAAGGAGCAGTAGCAGCACCAACTGCTGGTCTACATTTTTCAAAACATTTATTAAAAAGATTAGAAATTAAAGGAGTTGATTTTGCCGAAGTTACTCTTCACGTAGGTTTAGGAACATTCAATCCTGTAGAAGTGGAAGATTTATCTAAACATAAAATGGATTCAGAAGAAATGATAATCAAACAAGAAGCTTGCGATATCGTTAACAATGCCAAAGCAAACAAAAAAAGAATTTGTTGCGTAGGTACAACATCTATGCGAGCTGTTGAAAGTTCTGTTTCTTCTCAACAAACCTTAAATCCATTCGCAGGTTGGACCAATAAATTCATTTATCCACCTTACGATTTCGGAATTGCAAATTGTATGATTACCAACTTTCATTTACCTAAATCAACATTATTAATGATGATTTCAGCTTTTTGCGGCCATGATTTAATGAAAGAAGCCTATAAAATAGCCATAGAAGAAAAATACAAATTCTATTCTTACGGTGATGCTATGTTAATTATTTAATCTGAACTTGTTTAAGATTCTTTCAAATAAAAATTAAATCATAAAATCTCATCAGTAATGGTGAGATTTTTTAGTTTATTGTCTTGTCCTGAAAAAAGTTGACTAAATATTAAATAATATGTCAACAAAAAAGAAAATTTCAAAAATTCCGAGTT
>NZ_CBFHMV010000013.1:0-65889 GCF_965657075.1 Flavobacterium sp.
CACGCGAATCCTTTGGCATAGAACGTTTTTGTTTACTTTTTGTCCAACAACATTGTAAAAGTAAAAAATTTAGTTTCAATTTCAAAACTTATTAGAACTACTCAAAAAGATCCGTGCGGTAGCGGGGTAGTAACACTGTTTTTTTTCTAAAAATTGGCTTTTGGTAAGTGTAAGTTACGATTTCAGAATTCATGTTAATTTTTTTTAACACCCCACCCTTCGGGCACCCCTCTTAAAAAGAGGGGAATTTAATTGTGCATCTTATACTTTGTGAAATTTATAATTTAATAGTATTAAAATATTCTCTCCTTTTACGAAATGAGTGCAAAGTACCTACCATCCCCTCTTACCAAGAGGGGTGCCCAAAGGGCGGGGTGTTCCACCTACTCCACAAATTCACTTAATTTGAGAAATATTTATTAATTCAACCCGTTGAACCACGATAGCTCTTTGTACTCATTGCCTATGCGAACGTTCTTGTTTACTATTTGTCCGATGGCATTGTAAAAATAGTGAATTCTGTTTCCATTTGCAAAATAGATTACCTCAAAGTCAGTAAACTTGACAACTGTTTTTAAATGATTTGACTGTTAAAAATTGGTAATCAACTAATTTGTAGCATTACCGGATTTTTTATTCATAGATATATATATGTATGTTATAATAAAAAAGCCTAAAGCTGTTATAGTTCTGTAAATATTATTATCTATGAAATAAAACAAATATTTTGTATCCAAAAAGTAAAATAAAATAGCACTAATCAAAATAATTAATATAAGCCTTTTCGATACTTTAAATTTTGTAGTAAATAAAGAAATAATAACAAAAAATAGAATTGGTAAAATTTTTAAAATAATTAATTTTATTTGTAGGCTTGTAGTGGGTGTAAAATTTTCTGAATAAAAATTAGTGTCAGAAAAATAATAATACAATAAAATTAAATATTTTAATATTTTTAATGAAGAAAACGAACGTAATATATCATAATAAAATTCTTTTTTTTTCATTTTTTACTTAATTCATTTAATAATTTCCTAGCTCCAAGCTCCTGCGAGAATCCCAGCTGTCCGAAGTGTTCAATAATAACGGCGGCTTTGCGAATGTCTCCAGACTTCGCAACAATATCACAATCAATATCCCGCTCCCACGCGAATCCTTTGGCATAGAACGTTTTTGTTTACTTTTTGTCCAACAACATTGTAAAAGTAAAAAATTGAGTTTCCATTTCAAAATAAATTAAAAGCTCACGAAAGAATTTGTGCGGTAGCGTGTGTAGTACCACTTTTTTTTCTAAAAATTGACTTTTGGTTAGTGTAAGTTACGATTTCAGAGTTCATGTTAATGTTTTTTAACACCCCACCCTTCGGGCACCCCTCTTAAAAAGAGGGGAATTTAATTGTGAATCCTATGCTTTGTGAAATTTATAATTTAATAGTATTAAAATATTCTCTCCTTTTACGAAATGAGTGCAAAGTACCTACCATCCCCTCTTCCCAAGAGGGGTGCCCAAAGGGCGGGGTGTTCCATCCACTCCAAAAATTCTCTAATTGAGGAATATTTATTTATACAACCCGCTAAAACTCGATAACTAAATGTAATTATTGCCTGAGCGAACGTTTTTGTTTACTTTTTGTCCGATGGTATTCATTACCTAATCTGTAGAATTAACGATTAAGTATACATCTGCATAATCACTTGACAAATTAATCATTATATTATTTTCTAATATCTTGTTGATTAAGGTCAACTTCATCTTTACTATGTATATTTTTGCATTAACATAGATTCCCTCTATTAATTGCCACTTCCTTTTAGAGTCTACATTTGTTAACAAGAATAACTCACTTTTAATTCCTTTTTTATCTATTTAAATAAAATCTTTAAAAAGTGGATTATATTCATAATCATTTAAATTTAAAATTAAATTCTGATTATCCATCTGGTAGATTATATTATCACATTCATTAATTATATTTTTTCTTTTAGGTACACTCCCATTTATTAATTGTAAATATCGTAAACAAGGTATGCCACTCATTATTCCTGGACATTTTTTAAAAACTATATTATGAAATTTCAAAGTATCAACCACAATTGTATCTGTGATTATTACATCTTTATCTTGAGCCTTACAATTAAATATAAATAAGACAAAAATCAGTATTATTAGTTTATTCATTTTTATTTATTTTTAATTTTTTAGCTTTAACGAAGTTACATGTAGAATATTCAGCCGTCAGCACAAATTTACAAACCCTACCCACAATAAACTGCTTAACAAATATAATTAAACAATTTCAATTCATGTTTTAATCCTGCAAATTTCTGTCTGTATTAAAATAATACTCCTTAATTTCATTAAAAAGACTAATAAAAAAGTAATATAGAGCTCACAAAATCAACCTCAAAAAGTATAATCTACAATAAAAACCGACTTTAGTCCCAAAGCATCTGGCAATAAAGAACCTTCCTCTGCTCTAAAAAATTGTACTTCTAGTATAGAAAAAGTTACACCATGTGATGCACTCTTTAATTCTGGTAATTGCAACGCTATTTCATGCGATTGTAACAATTTAATTTGCCAAACCTCACTGTTTACAACTCCTGTTAACGTTTCAAAATCAAAATGCATAGTATGCCAACGCATCCCTACGCTATTGTCATTTTGTTTACAACTAGATGCCTCAAAACCAACATACAAATCGTTTTCCTTATTTGTTAAATAAAAAATCCCGTTCGGATTAAAATCATAAAATCTCAAAGCGGTTCGGGCATTGGTGTGCAACAAAGCCTCTTGCAAAATCCGCTCTCCTTTAGCATGAATTAAATCAAAGTCCAACAAAGCCCGTAACTTTTTGGTCAACTGATTCACCAATGCTAAATTGTTTTCTTTGGGTAACAAATCTGCCAGTAAAATCCTAATAGCTTTACCCGTTTTAGAAATTTTTCCAAACTCTGAAGCATTTTTTCTGCAATTGGCATATTTAGGATGATTTTTTAATTCAGAAGAAGTAAAACCACTATTCGCTCTAATAATCAAAGCATCATCCAATTTATAAATCACATAATTGTCTATCCTTTTAGGTATTTTACCTTCATCACCAGTAAGTAGTATTCGAGCCATAAATAAAAAATAAGTGGTTACCTTAATTCATTCGTATTTCGTTCGTGTTTGGTTCGTATTTGGTTCGTATTTGGTAAATAATTCAAATGCATTTGCCAAAAATAAACACTTTTGCGAACCAAATACGAACCAAATACGAACCAGATACAAACAAAACTAAAACAAAGTTATACAAATAGTAAATGTATAGCAACTGTAGGGATGCTATATGGATGCTGTATAGATACTTCATAGCATCGTAATGGTTGTGGTACCTAAACTCATTGAAAAAAGGGTATTCTTTCCTGATTCCTTTAAAGCGATTTCAAAACTTCCTTAAAAAAAAGAATCTAAAAAACAGTTGGATTTTGACATATTTCAAGACATTTCGTCATAAAAAACAATCTTAAATACGTAAAAACAGTCATTTCGTCACTAAAACAACAAAGGAACACTTATTGAAACCTATCTAAAAAGAAAAAATCAAATCAAAATGAACCTAAATAATTTAACCATCAAATCGCAAGAAGCTTTACAACAGGCACAGCAAATTGCACAAAGTCTCGGACATCAACAAATAGAAAATGAACATATTTTCAAAGGTTTGCTAGAAGTAGATGAGAATGTAACTCCTTTTATCTTAAAGAAACTTAATGTGACTATCGAACTTTTCAAAAAAGTATTGGACAGTACATTACAAAGTTTTCCAAAAGTAACTGGTGGTGAAATACAATGGTCTCGTGATGCCTCACACATGTTGAACGAAGCCATTGCTATTGCAAAAAAAATGAAAGATGAATACGTTTCCATCGAACATTTAATTTTAGCTATTTTCAAATCAAAAAGTAAAGTTGCCCAAATCTTAAAAGATCAAGGTGTAACCGAAAAAGGGTTAGAAAGTGCTATTAACGAATTGCGTAAAGGAGAACGAGTAACCTCAGCATCTGCCGAAGAAACCTATAATGCTTTAAACAAATATGCCAAAAACCTCAACGAATTAGCTAAAAGTGGTAAACTAGATCCTGTAATTGGTCGCGATGAAGAAATTCGTAGAGTGTTACAAATACTAACACGTAGAACTAAAAATAATCCCATGTTGGTTGGTGAACCTGGAGTTGGTAAAACAGCTATTGCAGAAGGTTTAGCACACAGAATTGTAGATGGTGATGTCCCTGAAAACTTAAAAGATAAAATTGTTTTCTCTTTAGATATGGGTGCCTTAATTGCTGGTGCAAAATTCAAAGGAGAATTTGAAGAACGTTTAAAAGCTGTTGTTAAAGAAGTGACTTCCGCTGAAGGTGATATTGTTTTGTTTATTGATGAAATTCACACTTTAGTTGGTGCTGGTGGCGGTGAAGGTGCTATGGATGCAGCCAATATCTTAAAACCTGCTTTAGCTCGTGGAGAACTTCGTGCCATTGGTGCTACGACTTTAGATGAATATCAAAAATATTTTGAAAAAGATAAAGCCCTTGAAAGACGTTTCCAAAAAGTAATGGTGGACGAACCTGATACAGAAAGTGCGATATCTATTTTACGTGGAATTAAAGAAAAATACGAAACTCATCATAAGGTTCGTATTCAAGATGACGCTATTATTGGTGCTGTTGAATTATCTCAAAGATACATCACAAATCGATTTTTGCCAGATAAAGCCATTGACTTGATGGATGAAGCAGCTTCAAAATTACGAATGGAAATCAATTCAAAACCAGAAGAATTAGATGTTTTGGATCGAAAAATCATGCAATTGGAAATCGAAATTGAAGCGATTAAGAGAGAAAATGATGAATCTAAACTAAAAGGTCTTGGTCTGGATTTAGCCAATTTAAAAGAAGAGCGCAACGAAATGTACAGCAAATGGAAAGCCGAAAAAGACGTTGTAGATAACATACAAACTGTAAAACAAGAAATTGAAGATTTAAAACTGGAAGCTGAACAAGCTGAACGCAATGGAGATTACGGAAAAGTAGCCGAAATTCGTTATGGAAAGATCAAAGAAGCTCAAGAAAATTTAGATGCTTTACAAGTACAATTAGCGGAAAATCAAGCAGGTGATTCTCTAATTAAGGAAGAAGTAACTCGTGAAGATATTGCTGAAGTTGTGGCAAAATGGACAGGAATTCCTGTAATGAAAATGCTTCAAGGAGAACGTGAAAAACTATTAAATTTGGAAAACGAACTGCATAAACGTGTGGTTGGTCAACAAGAAGCTATTGTGGCTGTTAGTGATGCCGTTAGAAGAAGTCGTGCTGGTTTACAAGATATGAAAAAACCGATTGGTTCGTTCTTATTCTTAGGAACAACTGGTGTTGGAAAAACCGAGTTAGCAAAAGCTTTAGCTGAGTATTTATTCGATGATGAAAGTGCTTTAACACGAATTGATATGAGTGAATACCAAGAAAGACATAGCGTTAGTCGTTTGGTTGGTGCTCCTCCAGGATATGTTGGCTATGATGAAGGTGGACAATTAACCGAAGCAGTTCGAAGAAAACCATATTCTGTGATTTTGTTAGATGAAATTGAAAAAGCTCATCCTGATACGTTTAATATTTTGTTACAATTGTTAGATGAAGGCCGTTTAACCGATAACAAAGGAAGAACTGCAGATTTCAAAAACACGATAATCATCATGACTTCAAATATGGGAAGTGATATTATTCAAGAGAAATTCGATAATCTAAAAGGAAGTATTGAAGCCGCAACAGAAGCTGCTAAAGTAGAAGTTTTAGGTTTATTAAAACAAACGGTTCGTCCTGAATTTATCAACAGAATAGATGAAATTGTATTATTTACACCCCTAACAAATACTGATATTAGACAAATTGTAAGCATTCAGCTGAAAGGTGTAACCAAAATGCTGGCTCATCAACAAATAACTTTAGATGCAACTCCAGAAGCTATTGATTATTTAGCGGAAAAAGGATTTGATGCGCAATATGGGGCAAGACCTGTAAAAAGAGTCATCCAGAGAGAAGTTTTAAATGAATTGTCTAAAGATATATTATCCGGAAAAGTAACAACTGATAGCATCATTTTACTAGATAGTTTTGATGGAAAGTTAGTTTTTAGAAATAATGAATAATTGTTAATTGTTAATTAAATTAGTTTGTTTGTTTGAAAACACTCAACATTTATCATGTTGGGTGTTTTTGCATATAAAAAAAGCCAACCCGTTAAGGTCAGCTTTTAGTGAATTAATTAACCAATAATTAATCTAAAAATTATTTAGGCATTACAACAGTGTCAATAGCATGAATAACACCATTTGAAGCTGCTACATCAGGCATAGCTACCGTTGATGTTTTTCCATTAGCATCTGTTAAAACCACTTTTCCGTCTACTAAACTTAAATCTATTTTTCCACCTTGTACAGTTTCTACAGTAAATTTACCATTGTTGTTGTTGATGGCTTCAATCACAGCTGCTGCTTCAAATTTCCCAGCAACTACATGATACGTTAAAACACTTTTCAATGTTTCTAAATTTTCTGGTTTTAATAAATTATCAACCGTTCCAGCTGGTAATTTAGCAAATGCATCATTTGTTGGTGCAAATACAGTGAAAGGTCCTTCACTACTTAAAGTTTCTACCAAACCGGCTGCTTTTACTGCTGCTACTAATGTTGAAAAATTTTCATTTCCTACAGCAACATCCACAATTGTAGAAGGTTGAGTTGGTTCTTCCATTACTACTTCTGTTGATTCTGTAGTTGTTTCTTCTTCTTTTTTGTTTCCTTCACCGCATGAAGCCAATACAATTGCCGCTAATGATAAAAAACTGATTCTTTTTACTAAGTTCATTTTTTTTTGTTTTAAATATTAATATTACTGTAAATATAAAACTATTATTGTTTAACATTATTAATAAAATGTTAAACAAATAAAATGAATTAAAAAAACATAAAAAAACCCAATCAAAAATTCAATTGGGTACTATTAGTAAAAATATCGTTCTAATGTTCTCTCATTTTTTCATGAGTCGCATTTAAGACTCGTTTTACTTTTGTTATAGCATTATTAAACGCTTTCTCAATAGTTTCAGCGTGATCGGTAACAGCAATAGGATCTTTTTTGGCGATTCTGACTTCAATTAAGCATCTTTTGTCATTTATCCCGAACTTTTCACTGTTTTCATCACCAAAATGAACTTCTACTCTAGTAACAAATTTATCAAAACGTTCTAATTCAGTGGCTACTTCATTTGAAAAAAAGGCTACTAATCGTTCATTACTTTCAATATGATTGTCTGTATTAATTTGTATTTGCATAAGGTTTTAGTTTTAAATTAATACTTTAAAATTAAAGCTATTTAATCATTTTTCAAAAGATTTTAGGATAAGTTTAGTATTATTATACGAAACACTCAAATCAACGTGAAGGATTTTTTCTATATTTACTTTTCAAAATTAAATTCATGAAAAAAACGTTATTTCTTGCACTACTTTTATCTGTGACTACCTTTTTTTTTGGACAAAACATAACTAAAGATTTTGTAACTGGTACTTGGAAAGTCACAAGTATGTTTCCTTTTGATTCAAGAGGCAATCAGGAAATTAAAGAGTTAGTAGATGGCTTCAATAATAGTACTTTCCTATTTAGTGAAAACGGAGATTTCCAAATTTCAACTACAAAATCTTCAAAGGTTTTTAAAATGATAACAGGAATGACTGCTAAATCAAAATGGAAAGTAGATTCAGAAAAAAACTTAATCAAAATAGGTACTACAAAGGATAACTTTAGCATAATGGGCATCCAAGTAAGTTCAAAAGAAGGAAAAATTGTATTTTATTTAGATGAAACAGCCATCTATTTATTTGTTGAAAAACAATTGAACAAACAACTCATTCCAAAAGAAACAGACACAACTGCAACCAAAAATCTTTTAGCCAAAATAAGAGGTATTAATAAAAACCGTTTTGAAGCCAAAACATACACAAACAATACCACAATTAACTATCGTTTTTTGCAACCCAAAACTACTGAAACCAATAAAAAATATCCTTTGGTGATAGTTTTTCATGGCTCAGGAGCAATTGGTACAGATAATGAAAAACAACTTTGGACGATGGCAAAACTTTGGGCAGAACCTACAATTCAATCCAATTATCCAGCATTTGTTGTGGTACCACAATTCGCTACTCGTTCTTCCAATTATAGTTTGGATACTACAAGAAATGTATTAACTTCAAAATCAGAACCTTGTTTAGAAACCGTTTTTAAATTGGTTGATTCTTTGAAAACAAAACTACCTATTGATTTCAAAAGAATTTATGTTATAGGATATTCTATGGGAGCTTCTACAACAATTAATGCGCTTTCATTACGACCAGATTTATTTGCAGCTGGTGTGGCTTTTGCAGGAATTCCTCAGTTTGATAAAATTGAGGTTCTAAAAAACAAACCTATTTGGTTGATTCACGGAAATAAAGATACTGATAACACTATGGAAAGTGATTTGCAATTTTTTGAAGAGCTGAAATACAATCCTAAAATTCGTTTTTGGGAATTAGATGGTGTTGGACATGAAGATATAATTAGTGCTCCATTTTTGGGTGATGCGGTTCCAAAATGGTTGTTTTCGCATAAGTTGAATTAAGATAAATATTAATCCTTTTTCATAAAATAACAACAATTTATGCTGCCAGAAATTCAAGAATACAACAACAATCAATCCGAGGAGTACAAAATCATTTGTAATAAATTAGCGCTTCTTATTACTGAAAATTTACCCGAAGCTGAAAACAAAATTTGGCACCGACATCCCGTTTGGTTTTTAAATGGTAATCCAATTGTGGGTTATGACAAATTAAAAACTGGTTTAAGATTGTTATTTTGGAGTGGAATAAGTTTTGAAGAAAATCAGTTAAAAGCGGGTTCAGGAAAGTTTAAAGATGCATCAAAAACGTATAATTCAATAGACGAATTAAATGAAGTTGATTTGCTTAGATGGCTTCAAAAATCGAAAGAAATTCAATGGGATTACAAAAATATTGTCAAAAGAAAAGGAGTTTTGGAACTTATAAAATAAAAAATACATTTATTTTTTAAATTAATTATTTCCTACAAATAAATTTTTAAATTTGAAATTTACAAACTATTGCCTCTTACATAAAAAAAAGAAAAAATGATAAAACCTGAACAACTAAAATATTGTCAAATTTGTATTCATAGAAAACTGGATTTTGAAAAAGGAATGCAATGTAAATTAACTAATGATTTTCCGACTTTTGAAAATACATGTCCGACTTTTGAATTGGATGAATTTGCTAAATCCAAAAATGATTCAAAGCCAAAATACAATAATTCCGACGATAGTTCTGGTCCAGGTTGGCGTACTGTTTTATCTGTAATACTAATGGTTATTGCGTTAATTCGTTTGGCTTCAACTTGTAGTAAAATTAATGACAACAGAAGTTCAAGAAATAATTTCGATTCAGAAATGAATGGCATGATAGAACAAATTCAGAGACAAAATAAATACCGTGACCAAATCAATGACCTTGATAGAGAAACGAGAAATGATCTTGGAATTTTAAAAATGCAATCGGACAGTTTGATTTCAATTAGTAAAACCAAACAACTTTTGTTGCCAAGCGGTTATTATTACATGAAGATTTCTGAAGCACCTGAAATTGTATTTACAGGAAGAGATACCCGAAACTCTAATATTGTGGTTTATAAACTTAAAAAAGAAGGCACAAAAAAACCTGCAGCAATTTGGAAGGAATTTCGTTCTAGAATTGTAAGTGACTTAATGGAAAGTAAAGTTTCTTATAAAAGTTTAAATAACGATGATTTTGAATATGCTCTTGACATGAGTTTAGTTGTAATCAATGGATATGCTTGGGTTGAAGAAGAAGGAGACTATTGGTACATTTGCCAGTTTGAAAATTCACACGAAAATAAACAAACTGTTTACAACAATTCCATGAACTTTTGGAGATATCAACTTAAAGATAAAAAATAAAATAAAAATATTTAAAGCCATAATTATGAAAAACATTGTTTTAAAAAACGGACTAATTGGCGGTTTAATTACTACAATTATAATGGGAATTAGTGCCTATTTTGCATACGGTAAAGAAGAAAATTTTTCTTTGAGTATGATTATAGGTTTTACTGGAATATTTTTAGCTCATATTTTCTTATTTAAAGGAGTTAAACAATATCGTGATTTAATAAATAATGGTTCAATCACATTTGGAACAGCCTTTAAAGTGGGAATTTTTATTGCACTAATTATTTCATCAATCTATGTTTTTGTTTGGTTGATAGAATTTAAATTTTTCTTTCCCGAATTCATGAATAAATTTTCTGAAGCTCAGCTAAACGAATTGAATAATAGTGGTTTAAGTACATTAGAAATTGCAACAAAAGCTAAAGAAATTGAAGCCACTAGAATAAATTACAATACTAATTCATTATTAGTGATTGCCATGACTTATATGGAAATTTTACCTATAGGAATTCTATTTTCAGTAATTGCTGCTTTAGTTTACAAGAAAAAAGGATAAAATTATTCTACTTTGATAACAAATTGGTCTAGATTTCCTTTGTTTAATGAGAAATCGTTGTCGTTACTTTCTGTATCACCTACCAAAATGATACTTCCATCAGTAATTTGAGTAAAATCGTAAGCAATATCAAAGCTAGAACCACCAAATGTTTTACTCCAATAAATTCCTGTGTTGGGATGAGCATCTATTTCAATTAATAAAGCATCATTTTGCCCTTTGTTGTTGAATACATCGTTACTTCTGGAATTTCCTGCTATATAAAATCTACCGTTTTTGTTTTTCTTAATGGAATAAGCTGTTTCAAATTGAACGCCTCCAAAAGATTTTTCCCACAATAAATCCCCATGATGGTTGATGTGAATGACCCAAATATCACTGTTTCCAATATGTGAAGAAATATCACCATCAACACTATTGGATTGACCAACAATTAAATAGGAATTAAAATCTGTTTTAGCAATTCCATAAGCTTGATCAATATCACTACCTCCAAAGCTTTTTTTCCAATGCAAATGACCGTCTTTATCTAAATTAATTACCCAATAATCATAACTTCCTTTTGGATTTTCAACATCAAAATCTTGACTTTCAGAATATCCAACCATTATTATTCCACCATCATTAGTTTCAACAATATCATTAACTCGATCATTTTGAGTTCCGCCATAATATCTGTACCATAAAAAATCGCCTTGTGCATCAAGTTTTATTCCCATAAACTCACCCACTCCATGTTGCACCGAATAAGAATTTGTAGCTTTATGTCCAATGGTATGTCCCTCTCCATTATCAGGTGCTCCAATAATTCCAGAATAATCGGAAAAACCTGCTACAAAAAAGCCTCCATCTTGTGTTTGAATAATTTTATGAGCATGATCGTGACTAGAAAAACCATATGATTTTGACCAAATAATATCCGCATTTTCATTGATTTTAACAATATAAAAATCATGAAAACCTTGATTACTTGGAACATCAAAATCAGCACTTCCACTATAGCCCGAAATGACATAATTATTATCGGAAGTTCGTATTATACTGTAACCAAAATCGTCCAATGAACCACCAATAGTTTTACTGTACACCGTATTTCCGCTGGCATCAATTTTAGTAACTAAAACATCTGCTCCAGCATGATTTTTTACAAAATCACCATTATTACTTTTGGTATATCCAACTACTAAAACACCACCATCAGGAGTAGCAACCACCGAAGTAGCTTTGTCTTCTAAAGAACCTCCAAACGTTTTAGCCCAAGCCAATTGCCCTTGAAAATCACTCTGAAAATCGACTTGATCTTTATTACAAGAGCATAAAGTGATGCTTATGATTAGAAATAAATATTTTTTCATTTTTAACTTAATTTACTACCAGTTTTTCAACCAATTTGTCGTTGACTTTAACTAAATAAATTCCTGAAATTAAAGAATTTAAATTCAGATTATATGAATTGTTATTAATTTGGTCTATCTTCAAAATACTTTTGCCAATCATATCTAACACTTCTATTGAATGTATAAAATCTTCCATTTGAATGGTTACCATCTCTTTAGTAGGATTTGGATATAGACTTACTTTGGTTTTTGAAAACGTTTCATTTGAAAGCACTGCTGATTTTTTTACTACAAATAAACCTCTATCAATATCACTGATGAGAATATTTCCGCTTGAAAAGTAAGGGTAAATACTCCAAGCACCGTTAAATTGGGCACTATTACTTGTTGGATAAGTATCAAAAGAAGCAATTTCATTCATTTGATTTCCATTTAAATTGGAAATATCGAACAATCTGTAACCCGCTCTATAATTGGCTAAATGAAATTCATTTCCAAAAGCATATCCGTTATGATCAATAGCTGCTGTTGCTCCAAATTTATTAAACTTTAATACAGGAGCATCTAAATCCGTTAAATCAACAATAATTGTTTTAGTATTAAACCCAAAAGTAGATTCGTCTATTTCATCACCAAGAATAAAATATTTATGGTCATCTGTAACCCAACCTTGATGCGTGTACTCGGTATTGGAATAAGTAAAAGAAGACAATAAAATAGGATTGTTCTTATTAGTTACATCAACAATAACCACCTTATCTTCGTTAGCTCCAAAGAAAATTTCTTTTCCTACATGTGAAATATCAGGACCATTATAATTCAGAATATGAGCATCATGACAGTAATTTTGTGCCGAATAACCTGCGGCAAAAACAGGAACTGTTGGGTTTTGGATGTTTACTATATGTGGTCCACCATTAAACGTTGAAGTTCCAATACAATAAGCATAACCTGTAGCTTCATTAATTGCAATGTTATGACAATTTCCAAATCCTGCATAATGAGCGTCAGGAGCAAAAATTTGAGGTGAAGTTACATTTCTTAAACGAGTTAAATCAAAAACTTGCATACCATGACCTGAAGCTTCAGAAACAATAAAAGCGTGATTGTTGTATACTTTTACATCTCGCCAAAGACTATTAATGTTATTGTGTGAAACAACTTTTCCTAAATAAATTGGATTGACAGGATTGGTAACATCAATAAAAGCGGTATGACTAGTACAACCCATTAATGCATATTCTTTATTATCCAAAGGATCAGTCCAACCCCAACAATCATTGCCTTCCGTATTAGATGTTCCACCAATTTGGGTAAATGTCATGTTGGACAATAAATCAATATTATTACAAGGATAAATTCCGGCAAAACCATTGGTACAAATAGTTTGACCAAAACTAGATACCGAAATAAAAAACGATAAGAGAAGTAATTTTTTTTTCACTTTTAGCGATTATCAATTAATAAAACAAATTTATGAAAATAGATTCTTAAATCCCTTAAATATTGATACTATTATGAGTAAACTATGTTAAAGTTGTACTATAAAAAAAACCTCAATACTACTATTGAGGTTTTTATAAAATATTTTGAATTAAAGACTTAGTCTTTAGTAAAAGAAAAACTTTGTGGTCCGACTTTTAATGTAAATCCTTTTTTATCTTCATTAAACTTGATTTCTAAACCATCTGCCTCTAGTACAAATGTATTATTACCTTTATCTTCTAAAGGTGCAGAATCGCCATTTCCTGAAATCATTAAAGCACCGTCTTCTTCAAATAAAGAAACTTTTACAGGAATTTCTTTACTTGAGTAATCACCCACAAAAGAGACATATTTTCCAGGAGCAGCTGCTGGCATGTTTTCAGATTTCCAAACATTATTATCACTATCCGAATCTGGTAAAACAAATTTAGGATCTAAAGTAACTTTCATAATTTCTTCAGAAGAATTGTGCATGAAAGTCCATGAAGTATTTCTTTGCCAAATTTCAACAGGTAATTTTACAGTCGTTTTTTCACCATTTTTAAATTCAATTTCAACAACTACAGGCATTGCCATTTTTTCAAGATTTTCAATAGTTATAAGCGCTCCATTTTTAGGATCATTCTTAACATATTTAACTGATTTTATAGCTTGATCTATTTTCCAATTATTCAAAATCCATCCTCTCCAAAACCAACCTAAATCTTCCCCAGAAACATTTTCCATAGTTCTAAAAAAGTCGTCTGGTGTTGGATGTTTATATGCCCAACGTTTTACATATTCTTTAAAAGCAGCATCAAAACGCTCTTTACCTAAAACTTCATTTCTTAATAAATCTAATGCAGTTCCTGGTTTCATATAAGCCAATACTCCCATATTTCTCTCTTTCATGCCATCAGGTGCTGTGTAAACAGGCTCTAAATTATCACCAGTTAATGTATTTGACATTCTGTGCATGTTGAATTTTTTCTCATTATATTCTCCAGCATTAAAATCTTCACCACTTACACCATTTATAAAAGTATTGAATCCTTCATCCATCCATGCAAATTGTCTTTCATTGGAACCCACTATCATTGGAAACCAAATATGACCAAATTCATGATCCGTAACACCCCAAAGGCTTGAACCTTTTGATTTATAATTACAAAATACAATACCAGGATATTCCATTCCTCCTTCATTACCTGCCACATTTATAGCTGCTGGATAAGGATATTCTAACCATCTTTTTGAATAGCCTTCAATACTTCCTTTTGTATATTCTGTAGAACGACTCCATGCTTTTTCTCCTTCACTTTCAATTGGATATGCAGAAACCGCTAATGATTTATTTCCACTTGGCAAATTAATACGAGCTGCATCAATAATAAAAGCTGCAGAAGAAGCCCAAGCTACATCTCTAGAATTATTGATTTTAAATTTCCACGTTTTAGTTCCGTTTGCCGCAACTTTACCTAAATCACTTGAAGAACGAACCATAACTGTTTTATCGCTAGTTTTGGCTTTATTCCAATTACTTAATTCAGAGGCTGTCATGACTTGTGAAGCATTTGTAACTTCACCAGAACAAACTACAAAATGGTTGGAAGGAACTGTAATTGCAACTTCAAAATCGCCATATTCACAGTAAAATTCACCTGCTCCTAAATAAGGTTGTGTATTCCAACCTCTAACATCATCATAAACTGCTATTTTTGGATACCATTGTGCAATTGTGAAAACAGTTCCATTTTTAGTAGGTAAATATCCCATTCTATCAGAACCGTATTCTGGAGAAATGAAAGCGAAATCAACCGTTAATTTTACTTTCCCACCATTGGCTTTTAAAGGTTTTACTAATGTAATTTTCATTCTAGTATCAACAATTTCGTAAGTTGCTGCATTTCCGTCAACAAGTACTTTAGAAATTTTGTTTCCTCCATCAAATGCTTCTCCTTTAGCTCCATTTCTAGAACCACTTACAGGAATTACAGCATTCCCACGAGATTCCTTAGCAAATAAATTTTGATCTAAGTACATCCATAAAAAGTCTAATTCATCTGGACTGTTGTTAGTGTAAGATAAATTTACTGTTCCTTTAATTTCCTTTGAAGTTTCATTCAAATTGACATCAATTGCATAATCTGCTCTGTTTTGCCAATATTTTGGTCCAGGTTTTCCACTTGCAGAGCGGAAATCATTGCCGTTTTTTTTATAAAAATTAGGTGCAAATGCATCTACATAACTGTAATTAGATTCTTTAGTTTCTTGTGCCTGAATACCAGAAAATCCAATACATAAAGCTACTATTGTAATTGCTTTAGAGAAAAAATTTTTCATTTGTAAAGGGTTGTTTTGTTATTATTTTTGAATAATTATAAGCAAATTAACAAAAAAAATACTTAGTAAATAAGATAATTAGTATCTTCACATCATAAATATTTGTTAATGCTTTCTGTCAACTTCATACCGTTTCCAACCTTATTTTCTGAACGATTAATTTATCGAGAAATAAACGAAAATGATGTGGAACAAGTTTTTCAACTGAGAAGCAATCCTGAAAACATGAAATTTATACCAAGACCTTTGCTTAAAAATCATCAGGATTCCTTGGAGCACATTAAAATGATCAAAGAAAAAACAACTAATAATGAAGGAATTAATTGGGTAGTTTGTTTGAAAGATGATCCAAAAATGATTGGTTTAGTCGGACATTATATCATAAAACCTGAACATTATCGTTCTGAAATTGGTTATATGATTTTACCCGAATACCACAACAAAGGATATGTAACTGAAGCTGTAAAAACGATAATAGATTATGGTTTTAATGTGTTAAATTTAAACTCTATTGAAGCTGTAATTGATCCTTTAAACATGGCATCTGAAAAAGTTTTACAAAAAAATAGATTTATTAAAGAAGCACATTTAAAAGAAAACATTTGCTTTGAAGGCAGTTTTTTGGATAGTATAATTTATTCCTTATTAAAACGAAATTATAAATAAAATATGACAGAATTTGAGAAACAATTCCAATTAGTAGAAGAACTTTTACATTTTAACGATTTCAATAAAGTTGTTAAAAGAGTCATCGATTTTACTTTGGATACCGAAAGCATTTCATTTTATGAAAAAACGACTGCTTTTTTAAATTGGTTAGATGCAAATGAAACCAATGAATCTGAAAAAAAAGAAAAACTAACTCATTTATTAAAGGAACTTCACGCTTTTTTATCTAACAAAGTTGCCATTGAAGCTCAAAATGTAATTACTGTTGATAATTTGACAAAGTCTTACAACTCTTTTCAACTTGGTGCTATAAATTTGACCATAAAAACAGGAGAAATAATTGGTTTAGTTGGTGAAAATGGAAACGGAAAAACTACATTATTAAGAAGTATTTGCGGTGAATTGCATCCAACTTCTGGAAAAATTAATTATAATTTTGATTATGATGACACTTTTGATCTAAGAACAAAATTGGTTTATATTCCTCAAAGAACGGAAACTTGGAGGGGATCAATGTATCAAAATTTAGAGTTTACAGCAAGTTGTTATGGCTATGTGCCTGAAGAAAACAATTTGGTTGTTGATTTAATAATTACGCGTTTAGGATTAAGAAAATTCAGAAATCACGGCTGGAATAACTTATCTTCTGGATATAAAATGCGTTTTGAATTAGCACGAATGTTGCTTAGGAAACCAAAAATATTATTGATTGATGAACCTTTGGCAAATCTAGATATTTTGGCTCAACAAACCATTTTAGATGATTTTAGAAACATTGCAAATTCTCCTTTTAGACCGATTGCCATAATTTTAAGTTCACAACAATTATATGAAGTAGAAAAAACTTCAAATCAAGTGGTTTTCTTAAAAAATGGAGCTCAAAAAAATCTGAATTTTACCTCAGAAAACGAGGAAAAACATTTTGTAATTGAATTTGAAAGCACACAATCTTTAAGTGATTTAAAAGTAGCTTTTGACAGTTTACAATTGGTGAGTTTGGAACAAAATGGAGGAACACTAATTGCTGTTTTTCCAGACCACATTACCATCAATGATTTCATGAAAACAATTATTAATCAAAACGTTACTGTTAGTTATATGCGTAATATTTCTAATTCAACAAGACGTTTTTTTGTAAACTAAATCACTATGTTTAAAAATATTCAGAAAAAATTATTGTTAAAAAATCCTATTATTTGGAACACTAAATTGGTTCCAATGCTGTTTATTGGTGTTATACTACACCTCATTTTCTTTGCCTTAGGATATTATGAAGGAACAATAGATTTTACAAACCAAACTAAAGTAGATATTGAAGTCAGTGCTATTCTTTTTGGAATTTTATTAATTATTTTAATCACCATTTTGTGGCTAGTTAATTACTTTAAAAACAATTCGTTAAAAACATTTTATACCAAATCAAAAAATAGTTTATTTTATGAATGGCTTCAGATTTTTATAGTTTGTTTGTTGCTAATTACTTTTTTCGTTTCCTTCCAAATTGGAGAACAATTGCATCAGAAAAGTTACTATTCATTACAAGAAACAAAAGAAAGATGTAAAATTATTAGTCAAGCTGATGTATTTATTGACGGCTATTTTAAAAGAACAGAAATTGACTCAGTAGCTTCAAATTTTATTGAAAAAATTAGTGAAAACAATGATTTAAGCAATCAAAACCAAAATAATGTTGAAGATGTTACTGAAACTTATGCAGAAGAAACGATTGATTACTCAGGTTTTGTTTATAAAGATCATGTGATGTTTAAAAATAAAAAATATGACGAAAATTCTTTAATGAATCGTCAATGTTTTGAATTTTATATGTTTGATGAAGCACAAGATTTTTTAAATAATTTAGAAGTTAAAAATTGGCTTTTTGAAGACAATCAAAAAGAAGTTAAAAACTTGATGAATAAATACTTAAACCTAATCAAAGAACATCAACTTGCGACAAATTTAAATGTTGAAAAATGGTTTAAAATAACTTACAACAAACCCGAATTTACTGAATTTCTTTATATTGTTCCTTTTTTGAATGAATACGAAACTGAAGATTCTTACAATTACAATAGTAATTATTCAAAAAGTTATATAAATCCCAACAATAACAAATATTCAAAGTATTTTGTTCAACAAGATGTTTTAAAAAATAAATATCAAATCGTTTCAAAAGCACATGCAAATCCGTTTATAGAATTTGAAGGTATTTTAGCTTATTTATTTGCTGCTTTAGGTTTTTCATTGTTGCTATTTTCATTTCGAGTTACTTCAGGTAAAAGTTGGTTGATTGCCTTAGTGAGTTTTGGGGTTTTAAATATAATTTTTGGAGTATTTACAGCAGTTTTATCTTCTGAAATGGCCTACCTTTATTTTGTTTTATTTTCAATTATTGGGGTAATCATTTACTTTTTTGTAATTTATTTCAACCAAAGAAGTGTTCAATTAAGTAAAATAGCTTTAAATCTATTTTTATGGACATTTGGATTCCTAATTCCAATAGTATATTTTTTAATTCTCGATAGTTACAGAAGAGAAAGAAACTTGTATAGAAATTATAATTCTCCTGGATACAATTGGTTCAATACCCATATTTTAGAAATGTTAACTGTAAATTTTATAATTGCTATTATCGTTATTTTTGTAATGAGTAGAATTATTAGAAATTGGAAAGGAATGCCTGAAGAATAATGAAAACAATAATAAAAGACAAAAACTATTCAGCTTCAATACTTCATTTTGGAGCTGAATTAGAATCATTTACAAAAGATAATACTAACTATATTTGGTCTGTTGATGAACAATTTTGGAATAAAACTTCACCTGTATTATTTCCAATAGTTGGTGGTTTAAAAAATAATTCTTACGAGATTGATGGTAATGAATATGAATTACCTCGACATGGTTTCGCAAGAAATTTTAATTTTAAGGTTATCGAAACAACTGAAAATTCTGTTACTTTTTCATTAAAAGAAAACGAAACAACATTACAAGTATATCCCTTTGAGTTTGAATTACAACTGAAATATGTATTAAATGAAAACAAATTGAGTTTGATTTATTCTGTAGAAAATAATTCAAAAAACATCATGCCTTTTAATATTGGTGCTCATCCTGCATTTTCAATTCCTTCTAATTTTAATGAATATTCATTGCATTTTAATAAAGAAGAAAAATTACTAAGTCACCAATTAGAAAATGATTTATTTAGTGGAAAAACTATTGGAATTCAATCAAAAAACCAACAATTAGCCTTAAATTATACACTATTTGACAAAGATGCCTTAGTTTTTAAAAACATTGAATCTAAAGAATTTGAATTGCATTTTAACAATAAACCTTATATAAAAATAAGCTTTTCGGATTTTAAACATCTTGGAATTTGGACAAAACCAAATGCTCCTTTTTTATGTATTGAACCTTGGATGGGATATGCAGATAAGAGTAATTCCAATGGTAAATTATTTGAAAAAGAATCCATTCAAACAATTAACCCTAATGAAAAATTGAGTTGTGAATTTTCAATTGAAATTTATTAAATAACCATCATAAATAATTTATGATGGTTATTTTTATTATTTAATTTTTTTTAGAAAAGAAACTTAACACCAACTTGTAAATTCCCAAATGTTCTATCTGCAACTGAATTCATTGGGTTTGCGTTAAAATTAAATTCTGTTGTTTTATCTCCAACTGTTGGTGTAGTTGTAGTTGAATTCACATTTAATATTGTAAATGAAGTCTCTACCGTTAACCATTTGTTTATGATGTAATCAAAACCAGGAGAAACTTCTAATCCAAAGGAAGACATTTTATCATCAGTAATTTTGTCTTTACCAAACATCACTGGCAATGCTGCTTGTCCATAAAAATATAGATTTCCTGTAACATTCCAATATTTTCTTATTAATGGTTTAACTACAAAAGTGTTAGTTTCAGCAGTAGTTAAAGAACCTATTTCAGATTTATTTGAAATATTACCAACACCTAATCCTAATGTAGTTGTAGGCGCTACAAAATATCCAATAATAGGTAAAATCATGTTTGATGTTGATTTTAAATCTCCAGTTTTTTCAGAACCAAAAGATACTTGACCAGCTGCCCACCAAGTTCCTTGTAAACCTTCTTGTGCAAATGTTGAAATACTAAATAATGATACTACTGCAATTAAAATTAATTTTTTCATTTTGTTTTTGTTTTAAAATTATAAGACAAATTTATTAACAAGAAAAAGCTAAATAAATGACATAAATCATTGTTTAAAAAATATTTTAAGACCTAAAATAATTGCATTTTTAATGTTTTAACTTACATTTGCAGTCCTATGCAAAAAACCATTAACATACTTAATAAAAGAGCCAAATTTGACTATGAAATATTAGACAAATACAATGCTGGTATTGTGTTAACTGGCACAGAAATCAAATCTATACGATTAGGAAAAGCTTCTATTGCAGAAAGTTTTTGTGAATTTAGTAATAACGAACTTTTTATTATCAATTCACATATTGAAGAATATCAATACGGAACGCATTACAATCACAAATCAAAAAGTGAACGTAAACTTTTGTTAAATAGAAAAGAACTCAAAAAATTAGAAAAAGACAGTCAAAACAAAGGTTTAACTATTGTTCCTTTAAAACTTTATACTAACGAAAAAGGATTAGCTAAACTAGAAATTGCTTTAGCTAAAGGAAAGAAAAATTACGATAAACGCGAATCTTTAAAAGAACAAGATACAAAAAGAGATATTGATAGAATAAAAAAATCGTTTTAGGTTTTTTTTATCTAAAATTATGACTAAATTTGTCAAGAATTTATTTGTCAATATTATGAATACCTTATTAAAAAATGCTAGAGAGCAAAAAAATCTAAAAACTCGTGAGTTAGCTCAACTTATGGGTATCGACCAAGCATTGATAAGTAAATTTGAAAACGGCTCAAGAAAACCTACTAAAGAACAAGTAAAAAAACTATCTGAACTCTTAGACATAAATTACGAAACTTTAATTATAGAATGGATTAAAGCAAGAATTCTATATGAAATAAAAGATGAAGAATTTGGAATAAAAGCACTACAATTAGCAGAAGCAGAAGCCATTTATGATGCAGCTTTTAAAAGAAAACCTCTTTCAAAAAATTTACAAGCTATTTTAGTTGATATAGATGTATTAAAAAAAGAATTAGATAATTTTCGTCAGTTTGATAGTTTTAGAATTGCACAAGCTTTAGAATTAGAATATACTTTTGAAAGTAATAGAATTGAAGGAAATACTTTAACACTAAGAGAAACAGATTTGGTAGTTAACGAAGGATTAACCGTTTCTGGCAAAAGCATGCGAGAACATCTTGAAGCTATAAATCATCAAGAAGCCATTAGCTATATAAAGCAATTACAAGAACGCAATTTTTCAATAAATGAAAGAGAATTATTGTCCATTCATAATTTAATTCTTCGTGGAATTATTCAAGAAGATGCTGGCAAGTATAGAAAAGTTCAAGTGATGATAAAAGGAAGCTCTCATTTGCCACCACAACCGTATTTAGTTGCTAAAGCTATGGAAGATTATTTTATTTGGTTTTTAGAAAACAAAAATAAGATGCATCCTATAATTCTTGCAGCAGAAATGCACGAAAGATTGGTAAAAATTCATCCTTTTATAGATGGAAATGGAAGAACTTCTCGTTTGGTCATGAATCTAATTCTTCTTCAACATGGTTATGTAATTGCTAATATCAAAGGTGATTATGACACAAGAATAAGGTATTACAAAGCTTTAGAAATAGCTCAAACATCAAATAATAAAGAAGATTTTTTATTATTTATTGCCCAAACAGAAAAAGAAAGTTTAGAACGATATATTTCAATAATTAAGCAATAATTTAAAGCGAATTCAATTAAACGAGTTCGCTTTTTTAATTTTTATTTTCTAAAAGAGGTACAAATCGAAACTCTCCAAATTCGTGTTTTTCAAATTGAGTTTCATTTTTACGAATCAACATCGTCATGATTTGATGTTCTTCTCCCAAAGGAATAACTAGTTTTCCTCCTATTTTCAATTGAGCCATTAAAGGTTGCGGAATAAATGGTGCTCCAGCAGTTACAATAATTCCATCAAAAGGTGCAAATTCTGGCAAACCTTTGTAGCCATCTCCAAAAATTACTTTTTTAGGTCTTATGCCCAATTTTGGTAATAAAAGGGAAGTTTTTTTAAACAATTCATTTTGCCTTTCAATAGTGTAAACCGTTGCTCCCATTGTACATAAAACTGCTGTTTGGTAACCGCTTCCTGTTCCTATTTCAAGAATTTTATCTTCTTTTTTTACTTCTAAAAGTTGGCTTTGAAAAGCTACTGTATAAGGTTGTGAAATAGTTTGATCAGCTGCAATAGGAAATGCCTTGTCTTGGTAAGCAAAATCTTCAAAACTTGAATTCAAAAACAAATGTCTAGGTATAATTTTTATAGCTTCTAAAACATTTTTATCTGTAATTCCTTTTTCTTCAAGTAGTTTGGCTAATTGATTTCGAAGTCCTTGATGTTTGGCAGTATTTTTCAATTGGGGCTAAAATTTGTTTGGTAAAAATATACCTAATAAAAACAAATTCCAAAAAATAAATTCCAAATTCCAATTTTATAATTTAATCGATTTTATAAACAATACTTGGAATTTGGGATTTAAAAAAATTGGAATTTATTCTATTATTCTTACTTTTGATAAAATTTAATTTTTATGATAAAAATCGGCGTTTTAGGTGCTGGTCATCTAGGAAAAATACATTTACGATTATTACAACAATCTGAAAAATACGAATTAGTTGGGTTTTACGATGACAATCAAGAAAATGGAAAAAAAGTTGCGGCTGAATTTGGATACAAACAATTTGATACAATTGCCAAATTAATTCATGCTGTTGATGTTGTTGACATTGTAACTCCTACTCTTTCTCATTATAAATGTGCTAAAGTTGCTATCAAAAGTGGTAAACATGTTTTTATTGAAAAACCAATTTCAACCACAGTTGAAGAAGCTGAAGAAATCATTTCTTTAGCCAAAGAATATAATGTAAAAGGTCAAGTTGGACACGTAGAACGATTCAATCCTGCATTTATTGTTGTGAAAAATCAAATTGAAAGTCCAATGTTTATTGAAACGCACCGTTTGGCTGAATTCAATCCAAGAGGTACAGATGTTCCTGTAGTTTTAGATTTAATGATTCACGATATTGATGCCATTTTGAGTGTAGTAAAATCAAAAGTAAAAGCTGTTCATGCAAGTGGTGTTTCTGTTTTGAGTCAATCTCCAGATATTGCAAATGCTCGTGTTGAATTTGAAAATGGTTGTGTTGCCAATATTACTTCAAGCAGAATTTCGATGAAAAATATGCGAAAATCCCGTTTTTTCCAAAAAGACGCATACATTTCTGTGGATTATTTAGAGAAAATTTGCGAAGTAGTAAAAATGAAAGATGCTCCAGAAGTTCCAGGTGATTTTGATATGATATTACAAAATGCTGAAGGTGAGAAAAAACAAATTTATTTCGACAATCCAGAAGTTTCTCCAAACAATGCCATTTTAGATGAATTGGAATCATTTGCTGATGCTATCAATAATAACACAACTCCAATTGTAACATTAGAAGATGGAACTGAAGCTTTGAGAGTTGCTTATATGATTATTGATTCTATGAACGAGAAATAATATGACAAGAAAAGATTTTATAATATTTTCATTAGATAAGAGATTAAAACCATCATTGTACTTGATTGTTTTAACTTATTCCATATATTTCTTTACAGAAGTTGCTTTGGTTAAAAATGGAAATGAAAGAAATTTATTCCTGACTTTAATTTGTGTAGCTTCTTTTGTCTTGTTTTTAGGAATAGTTCATTTAATTTTGAATTATTTAAAATCTAAAATGACCAAAAAATTTATAACATTTTTTAAAATAACCTCTAATATAATTGAAATTACCAGTGGAATAGCTCTAATTGGATTAGCAATTTATTTTTTAACTGAAAATAAAATAGTTGAATTTATTGTAATCTCAATAATGATTCTTATTTCATCATATTCACGAAAAAAAAATAAAAATTAAAATGAAACAAATAGCTGTAATTGGAGCTGGAACAATGGGTAACGGAATTGCTCATACGTTTGCTCAATCAGGATTTACTGTAAAATTAATCGATATTTCTGAAAAATCATTAGAAAAAGGAATGGCAACTATCGCTAATAACTTGGACAGAATGGTTTCCAAAGGAACAATATCTGAAGAAGATAAACACAAAACAATTTCTAATATAATTACATACACAGACATTAAAGATGGTGTTGTAGGTTGCGATTTAGTGGTAGAAGCTGCTACTGAAAATGTGGGTTTAAAAATGAATATCTTCAAACAATTGAGTGATACTTGTGATCATAATGTGATTTTAGCTTCCAATACTTCTTCAATTTCTATCACGCAAATTGCAGCACAAGTAGTTCATCCAGAACGCGTTATTGGAATGCATTTTATGAATCCAGTGCCAATCATGAAATTAGTCGAAATCATTCGTGGTTACAACACTTCTGATGAAGTAACTAAAATCATCATGGATTTATCCATTAAATTAGGAAAAACACCAACAGAAGTTAACGATTATCCTGGTTTTGTAGCCAATAGAATCTTAATGCCAATGATTAACGAAGCCATCGAAACATTATACAATGGTGTTGCTGGTGTTGAAGAAATTGATACCGTGATGAAATTAGGAATGGCACACCCAATGGGACCATTACAATTAGCTGATTTTATTGGCTTAGATGTATGTCTTTCGATACTTAACGTAATGTATGATGGTTTCAAAAATCCAAAATACGCTCCTTGTCCTTTATTAGTGAATATGGTAATGGCTGGAAAACTCGGTGCAAAATCTGGTGAAGGTTTTTACGATTATTCCGAAAGTAAAAAAGCAGAGAAAGTTTCTAAACAATTTAATAAGTAAAAAGGCAAAAGCCATTAGCCAAAAGTATTATACTATTGCCTAATGCCTAATGCCTAATGCCTAAAATGAGTAAAATAATTCCATTTAAAGCCGTTCGTCCTGCACCTGATAAAGTTGGGTTGGTTTCTTGTAGAAATTATGATGATTATAGTGCTGCTGAGCTTGCTGCTTGGCTAAACTTCAATCCTTATTCTTTTTTACATGTTATAAATCCTGCTTTTGCTCACGTTCAAAAAATCAGTTTAGACAAACGTTTTAAAGGTGTTGCGTTAAAATATCAAGACTTTAAAAATGAACATATTTTTGTTCAAGAAGAAAATCCTGTTTTTTATGTGTATGAAATTGAGTCAAAAAATCAGAAATTTACAGGAATAATTGCAGGAACTTCAGTTGAAGATTACCAAAATGATGTGATTAAAAAACACGAAGACACTTTGCAATATCGTGTAGAATTGTTTAAAGATTATTTGCATCAAATCCAGTTCAACACGGAACCTGTTTTGATTACTTATCCAGATAGCGTTGAATTAAACACGTGGATTTTATTTAAAAAACAAAGCGAACCTTTGTATAGATTTTCAACCACAAATAAAGAAAAACACACCCTTTGGAAGATCGATACTAATAGCGACATCAATTGGTTAACAACTCATTTTGAAAATATTCCCAATTTATATATTGCTGATGGACATCACCGTTCAGCTTCAGCAGAATTACTTTACGAAGAAAATAAACATCTAAAAAACTATAATCTAAGTTATTTTATGAGTTTTTTAATTCCAGAAAGTAATGTCAAAATTTATGAATACAATCGTATTGTGCGTGATTTGAACGGGAATTCTAAAACTGAATTTTTAAAAAAATTACAAGAAAATTTCATCATAAAAATCAAAGAACAAGAATTGTGGAAACCGCAAGATAAGTTCGAATTTGGAATGTATTTAGATGGTGATTTCTATGCTTTATTTTATAAAAAAAGTAATGATGAAATCAGTATTTTAGAAAACTTAGATGCTCAAATTTTATATGATAAAGTTTTAAATCCCATATTAGGAATTGGAGATTTAAGAAACGACGAACGAATCGATTATATTTCTGGAAAACAACCTATTACAGCTATAAAATTAGTTGTTGATGAAGGAGAATTTGAGGTTGGTTTTATGCTTTATCCTTCAAATATCAATGAAATTAAAGACTTTGCAGACAACAATTTAATAATGCCTCCAAAAAGTACATACATCGAACCTAAATTCAGAAGTGGTTTGATGGTTTATGAGTTGTAAGAAAGTATTAAGAGATAAGATTTAAGTATTGAGACTTAGATAATACAAATAAAATGCAAGACTGATTTAAGAAAATATAAAAATTTTTGAAATTTCTTAAATCTGTGTTTCGAAAAAACAAAAAAATGCAAATAACAGATAACCTACTAGTTATAAAATCCCAACTTCCTGAAAACGTAACACTTGTTGCCGTTTCAAAAACAAAACCTGTGTCTGATTTGATGGAAGCTTACAATGCTGGTCAACGCATTTTTGGAGAAAACAAAATCCAAGAAATGACTGAAAAATGGGAAGAAATGCCTAAGGATATTCAATGGCACATGATTGGTCATGTTCAAACCAATAAAGTGAAATACATGGCTGAATATGTGAGTTTAGTTCATGGTGTTGATAGTTTGAAATTATTAAACGAAATCAACAAACAAGCTCAAAAGCACAATAGAGTTATTGATGTTTTACTGCAAATGCACATTGCTGAAGAAGAAACTAAATTTGGTTTAGATAATAACGAATTAGATGAGATTTTGGAACAAGTCAAACTCAACAAATTTGAAAATATCAAAATTATTGGTTTGATGGGAATGGCAACTTTTACCGAAAATCAAACCCAAATTAAAAAAGAATTTCTACATTTAAAATCCATTTTTGATAGATTACAAACTATACCAACAACCAACAACTACCAACCAACAACTCTTTCAATGGGAATGTCTGGTGATTATAAACTTGCCATCGAATGTGGCAGTACGATGGTTAGAATTGGAAGCAGCATATTTGGTTCAAGATAATTGAAAAAAGAAAATATAAAAAAGAAAACAAAATACTTTCCAAGTTTGTAACTTTGTTTCTTTGAAACTTAAAAGAAAAGAAAATTTACGCAATCCTAGACATAGAAACCACTGGTGGACAATTTAACGAAGAAGGAATTACCGAAATTGCTATTTATAAATACAATGGTCACGAAGTAATTGATCAATTCATCAGTCTTGTTAATCCTGAAAAACCAATTCAGCCTTTTGTGGTTAAATTGACTGGAATTAACAATGCGATGTTGCGTTCTGCTCCCAAATTTTATGAAGTTGCCAAACGAATTATAGAAATTACTGAAGGTTGTATTGTTGTGGCTCACAATTCGTCATTTGATTACAGAATTTTAAGAAATGAATTTGATCGCTTGGGATACAAATTTGTTCGTCAAACTATTTGTACCGTTGAATTATCTAAGAAATTAATTCCTGAACAACCTTCTTATAGTTTAGGTAAATTAGTTCGTTCTTTGGGAATTCCGGTAACTGACAGACATAGAGCAAGTGGTGATGCTTTGGCAACCGTAAAACTTTTCAAACTTTTATTATCCAAAGATTCTACCAAAGAAATCGTAAAAGAATACATTAAAACAGAAGTTAAACTAGGAATGGCTCCAAAACTTCTAGATATTGTGGAAAGTCTACCCAATAAAGTTGGAATTTATTACATTCACAACGAAAAAGGTGATTTAATTTATATTGGAAAGAGTAAAAACATTAAGAATAGAATCAATCAACATTTTACCGGAAAAACTTCAAAATGTTTAAAAATTCAATCCCAAGTCTATGCTGTAACTTACGAAGAAACAGGTTCTGAACTCATTGCGCTTTTAAAAGAAAGTGAAGAAATTAAAATTAATAAACCAATTCATAATAGAGCTCAACGCAAAACCTTATTCAATTGGGCATTATATTCAGAAAAAACAAAAGAGGGATATACTGCTTTAAAAGTTGAAAAATCAGATGGAAGAAAAAAAGAAATAACTTCCTTTACTTCGCTTCAAGAAGGTAAAACTGCTTTGTTTAAAATTACTGAAAAGTACCAACTTTGTCAAAAAATTAATGGCATTTATGATACCAAAAAAAGTTGTTTTCAATACGATATAAAACAATGTTTTGGAGCTTGTATTGGCAAGGAAAATTCAGAAGAATACAACAAACGAGTTAAAGATTTTATTAAAAACAACTCGTTTGAAAGTAATAATATGGTTATTATTGACAAAGGAAGAACTCATGACGAAAGAAGTGCTATTTTAATCGAAAAAGGAATTTATAAAGGCTATTGTTTTTATGATTTAAATTACCAAATCAGTAATATAGAAATCCTCAGAAACCTCATTATTCCAATGCAAAATAATAGAGACACTCGTTCTATTATTCAATCTTATATGCGAAAAAGTAAAAATCTTAAAATTGTAAAATTTTAATTTTTGTATATTTGTTTTTATGGAAGAAACTAACTCCAATTGGGAAAAATTTCAGAAGAGAGTTCACATACTTATTTATGGAACCAACACTTTTGCAGGTAAACTTTTTGATTTAGTACTTTTAGGAGTTATCCTTTTAAGTGTGGTTTTAGTTATGCTAGAATCTGTAAAAGAATTAGATGATAAATACCATGATTTACTTTATTACTCTGAATGGATTATAACGGTTTTTTTCACTATTGAGTATATTCTTCGTATTATTTCTATAAAAAAACCTCTAAATTACATATTTAGTTTTTATGGAATTATCGATTTGATTTCGATTTTACCGATGTATTTGTCGTTCTTCTTTCCTCAAACGAAAATCTTATCCATCGTAAGAGCATTAAGATTGCTACGTTTGTTCCGAATCTTAAATTTAGCTCACTTTACGGGTCAAGCTTCCAATTTAAAATTAGCATTAAAAGCTAGTCAATCTAAAATCATCGTTTTTATTTATTTTGTGCTTGTAATTTCTATTTTACTTGGAGCTTTAATGTTTGTTATAGAAGGTCCTGAAAGTGGTTTCACCAGTATTCCAAGAAGTATTTATTGGTGCATTGTAACACTAACAACTGTTGGTTATGGAGATATTGCTCCAGTTACTACTATTGGACAAATAATTGCTACTTTAGTAATGATTTTAGGTTATGGAATTATAGCTGTTCCAACCGGAATTGTTTCTGCTGAATTTGCCAATAAAACTAGAAATTCAAATGCTAAAAATCCATGCTCAAGTTGTGGAACTGAAGACCATAGAGATAATGCTAAGTTTTGTTATCATTGTGGAAATAATTTAGAAACTGATTAATAATTTTAAATATATTCTTATGACTAAAAAGAGTTTTTTTATTTTAATCTTTACTTTAGTATTCTTTACTTCTTGTAAATTAGGTCGATTTGTAATTTATAATTTTGCTGATATTAATGATCACAAAAAATTCCCAAAAAGAGACATAGAAAAGTCTGAAGAACCTTTTAAATTTCATTATAATTTAAGGGAACAAATCGCAAAAACGGTTACTTTAAACATAAAAGGAAAAGAAAAAATCTATTCTTTTGATGAGTATTTAGAACTAAACAAAACGGTTGCTTTTGTTGTAATTAGAAAAGATACGGTAATCTATGAAAAATATTTTGATGGTTATGATAAAGAAAAAATCGTGCCTTCATTTTCCATGGCAAAATCTGTGATTTCAATGTTAATTGGTTGTGCTATTGATGATGGTTTGATTAAATCTGTTGATGAACCCATAACCAATTATCTTCCAGAATTAAAAGAAAATGGTTTTGATAAAGTTACTATAACCCATTTATTAAACATGACTTCTGGAATTGAATTTAATGAAAGTTATTACAATCCATTTGGAAATGCTGCAAGTGTCTATTATGGAAGAAATCTTAAAAAAGAAATTTCTAAACTTAAATTAGAAAAAAATCACAACCATTCTTTTAGTTACAGTAGTGGTGATTCGCAAATTTTAGGTTTGATTTTAGAATCAAGTCTAAAAGGAAAAAAAATCAGTGAATATCTTGAAGAAAAAATATGGAAACCTTTAGGTATGGAATATAATGCAAGTTGGAGTTTAGATAAAAAAGATGGTGTTGAAAAAACGTTTTGTTGTTTAAATTCGGTTGCCATTGATTATGCCAAATTAGGACGTTTATTTTTAAATAATGGAAACTGGAATGGTGAACAAATCATTTCAAAAGAATGGGTTGAAAAAACAACTAAAGCAGAAAATAACTTAAGTGGTGTTTGGTATTATCAGAATCACTGGTGGATTTCAAACAAAGATGATATGAGTTTTTATGCTCAAGGAATTTTAGGTCAATACATTTATGTAAATCCAAAAACAGAAACTATTATTGTAAGATTAGGGAAAAATTACGGAAAATATAGTGATTGGGATAACGTATTTGAATCCATAGCTAAAGTAAAATAAAAATTGAAAAACTATCTAATTATAATCGTTGGTCCAACAGCTATTGGGAAAACTGCTTTGAGCTTAAATTTAGCGCAACATTATGGTTGTGAGATACTTTCGTGTGATAGCCGTCAGTTTTTTAAGGAAATGAAAATTGGTACAGCTGTACCAAATGAAGAAGAATTGGCTGCTGCTGCTCATCATTTTATCCAAAATAAATCTATTTTTGAGAATTACTCTGTTGGTGATTTTGAGAAAGAAGCGATTGCCAAATTAGACGAATTGTTCCAAAAAAATAATATTCAAATTGTAGTTGGTGGTTCAGGTTTATATGTGAATGCCATTTTACAAGGTTTTGATGATTTTCCTGAAATACCAACTGAAATTCGTGAAAATGTTAGAAATCAATATGAACAAAAAGGTCTTGAATTTTTACAACAAAAGCTTCAAGAATTAGATTCTAACTACTACTCTACTCTTTTAAATAAAAATCCTCAAACCCTTCAAAACCCACAACGAATGATGCGTTTTGTGGAAGTTTGTTTGACTTCCAATTTACCTTATTCTTCCTTTTTGAATCAGAAAAAAAATGAACGAAATTTCACTCCAATTGTCATTGGATTAGAAGCTGAAAGAGAAATCATCTACAACAGAATCAACCAAAGAGTTGATATCATGATACATGAAGGTTTACTCAAAGAAGCAAAAAATGTTTATCCAAACAAAGAATTGAATGCTTTGCAAACAGTTGGTTATAGAGAATTATTTGACTATTTTGATGGAAAAACAACTTTAGATTTTGCTGTCGAACAAATAAAAATGAATACACGAAGATTTGCCAAACGTCAATTGACTTGGTTTAAACGAAATGAAAATACCATTTGGTTTGATTTTCAAACGGAAACTTTAACAATTATAAATACAATTTCAGAAAAAATAAATAATGTCAATTAGCCCAAATTTTACATCTATATACGAACAAGAATTTGAACTTACCTTTTTAAATTGTTATTCAAACGGTTTACTAAAATATACTGATATATGCAATTTTATTCAAATAACTGCTGGAAATCATGCCGATTTAGGTGGTATTAGTTATTCGGATTTACAAAGACATGGCCAAGCTTGGGTTTTGAGTAGAATGCGTGTTGAAATTACCAAATTACCCAAATGGCGTGATAAAATTGTTATGAAAACTTGGATAAAATCACTAGAAAATTCACGTTCGACTCGTTGCTTAGAAATGTATTTGAATGGAGAAAAAATTGTAGGTTGTGAAACGTATTGGGTTACCATAAATACGAAAACGAGAAGACCAGATACTTTAGCTTTAAGTCATGACCATTTTGAAAGATTTGACACAAATGCAACAATACAACCCACAGAAAAAATAAATACCAATGAAGTTATAGAAAAAATTGGAAATAGAAAAGTTGTTTTTTCTGATTTAGACATTGTAAATCACGCCAATAACGTTAAATATTTGGAATGGTGTTTGGATGTTGAAAATCCTAAAAAACTGTTGTTAAGTGAAGTCAAATCGTTTGATATGAATTTTATGCTTGAATTGAACTTAAATGATGAAGCTGAAATTAAATCCAATTCAATTGAAAATGAAAGTATTTTTACACTTTCCAAAGAAGATAAAGTGGCTTACGCATTAAAAATTGAGTGGAAATAAAAAAAGCTCTAATTTCTTAGAGCTTTATTGTATTGTTTGAAAACAATTATTTTTTTATTACTAATCTAAATCCTTCACCGTGAATGTTTAGTATTTCTACATTTTCATCTGGTTTTAAGTATTTTCTTAGTTTAGCAATATAAACATCCATACTTCTTGAAGTAAAGTAATTATCATCTCTCCAAATTTTGGTAAGTGCTAATTCTCTTGGCATTACATCATTTTCATGTAGTGCTAACATTTTTAATAACTCACATTCTTTTGGTGATAATTTTACAGGTTCTTGACCATCAAAAGATAATTGTCTTAATTTTGAATTTAAATGAAATTTTCCAATTTGAAATTCAAAAATGATAGATTCTGGTTTTACTTCACTACTTTTTCTTTGAATAATAGCTTTAATTTTCATTAGTAAAACTTCACTATCAAAAGGTTTATTTAGGTAATCATCTGCTCCTACTTTGTATCCTTTTAATACATCTTCTTTCATGGTTTTTGCTGTAAGAAATACAATTGGCACTTCTTGGTTTTTTTCACGAATTTCTCTTGCTAAAGTATAACCATCTTTGTAAGGCATCATTACATCCAAAATACACAAATCGTAAGTGTCTTTTTTAAATTTTTCAAAACCTTCCATTCCATTTTTGGCATGCACTACTTCAAAATCATTTAACATTAAATAATCTTTTAATATAGCACCAAAATTGGGATCATCTTCTACTAATAATATTTTTTTCATTGCTTCCATAATTATTTTTTTTTAGTTTATGAGTGGCATTTTTATGGTAAAAACGCTTCCTTTTCCTTTTTCACTTTCAACGGAAATTAATCCATTATGATCGTCTATAATTTGTTTAACATAAGACAAACCTAAACCATGTCCTTTAACGTTGTGAACATTTCCTGTATGTTCTCTATAGAATTTTTCAAACACTCTTTTTTGAGCTGCTTTGGACATTCCTATACCATTATCCTTTATTTTTATTAATACATAACCAACAGCACTATTTTCTGTAGCAATTTCGATAATCGGTTTATCTACAGAATATTTTACAGCATTATCCAACATATTTACAATTACATTTACAAAATGAGAATCATTTAATAAAACGTTTGTATTAGTTGCTTTTAAATCGGTTGTTATTTTACCTTGACTATCTTCTACAATTAAACTGATATGTTCCACTGCTTCTTCAATAATTTCATGCAAATCATGTGGTTCTTTAGTAATATCAAGTTCTTTTTTCTCTAATTTAGATATCCTTAAAACGTTATCAACTTGAACGTGCATTCTTTTATTTTCATCCTTAATCATTTGTAGATAACGATGTACTTTTTCTTTATCGTCAATAATTTTAGGATTTCTAATAGCATCCAACGCCAAGTTTATAGTTGCAATTGGAGTCTTAAATTCGTGCGTCATGTTATTGATAAAATCTGATTTAATTTCAGAAATTTGCTTTTGTGTAATCAATTGTCGTAAAGCACTTAAATAAGTAAAAATTATAATCATTGTAAGCATAATTGACAACATAATTACCCAAATAATAGACGAAAGAACGTATTTGCTTTTTTGAGGAAAAGTGACTAATAATTCATAACGACTATTTCCATCAATATCTTGAAAAATTGGCACACCAAACGTGTTTTTAGTATCGTATTCAAAATTTTCAGAAGTAACTTTAGTAGCTAATCCGTTATTGTATACACCAAATTCAAAAGGTGTTTTTACTTCATTTTTAATGAGCTCTTTTCTTAAAATTCTTTCCAAATCATCTTTGCTAATTCTATCAGCAAGTGTTTTTTGGCTCATGACATCATAATAAACAATTTCTAGCTGCACTTTATCTAATCGATCTAAATTTCCTTTATTTTCAATTGAAATATCGGGTTTATCTTTCAAAGTTATGCCAGCTCTATCAAATCCTGTAGACTTGTATATTTTTGTTTTTCTTTCTGCCAAAAAATTCTGAATGGGCACAGAATCTGCTAATTTGTTAAAGAACGTTGCATTTATGTCATAATCCTGTGCAATGATAGAATTTGAATAAATTATAGTTTCATTAGTGGCTTCATTTTTAGAAATATAGAGAAAATTTTTGATGTCTTTTTGATTAGGCATTACACCCAAACTATCTGCAATTTTCTTATATGTGGCAAAAAAATTTCGAAATTCTCTTTCGTTAACTTTTTCTGAAACATTACCAATAATTTGCTGAACATTTTGTTTAAATTGCTCATTACTTTTTTGAAGCAACAAGTTGATCCAATAAAACTTAATTAGAATAAGTCCTATAAGAGAAACACTCATAAAAAAAACTAGTATTCTAAACTTTACTTTGTTCATCTATACAAAATTAGTATTTTAACATATTTATTAAATATATATTAACCAAACATTAACAATTAAGACTCAAAATAAATTAAATTAATTTTTTTAACAGAATATCTACTTGATTAAACGTGTCATTTAAATTTATATTGTTGATGATAAAATCACTTTTTTGGGCTTTTTCATCTTCAGAAATTTGATTTTTAATGCGTTGCAAAACCGATTCTCTATCACAATTATCCCTTTTCATTGTTCTTTCAATCCTTAATTCTAAAGGGGCAGTTACCAAAATTATTAAATCACAGTCTAAATTGGTCTTAGATTCAAACAAAATTGCAGATTCTTTTATTACATATTGGTAATCTATCTTACTTTTAAGCCACTTTTTAAAATGTTTTTTTACTTCAGGATGGATTATTGCATTAAGTTGATTTAATTTATCTTTATCATTAAAGACAATTTCTCCCATTTTTTTTCTATTCAAAACATTATGTTCAAGAACTTCACTTCCAAAAACAGCAACAATTTTTTTTAAAACGTTTTTTGAATTGGTAATCTTTCTAGCTTCATCATCAGCAACATAAACTGGAATGTTTTGTTGTTCAAAATAATTTGCAACGGTTGTTTTTCCACTTCCGATTCCACCTGTTAAGCCTATAATTTTTGTCATCTTATTTAAAAAATAATTCAGGAAACGCCTTTTTAGGTTCTCTTTTTAAAATTCTAATCTTGATAAATGACTTTATAAAACCAATTCCATATCCGTAAAACTGAATCAAAAGTGCCCATAATGTTAACACTCCAATTTTTAAACTTTTGTTTTTAAAAGTACTATCTAAAAAAACCACTAACAGATAGAAACTTAAAAAAAGGAAAGGCATATAAATTTCCATAAAAAACAAACCTAATGTAAACACAACATAACCTAAAAACAATGTTGGAAACCAAAAGGTTAGCTTAACATATTCAGGAAACCAAGAATCTAAAATTGGTCTTGCTTTACCAAATTTGTTGACTTGTATATAAAATTTCTTCCAATCAATTCTACGCTTATGATATACATACGTTTTATTGTATAATTTAGTTTTAAATCCAAGTCTCCATAATCTCATGGACAAATCTGGATCTTCACCAGGATGAATATTTCCAAATCCGTTTGTAGCTTCAAAAGCCTTTTTAGAAAGTCCCATATTGAAACTTCGAGGTTGAAATTTATCTAGTTTTTCACTTCCACCTCTAATACCGCCAGTGGTTAAAAATGAAGTCATGCTGTAGTTTATGGCTTTTTGAATCTCTGAAAAAGAATTTAAAGCACTATCAGAACCTCCAAAACAGTCAACAAAATCATGCTCTAGTTGAATTATTACGTTTTCAAAATAATCCTTGGGTAAAATACAATCAGAATCTAAAATAATAAAATAATTGCCTGAAGCATTTTTCATACCAAAATTTCTTGAATCACCTGGACCAGAATTTTCTTTTTCAAGGTATAAAATAGATAGTTCCGTTGAAAAATCTTTCACAATTGCATCTGATTTTAAATTGGAACCATCTTCAATAATTACAACCTCAAAATCCTTTTGAGTTTGATTTTGAAGACTATTTAATAATTCCAAAATTTCATCTGGCCTATTAAATACTGGTATAATAAATGAAAACTTCATACTACAAAGATACTTCTATTTATAAAAAAACCATTCGGTTAGGAATGGTTTCTTGTTTTTAGTTTTTTATTATTGGAAATATTTTAGTCTTTTCATCGGAATTCAGCACTACAAAATAAGTTCCTTTTTCTAAAGTTGATAAATCAACAGACGTAATATAATTGTTTAAAGAAACATTGAATATATCTTGACCTAGTAAATTAATCACCTTTAAACTAGTAATTAAACTGCTATTTTCAATATAAAAATAATCTGTAACTGGATTAGGAAAATAGTTCAATTCATTAAATTCAAATTCATCATTGCCCAAATTAACCATAACTGTAACTGCAAAAGGAGAACTTTTACAACCTGTAGCAAAATTCACAGCATAATATGTAGCTCCGTTAACGAGCACTGTACCAGAAGGTAAAGGATTAATTCCGTTTAAAGCATTAGAAAATGTTGCATACCAAGTAACGTTGGTTGGATTTATTTGAATACTTTCAATAACTGCATTTGAAGCATTTTGCACAGGAAAAGATTGAGAAGAAAAACCTGTGGGTGTTGGTGAATTAGGATTTATGGTCGCTGTAACTTGTAATCTTGAATTACTTTCACATCCTGAAATAGTTTGAGAAGCATAATAACTTGTTCCATTGACTAATGCAGTTGTTCCTGTTAAAAGTGTTCCTCCTGTTGCTGCCGAATACCATTTTAGAGATGTTCCAGTAGCTGAGAGTGACGCAACTGTAGCTCCTGAACAAAAACTCTGTGTTGCTGAACCTGTTGGTGCAGAAGTTCCAAGTGAACAATCATAAGCTGAAATTCTGAATAAATTTTCATTATTACCACTAAAATCCCAAACTCGAATGTAAATTACTTCGCCTGGAGTTCTCCCTGTTAAAGTTACTAGTGGATGACCCGAACTTGAACTCTCATTATCTCCACATTGTAGTGCTTCTAAATTTGAACAATTACCTGAATATAATTGAAGTGCCGTATCGGTTAAACCACCAGGTTCTTGATTAATTTCAATAGTAATATTTCCTGAATTGGGAACCACTGTATTATACCAAACATCTTTAAAAACAGAACCTCCACAAGACGGGTTTGGTATTGAAGAAATCAAAGCTCCTTGATTTGTTGAAACTATCAAATTGGAATTAAAATTACTCCCTATTGCTAAATTTATTGCTCCAGTACATTCATCATTAGAAGGTGGACAGTATTGTTGTGTAATGAAAGAACTATTTAAGGTGCAATTTGAATCTTGATTATTTTGAATTGTAATAATTACAGAATTGTTATTTTGAAATGGACCAAATTGTACATTACTTGTTGTATTTAAAACGACTGGTGTACTTCCAAAATTATCGGAAACTGTTACAGATGAAGCTGTTCCAAAATTAGTAATTTCTGTATTAACAAAAAATTGATTTCCTGCCACACAGTTTGGAATTACCGAAAAATTAGCCGTCGGATTAGTACAAGTATTCTCAACTATATTCAAAGTATAACCAATTGATTGAGGAGGAGCGTATGAAGAAATTACAATAAAGTAATCTTCACCCGAAGTTACTGAAAACGAATTAATTTCACGAATATTTGCCGTTCCATTTGCTACACCAGCTAAACAATTTGTTCCTATATCTGAACAACTTCCATACACAAAAATACCAGAATAAACATCTGCAGTTGTTGATGGGGTTAGTTTTATATTAATATTACCTGTAAATGTAGCTGAATATTTATAAACAACATCATCTCCGTCTAAATAAAACTGAGTATTACTCCCACAATTTGTTCCTTGTCCTCCACTATAATCATCACCAAAATTAGAAGTATTATTAGTTGTTGAAAAAGGTAGTGATGAAATAATTATTGGATTTTCACAAACATTACCAATTGGAGGTGCTGCTATAGTTGTAAAACTATATTGCGAACATCCAGTTGCAGTTCCATTTCCGTTGTAAGGAATAATGGTTACGTAGTAGGTAGTATTAAATAATAATTGAGGTAAATCGTATGAAGTAACATTTCCTACATTTTGATTATTTAGAACATTAGTTCCTGATGGAGTTGTTCCAATTGTTAAATTATAACCTGTAGGAAAACCAGTAGCTGCTGTCCAGTTTAGATCAGAGGTTACACTAACATTAGAAGCGTTATTGGCAGGAATTGAAAGTATAGTGTTACAATTTGGTGCTGCTGAAGATTGAGAAGCATTAACGTTATCAATATAAATATAATAATCTCCCGAATTCCATGTTCCTAGAAATCTCATTTTAAAATCTGAACCGTTAGGTAGTAATGAAGAATTTATAGTAAATGACTTATTTGTGCAATTTATACTAGTGATATGATTTGAGTGATCAACGGTATAAACTGTAGTCCAGTTTACTCCATTATCTTGAGAAATTTGAACTTGTATGTTTCCCCATCCTAATGATGTAGGAACTATTGTTGGGTTGGAACCTGTGAAGTAATTAATTATCTTATAATCAAAGGTTACTACTAAATTATTACCACTAGAAACATTTGTGAAGTTTGGAGTTGACAACCAACCTGAAGAGGTAGTGGTTCCTGAACGCAAATTAGTTCTAAAGGAATTACCATTACATGACTGAATTGAAGTGCCTGAAAAACGACTTGCCAACCAACCAGATGGTAAAGAAGTTGAAGAATCAAAACTTTCCGAAATAGTTACCTGAGAATTCACAACTATACACATGAAAAATAAAATTAGGGGCGTAATTTTTTTCATTATTAATATTTTATATGAAACAAATGTAAAACTAATTTCTAAATAAAAAAAGGCTACTCAAATGAGTAGCCTTTTAATTAAAAATTTTATGTTAACAACTATATCTAAAATTATTGTTTAACAATTTTGATAGTCTTAACTTGATTGTCAACAGCTACTTGAACTAAATAAGTTCCAGCTTGTAAACTTGTTAAATCTAATTGAGCATTAGTATTATTTAATTCTTTTGAAAGAACAACTTGACCAAGTAAATTAATTACATTAGCAGAAGACATTTCTGAAGAATAAGATAAATTTAATACATCTTTAACTGGATTTGGATAAGCAACAAAACTTGCGTTATCGAAAGTGTCGTTTGATAATGAAGCATCAAAAGCAGAAACAACAAATTCTCCACCTGTTCCACCATTATATTTCCAAACATTTACATATAAAGTTGCACCTGGAGTTTGAGCAGATAAAACAACTTTTGACATGGCACCATTATCAGAATCATCATCATCACATTCAACTAAAGTTAATGCAGTACAAGTTCCACTGTATACTGCCATTCCAGAATCTGTAAAACTTCCAGATACTGTATTTGTATCAATAGTTAGTGAACCAGAAGCTGGTACAACAACAGAGAACCAAACATCGCCACCTGAGAAAGACGCACATCCAGGAGCTGGAGGATTAGAATTAGTTGCTGCAAGATTAGTAGATGTAACAGCGTTATCATTAAATACTCCACCAACAGTTAAAGGTGTTGCATTAGTACAGTCATCATTAGCTGGAGGACAAGTGTAATCAAAAGTACCTAAACCTAAATCACAAACTGGATCTGTACCATGTAACAAAGTTAAAGTAACCGACGAACCATTAGCAAATGGACCAACCTGTACCATTCCTGTTGCTGTGATTGGAGTTGAAACTGTCCCATCAGAAATAGAAGGAGTTCCACTTCCTAAAGCAGTTACATCAATATCAACATAGAATTGACCATTAGCACAATCTGGAGATAAAGTTGCAGTTGCAGCCCCTGGAGTACAAGAAGGAACTTGAACGTTAATAGTAAAATCTACAGTAAATCCGTAAGAACCACTATAACATGGATCCTCATTACCAACTGGCATAAAATCAGCTGTTACAATTCTCATTCTGTGATTTCCTAATGGTGCAGTAGCAGGCATAACAAATGATGCATCATAAACATTAGGACTTGTACTTGATGATACCCCTGTAAATAATAACTCTGAAGCTTCAAAAGTAAAGTTATCATTCAAATCTACATAGATATAAGTATTATAATCAAATATAGAAGTATTGAAAGATATTTTTACATTGTTTGAAATTCCTTGATTCATATTATAAACTGTAGCCGTTTGATTTGAATAGTAAGGTGCCGCAGTTACAGAAATTGGAACATCAATAGCTCCCATTTGAACGTTAGTAATTCCTGTTCCATCAACAGAACCTGGTTCAGAAGGACAATAACATCCTGTTGCTACAGTTAATAATGATTGTTCAACACATCCAGTAGCATCTCCAACAGTATTGTATGGTTTTACTGTGTAATAGTATGTTGTATTAACATTTGGAGTAGCATAAGAGTAAGAAGTAGTTAAACCTAAATCCAAATCATTTTCAATATCTGTACCACCCATAGTAGTACCAACAGAAATTTTATAACCTGTAGCTGTTGGCGTAGGATCCCAAGAAATACTGAATGGGAAGTTTCCACATGAAGCGTCTGGTGTAGCCACAATATTAGTAGCACAACCTGGAGCCGCAGCTGGAGGAGTTTCAACTACGAAATTATCTATAAAGAAATCATAATCAGGAGCATCATCTGTAGTACCATCAGTTGCATAAAAAGCAAACAAAGTAGTTGCAGAAGTTTGTGCAGCTATATCATAAACTTTTGTTGTAGATGTGTTTGTTGGTGTATTTGTGGTATCGTATGTTTCCATAGAAGTCCAAGTTGCTCCACCGTCAATCGACATTAGAAACACAACTTGATCATCACTACCCATTGTTGTAGTAGCAGTACCTCCCCAAGTAGTTGCACCAACGTCATATCTAACTCTGAAACCACCTCCTGTTAAATCAATAAACGGAGATATTAACCAAGCATTTCTACCAGTAGTATATAAATTAACTTTTACAGCTCCTGTTGAACCTGAATTTAAGAATCCATCCGCAAACCAAATCCCTGTACCTGAACCTGTCGGACCAGTTGCTGGTGTTCCTGCGTCTGATCTATTCCAACAGTTTGGAGGGAAAGTAGCAAAATCTTGAGTATAATCTGGAGTTACAGCAGCACATGCAGTTGTAAAACTGCCTGATAAAGAGGAAGTACTTGTTGATGAAGCACAAACGGCTCTTACATAAAACTGATACGCTGTTTCAGGTGTTAAAGATGTTAAAGTAAACGGATTTGTAGATGCAGGTACAATTGTTCCAGCACCTAATGTAAATCCTGGTGCACCATATTCAATTTCCCAAGTAACATCTGAAGCATTTCCAGTCCAACCAATAACAGCAGAATTACTTGTTACAGCAGTTGCATTTACTAATGTTGGATTAGCACAATCTGGAATTGGTTCCCAAGCAACATCATCAATATAAGCTGTAGTTGAAGATCCTGGATATCCTGGGTTTAATATTGCTAAGTTTCTGACACCAGTAGGAACACCAGCAGGTATTACAATAATTTCTTGTGTACTAGCAAGGTTAGCACTTGGTAATAAAACTTCTTCTAATTGAACAAAGGTAGTTACATCAGCAGCATCTGTTAAATATCCAATTTGTATAATTCTATCAATTGCAGTAGCATAGGCTTTAAATTTAAGTCTATGGGTTCCAGCAGCTAAGTTAGAAACTGGAGGCAAAATAGCATAACCTTCGGTTGGTGTTGTTCCACTTGCAAACATATATAATCTGTTAGATGCAGACATTGGAGCAGCTGAACCTGTAGTAATATATGTTGAAGTAGAAGTTCCACCTCTAGACCAACAATCTGGCATTGTAGATGAAAAATTTGTTGTATATGAATCAAAGTTTTCAAAGAAATCAGTTACATCATCACATTGTGTTTTGAAAGTAAATGGACCAGCCCAAGAACTATTTTCAGGACCAGCACAAACACCTCTTACATAATATGAATAAGATGTATTTGCCGTTAATCCACCCAATGTGTAAGAATTAGTCATGATTCCAGCAACAGAAGTTCCTGTACCCAAAACAAAGTTTGGAACTCCATATTGAATTTCAAATTCAGAAGCCGTTCCACCATTAACCCATCCTAATAATGCATCAACATTAGTTATATTTGTTGCAGTTAATGTATTTGGTTCAGCACATAATGAGTTAACTTCCCATTTAACATCATCAACATAAGCTGTTGTAAATGCAGATGTATTTACTAAACTTAATACCAACCTAGTAACTCCAACAGGAATAGCAGTTGGAACTATTGAAAATTCAGTAGCAGTGTCTGCTGTAGTTGAGGGTAATGCTACGTTTTGAATTGCTACAAATGTAGATACATCTGAAGGATCAGTAAAATAACCAACATCTATAGATTTATTTGCAGAAGTTGCATAAGCTTTGAATCTTAATCTATGCGTATCCGCTTGTAAATTTGATACATTTGGTAACAGTGCAAAAGCTGTTGTAGTAGTACCAATATTCATATATAACCTGTTAGCTGGTGACATTGGAGCCACGGAACCAGTAGTTGTGTAAACATCCGTTGAAGTTCCTGCTCTTTCCCAACAATCAGGTAAATTACCTGTTCCTGTTGGTAAACCTTCAAAATTAACTACAAATGAGTCAAGAGGATCACATAATGTTTTAAATGTACCTACTGAAACCCAATTTCCAAAATCATTTCCACATACTGAACGTACATATACATAATAAACAGTATTGGAAGTCAATGAACTTACAGAAACTGAATTTGTAGCTTCTGGAGTACCAGAACCTGTTGGAGCAGTTGCAGAAGATGAAACAACATATTCATAACCGTTTGCAGGAACACTACTTGGAGGTGTCCATGTAACAGTTGCAGAGTTGGCTGTAATATCAGTTGTTGTTAAACCAGTTGAACCAGGACAAGTTGGAGGTGTCCAAGTATAAGTTGTACCTTCTGGTATTGCAACAGTATTGTCTGTTTTAAAAACAGATTGAGAAACTGTATTTGTAGAAGCATCAACATTAGTAAACAAAGTTGCAGAAGTTGCTAAACCAATTGTATACCCACTAAAATCAGAATTTAAAACTAAACCTGTTCCATATACAAATTCAATAACATTTGTAGTTTCATTTAAAATACATTGAAATTTAGCGTTAGCTACAGCGCCTGTATTGGTATTTCTAGGTACTGTAACAAACCATTCTACAATTAATTTTCTGTTAGGAGCAGTTCCAGTTAATACATAATGTACTTTGCCAGAACCTGTTGCTAAATCATCCCAATATGTCATGATCACAGGAGAAGTAGTTGCTGCATTTGCTGCAGTATTTGTCCACTGACTTGTAACAGCTGTAGCACCTAATCTAAGGTTACCATTAGCATTTGCAGAGAACTCTGTGTAATCTACTCCGGCGTAATTAAAGGTAAATCCAATATTCGTAACTGGTGAAACTCCATCATCTGAAGCTGAAGCTACCAATTGTGTTGAAGATGCCATTGGATCTAATACTCCACTAGTACCTGCAACAAACGAATACGAACTTACTTGTGCGTTTATTTGCCAAAACGAAAGCATAGCAATAAACAATAAAGTAATTTTTTTCATAATAAGTTATTTGTTTGTTAATAAAGTGCTAATATAGGAATATAATTTTCAAAAAAAAAGCTACTCGGTTAAGAGTAGCTTAAAATTTTAAAAATTAACATTTAAACATTTTACTGCTTGGTAATTTTTATAGTTTTCTCAGTATTATTGGCTTTAACTTTTACTAAATAAACTCCAGTATTCAAACTCGACATATCTAATTGGTAGTTATTTGAATTAATTTCTTGAAGCATTATACTTTGACCTATCAAATTAACAACAGAAATAGAAGAAATTTCTGACGTATGAAATATGTTTAATATATCATTTACTGGATTTGGGTAAAATACAAAGTTTGCATCATCAAAACTATTAGTGCTTAAAGTGTTATCCACAGTTATTATATAATCTTCAGCTTCTCCTCTACCAGAAGAAAAACTACATGCATCATCATTTCCTGGATTTGAATCATTATAATCAATCAACACACGCATTCTATAATTTCCGTTTGCAGTCGTTGCAGGAATAGTTATAGAACCTGTAAATGGACCACTACCATAAGATGTAGTTGAATATACCATATCTGATAAATCAAAACTTAAATCATTATCCCAGTCAATCCAAATTGCACATCCAACAGTAGCTCCAACAATACCAACATTAAAATCAAAACTTTGAGTTGATCCCAATGTTAAACTCAAATTTGTAAAATCACCATAATTTCCTGTTGAAAATCCAGAAGCATTATTAGTAATGTTTGTGGATGCTAAAGTAGTTGAAAAGTTGTCAACATAAGATAAACTACTTGTTCCTGTAGGAAAACAATAACAGCCATTAACAGCAGTTGTAAAACTTTGCTCTACACAATTTGTAGCTAAACCAACTGAATTGTATGGTGTTATAGTATAATAATATGTTGTATTAATAGTACCTACAAATGAATAGGTTAAAGCGCTTGCTAGATCAAAATTATCTAGTACATTGTTAGCTCCAGCAGTGGTACCTATTGTAATATAATATCCATCTGCTAATGGAGTAGCATCCCAACTTAATACTGTTGGTTCATTTCCACATGATGCATCTGGAGTTGCTAAAATATTTGTTGCACATACAGGAGCATTAGCAGGAGCTTCTTCAACAAAGAAATCGTCTACACCTAAATCATTATAAAAATAATCTGAAGTAGTACCATTTGGATTTGCAATAGCATAAATTCTGAATTTAGTAATAGTTGGCACAGTCGAAGGAACAGAAGCAGAAACTTTAACCCATCCAGTAAAGTTTCCAGTAAGGGTTTGAATATTTAACCATGCAGCACCATCCCAAACGTCTAAAGCAATAGAATGATTTATTGTATTGGTTACATTATTTGAAGCAAACCAGAATCCCGCAACTGGATTTGTTAAAGCACTCATATCAATTAATGGAGTAACCATTTCGTTTGCTAAAATATCCGATGAAGAATCAATCCACATGTAATTTGCAGTTCCTGTTGTATGATCACCATAATTAGGTAAATAGGTATGCCCTGTATTTATTGCATCATTTGTTACGTCCCAAAAATCAGGACCAACTTGTGATTCCCAACAGTTAGGTAAATCTGTATAAGGAGAAACTAATGCTAAACTATCAAAATTTTCAGTGTATGGAGCCACAAATGCAACACAACTAGTTGTAAAAGTGATAGGTCCAATCCACGGACTTGTACCTGAAATACCTCCACAATCAGATTGAACGTAAACTTCATATGTTGTAGCAGGTGTTAAACTTGATAACGTGTAAGGGTTATTTGTAGTAACTCCTGAAACTAAAGTACCTGAACCTTGGATAAATCCAGGTAAACCATATTCAATATTCCATGCAGTTGCTGTACCTAATTCTGTCCAACTCAAATCAACACTTGAAGTTAATACATTTCCAGCCACTAATGAAATAGGTTCAGGACATGCTGGTATAGCTTCCCATCTAAAATCATCTAAATATGCTGTAGTTGAACCTGTTGGAAATCCAGGATTTTTAATACATAAATTTTTAACACCAGCAGGTAAGGCTCCAGGAACAATAGTAAATTCAATTGCATTAGCAGCAACAGTACTAGGTAAATTAATTTCTTGTAACTGTACAAAAGTATTAACATCTGATGCATCAGTCAAATAACCCACTTCTAAAGTTCTATCTATTGCAGTGGCATAGGCAAAAAACTTAAGTCTATGTGTGTTCGCTTGTAAATTAGATACTGAAGGTAAAATTGCATAAGACTGAGTTGGTACAGTAGCTGTTCCACTTGCAGTCATATATAAACGTATTGTAGGTGACATTGGTGCTACTGAACCCGTTGTTAAATAAACTAATCCATTTCCACCTTTATTCCAACAGTCCGCTAAAGGATTTGCTGATCCTGTTGCATATCCTTCAAAAGGTTCATAAAATTCTGTTACATCATCACATAATGTTTTAAATGTTGATGGACCCGTCCATGGACTAGAATCTGAAGTACTACAAACTGCTCTTACATAATAATCATAACTAGTATTTGCTAGTAAAGTTGTTAATGTAAAAGGATTTGTTGGAGCAGCAACAATAGTTCCATCAACAGAACCCTGTACGAAACCAACAGGTCCATATTCAATTTCCCATGCAGTTGCAGTGTTCCCTTCTACCCAATTAATTTGAGCAGTATTATTTGTTATTAAATTTGAAGTTAAAGTATTAGGTTCCACACAAGTTGGAATAGCTTCCCATTTTACATCATCAATATATGCAGTTGTAGATGCTGATGGAAATCCTGGGTTTTTGATACACAAATGATAAATCCCAGCTGGTAAAGCACCAGGTACTATTGTAAATTCCTCAGTAGAAGCTAAGGCAGTTCCAGGTAGTGTTATTTCTTGCAATTGAATAAATGTTGCAACATCAGATGGATCGGTTAAATACCCAACCTCTAAAGTTCTACCTGCTACAGTTGCATATGCTTTAAATTTTAATCTGTGTGTATTTGCTGCTAAATTTGAAACACCAGGTAATATTGCATACCCTTCAGTAGGTGTTGTTCCGCTAGCAAACATATATAATCTATTTGCAGGAGACATAGGAGCTGCTCCACCTGTAGTGATATACGTTGATGTTGAAGTACCACCTCTAGCCCAACAATCAGGCAAACTTGTTGTTCCCGTTGGATAACTATCAAAATTTTCTACGAATTCTGTAACATAATCACATTGGGTTTTAAATGTATAAGGACCAGACCAAGAACTGTTACTTCCAGAACATTTCGTTCTAACATAATACTGGTAAGACGTATTGCCTAATAAACCACTTAGTAAATATGGATTTGAATTAACATCATTAACAAATGTACCAGACCCTAAAGCAAAATTAGGCTCTCCATATTGAATATCCCATAATGTTTCTGTCCCACCTGGAGTCCAACCTAATGTAGCAGAGTTGTTAGTAATAAAAGAAGCAGTTAAAGTGTTTGGTTCTACACATGATGAATTTAATTCCCATTTAACATCATCAATATACGCAGTTGTTGAAGTACCTGGTGTTATACTAAATACTAATTGATTTACTCCTGATGGAACAGTTGTAGGTACAACTTCAAATTCTAAAGTACTTGCTAAAGTTGTACTTGGCATAGTAAAACTTTGTAATTCTACAAAAGTTGAAGAATCCGTAGCATCGGTAAAATACCCTACTCTTAATGTTTTATTTGCTGTTGTACAATAAACCTTAAATCTCAACCTATGCGTATTTGCTTGTAAGTTAGATACTGGAGGCATTACTGCATACACATCTGTTGTTGCAGAAATATTCATATACAATCTATTGGGTGCTGACATTGGTGTGTTACTGGCTGTAGTTAAATAAGTATTTCCAGTTCCTAATTTACTCCAACAGTCTGGCATACCAGCTGCTGAACCTGTTGGCCAAGCATCAAAATTTTCTACAAATGCTGCCACATCATCACATAATGTTTTAAAATTCACTGGACCTATCCAATAACTATCTCCATCAGTACCACCACAATTGGATCTAACATAAATTTCGTAATTGGTGTTAGACATTAAAGTAGTTGGATTTACAGTAGTAGATGTTGTAGAAATTGGACTTGAAGGAATACCTGTTCCTGCTGGTTGAATAGCATATTCCCATGCGGTTTCTGTACCACCTTGAGACCAACTTACATTTGCACTATTTGTAGTAATGTTTGAAACTGTTAACGCTAAAGGTGCTGGACATGTTACTACAAAATCAAAGCCAATTAATGGTCTTCTATAATTGGTACTTGATAAAGAAGCTGCTAAAGTACCTGTAGTATTGTTATTGTATTTAGTTGTATTACTATTTGAAATATCCGAACATGGAGCCGTATACTCATAACTCCAAGAAATTGATGAACTTGCAGTTGTATTTACATACTCATAAAAAACTGCTAAATTTTGAGTTCCAGAATACAAAAAGTTGGTAGTAAATTCAAATTCTTTCCAACCTACATCTGTTCCAACTGCTGCAGCTGGATTGGAATCGTAAACAAGTGTAGCACCTGTAATTCCAGTAGTCCAATCTAAAGCGGTTGATCCAAAGTCAGTTTCAGAAACTTCTTTCATGTAGACTTTAAAATTGGGAGTTCCAGCCATTGTACCAGTTGTACTAGTTCTATTAAAATAAATAGAATTTAAAGTTTGTCCTGCCAAAGTAACTAATTGACTTGATGGATAAATAACTGCAGTCCTATTGTTTGCATTTGCAGTAGCTGTGCTGTACATTGGTCCATAAGTTGTGGAACCAAGGTTAGAACACGAATTTATTGTCCAGATTTGAGCATTCAGCTCAAAAACAGAAAATAAAAGTAAAATTAATAAAGTAATTTTTTTCATTTAAATAGTTTTTTAATGTTTGTGATGATAAATATATTACAAATAATTTAATTAAATATTAATATTTTTTTAACATAATCAATATATCACACTTAATTACATAAATGTTGCATTTGTAACAAAAAAAAGAAGCGTTAATACGCTTCTTCTTACAAATATGATTTTTTGTTCAATTTATATACTTGGTACACCAATCATTTCATTAGTGTCAGTTAAATAATCTACTTCTTTAAATCCGAAACCAAATAAATTTAGGAAATCTTGTTTATAACCTTCTAAATCTCCTAATTCAATTAAATTTTCTGTGGTAGATTCTTCCCAAAGTTTGGCGATTTTTTCTTGAACATCGGCACGCATTTCCCAATCATCTATTCTAATTCTACCCTTATCATCTAAAGGAATTTCTGAATCATTATAAAGTCGTTCACTATACAAACGTTGCATTTGTTCAATACATCCTTCATGAATTCCTTCTGCTTTCATGATTTTGTATAATAAAGATATATATAAAGGTATTACAGGAATTGCTGAACTTGCTTGAGTAACTAATGCTTTATTAACCGAAACATAGGCCTTACCTCCTATTTCTTTTAAACTATCTGTAATAGAAAAAGCTGTTGCTTCTAAATGATCTTTGGCTCTACCAATAGTTCCTTTTCTATAAACGGGCTCAGTAACTGCTGGTCCTATGTACGAATAAGCTAAAGTCATGGCATTATCGGCTAATAAATTTTCTTTTTTCAAAGCTTCCATCCACATGGCCCAATCCTCTCCACCCATAACCACAACAGTGTTATCAATATCTTCTTGATTAGCAGGTTCTATTGTTACTTGTGAAACTTTACCTGTATGAAAATCTACTGTTTTATTAGTGAAAGTAGCTCCAATAGGTTTTAAAGTTGAACGATGCAAAACTCCAGTTTCAGGATGCATTCTAACTGGGGAAGCTAGACTATAAATTACTAAATCTATCTTGCCTAAATCGGCTTTAATTAAATCTAAAGTTTGTTGTTTCACTTCATTTGAAAAAGCATCTCCATTGATACTTTTTGCATATAAACCCGCCTTTGTTGCTTCTTGTTCAAAAGCAGCTGAATTGTACCAACCTGGAGAAGCTGTTTTTCCTTCTTGCGGTGGTTTTTCAAAGAAAACTCCTATTGTTGCTGCATCACATCCAAAAGCACTTGTTATTCTTGAAGCCAAGCCAAAACCTGTAGAAGAGCCAATGACTAAAACTTTTTTGGCACCTTCTATTTTTCCTTTGGATTTTACGTATTCTATTTGATTTTTTACACTTTGTTCACAACCTTTTGGATGAGCTGTTAAACAAATAAATCCTCGCATTCTTGGTTCTATTATCATTTTAGTTTGATTTAAAATTGATTTTATTTTTAGTTTAGATTAACAAATATAGTAGTAAAAATTAGTTCAACAAAGCCTTTGCATGATTGATGGCTGATTCTGAAATATTTTTACCTGATAACATTTCTGCAATTTCAATAATACGCTCTTCTTCTGATAGAAGCACAATTTCTGAGATAGTATCATTATCGGAAGAGGTCTTAAACACTTTAAAATGATTGTTGCCTTTGGAAGCAATTTGAGGCAAATGCGTTATAGCAAAAACTTGCATCTTTTTACTCATAAGTTTCATGATTTCTGCCATTTTTAAGGCTATTTCTCCTGAAACACCAGTATCTATCTCATCAAAAAGTATAGTAGGCAATTTAGAATATTGTGTTAAAACCGATTTAATAGCCAACATAATGCGTGACATCTCTCCACCTGAAGCTACTTTTTTAATGGGCTCTAAATTGGATCCTTTGTTTGCAGAAAACAATAAACTTACCATATCTTTTCCAGAGGTAAAATAATTTTCGGTAGCGTCAATTTGAAATAAAAACTGAACATTTGGCATTCCTAATTGAATTATAATTTCAGTAATTTCATTTATAAATACTTCCGATGCTTTGACTCTAGAAATATGGATTTCATTGGCTTTTGCATCCAAAATATTTTTTGATTCATTAATCAATACTTCCATATTATTAATTAATGTGTCAATATCATCAAACTTGATGACTTTTTGCTCCAAATCATTCTGTATCTGAATCAAATCTTCTACTGAATTTACTTGATGCTTTTTTTGCAAATCATAAATAGTTTGCAATTTATTATTTAACTTTTCTAATTTTTCTGGATCATCAATCAGATTTTCGGCTAATTTTTCATTTTCAGAGATTATATCTTCAATTTCTAAAATACTAATATTTATTCTTTCATTAAGGTTTTTAAAATCTTGAGAAATAGCTGCTAACTTTTGAAGACTGCTTTTAATTTCATTCAAATTAGCAAACAAACCCAATTCCTCTTGATTAGAAACGGTAATAATTTTACTCAAATTTTCTTTCAAAAATTCAATATTACTAAGCTTTTCAACTTCTTCCTCCCATTCCAACTGAATACCAGGTTGTAGTTTTGCGTTTTCTAATTCGTTGTATAAATACAAGTTATATTCTTGCTCTTTGGCTAAAGTTTCTTTTTCTAAAAGTATCTTTTTGTAATCAGATTGTAATTTTTTATAATTTTTTAATTCAGACTTATAAGCTAAAATTAAGGTTGAATTTTGTGCTACTTTATCCAAAATTTCAATTTGATATTCCTCATTAATCAAATCTCTGGTTTGGTATTGCGAATGTATGTCCAGTAAATAATTACCTAATTGTTGCAATTCACTCAAGTTCACTGGACTATCATTTACAAAAGCTCTTGATTTTCCAGAAGGAAGTATTTCACGTCTGATGATGGTTTTGGATTCGTAATCGAAATCTAAAGTTTCAAAAAGTGACTGAAGCGCATAATTTTCAATAGAAAAAACAGCTTCGATGATGCATTTTTGTTCCTTATCTTTTAGTGAAGACAAATCGGCTCTGTTACCCAAAACCAACCCTAAAGCGCCTAAAAGTATTGATTTTCCGGCACCAGTTTCACCAGTAATAATAGAAAAATCCGAAGAAAAATTAATTTCTAAAGATTCAATAAGTGCAAAATTTTTAATGTGTAGCGATTGTAGCATTTGAGTTTTTAAAGTCCCTCAAAATTAGTCAAAAGAACTGATAAAAAAAAGGCTAACGAATATTCTCCCATTTGGCAGAATTTAGCGGTGAAATTTTGCTAAGAATAGCAATTAATTCTGAGTTTGAAGTTGCAGGTCCACCACTAAATATACTTACAATTTCATCTGATTTGGCATCAAAAAAAGTTCTAGTTAATAATGCATTTGGACGTATATTATTCAATTGTGAAAGTGTTTTTATAGCAAGTGTTACTTTTTCTTTTGCCGCTTTTAAGTCATCAGACATTAAATCCAATCCACCTAAATGATATTGGTACATAGCTTTTCTATAAGGTTCAAAAGTGTTGGAAATCATATCTGAAACCAAAAAATAACGATTATTATTTTTCACACCTGTTTGATTCCAACCAGCATATCCACCAGATTGAGCAAAATTTACAATATTAGAGGCTATTTGGAGTTGTTTTGTTCCTCCTAATTCTTGAAAAGTATCATTATCAACTCCAATAATTAGATTGGCATAAAAAGACAAAATTGAGACTAAATTGGATGTATAACTGTTTGGGTCATAAATAAAGTTTTCATATTCGATATATCTAAATCCAATTTCATTATCATTTAAGTTTAAAACTGGTGTAGCATAATTAGAATTAAAAATCGTCCTAGAAGATAGTATTTGCAAGGTTCCAGCAAAATCATTAGAATCAAAACTTGAAATATTTAAAAAGAAAGAACAGTCTATCTTTTCGTTTTGCTTGTACTCTTTATCGGTCCATTTGGTATTATTCAAAAAATCACTTACCTGATTTTGTAAGGTAATGAATATTTGCTTATTCACATTGGTAACTCGATCAGAATTAATAGTGACTGTACAATTCAACTCTTGAGCAATACTTGTGTTAAGTGATAAAAAAACAATAAACAGAAAGGCAATTTTCTTGATCATATTTTATTTATTTTTAAAATGCGATATTATTTTTTCAACAATATCAACAGCGACATCTTCTTTAGATTTCAATTCTTTTGGTTCAATTTGAAAATTATTATCAATAAAAGTTACTTTATTGGTAGGTTGACCAAAACCAGCTCCTTTGTCATTTAATGAATTTAGAACAATCAAATTTAGGTTTTTTTTCTGAATTTTCAATTTAGCATTTTCAATTTCATTTTCAGTTTCTAAAGCAAATCCTATTAAGAATTGATTTTTCTTTTGTGTTCCTAAAGACTGTAAAATATCTTTTGTTTTTTCCAATTCTATAGAGAACGCAGCATCACTCTTTTTTATTTTCTGTTGTGCTACATTTTTTGGTTTATAATCTGCAACAGCAGCAGCAGCAATAGCTACATCAACTAAAGCATATTTTTCATGACAAGCTTGATACATTTCTTCAGCAGAAGTAACTTTTATCAATTCAATACTGCGATTGTTAACTTTTTGATGCGATGGACCAGAAACTAAATACACTTTTGCACCTAAATTTGCAGCTTCATTGGCTATATCATAACCCATTTTTCCAGTAGAGTGATTTCCTATAAACCTAACAGGATCAATGGCTTCATAAGTTGGACCAGCTGTAATTAGAATTTTTTTTCCGTAAAGTGGTAAAGCCTCTAAAATATGTTTTTCAAGAAAAGAAACTATATTTTCGGGTTCAGCCATTCTTCCTTCTCCAGATAAACCACTAGCCAATTCTCCACTTTCCGCAGGAATCATAATGTTTTTATAACTTTCTAATTTTTTAAAATTGTCTAAAGTTGTTGGGTGTTTGTACATATCTAAATCCATTGCAGGAGCAAAATAAACAGGACATTTTGCAGATAGATAAGTAGCTAAAAGAAGGTTGTCACAAACTCCGTTAGCCATTTTTGACAATGTATTTGCAGTAGCAGGAGCGATTAGAATATAATCAGCCCAAAGAGCTAATTCAACGTGATTATTCCATTGTTCATTTTCGTCGTCTTTATTATAAAACTCAGAAAAAACAGGATTTTTGGATAAAGTGGATAATGTTAATGGAGTTACAAAATCCTTAGAAGCAGGTGTCATGACTACTTGTACATGTGCACCTGCTTTGATGAGAGATCTAACTAAAGAAGCTGTTTTATAAGCGGCAATTCCACCAGAAACACCTAGTAAAACTTTTTTACCGTTTAGTACAGACATTTTAATTATTATTTATTTGAATCTCTGTGATAAATCTTACCTTCTAGCCATTCTTGAACAGCTAAAGCATGTGCTTTAGGTAATTTTTCATAGAATTTTGAAACTTCGATTTGCTCTTTATTTTCAAAAATTTCTTCTAAACTATCATTGTGTGTAGCAAATTCTTCTAACTTTTCAATTAATTCTTTTTTAATATCAGCATTAATTTGATTAGCTCTTTTTGCTATAATTGTGATAGCTTCATACACATTTCCGGTTGGCTCTTCAATTACATTTTTGTTGTAAGTGATTGTATTAACAGGAGCGGTTGTTTTCTTTAAATCCATTTTATTTTGAAAATTGCGTTAATTCTTTATCTATATTTTTTAACATTTTTTCAGCTTGTTCTTTGTATTTAGATTCGCTGTTAAATTTTATTAAAGCATCATAAGCGACTTTAGCACTCAGTAGTCTTTCTTCTTTTTTTGATTCAATACTATTTATTGCATATTTATAAACTGTATCTAATTTATAAAACAAAGCATCTTCTTTGTAAGGTGTTCCCGGATAATCAGAAAGAAAATTATCTAATGCTTTTAATGGGGCTTTAAAATCACCAGCCCATTCGGCAATGGTATTAAACTGTTTTGCGTTTTCAAAAGCCTTCTTTTCTAAACGCTCTCTTAAATCTTTAACGTATTGATTGGCTTTTGGCAAGTAATCTGATTTGGGATAGCTGTCAATAAATTGTTGTAATTTATCAATGGCTTTGTTAGTTCCATTTTGATCTAAAGAGTACACTGGGGCCAAATAATACAAACTTTCACCTGCTAAAAATCGGGCTTCTTCTCTTTTATCGCTTAAAGGATAACCAGCAGCAAAACTCTCAAATTGATAAGCTGCTGTTACATAATAGGCAGAAACTTTTTTACCTAAATTATAATTTGACATGGCATAAAAATAAAACATACGCTCACCTTGAGGTCTTCCTTTATAAGCTGGAGCAATTTGTTCAAAAAGGGTAATTGCTTTAGCAAATTTTCCTTTTTCGTATAATGCCATTGCTTCTTTTAGCTTTTCAGAAGAATCATCACTTTTAAGTGCTTTTTGGTATGGACTACAAGAAACTATTGTAATTAGTACTAAAAATATGTAAACTATTTTATTCATCAAATATATTTTAACTTATTAAATTCTAAATTCATAGACCTTAAAAAGTAGTCGGCAAATTTAGACATTATTTATCTAGTTTGAAAATCTTTTTTAAGATAAGTTTTTTGTGAACTTTTCTAATCGATTGGCTAAATCCTCATTTACATTTACTAATGGTAAGCGTACTGTGTTTTCAGCTAAACCTCTTGATTTAAAGACTTCTTTGATTCCTGCAGGATTACCTTGCTCGAATATCATATCAATTGCATCTGCTAATTGGTAGTGCAATTGGTAGGCTTCGTTGATTTTTCTTTGCAAACCAAAACGAACCATTTCAGAAAATTCTTTAGGAAATCCTTCACCAATTACAGAAATAACTCCTGCTCCACCAGCTAAAACCATGGGTAAAGTAACCATATCATCACCTGAAATCACTAAAAAATCACTTGGCTTGTGCTGAATTAACTTCATAGCTTGAACAATATCACCTGCTGCTTCTTTAATTGCAATTACGTTTTTACACTCATTTGCCAAACGAACTACCGTTGAAGGCAGCATGTTACTTGCAGTTCTTCCTGGAACATTGTACAAAATAATAGGCAATGGTGATGCTTGCGAAATAGCTTTAAAATGCTGATAAATCCCTTCCTGAGTAGGCTTATTGTAATATGGAGAAACTGATAATATTGCCGAAAAACCAGTAAAATCTCTAGTTTGAAGTTCTTCAATTACTTTAGCTGTATTGTTTCCTCCAACACCTAAAACCAATGGCAATCGTCCAGCATTGGCTGTTTTAATTGTTTCTATAACTAATTCTTTTTCAGCTGAAGACAAAGTAGCCGATTCGGCAGTTGTTCCTAAAACTACTAAATATTCAACTCCTCCTTCAATGTTAAAATTGACTATTTTAGTTAAAGCTTCTGTATCTACAGAAAAATCTTTTTTAAATGGAGTTACTAATGCAACACCAGTTCCTACAAACATTTGCATATTATATTTTCTTTAAAATTTTTAAATAATTAAAAAGTACTTCTATAAATTCAACATACTTTTCAACTTGTGTTTTTATAAAAAAATGATTTAGTTGGTTGTTTATATTTTCAAAACCAACTTTAAACTTAGCTTTTGATTTTAATGTAACCAACTCTAGATCTGAATTACTAAAATAGTAGTAACTCACAAGCATATCAAAAGGAAAATTAACAAAATTATCTACTTCAGTCTTTCTAATTTCACCACTTAAACTAACATTTGAAAAAGTGTAGAAAGCATGATTTACTTTCTCATTTTTTTTTGGTTTTTTTCTGTAAACTAACAAGTTAATTTTAAACTGACCTGCACTATATTTTTTAAATTCTTGAATCAATTTTTCAGTTTCAAAAAAAACAGTTTCATCAACTAAAACCCCAATTGTTTTTATGGAATCTTGATTAACATCAGTCAAACCCTGGCTTAACCTTTTTTTAATGTATTTTTTTAGAAAAAAACGCTTAATAGTTCTATAAAACATAGTATTTTTACAAAGTACAAATTTAATTATTCCACTCGCATTATGAGCGTAAAAGTAAAAAAGAAAAACGCAAATTCTATTTATTTTGTTATATTATTAACATTTATAAGTTTAGTCTCATGTCAATCAAAAAAGTACTACAATTATAAAATCGAAGGTAAGAAGATTAATGTAAATCAAACTTACACTTCTGACGAAAAAATTGACCAATACATTGCTCCTTATCGAAATCATATTACCAAAGATTTAGATAGTGTTTTAGCCATTTCTCCAATTAATTTGGAAAAATCTTCAGGAAAATGGGAAACTAATATTGGTTTATTAATGGCTAAAGTCACTTATGATTTAGGAAATCCTGTTTTTGAAAAGAGAGAACAAAAAACAATAGACATGGTTTTACTAAATCATGGTGGAATTCGCTCCATAATTCCAAAAGGCAATGTAACTTCAAGAACTGCTTATAATGTAATGCCTTTTGAAAACAGTTTAATTGTAGTTGCGCTAACTGGTTTAGAGGTAAAACAACTTGCCAACTACATTCTTACTGAAAAAAAACCACATCCTATGTATGGAATTCAGATATTTTATACAAAATCAACTAACGAAGTTACTAAAGTTGAAATCAAAGGAAAAACTATTGAAGATACTAAAATATACAATGTTGCCACTTCTGATTATCTTTCTAACGGTGGTGACAATATGACTTTTTTTAGAGATAGTAACCTCAAATATGATTTAGATTATAAGTTGAGAAATTTACTGATCGATTATTTTAAAAAAGTGGATACTTTAGAAATCTTAGATACAAAAATTGTAATTGAAGAATAAAATGAAAAGAAGAAGTTTTATAAAAAATACAGCAGCAACATCAAGTTTATTATCTCTTGGTGGTATAAGTTTGAGCAGTTTTACTTCGGTAGATAATATAAAAAAATTAACGGTTCTTCATACCAATGATGTTCACAGTCATATTGATCCTTTTCCTGAAGATGATCCAAGAAATCCAAATCAAGGTGGCGCTTCAAGAAGAGCCGTTTTAATTGAAAAAATAAGAAGTGAAGAAGCCAATGTGTTGCTTTTAGATGCAGGAGATATTTTTCAAGGAACTCCTTATTTCAATTATTATGGTGGTGAATTGGAGTTCAAATTAATGAGTATGATGCAATACGATTTAGCCACTTTGGGCAATCACGATTTTGATAACGGAATTGATGGTTTTTATGCTCAATTACCTCATGCTAAATTTGACTTTGTTTCTGCAAATTATGATTTTAAAAATACTATTTTAGATGGTATAGTAAAGCCTTATAAAATAATAAACAAAGTAGGTTTGAAAATTGGTGTTTTTGGCTTAGGTGTTGAATTAGAAGGTTTAGTTGATAAAAAACTATACAAAGAAACGGTTTATAACAATCCTGTAGAAGTTTCTCAAAGTATTGCAAAACAGTTGAAAGAAGATGAAAAATGTGATTTGGTTATTTGTTTATCGCATTTAGGATTCAAATACAAAAATGACCCTGAAAAAATTTGTGATATAAATTTAGCCAAACAAACCAAAAATATAGATTTAATAATTGGTGGGCATAGTCACACTTTTTTAGATAAACCTGTAATTGAGAAAAATTTGGACGGAAAAGATGTTGTTATCAACCAAGTAGGTTGCTACGGAATCAATCTGGGAAGAATAGATTTTTACTTTTCTGACGATAATAAATACGCTAATTTGGATAAAAATATCATAGTTCAATAAAAATTAAAAAGTCCTGTAAACTAAATAATTACAGGACTTTTTTTTATTCGACAATCAAAGTATTAAAATCATATTCTGTGATGATTGGAATTTTTAACTGATTGGCTTTTTCTAATTTTGATGGTCCCATATTGTCACCTGCAACCACATAATGCGTTTTTGATGAGATAGAACTTCCTACTTTTCCGCCATGTTCTTCAATAACTTTTTTAAGTTCATCTCTTGAATAAGTTTCAAAAACACCCGAAACTACAAAAATTTTACCTTTCAATTTATCAGAAACGCTTGTATCATTTGAAGCATTTAATTCTAATTGAACACCATAATTTTTTAATCGTTCAATAATGATTTTATTTTCTTGATTTTCAAAAAACAAAACAACACTTTGAGCAATTTTATCGCCAATTTCATCGACTAAAATTAAATCCATAAGACTAGCTGTTGCAATAGCATCAATATTTTTATAATGTTTGGCTAATTTTTTAGCTACAGTTTCACCAACATAACGGATTCCTAAAGCATATAAAACCCTTTCAAAAGTAATATTTTTCGATTCTAAAACACCTTTTACTAAATTTTCAGCCGACTTTTCAGCCATTCGCTCTAAAGGAATAATTTGTTCTTTGGTCAGTTCATACAAATCAGCATAATTAGCAACTAATCCTGCGTTAAACAATAAAGCTACAGTTTCTCCACCCAAACCTTCAATATCCATAGCTTTACGCGAAATAAAATGCTGAATTCGTCCAATTATTTGAGGTGGACAACCATAAAAATTAGGACAATAATGATTGGCTTCTCCTTCAATTCGTTCCAAAAGTGTTGCACATTCTGGACAATGAGTAATATATAAAGTAGGTTCAGAATTAGATGGTCTATTTTCGAAATCAACTCCAATTATTTTCGGAATAATTTCGCCTCCTTTTTCTACAAAAACAGTATCGTTAACTCGAATATCTAACTTTTCTATTTGATCAGCATTGTGCAACGAAGCTCTTTTAACCACAGTTCCAGCCAATTGTACAGGTTCTAAATTGGCAACAGGAGTTATAGCGCCAGTTCTTCCAACTTGATAGGAAATGGAATTTAAAACCGTACTCACTTGTTCTGCTTTAAACTTATAAGCCATGGCCCATCTTGGAGCTTTAGCTGTATAATCCAACTCATTTTGATATTGTAATAGATTTACTTTTACTACAACACCATCCGTTTCATAAGGCAAATTATGTCTTTCTTTATCCCAAAATTCAATAAATTCAAAAACTTCTTCTAAATTTTTGGCTAATTTGGATTGATTAGGCACTTTAAAACCCCAATCTCTTGCTTTTTCTAAACCTTCAAATTGAGTCGTAATTGGTAAATTTTCACCAACTAAAGAATACAGTAAACACTCTAAAGGTCGTTTGGCAACTTCAGAGCTATCTTGTAATTTTAAACTTCCAGAAGCGGTATTTCTTGGATTGGAATAAGGCGTTTCGCCAATTTCAATTAAATCCTGATTCATTTTCTCAAAACCTGCTAAAGGCAAAACAATTTCTCCTCTAATATCAAACTTATTAGGAAAATCGTCTTGTAATTTTAAAGGAACTGAATGTATTGTTTTTATATTATTTGTTACGTCATCACCTTGAAAACCATCGCCACGAGTAACCGCTTTTTTCAAATTACCGTTTTCATAAGTTAAACTTATTGAAGCACCATCATATTTCAGTTCACAAGTATATTCCAAAGGAACATCTCCCACAATTTTTTTACAACGCTTTTCCCATTCCAACAAATCCTCTTTTGAATACGAATTATCCAACGAATACATTCGGTATTGATGCTTTATAGTCTCAAAATTTTTAGTTATTGTTCCTCCTACTCTTTGTGTTGGAGAATTGGAATCAAAATATTCAGGATGTTTACTTTCTAAATCTTGAAGCTGCTTTAACTTAACATCAAAATCATAATCAGAAATCGTTGGATTATCTAAGCTATAATAATTGTAATTATGCTGATTTAATTCGGTTCTAAGATGGTTAATAGTGTCTAAAACGTTCATAAATTTAGTTGTTAATTAAATGTTCTAATTTTGAAAACAATTCGCCTTTACTAATAATTCCACCTTGCTTTATGATAGAAAATAAAGATTGATTTCTGTCTTGTGAAATATCTTTTTTCCCTTTTTGGATTTCAACCTCATCAGAAAACAAATTTTCACTCAACCAATTAATGCCGTCTTTGGTCAAAAAATCAACTTTTTTGTTGTTTGTATTTATCACAAAAGAAAACACATTGTGCTCTTCACATTTAAAAAGAAAGATAAAATTAGCAGAAAAATGATCAATAAATCTTACATTACTCAATGCTTTATCCCATATCATATCTGAAAACACATCAATTTCTTGCATCGCAATTTCTGGCTTGTTAGATTTTATATCATCCCATTCTTTTTTATCAATGGATTGAGTTGCTAAAAAATTAATGAATTCTGGATGCATTTCTTCCAACTGTTCTTTAGTAAGTCTAGTATATTTCATTTTTCGAAATTATGTTGCGTAAAAATAAAAAAAAAGCTCCGCAAATTGCGGAGCTTTTTAATAAATTTTGAATAAAATTATGCTTTTTCAGCAACAATTTCATATGGTAAATCTACAATTACATTTCTGTGTAATCTTACTGTTGCAGCATATTTTCCTACACGCTTAACAATTCCACTTGTGATGAATTTTTTATCAATTGAATGACCTGCATTTGCTAAAGCTTCAGCAACATTAGCGTTAGTTACCGAACCAAATAATTTGTCACCACCTGCTTTTGCAGAGATTTTAATTTCTAAAGCTTTAATTGCTTCAGCTGTTGTGTTAGCTTCGTCAACTAATTTTTGCTCTTTGTGAGCTTTTTGCTTTAAGTTTTCAGCTAAAACTTTTTTTGCTGATGGAGTTGCTAAAGCAGCAAATCCTTGAGGAATTAAATAATTACGGCCATAACCGTTCTTTACAGATACGATATCATCTTTAAATCCTAAATTTTGAACATCTTGTTTTAAAATAAGTTCCATGTTGTTGTCCTTTATTAGTAGAAGTTAGCCCGCCAGTGGCGCAGCAACAACTATTTGTTGATTATTATTTTAACATATCTGCTACATAAGGCATAATTGCGATATGTCTAGCTCTTTTTACAGCTACAGATACTTTTCTTTGGTATTTTAATGAAGTACCAGTTAATCTTCTTGGTAAAATTTTACCTTGCTCGTTTACAAATTTTAATAAGAAATCTGCATCTTTATAATCGATGTATTTGATACCCGATTTTTTGAAACGACAATATTTCTTTTGTTTGTTTGTATCTATGTTTAAAGGAGTAAGATATCTGATATCTCCTTCTTTTTTACCTTTTGCTGAGTTCTCTAAAGTTGACATAATTAGTTTGATTTAGATTTTAATTTTTCTCTTCTTCTTTCAGCCCAAGAAATAGCGTGCTTGTCTAAAGTTACTGTTAAAAAACGCATAACTCTTTCGTCACGTCTAAATTCAGTTTCATAAGCTATTAAAACTTCTGGAGAAGCTTTAAATTCGAATAAGTGATAAAAACCACTTTTTTTGTGTTGAATTTCGTAAGCTAATTTTTTTAAGCCCCAATCTTCTTTTGATACCATCGTTGATCCTTTAGAAGTAAGAAAATCTTCAAACTTGCTAACTGTTTCCTTTATCTGTTGTTCAGATAAAACGGGATTCAAGATGAAAACAGTTTCATAATGATTCATAATTATATAAATTTTTGTTATAAATTGGGTGCAAAAGTAACTATTAAAAACAAATCTACCAAATATTATCAATTAAAAATAATACACGCTTATGTGTAAAAATCAGGTAGAAATACCTACCAAATTAAAACTTAAGTTCCTAAATTTGTAAAATAATTTATTTTGTAAGAATTTACTTTTATTTAATTAAATTATTTGTGTATTAAAATGATTTACAATACATTTACAGTTGTAAATGACACTTTACTAGATATGAAATTACGTTGTATTGTACTCGATGATAGTGCGCTTCAAAGAATAACAATAACCAAATTAGTTAATGAAAATACTCATTTACAGTTAGTTGATGATTTTTCTAGTTATAAAGATGCAAGAAATTGTATTCAAAATGACGAAATTGACTTGCTGTTTTTAGATATAGAAATGACTCAGATTAACGGCTTTGACTTTATAGATGCGCTTAAAGTTAAGCCTATGATTGTATTTGTTTCTGTTAAAACCGATTATGCTTTTAAAGCATTTGACTACGATGCTATTGATTTTTTAAGAAAACCACTATCCAAAGAAAGATTTAACAAAGCTGTTGACAAAGCATTGTATTATCATAAATTGTCTAATGAAAGTTCAGAAAATGATCAAAACTATATTTTCATTAAGTCAAATTTAAAAAGTATAAAAATTAATTTGTCTAAAATTAGATGGATTGAAGCTTTTGGTGATTATGTAAAAGTAATTACTGAAGTTGATAGCCATTTGGTTTTGTCAACAATGAAATCGTTTGAAGACAAATTGCCTGAAGATAAATTTTTTAGATTACATAAATCTTACATCGTAAATGTAGATAAAATTGAAAAGTATTCTTCAAAATTTGTAGAAATTGAAAATTATAAAATTCCTTTGAGCCGAAACAAAAAAGAAACTTTAATAGGTTTTATAAATACTAATAAGGTGTTGGATCAATAGTTATCTACATTTATGGTAACTTTTATAGCTCTATAAAACGATATTGCTTCAAAACTATTCATTATTTTATGGATCGTTTTTTTGGTTAAAGACAAATTCTTCTCTTTCGGAATTTTAATTAGTATAGTTCTTATATATTCATTTCTGATTCGACTTATGGCTGGTTCTTCTGGACCAAGAATTGGCATGGGTAAGTTTTGTGATAAAACATTATACAACCACATAGAGCCTTCTTTCAGCTTGTCGTAATCTCTATGTTTTAAAGTCAACTTAATCAATTTATAAAAAGGTGGATATTTAAAATTTTGCCTTTCATAAATTTGCTCTTTAAACATAGCACTATAATCATTACTCAAAACTTGTTGGATCGTATTGTGAAACACATTATAAGTTTGTATCATAACCAAACCTTTCTTTTCTGAACGACCAGAACGACCAGCCACTTGTGTCATCATTTGAAAAGCTCTTTCATAAGCTCTAAAATCAGGTTGATTTAATAAATTGTCTGCATTTAGAATTCCGACTAAGGTTACATTATCAAAATGCAATCCTTTGGCTAACATTTGTGTTCCTACTAATATATCTACTTCCCTATTTTTGAATGAATCTATAATTTTTTCGTACCCAAATTTTCCTCTGGTTGTATCTTGATCCATCCTTCCAATATTTTTATCTGGAAAAATGGTTTTTAGTTCTAACTCTATTTGTTCGGTTCCAAAACCTTTTGTAGTAAGTTCAACCGATTGACAAGCGTGACAATGGGTAGGATTTGCAATTGAATAACCACAATAATGACAACGCAACTGGTTTTTGTGTTTGTAATACGTCAGACTCACATCACAACTTGGACAATTGGGTACATGACCACAAGTAATACATTCCACATAAGGTGAAAATCCTCTTCTATTTTGAAATAAAATGACCTGTTCGCCTAATTCTAATGCATTTGAAATTCCTTCTATCAATTCATCAGAAAAATGACCGTTCATTCGTTTTCTGAAATATTTATCTTTTAAATCGATTAGTTTAATTTCAGGTAAAACTACGTTTCCGTAGCGTTCGGTTAATTCGACTAACTTATATTTATTGGTTTTTACGTTATAATAGGTTTCCAAACTTGGTGTCGCACTTCCTAATAAAATTTTAGCTTGATGTTGTTTGGCTAAAACTACTGCGCAATCTCTTGCATGATATCTTGGTGCTGGTGCTTCTTGCTTATACGTTTGTTCATGTTCTTCATCAACGACAATTAAACCTAAATTTGAAAAAGGTAAAAACAAAGCACTTCTAACACCAATTACGACTTTAGCTTTTTCTGAATTTTCCAAAACTTCGCTCCAAACTTCAATTCGTTCGTTGTTTGAATATTTAGAATGAAAAACCGCCACTTGATTCCCAAAATAAGCTACTAATCGTTTTACTAATTGTGTTGTAAGAGCAATTTCTGGCAATAAAAAAAGTACTTGTTTGTCTATATTAACTTGTTCTTCAATAAGTTTGATGTAAATTTCGGTTTTACCTGAAGCTGTTACACCATGTAATAAGGTTATATCATTTTCAATAAAACTAGCCTCAATTTGGTCAAAAGCTTTTTGTTGGGGTTCACTTAGCGTGAAATGACTGTCGTTTTCCTTTTCAAAAATTACTCGGTCTTGATTTATGAAATATTCCACAAAAACTTCTTTTTCAATTAGTGATTTTATAGTTGCAGAAGAACTACCTGAAAATTCGACTAATTGTTTAACAGCAATAGGTTTCTTTTCTTTGGCTAGCAGTTGAAAAAAAGACAAAACCAATTCGCGTTGCTTTTTAGCTCTTGATAAATTTTCAAGTAATAATACTAAATTAACTTGGTTAGTAAATTCATCATTTAATTTTACATAGCGAACTTGCTTAGGTTTGTATTGTTCTGAAATTTCTTCTTGCAATTGCAAAGCTCCTTTTTCAAGTAATCTATTTAAGACTGGAAAAATAGTTTTCTTACCTAAAATCTTCACTACATCATTTACAGTAATGGATGATTGCAATTTTAAAGCTTCAAAAATTAAATATTCATCATCTTTTAATTCGTTTTCGTCAACTTCAACATCTTTTTTTGCTGTAATTATGGTTTCACTTTCCAACATATAGCCAGAAGGCAAAGCACTTTTAAAAACTTCTCCCAATGAACACATATAGTAATTTGCAATCCAATTCCAATGGGTTAATTGCATTTCATTTACGATTGGTTTTTCATCAATAATTTGATGAATTTCTTTGGCTGTGTATAATTGAGGTGGATTGTTGTGTTTAGCAATAACCATAGAAGTATATATTTTACTTTTTCCAAAAGGAACTGCCACTCGCATTCCTATGGAAACATAATGAAATTCGGCTTCAGAAACCTGATAAGTAAAGGTTTTATTTACGGCTAAAGGTAAAACTACTTCAATGAAAAACTGCATTTAGCAAATGTAAAAAAAAGTGTTCAGTGTTCAGTAATTAGTTGGCAGATTTATCAAATGAGTTGTCCTAAAAAAGGTTGACTCGTTAATAATTCAAATATAGTTAAATCGTAACAGAATTAATTCTGTTAC
>NZ_CBFHMV010000014.1:0-63092 GCF_965657075.1 Flavobacterium sp.
CATCTTCTAATTTATCAATTGTTTCAGCCGTTTGACTTAGTGAAAAGCCTGGTTGAAATTGTTTGATTTGTTCCATTAAATTGTTTACCAAATCACCAGCTAAAACTTCTGGATATCCAGGAATATCAAATATGGGTTTTTTGGGATACAATTCAGCTAATTGACCTCCAGGTTGAGGCAAAGCATCAATAATATGGCATTTTAATTGTAATAATCCTGCTTCAAAAACAGCAAAAAGTCCTGTTGGACCTGCTCCGATTATTAATATATCTGTTTCAATCATTATTTTTAAGTTGCAAAGTTTGATGTTGCAAAGTTGCTAAGTTGTTTCGAATTATTTTATGACTTTTATCATTTTACGGTTCCGTTAGGGATTATAGTGGAAATCCTTATGTTTTTTTCTTTAAAAAACATAAGATTGCAACGGAAAGCCCGACCCGAAGGGAAACGCCCACAATAAACTATCCTATATTTTCAACCGTTTCTATTTGTGGAACGTTTTTTTTGATGGTAGATTCGACACCAGCTTTCATTGTACTTTGGTTGATACTACAACTGTTACAAGCCCCTTCTAAACGAACTTTTACGTGCTTATCGTCAACAATATCAATCAAGGTAATGTTGCCACCATCAGAAATTAAAAAAGGTCTAATTTCATCTAAAGCTTTTTCAACACTTACTTTTAAATCTTCTGTGCTCATATTTTTAGTATTTAGTGATTAGTGATTGTTAATTAGTGATTAGCTGTTTTATTAGCCAAATACTAAAAACGGAACACTGCCTACTTTTTATTAACAGCAGAACAACCTGCCATTGTAGTAATTTTTATTGCTTCTGTAGGTGCTAAATTTTCGTTTCTGTTAATTGTTTCTTGCACTACATTTCTTGTAATTTCTTCGAAAATTCCTTCTAATACAGAACCTGTTTGTAATGCTGCAGGACGACCGTAATCGCCAGCTTCACGAATACTTTGTACCAATGGAACTTCTCCTAATAGTGGAACATTTAAATCTTCCGCTAAATTTTTTGCTCCTTCTTTTCCGAAAATGTAATATTTATTGTTTGGTAATTCTTCAGGTGTAAAGTAAGCCATGTTTTCAATAATTCCTAAAACAGGAACTTTAATAGCTTCTGACAAAAACATAGAAACTCCTTTTTTAGCATCAGCTAAAGCTACAGCTTGTGGTGTACTCACAACTACTGCTCCAGTAATTGGCAACGATTGCATTATAGATAAATGTATGTCACCAGTTCCAGGTGGTAAATCGATTAGCATAAAGTCTAATTCGCCCCAATGTGCATCAAAAATCATTTGGTTTAATGCTTTTGCTGCCATTGGTCCTCTCCAAATTACGGCTTGATCTGGTTTTGTAAAAAACCCGATAGAAAGCATTTCTACACCATAACTTTTTATTGGTTCCATTTTAGATTTTCCATCTACATCAATTGAAGATGGTTTAGCACTTTCTACATCAAACATGATTGGCATTGATGGTCCGTAAATATCCGCGTCTAAAACACCCACTTTGAATCCCATTTTAGCTAAAGTTACGGCTAAATTGGCTGTGATAGTTGATTTTCCAACTCCACCTTTTCCAGAAGCGACAGCAATAATATTACTTATTCCTGGAATTTGTTTACCTTTAATTAAGTTTGGATTTTCTGGTTTTTCTGGTGCTTCAACCTTAATATTAACTTTTATTTTTGCTTTTTCATAGACTTTCTCGTGAATTACTTTCATGATATCTACTTCAGCTCTTTTTTTTATGTGTAAAGCTGGTGTTGTTAATAATAAATCAACTACAACTTCATCTCCAAAAGTGATTACGTTTTGAACTGCGCCACTTTCAACCATATTTTTACCTTCACCAGCAACTGTTATGGTTTCTAAAGCTTTAAGAATTTCTTTTCTATCTAGTTTCATTCTACCTTTTTTATATCAAAATAATTAAGTCTTTATTAAGACTGAATTTGAATTGCAAATATAGTTAGAAGTTTACTAGTTTGAAAGCAACAATGTTTAAAGTTTTCTTATAATTAGATAGTTGGAATTTATAATTGATTAAACTTTATCAAATTTAATTTTACACCTAAAAATTGACGTTGCAAATTGGTTTTTAAAACTTCATATTCTGATTGTAATAATTGGTTTTTTACACTTGAAAATACTATTGCGTCTATTTTTCCTGCTTCAAATTTAGATTGTGAAGTTTGAAATGTTTTTTGTGTCAATTTTTTTATTGCTATTAATTTGGTATCTAATAATTCTATCTGTTTTATTTTTTCTTCTTCCAATTGAATTTGCTGTTTTAGTTTTAAATCTTCTTGTTTTATGGCTATTTCTTCTTTTTCATTTTGAAACTTTAATGCTATTACATTTCTAGTATTTTTGAATCCATTGAAAATAGGAATATTTAATTGTAAACCAACCTGTTGATTTTTGTTATCAGACAACTGATTATTGAAACTATTTACCATTATTTCTGGCTGATTTAAAGGTCTATAATAAAAAGTAGAATAATTATAAAAAGCACTTAAGGTTGGTAAATTATTACCTCTTTGTTGTTTGATTCTTTTTTGACCTAATTCGTAAACCAGTTTAGCTAATCTTACTTTTGGATTGCTAAATAAGGTTGAATTTTGATTAGAATTTGAACTGAAATAGGGTATTAAAATTAAACCCTCTATTTCAATCTTATCAGCATTTAATAATTGAAACAATTGTCTTTTTTGAATTTGAAGCAATTGTTTGGTTTCCAAGATAGTCTTTTCTTCTAGAGCTAGACTTAGTTGCATGTCATACAAATCGCTTTTAGGTTTACTACCAATGTTTTCTTCTTTCTGAATTCTTTCTAAATTGGATTTAGCATTTTCAATTTGACTTTCTTGAATTTTCAATAACTCTTGCGTATATAAAGCAGTAAAAAAGCTCTCTGCTATTTGAAGTTTGTATTCGTTTTCCAAAATTTCTTGCTCCACTTTTGCTCTTTCAATATCTAATTTTGTGAATTGGGAAGTTGCCAATGTATTGAAATCAATCAAATTCATGCGAGCACTTAGAAAAAAATTGTCGTATTGAATGTTTGAACTAACCCTTCCGTTTGTTGATGGATCAATCGTTGAACCAAAATTATAACTTTGGTTAGCATCAAAACTAATTGTTGGTAGTAAATTATTAGCTACTGAATTATGACTTTTTTGTGTTCTTTTTATTTCAATTTGCTTAATTTTCACTTCAAAACTATTCTCCAAACCTAAAGCAATGCATTGTTCTAATGTCCAAGTATTTTCTTGTGCATTTGAATTTACTACTGTCAAAAATAGAAGAACAAAAAAGGTTACTTTATTCATACTTCAAATATTTTAAAACATTTACTCTCGTTGCTGCATAAGCTCTTGACAAAACCACTAATAAAGTCAACAACAATAAAACTATAAATCCAACTGCGAAAGGAATCCACGAAATTGAAATTCGGAACGCAAAATTTTCCAACCAAAGTGTTAATAAATAATACACTGGAAACAATGCAATCACAAAACCAATAATACAAAATAGTAAATATTGTTTTGAAAGTTCTTTAAGCAAAACTGATGTTTCAGCTCCTAATGTTTTTCTTATGGCAATTTCTTTCATTCTTCTTTGAATTGAGTATGTTGCTAAAGCAAACAATCCGAAAAGTGCAATTAAGATTACAATGAAATTTAATAACGTAAATAGATTTCTTTGTTTTACATACGAAGCATATGTTCTAGCATATTGTTTATCTACAAAATCATAGGTAAATGGATAGTCTGAATCCACATTTTTTAACCAAAATTTTTGAATATCAGCAATAGTTTGTTCTAAATTATCGCTTTTTACTTTTACATGAATTTTATTAGCATTTTGTAACATCCAATCCACTGTTTTGAAGTGAAAGAAAACCATAGGTGGAATCTCAGCTTGTGGCCCATAGATGTGAAAATCTTTTACAACACCTACAATTTTTAGTTTATGTTCATTCCAATCTACTTCTTTTCCAATTGGATTTTTCTCGCCCATCATTCTTAAAGTAGTTTCATTAATCAACATGGAGTTAATTGTATCTGAAGCCATTTTATCTGATAGAAATCTTCCTTCTTTTAGCTTGATTTGCAACATTTCTAACATTCCGAAATCTACACCCATATTTTTGGCTTGAATGTTACCACTTTCCTTGTATGAAAACCCTGAAGAAGAACCATTTGTTGAACCAAAAGCAAAAGCTCCAGTTGTAACTTGTTCTACTCCTTTAATTTTTGAAACTTCATTTTTAATCATATTGTATCGACTAAAAATCTTTTCTTTATAACCTTCTTCTCTCCAATTATATTTATTGCGATAATCTATTGAAAGTACTTGTTCTCCTTTAAAACCTAAATCTTTAGTACTGATAAAATTGATTTGTTGGTAAACGATATAAGAACCAATGATAAAAAATGTGGCGATTGCAAATTGTAAAATAAGCATTCCGTTTCGCAACCAAACTCCACTTTTATTTCTACCAAAATTTCCTTTTAAAACTTTTAAAGTTTCAAAATTTGACACATAAATGGCAGGAAAAATTCCAGCAAAAATCACAGTTGTAATGAAAATTAAAATCAATTGTATGTAGAATTGACCTCCAAAAATGATTAAATCTTTACCTAAAAACTGATTATAATAAGGCAATGAAAGTTCAACAATAACCAAAGAAAGTAAGATGGAGAACAAAACCATAATGATGGTTTCAAACAAAAACTGCTTTACAATATTCCCTTTTGAAGCACCTACTATTTTACGAACTCCTACTTCTTTAGCTCTACTAATTGCATTTGCAGTAGCTAAATTGACATAGTTTACAATGGACAAAACTAAAATCAAAATGGATAAACCAAACATGGTTAATAAGAATTGATAATTTCCTCTTCCTTCTGCATAACCTTCAGAAATGGAATGTAATCTTGCTGTTTTTAAAGGTTCTAAGACAAATTGAAACTCTTCTCCACCATTTTTCTTAATCCATTCATCGATTGAAATACCTTCTTCAGCTGCCCATTTTTCAGCACGATTTTTTCGCATTAACTTTTCCATTTTGGCTTTAACTTTACCAATGTCATCAGGGTTTTTAAGTTTTAATAACAAACCGTAGCTAAAATTTCCCCAGTTATCTTTATCATCTTTTAACCTCGCATTAATAACAATATTTGTAACAACTTCCGGTTGCATCGAAGATTTTCCGATAATTTCATAAACGCCTCTAACTACTAATTTTCTTCCTGAATAAGTAACTTCTTTGCCAAGAATATCAATAGTTCCAAATAATCTTTCAGCCGCTTTTTTTGAAAAAACAATACTTGTGTTGTCCTTTAAAGCCGTTTTTGGATTTCCTTTTAAAAAAGGAAAAGGGAACATTTCAAAGAAGTTTTTTTGAGAATCAACAATTTTAAAAATTTCTTTTTTGTCTTTGTATTGCACAATTTCTTCATAATACCAATTATCTAAATAACAGTAAGCTTCTAATTCAGGAAAATCGTTCTTAAAATAGGGTTCAAATGGTGCTACGTTACTTGCCCAGTATTCATCTGGACCAACTTTACTTATAGATTGAAATACTTTTTCTTTTCCAGGATTCCATTCGTTATAACTGTGTTCATCATTCCAATATAAAGTTGCGAATACTAAACCTGCAATTCCAATGCTTAATCCCAATACATTAAGAATTGTAAATAACTTGTTGTTTTTTATATGATAGATGAAAAGATTTGTCCAATTTTTTAACATGACTATTCGTTTTTTTTTACTGAAATGAGTTCAGTATTACTGATTGATTTTGATGATTATTTGTTTTTAACTGAACCCGAAGAACTTTCCTCTTTTTTAACTGCTGTTGGATTTCCATAATATACTATTGAAGCACTTGATGATGCTTTTGCGTCAATTGATTTTGTAACTTTTATAGAAACATCAGCCGAAGAAATTGCTCTGATAATGGCTTCTTCAACCATAAGATCTTTTAAATTGCAATCTGATGAACTACTGGCTTTTACTGAAATTTTTGTAGCTTTTCCTGATAGATTTACATCACTTGAACTACTTGATTCGATTCCAACTGAAGTTGCATCAATTTTTCCTGAAAAATCTCCACTTGATGAAGCATCAATATCTAAATTTGTACAATTAAACCTTCCAGAAATACTTGCCGAAGAACTTACTTCAACATCTAAATTTGGACTAGTATTGGTATTTTCAAATTTTACATCAGCTGACGAACTTGCTTTGATTGCTTCCAAATTTGGTCCAGAAATTGTGATTTTTAAAACTTGAAAATCAATACCATTTATAAAACTAATGTTACTTCTTTTTTTAATTTTTTTAGTTTCTTTTTGTTTATAATCTTTGGTGTCTATAAATAATTTTAATATTCCGTTTTCTACTTCTGTTTTAATGAGCTTTAATTTTTCATTATCATCAGTTTCTACTTTCACACTAATTTTATCTGAAATCGTATAAAATACATCGATTGAATTAGAAACTCTTAATTTAGAAAAATCAGTAACTTCTCGTGTTTCTGAAACTTGAGCTAAAGAAATTAAACTAATTAAAAAAGCGGTTATTGTTACAATTATTTTTACCATGATTTTGTTTTTAAGAGATTAAAATATCAACGTTTTTACTGTTTAGTTTTTCAGAAAGAATCATTCCGTCTTTCATGACAATTGTTTTTTGCGAAAATGAAGCATCATAATTGGAATGCGTTACCATTAAAATTGTAGCTCCTTGTGCATGCAAATCAGTTAATAATTCCATTACTTCATTTCCGTTTTTGGAATCTAAGTTTCCTGTTGGTTCATCTGCCAAAATTATTTTTGGATTGTTAATCAATGCTCTTGCAACAGCCACTCTTTGTTGTTGTCCACCTGAAAGTTGTTGTGGAAAATGCTTTAATCGATGAGAAATCCCTAAACGTTCAGCAATTTCATTTACTTTTTGTTTTCTTTCTGAAGCTGGAACATTGTTATAGATTAACGGTAATTCAATGTTATCATAAACCGATAATTCGTCAATTAGATTAAAATTTTGGAATACAAAACCAATATTTTGTTTTCTAACTTTTGCTTTTTCTTGCTCTTTCAAACCTATCATTTCTTGATTTAGCAATTGATAACTTCCGCTTGTAGCATTATCTAAAAGCCCAACAATATTTAAAAGTGTTGATTTTCCACTTCCTGATGGACCCATGATGGTTACAAATTCGCCTTGATTGATTGTGATTGAAACTTCGTTGAGTGCTTTGGTTTCTATTTCTTCGGTTTGAAATACTTTAGAAATGTTGTTGATTTGTATCATATTTTAGTAATTAGTCGTGAGTAATTAGTGATTAGCTTTTATTCTTCAATATTTAAAATTTCTACATCTTTATAATCTTGGTACGATGATGTAATAACTCTATCATTTGGTTTTAATCCTTCTAAAACTTCGTAGTATAGTGGATTTTCTCTTCCCAATTTTATGGTTCTCTTTTCTGCTTTGTTACCATTTAATACAAAAATCCATTTACCTGAAGTGTCTTGGTAAAAACCTCCTTTTGTTAAAACTATTGTTTTTACTTTTTCAGACAAATTTATTCGTACACCAAAAGAAATACCTTGTTTCAAATCTAAATTATTTTGATTGATAAAATTTAATTCAACCATAAATCTACCATTTTTTACTTCAGGAATGACTTTGGTAATTTGTACTTCTACTATCTTATTGTTAAAATCAACACTTCCTTTTTGGCCTTCAGCAATTCTGTTTAGGTAAAATTCATCAACATCAGCAACCAATTTATATCCTTGCATCACATCAATAGTTCCAATGCTGTTGCCTTGTGTAAATGTCTTTCCTAATATAGGTTCAAAGGAAGAAAGTCTTCCCGAAAGTGGTGCTGTGATTAAGAAGTTATTTTTATTTTTTCTAAGAATTGACAAGCTTTGATTCATAATCCCAATTGATTGATTTAATTGACCAATTTGTATTTGATTGGCTTGTTTTTCTTTAGTCACACTTTGTTTAATGATTTGCATTCTTTCTTTTTGAAAACGATAATTTTCTTGGGTTACTTTCCATTCGTTTTTGGCCAAAATTTCTTGTTCGAATAACTTTTTGTTCAAATTGTATAAGTTTTCTGCATCTAAATAATCGTGTTCGATTGCAATTAAGTCTTTGGCTAGATTCAGTTCCTGGTTTCTTAAATCTAGTTTAGCTTTATTTAAATTATTAATCTGTTCGATGATGGAAGTTTCTTGTTGCATGTAGGTCAATTCTGTATTTGGATTATACAAACGAACTAAAGGTTGCCCTTTTGTAACCATAGCACCATTTTCAACATAAATCTCTTGAACCGAACCACCTTCAATCACATTGACTAACATTGAATTTAGAGGTGTAACCTTAGCTTCAAACAAAATAAAATCCTCAAAATAATCCGATTCTACCGAATTTATAGTTATTTCTGCTCTTTTAACATTAAAGGTTTTCTTTTTGGTAAAAGCAGCAAAAATCAAATAACCCAAAATCAAAATTATTGGAATTATAAGTAATAGCTTCTTTTTTTTGTTATTTTTACGACTGATGACAGTATCCATATTTATTATTTTAATAAGATACTTAACAAATTTATGCCAGAAATTTAAAATTTATAATTTATTAATTATCAGATATTTATAAATTAATTAAAGAATCAAGTGTTCGTTTTTGAACACTTTTTGTACGAAACTGAACACCATGAAAAAAACACAAGCTTCTATTTTAGTAATTGATGACCAAGAAGATATTCTTTTTAGTGCCAAAATGCTATTAAAAAAGCACTTTGAAACCATTTATACCTTAAGTAATCCTAAAAATGTGATTCAACTTTTGGCAGAAAATGAGATTGATTTGGTTGTATTAGACATGAATTATCGCATTGGTTTTGAAGATGGAAAAGAAGGTATGTATTTGCTAAAGGAAATTAAAAAATTAGTACCAAACACTGTAGTGATCTTAATGACTGCTTTTGGAAAGGTTGAAACTGCAGTTGAAAGTTTAAAATTAGGAGCTTTTGACTATATTTTAAAACCTTGGGATAATGATAAAATGCTTGAAACCATCAAAAAAGGAATTCAAGAAAGAAGAAAAGTGGTTTCAAAAGAAGTAAAAAACGACAATGTGACTTCCTATTTTATTGGACAATCAAAATCTATTGAAAAAGCTTATGCATTAGCTCAAAAAGTAGCCAAAACAGATGCAAATGTTTTGATTTTAGGTGAAAACGGCACTGGAAAGTATGTGATGGCAAACTATATTCATCAAAACTCAGTACGAAAAAATGAAGTTTTTATTCCAGTTGATTTAGGTTCGTTGAATGAAAATATTTTTGAAAGTGAATTATTTGGTTACGCAAAAGGAGCTTTTACTGATGCTAAAAACGATACTGTTGGAAAATTTGAAGCCGCTCAAAATGGTACTATATTCTTAGATGAAATTGGCAATGTTCCTTTGCATTTACAATCTAAATTATTGCAGGTAATTCAAACCAAAACAGTAACTCGTTTAGGAGAAACTAAACAAAGACACTTAAACGTAAGAATTATTACAGCAACCAATATGAACCTTAAAGAAGAAGTGCAGCAAAAAAACTTTAGAGAAGATTTGTATTATCGCATCAATACCATGGAAATTGTTTTGCCAGCGTTGCGAGAACGAAAAGAAGATAAAATTCCATTGGCTCAATTTTTATTAGAGAAGATGATTGCTAAATATGAACGAAATGAGATAGTTTTTGATGAAAAAGCTTTGGAGCAAATTGAAAAACATGCTTGGAATGGCAACATAAGAGAAATGGAAAATCGCATTGAACGGGCTGTAATTCTATGTGAAAATAACATGATTAATGTTGCTGATTTGGATTTAGAAATCATCACAACTTATGATGAAAATACAGATGATTTTCAACTTTCTGACATTGAAAAAGTAGCTATTGAAAAAGTCTTGGTGAAAAATGAATTCAACATCAGTAAATCGGCTGAAGAACTAGGGTTGTCGAGAGCTTCTTTATACAGAAGAATGGAAAAATATGGTATTGAAAACAACTAAAAAAAGATGAAGTCATTTAAAATTTATAACCAACTTTTTATTAGAATTCTGCTGCTTTTAACCGGATTTGGTATAGTGTTTTTCATCTATCAAAAAGAATTAGTTTACACCGCTCTTTTTTGTAGTTTGATTTTGATTTTATTGCTAATTGAAATGTATCATTACATCAAAAATGCCTTTTTAATATACGATAAAACCATTGCTTCTATTTTAGAAAAAGATTTTTCATCTGATTTTTCCAAACACAAATCACAAGATAATTATGCCAAATTATTCAAACTTTATAGTGTTCTAAAGACCAATCAAAATGAAGAAATTTCTAAGGATATTATTTACCAATCTATCTTAAACAATATTGATACAGGCATTTTAATTCTTCAAAAACAAGAAGAAAATTGGATAATATTTTTAATGAATGATTATTTTTCAAGTCATTTTAATGTGCCAAAAGTTTCCAAATGGAAATACCTTAAAAATCAATTTCCAACTTTATGTGATTTAATTGAATCGAATGGTTTTGATGAGCTAAAAACTACTTTACAAATTAGAGTCAACAGTGAAGATTCACAAACTTTTGTCATGCAAACTTCAAGAACCAAAACCTATAATCAAGAATATTATGTGGTTTTGTTGGATTCGATTCAAAAAGTAATTGAGAAAAAAGAAAAAGAAGCTTGGATTAATTTGATGAAAGTGATTTCGCATGAACTTTTAAATTCGTTGACACCTATTCGTTCGTTATCGCAGAATTTACATGAATTAGTCCAACAAGAATCGCTTTCGACAGAAGATTTGGATGACATGAAGCAAAGTGTTGTTACTATGCTCAACAGAAGCGATCATTTGCAACAATTTGTGGAGAGTTATAGAAAACTAGCTATGTTACCAACACCACAAAAAACAAAAGTTGAAATTAGTGCTTTAATTCAAGATTGCATTGAAATCATGAAGCCTCTTTTTAAACAACATAAAATTGAAATTCAGCTTGAAATCAATCAAAAACGTTGGCTTTATGTAGATGCTTATCAAATGGAACAAGTTTTTATAAATTTGTTTACCAATAGCATTTTTGCCTTAGAAAATCATGAAAAGAAACTAATAATAATTTCGGCTGAAGCCAAAGAAAAACGCTTTTTTATCAAAATTACTGATTCTGGAAATGGAATTGATACCGAAATTGAAGATAAAATATTTCTACCTTTTTTCACCACCAGAAAAGAAGGTGCAGGAATTGGTTTAACCTTATCTAAAAATATCTTAGAAGCTCATGGTGGCTATTTAGCTTATCAAAATAATGAAGCACAAACGACTTTTATGATTTGCTTGATGGAATGATTGGTATGATTTTTCGAGAAATTTGGAAATTATTAATTTTCTAAATACATAGCTTTTTTATAGTAATCATATTCAGATTTATCAATATTTGACCCATAACTTTCTAAAAATGAATTACAAAAATCTTTATTAAATTGCGAACGGTTAATTTTTCCATCTATTTCATTAGAATAATAAATATGATTATTATTTTTCATTTTAATTCTAATTTTAGTTTTAAAATCACCAAAATATTTAATCATTGAAAATGCAGCATACTTTTTAGGGTCAAGAATGCTTTGAAATTGTTTTCCTGTTCCACACATTTCATATTCAAATGTGAATTCAATTGGTTTCCATTTACCGTCTATGTCTCTTGCTTCTTGAATAAATTCCACCTTTAAACATGTGTCTTCGTTGGAATTATTTAAAACTAATACTGGTAAACATTTAACTTTATCTTCTCTAAGTTCACTTACCTTATTAAGGTATTCAAACAAAATGTTATTAGCTTTAATAGTTTCAAATTCATTTGGAATTTTATTATTTAACATTCCATTTATAACAATATGATTTGGATCTGGTCTAGAAACAAATTTATGTTCATAGTACGAATTTGAAATAATATAAGTAGTATCAATAAAAACTTTAAGATCAAATTTGGGTACAACAGAATCAAATGGAATTTTTACAACTCTAACAGAATCATATCTTTTGCTTATATCTTTAATTATTGTGTTTTTTGTAAAATTAAAAGCTAAAGGATTAAATACATAAACGTTTAGCATTTCCTTACTGTTTACTTCTATATCATCATCTGATGTAGTACCAATTAAGCGTGGCAAATCACTTTCTCGCTTTTTAGAACAAGAGAAAAATAATATCATAGATAACAAGATTATTATTCGCATAAAGTAATAACGAAGAATTAGTTTGTTAAAGTATTTTGGGTTCCCAAAAATATTTTTCAAATTCTACAATTTGATTATCCACAACTTTTATTCCTTCTGATTCTAAAAGTTGCTGCATTAAATTTGTTCCTCCAAAATGATGTTTCCCCGAAAGCAACCCAACTCTGTTAACAACTCTATGAGCAGGAATATCTTCCATATTATGAGAAGCGTTCATTGCCCAGCCTACCATTCTTGCAGAACGAGCTGCACCTAAAGCTTTTGCAATAGCTCCATAAGAAGTGACCTTTCCGTAAGGAATTTGTCGAGCTACTTCATAAACTCGTTCAAAAAAATTATCGTTATTGGAACTTTGTTTTGTCAAAATAGGTTACACTGACATCATTTTATACAAAGAAGAAACAGCAACAATACCTGTTACAACAGCAATTAAAAAATTGATGTTATTGGTAATAAATCCTACCTTGTGTTCTACTTTTTTGAACAAAATTGCGTACAAATAAAAAATAAAATAAGTCCCTAAAGCCGCTGCAATTGAAAAAATAATAATGGATAAAATAGTAAAATCAAACACGTTTTTGGAAGCTAAAGTTAAACTTACAAAAGCATAATAAGGTATAGCAAACATGTTTAATGAAGATAATGAAATTCCATAAAGTAACCTGTTTTTCTTGTCTTTTATTTCGACCTCAACTTTTGGTTTTTTTGATTTTAAACCCGCATATATGAAACCAATGGTTAATAAAATAAAAATAATAACTCCAAATTTTTTGAGATTATCACTCACAACAGGATGGCTATCTAAAAATTTTGCAAAATAAAGACCAATAAAACATTGAATAAAAACTACCAAAACCGCACCATAAGAAAACAATAAAGCTTGTTTCTTATTTTCTGTAATACTTAATTTTGCAATGGTCATATTTAGCATACCAGGAGCTACAATACCAACTGCTGCAATTAAAAATCCTGTAATAAATGGTAGCATTATATTCATAAAAAAGGGTTTATTTTATTCTGAACTTAATATAAGTAATTGCTTTGTTTTTTTCTAAATACTGATTTTCATAAAACGTTTGAATACCTGTAACTTCAGTAGGAGAACCTTCATTTTTATACACATCATGATTGGCATAAATAACTTCATGACCTTCACCATGTAACAATCCTAAAGTATATCCGTGCATGAACTCGCTATCCGTTTTTAAATTCATAATTCCATTTTCTTTCAACACTCTTTTATAACGTTGTAAAAATTCGGTATTTGTCATTCTGTGTTTGGTACGCTTGTATTTTATTTGTGGATCAGGAAAAGTAATCCAAATCTCATCTACTTCATTTTCGGCAAAACAATCTTCGATTAGTTCAATTTGAGTTCTCAAAAAAGCCACATTTTTCATGCCTTCATCAACTGCTGTTTTTGCTCCTCTCCAAAATCTTGCTCCTTTAATATCTATTCCAATAAAGTTTTTGTTTGGACTGTGTTTGGCTAAACCAACTGAATATTCGCCTTTTCCACAACCTAATTCCAACACCAAAGGATTGTCATTTTTAAAAAAATCGCTATTCCATTTTCCTTTTAAAGAGAAATTACCCGAAGTTACTTCTTCTCTAGTTGGTTGAAAAACGTTTTCAAATGTTTCGTTTTCTTTAAAACGTTTTAATTTATTCTTACTTCCCACTACAATTTATTTTTTGGTAAAATTAATAAAAATAAAGTTTTGATAATCTTTATATAACTTTATTACACCTAAAAAGGTCTTTTTTTGTAAAAATATTTTATTTTGAAGAAAAGAAAAGTCGAACTGGTTGTTATTTCTGATGTTCATCTTGGAACTTATGGTTGTCATGCCAAAGAGCTTTTAGAATATTTATCTTCTATAAAGCCCAAAACACTAATTTTAAATGGTGATATTATTGATATTTGGCAATTTAGAAAATCCTATTTTCCAAAAAGTCATTTAAATGTTATCAAAAAAATAATTTCTTTAAGTTCAAAAGGCACAAAAGTGTATTATTTGACCGGAAATCATGACGAATTTTTAAGAAAGTTTTCCGATTTAAATTTAGGAAATTTAAGCTTACTTGATAAGTTAGTTTTAGAAATTGACCAAAAAAAGGCTTGGATTTTTCACGGGGATGTTTTTGACGCTTCAATTACTCATGCCAAATGGTTGGCCAAATTGGGCGGTTGGGGTTATGACATGTTAATTTTAATTAATAGATTCATCAATTGGATTCTATTAAAAATGAATAGAGAACCTTATTCGTTATCAAAAAAAATAAAAAATAATGTCAAATCTGCTGTAAAGTTCATTACCAACTTTGAAACTATTTGTACTGAGTTAGCTATTGAGAACAAGTATGATTATGTGATTTGTGGACACATTCATGAACCAAAAATGGAACTGATTGAAAATGAAAAAGGCAAAACCATGTATTTGAATTCCGGTGATTGGATTGAAAATTTGACGGCTTTAGAATATCATTGCAAAAAGTGGAAATTATATAAACATGAAGTTCACAAAGTAGCAGTTGAAGAAGAACATTTTGAATATGAAAATAAATTGGCTGAACAATTTATTGCAGTTTTAAAAAATTAAATTTGTAAAGAATTCTTTCTAAATGAAAAAAATTATAGTTGCTCCTTTAAATTGGGGATTAGGTCATGCTACGAGATGTATTCCAATAATTCAAGGGTTATTGGATAATGGTTACGAGCCTATTATTGCGTCTGATGGAGTAGCTTTAGAATTGTTGAAAAAAGAATTTCCTAAAGTGGTTTCGTTTGAATTGCCTTCCTATGACATTCAATATGCGCAAAAAGGAAAAAACTTTAAATGGAAAATGTTAGCACAATTGCCTAAAATTATTTCGACGGTTAAAAAAGAACGAAGAAAAATCAATAAAATTCTTGATGCGTATAACTTTGACGGAATAATTTCGGATAATCGATTAGGCGTATATTCTAAAGAAGTGCCTTGCGTTTTTATAACACATCAATTGAATGTTTTAACAGGAAATACCTCTTGGATTACTACAAAGCTACATGCAAAATACATAAAAAAATTCAATGAATGTTGGGTTCCTGACGTTGAAAACGGTCAAAACTTATCAGGAAAATTGGGTCATCCTACAGAGATGATTAAAAATGTGAAATACATTGGTCCTTTAAGTCGATTATGCAAAAAACCAATGCCTATTAAATATGACTTAATGGTTTTACTTTCAGGTCCAGAACCTCAACGAACCATTTTAGAAAAGAAAATTATTGATGAATTGAAAGACTATCCAAAAAAAGTAGTTTTTATTAAGGGTATAGTTGAAAAAATTCAAACCAAAGAAACGATTGGGGCAATTACCTATTATAACTTTATGAATAGTTCCGAATTGGAAACAACTTTTAATGAAAGCAATCACATTCTTTGTCGTTCTGGTTATACAACGGTTATGGATTTGGCTAAATTGAATAAAAAAGCGTTTTTTATTCCAACTCCTGGTCAATATGAACAAGAATATTTGGCTAAAAAATTTGACAAAGAAGGCATTATTCCTACTTCCAAACAAGAAAAATTTAAAATTGAAAAACTTAACAAAATTGATTTTTACAAAGGATTTACCAACTACAGTAAAAAAATAACTTGGAAAGAATTATTTGATCTTTTCTAAAGTGAAAGAAAATTCAGATCCAACTCCAAATTCGCTTTCAATGTAGATTTTTTCGTCGTGACCTTCAACAATGTGTTTTACAATGGCTAATCCTAAACCTGAACCGCCTTCGCTACGAGCACCACTTTTATCTACTCTGTAAAAACGTTCAAATAGTCTGGGTATGTGTTTCTTTTCTATGCCTTCACCATTATCTGTAATTCTAACAATTACTTTATTGTTGACTAAATCTTCAATACTTACTTCAGTGGTTCCGTTTTCTTTTCCGTATTTGATAGAATTCATTACCAAATTAGTAACTACCTGTTGTGTTTTTTCTTTATCAGCAAAAACCAATATTTTTTGTTTGTATTTTTTATCAAAAGTCAAAGTTATGTTTTTCTTAGAAGCACGCATTTCTAACAAATCAAAAACATTTTGAACTACTTCAACTATATCAAATTCAGACAAATCTAGATTAATATCACCCGTTTCTAATTTAGTAATCATGTCTAAATCTTTAACGATATAAATTAAACGTTCCACTCCTTTTTCAGCTCTTTTTAAATATTTTTCACGAATATTTTTATCGTCCATTGCTCCATCAAGCAAAGTCAATAAATAGCCTTGAACCGTAAAAAGTGGTGTTTTTAATTCGTGTGAAACATTCCCTAAGAATTCTCGTCTGTATTCTTCACGAATTTTAAGGGTTTCAATTTCTAATTTTTTGTCTTTAGCAAACTTTTGAACTTCTTGAGTCAAAGTTGCCATATCGGTAGTAATTGGCTGATTTCTAAATGTACTACTTTCCAATAATGAAACATCATCATAGATTTTTTTTACTCTACGATAAATGAATTTTTCAACACGATATTGAAGTACAAAAAAGGAAAATATAAAAATAGAACTTACGGCTAATAAAGCAAAAATTAAGTTTATATTTTGATAAAAAAAATGAAACAACAATAAAAGAAAGCATATAAACAGACTTATATAAACAGAAGATTTTATTGCAAATTTATATGATTTCTTAAAATTGATTGACATTAAAATTCTATTTTATAACCAACTCCTTTAATCGTCTTAAAAAAGTCATCTCCTATTTTTTCTCTTAATTTTCTAATATGAACATCAATGGTTCTTCCGCCAACAATGACTTCATTTCCCCAAACTTTATCTAAAATTTCTTCTCTAGTAAAAACTTTACCTGGTTTAGAAGCTAACAAATAAAATAATTCAAATTCTTTTCTTGGTAAAATAATCTCGTTACCATCTTTAACAATTTTATATTCTTCTCTGTTAATTTCAATTCCGTTAACGTTTAAAACATCTCCTTTTTCTTCTTTTTCCTTTAAACGTCTTAACAATGCCTTAACTTTGCTTACCAGTACTTTTGGTTTAATTGGCTTTGCAATATAGTCATCAGCACCAGCATCAAATCCAGCTAATTGCGAATAATCTTCGGAACGAGCCGTTAAAAAGGTAATGATTGTGTGTTCTAAATCTGGCATTTTTCTGATGGTTTCACAGGCTTCAATACCATCCATTTCAGGCATCATTACATCTAAAATTATTAGATTTGGAATCTCTTTCTTAGCAATTGATATGGCTTCTTTTCCATTTTCAGCCGTAAAGATTTTATATCCTTCTTGTGATAAATTGTATCCAACAATTTCTAGAATATCTGGTTCATCGTCAACCAATAAAATCTTGATATCTTTATTTTTCATTTGTGCTATTATTAAATTCTTAGGTAAATGTAAGAAGAATAAAAAGGAATAAAAAAAATTTACAATTTTTTAATATTGACCCATATCTCTTAATGTTAACAAAACGTATTAGTAATGTGGTACTAACTTCTAATTTATTTGATGATTGTTTCTTTGCAAAAATAAAAAACGACTAAAATGAAATTTAAATTATTAATTGTAACTATCTTATTTTCTATGTTTTGTATGGCTCAAAAGGCTACTGTTACAGGCTTGGTTTTAGACAAAGAATATCAAGATGAACCAATGGCATTTGCTAATGTAACTGTTAAAGGAACTACAAGAGGAACTTCAACTAATGAAAACGGTAAATTTACATTATCATTGGATCCAGGAAATTATACAATTGTTATTGGATTTTTAGGTTATAAAACATTAGAATTTCCAGTTACTTTAAAAGCAAATGAGAAAAAAGTCATCAATTGTACTTTAGAAGTAGAAGGTGTTGAGATGGAAATGATTGTTTTAGAAACTACGGTTACTCAAGAAAGTGTAAAAGCGTTATTACAAGAACAACAAAAAGCAGTTGAAATAAAACAAAGCATTGGTGCTGAAGAAATTTCTAATAAAGGAATTAGCGATGTTGCTTCTGCGGTAACCAAAACAACTGGAATAACAAAACAAGAAGGTTCAGGCAGTATTTATGTTAGAGGTCTGGGAGATCGTTACAATTCAACTACTTTAAACGGACTTCCATTACCATCAAACAATCCCTCTAATAAAAACATTAATCTTGAAATTTTTTCAACAGATATTGTAGAATATATTGGTATTGATAAAACTTACAACTACAAAAATTATGGTGATTTTGCTGGAGCAAATATTGATATTGTTTCAAAAAATTACAAAGGTGATGGCTCTTTAGAAATAGGTACTGGCATTGGTTCAAATACAAATGCAGTTGAACAAGATAATTTTTACTTGCAAGATGGTCCAAATTTTAGTGGATTTAGCAATGAGCCTATTCCAAACAATCCTTTATCAGCTTATAATTTTTCTACAAGTTGGGACAAACAAACTGCTACACCCATAAACAATTCATTTTATATTAGAGGTGGAGATTCTTTTAGCTTTGGTGAAACTAGCAAACTTAGCTTTTTCCTTAATGCTTCTTTTGATAACGGATACAATTACAAAGAAGGTGTTAGAAGAGGAAGTGTTAATGTTCAAGGTTTAGCCATTAAAGATTTAAACAGAAAAGCATTTGAGTATCAAACCAATTCAAACGCAATGGCCAACATTAATTACAGAATTAATAAGAACAACAACCTTCGTATCAATACCATGTTAATCAACTCTTCTTCTCAAAAGCATGAAGAATTTAATGGAATTATTGATGCTAACGGAACAGCTCAAAATGGTGGTGGTTTTATTAGACGTTCAACTTTCGATAGAACTTATTTATTGGTTAATCAGCTTTTAGGTGAACATAAGTTTGGAGAAAGAACCAATTTTGACTGGGGTGTTTCATACAATACATTGACAAATGTGATTCCTGATCGTATGCAAAATACAATTGTTCCTTTTCAATTTGATGATCCAACTTCTCGTTTAGTGGCTTCAGATATTAATCAAGCAGATAATCATAGATATTATCAAGAAATGAAAGATGACGAAATTGCAGGAAACTTAAATGTTTCGTACAAATTCGGAAAAAATGAAGAAGGGGATTACAAAGGGAAATTAATTGCTGGATACAGTGCTCGTTACAAAGAAATTAATTTTGATGCAACACAAATTAACTTAGCTGTAACAAGAAGTAATTTTGCCTCTCAACCAACAGTAGATTTAAATAATTTAGACGGATATTTTAATCAAGCCAATCTTGACGCAAACTTTTTTAGTTTAAGAACTTTTAGGGGAGATTTAACAAATGCCAATGCATTACTTCCTCAAAACTTCAATGGACAACAAATGATTTCTGCAGGTTTTGGTGCAGTTGAATATCAATTTAATCCAAAACTATACGTAATTGGTGCATTTCGTGCAGAATATATAATTCAAGATATCTTTTACGACACTTCTTTAAAACAAGGAAAAACGTTGTTTGATACTATGGAATATTTACCATCTATTTCCGCAAAATATGAAGTAAACGAAAAACAAAATTTAAAATTTGCAGCAAGTAAAACTTACACATTACCTCAATTTAAAGAACGAGCTCCTTTCTTGTATGAAGAAGTTGGTCAATCGTATTTTGGTAACGAATTACTTTACAATTCTACAGATTATAATTTTGATTTAAAATGGGAATTTTTTCCAAAAGGTGGTGAAGTAATCTCATTAACAGGTTTTGGAAAATACATTCAAAACCCAATTAATGAAGTTACTGTTGCTTCTGCGACAAATGATATTTCTTGGGTAAATTCAGGAGAAAAAGCAGTAGGTATTGGAGCAGAATTAGAAATTAGAAAAGATATATTTAGTACAGAGGTTTCTTCTGACAATAAAAAAACTAACTTAGCTGCTGGTTTAAACATTTCTTACCTACACACAAATCAAGACTTAGATTCTGAAAAAGTAAGTAGAGAAACAAATGGTTTAGGTGTTGCTTTTACTAATAAAGATTCAAGGCTATCTGGAGCTTCAGATTTGTTGGTTAATGCTGACATGACTTTTAGTAAAGAATTTTCTTCCGAACAATCATTAACTGCAACGATTTCTGGTGCTTACTTTTCAGACAGAATTTATGCCCTTGGAGTTACAGGCAAAGGAGATTTAGTAGATAGTGAAGTTATTGCCTTAGATTTTATATTAAAATTTAAGTTCAATAAAAACCTTGGATTTGGAATAAGTGCAAAAAACTTAACCGATCCAACTATTGAAAGAAAACAAGACATTCAAAATGTAGTTGTTGATTCCTATAAAAAAGGAAGAAATTTCAGTTTTTCAATGAAATATTCATTCTAAACATTTAATTAACATTAAAAAAATATTAAGGAGGTTTTTATTAAATCTCCTTTCTTTTTTTTAATAAATACATAACATTGAGATAAGTTTAAGTTAGCACTCCAAGGCTACATTTGTCTTATCAAATTAAACAACAAAAAACACAATGAAAAAAATTATTTTATCTACGTTAGCTATTGCTACTTTATTATTTACATCTTGTTCAAGAGACAACGATTCATCTACTTCAGATGGAGCTGTAAGTATTAACGCTGATGATTTTAAAGGTGAATTAACATCTGGACAATCTGCCACTTTAGACCCGTCTAAAACTTATAAATTAACTGGTGCATTTATTATCAAAGCTGGTGCTACTTTAACAATTCCTGCAGGAACAAGAATTGAAGCTGTTGGTGGAACTTCTTCTTACATTGCAGTTGCTCAAGACGGTTTAATTTATGTTAACGGAACTTCTTCTAATCCAGTTGTAATGACTAGTGGAAAACCAGTTAAAGCAACTGGAGATTGGGGTGGATTAGTTATCTGCGGAAGAGCTAATACAAACAAAGGTGGTTCAACAGGACAAACTGCTACTGCAGAAGTTTCAGATTTAACTTACGGTGGAACAGAAAATGATGATAGCTCAGGAGTTATCAAATATTTAAGAGTTGAATATACTGGTGCAGCTTTTAATGCTGATAAAGAATTTAACGGTATCTCTCTATTTGGTGTTGGTTCAGGAACTACATTTGAATACATCCAAGCATATAAAAGTGGTGATGACGGTATCGAATTTTTTGGAGGTTCAGTAAATGCAAAATACTTAGTTGCTTTACACAGTGAAGATGATGCATTAGACTTTGCTGACGGATTTTCAGGTTCAATCGACTACGCTTATGTTAAAGATGTAGCTAAAGCAGGAATTGAAGGTTCAAATAACGGAGATAATGGTAATGCTATGCCATTGACAAACGTAACTTTAAAAAATATTTCTTTAGTGAAAGGAGCTTTAGCTGGTCAAGAACATGGAATGTTTGTAAAAGAAGGTGCAGGAAAATGGTCAGCACAAAATATTTATGTACAAGATTTTGCAAAAGGTATTAAAATCAATGCTACTGATATTCCAGCAAACACAAGTGTTGACAACGGATTTGTAACATTCAACCCAATACAATTTGTGAATATTTCAGGTGTGCTTTCAGAGTACACAGGGACAAATACAACTTACATGACACAAGGTACTGCCTCAGGTGCTGGAAATGGTGGATCAACACCATCATGGACTATTGGATGGACAACTGGTTTGTAATTAATCTATAAAAATTCTGTTAAAAATCCCTCAAAACTGAGGGATTTTTTTATTGGCATACATTTTGTTTATAAATAATTTGTATATTTGAAACTAAATTCATCCCCAATGAAAAAAAACTACATATTAATTCTAATCTTGTCACTTTTCTTTTTGACTTTTGAAGCAAATGCTCAAGAGGTAAAAAACAGTGCTACAACTTCTCAAGAACCTACAATTGAGGGATTGTCTATTTATCCAAATCCAGTCAGTAATGGTAAGCTCTACATTACTTCAAAATTAGGATTAGAAAAAGAAATTCAAATTTTTGATGTTCTTGGTAAAAAAATGTTTGACATAAAAACAAGTGCTAAAGAAATTAACATTTCTACATTGAATTCTGGAGTTTATATCATAAAAATTAAAGAAAAAGAAGCTGTAGCAACAAGAAAGCTAATAATCAAATAGTTAACGCCTTTTGTTGTTAATAAAAAGATGTTATTATTACGTTAAGTAGATTCTTTTCTTGTATATTTTTTTTATTTTTGTACCAAATAAAAATTTATACACATGAAAAAAATTTACTTTTTAGTATTAACAATGCTTTTTTCTTTTGGTTTATCCAATGCACAAGAAGTAGTAATTACTGGATACCTGGATTCAGGTTGTCCTAGTCAACTTGGTAGAACCGTTGAAATTTATGTAAATGGAACCGTTGATTTGACTGGTTGGAATTTAGTTAGACAATCAAATGGTGGTGGTTTTACTACAAACATAGATCTAACAACACTTGGTAGTTTAACAAATTCGTTTGCTTACATAACAAATGATGTTGCAACTGTAACGGCTGAATTTGGTATAACAACAAATATTCTACTTTCTGCAGCTATTAATGATAATGGTGATGATGCTTTTCAATTAATTAATGCATCTTCAGCTGTTATTGACCGTTTTGGTGAAGGTGGTGTTGACGGAACAGGTACTGCTTGGGAGCATGTAGATTCTTATTATTACAGAGTTAATGGTGTACCAGCAAATGCAGGTGTGTTTAATGTACTAGATTTTACTTTTGGCGCTCAAAATGTTCTTGATAACCAAGGGTTATGTAATTCTGCCACTGCTTTAAGCACAATAGTCCCTTTCGGTTCTTACTCAACAACAGCAACTACAACTCCAACTATAAATCTTTCTGGATCTATTCCTAGTTTAGACTATTTTGAAGGAAATGGACCTTCATCAGAAGGCACTTTTAATATTTCAGGTATCAATTTAACACAAGATATTACTGTAACTGCTCCAACTAATTTTGAAGTATCTTTATCTACTGGCTCCGGTTTTGGCCCTTCTGTTACTTTAACACAAACAGGTGGTACAGTAAATACTACAACAGTATATGTAAGACTAGCAGCTGGTTTAACAGCCAATACTTATAATGGAGATGTTACTGCTTCTTCAACTGGTGCAACTAATGTTACTCTATCTTTAAATGGAATTGTAACTGCTGCAACTCCACAACTTACAATTACTGGTGGCACTCCTGGAGCACTTAACTATTCCTTTGGCTCTGGTCCATCAAACGAAGAGTCTATTTTCGTTGAAGGTTTATTTTTAACTTCTAACTTAACAATTACTGCACCTACAAATTTTGAAGTTTCACTAACTTCTGGTTCAGGCTTTGCAAATTCAGTTTCTTTAACTCCAAGTTCTGGTACTGTTGCTTCAACAGAAATTTTTGTGAGATTAGCTTCAGGTTTAGCTATAAATTCATATTCAGGTAATGTAACTGTATCATCAACATCTGCAACAGATCAAATAGTAGCTGTTATGGGTAATGTATTTGGCAGCGCTACAAATTCGCTTGTTATCATAGGTGTTTACGACGGGCCTAACCCAGGTGGAAATCCAAAAGGTGTAGAATTATATTCTTTAGCAGCTATTCCTGATTTATCTTTATTTGGTATTAGCTCAGTTACAAATGGAGCTGGTACAAATGGCTCAAATATTGAATTTACATTCCCTGCAGTTGCTGTTACAGCTGGAGAAAGTATATTTGTAGCTACTGAAGCAGTAGAATTTAATAACTTTTTTGGATTTGCTCCAGATTACACAACAGGAGTGGTAAGTATAAATGGCGATGATGCAATTGAATTATACGAAAACGGTACTATTATTGATACTTTTGGAGATGTTAATGCTGACGGTACTGGAACAGCTTGGGAATATTTAGATGGATGGGCTTACAGGGTATCCAATACTGGACCTGATGGAACATTTGTAATTGGGAACTGGACTTTTAGTGGAATTAACCAATTAGAAGGAGGGACAACTAATGCTGCAACCACTGTACCATATCCATTAAATCAATATTCAAATACATTATCTGTTAATGATATTAATGCAATCAATGGTTTAGCAATGTATCCAAACCCAGTTTCTGGAACTGTTTTAAATATTACTTCTGACTTAAATTCTGACATGAATGTAGCTATCTTTGATATGTTAGGAAAAGAAGTTGTAAATGCTAATGTAGTTAACAATACGGTTACTATTGGTGATTTAAACGCTGGAATTTACATCGTTAAAATAACTGAAGACGGAAAAACTGCTACAAGAAAATTAGTGGTAAAATAAATTTTTAAGATCCTGAATCAAGTTCAGGATGACAAAAATTCACTTATAAAAAGCATCAACATCACGTTGGTGCTTTTTTATTTTATACTTTTGCAAACAACTTGAACTTCATTAAAATCTGGAGATAAAGAACCTCATCAACATGATTAATTCAAACGATATATTCACCATTGCATCCAAAAAGGAATTTGAGAAAATCGCTTTAAAGGTTTTCCGATTTCAGTTTGATAATAATAAGGTATATCAAGAATTTTGTTTGCTCATAAAAAAAAATAAAGAAAATGTAAAGACTCTTACTGAAATTCCATTTTTACCCATTCAATTTTTTAAAAGTCATGAAGTCTTAAGTTCAAAAGGTGCCATTCAAGCTATTTTTACAAGCAGTGGCACAACAGGAATGCAAACTAGTAAACATCTAGTCACAGATATTTCTTTGTATGAAGAAAGTTATCGAAACGCTTTTTCTGAATTCTATGGCAATATTGAAGATTATTGTGTGTTAGCTTTGCTTCCATCCTATTTGGAACGCGAAGGTTCTTCTTTAATTCACATGGTTGATGATTTAATTAAAAGTAGCAATCATGAAGACAGTGGTTTTTATTTGAACAATTATGAGGAGCTTATCGCGAAGTTAATTGAGTTAGATAATTCAGGTCAAAATGTATTATTAATTGGCGTGACTTATGCTTTATTAGATTTAATTGAAATGAATCAATTCCAATTAAAAAACACAATCATCATGGAAACTGGTGGCATGAAAGGCAAGAGAAAAGAAATGATTCGAGAGGAATTACATGAGATTTTATGTCAAGGTTTTGGAGTTCCTGTAATTCATTCTGAATATGGAATGACCGAATTGCTTTCACAAGCTTATTCTTTAGGAAACGGAATTTTTGAATGCCCGAATTGGATGCAAATCCTAATCAGAGATACAGAAGACGCTTTATCTTATGTAAATGAAGGAAAAACAGGTGGAATTAACGTTATTGATTTGGCTAACATTAATTCGTGTTCGTTTATAGCTACGCAAGATTTAGGCAAAAAATATCCCAACCATTCTTTCGAAGTGCTGGGACGTTTTGATAATTCTGATATTCGTGGGTGTAATTTGATGGTTGTTTAACTGTTAAAATGTTTGTTTATTGAATCAATTATACAATCCTAACAACATAATAATTTTTCTTTCCTTTCTGTAAAAGTATAAACTGATTACTAATTAAATCATTATTAGTAATAATTTTATCCTCTTTAACTTTTTCTTTATTAACCGAAATTGAATTTTCCTTTAAAGCTCTTCTTGCTTCACCATTAGAGGCAAGAATTCCAGAGGTCTCATTTAAAAAAGTAACAATATCAACTTCATTCTTGATTATATCTCTTGGAATTTCGATGTCCGTAATTCCAATTATTTCTTTATCATTAAGCTTTTTCAAATCTTCCATATCTTTGCTAAAAAAAGCTCCAGATGCAAAAATAGCACTGTCTAAATCTTCTTTTGAATGCACTAACAACATCAATTCTTCTGCCAAACGTTTTTGCAATACTCTTACATGTGGTGCTTCGTTATGTTCAGCAATTATTGCATCAATTGTTTCTTTATCCAAAAATGTAAAGATTTTAATATATTTTTCAGCATCAACATCTGAAGTGTTTAACCAAAATTGGTAGAATTTGTAAGGTGACGTTTTATCAGCTGTTAACCAAACATTTCCGCCTTCTGATTTTCCAAATTTAGAACCATCTGCTTTTGTGATTAACGGACAAGTCATTGCAAACGCTTTTGAACGCTCTTCGTTATCCACGTTCATTCTACGCACTAATTCTGTTCCTGTTGTGATGTTTCCCCATTGGTCACTTCCACCCATTTGCAACAAACAGTTGTATTCTTTATTCAAATGGTAAAAATCGTATCCTTGAATTAATTGGTAAGTGAACTCGGTAAAACTCATTCCTTCTCCAGCATCACCCGATAAACGTTTCTTAACAGAATCTTTTGCCATCATGTAATTCACAGTAATTCTTTTACCTACATCACGAGCAAAGTTGATAAATGAAAAATCTTTCATCCAATCATAATTGTTTACTAAAATTGGTGCGTTTTCATCTGTAGCATCAAAATCTAAAAAATTAGAAAGAACATTTTTAATTCCACTTACATTGAAATTTAAGGTTTCTTCATCTAACAAATTTCTTTCATCTGACTTTCCAGAAGGATCACCAATCATTCCTGTTGCACCACCAACTAATGCAATTGGTCTATGTCCAAAATTGCGTAAATGTTTCAATAAAATAATTGGCACTAAACTTCCAATGTGCAGTGAATCTGAAGTTGGATCAAATCCTATATAAACTGTAGTAGCTTCTTTTAATAATTGCTCTTCTGTTCCTGGCATCATATCGTGTACCAAGCCTCTCCATTGTAATTCTTCTACTAGATTTTTCATTTTATGCTGAATTCATTTCAGCATCTTATAATTTTGCTGAAATTTTGTTACTATTATTTTTTTGCAAATATAGGGTATAGTTTTAAAATTCTTAAATCAAAAATCGTTAATCATCAATCTTAAATCAAAAGAATCTATTTATCTTTACACTATGATATTAGTTACAGGAGCAACAGGTTTAGTGGGTTCACATTTATTGATTTCTTTATTGCAAGAAAACAATAGTGTTAAAGCTTTGTATCGAAATTCAAAAAATATTGATAAAGTCAAAAACGTTTTTGCTTATAAAAATCAATTAAACTTATTTGATAAAATTAATTGGATTGAAGGTGACATTACTGATATTCCCTCTTTAAACATAGCTTTTGAAAATATAACAATTGTTTATCATTGTGCTGCATTAATATCATTTGACCCTAAAGACGAAGAAAAATTACGAAAAGTCAATATTGAAGGAACGGCTAATATTGTAAATTGTTGTATTGATTTTGGTGTAAAAAAACTTTGTCATGTGAGTTCAATTGCTGCTCTAGGTGACACAAAAGAAGGAGAAACAACTATAACAGAAGAAACCGATTGGAATCCAGAAAAACTTCATGGTGATTATGCCATTTCAAAATACGGTGCTGAAATGGAAGTTTGGAGAGGTTTTCAAGAAGGATTGGAAGTTGTAATTGTAAATCCAGGTGTTATTTTTGGTTATGGATTTCCTGAACAAGGCAGCAGTGTGATTTTTAACTCTGTAAAAAAGGGACTTTCTTTTTATACAAAAGGTAAAACCGGAATAATTGCTGTAGAAGATGTAGTGAATTGTATGATGCAATTAATGCAAAAAAACGTAAATGGTCAACAATATACTTTAGTTGCCGAAAACCCAACTTTAGAAACTATTTTATTCACAATTGCTGATGGTTTAAAAGCAAAACGTCCTTCTATTTATGCCAACAAAAGTTTAACTAGAATAGCATGGCGATTGGATTGGTTTTTGTCGAAAATTACACGTAAGAAAAGAACTTTTACACGTGCAACATCAAAGTCTTCTCACTCTGTGGATATTTACGATAATTCAAAAATTATAACCGAATTGAATTACTCTTTTTTAGATATAAAATCTTATTTAACTACTTTATCAAAGGAGTATCTTTAGTTGGTGCTGCAGGTACTTTTTCTTTCTTAACCAGTAAAGTATCAACTTCTGTTCTGACTTCATTTAACCTTTCAGTGATATGTGTGTACATTCGCTTGAAATTTTTAACATTTGAAGCATAGTATTTATGATTTTGATAGAAAGTAATACTGTCTATTTTGTATTTTTTGTAAATGTAATTATTTACTTCAATTTGATTGTCATTCAATATTTGAGGCATTCCTGTATCGGCAGCTTGAAGCACTGTTAGATCGTATAAAATATCTTCCATCTTATCTTGTGACAAAAGATTATCTGGCTTTGGCACAGCATTGTCTCCACACGAAATAAAAAGCATTACACTAAAAAAACAAACTATACTTTTCATAATATTGATTTAATTATTTCTTTGAAAATAGTAATTATTGTGAGAAAATGATTCTTGATATACTCTTAAATCAATTAAACTCGATCAAATAACAAACGTTTTCCAAAAGTTCCAGGTTTAACTTTACCGTTATTGTAAACATGTTTACCGTTTACAAAAGTATGCAGTATTCTAGATTTGAAATTTGTTCCTTCAAAAGGAGACCAACCACATTTATATAAAATATTCTCTTTTTGAACATTCCAAGGAGAGTGACTATTTACAATTGTTAAATCGGCAAAATAACCTTCTTTAATAAAACCACGATTTCTAATTTTAAAAATCTTAGCTGGATTATGGCACATTTTTTCTACGATCTTTTCTACTGAAATTTTTCCTTGCAAATGTGCTTCAAACATAGCTACTAAAGCATGTTGTACTAAAGGTCCTCCAGATGGAGCATTTAAATATTTATTATTTTTTTCTTCTAAAGTGTGAGGCGCATGATCGGTAGCTATAACATCTATAGTATCATTCAACAAGGCTTTCCATAGTGCCTCTTTATCTAATTGTGTTTTTACTGCCGGATTCCATTTTATAAAAGCTCCTTTTTTATCATAATCTTCATTAGTAAACCACAAATGATGAATACAAACTTCTGCAGTAATTTGTTTTTCTTCTAACGGAATTTTATTGGTAAATAGTTCCATTTCTTTAGCAGTTGACAAATGAAATACATGCAATCTTGCTCCAGTTTCTTTAGCTAATTTAATTGCAGTTGACGATGAAATATAACAAGCCTCTTCACTACGAATTAAATGATGACAATTCATGGGAATATCGTCTCCGTATTGCTCTTTATAAGTTTCTAAATTTGCTTTTATAGTTCCTTCATCTTCACAATGAACGGCAATTAATAGTTTTGTAGATGAAAATATGTTTTTCAAAGTTTCTTGATCGTCTACTAACATATTTCCTGTAGATGAACCTAGAAAAAGTTTTAAACCTGCAACATTTTCAGGGTTAGTTTTTAAAATTTCTTCCAAGTTATCATTTGTTCCACCCATCATGAATGAGTAGTTGGCATACGAAGTATTGGCTGCAATTTGGTATTTTTCTTCTAACAACTCTTGAGTAACCGCATTTGGCACCGTATTAGGCTGCTCAATAAATGAAGTGATTCCACCTGCAACAGCAGCTCTACTTTCAGTTTCAATAGTTCCTTTGTGCGTTAATCCTGGCTCTCTAAAATGCACTTGATCATCAATAACTCCGGGTAACAAATAATTTCCTTCTGCATCTATTATGATTGTTTCAGACGATTTTGAACTAATTTGAGTAGCAATTTCAACAATAATTTCGTTTTCAATTAACAGCTCCCCTTCAAAAATTTGACCTTCATTTACAATCTTAGCATTCTTTATAAGTATTGAACTCATTATAATTTATTAAATAATTTTCTTATTCTTAACATTATTACCCCAAAAACGGCTTCTTTTATGATACTTCCACTCATTTTTGATTGTCCTTTAGTTCTATCAGTAAAGATAATCGGGACTTCTTCTATTTTAAAATTTTGGACAAAAGTTCGGTATTTCATTTCAATTTGAAACGCATATCCGATAAACTTTACTCGATCCAAATTTATTGTTTGTAATACTTGTTTTTTATAACATACAAACCCAGCTGTGGCATCTGCAATTTTCATTCCAGTTATTAATCTGACATAAACTGATGCGAAATAGGACAGCAATACCCTGCTTAAAGGCCAATTGACCACATTAACACCATTAGAATATCTTGATCCAATAGCCAAATCAGCACCTGACTGACAAGCATTATATAATTTTTCTAAATCTTTTGGATTGTGAGAAAAATCGGCATCCATTTCAAAAACATAGTCGTAATCATGAGCTAACGCCCATTTGAAACCATGAACATAAGCCGTTCCTAAACCTGATTTTTTTGCTCTTATCTCTAAAAAAAGTTGGCCTTGAAACTTATTTTGAAGCTCATTAACTTTTATGGAAGTTCCGTCGGGCGAGTTATCATCAACAATTAAAACATCAAAAGGAACAGTTAACATAAAAATAGCTTCTATAATACTTTCTATGTTTTCAATTTCGTTGTATGTGGGAATTATGACGAGTTTGTTACTCATAATTGTTTTCTTGTTGGGTGCAAAAATAAGCTTTTTTAAAACCTTTTTTATTAATAAAATTATAATTCTTCAAATCGAGTTTATTTTGTAATTTTGACGACTTATGATAGCACTAGAAATAAACCAAAGAATAATTGAAAATAAAGATTGGGCTACCCTTTTATTTATGCTTTGTTTTATTGTTTTAGCTGTAAACAAATCAATAAATGCATCTCAATTTGGTGATTTTTTAAATTTACCTTTTACTAAAAAATACGTAACAACATATAGAGATACAAGTAACTTGTTCAGCAGATTTACAATTTCGTTGTTTTTTATTCAAGTAATTTCGTTAAGTTTTTTTGTTCAAATTATTTTAAGTTTTTACGGATACACCACTAAAACAAATTGGATAACTTTTATTCAAATATTTACTTCATTTTCCATCTTTATTTTGATTAAATTTTATTTAGAAAAAATCATAGCTACTGCATTTAATATTGAAGAATTTATTGATTCTTTTAATTTAAAAAAGGTCAATTACAGATCCTATACTGGTTTAATCCTACTTCCTGTTGTGATTGTTTTATTTTACAATAACGTAAATTCATCAGTTTTAATAGGAGCTACGGTTTTAATTCTCTTATTAATAAGTACATACTTCTACATAACTACCATTAAAAATTATCAAAATTTAATTTTACGCAATATATTTTATTTTATTTTGTATCTTTGCACGCTTGAAATAGGACCGTATTATTTCATATATTATTGGATTACAAAAAAATAGAAGTATTGCATTATGCCGCACAGCAAAGTTAAGACCATCTTGGTTTCGCAACCAGAACCAAAAGTTGAGAATTCACCTTATTTTGATCTTCAGCAAAAGTTGAAAGTTAAAATAGATTTTAGAACATTTATTCACGTTGAAGGTGTTACTGCTAAAGATGTAAGACAACAAAAAATTGATTTAAATAACTTTACTGCTATTATTCTTACTAGCAGAAATGCCATTGATCATTTTTTTAGAGTTGCAGAAGAAATGCGTTACAAAGTACCTGAAGATTTAAGATATGTTTGTCAATCTGAAGCTATTGCTGTTTACCTACAAAAATATGTAGTTTATAGAAAAAGAAAAATTTATGTAGGACAAAAAGATTTTAAAGATTTAACTCCTATTTTCAAAAAATATAAAGACGAAAAATATTTACTTGTTGCTCCAGACAATTTAAATGATGATGTGCCACAAGTTTTAGACGGATTAAAAATTGACTGGAAATTAGGTGTTTTTTACAAAACAGTAATGAGTGATTTATCTGATTTAAAAGATGTATATTACGATGTTTTAGCCTTTTTTAGTCCTATTGGAATACAATCATTATTTAAAAACTTTCCAGATTTTAAACAAAACAATACAAGAATTGCAGTTTTTGGGGCTACCACTCAAAAAGAAGCTACTGATAGAGGTTTAAGAATAGATATTTTTGCTCCTTCACCTGAAACACCTTCCATGACAGGAGCTCTAGAAAAATACATTTCAGAAGTTAATAAAGGAAAATAATTTCTTAAATTCCATAAAAAAAGCCTTTCAATTGAAAGGCTTTTTTGTTTTTATACTTTTAATTTTTAACTAAACTTTTGGTCCAGCATTGACAAGGTTTTTTCCTTCTTCGTTATCTGTATATTGCTCAAAGTTAGCAATAAAACGTTTTGCTAAATCTGTCGCTTTGTTGGCCCAAACAGTTGCATCTTCATAAGTGTCTCTTGGGTCTAAAATAGAATCATTAACAGCGTTTAATGATGTTGGAACTTCAAAATTAAAAACGGGAATTATTTTTGTATCTGCATTTTCAATTGAACCGTCTAAAATAGCATCAATAATAGCTCTTGTGTCTTTTATTGAAATTCTCTTTCCTGTTCCATTCCAACCTGTATTTACCATGTAAGCTGTTGCTTTATTTTGTTCCATTTTTTTTACCAACTCTTCCCCATATTTTGTAGGATGAAGTGATAAAAAAGCTTTCCCAAAACAAGCAGAAAATGTAGGTTGTGGTTCTGTAACACCTCTTTCCGTTCCTGCTAATTTAGCAGTAAAACCTGATAAAAAATAATATTTAGTTTGTTCTGGTGTTAATTTAGAAACAGGTGGCATTACCCCAAAAGCATCTGCAGTTAAAAAGATTACTTTAGTTGCATGACCTGCTTTAGAAACTGGTTTAACAATATTTTGAATATGATCAATTGGATAAGAAACTCTAGTGTTTTGCGTTACCGAACCGTCTTTAAAATCAATTTTGCCATTGGCATCAACCGTTACATTTTCCAATAGTGCATCTCTTTTGATTGCACCATAAATATCTGGTTCATTTTCTTTACTTAAATCAATTGTTTTTGCATAACAACCTCCTTCAAAATTAAAAACCCCTTCATTATCCCAACCGTGTTCGTCATCACCAATCAATTCACGTTTTGGATCTGTTGACAAGGTTGTTTTTCCAGTTCCTGAAAGTCCAAAGAAAACTGCAACATCTCCATCTTTACCTTTATTAGCAGAACAGTGCATTGAAGCAATTCCTTGTAACGGTAAATAATAGTTCATCATGGAAAACAATCCTTTTTTCATTTCTCCACCATACCAAGTTCCACCAATTAATTGGATTTTTTCAGTCAGATTAAAAGCTACATATACTTCCGAATTTAACCCGTGAGCCGCATAATCTTTAAATGATGTTTTAGAACCATTCATGACAACAAAATCAGGTTCGCCGTAATTTTCTAATTCTTCTTCTGTTGGTCTAATGAACATGTTTTTGACAAAATGAGCTTGCCAAGCAACTTCCATAATGAAACGCACTTTTAAACGTGTGTTTTCATTTGCACCACAAAAAGCATCAACTACATATAATTTTTTGCCAGATAATTGATTTACTGTGTTTTCTTTTAATGCATTCCAAGTATTTTGTGAAATACCTTTATTGTCATTAGCTGCTTTATCTGATGTCCACCAAATGGTATTTTCAGTAACAGTATCTTTAACAATATACTTATCTTTAGGAGATCGACCAGTAAATTCACCAGTCATTACATTTACAGCACCTAATTCGGTTAACTGTCCTTTTTCATATCCTTTTAAATTATGATCTAATTCATCATTATACAATTGCTCATAAGATGGATTATAAATGATTTCATTTACGTTTTTTATACCGTATTTTTCTAACGCAATCGTTTTCGTAAATTGGGTGTTTGTGTCCATAAAAAGTTAGTTATGTTGCTTCTAGTTGAGAATGCAAAATTATAAATATTATTTTAGAAATCGTGTTTTTAATCTATTTTTTAATAATTATGCAGTAAAATAAGTAAAACCATGAGAATATTAACAATAATCCTCCTATTGGAGTAATAGGTCCTAGGAATTTTGACTTAATATTTGTGATTGTCGAGGTGGCTAGTAAATAGATTGAACCGCTAAAAAACAATATTCCAAATAATGTCAATAAAAAAACGATCATTTTTTGTTTATCTGTTATGAAATTAGTCTGAGCAACAAACAACAAAAATAACGCATGATACATTTGATATCTTACACCAATTTCAAAAGAATTTAATTGTTCAATCGATAAAAATTTCTTCAATCCGTGAGCTCCAAATGCTCCTAAAGCTATGGCTAAAGCTCCTAAAATTAATGCTGTAAGGACTATTTTTTGTGACATAAATTCTTTTATTTCTACAAAGGTATAAAATCATTTATTAGCTAGGAGTGATATTAATCATAAAATTCTTTTAATAAATATAACAATTGTTTAGTTTTGTGTGATATTTACAACAAACTGATGAGAAAAATTCTTTTATTTGGTGCTGGAAAGTCGGCATCTTCCCTTATAAAATACCTTTTAGATAAATCTGAATCTGAAAATCTTCATTTAACCATTGCCGATTTAAATATTGATTTAGCGAAAAGTAAAACCAATAATCATAAAAATGCTAGTCCAATTGCAATAGATATTTTTAATGAAAAGGAACGTAAAAAGGCAATTGACAATGCTGATATTGTAATTTCAATGTTGCCTGCACATTTGCATATTGAAATTGCTAAAGATTGTATTTCTTTCAAAAAACACATGGTTACAGCTTCCTACATTAGTCCAGCTATGCAAGAATTGGATGAAGAGGCAAAAAAAAATAATTTGGTTTTTATGAATGAAATTGGTCTTGATCCAGGAATTGATCATATGAGTGCCATGAAAGTTTTAGACGAAATTAGAGCCAAAGGTGGAAATGTAATTTTATTTGAATCTTTTTGTGGCGGTTTAGTAGCTCCTGAAAGCGACTCCAATTTATGGAATTATAAATTTACTTGGAATCCAAGAAATGTGGTTTTAGCAGGACAAGGTGGTGTAGCTAAATTTATTCAGGAAGGAACTTACAAATATATTCCCTATAACAAATTATTTAGAAGGACTGAATTTTTAGAAATTGAGGGTTTTGGTCGATTTGAAGCTTATGCCAACCGAGATTCTTTAAAATACAGAAGTGCTTATGGCTTAGATAATGCGTTGACAGTTTATAGAGGTACTATGAGAAGAGTTGGTTATTCTCGAGCATGGGATGTTTTGGTGCAATTGGGAATGACTGATGATTCGTATGTTATAGAAGATTCTGAAAATATGAGTTATAGAGATTTTACGAATTCGTTTTTACCCTATCATCCAACAGATACTGTCGAAATTAAATTGAGGTACATTCAAAAAATTGAACAAGATGATATTATTTGGGATAAATTAGTGGAATTGGATATTTTTAATGCCAACAAAAAAGTAGGACTTAAAAAAGCAACTCCAGCTCAAATTTTAGAAAAAATACTTACCGAAAAATGGACTCTAAAACCAGATGACAAAGATATGATTGTTATGTATCATAAATTTGGGTACGAATTAAATGGTGAAAAAAAACAAATTGATGCTACAATGGTATGTTTAGGCGACGATCAAACCTATACCTCTATGGCTAAAACTGTTGGCCTACCTGTTGCTATTGCTACTTTAAAAATTCTAAACAAAGAAATCACTACTTATGGGGTTCAAATGCCAATTACAAAGGAGATTTATTTGCCTATTTTAAAAGAATTGGAAGATTATGGTGTAAATTTTAAAGAAATGAATGTTCCTTATTTAGGGTACAATCCTTTGAATATTAAAAATTAATTTTTATTTATTGTTTTTTAAAAAAAATTGAAATTGATTTTGTATTTTTATTCATTAATTGAAAGCAAATGAAGGTAAATCACTTACAAATTGAAATAGACGGTATTGACAAAGAAATTCTTCGTGATTTGATGGAAGATGCACGAAAACCCATTCTTCAAATTGCTAATAAAATCGGAATTTCCGGTGCAGCTATTCATCAACGGTTGAAAAAACTAGAACAAGCTGGTGTGATTGCAGGTTCAAAATTCATTGTGAACAATAAAGTTTTGGGATACACAACGGTTGCTTTTGTGGGTGTTTACTTAGAAAAAGCGGCAAACAACAGTGATGCTGTTCGCGAATTAAGAAAGATTCCAGAAGTTTTAGAATGCCATTACACTACTGGAAACTGGAGTATTCTTATCAAAATAATTTGCAAAGACAACGAACACTTGATGCAAATTTTAAATAAAAAAATTCAAAGTATTGAAGGCGTTTCACGAACAGAAACATTTATTTCATTAGACCAACAAATTGAAAGACAAATTCAGTTATAAACTAAAAGTTTAGAAATAAAAAAACCGTTTCAAATAAGTTGAAACGGTCTTATAAATTTGTTTTTTGGTGTATTTAATCTCTAGCTCCCATGTAACGAATAATGTAATACATTAAAGTTGCAATCGAACCTAAAGCAGCTACTAAGTATGTTCTAGAAGCCCACTTCAAAGCATCTTCAGCACCTGCGTATTCTTGTTGACCTAACATGTTTTTATTTTTCATCCATGCTAACGCTCTGTTACTTGCATCATATTCCACAGGTAAAGTAATAATTGAAAATACAGTTGTAGTAGCAAATAAAACTATACCAATTAACAATAATGACGGAAAAGTATTTATCATTAATATTCCTGCTAAAAGTACCCATTGCATAAAATTGGATGCAATTTGAACTACGGGTACTAGTTTGGAACGCATAGTTAACCAACTGTAAGCTGTAGCATGTTGAACCGCATGACCAACTTCATGAGCGGCAACAGCAGCGGCAGCTGCATTTCTTTGATTATAAACTGCTTCAGATAGATTTACTGTTTTATCAGCAGGGTTATAATGATCTGTTAATCTACCTGGAGTTGAAATAACCCTTACATCTCTAATACCATTATCGGCTAACATTTTTTCGGCAATTTCTGCACCACTCATTCCGTTTCGAAGTTGTATTTTAGAATAGTGCTCAAACTTTGATTTTAATCGATTGGAAACCAACCAACTAAACAACATAATAACTCCCCCTAGAATTAACGAACCTGTATCAAACATATATTTTTATTTTTAAAGTTAAATTTACAAAACAAATATCAAATTATATTCCAATTTTAAAAAATGACAAAATGACGTTTATTAGATATTAATTAGTGGTTTTTACTGTTTTATTGATATCCATAACTGGCAACAAACCATTTGAAGGCACATAAATAATTTGAGGCAAATCACCTTTGTCAGCTAATTTCTCTAAAGTTCTAATAAAAAGATATTGGTTATAGGTTTCACTAAGAGTTCCATTTTCTACTTTCATTGCTTCTGCCATACCTTTGGCTCTTTCAATTTCGGCTTGAGCATTTAATTTTTCAGCTTCTAATTTAGCCTTAGCTTCTTCAACCAAAATTCTTCTATTTTGTTCCGCTTTTGCCATCTCAGCTTTTCCTGCCATTTCTTGTTGCCACACGTTATATCTTGGTAAACCAAACATCATGGAAGCAATTAATACGATTACAATTGTTAAAATCCCAAAAATTAAAGCACCACTATTTCTTCTCATTTTATAAAATTTAAGTTATGTATATTATACGCAAAATTTAAAAAAAGTTACAAAAAAAGCCTAAATCTAGATGATATTAGGCTTTATATAAGAAGTATTATAAAAAATATTAACTTTTTACTAATGCTCTGTCTTTCCATTCAAAGGCTTCAATAATTTCTTCGTACACACATTTACCTTTAACTATGTTTAATCCTTTAGTTAAAGCTGGAGATTTCTCACAAGCCTCTTCCCAACCCAAATTTGCCAACATGAGTATGTAAGGAAGTGTCACATTTGTTAATGCCATGGTAGAAGTATACGGTACAGCTCCTGGCATATTGGCAACACAGTAATGAACTACATCGTTAATAATGTAGGTTGGATTTTCATGTGTTGTTGGTTTTGTAGTTTCAAAACAACCGCCTTGATCTACTGCAACGTCAACAATTACAGTTCCTGGTCGCATTTCTTTTAGCATTTCCTTTGTAATTAACTTTGGTGCTTTTGAACCCTTTATTAAAACTCCTCCAATAATTAAATCGTGATCTTTTATGTGTTTTCTGATGTTATATTCACTAGAAAACTCTGTTATAACATGAGGAGGCATTACATCATTTACATAACGTAATCGTTTCATGTTGGTGTCTAAAATTGTTACGTGTGCTCCTAAACCTGCTGCCATTTTTGCGGCTTGAACACCAACTACTCCAGCGCCTAAAATCAAAACTCTACCAGGTGGAACACCAGGAACACCGCCTAACAAAACGCCTCTTCCTTTGATTGGTTTTTCAAGATATTTGGCTCCTTGTTGGATGGCCATTCTTCCCGCAACTTCTGACATTGGTGTTAATAAGGGTAGACTTCCGTCAGAATCTTCAACTGTTTCGTAAGCAATGCAAATGGAATCACTTTTTAACATGGCAAAAGTTAAAGGTTCGCTTGAAGCAAAATGGAAATAAGCAAAAATAATTTGATTGGGTTGAATGAGTTTGTATTCTTCTTCAATTGGCTCTTTTACCTTAACAATCATTTCGCTAATCTGGTAAACCTCATCAATTGTTTTAAGAATAATTCCACCTACTTTTTCGTAATCTTCATCAAAAAAACCACTTCCTTCACCAGCGGTAGACTGAATAAATACGATGTGATTGTTTTTGGTCAGTTCATAAACTCCAGCAGGAGTCATTCCAACTCTGCTTTCATTATTTTTAATTTCTTTAGGAACTCCTATTTTCATTTTTTAAGGATTTTGTTTATCAAAAGTCGTAATTAAAAATGAATTATATAAAAAACTTAGGGGTTGATTTAAAATTTTTATTAATAAATAAAAAATACCCCTATAAAATTAAGGGTATTTGTATTATTATCAAAAACTGAACAATAAATTTATAATAAGCTAATTCCAAAAACAAATCTATTGTTACCGTTTTCTTTAACTGTATTGTTTACCGTTGCAAAATCAGACTTCCATTTTCCATTTGTAAAGGCCAATTCGTAGCCAAAATTTGCTCTAATAGAAGATTTTTTATGCTTCAACAGGTACAATGAAACCGAAGGACCCACATAAAACATTTGATTTTTTAAAGAAACATGATTGCTAGTTAAACCTGCTAAATTATTTAGATCAATGGCATTGTTTTTGGTAAAAATATCAACTTCCGAGCTAGTTGCCGAAAGATTAATACCTCCTGTAAAGGCTACTTTTTCTTTGTTAATCAAATTATAATGAACTCTCAACCTAGATGTGAATGCAATGTTTCTGTTTTCAGTATTTCCTAAATCATTTTCAGAAGCTGCAAAACCAAATTCTGCATCGCCGGAAAATTTTGAACCAAAAACATTAAATCCAATTAATAACTCTGGAGTAGTTTCATTTAATTCAGCTGTACCAGCAGCTTTTAACTTATCATTTAAAGAAAATTTGCTTTGAACAGAAGCTCCTAAACCAATGTACACTTCGGTTTTTACATTCTTTTCTGAAGTTTCATCAGTAGATTGAGCTATTAGTAAACTACTTGAAACTAAAAACAAAAACACAATTACTTTTTTCATTTGAAAATTTTTAAAGTTATCAAACAAAAATAATGTAAGAATCAGATTAGACAATTGCTATTTAATTAAACTTTAACAACTTTTAACCTACCAAATTAATAATTTTACCTGGAACAATAATTACTTTTTTAGGAGTATTCCCTGCTAATTGAGCAATTGTTCTTTCATCTGCCATTACGATTTCTTCAATTTGTTTTGGCGTTAAATCCAAAGGCAATTTCATAGTGAAACGCATTTTTCCGTTGAAAGAAACTGGATATTCTTTTTCAGATTCTACTAAATATTTAGCATCAAAAATTGGAAAATCTACCGTTGCAATTGAACCTTCGTGACCTAATTGCTTCCATAATTCCTCAGCAATATGTGGTGCATAAGGTGAAATTACGATGGCTAATGGTTCTAAAATAGCTCTATGATGGCATTTTAAAGTAGCCAACTCATTCACACAAATCATGAATTGGGAAACCGAAGTATTAAATGAAAAATTCTCGATATCTTCAGTTACTTTTTTGATGGTTTTGTGTAACGATTTGTACATTTCAGCAGTTGGTTCGTCATTGGTTACAATTGAACCATTATCATCAAAATACAATCTCCATAGTTTTTTTAAGAAACCAAAAACTCCTGTAATTCCAGCAGTGTTCCAAGGTTTTGCTTGTTCTAATGGACCAAGGAACATTTCATACAAACGCAACGTATCTGCACCATATTCATTACAAATATCATCTGGATTAACTACGTTGTATTTCGATTTTGACATTTTTTCTACTTCGCGTAAAACTTTAAATTTTCCGTCTTGTTCGAAAAAGAAATTTCCTTCTTTAAATTCAGGTCTCCAATCTTTTAATTTTTCAACATCAACTTCGTTTTCATTTTTTAAGATTGAGATGTCTATAGCTATAGCTCTAAAAGTTGTTTTATTAGCATCTTCTTTAGTTAAACCATTTTTTAAAAATAATTCATCTTTCTTTAGATACCAATCACTTTCAATATTATCTTTATGAATAAGCCCTTCTGACAAATAAATTGTAGGAGCACTTTTATTCTCATTTATAGATTGATATACAAAAGCACTCATCCCCAAAATCATTCCTTGGTTAATCAATTTTTTGAAAGGTTCTTCTGTTGGTGCAAAACCTCTGTCTTTTAAGAATTTATTCCAAAAACGAGCATATAATAAATGTCCGGTTGCGTGTTCGCTTCCACCAATGTATAAATCTACATTTTGCCAATAGTCTAAAGCTTCTTTGCTTGCAAAATCTTCTTCGTTATGTGCATCCATATAACGCATCCAATACCAAGAAGAACCAGCCCAACCTGGCATAGTATTTAATTCTAAAGGAAAAATTGTCTCATTATCAATTAATTCGCAATTCGTAATTCGTAATTCTTTTGTATCCCAAGCCCAATGCGTTGCGTTCCCCAAAGGTGGTTGCCCATCTTCTGTTGGTAAATACTTTTCAACTTCTGGTAAAGCAATTGGCAAATGTTTTTTATCAATCATTTGTGGCAATCCGTTCACATAATAAACTGGAAACGGTTCACCCCAATATCTTTGTCTCGAAAAAACAGCATCACGCAAACGGTAATTTGTTTTTCCTTTACCTTGTTTTATATTTTCTAAAGCTTCAATGGCTTTTTTTGTTCCTTCTTTATAGCCTAAACCGTTTAAGAAATCAGAATCTACCAATTTGAAACCTTCTTTAGCTCCAAAAGCTTCCTCTGAAATATCTTGGTCGAAAATATTTTTGATTTCAGGCATTCCGTTTGTTCCTTTAAAGAAATTCGCGAAAGCATAATCACGTTCATCACCACAAGGAACTGCCATAACTGCTCCTGTTCCGTAACCTGCTAAAACGTAATCACCAATCCAAACGGGAATCGGTTCATTGGTAAAAGGATGTTCGGCATAGGCACCTGTGAAAACTCCTGAAATAGTTTTTACATCAGCCATTCTCTCTCTTTCGGAACGCTTTGCTGTTGCATGAACATAAGCTTCAACGGCTTCTTTTTGCTCAGGTGTTGTGATTTTAGCTACCAAATCATGTTCTGGTGCTAATGTCATGAAGGTTACTCCGAAAATGGTGTCAGGTCTAGTTGTAAAAACGTCTATGGTTGCTGGTTGTTGGTTGTTAGTTGTTGGTTTTACGTTGAATGTTACCATCGCTCCTACACTTTTTCCAATCCAGTTTCTTTGGGATTCTTTTAGAGATTCTGTCCAATCGATTTCGTTTAAACCTTGTAATAATCTTTCTGCGTAAGCTGAAATTCGCATCGACCATTGGGTCATTTTTTTACGAATTACAGGATGACCACCACGTTCTGAAACTCCGTTTACGATTTCGTCATTGGCTAAAACCGTTCCTAATCCTGGACACCAGTTGACTTCTGTTTCTGCTAAATAGGTTAATCTATATTGTAAAAGTATTTTTTGTTGTTCTTCTGATGAAAATGCATTCCATTCGCTTGACGAAAAAGCAACAGTATTATCATCGCAAACTGCATTTACATTGGCATTTCCATTCTTTTCAAATTCTTGAATTAAGGTGCAAATACTTTCAGCTTTGTTGGAATCATTATTATACCAAGATTCAAATAATTGAATGAAAATCCATTGGGTATGTTTATAATAATCCGCATTTGAAGTACGAACTTCTCTACTCCAATCAAATGAAAATCCAATTTTATCTAATTGTTCTCTGTAACGAGCAATATTTTCCTTGGTCGTTTTATCTGGATGTTGACCCGTTTGAATCGCATATTGTTCGGCTGGTAAACCAAATGAATCGTAACCTTGTGGATGTAATACATTAAATCCTTTGTGACGTTTGTATCGAGCCACGATATCCGAAGCAATGTAACCTAATGGATGTCCAACGTGTAATCCTGCTCCAGAAGGATAAGGAAACATGTCCAATACATAATATTTTGGTTTTTCTGAGTGATTTGTTGCAGCAAATGTTTGGTTTTGAGCCCAATATTGTTGCCAATTGGCTTCGATTTCGTTTGGATTGTATTTCATTCTGTTTGTTTATTGTTTGTTGTTTTTGGTTTATTGTTAGTCTTTTCATTGAACTATTAACTACAAACCACCAACTGTGAACCAAAAATTTAAGGTGCAAAAGTACGTTATCTGTTTAAAGTAAAAAAGTTATTTTTTTTCAGCTTTTGAAAGGGTTTCAAATTCTTCTTTAGTTACTAATTTTGTTCTTCCTTTAGTTTCAAAATAATAGTCTTCTCTGGTAATGTTTTCTTCTTTGTCAAAATGAATTGCTTTGCCGTGTTGTGCATTATTTCGATAATTGTATTCTATTTTTCCTTGATTTGTATAATAAACCCATTTTATTTTGTTGCCTTTTTGATCATAATGGGTTTCATCATAAGTTTTTATATCATTGCCTACTAAAGAGCAGTTTCTGTGAATTCCTATTTTGTTTCCATCATTACTGATTTTATTGGTGTGATATATAGAACCGTCTTTAGTATAAAAAACACGTTCAAATTGATGTGCTTTTTTGGTTCCGATACTAAAAAGCGTACCGTCTTCGTAATACGATTTATCTAAATTACGTTGACCATTTTCTGTAAATACTTCCAAAATAAGAATGCCGTTTTTATAGGTTTTTGATGTTTTTTCTTGACCGTTGTTGTCAAATTCCATACGAGAAGTTAATTCGCCATTGCTATCAAAACCTTCTTGAAAAATAGGTTTGTCATTTTTATATTCGGTAACCATCCATTTTTTTTCATCAGGATAAAAAGTAGTTGATGTTCCGTTTTTGTTGCCCAAATCGTCATGATTTTTAATGGAAGTCAACACAAAATCTTTAGTATAAAATTTATGTTCGCCAACAGGTTTGTCGTTTCTGAATTCATTTTTTGCCATCAATTCACCATGTTTGCTGTAATATTCGGCAAAACCATCTTTTTTATCGTATTTATAATTGATTTTAGAAAGTGGTTTTAAATTGGAAATGTTATAAACAATTGCTTCGCCGTGCAAATAACCATTTCCAATTATTTCAAATTCAGCTATTAAAAAATTTTGGCTGTATTGTTTAACCTTTCCTGATTTTAAGTTTTTTGGTAAAATATACTTTGAATATTCCTTAGTTAAAGTTAAATCGGATTCTAAAACATCATTTTTATAAGTTCCTTCGATTGTTCCATCTCTTCGTCTTTGCATGTAAAAAATGCGTTTTCCGTTTTTTTGATTGTTTTTGTATTCCGTCTCAAATACTAAATCACCATCATTGCTAAACATTTTATATATTCCGTTGGCTTTTCCATTGAGATAGTCGATTTCGTGAAACGGATTTCCATTACCATGATAAATGGTTTTTTTTCCTGATAAAAGTCCGTTCTCGTATGTGCTTTCAGAAAATAGTTTATTATTAACTCTAACTAAAACTCGTGTCGAAACCGTTCCTGATTTATAAATATCGTATTGTATTGAGGGATTTTGATTGGCTTTTGATGCTGTTTCAACTTCTTTTAAAGTTGTTGCAATTTCGGCTGGATTAAATTCGTATTCGTTGAAATAAAACTTGGAAGCTTCTTTTAAATCAGGAACATCAACTTTATAATATTCATTTTCTGTATAATATTGAGAAAACGACAAGAAACACTGCATTATAAACAATAGAATTATACTTTTTTTCATGATTTAATTTTTAAAATATAGTGTTCCGTTTGTGTTGGCAAAACCCTTGAAAATTCCGTTTTTATCTTGTAATTCTATTAATACAATTTTTTTTGCAGATATTTTTGTATCAAATAGTTGACGGTTATTAATGTTTGGGTACGATTTAATAATGTCTTTAATTGGATAATCAAAAACAGGTTCAACAACTTCAATGTTATTGTTGTAATTATATACCAATCCAAATTTATTGTCTTTAGCAATAGATACCAACGGATTTGCACCACTATTGCTTTTTATCAAATCTATTACATCATATGTAACGTTTAACATAGTAGTCCCGTCAGAATAAATGATGCCTTTTTTGGTGTTTTCTGTAAAAACATACATATTTTCCCCTGTTGTATTTACCAGCTGAATGAATTGATAAGCATCATATTTGCAAGGAACAATTTGCTTTTTAACATTAGAAAACAAACCATATTTCAATTGATTTTTTTCGTCCAAATTTCCTACCAAAAATACAAACCCATTTGTTTTGTAATTATTATGTTTTAATCGCGAATATGTTTCGTCAACAAAATCAAAACTTATTGGATTTTCAATATCATTTGAAAACAAAAGCGTTATTTTATTGTTCAATTGATATTTAATAAAACTAGTGTGCGAAATTTCATCATTAGTATCATTTATTGTATTAAAACTATCATATTTAATTTCTATGTTTGAAGCATTTTCGGGAATATTGACTGTAATTTCTTCTTTTTCGCTATACGTTTTATAATTTCTTTTTTCTAAAACGTATGAAGAATTTTGTTTTTTAAACTGATAATTGAAATGATTTTTTATTACAGGTTCTTTAGTTTTTCCTTTAACATAATCATCATTACGTTCACTAGCAACTGGTGGAGCAGCGACAACATAATCCAAATAATCTAAATCACCAGAAGACATTTCATAACCATTTGTAGAATATTTACTTGTAGAATATTCATTTTTAGGATATTTATCTGCAAAAAAGGATAAATACTCATCTTCTTTCATATATCGAAATCCCAAATTATTTTTAACTAATGGTAATTTTGTTATGTCCCAAGTTTCTTCAACCAAATCACTATTTTTATTTTTTTGAACTAGAAAAACAAACTGGTTAACATCAAATTGTTTTTTAATTCTTGATATACTAAACATGTTTGTGTAAAGAATTTGCGTAATTTTTTGTTGTATAATGTCAAAAACATATACACTTTCTAAATTATTTGGATGCAAAACATGATAAACATAAGCATCATTACGCAAAAAACCATAATCTAATACTAAAGCGACTTCTTTATCAAAAATTGGTTCACCTTTAATGGTAAAAATTTGAGTTAGTTGCTTTTTTTGGTTCGATTTTGCTATAAAACGATCTTGCTGTTGAAAAATTTCATAATAAATAGGTTTCAAAATTTCTTTACCATTAAAAAAAACACCTTCTAAATTATCTTTTTTTGTGTAAATGAAATCATGGTAATCGCCAAAATTTCCAAAACGAAAACCATCAAATTGAGGTGAAACAGTTATTTTCCCATCTACATCACAAAATCCCCATTTATTTCCATCTCTGAAAGGAATTGTAACTTCTTGTGCAAATGAAGTTTGAAAAATCAAGAGAAAAAAAACTGTTAAAACAAAAATCCTTTGACACATAATTTTAAATTTAATCACAAAAATACATTTTATAACACTAAAGTTAAAACTTTGTTGTTATATTCCCCATAAACCGAAATTCTTTTTTATTTTTACATCGAAAATCAATATTTATGGCTTCATCATTTGAAAAATATAACAAAAAAAGACTTATTTCATCCTACTTTTCGGTGGTGTTGAGTATTTTTTTGGTTTTATTTTTATTAGGAACTTTGGGTTTATTTGTGATTAATTCTAAAAAAATCACGAACGACTTTAAAGAGAATATTCCTATGAGCATTTCCTTTAAAAATGAAGCTAATGACAGTTTGTTAAAAGCTTTTGATGTAGAACTTAAAAATGCTGCATTTGTAAAAGAACATCATTACATTAACAAAGATAGTGCGGTTATAAACAATGCTGATATTTTTGGAGAAGACTTTTTGGAATTTGTTGGTGTAAATCCAGTTTTAAATTCGTTTGATGTTAATTTAAGAGGCGATTACGTTCAGGCCGATAGCATCAAAAAAATTGAAATAGATTTCAAGAAAAACAATATGATTTCTGAAATAATTTATGACAAACTACTTGTTGATTTAGTAAATGATAACATTAAAAAAATTACATTTTGGATTTTGATAATTAGTATTGTTTTGGCAGTAATTGCAATGCTTCTTATTAATAGTTCTTTAAGATTGTCTATTTATTCGCACCGATTTACCATCAAAACTATGCAAATGGTTGGTGCTACAAAATCTTTCATTAGAAAACCGTTCATTTGGAGAAGTATTAAATTAGGATTTATTGGCTCATCACTTGCGGTTGTGGCTATTTTAGTCTTGGTCCATTATGTTGATTCATTAATGCCTGATTTAAAAATTGCTAAAGATTATGTTTCCATAGGGATTGTGGTTTTGGGTGTGTTTTTATTTGGAATTATTATAACTTGGATCAGTACTTTCTTTGCAACACAACGTTTCTTGAATTTGAAAACAGACGATTTATATTAGTGTTCAGTATTCAGTAATAAGTGTTCAGTAACTTATTACTTAAAAAAAAATTAATTATAAACTTTGCTCCTTAGTGCCTTTGTGGCGAAAATTTAAAAAAAATGAAAAACGAAGAAAATAAACCTGAATTTTTATTTGATAAAGTAAATTATAAAATCCTTTTAATTGGGCTAGCAATTATTGCGATTGGCTTTATATTAATGACTGGCGGTGGAACTGAAGACCCTAATACTTTTGATGAAGAAGCTTTATTCAGTTTCAGAAGAATTCGACTGGCTCCAACAGTAGTATTAGCTGGTTTTGGAGTAACTATTTACTCAATAATGAAAAATCCTTTTAAAAAGTAATTAGTAACAAGTGAATAGTAATTCGAAAAATACTATTCACAAATTACTATTCACTAATCACTAAAACATGAATACACTCCAAGCCATAATTCTTGCAATCATTGAAGGATTAACCGAATTTTTACCTGTTTCTTCAACAGGACACATGATCATCGCATCTTCATTTTTTGGTATTGCACAAGATGATTTCACCAAACTTTTTACCATTGTAATCCAATTAGGAACTATCCTTTCCGTTGTTGTTTTGTATTTCAAGCGCTTTTTTCAATCGGTTGATTTTTACTTTAAACTTTTTGTAGCTTTTATTCCTGCTGTGGTTTTAGGTTTATTGTTAAGTGATTTTATTGATTCGCTTTTAGAAAATCCCATTACAGTTGCAATTTCATTAATAATTGGAGGTATTTTACTTTTAAAAGTAGACGATTGGTTTGGCAATACACCAAAAGAAGAAGTTCCATCAGAAATAAGTTATCCAACAGCTTTTAAAATTGGAGTTTTTCAATGTTTGGCTATGATTCCCGGAGTTTCAAGAAGTGGTGCTAGTATAGTTGGAGGTATGAGCCAGAAATTAACAAGAACAACTGCTGCTGAATTTTCATTTTTTTTAGCAATTCCAACTATGTTGGGAGCAACTGTAAAAAAATCGTATGACTTTTATAAAGCTGGTTTTGTATTAACCGATGACCAAGTAAACCTTTTGATTATTGGGAATGTTGTTGGTTTTATTGTTGCGATGATTGCCATTAAATCTTTCATTGGATACTTAAGTAAACATGGTTTTAAAATGTTTGGCTATTACAGAATCATTGCAGGAATTGCGGTGTTACTAATTCACTTTTTTGTTCAGAAATTAACAGTGATTTAATGACAAAAGAAGACATCTTAAACGGACAAGTTGTATTGATTGACAAACCTTTAAAATGGTCGTCTTTTCAAGCAGTTAACAAGTTAAAATATGCTTTGAAAAACCATTTTGATTTACCAAAAAAATTCAAAATTGGTCATGCTGGAACTTTAGATCCATTAGCCACTGGTTTATTAATAATTTGTACAGGAAAATTCACAAAAAGCATTTCAGAAATACAAGCTCAAACAAAGGAATACACAGGTACAATTACTGTTGGTGCTACAACTCCATCTTATGATTTAGAAACTGAAGTTGATGCTACTTTTCCATCTGAACATATCACAAAAATATTAATTCAAGAAACTGTAACACAATTTTTAGGTGAAATTGATCAAAAACCACCTGTTTTTTCAGCTATAAAAAAAGATGGAAAACGATTGTACGAACACGCTAGAGCAGGTGAAGAAGTTGAAATTCAATCCAGAAAAACTACGATTTATGAATTTGAAATTACAAGATTTGCTTTGCCCGAAATTGACTTCAGAGTACAATGTAGTAAAGGAACTTACATTCGTTCTTTAGCTTATGATTTTGGATTTGCTTTGAATTCTGGCGGACATTTAACTGCTTTACGTAGAACAAAAATTGGTGCTTATTCTGTTGAAAATGCTCTTTCACCTGACGATTTTGTTGAAAATTTGAATCATGAAAATTAAATTCTTATTTTTCCTTTTCATAACATATACTATACAGCTTGCAGCTCAAAAAAAAGTAACATCTGAACCTTTTGGTGACAAAATCATCTTCTCGCAATTTGAAATTACTATTCCATTAAAAGGGAACGATACTTATGGAGAAATTGATGATTACGGAAACAGAAGCGATTATATGATTGTTCCGGATGGAATAAGTACTAAATTTGGCTATGGAATTCATCATAATAAATGGGTAGGTTTGAGTATTCATTCTGGTATAGATTGGAAAATTACACCCAAATTAGTTTCTGTACCTGTTTATGCTCAAGTAACTTTCAACCCAATAATTAGTGGTGAAACTCGTTTGTTAATTCAGAGCGGTTTTGGACAAAGTTTTGCTCTAGGAAGAGGAAGTTTGTCTGGTAATTATTACAAAGCCAGATTAGGAATTACTACAGATAATGATATTTCTGTATTTCTTGATGCCAGTTTTTATGGCTTCGAAATACATCAACAAGAAATGGGAAGCTTTAGTTTAGGTTTTTCTTTAATGACGTTTTAATGAAAAAACATCTTTTAATTGTACTCTTTTCCACATGTTGTTTTGCACAAAAAAACGTAAAACTAAAAACAGGTGACATCATTTTTAAATCCATGAATTGTGATTTATGTATTGCTATAAATGCTGTTACTGAAGGATTTGACCATAAAGATTTTAGCCATTTAGGAATAGTTTACATAAAAAACGATTCTACTTTTGTAATTGAAGCTGCTGGAAAAAATGTGAAATTAACTCCTTTAGAAACATTTAAAACTTACACTTCTGACACCATGTATGTTGGCAGATTGAAAAGAAAATACCGCAAGTATATTCCAAAAGCAATCGATTTTTCACTTTCGCAACTAGGTGTTCCATATGACGAAGCTTATTTGTATGATAATGGCAGTTATTATTGTTCGGAATTGATTTATGATGCCTTTTTATCAGCTTATGAAAAACCCTTTTTCGAATTAACTCCAATGACTTTTAAAGAACCTAATTCAGAAAACTATTTCCAAGTTTGGATTGATTATTATGAAAAATTAAAAATGGAAATCCCGGAAGGAGAATTGGGTTGTAATCCTGGTGGAATTTCAACATCTGATAAATTAAAAATTATTGGAATTGTAAAATAAAAATTCCAAATTTTTAAAAAATCTATCTTCTGAAAATCTTTCCTTAAACCAATTCTTTATTTCTCATTATTTGCATGATTTCGTTTTGAGTGGTAATTCCTTTATCTTGTAAATACCATTTTTGCAATTCAACTTTTATGGGTTCATCTACTACTCCATTGGCTTCTTTGTAATCTGCAATTAATTTCCTTGCAGGTTCTGGTCTTGGTCCAAAATCGGCAACAACATTTTCATTATCATCTAAAATAATTAGTTTCGGAATTGCTTTTCCATCATTAGTTAAAAAATCATTCATCAAAGACTCATTTTCGTCTCTTAGAACTATCTTTAAGTCAATAAATTCAGATGATTCAGCCATTTTATGTAGTATTGGTAAAATTTGAGCAGCATCTCCACACCAACCTTCACTAAGAACCAACCAAGTCACTTTTTTCTGTAATTGATTAATTTGTTTTACAACTTCTTCCGTTATTTTAATTGTTTTTTCCAAGCGATTCATTCTAGTTTCATTCAATTCAGAATAATGTAATAAATCGTTAGATTGAGTATTTCCGGTGGATTTACCTTCTTTAATTAAATTGGAAACCAAAGTTCTATATTCCTTGTAAGTGTAACTTTTATTCAAAGCAAAAACTATATTTATATTCTTCATTATTTTATTATTTATTACACAAAATTACTACTAAATTTGATACTGGAAAGTAAGCTATGTTACATTAAAAATAAATTATAATGGATTTTTCATCTAAGTCAATAGGTTTGGTTTTATCAGGTGGTGGTTCTAAAGGAATTGCACAAGCTGGAGCTCTTAAATTTCTAGAAGAACAACATATTGAACCTTCGTATATTGCTGGAACAAGTGCTGGAGCAATTATTGCAGCATTGTATGCTTTTGGAAAAAAACCTGAAGAAATTTTAGAATTTTTTAAATCCATTTACTTTTTTCATTGGAAACATTTTACGTTCAAAAAAGCAGGAATAATAGATTCTCAATCATTTAAAACAGATTTTGATAAGATATTTAATGATGCAACTCTAGGCGATTTAAATATTCCAACATTCATTACAGCAACCAATTTAGTTTCAGGAAAATTAAAAATTTTTAATGTAGAAACAAAAATTACTGATGCTGTTTTAGCCTCTTCTTCTTTTCCAGGAATGCTTTCACCTTATGAACTTAACGGTAAATTATATAGTGATGGAGGAATTTTAAACCACTTTCCAACAGATTTATTACAAGGAAGATGTGATGCCATTATTGGAATTTATGTTAGTCCAATTCAAACCATTGAAGCCAAAGATTTAAAATCCATAAAATCCGTAACTACAAGAGCTTTTGATTTATTATCAGCACATGGCAATTATCAAAAATTCAGTCTTTGTGATTGGGTTATTGAGCCTAAAGAATTAGCCAACTTTAGTACTTTTGAAACCAACAAAACTAAAATGGATGCTATTTTTGAAATTGGTTATCAAGCAGCAAAATCTTCTTTTAAAGAATTGAAATCTTAATTAAAAACTAGATTTTTTTTAAATTAGATTATAACTATATTTGCATCACAATTTTGAATCTTAAGATAAGATTTTGAACTGAATTCAGAATAAAATGACTTGAGTTGGCGAAAGCATGACTCCACTAAAATAAAAATGGAATGAAATATAAAAGAATTCTTCTAAAGCTGAGTGGCGAAGCCTTAATGGGCGAAAGAGCTTACGGTATCGATCCAAAACGCTTGTCAGAATATGCTCAAGAAATTAAAAAAATTCATGAAAAAGGCACGGAAATTGCCATTGTGATTGGAGGAGGAAATATCTTTAGAGGTGTAGCTGGTGCAAGTAACGGAATGGATAGGGTTCAAGGTGATTATATGGGAATGCTAGCAACTGTGATTAATGGTATGGCTTTACAAGGTGCTCTTGAAGAAGCTGGAATGCCAACCAGATTACAAACTGCTCTAAAAATTGAAGCCATTGCTGAACCTTATATCAAAAGAAAAGCAACTCGTCATTTAGAAAAAGGAAGAATTGTAATTTTTGGTGCAGGAACAGGAAATCCTTATTTCACAACCGATACAGCCGCTGTTTTAAGAGGAGTTGAAGTAGGTGCTGATGTAATTTTAAAAGGAACTCGTGTTGATGGAGTTTATACAGCTGATCCAGAAAAAGATACAAATGCAGTAAAATACGATACCATTTCATTTGAAGATGTTATTTCAAAAGGATTAAATGTAATGGATTCTACAGCTTTTACTTTAAGTCAAGAAAACAAATTACCTATCATTGTTTTTGATATGAATATTGATGGTAATTTATTGAAAGTTTGCGAAGGACAAACCATTGGAACAACAGTAACTATATAGTATTAAGATAAAAGAATTAAGTATTAAGACCGTTTAAAGGACATCATGTCTGAAAATCTAAAATCTAAATAAAATGACAGACGAAATTAACTTTATTATAGAAACAGCTACAGAATCTATGAATGGTTCTATTGCTCATTTAGAAAAAGAATTTTTAAATATTAGAGCTGGAAAAGCTTCACCTCAAATGCTAGGTGGTGTTTTTGTAGATTATTATGGTTCACAAACACCATTGTCGCAAGTGGCCAATATTAATGCCGCTGATGCTAGAACTTTAACTGTAACTCCATGGGAAAAAAACATGATGCAACCTATTGAAAAAGCCATCATGATTGCCAATTTAGGTTTAAATCCTATGAATAATGGTGAAGCTATAATCATAAATATTCCTGCTTTAACAGAAGAACGTAGAAAAGAATTGGTAAAACAAGCTAAATCGGAAGCTGAAGATGCAAAAATTGGTATTCGAAATGCTCGTAAAGATGCCAATACAGATATCAAAAAAGAAGAAAAAAATGGAACTGCAGAAGATATTTGTAAAAAAGCTGAAGATGATGTTCAGAAATTAACTGATGCTTATATCAAAAAAATCGACGAACATTTAGCGGTTAAAGAAGCAGAAATAATGAAAGTATAAGTTTATACTTTAATAAGCAAAAAAATAAGTCTCAATTTACGTTGAGACTTTTTATTTTAAATATCTTTGTATCAATTGTAAAATAATACATGAAAAATATTTTTCTATTTTTAGCCTTTTTGGTTACTCAATCGATTTTGAGCCAAACTACCGTAAAAGGTCAAGTATTAGATTTCGATACCACAATTCCTATAGCATTTGCCAAAATTTCCTATGAAAACAAAACGCTATTTGCGGATTGGGAAGGAAAGTTTACCATTGAAATTTCAGATAGTAAAAAGCCAATTTTAATAACTTATAAAGGATATTACGATAAACCAACTTATATTTCAAAAAATGAAAATCTTGTCATTATTAAATTAACGCAAGATTTAAATCAAAAAAACACCACCAACTATTACTCGAACAACAAAGTCAATAAAATCATAAAAAATGTTATTGATAATCGTAAAAAAACCATGCCTGAAAAAGCATTAAAAAGTTTCGAATACAAAAACTACGAATACATTCAAGTGACTGCAAATCCTGATAGTATTTCAAGTGATATTGAAAAAATATACAAAAAAAATATTTTCGGAAAACAAAAAGTAAAACTAGATTCAACCAACTATAAATTCAAAAAATTAGTCGAAAAAAGTCATGTGTATCAAACCGAAAAAGTCAATCAACTTCAATTCAACAAAAGGAAAGTCAAAGAAACTGTTTTAGCTTCACGAATGGCAGGTTTTAACGAACCTCTATACGAATTTTTAGCACTAAAATTAATATCGTATTCTGTTTATGAAAATCCTTTTGAAATTGTTGAAATTCCCGTTCAAAATCCAATTTCAAATTATGGCAGACGCTTATATACTTATCATTTATTAGATTCTACAACTATACAAAACAGAAAAGTATACCGCATTTATTTTGAGCCTAAAAAACTAAAAGCCAACAAATTAAGAGGTTTGTTGTACATTGACGCCCAAAATTTTTCCATTGCAAAAGCTTTTTACCGTATTTATGGAATTGTAAACATTAATGCCAATTACACCTTCAGTTATCTTAAAGAACATGACATTTGGTTTCCAAAAAACAGAAAATTTATTTTAAGCAAAGGAAGTAATTCTGAAGATATTTCAATTTTAGGAGGAACTATGAAATTTCGATCTAGCTTAGAAGAAAGTGCTGAAAATAATGCTTCAGATCATACCGTTTTTATATTAGAATCGACTCCTTTTGATATTAAAATCAATGAAAGTGTGAACATTAATAATCCTATGATAAAAATTGATGTTCCTGATGAAAACCTAAATAAACCAGAAAGTTATTGGAAAAATTTCTCAAAAGACACCTTAGATCTTCGACGAATGAAAACCTATTCATCGTTAGACAGTTTGTCACAATCTAGTAATATTGAACGTAAAATTTTCTTAGGTAAAAAAATAATTAACGGGTATTATCCTGTTTCAGTTTTCGATTTAGACTTAAGAAGCATCATAAAATATAATAATTACGAAGGTTTTAGATTTGGTTTAGGAGCAATAACCAACACTAAGTTGTCGGAAAATTATAAAATTGCTTTTTATGGAGCTTATGGTTTAAAAGATGAAGCTTTCAAATTTGGAATAACGCCTTCCTATTTAATTGACAAACAATCCGAATCTTGGCTAAGTGCTTCGTATACAGATGATTTAAATGAAATTGGTCAAACAAATTTTGCAACGGACACCAGAAGATTCAAAGTTTATGATCCAAGGCCTTTTAACATTTCTACTTTTTATCACAATCAAGAAGTTAATGCTTTTATTGAAAGTAAATATTTGACTAAAATTACTTCTTACATCGGAATTTCAAACAGCAGAATTGAACCGCTTTTTAATTATTTTTATCAAAATCAAGGTAAATTTTATAGTGATTATACCATAACAAATATTCAATTAGCCATTCAATGGAATCCATTTAGCGAATACATGCAAACACCTTTAGGTAAAATTGAAATTGAAAAAAGACATCCAAAATTTACATTTCAAGTCACTAAAACTTTACCTGGAATATTAAATAATGATTTCGATTTTACTAAAATTGATTTTAAAACTTTTTATGAAATTCCTTATTTATCGGGTCAAAAAAGTTCCTTTCTTTTTCAAGGTGGATTGGCTTTTGGAGAGATTCCTATTACCGATTTATATAGTATTATTCCTAACAACTTAAATAAAGATGCCATTTTAAAACGAATTACATTTTCAAGTAAAAACAGTTTTGAAACCATGTATTTTAACGAATTTTTCTCTGACAGATATTTTTCTGTTCAACTGAGACATACTTTTAATAAAATAAACTTGGGTTACAAATTGAACCCTGAATTTAGTATTGTTACAAGAGCAGCGTTTGGTTCTGTAACCAATAAAAGCAATCATATTGGTTTGCCTTTTAACACCTTAGAAAATGGTTTTTTTGAAAGTGGAATTGAGTGTAGTAAACTATTTAAAGGTTTCGGAATTGTAGCTTTTTATCGTTATGGCGATTATCAATTATCTAATTTTGATGATAATATTGCTATAAAAATTTCTTTCAGTTTAGATTTAGGAATGTAATCCTATTAAAATCAAATAATCAGCATTATTTTAACTAAGAATACTTACCTTTGCACCCTAAATTTTAGATGATGTTTAAGTGGTTGAATAGTCGGTTTTGGAATTTTACAGCTGGCCTAATTTTAAGAAATAGAGTAACATTAATTTTGTTGCTTTCTGCATTTACAATATTCATGGCTTTGCAATGGAAAAATATGCGTTTTTCATTCACCGAAGCCAACCTATTGCCTGATGATCACGAAATAAATCTGCAATACAATTCCTTTTTAGATAAATTTGGTGAAGAAGGCAATTTGATTGTAATTGGATTTAAAGATTCAGCTTTATTTACAGCCAAAAACATTAAAATTTGGGATGCTTTTGTTGAAGATATTAAAACCGATGAAGCTGTTGATTTTACCTTATCCATTGAAGATTTACAAGTTCTTAAAAAAGATACACTTTCCGAAAAATTTAAATTAATTCCTTTTATTAACAAAAAAGAAATTTCGGACACTTACATCAAACAAAAAGAAAAAGAGCTTTTTAACGACTTGCCTTTTTACGAAGGAATGTTGTTTAATAAACAAAGTGGCGCTGTTCGATTTGCAGTTTATATAAACAAAAAAATTGTAAACACTGCTGCAAGAAAACAATTTATTTTCAAACATTTTAGTCAAGATAAAATTGATACTTTTGAAAAAGAAACAGGTCTAGACATGCATGTTTCTGGAATGCCTTACATCAGAACCTTGAATGCACAAAGCATCATTGACGAAATAAGTATTTTTGTTTTAGCAGCTTTGTTAGTGACTTCACTTTTATTTTTCTTCTTTTTTAGAAGTTTTAGAGCAACCCTAATCTCCATGTTAGTTGTAATTGTTGGAGTAATGTGGTCTTTTGGAACTCTTGGCTTATTGCACTACGAAATCACTGTACTAACCGCAATTATTCCACCATTAATCATTGTTATTGGAATTCCGAACTGTATTTTCTTAATCAATAAATACCAACAAGAATTTAAACTTCATGGCAATAAAGCCAAATCATTGCAAAGAGTAATTTCTAAAATTGGAAATGCAACTTTAATGACCAATTTAACTACTGCTGCTGGTTTTGCAACCTTTATCTTTACCGATAGCAAATTGCTTAAAGAATTTGGAATTGTTGCCTCATTAAATATTGTTTTCCTGTTTATTTTATGCCTGACAATAATACCAATTATATACAGTTACATGCCTTTGCCTAAAGAAAAACATTTAGAACATTTAGGTAAAACTTATTTATCTTCATTTGTAAAATGGATTGAAAATACCATCAGAAATCATAAAATAGCCGTTTTTTCATCCGCAATTGGTTTGTTGGTTTTAGGAATTATTGGTATTTTTCAAATCAAAATTTCGGGAAGTATTATCGAAGACATGCCTAAAAAAGCTCCTTTTTTCAAAGACATTATCTTTTTTGAAAATGAATTTGATGGTGTGATGCCTTTGGAAATAATGATTGATACTAAAAACAAAAAAGGAGCCTTAAAATCGGTAACTTTAAAAAGAATTAATAAACTTCAAGAAGAAATTGAAGAGATTCCCGAACTTTCTAAACCTGTTTCGGTAGTGAATTTGGTAAAATATGCCAAACAATCATTTTACAACGGAAATTCGGAGTTTTATGATTTGCCAACTTCAAAATTGGAAGAAGGCATTGTAATGACTTACGTTAAAAATTCGGCTCAAGAAAACAGTCAAAACCTACTTAAAAGCTATGTTGACAGCACAGGACAATATGCACGAGTTACCACTTTTATGAAGGATATTGGAACCGACAAAATGCAAAAAATTGAAGAACGTTTGCAAGAAAAAATAACCAAAATTTTTCCTAAAGATCGATACAATGTTACTTTGACAGGAAAAGCATTTGTTTTTGAAAAAGGAACACACTACTTGGTTAAAAATTTAGCTATGTCTTTACTGTTTGCTATCTTATTAATTTCCATTTTGATGGCATATTTGTTTCGCTCTTTTAAAATGATTATTGTTTCGCTTTTACCCAACATATTGCCATTAATCATAACTGCTGGTTTAATGGGTTATTTAGGAATTCCTATTAAACCTTCAACCATATTAGTATTTAGTATTGCTTTCGGAATTTCTGTGGATGATACCATTCACTTTTTAGCCAAATACCGACAAGAATTAAAAGAAAACGATTGGAAAATAAAACGATCTGTTTACAACGCTATCAAAGAAACTGCTGTAAGTATGTTTTATACTTCTGTAGTTTTATTTTGTGGATTTTCGGTATTTACTTTGTCCAGTTTTGGAGGAACAGTAGCTTTAGGAAGTTTAGTAGCAATGACTTTACTATTCGCCATGATATCTAATTTAGTATTGTTGCCAGCATTATTACTTTCTTTAGAAAAAACAATTGCCAATAAAGAGGTATTTATTGAACCAAAAATTGATATTTTGACCGAAAACAGTCATGAAGATGATTTATCAAATAATTAAATAATTTATATTTGTATTTTAAACCAAATTTAGAATGAAACATACCAAAATAATTGACCTTTTAAGAAGTACAAACACCTTGCATGAAGTTACGGCAAAAGGTTGGGTTAGAACCTTTAGAAACAATCAGTTTATAGCTTTGAACGATGGTTCAACTATTCATAATATTCAGTGTGTGGTAGATTTTGAAAACACACCAGAAGAAACTTTAAAAAGAATAACAACTGGGGCTGCTGTATGCGTTACTGGTTTATTACAAGAAAGCCAAGGAAAAGGTCAAACGGTAGAAATTCAAGTATCAAAAATTGAAATTTTAGGCGATTCTAATCCTGAAGAATATCCTATTCAACCCAAAAAACACTCTCTAGAATTTTTAAGAGAAAATGCTCATTTACGCGTTAGAACCAATACTTTTAGTGCGGTAATGAGAGTTCGTTCAGTGCTGTCATTTGCTGTGCATAGCTATTTTCAAGAAAGAGGTTTTGCTTATGTAAACACGCCTATTATTACGGGAAGTGATGCAGAAGGTGCTGGAGAAATGTTTAAAGTTACTGCTTTACCTTTTGATAAAACCCCAAGAACTGAAGTAGGAAATGTAAATTATAAAGAAGACTTTTTTGGAAAAGAAACCAACTTAACGGTTTCAGGGCAATTAGAAGCCGAAACTTACGCAATGGCATTGGGTCAAGTTTATACTTTTGGACCTACTTTTAGAGCCGAAAATTCCAACACTTCACGTCACTTGGCAGAATTTTGGATGATTGAACCAGAAGTTGCTTTCAATGATTTGGCAGATAACATGGATTTGGCAGAAGATTTTATCAAATATGTCATTAAATTTACTGTTGAAAAATGTGAAGATGATTTAAAATTTTTAGAAGGAAGACTTTTTGAAGAAGAAAAATCAAAACCTCAAGCTGAAAGAAGTGAAATGGCTTTATTAGAAAAGCTAAATTTTGTCTTAGAAAACAATTTTAAACGAGTTTCTTATACCGAAGCAATAGATATTCTTAGAGATTCTACACCAAATAAAAAAGGAAAATTCAATTACATCATCAAAGAATGGGGTGCCGATTTACAAAGTGAACACGAACGTTTCTTGGTTGAAAAACATTTCAAATGTCCTGTAATTTTATTTGATTATCCAGCCAATATCAAAGCTTTTTATATGAGATTAAACGACAATACTGAACCTGGAAAAGAAACCGTTAGAGCAATGGACATTCTTTTTCCTGGAATTGGTGAAATTGTTGGTGGATCACAAAGGGAAGAACGCTACGATGTTTTGGTTCAAAAAATGCATGCTTTAGGTATTGAAGAAGAAGAACTTTGGTGGTATTTAGACACAAGAAAATTTGGTAGTGCAGTACACTCTGGTTTTGGATTAGGATTTGAAAGATTGGTGCTTTTTGTAACTGGAATGACCAATATTAGAGATGTAATTCCTTACCCAAGAACACCACAGAATGCAGAATTTTAGTTAAATGCTACTAAGACACAAAGTCGCTAAGAATTAATATTTCTGCTTTAAAGTTGGCACTATGATTAATGAAGAATTAGAAAAAATTGGAAAAATAATCGTACATACAGCATATAAAGTTCATAAAGAACTTGGTCCTGGTTTATTAGAAAAAATCTATGAAGCTTGTTTAGCTTATGAAATAAGAAAAGCTGGATTAGATGTTAAAAGACAAGTTGAATTACCTGTAATCTAAGATGGAATAGATTTAAACGAAAATTTGAGGTTAGATTAATTAGTTGAAGATTTAGTCATTATTGAAATAAAATCTGTAGATAAAGTAAATCCTGTTTGGAAAGCTCAAATCATTAGTCATTTAAAATTAACCAATAATAAACTTGGTTTTTTAATTAACTTCAACGTACCTTTAATAAAAGACGGAATAAAAAGATTTATCAATACAAAATAAAAAAACTTAGTGCCTTTGTGCCTTTGTAGCAAAAAAGCAAAAAAGATGCTTAAACACAGTTTACAATTCAAATTATCACAAAAATTATCGCCTCAACAAATTCAGTTGATGAAGCTAATTCAGTTACCTACACAAGCTTTTGAACAACGTTTAGAAGAAGAATTGGTTGAAAATCCAGCACTAGAAAATGGTTCTGAAGAAACTGAAAATTATGAAGAGGATTTTAATGATAACAATTCTGACGATTATGATGATGATTATGATAATGAACGAATTGATGCAGAAGATATAAATATTGACGATTATTTAAGCAACGACGAAACTCCTGATTACAAATATCAATCCAACAATTACAGCGATGATGATGAAGATAAAAGTATGCCTTTCGCTGCTTCTGTTAGTTTTCATCAAGATTTACTCAACCAATTAAACACCTTTATCTTAAATGATGAAGACCGAAATATTGCCGAATTTTTAGTCGGTAGTATTGATGATATGGGCTACATTAGAAGAAGTATTCAGGATATGGTGGACGATATGGCTTTTACTCAAGGAGTTTATACTGATGAAGCCACTGTTGAACGAATTTTACTTATTATTCAAGAGTTAGAACCAGCAGGTGTTGGCGCTAGAGATTTACAAGAGTGTTTGTTATTGCAGTTAAAACACAAAACTCCAACGGACGCTGTAGATTTAGCTTCAAAAATTATTGAAGATCAATTTGAAGCCTTCAGTAAAAAACATTATGATAAATTACTTCAAAAGTTTGATACTTCTCAAGAGTATCTTAAAAAAGCTATTGAAGAAATTGAAAAATTGAATCCAAAACCAGGTGGCTCCTATGATGGAAATCAACGAATGGTGGAACATATTGTACCCGATTTTACGATTAAAATTGTTGAAGGTGAATTGGATTTGACTTTAAATGGAAGAAATGCCCCTGAATTGCATGTTTCAAAAGACTATCAAGACATGCTTAAAACCTATAAAGTCACAGAAGACAAATCATCAGCTCAAAAAGATGCTGTTCAATTCATCAAACAAAAATTAGATTCAGCCAAATGGTTTATTGATGCCATAAAACAAAGAAGTGAAACTTTATTTGTGACTATGAACGCCATTATGCATTATCAACAAGAATATTTTTTGGATGGTGATGAAACGTTATTAAGACCCATGATTTTGAAAGATATTGCCGATATGGTAGGCTTAGATATTTCAACAGTTTCCCGTGTTGCAAATAGCAAGTATGTAGATACACCTTATGGAACTAAATTGATTAAAGATTTTTTTAGTGAATCCATGAAAAATGATCAAGGAGAAGACGTTTCTACTATTGAAATTAAAAATATTTTACAGCAAGTTATTGAAAATGAAGATAAAAAGAAACCATATCCTGACGATAAATTAGCAGAAATTTTATTAGAAAAAGGGTATCCAATTGCCAGAAGAACCATTGCTAAATACAGAGAATTATTGGATATTCCTGTGGCTCGTTTAAGAAAGAAGATTTAAAAATAGATTATAGCAAATTCAATAGCCCTGATTGTAACGGCATCCTTTTTTGTTTACTTTTTTTTAAATCTGAACAAATTATTTGAAAACAAAAAAGATATAGTGAAAAGCAGGAAATGCATAACTAAATAAATCCCAAGCCATTTGCTTTATGAATTACAAAAAAATGTTACCTCTTATTTCTTATGTTTTTCATCCGATATTTATTTCGGTTTATGGTGTTATTTTATACTTATGGTTTTCTGAAGCTACTTTGTTTTCGTCCATAGCATTTTTACTTTTAATTCAGGTTTCTATACTAACGTTGTTGTTGCCCATTTCCATTTATTTTTTATTGAAAGCCATTGGAAACGTAAAATCTTTTACAGAAGCTACCATTAGTGAAAGAAAATTTCCTATATTTTTACAAGCTTTATTTTTGTTGCTTTTAATATCGTTTAGTGGTTTTATTAAAGAAGAACTTGTGTTGTATTATTTCTTTTCGGGTGGCATTATATCGTCTATAGTTGCGTTAAGTGCTACCTTTTTGAATTTTAAAATTAGTCTTCACATGATAGGAATTGCTTCCTTATTTGCTTTTGTAATAAATTTGGGTGTATATTTTGGTATAAATACCATAAGTATTTTAGCTGTTGTAATTGTACTAATGGGACATGTGGCATCATCACGACTGTACATGAAATCACATACTGTTGTTGAACTTTTTGCAGGTACTTTAGTAGGGATTATTTCTCAATTCGTATTATGTCCGTTATATTTATAAAATATAAAAAATCAGTCCAATTTTAAAAGAATTCATTTCTAATTTTTGATTAGAAATAGTCACATTGTCAAACAAAGATGTAAAAGAATAAAAAGCATATAAATTAACCGTATTGTTTCCTACAGCTAAGTAAGAACCAAATTTTAATTTATTTAGATCTGAAATATTTTTAAGTTTATAATTTTCTGTTGGAGAACTAAAATCAGATTTACTTGCAAAAAGGTAAGATGCTTTAAAACCCGTATAAATTCTCCAAAATTTATGACTTTGAAATGTGGCATTTCTCCATCTAATTTCGAAAGGCACTTCTAATTCGTGAAAAACCAATTTATTATTGTCAAAAGTATTATCAATAGAATAATTCAATTGTTGTGAAGTATTGTCAATTTTAATATTATTTTTTATGTTATTGTAGGCGTAACCTAAACCTAAAGCTAAAGCCCAAGTTCTGTTTTTGTTGATGGGCATATCTCTTAAAAATCCAAAAGAAACTCCAGAAGACAGGGAATGTTGATTAAAATCTGAAGGTGTATTTTGCAGCAAATTATAAGTTACAGTAGTATAAAACTGATCTTCTCTAAATAGTGAATCCACAACTTTATCATTGTCCTCTTGAGCAAAAAGAATTGATGAATTAAGAAGAATGAGTAGGTATCTAAAATTTTTCACGCGAATATTTTAAGTAATGACTAGTCCTAAATAATCGATACAGATTATTAAACAAAATTAATTAATTAAACACTTGCAAAAACGTTTTTGCAA
>NZ_CBFHMV010000015.1:0-60683 GCF_965657075.1 Flavobacterium sp.
GTAACAGAATTAATTCTGTTACGATTTAACTATATTTGAATTATTAACGAGTCAACCTTTTTTAGGACAACTCATATTAAGATTTTGGAGCTAAACTTTCGGGCATTTTAGTAAACCATTTTCCTGCTGCAAAAACTCGCTTCCTTAAAAAGGAGAGCTCAAACAATTTTTGCATCAGGGCTAGATAATAATTGTCTTTCACAAAAATAAACTTTCAAAGAACTTCTTTTAAAGCTCTAAACTTTTCCTTATTTTTGTTCCGTACAGACAAGTCGCGACTAGTCTAAAATAAACAACACAAAAATAATGGATTTTCAAAACACAAGAGAATTTGCACAACAACTAGATGCACAAGACCAATTAAAACATTACAGAGATGAATTTATTTTTCCAAAAGTAAATGGAAAACAAGTAATTTATTTTACAGGAAATTCTTTAGGTTTACAACCTAAAAGAACAAAAAAATATGTAGACGAAGTAATGGATGATTGGGCAAATTTAGCTGTAGAAGGTCACTTTTATGCAGATAAGCCTTGGTGGGATTATCACGAACGTTTTTGTCAACCATTGTCAGAAATTGTTGGAGCTAAACCCACAGAAGTCGGAGTAATGAATACCTTAACTGTAAATCTTCACTTACTTTTAGTATCTTTTTACAAGCCAACTCCAAAAAAATATAAAATCATTTGCGAAGAAAAAGCTTTTCCATCTGATCAATACATGTTTCAAAGTCAAGTACATTTTCATGGTTTAAAACCAGAAGATACCATCGTTGAAATCAAAAGAAGAGAAGGCGAACACAACATTCGATTAGAAGATGTTTTAGCTAAAATTGATGAAGTTGGTGATGAGTTAGCTTTAGTATTGATCGGTGGAGTAAACTATTACACAGGCCAAGTATTTGACATGAAAACCATCACAGAAGCAAGCCACAAATACGGAGCTTATGTAGGTTGGGATTTAGCACACGCTGCTGGAAATATAGAACTAAAATTGAATGAATGGAACGTAGATTTTGCTGCTTGGTGTAGCTACAAATACATGAATTCAGGACCAGGAAATGCTTCAGGTTATTTTGTTCACGAAGCGCATCATAACGATTTAGATTTACCAAGATTTGCAGGTTGGTGGGGACATAACAAAGAGCGTCGTTTTTTAATGGAACCTAATTTTGATCCTGCTCGAAGTGCAGACGGCTGGCAAATCAGTAACTTACCCATTCTATCTTTAGCACCTTATTTAGCTTCAGTAGATATGTTTGCCGAAGTTGGAATGCATAAATTAATTCAAAAACGGAATTTAATAACAGCATATTTAGAATATATTCTTCACGAAATTGATAAAGAAGTGGATAGCACATTCGAAATTATTACTCCTTCTAATCAAGAAGAAAGAGCTTGTCAATTATCTGTGTTTTTGCATGGTGAAGGAAGAAGTTTATTCGATTACTTAATGAAAAACGGTGTTATCACAGATTGGAGAGAACCAAATGTTATACGATTAGCACCTGTGCCATTATACACCTCATTTGAAGACATGTATGAATTTGGGCAAATTTTGAAGCAAGGAATTTTAGAATAGATTTTCGGATTTTCAGATATTAGATTTTCGGACAACGTATATTGAAAAAAGATGCACAATTATAAAGAATTAGAAATTTGGAAAGCAAGTGTCAAATTTTGCCCAAAGATTTATAAGATTACAGCAACATTTCCAGATTCTGAAAGATTTGGATTAATAAGTCAATTGACTAGAGCAGTCATTTCAGTACCCTCTAATATTGCAGAAGGTTCAGCAAAATCATCTGATAAACATTTTTTAATTTTTCTAGAAAATTCTCTAGGCTCATGTTATGAAATAGAAACACAATTGTTAGTTTCAAAAGATTTAAGTTACATAAAAGAAGCTGATTATGAATTGATGACAATTGAACTTTCATCAATCATAAAAATGATAATTAATTTTATGAAATATTTACAAAATCAATCAAAATAATAAATTTCAATAAATATAGATATTTCTAGATTTACGCATATTATCCGAAAATCTAATATCTGAAAATCCGACATCTTAAAATGACAAAACAAGAAATAATTGAGAGTTTCGACCCAAGCCAACCAGGTTTAGCTGATGCAACTGTTTTTGGATTGCCTTTTTCAGCAGAACAATCAGAAATCATTGTAATTCCTGTACCTTGGGAAGTAACCGTAAGTTATGGAGCAGGAGCCAGTGAAGGTCCAGAAGCTGTTTTAGACGCATCTTTTCAAATAGATTTATTACACCAAGAGTTCCCAGAATTATGGAAATTAGGAATTTATTTAGATGAAGAACCGAAAGATTTATCGTCTAATTCTAAAAAATTTAAAGAATTAGCGCAGCCTATTATAAAAGTATTAGAAGATGGTGAAACTATTGCAGAAAACCCAAGCTTAAATGAAGATTTAGAAAAAATCAATTATGCTTGTGCGGATATGGTAGAAGCTGTAGAACAACAAACTTTACATTGGTTAAATAAAGGAAAAAAAGTGGCACTTCTTGGAGGTGATCATTCAACTCCTTTAGGATATTATAAAGCTTTAGCAACTAAATACGAAAATTTTGGAATTTTACATTTAGATGCTCACATGGATTTGCGAATTGCTTATGAAGGTTTTACGTATTCTCACGCATCCATAATGTATAATGCTTTGCAAATCCCTCAAATTTCTAAAATAGTTCAGGTGGGAATTCGTGATTTTTGTGAACAAGAAGCTGAAGTTGTAAAAAATCAGCAAGGAAGAGTTTTAGTGCACACGGATACGGATATAAAAAAGCAACTTTTTGAAGGAAATACTTGGCAACATTTATGCGATCATTTAATTTATTCGTTGCCGCAAAAAGTATGTATTTCTTTTGATATTGATGGAATGAGTCGCTTATATGCACCCAATACAGGAACTCCAGTTCCAGGTGGAATGTCATATGAACAAGCAACATATTTATTAAGTCGTTTGGCCGAATCCAATAAAGAAATCATAGGTTTTGACTTAGTGGAAGTAGCTCCTGGAGATGATGATTGGGATGGAAATGTTGGAGCTAGAATGTTGTTTCACATGTGTGGTGTTTTAGCCAAATCACAAAAAATGAATGTAGGTGAAAAAATAATTTTTCAAAAATAAAAGAAATGTCAAATTTAGTTCGAGTAAAAGAAGAATGGAAGGAATATGAAATCGAAGTTAAAGGAAAAGTTAGATATGCGGTTTCTAATCATGGAAGATTAAAAAGTTTTACTGATGATATCACTGCGGGAAGAATTCTAAAAGGTTCTCTAACCGAAGGATTTCTTTTTTTAAGATACAAACGATTTAATAATAAAAAGATCACAAATTATCAGCATAGTATTCATAAAATGGTAGCCGAATTGTTTATCCCAAAAGATAATGATCTGCAAGAATATGTTTTGCATTTAGATTATGATAAAGTAAATAATCATATCAGTAATTTGAAATGGGCAACTTATGATGAAATGAGAACTCATGGCTCAAAAAGTCCTGCTGTGAAAGCTGCATTCAAAAGATTACAAGAATATAATATTAAACGAGATGGTGCTAAGTTAACTTCAACTGATGTAATTCGTTTGAAAAAAAAAATTTTGGATCCAAATAGAAAAACCAGATTGCGTTTAATCGCCAAAGAATTTGGTATTTCTGAAAAGCAACTCAACAGAATCAAAAGAGGTGAAAATTGGGGTCATATTAAAGTTGAAATTCCAGTAAAAAGAGAAAGTAATTAATACTGCTCTAAATTTTCAATAATATGCTTAGCCTTTTCTTTTATTTTGGCTAATTCTTCTGGATTCATTTTATTTAACAAATTCAACATCATTCCCATTCTTTGATTGTTGGCAAAATACTGTTTTTTATCGTCTAAAAAGTTCCAATATAAAGTATTGAACGGACATGCTTTTTCACCAAACTTATCTTTTACTTTATAATGACATTTGTCGCAATAATTGCTCATTTTTTGAATGTAATTTCCTGAAGAAACATAAGGTTTTGTGGCCAAAATTCCTCCATCAGCATATTGACTCATGCCACGAGTGTTGGGTAATTCCACCCATTCAATAGCATCAATATAAACCCCTAAATACCAAGCATCAACTTCATCAGGATGCATTTGAGTTAGTAAAGAAAAATTACCAATAATCATTAAACGTTGAATATGGTGTGCGTAAGCTTCATCCAAACTTTGTGAAATGGCTTTTTGCATGCAATTCATTTTGGTTTTTCCTGTCCAATAAAAATCAGGTAGTTTGTTGTGATTTTCTAAAGCATTCATTTTGGAATATTTCGGCATTTCCTTCCAATAAATGCCACGAACATATTCACGCCAACCTAAAATCTGACGCACAAATCCTTCTACTTGTGAAATAGTAATATCGTCTTTATTCACATAATAATAATTTACTACTTTATCATTAACTTCTTTTGGAGAAAGCATTTTGCTATTCATAGCAAACGACAAACGCGAATGAAATAAAAATTTTTCATCAGTGTGAGAAGCATCTTCATAATCTCCAAAATGTTGTAATAAATTCTTACAGAAAAAATCCAATTGCTCAAAACATTCTTTTCTTGATGTAGGCCAATTAAATTTTGAAGCATCAATGTTTCCAAAAGTTTTGACGTTTGCTTTTTCAATTTCAGCTAAAAGTTCTTCGACATTTTTTTTAAAAACAATGGCATTTGGAACAGGAACTTGCCCTTTGTATTTCAAGCGATTGTCTTTGTCGTAATTCCATTGATTGCCTTCAGGTTGTGAACCTTGCATCAAAATCTCATGTTTTTTACGCATCATTCGATAGAAGTTTTCCATCAACAATAATTTCTTGCCTTCAAAAAATTCGGTAAGTTCTGTTCTAGAAGTATAAAAGTGTTCCGTATCAAAAACTTTAGTTTCAATTTTTAAATTAGAGCCTATTTGTTTCAATTGTTCATCCAATCGATATTCATCAGGCAATTGATATTCAAAATTTGTAATTTGATGTTTCTCAATACATTTTGAAATGATTTTACCTAAATCATGTAAATTAGTTTCATCAGAAATTGTAAAATAAATCACATCATGTCCTTTTGATTGTAATTCTTCAGCAAAATTTCGCATCGAAAGAAAAAATGCAACTACTTTCTGAATATGATGTTTCACATAATCGGTTTCTTGACGCATTTCTGCCATCAAATAAATGATGTTAGTATCAACCTCTTTAAACCAAGAATGATGACTATTTAATTGATCTCCTAATAGTAATCTTAATGTTTTCATCTACTTTATGTCAACCTGAACTTATTTCAGGTTTTATTTTTTATTCCACAAATCTTGATATTCACCTTTGGCATCATACATTTCAGCTTGTCGTTTGATATTGAATTTTCTGTCTCTTGGATCGTTTCCAACACCAGCATTATACATCCAGTTTCCATAATTTGAATGAACGTCATAGTCAATCAGCATGCTTTCAAAATATTTTGCAGCAATTCTCCAATCTTGTTCCCATTCTTTAGCCCAATAACTCGCTACATTTTGTCTACCGCGATTGCTCATAAAACCCGTTTTTTGTAATTCGATCATATTGGCATTTACAAAAGGTTCACGAGTGTTGCCATTGGTCCATTGTCTGAAAGCCTTATCATTAAGTTTCCATTCGTATTCTTTATTTAAAATTCCGTTTAATTTAAAAATTTTATCACCATGTTTTAAGGAAATATATTTAAAATAATCACGCCAAATTAGTTCAAAAATTAACCAATAGGTATCTTCATTTTTACAAATTTCTCTTTCGTAATTTTGTACTTCCCAGTAAATTGTTCGAGCCGAAATACTTCCATTTGCCAACCAAGCCGAAAGTTTAGAACTGTAACTTTCTCCTATTAATCCGTTTCTTGTTTTTTTGTAAACAGATAAATTTTCGGTTTCAAAAAAATAATGTTCTATTCTTTTTAAGGCATTAGTTTCGCCACCTCGAAAAGGAAAAGCAGCATTTTTATGCAATTTGAAATTTTCTAATCCTAAATCTTCCAAACTAGGTATTATGTTAGAAGTTACAAAGAAATTTTCTTTCGGCATTGCAGTTATTGAAACACAAGGTCGAATTTTACTTTCTTTTTCACATTTTTTTCTAAATTCGGTAAAAACTTCTGGAATTTTATCAAAGCTTACATACGGAATATCGTTAGGATGAAACAAAAATTGATCGTAGGTTTCTATCCATTTAACTTCAGTGCGATTTATGTTTTCTTTTACCTTGTTATTTATTAAAACTTCATCTGGTGTCCATTCTTTTTGCAAGAAAAGATTTGTTATAGCATGTTTGTTTATTAATTCGGGTACAACCTTCTCAGGAATGTCGTGGAAAATATATAGTGGAATGTTTAAGTCAGCCAGATTGTTTTTTAAATCCCGCAAGGTTTCTAATAAAAATTTGGCTCTAAATTTTTCTGTTTTTTTAAATCCGTGTTTGTTTGTTTCAAACTGTCTTGGATCTAAACAATACACACCAATTGTGTTTTCTTTATTTTTAGATGCTTCAAAAAGAGAATTATTATCTTGAACACGTAAATCATTTCTAAACCAAACTAGATTGTTCATTTTAATTGGAATTTGGAATTTTATTATTGGAATTTCTATTTAATCTACATTTATCACTACAGTATTTTACTTCGTCCCAATTTTTTTCCCATTTTTTTCGCCATGAAAAAGGTAATTGGCAAACCGCACAATTTTTTTCAGGTAAATTAACTTTTTTGTGCGCCATTTTTTAACATTGATTTTGTTTTAGTATTAGGTCTTGCGTATTCAAAACGGTCCAATAATTTGGGTAAGCAGTAGCCATCTAATCCATTTATAGTAACAACATTTCCTTTTTCTAATTGCAACCAATTGTCTTTAGTGATTAAATCTTCATTGCAAAATATTTTTTCTATTGATGCTAAAATATGGATGCAATTATTTTCTTTTATTACATATTCAGACACATATTTGCAAAGAATTTGTACAGGACTATTTGCGACAAAAGGTTCGTAAATTCCGTCATAATAAACTTCATTTAAACCTGTAATGTCAAATTCTGAAACACCATAATCATAAGCAGCTGAAGTTTGATGCGCTTGAGTAATAATTTCTTCCGTTACATGATTTACCGTAAAACAACCCGTTTCTTTCAAGTTGGAATAAGAGTTTCTTGGTACAGTTGCTGGACGTAAAATAAATCCCAATAAAGCAGGATCACTTCCTAAATGAGTTATGCTACTAAATATAGCAACATTTGTTTTCCCATCTTTAGATTTTGTCCCAATAAGATTGGCTGATTTGTAGCCAGTACAACTATTTATAAGATTTAAACGATTGATTTTTGGTAAGTCTTGAATGGTATTTTTAGTAAATTGAATCATATTTTTAAATTGAATTCAAATATAATCAAAATGTTTAATATTTTTGACTAAATGTTAAACAAAAAAATATATTATTTGAATTAAAAAGTTGCTTTAAAACTATTAATAATCGTTATTTTTGTAGTTAGAAAAGAATAATTATGCAAAGTTCTAAGAAAATTGCTGTTGTAGGAGCAGGTTTAGTGGGTTCATTATTAGCTATATATCTAAAAAAAGCAGGTCATAATGTTCATGTTTACGACAGAAGTCCAGATATTAGAAAAATTCAATTTTCGGGAAGAAGTATCAATCTAGCAATGTCAAATCGTGGCTGGAGAGCTTTAGAAAATATTGGAATAGCTGATGAGGTTAAGAAAATCGGAATTCCCATGGATAAGCGTGCTATTCACAATATGGATCAATCGCTAAATTTTCAAAAATATGGTAAAGATGGTGAAGCAATATATTCGTTATCGAGAGGTATTTTGAACCGAAAAATGATTGATCTAGCTGAAGAAAATGGAGTAGAATTCTTTTTTGAGCATAAAGTTTGGGATGTATCACTTTCAGATGCTATTTTGCATATTGGTGAAGATGAAAGAGGCGAGTGGACCGAATATAAATACGATATGATTTTTGGTTCTGATGGCGCTTTTTCGAGAGTGAGACACAGAATGCAACGTCAAAGTATGTTTAATTATTCGCAAGAATTTTTAGAAATTGGTTACAAAGAATTAAATATTCCTGCAAACGTTGATGGAACCCATAAATTAGATAAAAACTCTTTACACATTTGGCCAAGAGGAAACTTCATGTTAATAGCTTTACCTAATTTAGATGGAAGTTTTACGTGTACTTTGTTTATGCCTTTTAAAGGAGAAAATTCCTTTGAGGAATTAAATGACGAAAAAACTTTGGTTGATTTTTTTGCAAAATATTTTCCTTCTACAACAGAAGTTATTCCTGATTTGGTAAAAGATTTTTTTAAAAATCCTAAAAGTTATTTGGTAACAATGAAGTGTTTTCCATGGACGCATAATGATACGGTTGCTTTGATTGGCGACGCCTGTCATGCTATTGTTCCTTTTTATGGTCATGGAATGAATGCAGGTTTTGAAGACATTACTATTTTAAGTGAATTTATGGAAAAATACGGTGATGATTGGCAAACGATTTTCAATGAATATGAAAATTCACGAAAGCCTAATGCTGATGCAATTGCCGAATTATCTTATAGAAATTTCATGGAAATGAGTACAAAAACTGCTGATCCTAAATTTTTATTACAAAAGAAAATCGAAAAATGGTTTTCAGAAAAACATCCAGAAAAATGGATTCCTTTGTACAGTAGAGTCACTTTTAGTCACCAACCTTATGCTGAGGCTTTAGCTGTTGGTGACAGACAAAATGAGATTATGGAAGATGTTCTATCTATAAATGGTATCGATGAAATTTGGAATTCTGAATTGGTTGAAAAACGAATTTTAGCACTTTTACAAGAAAAATAGATTTATTCTTCTTCTCGATGTACTCTATTAAAATCAAAAGCGGGTGTACAAATAGCAATATATTCGCAAGATTCACCAAAAGGATTGGAATATTGAACTCTAGTGTTGGCTTCAATTTTTATAGATTGTCCTGCTTCTAAAATGATTATTTCATCTTCAATAATGAATTGTTTTTTGCCTGAAATGATATAAGTATATTCTTCAAATTCAGGGGTTTGAAAAGGTTCGCTCCATTTTGGTGGTGCAACCATGTGAGCAATTGAAATGTCTTTATTTCCAGTTGTTGGAATGCCATGATGTTCCTCAATCAATTTTCCGTCAGTCGTTGGAACCACAAAAGGTTCTTTTTGTATGAAATATTTTTTCATTTGTTTTTTTGATAATTTGCTAGACTAATATTATTCCAAAAATAGTAAAAAAACTACTAATTACTAGTCACTAATTACTATTTACTAATCACTAATCCTTATCTTTGCTGACTATTTTTAAGTAAAATGTTAGATAAAGAAACTCAAATTGCAGTAAATAAAGGGGAAATGCTTCCGTTAATGGAAGAGTTTTATACCATTCAAGGAGAAGGATTTCATACAGGAACTGCAGCTTATTTTATAAGAATTGGTGGTTGTGATGTTGGGTGTCATTGGTGTGATGTAAAAGAAAGTTGGAATGCTGCATTACATCCTCCAACAGCAACAGATGTTATTGTTGAAAATGCAAAAAAATACGCAGAAACTGTTGTGGTTACTGGTGGAGAACCTTTAATGTGGGATATGTCAATCTTAACCTCAAGACTAAAAAAACAAAATTTAAACGTTCATATAGAAACTTCAGGAGCTTATGAAGTGACTGGAAATTGGGATTGGTTTTGTCTTTCTCCAAAGAAAAATAAATTGCCAGTTGCTGATGCTTATGCTATTGCGAACGAATTAAAGGTGATTATTTATAACAAACACGATTTTATTTTTGCAGAAGAACAAGCGGCCAAAGTTAACCCAAATGCCATATTATTTTTACAACCTGAATGGAGTAAAAAAGAAGAAATGACTCCTCAAATTGTTGATTATGTTATGAATAATCCAAAATGGAGAGTGTCTTTGCAAACCCACAAATATTTGAATATTCCTTAAATTTTATAGTGTTATTTTAGCCAAATAATCAAAATGTTCTCCTTCCAAAATTAATTCACATTGTAAATCATTTGCAAAACAAGCATTTTGTAACGTATTATAGTCCAAATACAACCAAGGAAAAGTTTCTTCAGTTTCTCCTTTGTATTGAATCGTAAACGTTAATTCGCCATAATATCCATCACTTGGAATCCATTTTCCACCATCTTCATCTTCATCAAACATGTAAATAATATCGGAACTGTCTATTAAGATTTGTCCATTTTCATTCAAAAGTGATTTTAATTTTGAAAGATAAGAACCACATTTTTCCAAAGTACCAAAAATTCCTGTTCCGTTCATTAAAAGTAAAATAGTATCGAATTTTTCATTAGTTATTGAAGCTAAATCTTTCACTTTTACTTTTTTTAATCCTCTTAATTTACATGCTTTGATAGCGTTTTCGGAAATGTCAATTGCCGTTACATCAAAACCTTTTTCTTGAAGATATAAAGAGTGACTTCCAGCACCGCAGCCTACATCTAAAATTTTTCCTTTTGAGAGTTGAAGTGCTTTTTGTTCCAATTTTGGCATTTCTTCAAAATTTCTAAAAAGGTATGAAACTGCCATTTCATCTGCTTCAGAAATAGAAGTTTCTGTAATTAAATCTTGAGGATAATTATTAGTTTGGTAATCTAAAATGGCTTTTCCAAAAAGGTCTTTCATATAAAATAGTTTTATTTGTTTAGAAGTTTATAGGTTTAAAAGTTTAAATTTGTTTATTACTTGAAACAAAAAATTGAAACAAATTAATCATGTTAAAACCAAATCTAAATGAACTTCCAAAACTTGCCAAAGATACTCATAACGAAACAAAAAAGTATTTTGATAAGCTAAAAAAGAAAACACCTAAAAATTTAGATTATGTAATGCAAGATTTACATGATGCCGAATTTAAGAAAACCAATTGTTTGGATTGTGCCAATTGCTGTAAAACTACTGGTCCATTGTTTACAAGTGCTGATATTGAAAGAATTTCCAAGTATTTAAAGCAAAAGCCACAACAATTTATAGCCAACTATTTACGCATTGATGAGGACAATGATTATGTTTTACAAAGTGTTCCTTGTAATTTTTTAGATGCTGATAATACTTGCTTTATTTATGATGTTCGCCCAAAAGCTTGTCGCGAATTTCCTCATACAGATAGAAAAAAGTTCAATCAAATTACAGATTTAACACTGAAAAACATTCCAATTTGTCCAGCAGCGTACAATATTGTAGAGAAAATGAAAGAAAAATTGCCTTTGTAATTTTAAAATATTAATTAATCTGTAGTTATTTTCTCATAACCAATCAGCAATCCAATAAACTTACTATAACTTTCTAAACCATCTTTTTGTTGGTTTGCTTTTAGGAAATTATCATAAAAATATTCAAAAAAAGTATTGATTGGAGTTTGGTATGTTTCCCAAAAATCTTTACTCTCTTTGAAGTTTTTCAGTACTCCAGAATTAATTTTTTCTAAATAAGGTTTTGATTTGCCTTCTCCATATTCTTCTAAATTGCTTAAACAATAGCGTGTAGCAGCACTATAAGCCGCATATTTAAAATAATCATCTGAATTATTTACCGCAGCTATAAAACCAATAAAATTGCACTCACTTTCAGAACCTATTCCTGTTTGATGAGCCATTTCATGGCATGTAGTAAAAGGAGTAATGTATTTTGGTTTCATATAATTGACTTGTGCTTCATTGGTAAAAGGATTTAAATAACCACCAAAACCCATATAACTCAAAGGCAAACTAAACAAAGATGATTTGATGCTTTTGTTTTGAAAATCAAACTGTTTTAAATTATTTGGTAAGTTGTGATAGCCGTTTTGGGCTAAGTCAAATATTTCTTTATCAGTGTAGGGATTGATTACTTTTACAGAATCATTTGAAGTGATTTTTAGGTGTATTTGATTGGTTTTTTGAATCATTTTTTCTGTAAAATCCTCTAATTCTTGTTCAGAATATTCTTTTTCAATGTATAATTTTTCGTTTAAGGGAATTCGGTAATAATTCATTCCCCATAAAAAATGAAAAAAGAAATAGAAAACGGATAATTTTCCTAAAAATTTTAAACAGTTAGCTTTGTAGTTTTTAAAAAAATCTTTTCTGTTTTTAATAATCCATTTCATTAATGAGATAATTAATATACCATAAATAACATCACCAAACGAAAAAGAAAATCCGCCAAAAAAACTTCTTAACCCTTTAGAAACAATTGGATAAAAGCCATTACTGTAATAGTTCTCAACAGTTTCAGGAAAGAAGGCCAAAGTCTTAACAATAATAATTTGGACAAATAATAATATGGGTAAAAGATGTTTTTTTTGCACTGCTTTAATTTAAAATGTAAATATAACTACAATTCAATTCCTAAGGAAATTAAACTTTGTAACTTTGCACTTTCAAACTTACAAAAACAAAAATAATGAGCCAAGAAGTAAGAAACCTTGAACCTAAAGAACTTTGGAACAAATTTGCAGACCTAAATGCAGTGCCTAGACCTTCAAAAAAAGAAGAAAGAGTCATTGCTTTTATGATGGATTTTGGAAAAAAATTAGGCTTCGAAACTATAAAAGATGAAGTTGGAAATGTGATCATCAAAAAACCAGCTTCTGCAGGAATGGAAAATAGAAAAACCATTGTAATGCAATCGCATTTGGATATGGTGCATCAAAAAAATAATGATACGGTTTTTGATTTCGACACACAAGGAATTGAAATGTATGTGGATGGAGATTGGGTTCGTGCTAAAGGAACAACTCTTGGAGCAGATAATGGATTAGGAGTTGCTACAATTATGACAATTCTAGAAAGTACAACAATCAAACATCCAGCAATTGAGGCTTTGTTTACTATTGATGAAGAAACGGGAATGACTGGTGCAATGGGTTTACAAGGTGGCATATTAGAAGGAGAAATTCTTTTGAATTTAGACACTGAAGAAGATGACGAAATTGACATAGGTTGTGCTGGTGGAGTAGATGTAACCGCTACTGCTGAATATGACGAAGAAGAAACTCCAGAAAATGCTGTGGGTTATACCATAACAGTTAAAGGAATAAATGGAGGACATTCTGGAATGGATATTCACAAAGGACTAGGAAATGCAAATAAGATTATGAACCGTCTTTTATTTGATGGTTTTGATGATTTTGGGTTGCAAATTGCTTCAATAAAAGGCGGAAGTTTACGTAATGCTATTCCGCGTGAAAGTGTTGCAGAAGTTATCATTGCAGGTGTTTATGATGAAGCTTTTGTATTTGATATGCAAGGAATTATTAATGAAATTAAAACTGAATTAAAAACAACTGAACCCAATTTGGAAGTTGTTATAGAAAAATCGGAAACAACACCAACAAAAGTGATGCCTCCAATGGCTCAATATTTCTTAGTTCGTGCGTTATATACTGCTCATAATGGAGTATACAGAATGAGTGCTGATTTTGCTGATTTAGTGGAAACATCTAATAATATTGCCAAAGTAATTGTTGGTGATGGAAAATTAAGCGTGCAATGTTTAACACGTTCTTCTGTGGAGACGGCTAAGTTTGATTTAGCAAATGCTTTACGTTCGGCCTTTGAATTAATGGGTTGTGAAGTGGAATTTTCCGGAAGTTATCCGGGTTGGACACCGAATGCAAATTCTGAAATATTAGATGTTTTGAGTTCAATTTATGAGAAACAAAACGGTAAGAAAGCAGATGTTGTTGCATGTCACGCTGGATTAGAATGTGGAATTTTAGGAACCAATTATCCTCATATGGACATGATTTCTTTTGGACCAACCATCAAAGGAGCTCACAGTCCTGATGAAAGAGCTAGTATTTCTTCCGCTCAAAAATATTGGAAATTTGTTTTAGAAGTTTTGGAAAATATTCCTGCTAAAAAATAAAAAAATATATTATTTATAAATAACCTCGTTCATAAAGAACGAGGTTTTCTGTTTTAACTTAAAAAGACAAGAAATATAATAGGAAATAAAAGTCCAGCAAGAGCTAATTTCCATCCTTTTCTCATGAAGGTATTTTTGCCATGTTTTATCATCATAGCACCTGTAATGGCTATAAAAATCAGAGAAATCCCAAAAATATCTGAGAAATAAATCCACCAATTGGAAGTGTTTTTATGTAATTTCATCATCTGACTAATTATTGGTGTTTTTATAAATGAAGTTACTTCACCTTTTCCAGTTTTTAAATCAATCTCTACATCATTTTTTTCATAAGATATACTCAATTCGTTTTTTCTAACACGATGTCTTCTGAATTTATCTTTTATGCCTAATTGTTCCCCAATAGCTTTTGCTTGATCTTCTGAAATTTCTTTATCTTGGGCTATTTTCACTTCAACAGCTTTGGTTTCAATAGTATATTTTTCTGCATGAAAGCTATCTCTATGATTCATTAGTATTCCTGAAAAGGCAAATGTGATGATTAATCCTAAATAAAAATATCCTAAATCTCTATGTAATTCTCTGGTGTTTATTTTTTTCATAAGTGTAAATTTTATTTTGGGTTATTGGGTATCGCTTTTTTATTGATGTTTCTCTCACAATTATTTTTTTTAACAAGAGATTTTTGATTTGTCAATTGTTTGCAGCAAATGAGTCATTAAGAGCGATTTTTTTGTACTAAAATTTATAATTCAAAGCTACTGAATAATTTCTTGGTGCAATAGGATTTACACTATTATCATCATGAACATTATAATTTAATTCATTAAAAATATTACTCAATTTAGTACTAATTCTAAAGTTATTGTAAGTGTACCCTAAAATGGCATCTACTTGAATAAAATCTTCAAGATAAATTAATTGACGGTTGTCATTTTCTACCTGAGTTCTTGTTGAACGCCCTGCATATCTTTCTCCAAAATAAGTTGAAATTAATCCTAAATTGACTCCTTTTAATTTTCCAGATTCTAGCTGATAATTCGCACTTAAATTCGCTGTATTTTTTGGATTATATCTTAGTAAACTTCCAGCAATATAATACCCTTCATCTAAAAATTTAGTTTCATTAAAACTATATCCAGCCATAATGTTTAGTCCTTTTATTGGTTTAGATGTTACATCAATTTCTATACCTTGACTTCTAACTTCACCTGTTAAAACTCTTATGTATGAATATGAATTTCCGTTGGCTAACGATTGTTGATAAAATTTATCATTTGAAATTTGATAAGCTGTTACGTTTAAAAATAATTTATCGTCAAATAACTTGTTTTTAATTCCAATTTCATATTGGTCTACAATTGATGGTTTCAATGCTTTTCCAGCTTCGTCTTGACCTGTATTAATATTAAATGAATTAGAATAGGTAGCAAATATCGATTGATTTTTTGAGGGTTGATAAATTAAACCTACTCTAGGAGAAAAAGCACCATCATAATTTTTTGTTGTAGTAATTGCACTGCTTGAATATTGTAAAACATTACTTCTAGTGTCTTGATAACTGTATCGAATTCCGGCTAAGACTTTAATTTTTTCTGTAAAACTGATTAAATCTTGTGCATAAATTCCAAAACGATTTATTGGAGCAGTTGTTAAAGTATTTTCTGTTAAAGTTGGAATTGCAGGTTCATTGGATGGAATATAGTTTTCAAAAATATTGATTACATCATAATTGGTACTATTATTAAAAGAGGTTGTTAATGTTTTAAAAGTTTCTAAATCAGCACCAATTAAAAGATTATGATCAATTTTTCCTGTAGAAAACACCCCCTTTAAATCCAACTGTTGCATGTAGTAATTATCTTTTGCTTTGTTTCTTTGAATGCTTCTGTTCCAATCACCATTGGCCTGAACAGCTCCACCTGATCCGGTATTTGGTCTGGTGTTTGAAAACAATTCTGTTTCATAATAACGAATTCCATTAACAAAATTGATGTTCCAATTGGTATCAAAATAATGACTTAAAGTAATTGTATTTGAAAATTGTTGACTGTCATATTTTCCCCAAGAAACCCCTAAAAATCTATTTCTTGGAATTTCAACAACTTCATAGTTTATAATTCCTGCACCAAAATCGGGTGTTCTTGAATCTTTTGTGAAATCAGTTTCAATTACTAATTCTGTGTTTTCAGAAAGTTTAATTTCAAAGGAAGGATTTACATAGTAACGTTCTGAGGTTACATAATTCCTAAAACTTTCAGCATTTTCGTATGAAGCATTGATTCTAAAAGCAGCTTTTTTGTTTTTTCCTAAACTATTGTATACATCCACAGTAGGTTTTACGGTGTTAAAACTTCCAAAATTGAATCCAATTTCCCCACCAAATTCATATTTAGGTTTTTTGGTAACTAAATTTAAAATTCCACCAGGCGCAACATTTCCAAATAGCATTGCAGCACTTCCTTTTAAAAATTCTACCTTTTCTAAACCAGAAGTTTCAATGAGCATGCCGTTAAAATATCTGATGCCATTTTTAAATGTATTAGAACTTGAAAGTGAAAAACCACGAGAAGCAATTTCTTCTTGATAACCACCTGTAGTTCCCATGATATAAACTCCATTGGCATTTTTTAAAATATCTGTAATAGAATTTACTTGTTGTGTTTTTAGTGTTTCAGAGGTAATAACTGCTGATGCTTGTGGTAAATCCATTGGTTTAATTGAGGCTTTACCTACATTCACAGGATGCTCTTTTGTACTTCCTATTAAAATAATTTCTTTCAAAGTTGTTTTCTTTACCGTGTCATTTTCAATTGAAAAATTATCATCATTATTGTAACTGTCTTGACCAAAAACAGATAGGCTTGTAAGTACTACACTTAAGGTGTAAATTATTTTTTTCATCGTTTATTTAGATTTAATTAAAATAGTGATGCAAAATTAACAGGTACAATTGTAATTACAAAATTTATTTAGACTTAATTTAAATAAGCATGTGTTAAAGTTTTTAAAGGCTTGATTTTCATATTCTAAAAACTGTAATCACTAGGTTACAAACTGAACACTTTTTTCCTTATCTTTGCACTCCAATAAAAGAATACAAAAATGCTAGAAAGACTTCAATATGTAAAACAACGTTTCGATGAAATATCAGATTTGATTATTCAACCTGATGTAATTGCCGATCAAAAACGTTATGTTTCTTTGAACCAAGAATACAAAGGTTTGAGAGATTTGATGGAAAAACGTGAAGAATTAATAAACATAACAGGAAATATAGAAGAAGCAAACGAAATAATTGCTGATGGATCAGATGCAGAAATGGTTGAAATGGCTAAAATGCAATTGGATGAAGCAAAAAATCGTTTACCAGAATTAGAGGAAGAAATCAAATTTATGTTGATTCCAAAAGATCCTGAAGATGCCAAAAATGTAATGGTTGAGATTCGTGCAGGAACTGGTGGAGATGAAGCCTCTATTTTTGCTGGAGATTTATATAGAATGTACACTAAATACTGTGAAAGTAAAGGTTGGAGAACTTCTACTGTAGATATGAATGAAGGAACATCAGGTGGTTTTAAAGAAGTTATTTTTGAGGTTACTGGTGAAGATGTTTATGGTACTTTAAAATTTGAAGCTGGTGTACACCGTGTACAACGTGTTCCTCAAACAGAAACACAAGGTCGTGTTCATACTTCAGCGGCAACTGTTATGGTTTTACCAGAAGCCGAAGAATTTGATGTTCAAATTGATATGAATGATGTACGTGTAGATTTTTTCTGTTCGTCTGGTCCTGGTGGTCAATCGGTAAACACCACAAAATCGGCTGTTCGTTTAACACATATCCCAACAGGTTTAGTAGCACAATGCCAAGATCAAAAATCGCAACATAAAAATAAAGACAAAGCTTTAAATGTATTACGTTCTCGTTTATATGAAATGGAATTAGCCAAAAAAGAAGCTGAAGATGCTACAAAACGTACATCACAAGTAAGTAGTGGTGACCGTTCGGCTAAAATTAGAACGTACAATTATGCACAAGGTCGTGTTACAGATCATAGAATTGGACTTACATTATACGATTTAGGAAATATAATGAACGGTGATATTCAAAAGATTGTAAGTGAATTACAATTGGTAAGTAACACTGAAAAGTTAAAAGAATCCGAAGTTTTCTAAGCTTTTCTTAGTAATCAAATTTATAAAAAAAATAGCGAGAAATTTCTCGCTATTTTTTTTGGTTTTTTTTTATTTCTTGGCTTCAGAATTTTCCTCAGATTTTGTGCCCATTCTGTTAAGTGTGTACATTGGAGCAAATTTCATTTTAATTCCTGCAATTTTTAAATTATCTTTTGTAGATAATCCTTCTTTTTCTACTGTGTTTTTTCTTGTATCTAAAGCTTCATAAGCTAATTTTATTTCATCCCAATCTTCTCTAGAATAAGCGTCTTTGTTGGCTTCTGTAGTTTTGTAAAAGTTTTCGTAGACACTTAAAATATTGTCTTTATTAACCCAATTAAACTTCATATCATCACCTATATAAAATGAGCCAAATAACGATTTATAAAGCATCATTTTTTCTTTTTCAGCATTCATTTTTTCCTTTTCGGCAACAATTTTAACTTTAAAATCGTCATATTTTGCAAAAGCATTATCAATTTCCTTTTGCAGACTTTCTTTTTCAGTTGCATTTGCTAGTGAGCTTTCTACATTCATCTTCATTTTTTCATAATTGGCCTGAATTTCATCCCAGTTTTCAGCAGCTTCCGTTTGAGTAACAGTACTAATTGAATCCACATATTTTTGAAATGAAGTGACTGATTTTTTTGCCATTTCTTGATTTTCATCCTTACATGAAGTAAAAGCTGTTGTTAATGCTATAAGCATTATTGTTATTTTTAAATTTTTCATTTGCTTTTTTTTTAATAGTTAGCGTTATTTTTAAATCCAAATCATTTATTTTTTTGAAAAATATTTGATTATTTTTTTATGAACTTTATTCGAAATTAAATTAGTAGCTCCGTATTGTAATAATGCTCCAAATATTTTTTTGAATATAGAATTTGATTTTCCTACAAGAAACATTTTGGACGCATAACCACCTGCAACACTTACAACAGTTTCTAAAACATTATTTTTTAATTCTGTTGAGTTTCTAATATCATCAATAGTAGCATTGATCACATTAATTGGTCTTAAACTTTCATAGGTTACATTCAATTGTTGTTTTAAATCAACCAACATTAATTTTCGTTGTTGTTCTAAAATAGTAATGGATTTGTCCAATTCTAAACTTTGATTTTTATAGGATTTCATTATTTTCATTTTCATTTGAGTCGTTTGATGCTCTAATTTTTGTTTTTAATAATTTAGAAATCACTAAATTGGTCAATGGTATTTTAATTAACTTTTCGTTGTAATTATAAATAATGATAGAAAGAACTAAATAAATTCCTGAAACAATCAAAAATCCCAAATAAGTAGCTCCTAAAAGTGATCCAATAAACAGGCTTAAAGCTATGTTAATGAATAATGTAAACATTGCAACAACCATGATTAGAATTAATCTAGCAAATAAAGACGAAACTACGTCTGCAGTTTTATCAATTGCATTTAGTCTAAATAATTCTATACTTGTTTCAGTATAATTTTTAGCTTTTTCATAAAGTAATTCTATGTTTGTTGCAACATTTTCCATTATAATTATTATTTAGAAATTTCTTTTTTGATTTTTTTTAATTCCTCTTTTCCTTCTTCTAGCAACTCTTCACCATCTTCAATAATTGTATTATATTTTTCTGAATGGGTATCCAAAAATTCATCAAAACTATGTTTCAAGCTTTCTTTAGCATTATTGGTTTTTTTTGCTATTTTTTTTCTTGTTTTAGATCCTTTGTCTGGAGCAAATAATATTCCTAATGCTGCACCAACTGCAACTCCACCTAATACTCCGATTATTGTTTTACTTGTTTTCATGTGTATGTATTTTATTGTTTATATTTTTTTTCCTTTTATTATTCGTAATAATACTGCTAGGGCTGCTATTACTAATAAAATATGAACCAACGATCCGAAATTGTAAACAAAGAATCCTAAAGCCCAACATATTATCAGTACTACTGCTGCTGTATATAATAAGTTTTGCATGCGTTTTTTATTTTTTAAAGTTTGAAAGAAACGTACAAACTTAGATTACTGTTTTTTCCGTCAGGAAAAGTATAACTTGTTCCTGCAAAAGTTCTTTCTTTTCCTACAGTTGAAAGCCCATAATTGTATCGAGCACCAATTCCAATCATATCAAAATCTAAACCTGCACCAACAGCAATACCTGCGTCAAATTTATTGAAGTCATCATTATTAAAGTTATCTTCAAAATTAAAATTTCCACTGGCAGTTTCGTTAGTTACTTGTGCGTCAATTAAGTAGGCGAAGTAAGGTCCTGCATGAATATTTAAATTTCTCGTTAAGTTCAACTTCAATAAAACAGGAACTTCAATATAATTTAATTTAAACTTTGCCGTTCCATCTGCTAAGGCATTGTTATATGTTAATTCTGAACCTTTTCTACTGAATAAAAACTCTGGTTGAATGGATATGAAATTAGTTACAGGTAAATTAGCATATAAACCAGCATTAAAACTTGTTAGAACATTATTGTCATCTACATCTTCAGTGTACATGTTAGAGAAGTTAACACCACCTTTAATTCCTATATGCGCACCGTTTGATGAGTTAGTTTGTGCATTTGCAGATGTAAAAGTTGCTCCTACAACTACAACTAAGGCTAATAATTTGATTTGTTTTTTCATGATAATTTTTTTTAGTTTTATAATTGTGTTTTGTAGTTCGATTGCTACATTACAAAGGTGCGATTGTTTTGACCCTTTTTTGTTACAAGATATTTTACATGTTTTATAGAATTTCCATTATTGCTTTTGTGAAGTTTTAGAGCATAAAAAAACTCCTCTTTTTTAAGAGGAGATAGCTTGTTGGTTGATTTTGTAACTTATGTATTTCAACCTTTATTAATAGATTCCAGTTTTTTACTACTGTGTTGAATATTTTTTTTAGAATCCTCAGCAATTTTTTTTAATTCTTCGTCGTTTGAAGTTTTAATAATAGAATCTATCAACTGAATTTGATTGTTAATTTCTTTTTTTAAAAGTGTGATTAAGTAAAAATTTGATGCTTCCCTATTTAAATAGGTTTGATTTAACTTTAAATCATATATAGGTTTAGGAATAATTATTAAATTTTTTGAAGTGTATTTTTTTATATCATTTTCAATTTTTAGATGGTCTTTTTTAATTTGTAAAATAGTATTTGATTCGTTAAATTGTTTGGATTCAACAAAAGCACGGGAAGCAATATCAATGATTTTTTTATTATTGATGTATAAATTAATTACGGATTTATAACTAATTTTTAAATTATCATCTGCATTATTTTTACTTATATTAGGATAATATCTACTAGAATTTTTATCTGAATTATTACATGAAGCAATAAAAAACAAAATAAAAGCTAGCATCAAATAATGTTTGTGATTGATTATTTTAATTTTTTTCATAGCAATGTTTTAAAACAAAGGTCTGAATATTGGCTAAAAAAGGTGTTATATTATTTCATTAAGATGTTATAGAATTCCCTCACCATTAAGGTTTGTTACTTTATGATCAATGGAATATAAATGGTAAAAGTTGATCCAATTCCGACTTGACTTTTAGCAAAAATAAAACCGTTATGATTTTCAACTATTTTTTTACAAATGGCTAATCCAACACCTGTTCCATGATATTCTGTTTTTCCGTGCAATCTATTAAACAATAAAAATATTTTATCAGCATGCTCTTGTTCAAATCCAATTCCATTATCTGAAAAATCTATTTTGTAATATTTTTTGGTAGATGAATCTTTTAAAAGAGCTTCATTATTTGCATTAACTTCTTCGTATTTGATGTTAATTATTGGAGCAATTTCTTCTTTAGAATATTTTAATGAGTTACTTATAAGATTCAAAAAAAGTTGTTGTATTTGAAAATCTATTCCATCAATTACAGGAAGAACTTCAAAACTTATTTCGGCTTTTTTCTCTTCAATATATTGAGATAATTCTGAAAGTGTATTGTTTAAAGATTCATTTAAATCTACCTTTATGAGGTTTTTTTCTGCTCTGTTGGTTCTTGAGTATTGAAGTAAATCATTAATTAAAATGCGCATTCTGTTTGAAGCTTTTTCAATTCTGTGTAAATATTCTAAACCAAATTCAGATAAATTTTCTTTTTCTTTATCATTAATTCTGGAAATAAATGTTTGAATTTTTCTTAAAGGCTCTTGTAAATCGTGACTGGCAACATGATTAAATTCATTTAGTTCTTTAATTTTTTGTTCTAGTTCTTTGTTTCGATCTTTAATGTGCTGATTTTTTTCATACTCATCGGTAACATCTTGAGTTGTTCCAATCATGCTTTGGTTGCCTTGTAAGTCAGTGTAAGATTTTGCAATGGTTTTAAAATGCCTTATTGCTCCATCTTTTGTAATGATTTTATAATCCATCGATGGAATTGTGAATGTTTTTAAAGCACTTTCGTATGCTTTTACAACTGTATTTTTATCATCAGGATGAATAAATTCCAGAAGTTTTTCAATGGTCGGATCAAAAGATTGCGGTTCAAAACCTAAAAGTCTAAATTTATTATCTGAATAAGTAAACTTATTGGTATTAAAATTTAATATCCAACTGCCATAATTTCCTAAAATTTCGGCTTGTTTACTAGACTCTTCAAAGATTTTTAAATTGTTGTTTACTTTTATTAAATCTTCATAATTGCTTTTTAATAATTCGGTTTTATTATTTTCTAAAGTAATGTCTTCAGAAACGCCCAAAACTGTTTTATTTCCCAATTTATCAGTAAATAATTTTCCGGTAGCTCTTAACAATCTGGTTTCTCCATTGGGTCTTATAATGCTAAAATAAGATTTTGGTAAATCTTCATCTGTAAGTATTTTGGTGAAAATAGCAGATACATTTTCAGTATCATTTGGGTGTACAAATTGTAGGAAACGTTCTTGGCTAGGTTCAAATGATTGCGGTTCAACACCTAATATTCGATATAAATTATCAGAATATTTTAAAACATTAGTTGTTAAATTCCATTCCCAAGTTCCGAAATCAGATAAAATTTCGGCCTGATAACTTAAAAATTGTGATTTATTGAGTTGTGTATTTGTAATTTGTAATATTTCAATATCCTTTGTTGTTTGATAATAAGCATAAATAATTAGTAATAGTGTAATAAATAATATGCCTAAAGTAAGAATAGGAGTTAGATAAATTTGGTCTTTATATACAGAATTTCTCGATTTTAAGTAAGATTCTTCGAGAGCAACCATGCTGTTTAATTTTTCTCTGATGGTGACTAATAAGCGACTACTTTCTCTAAAATTTCTTTTAAATTTATTACTTTTTGTTAAATCAATACTTTCTTCAATATCAGCATAGTTTGAAATAAATTCATTTCGTTTATTGACTATTTCATAGAGTTCTTCGAGATTTTTTTGCTGTTTTTTATTATCGGTAGTCAACCTTTTAAGATTTAAAAAAGTAGTATTGATGTTTTTTGTAGCATTGTTGTAAGGTGTTAAGTAAATAGTATCTTTTGAGATTAAATAACCTCTCATGCTGTTTTCAGAGTCTTTTATGTATGAAAAAAGATGTTCTAATTCTAAATTCACTTCGTAAGTATGAATAAGTAAATTGGATGAATCGGAAATATTATTGATGTGTTTAAATGTTATGGCACCAATAAATAGCAACACAAATAAACTTATTGTAAAAATAATTTTATGATAAACAGAAGACTTGTATTTTCTCTCGGTTAGTGGCATTACATTCTTAGTAAAAAATTATCTTTATTTAGTCCGTTGGTGTGATATTGCCAATTAATGGTAACAACATCCGACAGAATTTTTTTTAAATCGTTAAAGTTGCTTGGTTTTTTAATGTAAATATTGGCACCTAAAACAAAAGTGTTTTCAATATCTTGCTCAGATGATGAAGTAGAATAAATAGCAATTGCAATATCCTTAAATTTATTGTTCAATTTGATTTCCTTTAAACAATCAATACCATTTAAAATTGGCATATTTAAATCTAAAAAAATAATGTTAGGTAAAACTGTTTCGGAATGATTCAGAAAATTTAATAAGTCTTTACCATTATTGACCGTGTTTACAATTGTGTTTATTTTTAATTCATCAAAAGCATCGGTAAAAAACAATCTATCATCTTCGTCATCATCAGCTAAAGTTATCAGGATAAAATCTTCTTGCATATAGTTTTAGTTTAAATTTTGAGTTGCAATTTCTCTTCTTTTTTTAATAATTCTTTGAAAAGCAGATGGAGTTATTCCGGTTGTATTTTTAAATTGTGTACTTAAATGAGCTACACTTGAATAATTAAGTTTAAAAGCAATTTCGGTTAATGACAATTGATTGTTGATGATCAGTTGTTTGGTATATTCTATTTTTTGAAGAATGATAAAGTTTTCAATTGAAGTGTAGGTGATTTCAGAAAATAAATTAGATAAATAGCCATAACTATGTCCTAATTTTTCAGAAATATAAACAGAACTTTTCACAGTTACATTTGCATCTTCATTAAAAACCATGTCAATGATAACGTCTTTTATTTTTTGGATGAGAATTGATTTTTGATTTTCAACAATTTCAATTCCGAAAGGAGCTAACGATTGACTAAAATCATTTAATTTTTCATCAGTAATATTTTCTAAAAACTCTACTTCACCAAAGCCTAAAACTCTGTGTTTAAGTTGATGTTGTTCCAGTTTTTCTTCTAGAATTTTATTGCAAACGGCATTAAAATCAAACTTGATGAATATCTTCATAGAAATGGTTTTGTTGTAAATTTATATAAATTTATTTAATGTTTTATATTCTTTCAATAGAAACAGTTGTACTTGGCAAATTGTATTTTTCCGATTTTAAGGTTTTATACACTAATAATTGTAAATCGGATTTCAATTTTCCGCCAGGAGCTTTTACTTCATCTGTTCTGTACCAATAAAATACAGCAATAAAAACGATATCATTTTCAATTTTTTCAACAACGACAGCATATTTTGGAAATTTTAAAACAAATTCATTTTCTTCAAGCAGCGTTTCAATAATTTTTAAGGCATTTTCTGTGTTTTCATCATGATTAATGGCTATTGTAAAATCATTTCGCATTAATTGATCGATAGTAAAATTTTCTAAATTATTTTTTAATATGGAAGCATTTGGAATGTAAGCATCAATTCCATCAAGGGTTTTTACTGTTGTTGAACGTAAATTCATTTCAATAACTTTACCTTTAATATTTTCAATTTGAATTAAATCTCCAATTCTAAATGGACGTTGAAAAGCCATTAAAATTCCCGCTAAAAAGTTTTCACCAATATCTTTTAATGCAAAACCTATAATAAAAGTGGTTATTCCAGCACCAGCCAATATATTGTTTGTTACGTTATCAAATCCTAAAACGCCTAAACAAATGACCAGCAAAAATACTGTTAAAACTAAAGAAATTATACTCAACATGAAATCGGCAATTAAAGGGTCTTTTGCTTTTTTAATGAGGGTTTTTTTAGCATATTTGTTAATCATTTTTATACTAAATAATCCTAATACAAGAATTAAAACTGCTAATAAAACAGTTGGTAAATGATTAATTAAATTGTTCCAAGATTCATATGTTGAATTTGTAAATGTATTTATTTCAGCATTCATGTTTTAACTTTTTTTTTGTTTTCTAATTTTTCTCCAAATTTTTAATCTGTTTTTTGCTCTACTGCTAAAATATTTTTCTTCCGCTTCACCTAATAAAAATCCTATCGGTTTAAATTTTTCAGAATTATCAAAAATTACTTTTAAAGAAGCCGTTATTGGAAGTGCCAAAATCATTCCTGGAATTCCCCAAAGCATTGAAAATAATACAATTACCAATATAGAAACCAAAGCATTTAAGGAAACCTTAGAACCTGTAATTTTTGGTGTAATAAAATTACCTTCAATAAACTGTATAAATCCAAAAATGGCAATTACTCCAAACGCATACCAATAAGAATCTTTAGTAGCTAAGGCAATTAATGCTGGTAAAATAGAGCCAATTATTATTCCTACATAAGGAATTAACAAAAGTAACGCACATAAAAATCCAAAGAAAAAAGCATGATCAATACCTAAAATTAAAAGTCCTAAACTGTTTAACAACCCAACAATAAACATCACACTAACCATACCTAGCAAATAGTTTTGTTGTACTTTATACAATTCGGTTAAAATGAAACGCATTTTTTGTTTTGTACTAATAATTGAAGTCGCTCGATAAAGAAAACTAATTAAAAAATTTCTGTACAATAAAAACAAAAACATATAAAGTGGCGAAAGTACAAAGTCGCCCAAAATACCTCCAGAAGCTGTTATAAAATCAAATATTTTAGCCGAGTTTTGTTTTAATAATTGTTTTACTTCTATGTTTTTACTTCCAACTATATCAGCACTTGCAATGCCTGTAGTATTTTCGGTTTGCTCAATTATGGTTGTTAATTTACTTCCAATTTTAGCATAATACATATCGCTTTTACTCATTATTTCTTCAAATTGAATCCCAATCAACACAACAATGAAAAAGATAATTGTTGTAAAAATTATAATGGCAAGTGAAATAGAAAATATTCGGTTAAAGCACAATCTAGTTTCAAAATATTTTACAATTGGAAAAATTAAAACGCTTAATATTAACGCAAAAAAGATAGGAATTAAAAAATCCTGTAAAATATATGCCATGAATACAATTAATATAAAAGCTAGCAAGTCATTTACAATATGTTTTTTATGTTTTAGAGTATTCATTTTTGATTTTTTTTATATAAAAAACTGTCTATATCCATTAATATCTAGTAAAAGTTACCAATTAAATATAGACAGTTCACTTGATTAAGCGTTATAATACTTTATTTTATAATTCAGCAATAAATTTTTTAACTTCATCTTTTGTTTTTCCTAATTTTTCTTGAAGTTTTCCATAAAGTTCCTCTTCTTTTCCTTCTTCGTAAAGCAAATCATCATCAGTTAAATCGGCATATTTTTGTTTTAATTTACCTTTTAATTCGTTCCAGTTTCCTTTAATTTCTGTAGTATTCATAGTGTTTTTTTAAGGGTTACTATTCTATTAAAATGTTCTTTACAAAGATATTGTTTCAAACACCTGACTTCATTACATAATTTTCAAGGAATCTTATAAAATTTAAAGTTTATTGCTTTCCAATTTGTAAATTTGCAAAACAACAACACTACAAATGACTACAAAACAACTTATTGACCAAATTCAAACCAAAAAATCTTTTCTTTGTATTGGCTTAGATGTGGATTTGAATAAGATTCCAAACCATTTATTAGCATTAGAAGACCCAATTTATGAATTCAATAAAGCGATTATTGATGCTACTCATGATTTGTGTGTTTCTTATAAACCAAACACTGCATTTTATGAAGCTTACGGAATAAAAGGTTGGCAATCACTTCAAAAAACAATTCATTATATCAACGAAAAGTATCCTGAAATTTTCACGATTGCTGATGCAAAACGCGGTGATATTGGAAATACTTCAACCATGTATGCTAAAGCTTTCTTTGAAGATTTAAATTTTGATTCAGTAACCGTTGCTCCTTACATGGGAAAAGATTCGGTAGAACCTTTTTTAGCTTTTGAAGATAAACATACTATTATGTTGGCTTTGACTTCTAATGAAGGTGCTTTTGATTTTCAAGTTTTAGAAACTAATGGAAAAGAGTTGTACAAACAAGTTTTAGAAATTTCAAAAGGTTGGAAAAATTCAGAAAATTTAATGTATGTTGTAGGCGCAACTAAAGCAGAATATTTTACTGAAATCAGAAAAATTGTTCCAAATAATTTTCTTTTGGTGCCTGGAGTTGGTGCTCAAGGCGGAAATTTACAAGACGTTTGTAAGTATGGAATGAATGATGAGGTTGGATTATTAATAAATTCATCTCGTGGAATTATATATGCTTCCAATAAAGAGGATTTTGCTCAAAAGGCTAGGGAAGAAGCTTTGAAATTACAACAAGAAATGGAATTGATTTTAAATAATAGATAATATGACAAAAAGAGATTTTTTTAGAATAATTATAAAACTTTTTGGGTTGTATTCAATGATTTTAACGTTGTTTAATTTTATACCTTCTAATATTTCTAATTTTGTAATGTATAAAGAAGAATTGTGGTTTATTTTTATAGTTTTAGGTTCTATGTTTTTAACTGTAGCACTATTTCTAATTTTACTTTTTAAAACGGATTTTATAATTGATAAATTAGGTTTAGATAAAGGCTATGATGAAAATATCATAATTTTGGGTGATTTTAAAAATGAGCAAATTTTTAAGTTTGCTTTAATTCTTATTGCTGGTTTTTTAATCGTAGATAATTTTCCAAGAGTTCTTTTTGAAATGATAAATATATTTAAAACTAAATCTTCAAGCAATTCAATTTATGGATATGAAGTTGATTATTTTAATTTTATAGTTGGGATTGTAAATATAATAATTGGATTGTTTTTAATTGCAAATTATAAGATCTTATCTGCCTATCTTGATAAAAAATAACTTAGAACTTAACTATTTTTTTTACAACCCAAAAACCTTCATTATTATAAATTTTCAAAAAGTATATTCCTTGACTCAAATTAGATACGTTAATAGTGTTGTTTGGATTAAACGTTGCTATTTTTTGTCCTTTAACATCATATAATTCACTAGAAATTAATGTTTCAGTTGAGCTAATAATTATTTCATTTTGTGCTGGATTTGGAAAAACTTGAACTGAATTTTCAGAAAAACTTGCACTACTTAAGGCATTTGTAGCCATTATTCCTATACTTGGATTCAAATAAGTGCCACTTCCTGTATTCTCTAATTTTATGGCTTTAACTAAATAATATCTAATCATAGTAGTTAAGTCATCATCTGTGAAAGATAAATCCGTAATTGGAGCACTAGTTAATCGTGTAAAAGGTCCATTTTCTATATAACTTCTATACACATGATATCCAATAATATTAGAGTCAGTTGAAGCATTCCAAGTAATTAAATGACCATTATTCAAACCAACTTCAATATTAGTTGGTGGAATAACTTGATTTAATCGCAAAGTTGGATCACCATGATATTGCAAATGTGTTCTTCCCCAAAATTCCCAAGTATCATAATCTTGTTCTGGTTTTTGGTATAAATTATTGGTTTGGTTGTGGTCCATAATTCGTTTTATACTCCAACCCATAGTTTCTCCCATGCCGGTTTGATGAAATAAATTTACCGCAGAAGTAGTGTACAGTATTCCCAAACATTTTGTAGGTTTTGAAAGTAAATTTCTGATATGTCCTGCACCCCAAGAGTTTTGGGCATCATCCCAATAACCCCAATAACTTTGATCTGAACTAAAAATGGTAGCATTCATACCATATTGATCCCATTCATTTGGATTGGGAACTTGAACATTTTGCATAAACACTTGATAAGGTCCTGTTTGTTGAACCCATTGCGAAAAAATCGAACTATCGGTGTGCTGATATACATTATTAATTCCAGAAAGAGGAATCAAACTTCTGTAAGAACCATCATTGGAATTGTCATATCCAAAGTGGAAAGCAGTTTTATTTTCCATATCAAAACCTGTTGCCACAATTCTGTAATTGTGCAAACGATTCAAATAGCTTTGCAAAAGTTGTAATTCAGTTTGCGAACTTCCACCTATGTTAGCAAAATCTACTCTTCCAAATGCCATTTCCAAGTCACTTGGAATAAAATCTTGATCCCATTTTAAATCGTTAGGTAAGTTAATGGCTTTTGAGTCAATAGTTCCTGGATTATAGGTTGCAACATCAGTAAAAACACCATCAATATCAGCATAATAGCAATCTGCTCCACGAGCTCCTTTATTCTCATCATGTCCGTCTGGTGCAAAAGCTCCCTGACCAGAACGAGGAACAGGAATATGTCCTAATAAAAATAAATGTTTCGGTTTATCATTGGCAGGTGCGTTGTTGTATATTGTAGTAATCTGATTTTTAATTGTTATAATTTCTGGTTCTGTTTCCCAAGTTGTGGCTCTATTAACATATAATTCTTCTACAAACCAACCTTCAAAAATTAAATCCTTCTTGAGTTGAGCAATTTCAGCAGATAATGAGGTTTGAAACGAATTATCAATAACTAAAATCATTCTGCCTTTGTAATCAGATTGATCATATCTTATACAAGCCGTGACATATCCAGTGGCAATTTGACTTCCAGTATTTCTAGAAATTTGATATTCATAAGCACTTCCAAGTGTCACATTTGTATCAGTCCAAGAAGTTGTAATTGCAGGAATATTGGAAGCTACCACTATCCAATCCGTATTTTGACTGTTAATGGGTCTTCTTTTAATGGTATAATCTTGCGTAGTATTTTGATTATTATCATGTAAATTAATGACTATACTTGCTGGATTTTCAGTAACATTTGCAGAAACTAAACAAACACGTAGGCCCGTTGTATTAAAATTATAATTAAAATTAATTTGTCCGTATATTTGGCTTGTTAAAAAGCAAATTATGAGAGTAATTTTGTTTTTCATGTTCTTAATTTACATTAAATTATAAAATACTATTTTGAATACCAAATATACAACCTTTAAAGAAGGTGAAAAGATTAATTTTTCATTTGAAACCACACCAAAACGTATTGTTTCATTAGTTCCTTCACAAACTGAATTATTATATGATTTAGGTTTGGAAGATGCGATTGTAGGTATTACAAAATTTTGTGTACATCCAATCCACTTTAGAGCAACAAAAACAATAGTGGGTGGCACAAAAAACATCAAATTTGAAAAAATAAAATTGCTTCAACCTGATGTAATTATTGCCAATAAAGAAGAAAATACTAAAGAAATTGTTGATGAATTAAGTCATATTTGTCCAGTTATTGTAACAGATATTTATACAATTGAAGATAATTTACAAATGATTTTAGATTTTGGAAAGTTGTTTAACAAGCGCACAGAAGCTCAAAAATGGTATGATAAAATCAATTTTGCTTACCTAGAATTTCAAAACTTTATCAAAGATAAACCTTCAAAAAAAGCAACCTATTTCATTTGGAAAAATCCACATATGGTTGCAGGAAAAGATACGTTTATCAATTCTTTATTAGAACTAAATCATTTTGAAAACATTTACAAAGACAAAGGAAGATATCCAGAAGTAGAATTAAAAAAGATTCGTTTAGAAGGTGATCCAGACCTGGTTTTTCTCTCAACAGAGCCTTATCCTTTTAAAGATGAAGATGCTTTCGAAATTGGTCGTTTTACCCATCATGCCAAAACCATTTTTGTCGATGGCGAAATGTTTTCTTGGTATGGAAGTCGTATTCTTAAATCTTTTGATTATTTTAAAATGTTGCATGATAAAATTTAGTATTAATTTAAATCTTGTTTTATGATTTTATATTCTAAATTTGAAAAAAAATAATTAATTGCTATCCTATACTATTTATAACAACGAAACTAGCCAAGAATGGATCACCTTTGTTCATGGAGCAGGAGGAAGTTCTTCAATTTGGTTCAAGCAAATTAGAGAATTTCAAAAGTACTATAACGTTTTACTTTTAGATTTACGCGGTCATGGTGCATCTAAAAATAAAATAAAATTAACTTCTTCTAAATATACTTTTAAAGCCATCACAGATGATATTTTAGAGGTGATTAATCATCTAAAAATTCAATCTTCTCACTTTGTAGGTATTTCTTTAGGAACTATTTTAATTAGACAATTGGCCGAAGATCATCCAACAAGAGTAAAAAGCATGATACTTGGTGGTGCCATTTTAAAAATGAATTTTCGCTCACAAATACTTATGAAAGTTGGAAATATTTTTAAATATGTGTTACCCTATTTAGTCTTATATCGTTTATTTGCGTTTATAATAATGCCAAAAGAAAATCACAAACAATCCAGATTATTCTTTATAAACGAAGCCAAAAAATTATATCAAAAAGAATTTATAAAATGGTTTAAACTTACCGCCGAAATTAATCCATTGTTGAAATATTTCAGACAAATTGAACTTGCAATTCCAACTTTATATGTTATGGGAAGTGAAGATTATATGTTTTTACCTTCCATAAAAGAAGTCGTTAAAAAGCATTACAATTCTTCAAAATTGACAATAATTGATAATTGTGGTCATGTGGTTAATATTGAGCAAGCGCAAAAATTTAATGAAGTTACTCTTCAGTTTCTTAAAAAATTGGCATAAAAAAAACTGACAGACTTTCTACCAGTTTTCTTTAACTAACTTAACCAAACAAACTTAATATGTATTTTACATGTTGCAAATATCAGAAGTTTTTTCTGGTTTAATGTTAATTCATTGTTATATCTATGTTATTGATTTCTATAAAATTACATAAAATTTTCTAAAAACTATTTTTGATCTTGTAAAGCAAAAACTTTTTTCAATAAATCTGATGAACGAGAACTTATACTTGTTCTAATATTTTGTTCTTCAACAGCTATCATTTTAAAAACTCCTTCCATAGCTTTATTGGTAGTGTAATCTGTTAAATCTGGATTTACTTTCTTTACTAAAGGGATGCTGTTGTATTTTGTAATAATGTTTGTCCAAACTTTGTCAGCTCCAACTTTAGCAAATGAATTTTGAATAACGGGATTAAATTTCGAATACAAGGCAGTTGAAGTTGTACTTTGTAAATAAGAGGTTGCAGCAGAATTATCACCCATTAAAATGTTTTTAGCATCATTAAAAGTCATGTTTTTTACAACATCTACAAAAATTGGAGTAGCTTGTTTTACAGCATCTTCAGCAGCTCTGTTCAATACCTTTAAACCTTCGTCAGCTAAACTTGATAAACCTATATCTCTTAATCCTTTATCTACTTTTTGAAGCTCTTCGGGTAATAAAATTTTAACCGCTTCATTTTTTAAAAAACCATCTGTAGCAGTCAACTTTGAAACTTGTTTTTCTATACCATTATCTAAAGCTTCTTTCAAACCATTTGCAATGTCTAATTGACTCAAACCAACTGAACCTTGTGGTAACTGATTTACAACTTGTTGCAATTCAGCACAACCTAAGATTAATGAAGATGTTAATGAGATCAAGACTATTTTTTTCATGATATTTTTTTTATTTATAAATTCTTTACAAATATAATGCCTCATTTTAGAATTCAAATTTTAAATCATTTAAATCGTATAAAATTTAATTAATTCGTAAATTGCACCATTAAAAATTGATAATTATTTAAAATGGAACCACAGTTACCTTATACTCCTATAAATAAAGTAAGAATTGTTACAGCTGCCTCACTTTTTGATGGTCACGATGCTGCAATTAATATTATGAGAAGAATCATCCAATCTACAGGTTGTGAAGTGATTCATTTGGGACACGATAGAAGTGTAGATGAAGTTGTAAACACAGCGATTCAAGAAGATGCGAATGCAATAGCCATGACATCTTATCAAGGTGGACATACAGAATATTTAAAATATATGTATGATTTACTAAATGAAAAAGGTGCTGGTCATATTAAAATTTTTGCTGGTGGTGGTGGAGTTATTCTTCCAACAGAAATAGAAGAATTACATGCTTACGGAATAGAAAAAATATATTCTCCAGACGATGGTCGTGCTATGGGATTACAAGGAATGATTAACGATTTAGTAAAACGTTCTGATTTTCCGATTGGTGATAAATTAAATGGTGAAATCAATCATTTAGAAGAAAAAGTGCCAACAGCTATTGCTCGAGTAATTTCTGCAGCTGAAAATTTTCCTGAAATTGCAAAGGAAACTATGGATGCCATTCACAAAAAGAATGAAACTTCTAAAACTCCTGTTTTAGGAATCACAGGAACTGGTGGTGCAGGAAAATCTTCTTTAGTAGATGAATTAGTTAGAAGATTTTTAATCGACTTTCCAGAAAAAACAATCGGATTAATTTCAGTTGACCCATCAAAAAGAAAAACCGGTGGAGCACTTTTAGGAGATAGAATTCGTATGAACGCCATCAATAATCCTAGGGTTTATATGCGTTCTTTGGCAACTCGTCAATCGAATTTAGCGTTGTCGAAATATGTAAATGAAGCGATTCAAGTACTGAAAGCTGCAAAATATGATTTAATCATCCTTGAAACTTCTGGAATTGGGCAATCGGATACTGAAATTATGGATCATTCAGATGTTTCTTTATATGTTATGACACCAGAATTTGGAGCTGCAACGCAATTGGAAAAAATCGATATGTTGGATTTTGCGGATTTGGTAGCGCTAAATAAATTTGATAAACGTGGAGCTTTAGATGCTATTCGTGATGTGAAAAAACAATACCAACGCAATCATAATCTTTGGGATGTAAATCCAGATGAAATGCCAGTTTTTGGAACAATTGCTTCTCAATTCAACGATCCAGGAATGAATACTTTGTACAAGTCTATCATGGATAAAATGGTAGAAAAAACAGGTGTTGATTTAAAATCGACTTTCCAAATTACACGTGAAATGAGTGAGAAAATTTTCGTAATTCCACCACACAGAACACGTTATTTGTCAGAAATTGCAGAAAACAACAGAAAATACGATGAAATTGCTTTAACACAAGTTGAAGTGGCTCAAAAATTATATGGTATTTTCAAAACGATTGAATCGGTAAACGGTAATCTTCCTCAAATTGATAAGACTGGAATTGTAGCTGATTCATTAAATAGAACAGAAGAAAATAAAGTTTTTTTAGTATTGTTAATGCAACAATTTGATAAAATTAAAATGGACTTAGATGCCTACAATTGGGAAGTAATTCTTACTTGGGATGAAAAAGTTCAGAAATACAAAAACGAATTTTACACGTTTAAAGTTCGTGATAAAGAAATCAAAATTGCAACGCATACGGAATCTTTATCACATTCTCAAATTCCAAAGGTTTCGTTACCAAAATATAAAGCTTGGGGTGATATTTTAAAATGGAATTTACAAGAAAATGTGCCTGGAGAATTTCCATTTGCATCAGGATTATATCCATTTAAGCGTGAAGGAGAAGACCCAAGTAGAATGTTTGCTGGTGAAGGTGGACCAGAAAGAACTAATAAACGTTTCCATTATGTAAGTCAAGGAATGCCCGCAAAACGTTTGTCAACAGCTTTTGATAGTGTAACTTTATATGGAAATGATCCAGATTTACGTCCAGATATTTATGGAAAAATCGGAAATGCTGGAGTTTCTATTTGTTGTTTAGATGATGCTAAAAAATTGTATTCAGGTTTCGATTTGAGTCATGCTTTAACTTCGGTTTCTATGACAATTAATGGACCAGCACCTATGTTGTTAGGGTTCTTTATGAATGCTGCTATCGATCAAAACTGTGAAAAATATATTATTGAAAATGGTTTACAAGTTGAAGTAGAAGAAAGAATTAACGAAATCTATAAGAAAAAAGGAACCAAAAGACCTCAATACCAAGGAAAATTACCAGAAAGTAATAATGGTTTAGGTTTGATGTTGTTAGGTGTTACAGGTGATCAAGTTTTACCATTAGAAGTTTATAATGATATTAAGGTAAAAACTTTAACGCAAGTTCGTGGAACGGTTCAAGCGGATATTTTGAAAGAAGATCAAGCACAAAATACGTGTATTTTCTCAACAGAATTTGCTTTACGTTTGATGGGTGATGTGCAAGAATATTTCATCAAGCAAAATGTTCGTAATTTTTATTCCGTTTCTATTTCAGGATATCATATTGCTGAAGCTGGAGCGAATCCGATTACACAATTAGCATTCACGCTTTCTAACGGTTTCACTTACGTGGAATATTATTTAAGTCGTGGCATGAACATCAATGATTTTGGACCCAACTTATCATTCTTCTTCTCCAACGGAATTGATCCAGAATATGCTGTGATTGGTCGTGTTGCAAGAAAAATTTGGGCAAAAGCCTTAAAAAATAAATACGGTGCTAACGAAAGAGCCCAAATGTTGAAATACCACATTCAAACTTCTGGTCGTTCCTTACACGCACAAGAGATTGATTTTAATGATATTCGTACAACTTTACAAGCTTTATATGCGATTTACGATAACTGTAATTCATTGCATACCAATGCTTACGACGAAGCGATTACAACTCCTACAGAAGAATCAGTGCGAAGAGCCATGGCCATTCAGTTGATTATTAATAAAGAATTAGGTTTAGCGAAAAACGAAAATCCAATTCAAGGTTCGTTCATTATTGAAGAATTAACGGATTTAGTAGAAGAAGCTGTTTTAACTGAATTTGACAGAATTACTGAAAGAGGTGGAGTTTTAGGAGCTATGGAAACAATGTACCAAAGAAGTAAAATTCAAGAAGAATCCATGTATTATGAAATGTTGAAACATACAGGTGAATTTCCAATTATTGGTGTGAATACATTCTTAAGTTCAAAAGGTTCTCCAACGGTTATTCCAGCTGAGGTTATTCGTGCTACAGAAGAAGAAAAACAATATCAAATTGATATGTTGAACCAATTGCATATAACGTATGAAGATAGAGTAGAAGAGCAAATTGAAATTTTACAAAATGCAGCCATTAAAAACGAAAATATGTTTGAAAAACTAATGGATGCTACCAAAGTTTGTTCTCTTGGACAAATTACCAATGCTTTGTTTGAAGTTGGTGGTCAGTATAGAAGGAATATGTAAAAAAAACCTGACAGCTTTTAAAACCTGTCAGGTTTAATTTTTCTCTTCATTAAATTTTCTAACAATAGCTTTTAATTTTTCAGCACGAGCCACTTTTTTAGCTTTTGCTTTGTCTTGCTCTTTGTGCAGTTTATCGTTGTGTTTCTTGATGTTTTTTTCATTGTTTCTTCCCATAATTATAAATTTAAGGTGTTTTTTTTGTCTAGTTTTAGATAACCAATATGTCTTTCATCTTCAATTCCATTTTCTATTTTAGTGATTTTTAATTGAAATTTTGATTTAATATCATCCGATAAAATGTCGTTAACTCTATAAATATCATCTACATCTATTCCAAATTTATCATCAATATGAGAAGCTCCAGCTCCTTCAAAACCACAATGTTTAAAGAAAGTGGTTTTTTTACTGTTTTTGATTGCAGCAGCTTTGTTTTTTGCTACTGTTAAAACTTTGTAATGATATTCTTCAAATTCATTTTCCTTATAACCTCCAAGATTGATGAAAAATAGCTTTTCATTAGTTGTTATTTCTTCACATCTATCCACAACTTCTATAGAAAAGCCATCGATAAAAGTTACTTTTTGCCAAGCGTCAATATGAATTTTACCTTTAGCTTCTGTCCAAAATTGTTTCATATTTGGAATTAATTCAGCTAAAGATTTTCCAATGCCAAAAAAAATATCATGTTGCTCAGTAAGTCTTCCTTTTGGTCTACAGCCCAACATGACCATGTATAAGTAATTTGGTTTTTTCATGCTTCAAAAGTACAATTTTTTGTTAAATAAAAAGTTTGGCACGGCAATTGAATGTAGTTTTACATCATTAATCTTTAAATATAAAATCATGAAAAAAATTACTTTAGTTTTAGCTTTTATCGGGATGATTTCGCTAAATAGTTGTACCATAAATGATGTGCAGGATACTGTTGATTATGATACTATTGCAGAAGTTTTTGAGGTTACCACTTCTTTTTCATCTGGAAACAATTACAGTAGAATTGTGTCTTTTAATCCACCAATTTACAATTCAGATGCGGTTTTGGTATATCATTTATACGATGTTGTTAATGGTTCTGATGTTTGGAGATTAATGCCTCAAACCTATTACTTTGATAACGGTGTTGAGTTAGATTATAATTTTGATTTCACCACTTTTGATGTAAACTTATTTTTAGATTCAAATGTAAATTTAGGCTCTTTTTCATCAGCTTGGTTACAAAATCAAACGTTCAGAATAGTTGTAGTTCCTGGTTATTTTGCTAAAGGTGCTGCTCCAATTGATTATAACGATTATGATGCTACAATAAATGCATTTGGTTATAAAGATGCAAAAATCATTGATTTAAAATAAAATTTAATATAGTTTGTTTGGTTAGTTTAGTTTGTTAATAAAGAGGTTGCTGGGAAGTGACCTCTTTTTTATTAACTAGTTTTATCTTTATGTAGCGAATAGAAAATTCCAACTAACAATGATAAAGCAATAAAGCCTAGTGAAGTCCATTCAGGCAATTCAATATAGTCATGAGCAAGCATTTTAATTCCTACAAAAGTTAAAATGGCAATTAAACTATATTCCAAATAACTAAATTTTTCTAACATATTAGCTAAAAAGAAATACATAGATCTTAAACCAAGTATTGCAAAAATATTAGAACTAAATACTAAAAACCCATCTGAAGTAATAGCTAATATTGCAGGAACGCTGTCCATTGCAAAAAGTACATCCATTAATTCAATAACAATTAATGCTACAAATAATGGTGTTGCAAATAAGATGTTTCTTTTCTTAACAAAAAAATGTTCACCTTCCATGTGCAAGGTAATGGGCATTATTTTTCTTAAACTTTTATATACAAAAGATTTTTTTGGATTAAATACTTCTTCATCTTCTTTCTTAAATAGCATTTTTGCAGCAGTGAAAATTAAAAAAGCTCCAAAAACATAAGTCATCCAAATGAACTTATTGATTAGCATAACTCCAAAATAAATCATTAAACCTCTAAAAATAATAGCCCCAAGAATTCCCCAAAACAAAACTCTGTGTTGGTATTTTTGTGGAATTTTAAATGACGAAAAAATAACTGCAATTACAAATATATTATCAACACTTAAGGAAAGTTCAATCAAATAACCTGTGATAAACTTTATGGAAGCCAATGAAGGTGATAAGTTAGAAGGATTTTCAATATAATTATTGGCATATATCCAATAGATTACACCAGAAAATATAAAAGATATTGTAACCCAAATTGCAGTCCAAATTCCAGCTTCTTTACTGCTTATGATGTGAGGATTTTTATTAAAAACACCCAAATCAAGAGCTAAAAAGAAAAAAATAGCAGCTAAAAACAATACCCAAACTATCATATATGTATCAATTTAATTTACAAAGATATAATATTACTGTTATACTACAGAATTCTTATTATTTTATAGTAATATTAATTTTACCCTAAAAAAATAGGGGTAAAAATATTTTTATTTGATTTTTTGTATATATTTGCAGTGTAATAAAAGGGTTTAATATAAAATAACATTAATTATGTCAACAATTCGTTTTAATGCACTTGAAAAAGCTACTTCTAGAACACCAGTTAAGGTGGAAGAATTAGATAAAAAGTCAACTATTTTTGCTAGCAACGTTTTTAACGAAAAAGCAATGCGTAAGTTTTTAACTTCAGAAGGATTTAAAGCAGTTAAAAGTGCTACACAACATGGAACAAAAATTGACAGAAAATTAGCCGATTACATTGCAATGGGAATGAAAGAATGGGCTCTTTCAAAAGGAGTTACTCATTACACACATTGGTTTCAGCCTTTAACAGGTGGAACTGCAGAAAAACATGATGCTTTTTTTGAGACTTCATTTGATGGAAGTGATCCAGTTGAAAAATTTGGCGGTGATCAATTAGTACAACAAGAACCAGATGCCTCTTCTTTTCCAAATGGTGGAATTAGAAATACTTTTGAAGCAAGAGGTTATACGGCTTGGGATCCAACTTCACCAGCATTTATTTTTGGAACTACATTATGTATTCCAACCGTATTTGTTTCTTACACAGGTGAAGCTTTAGATAACAAAGCACCTTTATTAAGAGCTTTGAGTGCTATAGATGAAGCTGCAACTGATGTGGCTAAATATTTTGATAAAAATGTAAAAAAAGTTACTCCAACTTTAGGTTGGGAACAAGAATATTTCTTAGTGGACAAAGCATTAGCTAATTCTCGTCCAGATATTATGGCTACAGGTAGAACTTTATTGGGTCATACTGCTGCAAAAGGACAACAATTAGATGATCATTATTTTGGTTCAATTCCAACTCGTGTTTTAAATTATATGAGAGATTTGGAAAACGAATGTATGTTGTTAGGAATTCCAGTAAAAACACGTCATAACGAAGTGGCTCCAAGTCAGTTTGAATTAGCTCCTATCTTTGAAGAAACTAATTTAGCTGTAGATCACAACTCTTTATTGATGGATGTAATGCAAAAAGTAGCTGAACGTCATGATTATAAAGTTTTATTTCATGAAAAGCCATACAAAGGTGTTAACGGTTCGGGAAAACATAACAACTGGTCTTTAGCAACTGATACAGGAATAAATTTATTAGCTCCAGGAAAAACTCCGATGAGTAATTTACAATTCTTAACTTTCTTTGTAAATACTATTAAAGCAGTTCATGATAACGAAGAATTATTAAGAGCTGCAATCGCTTCTGCAAGTAATGATCATAGATTAGGAGCAAATGAAGCACCACCAGCAATTATTTCAATTTTTATTGGTGATCAATTAACAAAAGTTTTGGCTGAGTTAGAAGGTGTGACTAAAGGGAAACTTTCTCCAGAAGAAAAAACAGACCTGAAATTAAATGTTGTTGGAAAAATTCCAGATGTATTGTTAGATAATACAGATAGAAACAGAACATCTCCATTTGCTTTTACAGGTAATAAATTTGAATTTAGAGCGGTAGGTTCTTCTGCCAATTGTGCTACTTCAATGACTACATTGAATGCCATGGTAGCTAAACAATTACAAGATTTCAAAAAAGAAGTAGATGCTTTAATTGAGAAAAAAGATTTAAAGAAAGATGAAGCTATATTTAACGTACTAAGAGAATATATCAAAGCTACAAAAAACATCTTGTTTGAAGGTGATGGATATAGTGATGCTTGGGAAAAAGAAGCTAAAAAACGCGGACTAAGCAATCATAAAACTACTCCAGAAGCTTTAAAAGCTAAAGTTTCTAAAAAAGCAATGGATTTGTTTGAAGCTTTAGGAGTTATGAATCATGTTGAAGTAGAGGCTAGATACGAAATTGAGTTAGAAGAATACACTAAAAAAATTCAAATTGAAGGAAGAGTTTTAGGTGATATTGCTCGTAATCATGTCGTACCAACAGCTATTAAATATCAAAATACATTAATTGAAAATGTTAGAGGTTTAAAAGATATTTTTGGTAAAGATTTTGAAAAAGTTGCCAAAGAACAAATAGTAATGATCAAAGAAATTTCGGCACATATTGAAGGGATTAACTCAAATGTTGATAAGATGATTGAGGAACGCAAAAAAGCAAACGCATTAACAGATATGGAAAAAATGGCCGCTGCATATTGTGATAAAGTAAAACCTTATTTTGAAATTATCAGAGAACATGCGGATAAATTAGAGTTACTGATTGATGATGAAATGTGGACATTAACTAAATACAGAGAATTATTATTTATTAAATAATACTTATTTTTAAAGTTGTTGAAAACCTGTTCTTAATTGAGCAGGTTTTTTTATATATTTATAAAATCAAAATTTTCAACTTTTTAGCATGAATAAATTATTTCTTTTTTGGTTGTTATTTTCTTTAACAGCCCTTTCTCAATCAAAATTTACGGTTTATTTTGACACCGATTCGTATCAATTAAATCAAGAGGAATTAGTGAAATTAGATGCTTTTCTTAACGAAAAATCAATGAAAATTACTAAAGTTATAGGTTATTGTGATTCTAGAGCAAGTAATTCTCATAACGATTCGCTTTCCTTAAATAGAGCTAATTTTGTAAAAAATGTGATAGAAAAACTAACGAATCAAAAAGATTTTTTAGTAGAGGGTAAAGGCGAAAATTTCAAACAAGATGTAGATTTAGCAAAAAACAGGAAAGTTGAAATTTATTACAAAGAAGTCCTTTCTGAGATGACAACTGAAATTTCAGAAGGTAAAAAAGGAGATAAAATTATTCTTAAAAACATGAATTTTTATAACCATTCGGGAAGTATTTTGCCAAAATCACTGCCTGTTTTAGAAGAATTGTTGGAAATATTGAGCAATAATCCCAAATTAAAAATTGAAATTCAAGGTCATATTTGTTGTCAAACTATTGAACAAGCTGAGAAAATTGAAGATATTGCTTTGGTGAGAGCTTATGCCATTTATACTCATTTAATTGAAAGCGGAATTTCTAAAGACAGATTACGTTATAAAAGTTTTAAAAGTTCTAAACCAATTTATGCTATTCCTGAAAATAATGAAGAAGAACGAGATGCCAACAGAAGAGTTGAAATAGAAATCATAGAAAACTAACTTTGGCACGTTTTTTATAGTATTAAGATATATCCCATTTAAAATCAAACTACTCCTAATGAAATCATTTTTTTCTCTTTTTCTTCTTTTTTTTACATTTACAACTTATGCTCAAGAACAATTTGTGGTTTATTTTGATAGCGATCAATTTGAACTTACTAGCAAAGAATCTAAAAAATTAGAAGATTGGATGGCAGTGCATTCAAAGGATAAAGTTGTAGCTATTAATGGTTATACTGATGAAGATGGTTCTAGTGCCTACAATGATACTTTAGCAAAAAAAAGAGTAGACTTTGTGTTTAATATAATTAAAGAAAATGTTCCTTTTAGAGCCGATTTTAAAAGTCGAAGTTTTGGAGAAAATTTTAATCAAGAAAAAGATAAGGCAAAAAACAGAAAAGTAACGATTTACTTTATCGAAGAAAAAGATTTGATAAGAGAAAATGAAATTTTAGGTATTGAAGAAAATGAAATTGCTGTCGATACGAGTACTACCGAAATTGTTGAGGTGGAAGAGGTAATTGATGATAATGCTCCTCTACAAGATAAAATCATTAAAACTAAAGTTGGAAAAACCGTCATTATTGAAAACATCAATTTTCATTACAATTCATTTGCTGTGATGAATGAATCTAGACCGGTAATGTATGAACTTTTAGATATTATGAGAAAATATCCTAGGTTGGTTATTCAAATTCAAGGTCATGTTTGTTGCAATACCAATCCAGAAGACAAATATTCTTTAAAACTTTCTAAAGAAAGAGCCAAAGCCATGAAATTATTTTTAGTGGCTAACGGAATTCCAGCTCAAAGAGTTTCTTTTGAAGGTTTTGGTGCTTCTAAACCTAGATTTGCAATACCAGAAAAAGATGAATCTGAGCGAAAAGCCAACAGAAGAGTAGAGATTTTGATAGTCAACAAATAGAATCATGTTTTTCTTTCCACTATTTTCCAAAATTAAAAAATCAGTAATTCAAAAATCTTCATTACAAACATCCATAACTTTTTCATTAGAATATAGTATCAGAATTTCATATATTTGCAATCCACACAACAAACAACAAAATGAGTTCGGATACCAGTCAACGTTACAATCTTCGTGGAGTTTCTGCTGCCAAAGAAGACGTTCATAATGCCATAAAAAATATCGATAAGGGTCTTTTTCCTAAAGCCTTTTGTAAAATTATTCCCGATTATTTAACTAATGATGAAGCTTATTGTATTATTATGCATGCTGATGGTGCTGGTACAAAATCTTCTTTAGCGTACATGTATTGGAAAGAAACTGGAGATATTTCTGTATGGAAAGGAATTGCTCAAGATGCTTTAATAATGAATATTGACGATTTACTTTGTGTTGGTGCAACAGATAATATTTTACTTTCATCTACTATTGGTCGTAATAAAAATTTGATTCCTGCCGAAGTTTTGTCAGCTATTATCAATGGAACGGAAGAGTTGATTGCCGAATTAAAATCTTTTGGAGTTACCATTCATTCTACTGGTGGAGAAACTGCAGATGTTGGTGATTTGGTTAGAACCATAATAGTCGATTCAACAGTTACAGCTCGTATGAAAAGAGAACTTGTGATTGATAATGCCAATATTAAACCAGGAAATGTTATTGTAGGATTATCTAGTTCTGGACAAGCTTCTTACGAAAAAAGTTATAATGGTGGTATGGGAAGCAATGGTTTAACTTCAGCCCGTCATGATGTTTTTCATAAGTATTTGGCTGAAAAATATCCTGAAAGTTTTGATGCTTCTGTACCTTCTGAGTTGGTATATTCAGGAGCAACTAAATTAACGGATTCCGTTGAAAATAGCCCTATTGATGCCGGACAATTAGTACTTTCTCCAACAAGAACTTATGCGCCAATTATTAAAAAGATTCTAGACAAATATTCACCAAAAGAAATTTGTGGAATGGTGCACTGTAGTGGTGGAGCGCAAACGAAAGTCTTACATTTTGTAGATAATGTTCATGTAATTAAAGATAATTTATTTCCAATTCCGCCTTTATTCAAATTGATACAAGAACAATCCAAAACCGATTGGAAAGAAATGTATCAAGTATTTAATTGCGGTCACCGAATGGAATTATATGTTGATGCAAATATAGCAAACGACATTATTGAAATTTCAAAATCGTTTAATGTTGATGCTCAAATTGTTGGTAGAGTAGAAGCCAGTGCAACTAAGAAATTAACCATTACAAGTGAATTTGGAACTTTTGAGTATTAGTTTTTTAAGTTCTTCCCAGCTTTTAGAATACTAGATTCAAAAAAAAAATCCTCAACAAATTGTCAAGGATTTATATATTTCTTAATTCTGAATTTATTAAAGGTGAATCACTTCTCCATAAGCATCAGCTACAGCTTCCATTACTGCTTCACTCATGGTTGGATGAGGATGAACCGCTTTTAAGATTTCATGTCCAGTTGTTTCTAATTTACGAGCTACAACAGCTTCTGCAATCATATCGGTTACACCAGCACCAATCATGTGACAACCTAACCATTCACCGTATTTAGCATCAAAAATTACCTTCACAAAACCATCTTTTGTTCCAGAAGCACTAGCTTTTCCAGAAGCTGAGAATGGGAATTTTCCAATTTTCAACTCGTATCCTTTTTCTTTGGCTTGTTTTTCTGTTAAACCTACAGAAGCAATTTCTGGAGTTGCATAAGTACAACCCGGAATGTTTCCATAATCTAATGGTTCAACATGCATTCCTGCTAACTTTTCTACACATAAAATTCCTTCAGCTGAAGCCACGTGTGCCAAAGCTTGACCTGGAGTTACATCACCAATGGCGTAGTAACCAGGAATATTTGTTTGGTAAAAATCGTTCACTAAGATTTTATCTCTATCTGTAGCAATACCAACATCTTCTAGTCCGATGTTTTCAATATTTGTTTTGATTCCTACAGCAGAAAGTAAGATGTCTGCTTCTAAAACTTCTTCTCCTTTTGCAGTTTTTACTGTTGCTTTAACTCCATTTCCAGAAGTGTCTACTTTTTCTACAGAAGAGTTTAGCATGATTTTTACACCAGCTTTTTTCATAGAACGTTCCATTTGTTTTGAGATATCTTCATCTTCAACAGGAACGATATTTGGCATAAATTCAACAATAGTAACATCAGTTCCCATTGCATTATAAAAATGAGCAAACTCAACACCAATAGCACCTGAACCGACTACAATCATAGTTTTTGGTTGCTCGGGTAACGTCATTGCTTGTCTGTATCCAATTACTTTTTTACCATCTTGAGGTAAATTAGGCAATTCACGAGAACGCGCACCAGTTGCAATAATGATGTTATCTGCACTATATTCAGTAATTTTTCCGTCTTTATCAGTAACGTCAACTTTTTTTCCAGCTTTTAGCTTTCCAAAGCCATAAATAACGTCAATCTTGTTTTTCTTCATTAAGAATTGAACCCCTTTGCTCATTCCATCAGCAACGTCTCTTGAACGTTTTACAACAGCACTAAAGTCTTTGTCAAATGAATCTACTATTAAACCATAGTCTGAAGCATGTTTTAAATAATCAAATACTTGAGCTGATTTTAGTAGTGCTTTAGTTGGAATACATCCCCAGTTAAGGCAAATTCCTCCTAAATTTTCTTTTTCTACCACAGCAACTTTAAAGCCTAATTGTGAAGCTCTAATGGCAGTTACATATCCACCAGGACCACTACCTAAAACTATAATATCGTATTTCATTTTTCGAGAGTTTATTTATTATTGTGATAAATGCAGTCGCAAAAGCTAGTGTCATTTTTTTTGAATTATTTAATTTATTTAAAAAATGAAGCCGCAAAAGCTCGTGTCATTTGTATATAATTTTCTTTATTGAATAACGTTTGCGAAATTATGGAAATTATTTGTAAAGAACAACTGTTATTTTTTGAGGTTAAAAAGGTTATGAGGTTATAAGGTTTAGAAACAAAGTACTCTACTTTTTGATGTTTTTTTCTCGCAATCCCTTTTAACCCTTTAACCTCATAAACTTTTAAACTTTTTTATTCCACTTTAGTTTCAAATTGGGCTTCATATAAATTTTTATAAAAACCAGAAGTTTTTGCCAATAATTCGCTGTGTGTTCCTTGCTCTACAATCATTCCTTTGTCCATTACTATGATTTTGTCTGCATTAATAATTGTAGCTAATCGGTGAGCAATTACAATGGATGTTCTGTCTTTTGTAATGGTTTCTGTTGCCTTTTGAATTAATTCTTCAGAATAGGTGTCAATGGATGAAGTGGCTTCATCTAAAATTAGAATGCTTGGATTGCTGACATAAGCTCTTAAAAAAGCAATAAGTTGTCTTTGTCCTGACGAAAGCATTACTCCACGTTCTTTTACATCATATTCGTAACCGTTAGGCAAGGTCATTATGAAATCGTGAACTCCAATTTTTTTAGCAGCACTAACTACATCTTCTCTAGTGATTTCTTGGTTGTATAAAGTTATGTTGTTGTAAACAGTATCTGCAAATAAAAACACATCTTGAAGTACCACAGCAATTTGCATTCTTAAACTTTCTAAAGTGTAGTCTTTAATATCAATTTTATCAATTTTAATAGTTCCCGAATTTATTTCGTAAAAGCGATTTAATAAATTGATTATGGTTGTTTTTCCTGCTCCAGTGCTTCCTACGATGGCAATAGTTTCTCCAGGATTGATTTCTAAATTAATTCCTTTTAAAACTTCTTCGTTTTCTAAATATCCAAATCTAACATCCTCTAAACTTATTTTTCCTTTAAAATTTTCAGCTACAAGGGTTCCTTTATTTTGAATTTGACTGTCTGTTTCTAAAATTTCAAAAACCCTTTCAGAACCAATAATTCCCATATGTAATACGTTAAATTTATCTGCAATTTGTCGTAAAGGATTGAATAACATCGTAATGAAAAGAGTATATGCAAATAAATCACCTATAGAGGTCATTGTTTCTCCATTAAGTATAGAAAATCCTCCGTACCAAATGATAACTCCCAAAGTCAAAGACGAAACAATATCTGCAATTGGGAAAAATATAGAGTTATAAAGTATGTTTTTTAACCAAGCTTTATTGTGTTTTTGATTGATTTCTTTAAATTTTTCAAACTCAATAGCTTCTCTGTTAAAAAGTTGCACAATTTTCATTCCGGTCAAACGCTCTTGTACAAAAGTATTTAAGTTGGAAATTTCGTTTCTAACTTCATTAAAAGCGACTTTCATTTTCTTCTGAAAAATATTCGTCGCTACTATTAGAAAAGGCATGGCTAAAACAACAATAAGTGTAAGTTGCCAATTCATGTAAATCATAATTCCTAAAATTACAATCATTTTTAGCAAATCACTCACAATCATAAATAACCCTTGACTAAAAATACTCGCAATAGATTCTATATCTGAAACTGAACGCGTGACAAGTTTACCCACAGGCTCATTGTCAAAATATTTCATTTTAAAAGCTGCAATATGATGGAATAATTTTTCTCTAATATCTTTAATAATATCTTGTCCAAGCCAATTCGCCCAATACGTAAAAAAGAATTGTGTCAGCACTTCTAGAAGTAAAACAATTCCCATTAGTACGATATAAATTAGCAAGCCACTTTCATCCTTTGGATCGATATAATTATCGACTGTTTTTTTTAGTAAAAAAGGTCTTGCTGCGGCAAAAATAGATAAGGAAATAGCCCAAACAATTACCCAAATAAACCTTGATTTATAGGGTTTTGCGTAGGCAAGTACTTTCTTTAAAGATTTGGTTTTTATTTTATTTTTCATATAATGCTGAACTTATTTCAGTATCTGTTTTCCGTTGGCAAAAGCCGAACGACAATTTATTTTTCTAACTTCTAAAAGGATATTCGATAGCAACTAAAAATAACCCATGAGCAGGTACTGAAAATCCTGCTTTAGAACGGTTTTTACTTTCTATAATTACTCTAAATTCTTCCAGAGTTGTTTTTCCGTTCCCAACATTAATCATCGTACCTACAATTGCTCTAACCATATTTCTTAAAAATCGATCTGCTTTTACAGTGAAGATTAATTGATTGTTTACTCGTTTCCAATTTGCCTCTGTAATTGTACAATTAAAAGTGTGAACATCCGTATGAACTTTTGAAAAACATTCAAAGTCAATATATTCAAAAAGAATTTGACAAGCTTTATTCATTTGGTCCACATCCAATTGCTGAAAATAGTACCAGCTTGTGTCTTCTAAAAAAGCATCTTTAAAAGTATGAATGTAGTATTCGTAAGTTCTTGACTTTGCATCAAACCGAGCATGAGCTTCCTTTGAAACCTCAAAAATATTATAAATTACGATATCTTTTGGCAAATAGGCATTCAGTTTTGGAATCCAATAAGAAGTGTCAATAACATCTGCAACATCAAAATGAGCGAACATTTGCTTGGCATGAACACCCGAATCTGTTCTTCCTGCACCAACAATTTCAATAGATTTGTCTACCAATAATTGCATGGCTTTTGTCAACGTTTCTTGTACAGAAGTAGCATTAGGTTGTGTTTGAAAACCGTGATAATTTTTACCGTGATATGAAAATTCTATGAAGTATCTCATTCTAGAGGTTAAAAGGTTATGTGTTTAAAAGGTTATAAGATTTCTCACATAGTCAGCAAAATTACAAAATTCAGCAGCAATGACAATTTCAATTTAAATAATTAAGCTATTTTTGTGATATGATTAAGATATTACTGCTTTCCGACACACACAGTCATATAGATGACACCATTTTAAAATACGTTCATCAAGCAGATGAAGTTTGGCATGCAGGTGATATTGGAAACTTGGTAGTGACGGATGCAATTAAGAAAATTAAACCGTTGCGAGCTGTTTTTGGTAACATAGATGATGATAAGGCACGATTAGAATTTCCACTAAACAATCGTTTTATGTGTGAAGATGTTGATGTTTGGATTACGCATATTGGTGGTTATCCTGGTAAATACAACCAAGCAATTAGAGATGAAATTAGCAGTAATCCGCCCCAACTTTTTATTTGTGGTCATTCCCATATTTTAAAGGTACAATTTGATAAAAAATTAAATCTGTTACACATGAATCCCGGAGCAGCTGGAAAATCGGGATTCCATCAAATTAGAACTATGTTGCGATTTGTGATTGATAAGGATAAAATTAAAGATTTAGAAGTGGTTGAAATAGGAAGAAAATAACTTTTATGATAAAGTTTTATTAAAGACCTTGATTTTGAGCAATATATGTTGTAAATTATAACAAATTAAAAAAACAACATTATGAAAAAATCATTTACAATTCTAATTTTATTTTTCACTTTATTATCTAACGCTCAAGATAAAATAGCGTTGCCTTTTGTGGTACAATCTAATTTTGATAAAGAGTTTAAAGATGTTTTAGATTTAAGTTGGTCTATTTTTTATAGAGGAAAAAACAATAATGATCTAAGATTTGAAGCTGAATTTTTAAAAGGAAATTCAAAATATCTTGTAAGTTATTCAGAAGATGGTGCAATTAAAGCAATTGAAAAAAGTATTTCCGTAAACTCATTAAATGAAAATATTACTAGTTATTTAATAGATAATTACCCTTCATTTGAGTTAAACCAAGCTTCGTTTATTGTAAAAGAAGAAGATAAAGTTTTTTATAATGTCGCAATTTCCGATGATACCAATTATTTTATTTTAGTTTTTAATGAAAAAGGCACCTTCATGTATTTAACAACCCTAATGGAAAGAATGTAGTTATTGCATTCATTTTAGACCACAAAAAAACCCGAAACTTTCGAATCGGGTTTTCTTCGCACTAATAAACTAAGATGATAGGTTTATCTTAATCGATCCACAGATTTTACGAGATCTTCGTCCTTTTTAATAGCTTTGTTGGCCAAAACTAGTAATAAGATAGAAAATAAAGGAACAAACATCGCAATACCTTTCTCAGAAACTTGCATTTCTCCAGATAAACTTAGCGTTCGATACACAAATAATCCTATTAAAATAAAGTTCAATATGATATTCAATCGGTTTAAAACAAATTGATTTTGTCTATTTTTAAATAATAAAATACAAATCAACGACATTACAGTTGATAATCCAAACAAAACTATATAAACAACATCGCTTGTCATAAAAACAGGTTGCTTTGCTGCATTCTTCCAAATAGGAAAAAAGAAAGGTACTACACCTGTTAAAAGCGATGCCACAAATAAATATAGAGATTGTATCCTTTGAATCATTTTTTATGGTTTATTTGCCAAAATTAAGTTTTCTTTTTTTAAAATACTATTGTTTTGTAGTAAAAAAATTGTATTATTGCACAACAAAATCGTAATCACTTCATTTACGAAAAGTTATATTACTTTCTTACATAGAAAAATTTAACTAGTATTCCACAAAAAACTAATTTTACCCAAAAACATTTATGTTTGATATTGAAAAATTAAATGAGATGAAACTCTCTGATTTGCAAGAAATAGCCAAAGTTGCAAAAATCAAAAAAATAAGTAGCTTAAAAAAAGATGAATTAATTTATCAAATATTAGATCATCAAGCTATGAATCCACTTCCTACAGAAATTGTAGAAGCAAAAACAAAAGAAGTTGTAAAGCCAACTACTAGTGCAAAACCCAAAGCAACTCCAAAAGCTAAGGCTGCACCAAAACCAAAAGTAACTCCTAAAGTAACAGCGGCAAATACAGCAGGTATTGCTGAAGAAAAGCTTGAAGCAAAAGGGATTGCAAAAGCACCTGAAAACAAATCTGTTAAAACAGTAGTAAAACCTGTAAAAAAGGAACCTGTAAAAGAGGATGCTCCTGCAAAAGAAGAAGCGGCAAAGCCAGAAAAGAAAGGCCCACAATTAACAGAGGAACAAAGAAGAGCTATTATTGAAAAAGCCAATCAAAACAACCCGAACCATCCAAGTTATATTGGTCCAAAGGTTGCAAATACCGAAGCACCAGTAAAAAAAGAAGTAAAAGCACCAGCTCCAAAAAAGAATAATTTTAGAGAACCCGATTATGAGTTTGACGGAATTATTGAAAGTGAAGGTGTTTTAGAAATGATGCCTGATGGTTACGGATTTTTACGTTCATCGGATTATAATTACTTAGCGTCACCAGATGATATTTATTTATCAACTTCACAAATTCGTTTGTTTGGATTAAAAACAGGAGATACTGTAAAAGGAGTAGTTCGTCCTCCAAAAGAAGGAGAAAAATTCTTTCCATTAGTGAAAGTATCTAAAATTAATGGTCATGACCCGCAAGTAGTTAGAGATAGAATTTCATTTGAACATTTAACGCCAATTTTTCCAAAAGAGAAATTTAATTTAGCAGAAAGAGGTAGCACTATTTCTACAAGAATTTTAGATTTATTTGCTCCAATTGGAAAAGGACAACGTGGAATGATTGTTGCGCAACCAAAAACGGGTAAAACAATGTTATTAAAAGACATTGCTAATGCTATTGCAACCAATCATCCAGAAGTATATTTAATAGTTTTACTTATTGATGAAAGACCTGAAGAGGTTACCGATATGCAACGAAGTGTAAAAGGAGAAGTTATTGCTTCCACTTTTGACCGTGAACCTCAAGAACATGTTAAAATTGCCAATATCGTTTTAGAAAAAGCAAAACGTTTAACCGAATGTGGTCATGATGTAGTCATCTTATTAGATTCTATTACTCGTTTGGCTAGAGCTTATAACACGGTGCAACCCGCTTCAGGAAAAGTGTTAAGTGGTGGTGTTGACGCCAATGCTTTACAAAAACCAAAACGTTTCTTTGGAGCAGCACGTAATGTTGAAAATGGAGGTTCATTAAGTATCATCGCAACTGCATTAACAGAAACAGGTTCTAAAATGGATGAAGTAATCTTTGAAGAATTTAAAGGAACTGGTAACATGGAACTTCAGTTGGATAGAAGAATTGCCAACAAACGAATTTTCCCTGCTATTGATTTAGTTTCCTCAAGTACACGAAGAGATGATTTACTTTTAGATGAAAATACCATTCAGAGAATGTGGATCATGCGTAAATATTTAGCAGACATGAATCCTGTAGAAGCTATGGATTTTATAAATGATAGATTCAAGAAAACGAAAAATAATGAAGAATTCTTAATTTCAATGAATAATTAGGAAGTGTTTAGTGTTCAGTTTTTAGTACTCAGTACTCTTTAAACCGAATAAAATTTATATAAAACTCTCATTGATTTGGGAGTTTTTTTTATACTAAATTTCCAAACCTTTTAAACTCTTAAACTTTTAAACTAACTTTGCTCAAAATAAATACAAAATGCTACAATTAGGACAATTCAATACCTTAAAAATACTTAGAGATACACAAGTCGGATTATTTTTAGGTGATGGTGAAAACGAAGCACATGACGTTTTACTTCCCAATAAATATGTACCCAAAGAATTTTCAATTGGTGACGAAATTACGGTCTTTGTATATTTAGATCATGAAGAACGACCTGTAGCAACTACGCTAAAACCTTACATTAAATTAAATGAATTTGCCCATTTAAAAGTCAATTACATCAATAAATTTGGTGCTTTTATGAATTGGGGATTGGAAAAAGATTTGTTTGTTCCTTTCAAAGAACAAGCACGTCCAATGGAAGTGGATAAGCGTTATTTGGTATATTGTTATTTAGATGAAAAAACGAATAGGTTAGTGGCAACAAGCAGAACCAATAAATTTTTGTCCAATGACAATGTAACTTTAGAAAATAATGAAGAAGTAGATTTAATTGTTTCGCACATTACTGAAGCAGGAATCAATGTTATCATTAATGAAAAACACAAAGGGTTGGCTTATGCTAATGAAACTTATGACGACATAAAACCAGGCAAACGAATGAAAGGCTACATTAAGCAAGTTCGTGAAGATGGAAAAATTGATGTTTATTTAAGAAAAGTTGGAGTAGAAGCTATTGAACCCAATTCGCAACAAATCTTGGACGAATTAAAAGCCAACAGAGGATTTTTAGGTTTAAATGATAATTCACATCCTGAAGACATTAAAACGGTTTTGAAAATGAGTAAAAAAACGTTCAAAAAAGCTGTAGGAAATTTATACCGTCAAAAATTGATTGAAATTAAAGAAAACGGAATTTATTTAGTTTAAAGCTTAAATGAAATAAATATGCCCTATTTCAGCCGTTCAAAATATGACGCATTAATTCCTTTTTTTCATAAAAACGCCCATTTTTCGACCATTTACGCAGCAAAATTTAAAACATTTGCTGCACCAAAATACACTCGTGAACAACTCGAATTAAAAGATGGTGATTTCTTAACGGTAGATTATAAACTGCAGAATCACCATAAAACGGTTATTTTATGTCACGGATTAGAAGGCAATTCGCAACGAACGTACATCAACAGTTGTGCGGATTATTTTTTAAAAGAAAATTTTTCAGTATTTGCTTGGAATAATCGCAGTTGTGGTGGATTTATGAATCGATTGCCTCAATTATACCATCATGCTTCTATTGAAGATTTAGATGCTGTCATTCAATTTGCTTTAAGTAAAAAGAGTCAAGAAATTTACTTAATTGGTTTTTCATTAGGTGCTGGACAAGTGCTCAATTATTTAGGAAGACATTCAGAAATACATTCTCAAATTAAAGCTGGAATAGCTATTTCTGTTCCCGTTGAAGTAAAAGCTTGTGCAGAAGCCTTAAAAAAAGGGTTCAATCAAATTTATATGAAAAACTTTGTACTGGATTTGAAAAAGAAACTTCATATAAAAGCGGCAATGTTTCCCAATTTAATGCCTTGGGAAAACATCAAAAAATGCAAAGATTTTGATTATTTAGACGATCATTTTACTGCACCCATGCACGGTTTTGCCGATAAAGAAGAGTACTACAATAAAGTGTCACCAGCACGAAGCTTAAACCATATTACTTTACCAGTATTAATTCTTAATGCTTTTGATGACCCTTTTTTAGGACCAGGTTGTTTTCCTACAGCAACAGCTCAAAATAAAACCAACATTCATTTAGAAACTCCTAAATATGGAGGACATTGCGCTTTTCCTGTTAAAAATTCTAACTATTCTTATGCAGAAATTAGAGCTTTAGAATTTATTAAATCCATCCAAAAAATAAACCGTAACACTTAATAGCATTACGGTTTACTAATTTAATTTTTGATTTGCAATCCAAACTGATACCCTGCAATAGTGCTCGTGTTATGGGTGTTGCTTATCAAATTAATCTCTGTTAAAGTATTGGTATTAACTCCAAATCCGTCAGAACTACTTAAATAGTAAATTCCTGTATTTGGATCTACAGCTGATGAAATTCTACTAAAATCTACTGCATAAGTTGTAATTGGAATTAGAGACTCTGAACCAGTTAATGTAATGGTTGCAAAATCATCGGGTGTACCCCAAGTTAGGGAGTGACGTTTGGCAGCATACAGTTTTCCTGAATAAAATTCTACTCCATTATAATCAATTCCAGACGACCAACCTGAAACAGGTACATTAGTCAAACTGTTGGTAAGAGTATCAAAAGTGAATAGTTTTCCTTTTAAAATAAAATAGATTGTAGTTCCATTTTTGGTAAAATTAGAAATCGTATCCGACATGATGCCTATACTTGGCAATACAACAGGAACACCAAAAGAAGTTGGAACACCAGCAATTAAAGTTTTGATTTCTCCGCCATGCACTACGTATAATTGACCGCCAACATATTCCATAGCTAAAATATATGATGAGGTTGAACTCCCTGGCGGTGCAATTAAATAACTGGTAGGAACAGGAACAGCAGGTGATGTTAAATCATAAATAACTACAGTTTCACCCAAAGCTACAGCATATTTTTTATTGATATTGTCATAAGCAGAACACTGATGCGTCATTGTGGTTTGGGCTAATAATCCTGCAGGAGAAGTGATAGGGTCTAAAGATCTTAAATTTATAAAACTTGGAAAAGAAGCTATAGTGCCAACAGTATTTCCGGAAAGTAGATTCCATTCATTGCAGGCATTATCGGTAGAAGAAGCACTAATACTTAAAAGTTCTAAGGTTTCATTTTGATTTTCATTAGGATTGTCGTTTTGATTTTCATTATCACAACTAAGAGCGAAGAAAACAAGTGTTGCAAAAAAAACAGTTTTGAAGGTTGGATTTAGATTTTTCATTTGGATATAATTTTAGAGTTATTATCCTCATATCAAATGAGTTTATAAATTGTTACCCATTATACAAAAAAAAATAAATTAGTTCGTCTTTCTGACACCAAAAAATCCATCAAATCAGCTGGTCATAGTTCAAAAAGCAAAACCAATAAAAAGTTGTTTCAAGTAACAGCAATTTCAAAGATTATTCCGATTTTTACACAAAGAATCTTTTGAATTTGTAAAATCAAGGTTAAAATGAACGCACAAATACATTCTTAAAGTCACAACAACGTTATTAAAAAAATGAATTTTGGAAGATAAAACAAACACTAAATACAAAGTTGGAGATTTGATTTATGATGCCAACTTATACGATGGATTAAATACGTTTCTTACAGATTTACAGTTTTATAAAAAATGGATGCCGACAAATAAAGAAGCTCAAGTACTAGAACTTTGTTGTGGAACGGGCAGACTTACGCTTCCTCTTGCAAATGAAGGACTTCACATTTGCGGTGTTGATAATTCAAAATCCATGTTAAAACAAGCAAATTTAAAAGCCCAACAGGAACATTTAGATATAGATTTTATAGAAGCCGATATTCGAACTTTAGCACTACCTAATAAGTATGATTTAATTTTTATTCCCTTCAATTCGATTCATCACCTCTATCAAAATCAAGATTTGTTTGATACCTTTAGTAGCGTAAAAAAACACCTTAAAAAGGAAGGTTTATTTCTTTTAGATTGCTATAACCCAAACATGCGCTATATAATTGAAGCCGAAAAAGTACAAAATAAAATAGCATCATATACAACCACCGACAATAGAAAAGTAGTAATTGAGCAAACTATGAAGTATGAAAATGCAACCCAAATTAATAGAATTCAATGGCATTATTTCATAAATGACAAATTCCATTCGATACAAAATTTAGACATGCGAATGTATTTTCCGCAAGAATTAGACAGCTATTTAAAAACTTCTGGTTTTACGATTATTCACAAGTTTGGAAATTTTAACGAAGAAACATTCAACAATGAGTCGGAAAAACAAATAATGGTTTGCAAATACAAAGGAAATTAGATGAAAAGCAGGATAGCAATATTTAACCTCTTACAAAACATTTAATGCAGCTGTTCAATGGGATCAAATTCATGATGAAACAAAATGTACATTTAAAATAATAAGATTATGAAATTAACTATGTGTATACAATTTCTATTTCTTTTTCCTTTATTTGCGTTCAGTCAAGGTCAAATAAAGTTTAGTACTTTAGAATATAATCTTCCACCTGTATCCATTGGGCAGACTACCACTTTAAAAATTCCTTTCTCCAATATTGGAAAGGAGCCCTTATTAATTACAAAATGTCAAAGTTCTAACGCAACATCTACTATTGAACACCATAAAAAACCAATTCTTCCAAATCAGTCAGATACTTTAAACGTCAAAATTTTGAATAACGCAGTGGGTAATTTTCGACACTCATTTACGGTTGCTGTAAATAATCAGGAAAACGAAAATGTGATAAAAGTTAACATAAATGTTTTTGATCTTAAAGTGTATGGGAAAGTTTTAAATAAAAATAATGGAGAACCTTTACCTTTTGCAACAGTGAAAATTGACAAAAACACAAGAGGTACAACTACTGATTTTGGCGGAAAATATTACCTAAATGCTTCTTCAAATGATACTTTAGTTTTTAGTTTGGCAGGAATGAAAACGAGAAAAGTTAAAGTGGATAGGGAAGAAGTCAACATTCAATTAGAAGAAATAGAACGAATTAAAGAGGTTGAACCGCCAATTACTCAAAATAAAGTCTCAGATTATTCAGTAAAAACAATTCCAGACAATGAAATTCTTAAAGAGAAAAAAGTCATTGGAAAAATTATTGAAAAAGCAACTAATGAATTAATTTTTGGTGCGATTATAAAAAATAAAAAAACAGATACAGAAACCTTTAGTGATGTTTATGGCAAGTTTGAAATTACGGCATCATTTAATGATATTCTGGTTGTTAATTTTTTTGGATTATCTGAAAAAGAAATTAAAGTAACGGACAACAATTATTATGAAATTTATTTAGAAAAATAAGTTTCAAAAAAACAGGTATGATAGTGAGCAAAATCTTTTTAACTTTTTATCACTACCAATACGAACCAATTAAGTGCTAAATGCTTATTGCACTATAATAGCTTAGAATTTGTAATAATTATTCCATTAAAAATTATAAATTTGTAGAATCAAAACAGTGCGCCAATACTGTTGATTATCAATATTATAATATTTTGAATATAAAAAACGTTATCACTTTACAAACTATAAAAAAAACAACTAAAAACACAAATCATGAAAAAAATAAAAACAATTAAATTCAGCATGGCAATAGCGTTATTGTTTATTTTAACAACATCGTCTATGTGTACTAACGATGATGATAATGCTACAAATAATTCAAATCCGGCAGAAGTGATTGCAATTGTAAATAATGGTACTTGGCGCATTACCTATTATTTTGACAACAACCAAGACGAAACCAATACTTTTAACGGCTACAATTTTACATTTGGAGCAAGCAATGCATTAACAGCAGCCAATGGAACCAACACCTATGCAGGAACTTGGTCTGTAACCAACAGTAATAGTAACGATGACAGTCCTGGCGATTTAGATTTCAATATTGCGTTTAGCACACCAGCACAATTTCAAGAACTTACAGACGATTGGGAAATAATTGAAACTTCATCTACTGTAATCAAGTTAAGAGATATTAGTGGTGGAAATGGCGGTACAGATTATCTAACGTTTACTAAAAACTAAAACTACTTTTGTTATTTTTTTTAACTACTCTACTCATTTTTAATTACTAATAGTAGCAAAAGTTCAATTTACAAGGCGAAGCAATTTAGTATTGTTTCGCTTTTTTTTTATAGCTGCACTACCCATAATTTTAATTAACCTTTATAAATTTTATTTTCCTCCTTTGTATATTTTCAATTGCTGTACAGAAATTAATTATTTTCCCTAGGGAAATTTATGTCATTGCCCTAGGGAAATGATATAAATGCCCTAGGGAAATGACATAAATGCCCTAGGGAAATTAAAATTATGATGGTGACTGTTGGAAAATATAAACAAGTTGAAAAAATAAACTTTGTTGAGATTTTAAGATTTATGCATAAATTAAGAAATTAACGACTACAGAGTTTCACTTTTAGAAACTAATTGTAGGTGCATGTTCATTTCTCTAATTTTTACAAATAGTTTCTTTTAGTATGAATTAATAATAATGTGAAGCTAAAATGCTTTACATACAAGATTAATTATGTAACAGTAGCCCAAAAACAACTATGATCTATACCCATTTAAGTAACAATAGTTTAAAAAAAATAAAAAATCCTTTTGATGTTTAAAATTTTTAATTTAAGTTTGATAACTTATCAAAAATAAACGAAACAAAAACATGCAAAACATTCGCCAATCTTGCCCATACGGCATTAATGTAGTCCCAAAGTTTCGCATATAAACGAGTTGGCAATAATTATGAAAAAACCGAAATAAATGGATGACAAACTGATTAATTTTCATATTTATAGGTATCATCTTTTACCTATCGAAACCGCTAATAGACAAATTGACTTATTTGAAGACAAAAAATTCACAATTGACGAAATCAAGCAAAGGAAAAACGAATTTTTTGGAAAGGTTTTAGATAGTCTCGTTGATTCCAAAAATAATAACCATCCATTAAAACTTGAACATAATGAAGTTGACCACTACCTTTTTAAGTTAGCTCAAAAAAAGACTACTACGATAACTCAAAATTTTGAGAATTTAGTAATTGATGACGAACCATATGTTAACGTCATTTTCAATAATAAATCAGACGTGCAAAAAATTGCTATAAGCGATAATAGCGATGCGTTTAGCAACCCTGACGTAGTTAAAAATATTTTAAAAAAAGTGTTTAGAAAAGACCTTGAAAAATTCGGTCTTAACATAGAATTAGAGGCACTTTATGACAAAGTAGAGTTTTGGAGTTATGTTGGGAAACATCAAAAGGAAATTACTTATATAAATTTTGAGTTTATTAAGCCTAATCTTGCAAACATTTCAAGTAGTTTACCTAAAGTATTTAAGAACTTTGCAGACAACACAAATAGTCACGAAAGTCACATTACAATAAAAGCCCCAGAAAAAGGAACATTAGAAAATATTTCTAAAGACAACGAAAATATAAAAGGTTTAGTTGACTACACTTCAGAAGGAGCAGGAAGCATCAAATTAAAAGTTAAAAACATAAGAAAACAATTAAATACAAAAGAAAATCCTGTTATCTTACAAGTAAAAGAACTTGATATTGAAGGACCAGCTGAACAAGTAATTAAATTGTATAAAACCATAGTTGAATAATATTGAATACTATAAAAAACATATCGTTTTATATTGTTCTTGGAATAATAATCACTTTCCTTGGGAAGTTTTTGGAGTCTGATTTTTTATTTATATACCTAAAAGAAAATATAATTGGATTACTATTGACCCTTTTAGCTATTAATACAGCGACTTTAGGCTTAATTGCTTCTAAAATTCAAGACATTGTAGTTGATTATCCAAAATTTGACTTTTCATCGACAATTAAGGAAATGAAAACATCACTTTTAGAACAAATAATCCTAATTTGTTCAAGTGTAGTTACACTTTTACTTTTAGATAGTAATAAAATTGATTTTTCATATAAGACAGATATTGGAAATGTCATTTTGACTACAGTACTGATTTATTCAGTTAATATACTTTGGGATACAGGAAAAGCTGTTTTTATAGTGATAGAGGAATTACAAAATATGAATAAAAATAAATAACTATTGCCAACAATGTATAACCGCAATTACGGCGGATTCGTCTACGTCCGAATCCACTCGGAATTACTAAAGTCTGTGCCAAACCGAAAATTAACGCATATTAACCCGTAACTGACGGTTATACTAGACCGTCAGGCTGTGAAAAAACCTTATTTTCTTCCAAATTACCAATTTCAATAACGCGATACTTTCAATTTAAGCTACGTTAAATTTTAATGTATTTTGAGTAGTTCTAAAAATGATTTGAGCTAAAAACAGCTTTATATAGGTCGTTTTTGCAAAAAGCCAAGCCTTTCTCTTGTAAGGCGAGT
>NZ_CBFHMV010000016.1:0-59067 GCF_965657075.1 Flavobacterium sp.
TACGCTTTACATACCGAATTTCTTCATTTCTTTCCATTTGGATACTTTTTGTGTATCGCTATTTCAGGACAAGACAAAATTTTTATAAAAAAAGCTCCTTAAATTAATAAGGAGCTTTTTCTTTAAAACTAAAATAATTTTAAATTAGTTTTTAATAATTTTCTTTGTAGCAGTACCATTATCAGTAGCTATATTTAAGAAATAAATTCCAGAATTTAATTCAGAAATGTTGATTTCATTTCCAATAGAATTTACATTAATATTTTTAACTGTTCTTCCGTTTATATCAGAAATAGTTAAAGATGTGATAGTTAATGATTCATTATTTTCTATAACAAATGCATCGTTTACCGGGTTTGGATAAACACCAATTTTAGATTCAACAAACGTATTATTTGATAATACTTGAGTTACAGAAAAATTATCAATTAAAAGTGCATGAGTAGCACCACCCGTATTTGCTGGAGATAAATTTCTAATACCAATATAATAAGTACCAGTTGATGCAGGAGTAAAACTATATGTTTTTAAAGTAAAAGCGGCAGCACTTAAACCAGTTTCAGAGGCTACTATATTGGTTTGTGCAGCTGCAGTTTGTGCAGTTCCATAAGTAACATTATAACTAGCAGTACTAGTAGTATTTCCAGTAGCTCTAAAATTACTAGCATATAATGTAACAGTTACCGGCTGTCCACCTTCTAAAGTTACACCTCTAGAGATTGCAAATGCATCTGAAGTTGCAGTAGCACTACTTACACCTGCTAAAGCATAAGACCCTTCTTGAACCAATGCCGAGCCTGCACCACCATTATTTGGATAGAAATCATTACCAGCAGTTGCAGTTGGAGCAAACCAACCAATATAATCTAATTCAGTTTGTTCAAATCCAGTATTATATGGAGGGGCTACTGCTGTAAAAACAGTATTAAAAGAAATTGGACCACTCCAAACACTGAATGTTCCTGCACCACAATTAGTTCTTACATAAAAGCTGTATACAGAACTTGGGATTAAACTTGTTAAAGAAACACTATTTGTTGTTGGAGTCAATGTAGTACCTGTACCTTGTGTAAATCCTTGCAAACCATATTCAAATTCATATCCAGTTGGAGTTGAACCTGATGCTGGTGCTGTCCATCCAATTCCTGCAGTTGTAGTAGTTGGTGCAACAGTAAATGTAAACCCAGTAGGTACAAAACAAGATTGTGCTACAAAAGTAAATTCAAATGAGAAAGAAGTGTTTTGCCATCTGTCATCCCATACAATATAATAAGTAGTTCCAGATGTAACTACAAAATTAGAAACAGCTGAACGATAGTCTGTATCACTCACGTCATCATTTGCAGCAACACAAGTTAAAGCTGCACATGTTCCGGTATAAATACCTAATCTTGAGTCTGTTGCTGTTGCAGATGTACCACCAGGATTAGCAGCAATAGCAGAAGTAACTGATATAACTCCATTAGCCGTTGGAGTAAATTTATACCATTTTGCATTTGGAGAAGCAGAACCAGAAGCAAAACACAAACCTGTTCCTGTAGGATATGTTCCATCAATGGCACCAGTAACAAATACCCCATTTGCAGTGATATCTAATGCTGTTGCACAAGTTCCTTGAGAATAAATTGTTATACTAACAAAACTCAATAATAAAAGTAATAGTTTTTTCATAATAAATAGTTTTAATTAGGAACAAATTTAATTAAAAAAAGACAGATTAAATGTTAAATTTAATTTTTATAAAAACTTTAAGAAATAGCCTTTAATTCCTGTGAAATTTTTAATCAATATAAATTTCTTCTTAAAAAAATTAATATTATGTATTAATAATAGTTGTTTTGCATTCAATTTTAACACTATATGGTAAATTAGTATGATAAATATCATATTAAATCTAAAAAACTGACTTTAAATTTGTACATAATTAAAATAGTACAAAATGAATTTACCACTTTATTCTTGGGGAAATGGAGCTTTTATAATGATTATCATTTTTGGCTTAGTGATATTAGGTTTAGTTGGAGCTGTTTATTTGTTAATGAAAACCGATAAAAAAAAGAAAAAGGAGTAGTTCTATTTATTAATCTTATCCATTAAGAAATAATCTGCCATAACCAATGCTGCCATAGCTTCAACAATTGGTACTGCTCTTGGCACTACACAGGCATCATGTCTGCCTTTGCCTTGTTGCACTTCTATTTGACCTTTGTTATTCAAATGTTCTTGCTTTTGTAAAAGTGTAGCGACTGGTTTAAAGGCTACTCTAAAATAAATATCCATACCATTGCTAATTCCACCTTGAATTCCACCCGAAAGATTTGTTTTGGTTGTTCCATCTAAATTATACAAATCGTTATGATCACTTCCTTTCATTTGGGCACCACAAAAACCACTTCCAAATTCAAAACCTTTAACAGCATTAATGGATAGCATGGCTTTTCCTAATTCGGCATGCAATTTATCAAAAACAGGTTCCCCTAAACCAATGGGAACGTTTTGAATCACACAAGTTATGGTTCCTCCAACAGTATCGCCTTGTTTTTTGATTTCCTTAATATGATTTTCCATTAATTGAGCTGTGGCTTCATCAGGACATCTAACAGCATTGGAATCAATTTTAGTAAAGTCTAATTCTTGATAGGGTTTATCAATAAAAATGGTTCCCACTGAAGAAACAAAAGCATTAATCTTAATTTCAGGAATTATTTGTTTTGCAATTGAACCACCTACTACTCTACTAGCTGTTTCTCTTGCAGAACTTCTTCCACCACCACGATAATCTCTAATTCCATATTTTTTTTCATAAACATAATCAGCATGGCTAGGACGATAAGAATCTTTTATATGAGAATAATCATCTGATTTTTGATTGGTATTTGGAATTATAAATCCTATGGAAGTTCCTGTAGTTTTTCCTTCAAAAATCCCTGATAAAAATTGAACTTCATCTTCTTCTTTACGTTGAGTTACGATTGCCGATTGTCCTGGTTTTCGCCTTTGCATTTCTGACTTGATAGCATCAAAATCCAATGCAATTCCTGCCGGACAACCTTCTATAATTCCTCCTAAAGCTGTTCCATGTGATTCACCAAAAGTGGTAAGTTTAAATATTTTTCCAAAGGTATTTCCAGCCATAGTTTTTGTTTTACTTTACAAATTTAAAAAAATTAAGGTACTTCTATATTATTTTACTAGAATTAGCGTTTTTTAATTAAATTAGCAGTCTAATATAATTTAAATGAAAACAAAAATCCTATTTTTAATGATGTTCTCTTTAGCTCTTTTTTCATGTAGTAATGAAGAAGTAGCAGGAAATGGAGATGAAACAATTGCCACTTCTTTGCCTATTGCATCAGGTAATTTTTGGAATTACAAAGTTTACACTGCTGCAACTACAAGTATTCCTGAATCTTGGGATAACGATAAATTGTATGTTGAAAATGATTTTTTAATCAATGGAATTACTTACAAAAAAATGAAAACTATTGAAACTCCAATTGGATTTTATTCAAGTACATTAAATGAAAATGGATTAAGAGTAGACGGCAATAAGCTCAGAGTTTCAGGTGCTGTTACATTTGATGCTGGTTTGCCTACAGCACTAGCTTTTGAAGTTTTTGATTTTATCTTTTTAAAAGAAGGGGCATCTGTAGGAGAACAATTAAGTACAACTAATGGTTCATTTACTGAAAATGTGGGTGGTTATCCTTTAACCTTTGAGTACACCTTAACATCTTTTGCTGATGGAACTTTAACTTCATTTACTTCTGATGGAACTAATTACAGTGATATTACAAAAACTAAAGTGGTTTTAAATCTTAAAATTTATACCGTTCAAACCATTTCAGGATTTCCTTTTAATATTCCTGTTATGGATGCGCAAGATGTTTTAATTTCTAAACAATATTACAGTAAAAATATTGGTTTAGTTTACAACAAAACTGAAATCAACTATACTTTGAATGATTTACCATCTAATTTGAATGTAACACTACCAATTCCAACTACAGGAAGTCAAACACAAGAAGAGTTTTTAGATACTTATTTAATCAACTAAAATAAATTATATAACTTTTTATGTAAATTATGTAAATAGAAAAATGGGTTTGGAATTATCTTTGTAACATATTAATACTAAATAAAAAAAAATGAAAAAAATCTTATTAATTACAGCTTTAACGTTTGGATTTGTATGGACTAGTAACGCTCAAGACATTTCTAAAAATGCACTTGGTTTAAGATTAGGTAGCAATGATGGTTTTGGTGGAGAAATTTCTTACCAAAGAGGACTAGGAGATAATAATAGATTAGAGTTAGATTTAGGTTTTAGAAACAGTAACAATGTAGATGCTTTTAAAATTGTTGGTTTATACCAATGGGTATGGAATATTGAAGGCGGATTAAACTGGTATGCAGGTGTTGGTGGTGGTGTTGGAAGTTGGAGTTATAATGACAATAATATTAAAAATGATGGCTCTTTCTTTTTAGCAGCTGGTGATATTGGTATTGAATATAATTTTCAAGAAGCTCCAATACAATTAGCTTTAGATTATAGACCAGAATTTTATTTCAACTCTGATGACTACAGAAATGATAATTATGGTTCAGATATTGCTTTATCAATTAGATATAGATTCAACTAATTTTTATAAAATACAGCAGAATAAAAAAAGAGCTTCAAAATTGAAACTCTTTTTTTTATTTCAGCTGATAAACTTTATGCTTGGAAACTTTAACCAAACAATAAGGATTGGTCAAGGCCATTGTGACTGGCTCTAAAGGTTTTGGTCTTGTGATTTCTTTTTCTAAAATTAAAACATCATCTTGTAGTTGAATAGCTTTTATTTGGATGCTAAATCCACCATTACTTTTTTGTCCCATTGAAACAAAAGCAATTGCATACCTACTGAAATCTGTCGCAAGTAATTCTTCAATTACTTCTGGTGCAATTGAAAGTTGATCTAATGCTGCAATGCATTGTTGTTTTGTATCTAAAATAGTTAAATTTTCAACGTCATTTCCGCCGTACTCTGCTTGATGCAACATTTTAAAACTGGGTGAATTTATAGGTTCTGCTAATTTACAAGAAAGAACTAAAATTGTTAGTAAAGTAAAAAATTTATTCATTTTTTAAAGTATTTAATTCAACCGCTTTTTGATATAACGCCTCATATTGAGGTAATATTTTATGAATTTCAAAACGTAAGGCTACTTCTTTGGCATTTTTTTTAAACTGATTGAGCTTTGCCTCATCTTTCAAAATGGAAATGGAGTTGGAACTCATATCAGCAACATCACCCACATTACTCAAATATCCAGAAAATCCATTGCTATTTACTTCTGGTAAACCTCCTGAATTGCTTGAAATTACGGGAACACCACAAGCCATAGCTTCTAAGGCTGCCAAACCAAAACTCTCTGTTTCTGAAGGCAACAAAAACAAGTCCGAATAGCATAAAATTTTATCAATTTCAGAACTATTTCCAAAAAAAATAACTTTATCCAAAATTCCTAAAGTCTGACATAAGTACTCCGCTTTTTGTTTTTCTGGACCATCACCCACCATCATCAACTTGGAAGGAACTTCTTTTTGAATGTTATAAAAAATCTTCACAACATCTTCAATTCGTTTCACTTTTCTAAAATTAGAAATGTGAGTAATTATTTTCTCTTGGGGTTGTGCCATCATTGCTCGATCACATTTTACAACTTCTTGAGTATTTTCGGGTTTAATTTCAATAAAATTCGGAATTACCTCGATTTCTTTATTGATGTTAAACAACCTGAAAGTATCTTCTTTCAAACTGTTGGAAACGCTTGTTACAAAATCGGATTTATTGATACTAAAACTAACAGCTGGTTTGTAAAAAGGATGATTTCCTACCAAAGTAATATCGGTTCCATGAAGCGTTGTAATCATAGGCAAATGAATGCCTTCTTCAGCCAACATTTTTTTAGCCATATAACCGGCATAAGCGTGAGGAATGGCATAATGAACATGCAAAACATCTATATTGTAATATTTAACCACATCAACTAATTTGCTGGATAAAGCCAATTCATAGGGTTGATAATGAAATAAAGGGTATTCGGGAACGTGAACTTCGTGATAATGCAAATTCGCATTTAAAAGCGCCAAACGCACAGGTTGACTGTAAGTAATAAAATGGATTTCGTATCCTTTTTTGGCTAATTCTAAACCTAATTCAGTGGCAACAACACCACTACCACCAAAGGTTGGATAACATACTATTGCAATTTTCATTAAATGATTATATTTTTTATAAAAATACTATTATTAAAAAGAACAAAAAGTAAAACTATGTTAAATTATCTTTTAAAATGGGTTTCATAAGTTTCAATCCATTCTTTTACGGAAACTTTTTTAACTAATTCCCCTAATAATTCAAAAGGAATTTGATCCATTTTTTTGAAACGAATGCAACTTTTTCCCATGTCTAACTTTGCTTTACAATGCTTTGGATATTCTGAAGTAAACCAATTTAATAACGAAGGATTACCATATATTCCCATATGGTAAAAGTTAATGCTGTTTTTTTGAGAAGCAAAACTCATGAAAGGTAATGGTAAATCAGGTGAACAATGGTAACCATCTGGATAAATTTCATGAGGAACAACATAGCCAATCATTCCGTAACTCATTTCTTCTTTGAAACCTTTTGGTAAGTTTTCATTAATCACTTTTCGAAGTTTTGTAATTGCTTCTACTCTAACGTCTTGTAATTCATCTATGTACTGTTGTGGAGATGTTGCTTTTGATGTCATTTTTAGTAAATTAAGTTACGAGTTTATAAAATGAAATGATGTTGTAAATAATACCTACATCAAATAAGATGGATAACAATTTCTTTTATGGTTACAATTTAAATAGACAGTTCCATTTTAATATTAGCTCTATCATAATGTCCTTTTTCAAGAGCTACTTCAGTAAAACCATAGGTTCTATAAAGATGTAAAGCTGCTTCTAATTTGGTATTTGAATATAAAATTAAGGTTTTTATTTGATTTTCTTTCGCAAAAGTGATGCAATGCTGCAATAATAAAGTTCCAATTCCATGGCCTTGGACTTGACTACTTACAGCCATTTTGCCGATTTCAAAAAGGGAAGAAGTGATTTTCAACAAAGAAACTGTTCCAACTATTTCCTCATCTAGTTTTGCATAAAAGATAAATCCTCCTTGATCAATAATTTGCTCTTTTGGGTTGGACAAAGATAATTCGTCGCTTTTTTCTATGTAAAAATATTTTTCAAGCCATTCATAATTGAGTGATTTAATAGGTTCTTTTAAATCATTCGTAAAATTAATTATTTGAATTGCATGCTTCATTTTAAGAATTAATCTCTAATACTTTCATAAATTATTTTTTGAATATTTTCACGAATATTCTCTCTAGATAATTTATTTACAGCATTGGAATCTGGATAAGTTCTGTTGGATAAAAATACGTAAACAATTTCTTTGTCAGGATCAGCCCAAGCCATTGTCCCTGTAAATCCAGTATGTCCAAAGCTTGTTAGTGATAAACATCCACAAGTTGGTCCTGCAGTTCCTAATTGAGGTTTGTCAAATCCTACACCTCTTCTATTTCCATCTTCACAAAAATAACACGTATTGAATTCATTCATTGTTTTTGGTGTAAAGAATTGATGCGTACCATAAGTTCCGTTTTGCAAATACATCTGCATCATTTTGGAAACGTCTAAAGCGTTTGAAAACAAACCGGCATGACCAGAAACTCCAGCTTGCATAGCAGCTGCCATATCGTGAACATACCCTTGAACGGTTTGATATCTGAAATAATTATCGTTTTCTGTTGGAATGATTCGAGATTTTTCAAACTTATTCAGGGGATTATAGGAAGTAGTATTCATTCCCATAAATTGATAAAAATGTTCATCCGATAAAACGTCTAATTTTTTATTGGATTGCAATTCTAAATATTCTTTAAGCAAAATGAATGAAAAATCACTGTACTTGTATTTTTTTGAAGCCAGCAAATCACTTTTAGCAATTTGATGGATAATGCTATCGTTATAATCTTTTCTTAAATATAAATTTTCGGCAACTTTATTTGGAAAGTCTTCTGAATAAAAACTTCTGTAATACTTGAAATCCGGTTTTTTCTTGTTGTTTAAAGTGCTCTGATAAAAAGGAATCCAAGGTTGAAATCGAGCTTGATGCGTTAACATATCTAAAAGAGTTGCATTTTCTTTGTTACTTCCTTCAAAAACAGGCAACATTTCTGATAATGTAGTATCAAAATTCACAATTTCTTTTTCTTTTAGTTGCATGATGTTGGGCAAAGTAGAAAGTACTTTTGTTAATGAAGCAACATCATAAATATCTGAATTTTGAACAAGCCTTTGATCTTCATAAGTATGGGTACCAAAGGATTTGTTGTAAATGACTTTGCCTCTTCTAGCCACAACTATTTGTGCTCCAGGGGTCATTTTACCTTCAATTGCACTTTTGATTATGGTGTCGATTTGTGCTAAATTTTTAGAATCCATTCCTTGATTTTCGGGTACATCAAAGCCTAAAATCTTTAGCGATTGGGTTGAAATTCCTTCATAGATAGTAAAATCATCATTAACAGAAACCGGTAATTTTCCTTTAGAAGAAAGAGCTCCAAATACTATTTGAGCCACAGCGTTATGTGTAAACTTATTGTTTTGATAAGCCATAATTAAACCTTCAATATGCTCATAATCTAGAGATGAGTTCATTGAATAAGGTCTTGAGAAAAAGGAAACTATTACTTTATTATTATTAGAAATCGCATTAATCCATCGAATTTCTTCTTGCGTAGCTGCATTTTTTTTCCAAACATTATCTGGCTTGTGATATCCAACAATAACTTTGGTATATGCTTTTAGTTTTTCTAAAGTGATTTCTAAAGAAATTTCTTGAATATAATCGACTTTAGCATAAGCGTTTAAGTGTTCAACAAAGACTTTATTTTCGTCGCCACCAATAGCAACATAGGCTATTTTTTCTTTTTCTAAAGCTGTAATAGGAATAATGTTTTCAACATTGTGAAGTGTTGTAATGGCATTGTTAAACAATCTTTGGTTCAATGCATCGTATTTGGGTTGATTTAAGTCTTCTGTTAAATTGGTTAAATCAATGATTTTTTTATCGTACAAACCCGCTTGCAATTTATATTTTATAATTTTTGTTACAGATTCTTTTAAACGTTCTTCCTTCAAAATCCCTTTTTGATATGCTTCTTGAAATTTTGTTAAAGCTTTAGGAACGTTTTCTGCAAATAATAAAACATCATTTCCAGCCAAAAAAGCAGCTAAATCAATATCTCCAGGCTGTTTAAAATTACTTGCTCCTTTCATGTTTAGAGCATCTGTAAAAATCAGTCCTTTAAAATTCAAATCTTCTTTAAGTAAATTAGTTACTACTTTTTTGGATAAAGAAGTAGGCAAAGCTTTATTTGGTTCTAAACTTGGAACACTCAAATGAGCTACCATAATACTGGCTAAATCATTTTTAATCAGTTTTTTATAAGGATACAATTCAATAGAATCGATTCTTTTTTTGGTAAAAGTTACGGTTGGTAAGGTATGATGAGAGTCTGTTGATGTATCACCATGTCCAGGAAAATGTTTGGCCGTTGCATAAACACCATTTTTTTGCAAGCCATTCATGTACGCAAGTGATTTTTCGGTAACATTCCACTTAGATTCACCAAAAGAACGATTCCCAATAATTGGATTGTTTGGATTTGTATTGATATCAACTACTGGAGCAAAAGTAAAATGAACGCCCAATCTTTTAGATTGTTCAGCCATTTGAGCACCCATTTCTTCAATAAGTGAATTGTCTTGAATAGCACCAAGCGTCATGTTCCAAGGATAGCAATAGGTCGAATCCAAACGCATGCTCATTCCCCATTCGGCATCAATACCTATAAATAAGGGTTGTTTTGACTTTTCTTGAAAACGATTGGTTAATTTAGCTTGTCTGTTAGGACCTCCTTGAAAAAAAATTAGTCCACCAATATGATAATTCTCTATTAGTCCATCCAAAGATTGATAATGTTCTTCATTCTTATTAGAGTAAGCGGCAACCATAAACAATTGCCCAACTTTTTCATTAAATGACATGGTGTTGTAAATACTGTCGACAAATCTTTCTTTTTTATATACATCAACAGCTTCGTCCAATTCTTTATTAGTAAACATTGAAGGTTTATCGTAATTAAAGAAGGTTACCAAAACAAATAAAAAAATTAAATTATATCTCAACATATGTATTTAAATAAAAAATCATCATTAAATGGAAGTTTCTTAATGATGATTTTTATAGTAGTATTAAAAAAATCGACTATGCCAACTATCACTAGCAGGAACTTCCCAAAAATCTTGCCATTCTTCAATAGTATTTACTAAATTATTGAAAACAATAGTGTTTTCGGAAACCGATTTACTTTTTGCTAATTGTTTGAATTCAATTAAAGTTTTGAATGCAATAAATTCACCCGTTTTGTAGGTCACATTCATTTTATCTAACAAATCAATTTCAAATTGTTGTTCTAATTTTTGAATGAATTCCACAGAACTATCAATTGAACATCCCGTTGCTTGTTGCACCTCTTGGTTGACAGCAATTATTATAAAACGATTGTATTTTGTAATGAAAGAAGCTTCCAAAGATTTTCCGTGAGCTGCCCAATTTTCAATAAAATCTTTAGCTTGTTCTTCAATAGTTACAATTTCATCATCATATAATTTTCGGTTCGATTGATAAATCCAAATACGAGAATGTAAGGGTAAATCTTCAAAAGGTATATACATTATAAACGCTCTATATCAGTTATAACTTTAAAATTTTCGTATTTAGCTGTTTTTGCGTTATACAATTCAGCTTCAAAATAATATACTTCAATTTTATCATTGGCTTTCAATACTTTATCTGTAATTAAATAAGCATTATCAAAACTGTTGATTAATAAAAGTTGGTGCGTTTTTCCTGAATTTTCTTTCATATTAACAAAAAGAAAGCCATCTACATTAGTGCTAGTGTAGGTACCTTCAAGCATTTCGTCTTCATCTTCAGTCATTTCTGAATCGTCTTCCAATGCATTGTCCATGATAACTTGTAGTAATTTTGGACAGTTGAATGCTATTTTTTCACCAACATCACCACCAATATCTTCAATCTTAGACATGTAATCTTTACCGTAGTGTTTTTCAACATCTTTTTCATATTTTCCCACAGCTTCAAACAAACACAAGCCTAGTGTCATTTCATAATTCTCTTTTGTGAATTCTTTGTCTTGTGAACAATCACAAGTGGCTTCGCTCAATTTAACAAGCAATTGATCTTTTGTTAATTTTTGAGAAAACATAGTTGTTGATACAAACAACAGTAAATAAGCGATTTTTTTCATCGTAAATGGAGGTGTTAAATTTATAAATCTTGAGCGTTCGCAATTAATTCAGCAATGTCTAATACTTTTACATCTGCCTCTTTTTCTTTATTTTTTATACCGTCAGTAAGCATAGTATTACAAAACGGACAACCAGCAGCAATTACATCTGGCTTTGTTTCTAAGGCATCTTCTGTTCTTTCGATATTTATTTCTTTAGTTCCTGGTTCTGCGTCTTTAAACATTTGAGCACCACCAGCACCACAACAAAGTCCATTAGCGCGTGAACGTTTCATTTCAACCAATTCAGCGTCTAATTTTTCTATTAGCTCTCTTGGAGCTTCGTATATATTGTTGGCTCTTCCCAAATAACAAGGATCGTGAAAAGTAATTTTTTTACCTTTAAATTGACCGCCTTCTACAACCAATCTTTTATCGTCAAATAGCGATTTAAGGAATTCAGTATGATGCATCACTTCATATTTTCCTCCTAATTCAGGATACTCATTTTTTATGGTATTGAAACAATGAGGACAAGCCGTAACTATTTTTTTTACCTCATAAGCATTCATGACTTCTATATTCATCATGGCTTGCATTTGAAATAAAAATTCATTTCCAGCTCTTTTTGCAGGATCACCTGTGCAACTTTCTTCAGTTCCTAAAACAGCAAAATCAACTTTAGCACGATTTAAAATTCGCACAAAAGCTTTTGTGATTCTTTTAGCTCTATCATCAAAACTACCCGAGCAACCTACCCAAAATAAAACTTCGGGTTGTTTTCCTTGAGCCATCATTTCTGCCATGGTAGGCACTTTTAATTCTTCTAACATATTTTTATTTTAAAAATTGAGAAGTTTAGAATGAATTCTAAAATCTAATATTAGTCATGATTACCATCATCAAAAACCTCGATAGTAACTTCTTTTTCAATTAAATCTGTAAATTTACCATTGTATCTAGTAGCTTTTACCAAATGATTATCAATCCAATGATAATTTCCTCCTCTAGGTTTTCCCATGACCATTCCATGATATTTAAAACCATGTTGTTTCAGCCATGTCTCAGTATAAGCTCTATGTTCCTCGGTTCTTGAAGTAAAGAAACAAATTATGTGACCTTCATCATACCATTTATTTAATGTTTTTAAAGCATCTGGATAAACATTTGCTGTCAACATTCGTTCTGGTTCTTCATTAGGAATATCATCACATATTGTACCATCAATATCAATAAGATAATTTTTAACTCCTTCTGGTAATACAGGACTTAATTCTTTCCCGTCAACTACTAATTTTTGCAAGGATTTTTCATTGCTTTTCAATTCCATTTTATTTAATTTTTAACATCATTTCTAAAACCTCACAAATTAGAAAATCAATTGGTTTATTGTTCGTCTTTCCAGTTCAAACGGTCCATTTGGTTGTATTGCCATGGCGCACCGTTATTTTCAATATTACTCATCATTGCGTTTAATGACATTGGCGCAGCACTTTGTTCCATCACTAAATAACGTCTCATGTCAAGGATAATTGATAATGGACTTATATTTACAGGACATTCTTCAACACAAGCGTTACATGATGTACAAGCCCAAAGCTCTTCAGTAGTGATATAATCGTTTAAAAGCGATTTATTATCTGGAACAAAAACACCTTTGTTTTTATCCATATTAATACCTACTTCAGTTAATCGATCTCGAGTATCCATCATGATTTTTCGTGGAGATAATTTTTTACCTGTTTGATTGGCAGGACAAGATGAAGTACATCTTCCACATTCGGTACAAGTATAAGCATTTAATAACTGCACCCAATTTAAATCTTGAACATCACTTGCACCAAATTTTGCAGGAACTTCGTCTGGGTTTGTTGGAGCTGCAAAGGGATCAGCCGTTGGGTCCATCATTAACTTAACTTCATTCGTTACACTTTCTAAGTTATCCACTTTACCTTTCGCATTCAAATCAGCAAAATAAGTGTTTGGAAATGCTAAAAGAATATGCAAATGTTTAGAAAAATATAAATAATTTAAAAAGACTAAGATGCCACATATATGAAGCCACCAAGCTGTTCTTTCAATATAATGAAGACTTTCCTCTGAAAACCCAGAAAATAATGGAGCAATATATTGAGAAATTATATTTCCGTTATGATGCAACTGAAAATGATTATCTGTAGCATTCATAACTAAAAATAGAGTCATCAAAACTACTTCAAAATATAAGATAATATTTCCGTCATTTTTAGGCCATCCTTCCATTTCTGGACTAAAAAAACGTTTTAATTTAATTACATTTCTTCGAATCCAAAATACAACCACCACAACAAGAACTAAAACCGCTAAGATTTCAAACGATGCAATTAGAAAATCGTAAAAACTTCCCAAAAAAGCAAAAATTCTGTGCGTACCAAATAACCCGTCAATGATTATTTCTAAAACTTCTAAATTAATAATGATAAAACCTAAATACACAACAATATGCAAAACACCAGCAATTGGCCTTTTAATCATTTTTGATTGTCCTAAAGCAATCATTGCCATGTTTTTCCAACGTTCTGAAGAATTATCTTTACGATTTACATCTTTTCCTAACTTGATGTTTCGAATAAGTTTTTTTACATTCATAGTAAAATAACCTATACCTATAATAAGTACAATTGCAAATAAGATATTGTCAATATAATTCATAAAAATAGATTTTATTCTTCTGTGGATTCGTTCGTTTCTTCTTCAGGAGCAATGTAAGGTTTGTTTTTCTTTCCAAAAACAGAAACATTGATGTATCGTGTTGGATTTAAACGCAAATCTTGCAACAACAATTCCAACTCTTTAGAAGCATTGGTAAAATTGGTGTACATGGCATCATCTTTCATGATTTTTCCTAAAGTCCCTTTTCCTGATTGCATATCTGCTAAAATGGCATCGACTTTAACAAGTGTATTTTCTAAACTTTTCACGGTTTGTCCGATTTGAATTTTAGCCAATGAATCAGAAACTTTAGAAAAATTGGAAGATGTTTTTTCCAAATTAGTCATTGTAGAAGTAATGTTCTTCTTGTTATCGGCCAACATAGCATTCACATTTTTCGAAGCACTAGAAAATTCAGCTAAAACAACATTTAAATTAGCTAAACTGTTTCTTAAATTTTCTTTGGATTTGTCGTCTAAAACCTGATTGACATTTACCAACATGGCATTGGCGTTATTTAATAAAACTTCAACTTTATCTTTCAGAGGTACTAATTGTGAAGATAATTCATCGGCAAGTCCTAATTTTGAAGATGCATTCATGAATTGTTCATTCTCCAATAAATCAGCACCTGAACCTGGTAAAATAGCGATTTGTTTGCCTCCAATTGGACTAGGTGCATAAATTTCAGCTACACTAGATTTTGAAAGTTTGTAATCTCCATCAATTTGAATCTTTACAATGTTTTTCCAGTTTTCATCTAATTTTATTTCAATAACTTTTCCAATGGTTTTTCCGTTTATGGTCACTGTTGAAGAAGTTGTAAGTCCTTCCACATTATCGTATTTAACAAAAAATGTTTTGTAATTGGTAAATAAATCTCTTCCTTTTAAAAAACTATAACCCCAAATAAATAACATTATTGAGGAGATTACCAAGATGGCTGTTTTTATTTCTTTAGTTAGTTTCAATTTCTTTTTTTAGCAAATTTATTATTAAATTGTGTTACTGCCAAGTTTTAGTTAATTACTTCTGATAATTTTATTAATTTTCCATTTTTATAGGCTACTATAAAAGCGGAATCAAATCCTTTATCTTTGGCCGTTTTTAAATTCTTTTTAGCACTATCATAGGAATCTGTTTCTTCGTAAAAATATTTATACAGCTTATTAATCTTTTCTTTAGAGACATTTTTCAAGCCTTTAAAATTAGAAGCGGTAGGTTCTAAACTCTTTGAACTGGCAGAAATTTGAACTTTAAAAACTATTTTGTCTTTGGAAACATCTGCTTTAACTTCTTTAGGTTTTGATGTGTTTTTATCTGTTTTAGTATTCGGAGTTTCTTTTACAATTTCTTTGGGACTTTCCTTTTCCACTTCTTTTGGAGTTTCTTTTTCAGTTTTTTCGGTCTTATCCGTTTTTTCTTTTAATACAAAATATTCTTTCTTATATTCTATAATAGCGTCAGCAATCGCTTGAGCCATTTTGTCTTGACCTTCATTACTGTTTAAAAAAGAGCCTTCATTTTTATTAGAAAGAAAACCCAACTCAATTAAAACGCTTGGCATGTAAGTAGCATCTAAAACCCATATAGGTTGTTGTTTGACTCCTCTACTTTTTCTTTTATTAAGATTTTTGAAATTATTTTCTATTTTATTGGCCAAATCTATGCTTTGATTCAAAAACTCTTCTTGCAACAAAAGCATACTGGTTTGAAATTCAGGCTTATTGGGATCAAATCCGTTGTAAACTTCTTTGTAATTATCTTCTTGAAGTATTACTGAATTCTCTCTTTTGGCAACATCTAAATTGGTATCTGTTCTTGACATTCCCATTACAAGCGTTTCCGTTCCAAAAGCAGTAAATGCTTGAACACCATTACAATGAATAGAAATAAATAAATTAGCGTCTTCTTTATTAGCTAAATTAGCGCGTTCCTTTAATGTGGGATATGTATCATCAGTTCTGGTATAAATAATTTCAATATCCTCATGTTTTTTTAATAGGTCCCCAACTTTTAAAGTAGTTTTTAAAGAAATTGTTTTCTCAACAAATCCATGATGAGAATTTCCATAATCTTTTCCACCATGACCCGCATCCAAAACAATTTTAAACTTTGCATTTTGTGCAAAAGTTAAAGAATTGAATGTTAAAAATAGCAGCAAAAACTGAAGAAAATTAAATTTTCTCATAATGTATAATAGTTGAATGTTATAATTTTACTAACACAATAATTTTTTAAAAAAATATATGTAAGTTTGAGCCTTCAAAAACCAAGCCACATTTATTACAAAAATAACACATAAGTATTGTATTTAAAGAACTTCTATATCGTTATTTCGTTTATTTTTCTAACAACAGGAAACAGTCTTACTTTTGCACAAGAAGTCAATACTAACGACACTTTGAACATTAATGCAAATGAGTTATTAACAAAAGACAAGTCCAAAAAAACAGACACTCTTAAAAAGAAGACTTTTCTTGAAGGTATTATCAAACGTAACGCAAAAGGGTACGAAAATATTGATAACATCAAAAAACAAATGGTTTTGTATGATGAAGCTGAGCTTTATTACAAAGATATTGAACTGAAATCTGGAATTATTGTTTTAGATTTTGAAAAAGATGAAGTGTATGCCGGAAGGTTGAAAGATAGTTTAGGAGAATACACCCAATTTCCTGTTTTTAAACAAGGAGCTAATCTTATTGAACCAGATTCCATCAGATTCAACACCAAAACAAAGCGTTTAAAAGTTTGGAATTCTAGAACACAACAAGGCGAATTAAATATTAAGGCCGATCAATCAAAACGAATGAATGATTCGACCTACTTTATGAAAAATGTTCGTTTTACAACCGCTAAAAATGTAGATGATCCTGAATATTATTTTTATTCCAGAAAAGTAAAATTTGTTCCAGGTAAAAAAGTAGTTGTTAGTTTTACTAACATGTATATAGCCGACATTCCAACACCTATTGGATTGCCTTTTGCTTACTTTCCTTTTTCTGAAACCAGTACCTCTGGATTCATTTTACCATCACCTGGACAAAGCAATCAACAAGGGTTTTTCTTGCAAAATGGTGGGTATTATTTCGCATTAAGTGATTACTATGATTTGGCCATTTTAGGAGATTATTATACCAATGGAAGTTATGCCTTAAGAGCAGAAAGTGGTTATGCGAAACGCTACAAATTCAACGGTCGTATTAATTTGCGCTTTGAAAATCAAATTCAAAGCGAAAGAGGCTTACCTGATTATTCAAAATCCAAACAATATAACATTCAATGGAGTCATGCTCAAGATGGAAAAGCCAGTGCCAATTCCCGTTTTTCTTCTTCCGTAAACATATCAAGCAGTCAGTACTTTAGGCAATCTTTAAATTTAATAAATGTAGGTTCTACTTTAAATAATAATTTATCGTCCTCCATTTCTTATTCTAAAACAATTCCAAGTGTACCACAAATCAATTTTTCATTAACAGCAACACATTCTCAAAACATCAACACACAGGTAATTAACATGACTTTGCCTACGCTACAAGCCAGTGTGGATCGTGTTTTTCCTTTCGCTAAAGAAGGTGCCAAAAAAGGAATCATTCAAAACATCAATTTTCAGTACAATTTAAGAGGTCAAAATAACATTGAAACTACAGATTCTTTATTCTTTAAATCTGAAATGTTTAAAACCGGAAGAGCTGGATTTCAACACAGTATTCCATTAAGTACTAACTTTAAAGTATTCAAATATTTTAGTGTAAGTGCCAGTACAAATTTTAATGAAGTATGGAATTTTCATACCATAAGAAAAAGTTACAATGCTGCAACTAATAAAGTAGAAGACACAAGAGTAAATGAGTTTGCTGCTTACCGAACGTATGATTTCAGTTCTGCCATTGGTACAACCATTTATGGTACTTTTGATTTTGGTGAAGATAAAAAAATCCAAACCATAAGACATGTCATGAGACCTAATATTTCATACAGTTACACGCCTAGTTTTGATCAATATTACGATACTTATGCTATTGATGCTACAGGAACTACCATGCAAGAATATACTAAATTTCAAAACGGTTTGTTTGGAACACCTGGAAATAATTATTCCAATAATGTTGGCTTTTCTTTAAATAACACTTTTGAAGCTAAAGTAAAAACGGTGGATGAAAAAGGAAAAGAAGAGGTGAAAAAAGTAATGCTATTAAATAATTTAAATTTAGTCACAGCGTACAATATCTCTGCAGATTCTTTGGCTTGGTCTCCAATGAGAGTTTCTGGCGGTACTACCTTATTCCAAAACAAAATGGGTGTAAATTTTTCAACAACACTTGATCCCTACGCAATTGATAATTCTGGAAGAAGAATAGAAAAATACAATATCAACAATGGCGGAAGTCTTTTCAGAATGACAAGTGCTAACATGGCCTTAAACTACTCTTTAACAAGCAGCGGTTCTGATGGTAATAAAAACAGACAAAACCAACAAAATGGGGGTCGTGGTGATGATTTATTTGGAAGATCAACCGATTTGAGTGACAACAGACAAAGTCTTTTTGATGATGATAAAGATAAAGAGGAAGAAAAACCTTCTGAATTTTATAATTCTAAACTTCCTTGGGATTTACAATTTGCATATTCTGTGACCTATCTTAACGATAACAGACAAAATCGTTTGAATAACAACTCTTTAATGGTTTCTGGAAATGTAGAATTATCTCCAAAATGGAAGGTGGGAATTTCTAGTGGTTACGATTTTGTTCAAAATGGTGTAACCTTTACGCAATTTAGATTTGAAAGAGATTTAGAAAGCTGGAGAATGAGCTTCAATTGGGTACCTTTTGGTGTAAATAGCTATTGGGGATTCTTTATCGGAATCAAATCTTCTGTGTTTAGCGATATCAAATGGGACAAAAACAGAGTTCCAGACCGACGTTTAAGATAATAAAAAACATTTAATATTCATGAAAACCATCATAAATACATCAAAAGCTCCTGCTCCAATCGGACCATACAACCAAGCAGTGCTAGTAGGAAACACACTTTATACTTCAGGGCAAATAGCCTTAAATCCAGAAACAATGGAATTGGTTTTAGATTCTATAGAAATTGAAACAAAACAAGTAATGGAAAACATGAAAGCCGTTTTAGAAGCTGCCAACATGACTTTTGAAAATGTTATTAAATCTTCTATTTTTATTGCTGATATGAATGATTTTGCTAAAATAAATACCGTATATGGAGCTTATTTTGACGAAGCAACAGCACCAGCAAGAGAAACGGTTCAAGTAGCTTGCTTGCCCAAAAATGTTAATGTTGAAATCTCAATGATTGCCATCAAATAATTTTTGAAAGAAAATCAATTGTTATCATCTCATTTTTTGAAGCGTCTCCAAAACATAGGTATGCATTACTTCTTTATAATCCAAATGTGTTACAATTCTTAATTTTCCATGCCCCATAGAACTTATATGAATATTTTTAAGTTTCAATTGATTCATAAAAGCTTTTTCATCCACTTGGGCAACTAAATTAAAGATGACAATATTGGTCTCTACAGGCTCTACTTTAGCAATGAAAGGCGAATTAGACAATATCAAACCTAATTCTTTAGCTCTACGATGATCTTCCTCTAAACGTGTCACATTGTGTTCTAAAGCATATAATCCTGCAGCTGCTAAATATCCCGATTGACGCATATTGCCTCCAAATATTTTTCTTATTCGCAAAGCTCTTTTCATATCGGCTTTAGTTCCTAAAAGCACTGAACCTACTGGAGCACCCAACCCTTTTGATAAACAAACAGATATGGTATCAAATAACTTTCCAAATTCCTTTGGATGTTGTTTTTTAGCCACAATAGCATTCCACAAACGCGCACCATCTAAATGATATTTCAAATTATGTTCCAGGCAAACTTGCTTCATCTTTTGCAATTCTTCTAATTCATAACAAGCTCCTCCTCCTTTGTTTGTAGTGTTTTCAATACTTACTAATGAGGTTAATGGAGCATGGTAAAAGTCTGGATCATTTATGCCCGATTTAACTAAATCAGCCGTAATTAAACCGCGAGTTCCATCCAATAAATTACAAGAAATCCCACTATTAAATGAAGCTCCACCTCCTTCATAATGATAAATATGAGAATATTTATCACAAATGACTTGCTCTCCAGGATTCGTATGTAACTTCAAGGCGGTTTGATTGGCCATAGTTCCTGATGGAAAAAAAAGTGCCGATTCCATTCCAAATAAATCCGCTAAAGTTTCCTCTAACTTGTTGACTGTAGGGTCTGTTTTATAAACATCATCACCTACTTTTGCATTAAACATGGTTTGTAACATGGCCGTTGAAGGTTTAGTTACGGTATCGCTAATTAAATTTATTTCCATAGAATCAAAAGGAATCACTATTTTTGTGGTGTAAAATTACATAAATTATGATAAACACAGAACAAATAAAGGATATTATTAATCGCCTTGGTGCGTTAAGGAGGTATCTTTGACGTCGATAGAAAGTTAATTGAAATTGCCAACGAAGAGGAAAAAACCTTTGCTCCTGATTTTTGGAACAATGCCAAAGAAGCTGAAATTGTAGTAAGAGAACTTCGTTCTAAGAAAAAATGGGTCGAAGACTACACAAAAGCTGTTGACATGAATGAAGAGCTCCAAATTATGATTGATTTTCATAAAGAAGGAGAAATGTCAGATGAAGAGGTTGAAACTTTTTACGCAGAATTAATCACACACATTGAAGATATTGAATTTAGAAATATGCTTTCTGATGAAGGTGATGGTTTAAGTGCAGTATTGCAAATTACAGCTGGTGCTGGTGGAACAGAGAGTTGCGATTGGGCTTCCATGTTAATGCGAATGTACATGATGTGGGCCGAAAAACAAAAGTTCAAAATCAAAGAATTAAACTATCAAGAAGGCGATGTAGCTGGAATAAAAACCGTAACACTCGAAATTGAAGGCGATTTTGCTTTTGGTTATCTTAAAGGTGAAAATGGTGTACACCGCTTGGTTCGTATTTCTCCATTTGATAGTAATGCCAAGCGTCATACTTCTTTTGCTTCCGTATACGTTTATCCGTTGGTTGATGATACAATCGAAATTGAAATCAATCCTGCTGACATTGAGATTACAACGGCTCGATCTAGTGGTGCTGGTGGTCAAAATGTGAATAAAGTGGAGACTAAAGTTCAACTATTCCATAAACCTTCAGGAATTCAAATTCAATGTTCTGAAACGCGTTCTCAACACGATAATCGCAATAGGGCCCTGCAAATGCTGAAATCACAATTGTATGAAATTGAATTAAAAAAACAACTGGCTCAACGAAGTGATATTGAAGCGGGCAAAATGAAAATCGAATGGGGTTCTCAAATCAGAAACTACGTAATGCAACCCTACAAATTGGTAAAAGATGTAAGAACTGGAGCCGAAACCAGCGATGTAGATGCTGTAATGAATGGCGAAATTGATAAATTCTTAAAAGCCTATTTAATGTTAATGGGACAAAAAGAGGAAGAATAAATTTCTAAATAAATAAAATGATAAACCTTTCTTAATTGAAGGGTTTATTTTTTTGTACATCACGAACATTAATTGTTAAAAACGATAAATTTTTATTCGTATTAAAATACTTTTCTTATATTTAGCTAAGAATAAATTATTTATGGGAAGTCTTAAAAAATTATTGCATAAACCATCACTAACTAACGAAAAATCACTGAAAACTTTAGTGGAAAACAGAACTGTTTATTCCCTGAATAATTGCGAATTGAATTTATTTGAAACCTATGAAACTTCTCAAAAAGTTCCTTTAAAATTCAACGATTTAGTGGTTACAAGTATGCTTCGTGGCAAAAAAATAATGCATTTATTTGATGATCCTGAATTTGAATACTTACCTGGAGAAACGGTTTTAATTCCTTCCAACGTGGAAATGAAAATCGATTTTCCGGAAGCTACAAAAAACAATCCTACACAATGTTTGGCTTTAGCCATTGACCAAATGAAAATTCAAGAAACCTTGAGTTTTTTAAATGAAAGATATCCCAAAGAGGGAAAAGGTAATTTTTGGAAATTAGACCATGAAAATTATTTCTTTTACAATAATTTAGAACTCAGCACCACCATCAATAAATTGATAAAAGAATGCATGAGTACTTCCATTACAAAAGATGCTTTAGCGGATTTAACTTTACAAGAATTGTTGGTAAGAATCATACAATCGCAAAACATTAGAGCGGTGGAAACAAATAATTTAATCGATAGCAACAACCCAATTGTTCCTGTAATGGAATTCATTAGATGTAATATCAGAGAGAATTTTAATTTGAAAGATTTGAGTGATAAAGCATGTATGAGTACGACTTCATTCTACCGTTTTTTCAAAAGAGAGCTAGGCATGAGTCCTATCGAATTCATCCTGAATGAAAAAATAAAATACGCAAAATCCTTACTAAAAAACCCAAATTTACAAATCAATGAAGTTTGTTATGAATCAGGATTTGATGATTGCAATTATTTCATTCGGTTATTCAAAAAACATGAAGGCATTACACCCAAGCAATACCAACTTTTATACATCAACTAATCTTCTGTGAAAATTAGAGGTTCTAAATTTTCAGTTTCATGTGTTGCAAATAATCTGGAATGAATTATAAATCGTTTTCCGTAAGGAATTTCTAAAGAAAAGCTCGCCCCTCTTCCATCGACAACATCCAATGTTAAATGGGTGTGTTTCCAATATTCAAATTGATCTTTGCTCATCCAAAACTTACAATCTTCAATTACACCCAAACAAACATCGCTTTGTCCGACTTTAAAATCACCTATTTCAAAACACATGGGTTGAGAACCATCGCAACAACCACCACTTTGATGAAAAAGTAAGTCGCCATTTCGTTCTTTCAATTGGGCTATTAACTCGTTGGCTTTTGCTGTACTTTCTATTCGTTTAAACATATTTTTACAAAATTAAAAAACCTAACAGCTTTAAAACTGATAGGTCTTATTATTATATTAATTAGCTACTAAAAGAAACCTAACCTATTTTTGTCATAAGAAATAAGCATGTTTTTAGTATTTCTATAGTGCTCTAACATCATTTTATGGTTTTCTCTACCAAAACCTGATTTTTTATAGCCTCCAAAAGGTGCATGTGCAGGATAAGCATGATAATTATTGACCCATACTCTACCGGCTTCAATGGCTCTTGGCACTTGATATAATTCGTGCGCATCTCTTGTCCAAACTCCTGCACCTAATCCATATAAAGTATCATTTGCAATTTCGATAGCTTCTTCCACTGTTTTGAAAGTGGTTACACAAACTACTGGACCAAAAATCTCTTCTTGGAAAATTCTCATCTTGTTATTCCCTTTAAAAACCGTTGGTTGAATGTAATAACCTGTACTTAATTCTCCATCCAAATGATTGGCTTCTCCTCCTACTAAAACTTCTGCACCTTCTTCTTTACCAATTTTCAAATACGATTGAATTTTTTCATATTGATCGTTGGAAGCTTGAGCACCCATCATGACTGTAGCATCTAACGGATGACCAATTTTTATAGCTTTTACTCGTTCAATTACTCTCGACATAAAGACATCATAAATATCCTCTTGTACTAAAATTCTAGACGGACAAGTACAAACTTCACCTTGATTTAAGGCAAACATTACTGCTCCTTCCACAGCTTTATCAAAGAAGGCATCATCTGCAGCAGCTACTGAACTAAAGAAAATGTTGGGAGACTTTCCACCTAATTCCATAGTGGAAGGAATAATATTTTCAGAAGCATATTGTAAAATCAAACGACCTGTTGTAGTTTCTCCTGTAAATGAAACTTTCTTAATTCTAGGGGAAGAAGCTAAAGGTTTTCCTGCTTCAATTCCAAATCCATTGACAATATTAATAACACCAGCTGGTAATACATCTTTAATCAAATCCATGAAAACTAAAATCGATGTTGGCGTTTGTTCTGCAGCTTTTACAACGGTACAGTTCCCTGCCGCAATGGCTGGAGCAATTTTCCAAGTTGCCATTAATAAAGGAAAATTCCATGGAATAATTTGCCCAACAACTCCCAAAGGTTCATGCAAACAAATACTTACAGTATGTTCATCATGTTCAGATATGGTTCCTTCTTCTGCACGAATTACACCTGCAAAATACCTAAAATGGTCAATACATAAAGGTAAATCGGCTGCCATGGTTTCTCGCAATGCTTTTCCGTTATCTATGGTTTCTACAGTAGCTAAATATTCTAAATTTGCTTCCATAATATCAGCAATTTGATTGAGTACTTTACTTCTGTACGCTGGTGAAGATTTTCCCCAAGTTTTAAATGCTTCTTCTGCTGCATCAATAGCCAATTCAATGTCTTCTTTTGTAGAACGTGCTACTTTTGTAAACGCTTTCCCATCTATAGGCGATATGTTTTCAAAATAGTCTCCTTTAACTGGTGGAACAAATTTTCCTCCAATAAAATTATCATACTTCTCTTGAAACTTTGGTCTTTCTGTTATTTTACTCATAATTGTATTTTTTTATTATTTTCAAAGCTAGGAGTAACATTTCATAAAAAATAGCACAAATCATTCATTAGATAGCACAATATTGCCATTATAATATTTTTTATCTATTTTTATTAAATAATAATCAATTTTATTACTTCAAAATTTGATTTTTAATAATTATTAGAATTCAATCTATTTGATTAATTTAGCAATTCTAAAAAAAATGACTATCTAATGGACTTAAATTTCAATAAAAACGAAGATCATAATAAGCTTTTAGTTTCCGACATGAAACAAAGATTGGCTCAAGTAAAATTGGGTGGAGGACAAAAACGTATCGAAAAGCTTCATGCTGAAGGAAAAATGACAGCAAGAGAACGCATCGATTATTTATTAGACGAAAAATCAAAAAGTATTGAAATCGGAGCTTTTGTTGGAGACGGAATGTATGCGGAACATGGAGGTTGTCCTTCTGGTGGTGTTGTAGTTAAAATCGGTTATATTTCAGGAAAACAGTGTATTGTTGTTGCTAATGATGCTACTGTGAAAGCTGGCGCCTGGTTTCCAATTACTGGAAAAAAGAACCTTCGTGCTCAAGAAATTGCCATGGAAAATAGATTACCAATCATCTATTTAGTTGATTCAGCAGGAGTTTATTTACCCATGCAAGACGAAATTTTTCCAGATAAAGAACATTTCGGGAGAATTTTTAGAAACAATGCCATCATGAGCAGTATGGGAATTACTCAAATTGCTGCCGTTATGGGAAGTTGTGTGGCTGGTGGAGCCTATTTACCAATCATGAGTGATGAAGCTCTAATCGTAGATAAAACAGGAAGTATTTTCTTGGCAGGAAGCTATCTAGTAAAAGCTGCTATTGGCGAATCCATTGATAACGAAACTCTTGGTGGTGCAACTACACACTGTGAAATTTCTGGTGTAACAGATTTCAAAGCTAAAGATGATGCAGCTGCGTTGGACAGAATAAAAAGCATAGTTGGAAAAATAGGCGATTATGATAAAGCAGGTTTCAATCGTGAAAAACCGCAAAAACCAGCACTTGAGCCTAAAGATATTTATGGAATTCTTCCAAAAGCTCGTAACGAACAATACGATATGATGGAAATCATTAAAAGATTAATTGATAATTCAGAATTTGAGGAATACAAAGAAGGATATGGACAAACTATAATTACCGGGTATGCTCGTATTGATGGTTGGGCAGTTGGAATTGTAGCCAATCAAAGAAAAATTGTAAAAACTACAGCCGCAAAAACCAAACCAAGTGAAATGCAATTTGGCGGTGTAATCTATTCGGATTCAGCGGATAAAGCGACTCGATTTATTGCCAATTGCAATCAGAAGAAAATCCCGTTAGTATTTTTACAAGATGTGACTGGTTTTATGGTTGGAAGTAAATCGGAACATGGTGGAATCATTAAAGATGGTGCTAAAATGGTGAATGCCGTTGCTAATTCAGTGGTGCCAAAATTTACAGTGGTGATAGGAAATAGTTACGGTGCAGGAAATTATGCCATGTGTGGAAAAGCTTATGATCCTCGATTAATTTTTGCTTGGCCAAGTGCTGAATTAGCCGTAATGGGTGGAGCTCAAGCTGCAAAAGTTTTAATGCAAATTGAAGCTTCTACTTTAAAAAAACAAGGAAAAGTTGTGGATGAAAAAGTGGAGCAAGAATTATTCGATAAAATCAAAGCGCGTTATGACGAACAAGTTTCTCCTTATTATGCTGCGTCACGTTTATGGACAGATGCAATCATTGATCCTTTAGACACAAGAACATGGATTTCTATGGGAATTGAAGCCGCAAACCACGCTCCTATTGAGAAAAAGTTTAATTTGGGTGTGATACAAGTTTAACAATGAAATCGCTATTAACAACAAGTTTGCATAAGCAAATACCAATAAATAAAGAGGCGATAACATATATGACCGCTAAAAATAAATTTTACATATATGAAAAAATATTTTGTAGTACTATTTATAATATTAATTTCTTGTAATTCTGATGATTTACCTGATGATAATCCAATTGACAATCCTTCTTTTAATGTTGAATTGCTTTTAAACAGATGGAAATTTGATCAAATAAATATCAACGGAATTCAATATGTATATCAACATCAACCCAATTGCCAAAAAGATGAATTTACTTTTGCCAACCAAGAAGGACAAATTAGGCAATACAATGAATTGATTTTTGTAAATGATATTTGCAGTACTAATTCTTTAAATATGGAGTGAAGAATTAAAAATGATATTATTTCTTGCTATTTTGGTATTCAAAAAGTAGTTGATTTCAAAGTAATTTATGTATCTAACAATTCATTAGTATACAGTTGATTGTAATTTGAAAAAAACATAATCAACCTAAAGTCTCTCGAACGATTTGACGATAATTATTTTGAATACCTTCCGTAAATTTTGATTTGTCTCGATTAAATCCTGCCTCAGCTATTGAAAACATTTCTGCGTTTTGAACTCTCAAGTTTTTATCACTCCACAAAATGATTTCGGTCATTATCGGACCTAACTCTATGCCTTTCTCTGTCAACAAATAGATGTTTTCTTTTTGATTATCTGGTAGTTTATGTTTTGTTATTAACTCATTTTCTTCCAACCACTTCAACCTTGAAGATAATATACCTGGAGCAATTCCCTCTGGTGAGGAAGAAAAATCCTTAAAATTTTTTTTGCCTTGAAGCAACATATCCCTTATAATCAACAAAGACCATTTATCTCCTACTATATCTAAAGTTGAAGCAACTGGACAGCCTGATCTAAAATTATTTTCCATTTTTTTACTATTATTTTGGTAGTAAAAATTATTTACCTTACTTTTGCTACTGAATTAATAGCAAAGATAGGAAATATAAATGAAACAATCAAAACAAATCGTACTTATAACTGGCGGTGGTTCAGGTATTGGACTTGCATTAGCTCAAAAATTCTTAGCAAATAACAATACCGTAATCATAACGGGTAGAAATCTTGTCAAACTCGAAAAAGTAAAACAAGAAAATCCCAAAATACATTTCTATCAAAGTGATGTAACGGATGATGCCGAAGTAAGGATGCTCGCAGACGATATCCAAGAAAAATTTGACGGCTTAGATATTCTTATCAACAACGCAGGAATAATGAATTTAGTAGATGCAGGAAACGAAAGCAACGACTTGCATAAACAAATGCAAGAAATTGAAATCAATTACAATTCTCCCATTAGACTATTGCACTACTTCCTTCCACAACTTAAAAATAGTGAGAACGCAGCCCTTGTCAATGTTTCTTCGGGTTTGGCTTATGTTACGTTTTCGCAAGCACCTGTTTATTCAGGAACAAAATCGGCTTTACATTTTTGGACACAAGCCATTCGCCCTCAACTGAAACCTCACGGAATTAAAGTTATTGAACTGCTTCCTCCTGTGGTTGATACGCCCTTGGCACACGGAGCTGATATTGCCGAAGATGACAATTTAAAACCAATGCCTCCCAATAAATTAGCTGATATTTTTTGGAAAGATTTTATAAATGGAAAAGAAGAGATTACACCGGGTATTTCCAAACAATTGAAATTGATGAGTAGGCTTGCTCCTAAATTCATCTTTAAGCAATTGAACAAAAAACCAATCCCAAACCGAAAATAATCACAGATAAAAAATAACAAAATGGACAATTTTACAATTATCAACTTACAAGCCTTAACAGGCACAATCGCAATCGTTTTAGGTTTCAAGTATTGGATTCAGCCTCGAATTTCAAAACTATCCTTACACGAAGCACTTTTGCCTTTTGTTTTCTTAAACACCTTTAGGTATTTGGGCTTGACATTTATGGCTAAAGAGCAGTTTTATGACGGCTTTCCTTCGGACTTTTTAACAACAGTTGGTCTGCTTGACTTTACTACAGCTATTTTAGCCATCATTGCTGCCATTGCATTAAAAAACAAATGGAGTTTTGCCATTCTGTTAGTATGGATATTCAATATTGTAGGATTTGGAGATTTGATTACTGCTTTTCCTCAATTTTTTAGCTTAGAACTCTATAATCATAACCTTGGCATTATTTGGTTGACGTTTGTAACCTATGGTTTAGCTGCGTTCTTAAGTCATATCTACATATTTATCAGACTATTCAAAAATTTAAAAAAGAAATAATATGAACACAAATAATAAAATACTTCTATTCCTTGCACTGAGTTTTTTCGCTTTTCAAAATATAAAAGCACAAAGTGTTTATGAAGGAAAGAAAACAAAAGTAGAAAAGGATATTTCGGCAGAATTTCCATTCGAATCTAAATTCATAGAATTAGGAACAGACACAGTACATTATGTAGAGTCTGGCGAAGGTGACCCAATAATATTATTGCACGGTTTACCCGCAAATGCTTATCTATGGCGAAACATTATCCCAAACATTGACGATAATAAAAAGGTAATAGCCTTGGACTTTTTAGGTTTTGGAAAATCCAGTTTTCCAAAAGACAGAAACGTTTCAGTAGAAGTACAGTACAAAATGCTGACTGATTTTATAGAAGCTAAGCAACTTAAAAATGTCACACTTTTTATTCAAGATATTGGCTCAATTGTAGGGATGCTCTATGCAATTAGAGAACCTCAGAACGTAAAGGGGATGGCTCTCTTTGAAGCTCCTTTTATGCCAGCTGATGTAATGTACGACCAATTACCGTTTAGTTTCAAAGCGTTTATGAAACTCACTAGAACCAAAAAAGGGAATGAAAAATGGATGGTTAAAAAGAATTTTGCTGGCAAAAAATTGGCGGTTAATTTCTTTACGGGTAGAAAATTACCAAAAGAAGCGTATCCGTATTATACGCAACCTTGGGATGAGAAAGAAAGACGCTATGCCATAACCAATGGACCAGACCCTGCCGTTTTATCCTACACCAAAGGAAAGGGAGAAAGTGACTTTGCTACTCTATTGGACACTATATCAAATGGAATGAAAGAAACACGAATCCCAATCTTATATTTCTACGCCAGAAAAGGATTGATAAACAGAAAAAAAGCAGTTGAATACGCAAAAGAAAACTTCAAAAATGCAACCTATGTTTATTTAGGAAAAGGAAAACACTTTTTAACGGAAAGTCACCCAAAACAAATGAGCCAAAAGTTCAATGAATGGTTTGAAACGTTGAAATAGAAGAAAAAAACTATAGCCTACAATGTATAAAAGCAAAAGCGGTTCAGTTGCAAACTTGAACCGTTTTCGCATTTATTAAGTATCTTGCTGTTCGAAAAGACAGTGCTTTAAATCTGCTACTGCTCTTAAACTAGACCGTTATTCCTTAGATATTGATAACGATAATGTAAATGATAATATCATTATATTTGCCATTCCTTATGAATAAAGCTATAAGAATACTATTGCGTTAAAAAACTAAAACCACAATTACAACTAATTGTGGTTTTTTATTGGATAAAATTGTAAAAACTATTCTTCCCCTGAAATTAAAAAAGGAGCTTTTCCATCCGTAATGATTACTTTACTGTTTGGAGATTTAGACAATTCCATAAAAGCCTCAATACTTCTCAATTTTATAATTTCTTTAGTTAAACCTTGTGAAAGAATATTTTGAGCATCTCGAGTTCCTTTGGCCTCAATTATAATGCGTTCTGCTTCTAATTTTTCCTGTTGAAGTACAAACTCCATTCGCATGGCATCTTGTTCTGCTTGTAATTTTCTCTCAATTGATTTCGATAAGCCTTCTGGTAATTGAATACTTTTCATTAAGACAGATTCAATTTTAATTCCTTGAGCACCTAAAATGTTATCCATTTGTATTTTAATATCCTCTTCAATTGTAGCTCTCATTCCTGAATGCATATCTTTTGCAAAAAAACGAGAACAAACATCTGCGGAAGCGGAACGAAAAACATTTGAAATAATGCCTTCATAAGATAAACCCAAATTTTTAATGATATCGGGAACTTTACTTTTCTCTAATCGATACAAAATTGAAATTTGAGAATTGATGCTCAATCCTTCTTTACTTGGAAGATTAATAAACAATTCCAAATCATTCGTCTGAATTGAAGCCTTTACTACCTTAGACGTAAGTGGATTATAAAAAACAGCTCCTTGAGTATGAACTTTTTCTGATAAAGTTCCCATTTTCTGTTTGATACCAACTTCTCCCGGTCGAACCACAGCACAACTTACTAAAAGTGTACTAATTCCTGTAAATAAAAGTAATTTTTTCATGATAATAGTTTTTATTTCAAATTTAAAAGTAATACTATCAACTTAATGCTAATTAAATCCTAAATTTATATTAGAGAATTCTTAAATTTTTGTAGATGTTAATAGAAATGAAAATATTAGATTTTTATACCTTTACACAATGAAATCAATTTCAAAGTTTATGCTTTTCAAAGAAGATGTTTCTTCTATAGAAATCCCTGAAAAGTTTACATTTCCCTTTTATTATGAACCTCACAAATTGAGCATAATTGCTGCCAAAGAATTGCAGAATTATCTTGATAACCAAACCGATTTCTTACATAATTTTGGTTTGGATGCCACACAAAAAGGTTTAAGTATTGGTAAGATGTTTGGGGTTTTAATTTGCCAAAACCAACAAGGTGCAATCGGACAATTGTGGGCTTTTTCTGGAAAATTGGCGGAATCCAATCATCATGAAAAGTTTGTTCCTACAGTTTTTGATATGTTAGATGCTCAAGGATTTTATAAATTAGGAGAAGACGAATTAAACGCAATTACCAAAGAAATTATTTCTTTAGAAAACGATGCCGAATATAAAAATGCGCTTCAAAATTTAGAAGAAACCCAAGCAAAAGCCCAAACCGATATAGACCAACAAAAAAACAGAATTAAAGAACAAAAAGGAATTCGTGACCAAGTTCGCAACGACAACCTCACTACTTTAGATGAAAATCAAAGAACCGCATTGAGTGAAGCCAGTAAAAAAGAAAGTATTTTATTAAAAAAAATGACAAAATATTGGAACTATCAAATTGAAAAGGCTCAAAATGAATTCAACCAAGTACAATCTAAAATTAATGCTTTAAAAAGTTTAAGAAAACAAAAATCAGCTGCCTTACAACTTGAATTATTTACCAAATATTCTTTTCTAAATCAAGAAGGTAGTCGGAAAAATTTAAAGCAATTGTTCAACGAAAATCCACCGGCTGGTGCTGGAGAATGTGCTGCTCCAAAACTACTTCACTATGCTTTTGCCAACGGTTTAAAACCTATTGCTATGGCTGAGTTTTGGTGGGGAACTTCACCCAATTCGGAAATCAGAAAACACAAACAGTTTTACCCAGCTTGTAAAAGTAAATGCGAACCTATTTTAATGCAACACATGTTGGTAGGTTTAGATATGGAACAAAATCCTTTTGAAATCAATACTGCTGAAGGAAAAGACATTTCAATTGTCTATGATGATGCGCATTTGTTGGTCATCAATAAACCTACTGAATTTTTATCTGTACCTGGTAAACAAATCAAAGATTCAGTTTATCAGAGGGTTAAAGATGGGTTTCCAAATGCAACCGGACCTTTGATAGTACATCGTTTAGACATGTCAACTTCTGGAATCATGGTTTTGGCAAAAAATGAAGCCATATATAAAGACTTGCAAAGTCAATTCATCAAAAGAACCATAAAGAAACGATATGTAGCACTTTTAGATGGAATTATTGAAGAAAACGAAGGATTTATCGATTTTCCTTTGCGTGTTGATTTAGAGGATAGACCAAGACAATTGGTTTGCTATGAACACGGAAAAACAGCTCAAACACATTGGCAAAAAATTGAAGTCAAAGACAACAAAACTAAAGTTTATTTTTATCCCATTACAGGCAGAACACATCAATTGCGCGTACATGCTTCTCACCAATTGGGTTTAAAAACACCCATTGTTGGAGATGATTTGTATGGAAAAAAAGCCAACCGATTGCATCTTCACGCAGAACAATTGACTTTTACACATCCCATTTCAAAAGAAGATATGACTTTTACAGTGGAAGCTGAATTTTGAGTTGTTACACAGAGTTACTCAAAGGTTTCACTAAGTTTCACTAAGTTTTTTAAATAATTGCTTTGCGACTTTGCGACTTTGCGAGAAATTCAATTTATTCCTTATATTTGATTTTTAAATTTCTATCATGAAAAAGATAATCATTCTTACTACATTATTTAGTATTTTTCTATCAAATGCACAAAACTTTACACGTAGAGATTCCCTACAAGGCGGCATGCGTTTTGAACGTTCTTGCTTTGATGTTCAACGTTATAATCTCGACATAAAAGTACTACCTAGAACAAAAAAAATAATAGGAAGCAATGAAATTATGTTTTTGGTAGCTGCAACGACTTCTAAAATTCAAATGGACTTGTTTGAAAATATGCAAGTGGATTCTATCGTTTGGAACCAACAAAAACTGACTTACAAAAGAGATAATGATGCGGTTTTTATCGAATTTCCTTTACCTTTAGAGAAAGATTCGGAACAAAGCATCCAATTTTATTACCAAGGAAAACCCAAAATAGCTAAAAATGCTCCATGGGATGGTGGTTTTGTATTTAAAACAGACAGTAACGGAAAAGATTTTATAGGGGTTGCAGTACAAGGAACAGGGGCTAGTTTATGGTATCCTGTAAAAGATTCTCAAACCGATGAACCCGATAAAGGTGCTTCAATTAAAGTTGCAGTTCCGAATGGTTTAATGAATGTTTCTAACGGAAGATTTAAAGGTTCAGTTGCCTTGGAAAACGGTTTTACCCGATGGGATTGGGAAGTGACAAATCCCATAAACACCTACTCCATTACGGTGAATATTGCTGATTATGTGCATATTCATGATGCTATTGGCGATTTGGATTTGGATTACTATGTGCTTCGTGAAAATGAAGAAAAAGCAAAAATTCATTTTGAAGCCGATGTAAAGCCCATGATGCAATGTTTTCAGAGCAAGTTTGGGAAATATCCTTTTTATGAAGACGGCTATAAATTGGTAGAAACTCCTTATTTAGGTATGGAACATCAAAGCGCTGTGGCTTATGGAAATAAGTACAAAAAAGGCTATATGGGTGCGGATTTATCTGGTACAGGTATTGGACTTTCGTTTGATTTTATTACCATTCACGAAACTGGTCATGAGTGGTTTGGAAACAGCATCACCAGTAAAGACATTGCCGATATGTGGATTCATGAAGGCTTTACAACCTATTCAGAATCTGTATTTTTGGAATGTACCAAAGGGTATGAAGAAGCACAAAAATACATTAACGGACAAGCTAAAAATGTAGCCTATGATCGACCAGTAATTGGTTTTTATGGGGTAAACAAAGAAGGTTCTAGTGATATGTATTACAAAGGTGCTTTGTTGATCAATACATTACGACACATTACTAATAACGACGCTAAGTGGTGGCAAATGCTACTTAAGTTTTCAGAAACTTACAAAAAACAAATCATAGATACAGAAACTGTTATTGCGTTTTTTAATAAAGAGATAGGCTACAATTTGACACCTGTTTTTAAACAATATTTAAACCATAAAAACATCCCGAAACTAATCATCAAAAAACATTTAAATGGTTTTAAATACAAATGGGAAACAGACGAAAAGGATTTTGTAATGCCTGTTGAAATCACCATTAACGGTAAAATGGAACGTTTAATACCAACCAACGAATTTCAAAAATCAGGCATACGATTTACTAGTTTTGCAGAAGAAGTTCAAGTAGCTACTGATAAGTTTTTTATTAAAGTGAATTAGATTTTTTTATAATTGAAGAATCATATAATTCGATAAAACGGATTTGCAATTCATGCTAACTTCAGTATATAACAAATCTAACAATAGTTTTTATTTTAAAAAACGATGTTTTTCATCAGGTTTATGTTTTTTAACACCCCGCCCTACGGGCACCCCTCTTGCAAAGAGGGGAATTTAATTGTGTATCCTATGCTTTGATAAATTTATAGTTGAAATAGTATTGACTATTTCCTATTAATTCTAAACGTGTAAAATGCAGCTTCCTTCCCATCTTCCCAAGAGGGGTGCCCGAAGGGCGGGGTGTTCTTCTCAAAACAAAACATAATTAAATATCAAAAAAATAAATTCAATACTATTTATTTACTTTACATCAAATTACCGTCATAATATCCCCTCTTCCCAAGAGGGGTGCCCGCAGGGTGGGGTGTTAACTATTATTTTAATTACTACCCATATTTCTCGCAAATATAATTTTCTAAACGAAGCATTTCCTTTTCAATATTAAATTTTATGCTTGTATCTGATATCCTATAAACATCAAGACCTAAATCTTTTAAAAACAACTCCCTTGCTTCATCATATTCTTCTTTATCATTATGACTACTTCCATCTATTTCTATGACTAATCCTAAACTTTTGATATAAAAATCAACGATATAATTTCCAATAATTCGTTGCCTGTCAAAATCCAATTTCCAAAAAGAGCCTTTGTGAACTTGTTTCCAAAAAATAATTTCAGACAAAACACCTGCTTTTCTTAACGAACGAGCTCGACCAAGTAGTAGCTTATTTTTGGGTAGTACTACTATTTTTTTTCTAAAAATTGGTTTTTGGTTGATGTAGGTTACGATTTCTGGATTCATGTTTATCTTTTTTTAACACCCCGCCCTACGGGCACCCCTCTTGCAAAGAGGGGAATTTAATTTTGTATTTAGATAGTACGGACTTGCTATTCGTGCCTAACTTTAATATTTAACAAATCTAACAACAGTTTTTATTATAAAAAATAATGTTTTTAATCAGTTTTGTGTTTTTTAACACCCCGCCCTTCGGGCACCCCTCTTGCAAAGAGGGGAATTTAATTGTGTATCCTATGCTTTGATAAATTTATAGTTGAAATAGTATTGACTATTTCCTTTTAATTCTAAACGTGTAAAATGCAGCTTCCTTCCCCTCTTCCTAAGAGGGGTGCCCGTAGGGCGGGGTGTTCTTCTCAAAATAAGACAACACAAATTTTACAATGCGCACACATTCAACTTCAAAAAAAGCTTCTTAATGTAAAGTACTAGACCAGACTTTCTTCTCTAATCACTTTTCCGTTTGGGGTTTCTTTAAATTTATTAACAAAAATGATTTCTTTAGGCTTTTCATATTTGTCTAAATTTTTTATTTTGCTTAGGTCAATTTCTTTGGGTTCGCCTTCAATAACTAAAACCAAATGTTCTCCTAGCTCTTGATCTTCTTTGCCGGTTACAAAAAAACGGTTTTTGAGGTACGATTGCATTTTGGCTTCAATTTGTTCTGGAATGAGTTTGATGCCTCCACTGTTGATGATGTTGTCAAATCGTCCTAAAAACTGGAATTTATTTTCTGAAACCAATACTACAATATCGTTAGTGTGAATTATGTCTTCTGAAATATGAGGAGCATGAATCAACAAACAATTATTTTCATCTTGTGATAAAACCACATTTGGCAAAGTAGTAAAGGCCTTAGCTCCTACTTTTCTGGCTGCAATATGCGTTATGGTTTCCGTCATTCCGTAAGTTTCATAAATGGCTGAGGGAATGGCTTTTAATTTTTTTTCTAAATCCAAAGAAACTCTTGCACCACCAATAATTACCGTTTTAAAATTAGATAATTTAGCTAACGAATTTTGAGCTTGTAATGGAACTAAAGCAGTAAAATCATAGAATTTATCGACTAATTCCATTGGGTGCGAACTGGGTGCCACAAAATCCATTTCTAAGCCTAAAATAAAAGCACGTATAAACATCATTTTACCTGCGACATAGTTTACAGGCAAACAATTTAAAATAGTGTTTCCGGCTTCTAAACCAAAAAAGTCACCTGTAGCTAGGGCCGAATTAACCATCGCTTGCTTTTTAACTTCAATTTTCTTGGGTTTACCCGTAGAGCCCGAAGTTTGTAAGCTAATGGTATCGTTAGCATCAAACCAATCTAAAAGGAAATCACCTACAGGTTTTTCAAAGGCTTCGCCTTCTTTTATAAAACTATAAGCTACTCTACATAAATCGTCTGCATTCAAATGAAAACCGTTTAATTTGAATTTGTTGTGTACTTTTTTGTAATTGATATTATTCATGTCCAATGTTTTCAATATTAGTATTCGTTTCGTTGGTCCCTAATAATTTATTTTTCCAGTCTTTCCATCGGTACATTTTAGCAAAGAGCAACAGCAGTAGTACGTAAAAAACAATAGGTAAAAACAATTCTGAACCTACTTGTGGTTCCGATAAATCTTTAAAAATTGCATGGGTACGTAAAACGCTGTAATTTGAAGTAACCAAAAGGGCTGCAATTAAATTATTGGCTGCATGAAAACCCAAAGCCAATTCTGTACCTTCGTCCATCAAGGTTAAAATGCCTAAAAACAAACCTGTGCCTATGTAGTAAACCATAATTATAGGTCCCATTTCTGCTACTTCTGGATTAAACCAATGCATGCCACCAAAAATAACCGATGTCATGACCAAAGGAAACCATTTGTTTTTAGATATGTTATAAAATCCTTGCATCAAATAGCCTCTAAAAACCAGTTCTTCTGTAGAAGTTTGAATGGGAATTAACACGATAGCCACAAACGATAAAATAAGAAAAGGAATTAAATCAAACTGCACTACTAATTCAGAATCGTCAGAAAAATAGCTCAGTAGCACTAAGGTCACCGACACCAATGCCCATAACCAAAAAGCAACAAAAAAACGTTTCCAATCTATTTTGGAACGCGATGTTATGATGCTTATAAAACTTTGATGGTGTAATTTCTTAACAATAAAATACAAGCCTAAAAGCGCAAATAGGAAAGAAATAAGCATTAAAAACAATAAGGTATTGGATTCAAAAAAAGCATACAAACCGTCGTTTGTGGTGGGCATTGTTTTTTTATTTACTAAAACATCGTAAAATAGTACCATAACCAAAGGCAGTTGCCCAACAAATGAAGCTATGATAACTAAAACAGAACCAATAATGTATCTAAAAAAATCGTTTTCTTTTACATCGCCTTGTGCAATAAACATAGTAATTGTATTAATTTTGTCTAAAGTACAATTTTTTAATGAAAATAAAACACCTCTAATTGCAATAAATTTCAACCCATGATAAAAATATACCACAATTCAAGATGCGGAAAATCTAGAGCCGGTTTGGCGGCATTGGAATCCTTAAATATTCCGTTTGAAACCATCAAATATCTTGAGAACCCTTTGACTAAAGCAGAACTTGTTGCACTACTTAAAAAGCTCAACTATCAACCTATTGATTTAATACGAACCAAAGAAAGCATCTGGATACAAGAATATAAAGGAAAAAACCTTTCTGACGATGCTATAATTGATGCGATGATAACACATCCTAAATTAATGGAACGACCCATTATTGTTGTTAATGAAAAAGCTGTTGTAGCACGACCTGCCGATAAAATTAAGGAAATTATATAGTTTATTTAACAAAGATTTAGTAATTGATGCTTAAACCTTAGGCTACTTTTGCATTCTTATTTCTAAACTAAATAAACAAAAATGAAAATCAACAAACTCTTACTAATTTCCTTTTTATTTTTATCCTATAGTACGTTTACCCTAGCCCAAAAAGTAACCATTTCTGGTAAAATTTTAGAAAAAACTACCAATGTGCCTTTAGAATATGCAACAGTTATTTTGCAAAATACTAAAGATACCTCTATATTGGCTGGTGGTGTGACTGATTTGGATGGAAATTTTAAATTTGAAGTTGCTAAAGGTACCTATAACATTCGATACGAATACATCTCATTCAAAACGGTTAGTGTGGCTAATAAAGTAATTAATGCCAATCTGAACTTAGGAACTGTTTTTTTAGAAGAAGATGCTACGGTAATGGAAACTATTGAATTGGTGGCTGAAAAATCGACTGTTGAGTTTAAATTGGATAAGCGCGTTTACAATGTAGGCAGTGATATGATTGTAAAAGGAGGAACAGCAAGCGATGTGTTAGACAACGTGCCTTCGGTTACTGTTGATACAGATGGAACTGTAGCCTTAAGAGGTAACGAAAACGTAAGAATTTTAATTGATGGAAGACCTTCGGGCTTGGCCGGAATTAACATTCAAACTGCCTTGAGAACTTTGCCTGCAGATGCCATTGAAAAAGTAGAAGTCATTACCAATCCATCGGCTCGTTATGATGCAGAAGGTGGTGGTGGTATCATCAATATAGTGTTAAGAAAAGGAAAAACTGGTGGTTTAAACGGATCGGTAACGGCTACCACAGGTAATCCTGAAAACTATGGCTTAAACTCTAACTTGAACTACCGATCGGATCATTTTAATTTGTTTTCTAATTTTGGATACAACTACCGTACTTCACCTGGAAATTCGTTAAACAATTCGGAGTATTTTGATGCCAACGGTGCTACTACAGGTTTTATTTATGAAAGCAGAAAAAATGAGCGTTTAAACAAATCATTCAACGGAAACTTTGGTATCGATTTGTTTTTAAATGAAACTACCAATTGGTCCAATTCCTTAAATTTCAATAGAGAATCAGGAAACAATCCAGATAATGTTTTCTTTAATAATTACGATGCCAACTTTAATCCTACCTTTACAAGAAACCGTTTTAGTGATGAAAAAAGCAAACAGTACAATTTAGAATACTCTTCCAATTTTACCAAAAGATTTAAAAAAGAAGACCACAAACTGACTATTGACGTAGCTATTTCGCAAAACAAAGACAACGAAGCTTCTAAAATTACAGATCAAATTTTGGGTGACCCTACTACCCTATTTGTAGACAATACCAACAACATTCAAAAACAACAACGCAACTTGTTTCAAACCGATTATGTGTTGCCTTTGGGTGCTAACGGTCGATTAGAAGCGGGTTATAGAGGTAGTTTTCAAAATAATTTAACGCAATTTACTATTGATACCAACGCTGAATTGTCTAACGATTTGGAATATGTAGAAAATGTAAATGCTTTGTACACGCAATATGGTAACAAAATCAATAAGTTTTCTTACTTTTTAGGGCTTCGTTGGGAAGACAGTCATATTGAAGTCAATTCGTTAACAGACAATGATTTTAATACCAAAAAATACAATAACTTTTTTCCTACAGCTACTTTAAATTATGATATAGATGATAAAAGTAATGTGAATTTAAGTTACAGTAAAAGAATCAACCGACCAAGAGGCCGTTTTTTGAACCCAACTTCTAGTTTTTCAAGTAATATTAATATTTTTCAAGGAAACCCAGATTTAGATCCGACGTATACTAATGCATTTGAAATTGGTTATTTAAAAAGATGGGATAAAATTACATTAAACTCTTCTGCCTATGCTAATTTTACTGATGAAGCTTTTCAGTTCATCCGAAGAGAATCGGGTTTATTTGTAGACGGAATTCCTGTAATTTTAAGCACACCCATTAATTTATCTAAAGAAACAAGAATGGGATTTGAATTTAATGCCAACTACAGTCCTTACAAATGGTGGCGTTTGAACGGAAATTTCAATTTCTTTAGAAATGTGAATGAGGGCGATTATACTTATGTAAATTATTTAGGCAATACGGTTACTCAAAATTTTGATGTTACAGCAAGCTCATGGTTTACACGAATCTCTTCAAAAATAAACTTGCCTTATAAAGTAGATTTTCAAACTAACGTAACTTATAACGCACCTCAAAAATCGGCGCAAGGAAAACGATTAGACATCACTTCCATCAACTTAGCCTTTAGTAAAGATGTACTTAAAGAAAAAGGTACTGTTACCCTGAATGTAAGCGATTTACTAAACTCTAGAAAAAGAAGATTCACCAACCAAATTGAAAATGTAATCAGTTCTTATTCTGAATTTCAATGGCGCGTTAGACAAGTTAATGTATCGTTTACGTATCGTTTCAATAAGAAAAAAGAAAGAGAATCCCAAAGAGGTAATGATGGTGGTGGTCCAGAAGAATTTATGGGAAGACCTTAATAATTTCAAACAATTAAAATAAAGAGACTGTTTTAAAAGTAGTATTCTTGTTATCCGAATTCATTTCGGAATCTAAAAAAATATTGATATACAATATTATATAGAAACTGACACACATTCAGTTGGACAAGATGTAGACTTTTAGGACAGCCTTTTTTTTATATGCCTGTTTGTAATGTTTTTTTGTTTAACAGCATCATTCATTTTGATTTTAAAATGAAATTACAAGCCCTATTTTATAAGGATTATTACCTCATTTTGTTTAAAACAAGTTGTATTGTATCTTAATATAAAGCACATTGTAAAGCGTGTTTGTAAAATAGTACCTTTTAGTATAATGTATGTTTGCTTAATATTTTAGTTATGGATTATTAATACTAAATCCATAATACTTCTATACTTATACTATAGTGAGTCTATAAAATTAGTATTTTTTATAGATAAATTAGGTAATTATTATTCATAAATTAAATATTTATGTACAATATAGATACAATTAAACTCTAATTATAGTAACTTTATGCCTTATTATGGTTTACGTTATATACTATGGCACGAATTGGCAAAAAAGGAATTTTAAGTGGCTTGGTGGGCAACTTGGTTTTTAGAAATTTGGATGGTAAACAAATTGTTCAAAGTCGTCCTGATGGGGTGCGACAAACGGCAAATACTAAAGCCAGTTCTGGTGAATTTAGGCAATGCAGTACTTGGGCCAAACAGTTGCGTATGGGTTTAAGGTCGTTTCTTTCTGAGGAAACAGACAGTTATATGTATCGCAGGTTTACAGGAGCTTTTTATCAGGCATTGTTACAAAACAAAAATTTCCTTAAAGGAACACGAACGCCTTTTAATTGTGATTTATCGGCTTTGCATGGATTTGAATTTAATATTCATTCGCCTTTTAAAAACCACTTCTTACCTCCTATTGCTGTTCAATTAAATTCGGATGGGAATTTGCGGGTTAGTATTCCTGAATTTGAACCTAAAAATGAGATGTATTTTAATAGAAAACATTTTAATGCCGAATTGATGCTTTATGTTTACACCACAACTTTTACCTACAATCAGCCGGCAATTGATGCTACATTTAGCCTTAGCATTGCTAACAATTATTCGTCAGTTGCTGCAACCGATTGGATGAGTCCAGTGTTGCCATCGGGACGTTTTGTATTGGTGGTGGCTAAGTTATTTTATTATTCGAACAATCCGTTTACGGGCAAAAAATACAGTAATTCTAAAGAAATGAGTCCGGCCATGGTTGTTTTTTCTGGTGTAGTTGCTTGATAAAATAGGTTCTACCCTTAATTGAGTGGGTATAAATTTAAAAATAAGTTACATAAAGTTTAAACCATTAAAATAAATTAAGATAATTAAGACTTATTGAACTTAACTATCTAAATGGTTTAATTTTAATGGTTCCATTTATTGATACTATCAATTTTATAAAAACCCACTGAATTGGTGGTAGAACCATAAAATATTTTATATATATTTGTGCTTCTGTACTTTATAAATAATTATATGCCATGAATTGGGAAGCCAAACTCATTAAACACAACAAAGAAACACGCATTGCGGTTTATTTTGAAAAAGACGCTGCATTAATTGCTCGCATTAAAAAAATAGAAGGAGCGCGATGGAGTCAAAGTAAAAAAGTGTGGCATTTGCCCAATACACCAGAAAATCAGAAGCGATTTCAACTGGTTTTTAAATTGCCTTCAGCAGAAGGAATAGCTCATATTGAAACTTTTAAAAGATATTTGTTATCCAAACGCTATAGTCCTAATACGATAAACACTTACAGCGAAGCATTAAAATCATTTTTAACTTTTTGCAACACAAAAGCGATAAAAGACATTAGCAATGATGATGTTATTGCTTATAACAATGATTACATTTTGAAAAACAAATTTTCTTCATCGTATCAAAATCAAATTGTAAACGCAATTAAGCTTTTTTTCAAAATTGTAAAAGAGACCGCAATTGAAATAGATAAAGTACATCGACCAAAACGAGAAAAAGTATTGCCTAATGTTTTGAGTAAAGAAGAAATTAAAGCCATTTTAGAAGCCCCAAAGAATTTAAAACACAAAGCAATGCTTTCTATGATTTACAGTTGTGGATTAAGACGAAGTGAATTATTGAATTTAAAACCAAATGATATTGACTCCAAAAGAAACGTTGTAATAATAAGACAATCAAAAGGTAAAAAAGACAGAATTACACCCTTATCACCAAAAATATTAGAATTATTGAGAGTATACTATAAAGAATACAGCCCAAAAAGTTATCTTTTTGAAGGACAAGAAAAAAACACACAATATTCTGCAAGAAGTTTAGAGGAAGTATTAAAAAAAAGTATTAAATTAGCGACAATAAAAAAACCTGTTACATTGCATTGGTTGCGTCACAGTTATGCGACACACTTATTAGAAAGTGGAACAGATTTAAGATACATACAAGAATTATTAGGGCACAATAGCAGTAAAACAACTGAAATTTACACTCATGTTAGTACTAAAAATATTCAGCAAATTAAAAGCCCTTTTGATGATTTATAAAAATAATACGTAATAATAGTTGAGCAAAGCTTTACAAAAACAGACGTCTTTACTCAACAAAACAGTAAAAAACTGAGCATATAAACAAGTTAGCTGCTATTCTGATACGACACTGCAAACATTGAACTGACTGAATAAAACGGACAATACAAATGAAAAATAGTAAACAAATAATAACGGAATTTCTAAATCAGTTCGTAACAAACGGACAAGGTAAGGACATTCTCCTTTTGAATTTTACAACGCCACAAATACTTAACATTTCAATCAAAGCGTTGACAGAATTGAAACTTGATGGCGATTTTGACAGAGTCAAGAACAAACAATTTGATATAGTAATTGGTGACCTTCCATTTGGTTTGCAATCTGTAACCACTGACACATTTTCAAAACTTAAAGTCAATAAAAACTGGAACTATGTTTTGACTTCATTGCGAACCTTAAAGGAAAACGGACAAGCTTTTTTTCTAATTGAACCAAGCATTTTGTTTTCAACACAGGGACAAAAGTTTCTTAGCGACTTAGCATTGGAGAATTATTTTCACAACTCTGTATTTGAACTTCCTGAAAAGTTGCTTTATCCTGAAACTGCATTTCAACCTATCATCATTCACTTTGAAAGACAAAAACAAAACGAACTATTCATAGGAGAAATCACGAGCGACTTTGAAACTTTACTGAATTCCTTTAATTCAAGAACATCAACAAACAATTTAGCGACAGGGATTATTGTTGCAAGAGATAACTTTGAATCTTTTTTTAAGTTTAGAATTGAGAATGAAATCGACAATCTTCAAACGCAATACAAAGAATACAATAAGTATAAGTTGAAAGAAGTTGCCCTTGAAATCAACTTAACCCGTGAATCATTCCAAGATAAACCCAACAGCATTTATATTCCTAAACTTGGAACTTCACTTGTTGTCGCAGACATCAGAGCAACAACAATAAAACACCAAAATCTTTTTCAAGTAGTTCTCAACTCCGAAATTGTAAAATCTGAATTCCTTACCTTGTTCTTTCATTCGGATTTAGGCAAACAAATTTTGAAATCCTTGACAAGCGGAAGCTTTATACCGAACATAAATAAGTCGGACATTGAAAACTGTTTTGTTTCAATTCCGAGTTTAGCAGAACAGAGTTTACTAATTCTGACAAATCAAAAACTATCTGAACTACAAGTCACAATTAATCAGCTTAAAGCTGAACTTAGTTTGAACCCAAAGAGTGCAAATGTTATTCTTGACAAGTTTGAAAGCATTCAAAGTCCATTGAAACAACTATCTTCAGAAGACCAAATTTTAAGTTTGATAAGAAAAGGAGAAAACAAACACATTGAGTTTAAAGAATCATTTTCTAAAAACATTAGGACGGGACAAAAAGATAAAGAGATTGAAAAATCTTCCTTAAAAAACATTGTAGGTTTTCTAAACGCAGACGGTGGAACACTTCTTATCGGAATTGCTGACAGTGGAGAAATAAAAGGAGTTGAAGATGACTTTTTCACTTCAACTGACAAGTATAAACTGAATTTTAAAAATGCGATAAATTCAAAAATTGGTTCAGAGTTTTATTCATTAATTGATTACGACTTGTTCAACGTTGCAGGACACCAAGTATTAAAGGTTGACTGTAAAGCATCAAGTGAACCTTGCTTTTATGACCAGACAGAGTTTTTTGTTAGGACAAATCCAGCAACAGATAAACTTGAAGGTAAGAAACAAGTTGATTACATAAAAGAACGCTTTAAATAAATTCACGAAAGGAAAGAAGAACAGCAGCTAACAGGCGTTTGGCAAAAAAGCGGGTTCAGTGCTTTAATGAAGTTTTGTGCTTCGTATCAAGTTCAGTGCTGGCAGACAGATTAGTGCTTCGAAATCCGCTTCTTCGCCAAGCGCCAAAACGTTGGCGGTAATATGATGAAACATAGCAAATACATATTAACATTAATCTTAGTTCTGACTTTTGGAACTGTTTTCGCACACCAAGACTTTTGGGTAACCAAAGACTTCGGGAAAATCAAAGTGAGAATAAAAACAGGATTTGATTACGAAGAAATTAACAAAGTTTTTATTTATGGAGAACTGGTAGAGAAACTCGCTTCTCAATTAAATTATAAAGGCCCAATATTTCTTGATTTTAATCACCATTACACAGGAGATTGTGAGCCTGACTATTTTATTTCCTTTGATAAAGGTGAGATAGAATATACTTGGAGCGGTGCAGAAAAACAGAAACCTTTTTTACCAAAGAAATCGATTGTTATCAGACAGGTATCAAGACAATTTGATAGCAGAACAACATTAGAACTTGTAGAATTTGCGATAAAAAACTTACCCGAAATTAAGTCCAAACAAAAGCAGATAGAATACAACAAAAACTATTGTCAATGGAGAGTACAGACAATTGACACTCTGAAAATCAAAGGAATATTTCAAGACTCACTAAGTAAAGAAGTAAAAGTTGTGATGTCAAAAAGAATTGAAAGACCTGAAAAGGATTTTAAATATGGTATTTCCTATTATTATCAAGATGGTCGTTACACTCTTTTTCTTCGGGACTATAACAAAGAAGATATTGACATTAAAACAATTGACAATATATATGATTTCCAGAAAATTGGCAGTTATTCAGCAATTATTTTTGATACAGATAGCAGCTTCTATTTTGCAAGTCAATATGGACAGAATAAGGTTTCAAACAGAAATATGGTTGAGAATACATTTGATTATTACAGACCTTATAAGATTGAGAACATTGGTGGTGATAAATTGTCAATTTACTTCTCCTACTATTCAAAAGAACTAGGTCTACAGCCAAAAGAAAGAACATTGATATATTTAACTGACAAGGACAAATTAATTCAGGACTTGGACAAATTGATTAAAGAAGAATAAGAAATACTACCGCCAACAAAAAATATAGTGCATTTGGCAGATAGTGCTAAATATGAAGATGATAGCAATAAATAAATATAGTAGTAAATTGAAAAATTGGAGCGCTGAAATGCCAAACGCACCATATTTAAACCGTTGTGCATAATTATGAAAACAGTACTAAAATCAATCTTTCTGCTAATTATAAGCTTCTCGTCTTTTTGCCAAAATAGCGAAAAAGAAAAATTGAACTTAACTTTCATAAATGAATGTTCAAATGAAAAAATCATACCTGAATTTGACATTGATTCAAGTCAAGATTTTTTTAATTATAGATTAATAACGGTTTATTTAAAACGTGGAGAATGGATTTCACAATTCTCAACTACTTTAAAAACGAATAAGGATACTATTGTAGTTCCCAAAATTCTATTTTCATCTGGAAATGAATTACACTCAAAACATTGGACTTATCTGAATTGCGATAAAGTTTGTGACGGAATTGAAACGGGTTTCTACTCAAACGGAAATAAAAGACTTGAAGGGATTTTTAAAAATGGAAAACCTATTGAAATAAAGGATTTCAGGCCAAATGGAAAATTACTTACTCAAACTTATTACGAAAACCTGACTCTGAATTATGAACGTGTGAATTACTTCAACGAAAATGGAGAGTTGACCGAGTATGAAATTTATAAAAATAAAAAAGGGAAAACGATAATTAGAACGTTTGATAAAAATGACAATCTGATTAATAAAGAAACCGAAAAGAAATATATTGAACGAAATAAATAACTATGCACAACACCGGCTATAGTTTACTGCTTGGTTGTTTTTCCTTCGGAAAAACCACGCAAACGTGAATGGTTAGTGTTTATTTACTAAATTTATTGCTAAACCAACGCAGCAAACCATAGCCAAAAACGTTGTAGGCTATATTTGCCAAACTAAACCTTAAAAAATTAGTAACTTAAAACAACGTTAAATATGAAAACAAAATTGAAAATTTTTAAATTTATTGCTTTATTGGCTTTGTTCAACTCCTTTTATTCCTGTCAAGAAGACGAAATTTTAATTGAAAGTGATAATAAAACTTTCGAACTAAAAACAAGTAAAGTATCAATTAATCAAGTAATAAGTGAAATTAATTCACAAAGCTTTAAACAGAAATTACAAAGTAAAAACTTTGATTCTTCCATAAGTAATTCTCTACTACGTACAAGTGATTCAGATATTTACTTTATAAAAAAAGAAAAAGATGATGAATTAATTTCATACATCTTACATTTAAATTCTTATACTCAATCAAAACCCTATTTTCTAAAACTGATTATTACCCAAAATAATAATGAAACTGAAAGAATGGGATATATTAAATATATTCCAACTACCCCAATTTCAATTTTAGATATGTCAACTTTTTCTGGTGAAGTGCAAATTTTAGACAATAACTTTGAAGTAAATGCTACTTCAAATTATGTAAATGGAGTAAAACAAGAAAATTTACAAAATAATGGAACACAAAATAGAATAATTTGTACAGATGAAATTGTTATTACAGAAGTGAGATGTAGTCATGGAGGTAATCACGGTGTAGGTCAGTCTTGTAACAATGGATTAGTTAATGATGCTCATTATGTAATAAGTATATTTACAAGATGTACTGGAGATAGAACTACTCCTACACAAATAATTGATGATTACGGAAATCCAAATAGCGATGGAACATCAAGTGTAAATGTAGGTTTGGCACTTGCACATAATTTCTCACTAAATTTAACCTCTGAACAGAAATTAATTTATGACCTTAATCAAAGTATTGCAGTTTATCTAGCAGATAATGTTATTGTAGTTCCAGACCCAAGCTATAATCCTATTTTAGGAGGAAATCCTACAATGCCTATTATTGACCCACAAGCTGAACAATTTGTGTTAGAGTTGATTGATTATGTGATAGAAAATAATAATGTTGAAAATCAAAATATTTTAAATGAGTTAGTAAATGTTTCATTATACACTTACAATAATGGAGGTGTTGAGCAATTGATTAATAATAATTATCTTCAAAACATTAACCAATATACTCAATTAGATTTTAATGACCCTACAATAGCATTAAATTTCGTAAGACTATTTGTTGTTCATTGTGCAACTTTAAAACAGGAAAACCCTACTTGGACTAATTGGCAAGTTTTTAAACAGGCTTATGTTGATACTACACATCTTGTATTGGACTTAGCGGGTCTTGTACCAGCAATAGGTGAAGTAGCCGATTTAGCAAATGGAATAATATATACTATCGAAGGTGATGGTGTTAATGCAACTTTGAGTTTTGCTTCAACTATACCTGTTGCAGGTTGGTTTTCTGCAGGAGTAAAGTTTGCAAAAAGAGCTGATGGTTTAAAGTTTTTAGTAAAAGGTGCTAATAATTTAATCGATTTTGGTGCATACAATAGTAAAAAGTTTAGAGCCGCTTGTGGTATTGCAGTAGGCGATGCAACCAAACAAGCACACCATATTATACCAAGAGGCTCTGCAATTATTGAACACAGTGTAGTTCAAAAAGCAGCTAAGTCAAATACAAATCAAGGATTTCATATAGACCAAGCGTTAAATGGTGTAAAAGTTGATACCTGGAGAAATCAACCTAATCATAATGCATACAATAATTTGATTAAAAGTAAATTAGATGCTTTACCAACAAATTTAACACCAAATCAGGCTTATGCTGAATTAATGGACATATTAAATCAAGCAAAACAAGCTGTTATTAACAACCCTAACGTACATATAAATGATTTAGTTTTTTAATTATGAAATATTATAAATTGAATTTCTCTTTAAGCAAAAAAATAAGAGGAAATAATGAGTATGTGAAAAAGTATTGTTTGAAAATTCCTAATGATAAAATGTATTGGGAAGAACCAATTTTTATAGGTAATATTAGAAATGAAAAAATAGATTTCCATCCTTACCTTTTAGATATTGAGCTATTTCAAAATTCTATAGTTAATGACTTAATAATGGATGGTGGTCCTATATCTACAAAATTAATAATAAGTGGTAGATTGAAGTCTATACTTGAAGATTATAGAAAAAATGGAATGCAATTTTTCAATATTAATATTCTAAAAAAGAACGTAGTGTTTTCAGATTACTGGATATTAAATATGTATGTGTTTAATCAAGAACTTATAGATTTTTCAAAATGTAAAATTATTTATCGTAAAAAAGATGATGATTTTGAAGTAACATTTTCTGCTAAAAATGTAGTAATAGAAGTAAACAATATTAAAGAGTTTAATGATTATATTGAGAATGCTAAAGAAAAATTGGAAACAATAACAATAGAAGAGTTAAGTTTAACAAACAATATTTCAGAAGATTTCTTTATTTTAAAGTATGTTTTTGGAGGAGTTGGCTATTATGTTTCCGAAAAGCTAAAACAAGAAATAGAAGATTCAGGTTGTACTGGTATAGAATTTATGCCAGCAGAATTAAGCTGGACTGAATGGATACAAGGAGGAGAAAGAGAAAAAATATATGGAAAATCATACTAAAAATTAATACAGCCTACAACAATGCATATATTCAATAGCGGTTTTTGGCATAAGTCAAAAGCCGTTTTGTATTTGCAAAGTATAGTAATCAATCAATGATTTTGGTATATTTGTCCGCTACTGAAATATATGCTTCAACGTTATGTGCAACCTACTTTTGAAACCTATAAAGTAATTATCTATAATTATGATTCTTAATAACGAACAAAAGAATTTTATCAAATATTTTCTCCCAATACTTGCATCAATTTTAACATTTGTTACTATTGGTCAATTTTATTCGTCAAAACTTAACGAAAGTGATTTAAAAGAGGTTATTGGTAAAGTTACATCAATTAAAAAAGATAGATATAGACATCATAAATATACAGATGACAGAATAACTATTTTTATTGAAGGACATTCTGAACCTTTTTATTTTTTTGAAAATAACATAAAATATTTTTATACTATTATGGAAAATATAACTGAAGGTGAATTAATTTCCATTAAGCATAGAACAAAATTTCAATCAATAATTGGAACAGGAAGTGAATTCAAAATATTAAAACTAACGAAAAACAAAACAGTTTTATATAGTTTTGAAAATACAAAAGAAAATTTCTGGAATGTTGGAAAATTTGGTTTTTGGACTTCATTAGCTATGTGGCTACTTTATGCCTTTTTGAGAATAAAATACAAATTCGAAAAAGGCAGCACATAACAGCGGTTTGCTTCAATGGCGAGGCACGGGATTTATCAGAAATGGGAAAGGTTTTTAATTAAAAGTTTTGTTTATATTTGTAAAGGTTTGTGATAAATCATCGCCACTAAAGCAAGCCGCAAAACGTCAGGCTGTGAAAAAACCCTATTTTCTTCCAAATTACCAATTTCAATAACGTGATACTTTCAATTTAAGCTACGTTAAATTTTGATGTATTTTGAGTAGTTCTAAAAATGATTTGAGCTAAAAACAGCTTTATATAAGTCGTTTTTGCAAAAAGCCAAGCCTTTCTCTTGTAAGGCGAGTTCCATGTCTTGATTTTGGCTATTAAATTGGGTACACCAAGTATGTTGATACTGCGCTTGATGTTGTAAACTAGCATGATTAAACTGTGTTCTCCGTTTACTTTTTCTAAGCCTATTAAATCCGTGTAACTATATCCCCATTTTCGTTTGATGGTTCCGAAGATGTGCTCATTGATCTCTTGTCGTTTGCGATACAATTGGGCGTTTGCTTTGTAACGCTGGTGATTTTCTTCTACCGCTTCGGCATACTCGCTTCTATCGATTTCTCTTCCTCCTTTTCTGCTGGTGCAGCGGTCTTTTACGGGGCAAGTTTTACACGCTGATGTGCGGTATTTTTGAAACCTATAACCACTCTCTTCGGTGCGTCCTGTTTTCTTGTGCCAACGACCTGTTGTGGTTAGGGTTTGACCTTCTGGACAACTGTAAGTATTGTCTTCTTTGTTATAAATAAACTTTGATACCAAATACTCGGGTTGGGTGCCGTTTTCATTACTTTTGCCTTGTTCAGGAACCGCTACTATGGTGGTGATGTTGTTTTGTTTGCAAGTGTGTAATTCGCGACCGTTGTGATAGCCTTTGTCTACTAAAACCGTGAGGGTTTCTAATGCTAAGTTTTCTTTGACTTCAAGAGCAATGGACGATAAAGCATTTTTATCATTGCGGTTGATGGTGTGCGTGGCTACTACTAAGTTGTGTTTGTGATCTACGGCTGCTTGTATGTTATACGATACTTCTACTACTTGACCTTGAACCAAAAGCGCTCTGGCATCGGAATCGGTGGTGCTTACTTGTGGTTCTCTGCTTTGTTTTAATTCTTCTTCAAGGAGTTCGTATTTGATTTTGTTTTGCTTTAAACGTTCGATTTTTTGTTGGATATTTTTTATGGCAACTGGATTTTCCTGAATATCGTTTTGCTCCAACTGATCTAAATATTCTTGTGACTTGGTATCAATATATTCTTTGTGCTTATCAATCTTTTTTTGATTAAAATTCGCTTTCTTGCTGTTGTGGGCTCTGGATTTGGTACCATCAATTGCAATAGTTTCGCCAGCAATTAAATCGGCATCTTTTAAAAACGAAACAAACAATTTAAAGAGTTCTTTCAAGGCTTTGGGATTCTCTTTTCTAAAGTCGGCTATGCTATGATAATTCGGGCGAATGTCTTCTAAAAGCCATTGCACTTTAATGTTGCGAAAACATTCTTTTTCCAATCGTCTGGAGCTGCGAACACCGTTGAGATAACCGTATAAATACAGTTTTAAAAATATCGTTGTCGCAAAACTAGGTCGCCCTTGTGTTTTTAAAACTTTGGACTCAAAACCTAGTTTTTCAAAATCGATATGATTCACAAAAACGTCAATAAACCGAACTGAATTATCAGCCGATATTTTATCTTCTAAACTACTCATTTGTAGTTGATGGCGGGATATTCCTTGGATATGTTGCATCTTTAAAAATACAAAAAATCTGATTTTCTTGCAAATTTTTTACTATATTTGTTAGAAAGATTGTGGGTTTTTTTCACAGTCTGACGTTAGTGGCAATTTTAAAAATGAGCGTGAAAAAGATAATTTATATACTAACCATTTCAATTACATTTTTAAGTTGTAATAATCAACCCAATAAAGTTGAAGAGGAAAATTTTGCCGAAAAAGAAACACAAACCAATAAGTTTGACAACTCAAAATACTACACACAACAAGACACCATTTTAATTGCAACCGAAATTGGTGACACTTTGAAATATGCAAAAATTGATTTCAACAACATAGTGGATAAACATACAGAGTTTTTTGAAGATTATCCAAAAAATCCTGACCAAGCATATTTCAACGACATGGATAAGGAGGAATTTAACTGTGAAGTTGGACAAGATGTCTACTATGTTTTATATGCTTATTTTCTTAAACAAAGAAACGGAGTTGAAGAGTTTGCTCAACAACGACAAAAACTCATAAACATATACTCAAACATCAATTCATTATTTGGACACTTTCAATATGGAGGAACATATTTTGGACATCAAAGCAGCCGAATTTTAGGATATGCAGAATATTCAATTTACTTGTTGCCAAAAAGCAAAGATGACATTTCCAAAACTTACGACATAACAAAGCAAAAAGATTTTTACATTAAATCATTGCGACAACTTATAGAAGACGAAAGTAAAATTGACTTTGAAACTTTAGGACAAGAGAAAATAGCAAGAAACAAAAAGCTTAAGGCAATAGTTGGCGAACTTAACAAGCTAATCACGGACAATTTTTATCTTAGACGTGCGCAAGAATTTCAATATGGACATTACGAATATTATTGATAAAAAAACTGCCACTAACAGCAGTTACAAGAAATTTTTAGGCATGGGATTTATAAGAAATGGTAATTGTTGAATTAAAGATTTGTCTATATTTGTAATTGACAGTGAATGAAGTACGCAACTTCTTGTAGCTGCCAAACGTTAGTAAACATTATATATCGAAATCTAAATTTTCATCAACTAAAATATCAAAATTGTTTTTAATCAAAGTTTCTTTATAATCAATAATTGCCATTTGTATCATTGGGTTACTTTTCCAATCTTTAGGAAATGGTTTTTCTTTAGACCCAAAAGTTACTATCTCTTGCAACAAAATCTTCCCTTCTTTACTTTTTAGGGTATATTTAAAATCTTTAGAATAACGATTTGCTAACAGCGGTTTTGACTTATTGCCGTTTTCGGCTTCATTTAATGTTGGTTTTGTACTTGTATTCATTGTTTTTTTCAATTTAAATATTTGGTCTTATTTTCGGCAACAAGACAAAGCCACGAAACGTCAGGCTGTGAAAAAACCCTATTTTCTTCCAAATTACCAATTTCAATAACGCGATACTTTCAATTTAAGCTACGTTAAATTATGATGTATTTTGATGTATTTTGAGTAGTTCTAAAAGTTATTTGAGCTAAAAACAGCTTTATATAGGTCGTTTTTGCAAAAAGCCAAGCCTTTCTCTTGTAAGGCGAGTTCCATGTCTTGATTTTGGCTATTAAATCGGGTACACCAAGTATGTTGATACTGCGCGTGACAACTACCAAATTATGTTTGTTATCCACAACATCGATATGATTCACAAAAACGTCAATAAACCGAACTGAATTATCAGCCGATATTTTATCTTCTAAACTACTCATTTGTAGCTGATGGCGGGATATTCCTTGGATATGTTGCATCTTTAAAAACACAAAATAGCTGCTTTTCTTGCAAATTTTTTACTATATTTGTTAGAAAGATTGTGGGTTTTTTTCACAGTCTGACGTTGGCAGAAATTTTTGGAAAACTCAGAAATTCAACAAATAAATTCATATTTATGAAACATTTTTTTCTAACTATTCTATTTTTATTCAATTCTAGTTATGTTTTTAGTTGCGTTTGTATTCCTTCAAAATTAATTGATAAATTTCAAAAATCTGAATTTGTAGCTAAAGTCAAAATATTAAAAGTAACTAATATTGGTAATGATTTGGAGTATCAAAATGCAGAAATTGAAGTTCTAGAGTTATATAAAGGTAAAAAAATTACAACTATTAAGATATTAGCTTCAATGAATAGTTCTTGTTCTTTATATGTTCCAGAAAACTCAACTTGGCTAATATTTGCTGACACTTTTAATGGAGTATTAAGTTTTGGCTATTGTTCTGGCTCAAATCAGTTAGACGCAGATATGTATTCAAAGAAATATCCTAATAATCAAAAAAATTATAATAAAGCAAATGAAAAAAAATTAACTGCTTTAAAAATTCTGAAAGAATATAAAATAAAGAATTTTAACGAAAATGATTTAAAAATTTCTTACAAAGAAAAACCTTGTAAAAATAATTTTTTAGGCTATGAAGTAAAAAATGATAAAATTGCTATCTATGAAATTAAAGTTAATCGTAATCTGAAAATAAAAAAAATAAAAGCTATAAGTGAATTTGATAATGCAGATTTATCTAGACAGATTCTGAAATGTTTATCTGAAAATTTAATAATTGATAAAAAAAGAATAAAAAAAATACCTAAAAAATCTAAAATTTACATAATTTACTATTACAATGAAGAAGTTGATAAAAATCAATCTTATATAACCGATTATTTTCTAATATAAAACTTCTGCTAACAACTGTAACTGTTGCACAACTACTGTTTTTCAAAATAAAATCTCAAAAAACATAAAATTCCGACCTCGTTTAAGCCCTTTTAAGCGAGGTTTGTTTTTTTGTTGTAGTTCAAATGTAAATATTTGAATAGCTTACCATCGAGTTTTTAAAAATCAATATGATTCACAAAAACGTCAATAAACCGAACTGAATTATCAGCCGATTTTTTATCTTCTAAATTACTCATTTGTAGCTGATGTCGGGATATTCCTTGGATATGTTGCATCTTTAAAAATACAAAAAATCTGATTTTCATACAAATTTTTTACTATATTTGTTAGTAAGATTGAGGGGTTTTTTCACAGTCTGACGTTGTATGCTAGTTTTGAAAAACAGAATAAAATGAAATTTATCTACATTATTTACTTTCTTTCAATTATTCAACTATTTTCTCAAAATATTGAAAAAAGAAATGGCGAATATAAAATAGATATTTCAACCTATCGTTTTTCTGAAAGTGAAAAGAAAATTAAAATAGGTAAATCAGAATTTTACTTTGATAAATCTGGCAAAATTTTTGAAAAAATTAGTTATGGAAGACATCACTATAATAAACTTGATGTAATTGGAAATATTGAACAATTTGAATATCAAAATGACATTTTAAAATTATCAAGAAAATATACTTCGTGGTGCAAAACATGTGAATTTGATGAAACTGACACTAAATATAATTACAATAATAAAAATGAACTTATTAATGAAATTATACTAAATGTTGAAAATGATTCAATAATTATGAGTATAAATTACTTAAAAGAAGGAAATTCACTTGAAATTCATTCTGGAGAATCTACTTATATTCAAAAAATATATGATGATAATTTAAAACTCATAGAGCTTAATCAAATCTATGAAAATTCAAAAAAAATAAGATGGCAATACCTTTTCAGTTATGGAAATAATTGGAAGCGTAGCAATTTTCAAACTTATTATGGAGATGGAAAAGAAAATTCAAAAACAGAAGTAGAATATTATGACAAAACAAACAGAATTATAACAAAAGAGATTCTTTCAAACTTTAATACAAAAATTGTTTACATATATTCTGAAAAAGGTTTATTAAAGGAAATCAAAGAATACGAAAGTTATAATGACGATTTCAAACTAAAGTATGTTAAACATTATAAATTTAAAGGCAAAGTCCGAAAATTAAATAACGAAACTATTAAAAAAATTAACGACGAATTGATTGGTAAATAAACCAGCACACAACAGCGGTAACTGTTTCACAACCACCATTTTTTTAAAAACATTTTCAAAAGCATAAAATTCTGACCTCGTTTAAACCCTTTTAAGCGAGGTTTATTTTTTTGTTAAAGTTCAAAATGTAAATATTTGAATAGCTTACCATCGAGTTTTTCAACATCGATATGATTCACAAAAACGTCAATAAACCGAACTGAATTATCAGCCGATATTTTATCTTCTAAACTACTCATTTGTAGTTGATGGCGGGATATTCCTTGGATATGTTGCATCTTTAAAAACACAAAATAGCTGCTTTTCTTGCAAATTTTTTACTATATTTGTTAGAAAGATTGTGGGTTTTTTTCACAGTCTGACGTTGGCACCAATTTGAAAAATGAAACTCACGACAATAATACTTACATCATTTTTGATATTAAGTTGTAATCAAAACACGAAAAATAATAACCAAATGGGAATATTCGACAAACTTTTTGGAAAGAAAGAATCAACCAAAAAAGAAATACCGAAAACTTATAATCAAGAAATTGAGAAAACTAGTGAAATGTTGGACGAAACAATATTTTGGAGTATAGTTGACTCTTCAGTCAAGAATACTAAAAATCAAGATGCACAAGAAAGATTTTTAGTAAAAGAAATTGAAAAACTGACACCAAAACAAATGATTGGTTTCCGATTAAGAACTGACAAACTTCTTTACGATACATATAACTCTGAAATGTGGTGTGCTGGATATATAATGAATGGTGGTTGTTCGGACGATGGATTTGAATATTTTAGAAATTGGATTATATCACGAGGAAAAGACACATATTATAAAGCAAAGGAAAATCCAGACAGTTTAATTTCGGAATTTGTAGAAGGCGAAGAATATTATGATTTTGAAAGTTTTTGGTACGTTGCTTTAACTGCGTTTGAAAATAAAACAGGGAAAGAACTATACGATTACATATCTGATGATTTCAAAACAAACGAAGGGAATTATCCGAATTTTGAGTTTACTTGGAAAGAGGAAGAACCTGAAACTATGAAAGCGATTTGCCCGAAGTTATTTGAGAAAATGTGGAATTAAAAACTGGTGGCAACACCGTATAAAATTAATCGCTAGTTATTGCCTACTTACGAAAATTCTCGCGGATTTTCTATCTGGTGTTTATTTGCTAAATTAGGTGCTTTAACACGCCACTAATCTTATACAAACACGTTAGGGCACATTATAAAATACCGAAATCGACATGAAATTTTTGAAAATACTAGTATGTTTATTGACAATAAATTCAGTTGCTTTCTCCCAAAGTCGAAATCTGGACAAACCGTCAATTAAAAGTATTCGCAATAATGATTCTATTTATTATATGGCTCATATTGTTATTGAAGGCTATTCTAGGACAGAAATGATAACAGTCAGAAGAATTGATTCTCTTTATTACGCTAATATTGATGTTCAGTCTTCAAGAAAAGAAGACAATTTTAAAATTTCGACTATGGTATTAAGCAACTCGCAAGTTGATACTCTTGTAAAGTTTGAAAATTCAATCTATTCAATGAAAATTAATCATAATCAAGGTTTGAGATTTTCAGGTCGATTAGGTAGATATTTCATATTCTATGCAGACAAAAAATACGAATTTGAAAGCCGAGAACTTTTTGGACTTGTAGATGCATTAGAAATAAATGAATAACGTGCCCTAACAAACGCTATAGCAAATGCGGGTATGCGTGTTCGTTGAAACATTTGAAATCTTTATATACATTTGTGCTGGCAGACAGTTGAGCAACAATTTATTCCCGCACTTGCCATAGCGTCAGCCGTCAGGCTGTGAAAAAACCCTATTTTATTCCAAATTACCAATTTCAATAACGCGATACTTTCAATTTAAGCTACGTTAAATTTTGATGTATTTTGAGTAGTACCAAAAATGATTTGAGCTAAAAACAGCTTTATATAAGTCGTTTTTGCAAAAAGCCAAGCCTTTCTCTTGTAAGGCGAGATCCATGTCTTGATTTTGGCTATTAAATTGGGTAAGCCAAGTATGTTGATACTGCGCGTGACAACTACCAAATTATGTTTGTTATCTACAACATCGATATGATTCACAAAAACGTCAATAAACCGAACTGAATTATCAGCCGATATTTTATCTTCTAAACTACTCATTTGTTGCTGATTGCTTGATATTCCTTGGATATGTTGCATCTTTAAAAATACAAAAAATCTGATTTTCTTACAAATTTTTTACTATATTTGTTAGGATGATTATGGGGTTTTTTCACAGTCTGACGTTAGCGGCTATTTAAAAAAAAAACGAGTAAATTATGGCTTTTGTATGGTCTTTTGGAATAAAGTTTAATGGTATCGAAGATGCTGAAAAGGTAAAGTCACAAATTGATAATATTATCTTGAGTGATGGAACTGAAATAGGAATTTATAAACATATTACTTACGAGAATGGAAATTTAAATCTTACTGAATGTACATTAGAATTGATCTTGCATAATATGCAAGTATCTGGAAATCAAAAATTATTATCATTTCCTTATTTTTATGAAATACGAGATTTTTTTTATCAATTTCTACGAAATTTAGACATCGATTTCTGCGAGGCTCTTTTCGAATTTGAAGGATCTGACAGAATCGCACATGAAAATTTAATTGAATATATAAACCAATATGGAATCGGAGAAATTGTTAATAGTGACAATTTTGCAGATTTAAAAGTAAGTAGTACAATTTATCAAAGTAAAAGAATTCTCGATGGATTAGTTTTATCCAAAGAAAATTTTGAAAAACTGAAAAATGAATATTCTGAATACTTTGAACCATTCAAAAATGGATATTACTGGCTGGCAATAAAAAACAGCCGCTAACAGCAGTTAAAATAAATGGCTTAGGCAAGGGCATACTTCCGAATTTTCTCCGAAAATTCAAAAGTTTGCGTTATATTTGTTTTGGCTTGGTCTTGGCACGTCGCCACTTCTTTTAGCTGCAAAACGTCAGGCTGTGAAAAAACCCTATTTTCTTCCAAATTACCAATTTCAATAACGCGATACTTTCAATTTAAG
>NZ_CBFHMV010000017.1:0-58525 GCF_965657075.1 Flavobacterium sp.
CTCGGAATTTTTGAAATTTTCTTTTTTGTTGACATATTATTTAATATTTAGTCAACTTTTTTCAGGACAAGACAATATAAAAAAAATGTCCCACTAAAAAGTGAGACATTTTTGAAAATTTTAATTATATTTTGAAACGTTTTCTATCGTTTTCTGTTAAATATATTTTTCTTAAACGAATAGATTTTGGAGTAACCTCAACATATTCATCTTTTTGAATGTATTCCAAAGCTTCTTCTAGAGAGAAAATGATTGGAGGAATAATTCTAGCTTTTTCATCATTTCCAGAAGAACGAACGTTAGATTGTTTCTTAGCTTTCGTTACGTTGATACACATATCATCAGAACGAGAGTTTTCACCAATTACTTGACCTTCATAGATTTCAGCATTTGGTTCAACAAAGAATTTACCTCTATCTTGTAATTTATCAATAGAGTAAGGAATTGCTTTTCCGTTTTCCATAGAAATTAAAGAACCATTGTTACGTCCAGGAATTGCTCCTTTATATGGTTCATAACCAATGTAACGGTGTGACATAATTGCTTCACCAGCAGTTGCTGTTAACAATTGATTACGTAATCCAATAATTCCACGAGATGGAATGTTGAATTTAACAATCATACGCTCTCCTTTGCCTTCCATAGAAAGCATTTCACCTTTACGGATTGTAACGAATTCTACAGCTCTACCAGAAAGATTTTCAGGTAAATCGATTGTTAATTCTTCAATTGGTTCACATTTTACACCATCAACTTCTTTGATGATAACTTGTGGTTGACCAATTTGTAATTCATAACCTTCTCTTCTCATTGTTTCAATAAGAACCGATAGGTGTAATACTCCACGACCAAAAACCATAAATTTATCAGCAGAATCAGTCTCACCCATTTTCATGGCTAAGTTTTTCTCTAATTCTTTAGTCAAACGATCTCTAATATGACGAGAAGTTACAAATTTACCCTCTTTTCCAAAGAATGGAGAATCATTAATTGTAAATAACATACTCATAGTAGGCTCATCAATTGCAATTGAAGCTAATCCTTCAGGATTTTCAAAGTCAGCAATAGTGTCACCAATTTCAAAACCTTCAACACCAACAATAGCACAAATATCTCCAGCAATTACTTCTTGTACTTTTTTACGCCCAAGACCTTCAAAAGTATGTAATTCTTTAATTCTTGATTTTATAATTTTTCCGTCTCTTTTTACTAATGAGATTGGCATTCCTTCTTTTAAAACACCTCTTTCTAAACGACCAATAGCAATACGACCGGTAAAACTTGAGAAGTCTAAAGATGTTATTAACATTTGAGGAGTTCCTTCAGAAACTTTAGGAGCTGGAACATTAGAAATAACCATATCTAATAATGGTTCAATGTTTTCTGTTTGATTTCTCCAATCATCAGACATCCAGTTATTTTTTGCAGAACCATATACTGTTGGAAAGTCTAATTGCCATTCTTCAGCACCTAATTCAAACATTAAATCGAAAACTTTTTCGTGTACTTCTTCTGGCGTACAGTTTTCTTTATCTACTTTATTAACTACAACACAAGGTTTTAAACCTAAGTCAATAGCTTTTTGTAATACGAAACGCGTTTGAGGCATTGGTCCTTCAAATGCATCTACTAAAAGACATACACCATCAGCCATGTTTAATACACGTTCTACTTCACCACCAAAATCCGCGTGACCAGGAGTATCAATAATGTTAATTTTTGTACCTTTATAATTAACAGAAACGTTTTTAGAAGTAATTGTAATTCCTCTTTCACGCTCTAAATCATTGTTATCTAATATTAAATCACCTGTGTTTTCGTTGTCACGAAATAATTGACAGTGATACATAATTTTATCAACCAAAGTAGTTTTTCCGTGGTCAACGTGTGCAATAATTGCAATGTTTCTGATAGATTCCATCTTATTTTTTTAGTGGTGCAAAGGTAATACTTATTTTGTAATAAAATACTAACCAATGCATTACTTTATTTTTATTTACTATTTCTTAACTTTTAGGAATAAAAAAAGCCCTCATAAAGAGAGCTTTATATTTTTTAAACTACGTTTCTAATTACAAAGAAGCTACGTGTTTAGTTAACTTAGATTTTAAGTTTGAAGCTTTATTAGCATGAATAATATTTTTCTTAGCTAATTTATCTAACATAGAAAACACTTCATTTAATTTAGCTTGAGCTTCAGTTTTATCAGTTGCCATACGAATTGCTTTGATTGCATTACGTGTAGTTTTATGCTGATATTTGTTAATTACTCTTCTTTTCTCGTTGCTTCTAATTCTTTTTAACGCTGACTTGTGATTTGCCATTTTTTCTTAATTTAATTGTAATAATTATTTATAAACTACTAGTTAAAAAAGAAAAACCTCCCACAATTGCCTGAACAATCACTTTGGTTTTAACTAATAAAATAAAAACTCGAGACACAAGCAATTATTTTACAAAACTTATTTACAACTAATTGTAGCCCGTAGGGGAATCGAACCCCTCTTACATGGATGAAAACCATGCGTCCTAACCGATAGACGAACGGGCCAATAACCCTGTAATTTCAATATTTGTAGCCCGTAGGGGAATCGAACCCCTCTTACATGGATGAAAACCATGCGTCCTAACCGATAGACGAACGGGCCGTACAACTCTGTATTGCGGATGCAAAAATACAACTATTTTTTATTTTCGCAATAAAAATTATATTTTTTTAATAAGCTTTTGCAAATAAAACCCTATATACTGATTTTGAACCAGTTAAAACACAAGTTCCTTCTTCATTTACGGCATCAATAGGTATACATCTTATGGTAGCCTTTGTTAATTCCTTAATTTTTTCTTCCGTTTCTGCCGTTCCATCCCAATGTGCTGAAATAAAACCACCTTTGTTTTCCAAAACGTCTTTAAACTGTTCAAAATCTTGAACTTCAGTAATATGCGTGTTTCTATAATCTAAAGCTTTATTAAATAAATCGTTCTGAATGGTTTCTAATAAATCAGCAATATAACTGACAATTCCGTCTTGAGCTACAACTTCTTTAGTTAAAGTATCTCTTCTTGCAATTTCAAAAGTTTTTTGTTCTAAATCCTTTGGACCAACCGCAATTCGGACAGGAACACCTTTTAATTCCCATTCTGCAAACTTAAATCCTGGCTTGTGTGTTGTTCTATTATCAAACTTAACTGAGATGTTTAGTTTTTTAAATTGACCTACTAAATCAGCAACTACAGTTGAAATTTTATCAAATTCTTCCTCCGTTTTAAAAATCGGTACAATTACTACTTGAACAGGAGCTAAATTAGGAGGCAGTACCAAACCTAAATCATCCGAATGAGTCATAACTAAAGCTCCCATTAAACGAGTTGAAACTCCCCATGAAGTTCCCCAAACGTATTCTTGTTTTCCTTCTGCATTGGCAAACTTCACATCAAAAGCTTTGGCAAAATTTTGACCTAAAAAATGAGAAGTTCCTGCTTGAAGTGCTTTCCCATCTTGCATTAAGGCTTCAATACAATATGTTTCTTCAGCTCCGGCAAAACGCTCCGTTTCTGTTTTTAAACCTTTTATTACTGGAATTGCCATAAAACGTTCGGCAAAGTCTGCATAAACATGCATCATTTTTTCTGATTCTTCAATCGCTTCCTGTTTTGTTGCATGAGCGGTATGCCCTTCTTGCCATAAAAACTCAGCAGTTCTTAAAAATAAACGGGTACGCATTTCCCAACGAACCACGTTAGCCCATTGATTAATCAACAAAGGCAAATCCCTGTAAGATTGTACCCAACCTTTATATGTTGACCAAATAATAGCTTCACTAGTTGGACGAACAATTAGTTCCTCTTCCAACTTTGCATTTTCATCAACTTTTAATTTTCCTGGTCTATCCTCATCATTCTTTAAACGATAATGAGTTACAACAGCACATTCTTTAGCAAAACCTTCAGCATTTTTTTCTTCTGCTTCAAACATACTTTTGGGAACAAAAAGAGGAAAGTAGGCATTTTGGTGACCCGTTTCTTTGAACATTCTATCTAATTCGGCTTGCATTTTTTCCCAAATTGCAAATCCATAGGGCTTAATAACCATACAACCTCTTACTGCTGAATTTTCAGCTAAATCAGCTTTTACAACTAATTCGTTGTACCATTTTGAATAGTCTTCAGCTCTTTTTGTTAAATTTTTACTCATTACTGTTTAATTGGCATAAAATTTGTTAGTTTATTCAATGTTAAAACTTTAATCTTAATTAAATTTTAACTAAAATATTCGACAAAACTAACTATTTTTGTGAAGTCCAACAATAAAAAATCGCTATTATGAAAACATTTTACCAAACTTCAATTAAAAATTACCGATTTATAGTATTCAGTATACTAGCATTAACAGTTTCATCTTGTGGTTCATTTAAAAATGCATCCTATGAAGAATCTGACGGTATTTATGGTTCAAAGAAAGAAACTACTTTAGACAGACAAACTAATTACACTCAAGTAAAACAAAAAAAAGACGCGGTAGAGAAGTTAAACAAAATACAAGAAAAGTTTGAAGAAACAGAAATCTTTGTAGATGTTGACAATTATTCTTCAGAGTCAAATGATAGCATTGTTTATGTTGAAAGAAGTGGTTATGCAGGTTGGGGAAATAACGCAACAGAAGTAAATATAAATTATTATAACACGGGTTGGAACAATTTGGGTTGGAATAATTGGGGTTGGAACAGTTGGTATGGTCCAGGATGGAATAATGGCTTTTACTATGGAAACATAGGATGGGGCTGGAACAATTGGGGTTGGAACAATTGGGGTTGGAATGGATGGTACGGAAATGGATGGGGCTGGAATAATTGGTATGGACCAAATAATGGATGGAACAACTGGAATGGAAATACCATCGCTTATAATTCAGGGAGAAGAGGTTCTAATAATTACGCTATAATTTCTGGGAGACAATCTAATGGTAGAACCGCTACAGTTTCTGGAAGAACAACTTCAACCACTATTGGAAATAGTACTGTACGAACAACAAGAACAAATGATGGAACAGTAAGAACGTCTACTAATACAAGAACTACAAGAACAACATCACCTACAAGGACTACTACTCCAACTAGAACAACAACACCAACTAGAACAACATCGCCAACTAGAACTAATTATCCAACAACTTCACCAACAAGATCTGGAGGAAGCATGGGAGGCGGACGTTCTTCTGGAGGAAGCTCAGGTGGAGGAAGATCATCAGGTGGTGGTGGCCGTGGCGGTAGAGGATAATCTTCATAAAAAATGTTTAAAAGAAAAATATACACATGAAAAAAATAGTAACATATTTAATCCTTGGCATTACAGTTTTAGGATATTCTCAAGAAGTCACTCCTGACGATGCGCTTCGATATTCCATTGAAGACCTAAACGGAAGTGCAAGATTTAGAGGTATGAGCGGTGCATTTGGTGCTTTAGGTGGAGATTTATCTGCTCTAAATATTAATCCTGCTGGCTCAACAGTTTTCAACTACAATACTTTTGAAGGAACATTGGCTAATTATTACAACAGAAATAATTCCACTTATTTTGGCGGAAGAGGTTCAAGCAATGAGAATTCATTTGACATTAATCAGATTGGGGTTGCTTTTGTTTTTAATAATACTGTGGAAAAAAGTGATTGGTCTAAATTGGCTTTGGCTTTTAATTATGAAAAAACCAATAATTTTGACAATCAATTGTTTATGCAAGGTACAAATCCTTCCAACTCTATTGGGAATTATTTTTTAAATTATGCACAAGGATATAATTTAGAATTCTTACAAACTTTACCGGGTGAAAGCATCAACTCTTTATATACATTTTTAGGAGAAACTAATGGTTTAGGTTTTGGAGCACAACAAGCAATGCTAGGATATCAAGGTTTTATTTTTAATGCTGATGATGACACAAATCCTTCAAATAATACATATAACACAAATATTGCTCCTGGTAGCTTTTATCAAGACAATTATGTAAATACTCAAGGATATAACAGCAAAGCAACTGCTAACTTTTCTGGATTGTATAAAGATGTGCTTTCACTAGGAATGAATCTAAACATACATTTTAGTGATTTTTTAAGATCTTCTTCTGTATTAGAAACCAATAACAACCCAGAATATACTACTGGCGAAACAGTTAAACTAATTCAATTTGATAACGAATTGTATTCTTATGGTAGAGGTTTTTCTATGAATTTTGGAGCAATACTAAAAGCAAGCGATATGTTTAGATTTGGACTTGCTTATGAATCTCCAACATGGTACACCATTAGTGATGAATTGACTCAAAATTTAAGAACGGTTACTACTGACGGAACTAATAATTTTACCAATATAGTTAATCCTCAAGTAACAAATGTTTACAAAAGTCATGGTGTAACTTCACCAGGAAAATGGACGGCTAGTACTGCAGTTATTTTTGGTAAAAAAGGATTAATTAGTTTTGATATTGCATCTAGAGATCACAGTAAAACCAAGTTTAGAAGAGAAAACGAAGATTTGAATCCGTATTTTGAAAACAATCTTCAAAATGCTATTTCCTATAATCTTGGTGGTGAATATAGAATCAAACAAATCAGTTTAAGAGCTGGATACAGATACGAACAAAGTCCTTACAAAGTGGATTACATTATGGGAGATTTGACTGGATATTCTGGTGGAATTGGATATAGTTTTAATGAATCTAGAGTAGATTTTGCTTTATCGAAAGCCAATAGAAACTACAATACACAATTAATATCTTCAGGAATGAATGATGCGGCAAGAATTAGAAACAACAACACTAATATAACCATGAGTTATACGGTGAGTTTTTAAAAAATAACATCATATGTAAACAGAAACTACTTCATTTGAGGTAGTTTTTTTTTGACTTAATTAAAAATTCCTAAATTCTATCTCTAGCCCTGATGGGAATGGAAATCCTCGAAGAGATTGTAATGGACAGCAGGAAGAAGCCACAATAAATAAAGCCCAAACCATACTGCTTCAAAGGATTATTTTATGTAATTTTGCACATCAATTTTGAAAATATGAGAACTAAATCTATAAAGAAAAATAAAATCAATGTAATTACACTTGGATGTTCCAAAAACGTTTATGATAGTGAGGTTTTGATGGGACAATTAAAAGCCAATGGTAAAGAAGTAACTCACGAAGCTACCAAAGACGAAGGAAATATCATTGTGATTAATACCTGTGGTTTTATTGATAATGCAAAGGAAGAATCTGTAAATACTATTTTAGAATATGCGGATAAAAAAGACAAAGGTTTAGTAGATAAAGTATTTGTAACAGGCTGTTTATCTGAAAGATATAGACCAGATTTAGAAAGAGAAATTCCGAATGTAGACCAATATTTTGGTACAACAGAATTACCTTTGTTACTAAAAGCATTGGGTGCAGATTATAAACACGAATTGATTGGAGAACGATTAACTACTACTCCAAAAAATTATGCTTATTTGAAAATTTCAGAAGGATGTGATAGACCTTGTAGTTTTTGTGCGATTCCTTTGATGCGTGGAAAACACGTCTCTACTCCTATTGAAAAATTGGTTATTGAAGCTGAAAAATTAGCTAAAAATGGGGTTAAAGAATTAATTTTAATTGCTCAAGATTTAACCTATTATGGTTTAGATATATACAAAAAGAGAAACTTAGCAGAATTATTAGAGAATTTAGTGAAAGTTGAAGGTATAGAATGGATTCGTTTGCATTATGCATTTCCAACTGGATTTCCAATGGAAGTTTTAGAGTTGATGAAACGCGAACCTAAAATTTGTAATTATATTGATATTCCATTGCAACATATTTCAGATAGTGTTTTGAAATCTATGCGAAGAGGAACAACTTATGAAAAAACCACGAATCTTTTAAAAGACTTTAGAAAAGCCGTTCCAGAAATGGCCATTCGTACGACTTTAATTGTGGGTTATCCTGGTGAGACGGAAGAGGATTTTCAGATATTGAAAAATTGGGTTGAAGAAATGCGTTTTGAAAGATTGGGATGTTTTACTTATTCGCACGAAGAAAATACACATGCTTATAATTTAGTTGATGATGTTCCAGAAGAGGTTAAACAAGCTCGTTCACTAGAAATTATGGAAATTCAAGCACAAATTTCTTGGGATTTGAATCAAGAAAAAATTGGTCAGACTTTTAAATGTGTAATAGACAGAAAAGAAGGGCAATACTTTGTTGGAAGAACCGAATTTGATAGTCCAGATGTAGATAATGAGGTATTAGTTGATGCGTCAAAATTTTATTTAAAAACAGGAGAATTTGTAAATCTAAAAGTAATTGATGCTACAGAATTTGATTTGTATGCTGAACCAATAAGTTAAATTCCAATAAGGAAATTCCAAATTCCAAAAAAATAGAAAATGGATTCATTATCACAAATAGTATTAGGAGCTGCCACATTTGCATTAATAAAAGATAAAGAAATTGGCAAAAAGGCTTTGTTATATGGTGCGATTTTAGGAACAATCCCTGATTTGGATATCTTAATCAATCCTTTTTTTAATACTATTGAACAATTATCCATTCATAGAGCGTTTTCACATTCTATATTTTTTGCGTTTTTATTGAGTTTATTGACTGCAAAATGGTTCAGCCATAAATACAAAACAAGTTATAAATCTTGGTTTTGGGCTAGTTTTTTAACATTATTTACGCATCCTTTATTAGATTTATGCACTACTTATGGCACAAGACTATTTTATCCGTTAAATAAATCTTTTTACACTTTAGATAATGTTTTTGTTGTAGACCCATTGTATACAATTTGGCTGCTTATTGGCTGTATATTACTGTTGACCTTAAAAAATAATTTTCCTAAAAGACAAATAATTATAAAAACTTCTTTAGTTGTATCAACAACCTATTTATTATGGGGTTTGATGGCGAATTTTATTGTAAAAAATCATTTTGAAAACGAATTGAAAAGACAAAATATCAGCTTTGAAAAAATTAAAGTTGTTCCTACTCCCTTCAATACTATATATTGGCAAGGCATTGTGAAAACCAAGGTTGGTTTTTATTTTGGCGATTATAGCTTTTTAGATTCTAAAACTTCAACAGATTTTCATTTTGAAAAAAATGATCTTGCTTTTCTTGAAAGTAAAAAACAAATTAAAGATTTAGAACCTTTTTTTAATTTTACTGAAGGCTATACATTAGCTAGATTAGAAAATGGGAAAATGCACATTTATGGTACTAAATTTGGACCAATAAATATTGAAAACAATCGAGCAGAGTTCTTTTTTCCACTTATTTTTAATGAAGATGGAACTTATGAATTAAGTCAAAAACAACCTGAAGACTTTCCTAAATTATTTAACCGTTTGTTTGCTCGTTTGAAAGGAAATTAAACCATAAATACGATGATATTTATCATATTTTAATTATCGTTTTTCTTTTATATTTGAATTAACTAATAAATATAAAAATGATAAAAAAACACAATTTAGTAGATGCATTTCCTGAATTTGAAAATAAAATTCAAGAATTAAAAGTAGTTGACAATCATTTTAAAAAAATGTATGATTCTTACGATGAATTAGACCATGAAATTTACAGAATTGAAAGTCTTTCAGAACCAGCATCAGACGAAGCTTTGAATAATTTAAGAATGACAAGAGTAAAATTAAAAGATGATATTTATAATTATTTAAGTAAAATAAAATAATTACTTCTAAAATTAAGTCCTCATAATTAAGTTTGTGAGGATTTTTTTTATATTTGAGTAAATATTATGCTATGTTTCTAAGAACCGAAACAATTTCTATCAAAAAAACCATTGGGTTTTCAACACAAACTTCATTAGCCAATGATAAAACTGTTGAAATTTGGCAACTGCTAATGCCTAGACTTAAAGAAGTTTCAAATGCCAAAAATGCTGATTTAATTTCACTTCAAGTGTATGATAAGAGCAGTTTGCAAGAGTTTACACAAGAAACTGAATTCAAAAAATACGCTTTAATTGAAGTCAAAAACTATGATATTATTCCTAACGACTTTGAAAAATTTGAAATTCCAGCCGGAAAATATGCCGTTTTTTTACATAAAGGAACTTCCGCAGAATTTTATAAAACCTCAAATTTTATTTTTGGAGAATGGTTGCCCAATAGCGATTATAGTTTAGATGATCGTCCTCATTTTGAAATTTTGGGTGATGCGTACAAAGGACATACTAATCCTGAAAATGAAGAAGAAGTTTGGATTCCAATTCAGTAATTAAATATAAAAATAGAATTTTGAATTTAAATAATTATAAAACCATGTGGAAAGAAGAAAACAATAAACTAAAACAAACATTTACATTCAAAAATTTTGTGGATGCCTTTGGTTTCATGACAAAAGTAGCACTTATAGCCGAAAAAATGAATCATCATCCCGAATGGAGTAATGTTTACAACAAAGTTGAAATCACATTAACAACTCATAATAGCGGCAATACCATTACTGAAAAAGATAGTGCTTTAGCTTTAGCAATTGATCAAATAAATTCATAACATGATGGATTCTATTTTAAAAAAGTTACATTTAATCAAAAACATTGAAATAAGTTTACCTATTTCAAAATTAGAATTTTCAAAAAGATTTAGAGAAAATGTTACTGAATCTGATTTAGGTTTCAATTTGTTTTCTGGATTTGAAGTATTTTCTTCCAATAAAAATGACTATAAAGGATTCATTTCAAATACTACTTTTAAGCTTAAACGCATTAGAAAACTTTTTGACAACAATGCGCATATGGCCATTGCAAATGGTAAAATCATTGAAGACACAAACGGAATTCATTTAAAAATAGAAGTCAAAGCCTACACTAAATTCTTACTGTTTTTTTACAGTTTTTTAGTATTTTTCTATTCTGTATTTTTGATAGGAATTTTGTTTACAGAACAAAAACAGACATTTTTTATAATTCCATTTATTTTAATTCATGCCGCTTTTATGATTTTGATTCCGTATTTTATATTAAAAAGAAGTTTGAAAAAATTAGAATCAGGACTTGAAAAAGAGTTTTATTATTGGACAAAATAAGTTTTAAAACTTATCTAAAACTCTATTAATTTTAACAAATCTTCTAGAGTAATAAGTCTCATTTAAAGAAGATATTATAACACCTCTACTCGAAGATGAATGTATGAATTTAATTTCGTCACCATCAAATTCAGTGACCATTCCAACGTGACTTACTGAACCTCTACCATTTGTTGAAAAGAAAATTAAATCGCCCTTTTGTGCTTTCGCTTTTTTTACTTTTTTCCCAAACTGAGCCTGACCTGATGATGTTCTTGGAAGCTTAAACTCAAGTTCATTATAGATGTAACACATCAAACCAGAACAATCAAAACCTCCAGGACTTTTTCCACCACTTCTGTATCGAGTTCCTATATTTTCAGATGCTTTTGCAATTAAAAATTCTGCTTTACTTAAGCCTTCATAACTCAATTCTGGTGTATCTTCGATATAATCATCAACTTCTGCATAAACCACTAAAGGCTTGGTGTTTTCTGGATTAATTACCGCTTTCTTAACTAATAACTTGTGACCAATAGCTAATTTATCAACTTGTTTAGGGTTTAATTTTTTTAATTGCTTTAGTTTAATACCGTATTTTCTTGCAATACTATTTAAAGTTTCTCCTTTTTCAATAACATGAAAAACTTCACCTGAATCATCTGGTTCTTCTATTTCGTCTTCTAAATTAGATTCAGCATTATTCATATTGCCAATATCAGTCGTAAGTAAATTGACTGGAATGGCTTCAATAAGTTCTATTTTTTCTTCTTTCTTAGCCTTCTGAATTAAAATTTTCTGACCAATTTGAATTTTAGAACTCACTTTTGGATTTAATTTTTTTAATTCGCTTAAACCTAAATTATATTTTTCAGCAATTTTACTTAAAGTTTCTCCTTTAGCAACTTTATGAAACACATCATTCTCAGGAGAAGATTTAGTACTATTGGCTATTTTAACAGAATCTTTTTTTATTTTTTTTAGACTTAAAACATCTCCAATTTTAATTTTATTTGGAGTTATATTGGGATTAAATTCGATTAAATCTTGGATACTAATACCATATTTTTTTGAAATACTTGTAAAAGTTTCGTTTGCTTCAACAGTATGTTCGGTTACTTTTGAACTTGATGTAGGTAGCCTTTTAGCTGGAATTTTTAAAACCGTATTCAACTGTAAAACAGTTCCTTTGACTTTAGGATTTAATTTATAAATTTCAGCTTCCTCAACATTATATTTTTTTGCAATAGAATAAAAAGAATCACCACTTACCACTTTATGCGTTATACTCTTTTGAGAAAAAGCAGCAGTTGTAAACAGTAAAAAAAACAAAATACCTATTTTTAAAAACTTCATTTATAATGTTTTACGAATATTTTTTAACACTTTTAAAAAGCGTTACAAGATAGAAAACTTATTCAACATTAAAGCATATGAAAACAATTTATTAACAAAAAACCTCAATTTAATAAATTGAGGTTTCCTTTTTAACTTTTTTGACTACTAGAGTGGAATATTTCCATGTTTGCGTTTTGGAATATCCACTACTTTATTTTCGAGCATACTGAATGCTTTGATTAATTTTCTTCTTGTGAATCTTGGTTCAATTACTTCATCCACAAAACCTCTTTGAGCTGCTGTATAAGGATTGGCAAATAATTGAGCATATTCAGCTTCTTTTTCTTTCAACTTTTCTTCAGGATTTGAAGCTGCTGCGATTTCATTTTTGAAAATAATTTCGGATGCTCCTTTTGCTCCCATTACAGCAATTTCGGCACTTGGCCAAGCAAAATTCATATCAGCTCCAATGTGCTTTGAATTCATTACATCATAAGCACCACCATAAGCTTTTCTTGTAATTACTGTAATTCTTGGGACTGTTGCTTCACTAAAAGCATATAATAATTTGGCTCCATGAACGATAATTCCGTTCCATTCCTGATCTGTTCCTGGTAAAAATCCTGGTACATCTTCTAAAACTAATAAAGGAATATTGAATGCATCACAAAAACGAACAAAACGAGCTGCTTTTGTAGAACTATTAACATCCAAACAACCCGCTAAAACCATTGGTTGGTTAGCAACAATTCCGATACTTCTTCCTCCCAGTCTTGCAAAACCAACAATAATATTTTCAGCAAAATCTTTGTGAATTTCATAGAAACTATCTTCGTCAATAATATCAGTAATTACCTCATGCATATCATAAGGTTTGTTGGCATTATCAGGAATAATCGTATCTAATTTATCTCTGATTTCGTCATTTAGAACATAATCTAACTTTGGAGTAGTTTCTCTATTATTTTGAGGTAAATAACTTAATAAACGTTTTATATCTTCTAAACATTCCACTCCATTAGGAGAAGTAATATGAGCAACACCAGATTTTGTAGAGTGTGTACTTGCACCACCTAATTCTTCAGAAGTTACATTTTCGTTAGTTACTGTTTTTACAACGTTTGGACCAGTCACAAACATGTAACTAGAACCTTCAACCATCATTGTAAAATCAGTCATTGCTGGAGAATATACTGCTCCACCAGCACAAGGTCCCATAATGGCAGAAATTTGTGGAATCACACCACTAGATTGAACGTTTCTGTAAAAAATATCTGCATAACCACCCAATGAACGCACACCTTCTTGAATACGAGCACCACCAGAATCATTTAAACCAATCATTGGAGCACCGTTTTTAAGTGCCTTATCCATTACTTTACAGATTTTTTCAGCATGAGTTTCTGATAATGAACCTCCAAAAACTGTAAAATCTTGTGCAAAAACGTAAACTAGTCTTCCGTTAATTGTACCGTAACCAGTAACTACTCCATCACCATAATAGATTTCCTTTTCCATTCCGAAATCTTTGGTTCTGTGTGTGACCAACATCCCAATTTCTTCAAAAGAACCTTCATCCATTAGATAATTTACACGCTCTCTGGCTGTTAATTTCTTTTTTTCGTGATGCTTTGCAATTCGAGCTTCGCCACCACCTTGTTTGGCTAAAGCTATTTTATCGTTTAATGTTTTTATTTTGTCTTGCATGTTTATTTTATTTAGAAGAAAGAGAAAAGACCGTTTCACTGAAAGAGAAAAGATTTGTCTTGCTTCTTTCTTCTTGTTTCTTTCTTCTAATTAGGCAACTTTACCAATTTCAAATCATTCAAATATTGTTTCAAAGCTATCATAGCAGCAATTTCTGCTTCTGTTGCATGTTGGGCTTTTAGTTTTTCGGCATCATAATATTTTTTCACAAAACCTGTATCAAATTCTCCAGAACGAAAGGCTTCGTGTTGCATTACAAATTTTCCAAAAGCTAAGGTAGTTGCAACTCCTTCCACGTGATAATTATCGATTGCTTTTATCATCAAAGCAATAGCTTCTTCCCTATTTTTACCATAAGTAATTAATTTTGAAAGCATTGGGTCATAAAAAATTGGCACATCCATACCTTGTTCGATTCCGTTATCTACACGAATTCCTTCACCTTCAGGTAAAATGTATGTACTTAAAAATCCTACATTAGGTAAGAAATCATTTAGAGGATCTTCTGCATACACACGAAGTTCCATTGCGTGACCGTTGATTTTTAAATCTTCTTGCTTCATGGGTAAAGCTTCACCTTGTGCGACTTTTATTTGTAGTTCTACTAAATCCAAACCTGCAATAATTTCAGAAACTGGATGTTCTACTTGCAAACGTGTATTCATTTCTAGAAAATAGAAATTGTGTTGGTCATCTAAAAGAAATTCAACAGTTCCTGCTCCTAAATAATCACAAGCTTTGGCTACTTTTACAGCTGCTTCACCCATTTTTTTACGTAATTCTGGAGTCAAAACAGCTGAAGGAGCTTCTTCCACTACTTTTTGATGTCTTCTTTGAATGCTACATTCTCGTTCGAAAATATAAACTATATTGCCATGACTATCAGCCATCACTTGGATTTCGATATGCCTTGGTTTGGTTACATATTTTTCAATGAAAACAGCTCCATCACCAAAAGCATTCACCGCTTCTGAAATAGCTCTGTTCATTTGTGATGTGAAATCAGCTTCTTTTTCTACAATTCGCATTCCTTTTCCACCACCACCAGCAGCCGCTTTAATCAGAATTGGAAATCCGATTGATGTTGCAATTTTCTTAGCTTCTTCAATATCAGTAATAGCATCTTCAGTTCCAGGAACCATAGGAATATCGTAATCTTTAACCGCTTCTTTGGCTGCTAATTTATTCCCCATCATTTCAATGGCTTTGGATTTTGGTCCAATGAAAATGATATTATTTTTTTCGCATAATTCAGCAAATTGAGCATTTTCACTCAAAAATCCATAACCTGGATGAATAGCATCAACTCCTAATTCTTTTGCAACTTCAATAATTTTATCACCTCTTAAATACGATTGACTTGAAGCAGCTTCACCAATGCAAACGGCTTCATCAGCAAATTTGACATGCAAAGCATTTCTATCCACTGTTGAATAGACTGCAACCGTTTTGATGCCCATTTTTTGAGCGGTTTTCATTACTCTAATCGCAATTTCACCGCGGTTTGCAACTAATATTTTTGTTATTTTTTTCATATATTTTAGATAAAAGAGGAAAGACCACTACGTTGAAAGAAAAAAGATTATTTTAAAAATAAAGCATTACTTCTCTCATATCTTTGTTCTTGCTTCTTGCTTCTTTATTTATTCAAATTCTATTAATAATTGTCCTTTTTCTACTGCGTTTCCTTTTTCTACTGCAATAGATTTTATGATTCCGTCTCTTGGTGAAAGGAAACTGTTTTCCATTTTCATGGCTTCTAAAATTAATAAAGGATCATTTTCTTTTACTTCTTGACCAACAGAAACGTTGATTTCCAAAATTAAACCTGGCATTGGTGCTTTAATAGCATTCACAACTTTGGTTCTTCCTTTTTCAATGCCCATTGCTGTTATTAATTGGTCTAATTCGTTAGCAATGGCTACTTCATAAACTGAATTATTAACTTTAACTGTATATTTTTTGGAAGCTAAATCGGTTGAAACTACTTCAACTGAATAAGGTTTGCTTTCTTTTAAGACATGAAATTTGTTATTTGACAACTGGATTTCATCTAAATTTTTTAAATCGCTTTCGTTGAAATCAAAGTTATTTTCTTGATTTACAGAAAGTTTATAGTTTGTACTCATAGTGTAATTTTTATGAAGGGTAAATTTACAAAAAAGAAAACGTTTTCGTAAATGAAATATTGGTAAAATGATATAGTTGATGAAAAAGTCAATTTTTCTATTTAATCGAATGCGTTAGTGATGGGAACGGCATCCTTTTTGTTTCGTTCTTAAAACGAGACAAAAAGATATAGTGGACAGCACGACCTGAAAGGGAACGCCCTAAACAATATCAAAATTCAATGTCAATAGCAATTTCAAAAAAGAAAGGAATTTATAAAACTAATAAACCTATTTCTCTCAAAGAATTTATTGATTTTGAATACCAAAACAACTCAAAATCATCTAAATTAGCTTCATAATCTGACTTTAATTGAGAAAAAGTCATTTTGTTATTTGTAGAAATTGAGATTTTTTCTAAAGTTTCAATTAACCATTCTCCTTTTTCTTTTTCGACAGTGATTTCGGTTACATTTTTTTTATCGTGAAAAGTCAGCTGCATCATTTCCCAACTGTTTCCTTTTTTGGATTTTGTGAAGATTTCGTAAGTTGGCTTTCCTCCTATCCAAACGATTTTGGCTGAAGGTTTGGTGTTGAAATCAATTGCATCTTGAAGTGCGTTGTAAATAAAATCGGGTTGGATTTTGGTGATTGGAATTTTGAAATCGAACCAATCTTGCAAAGGATAATCAAAACAAATTCCGTGCATGTAATTGAATAAGGATTTCTTTAAACCAAAGCTGAATTTTTCGTGATTGATTCCGGTTTTATCTTTGAAAGCTATGTCGTTATTGGCAAAAGTCACTTCATTTTGTTGTGGAATTACACCAAATTCTTCAGGAAACATACCTACTGGAGAATGAGCAGTCATGGCAAATTGATGCCAAAAACCCGATTGCAAAACTCCAATTTCGAACAATTGACGCACCATTTCCAAACTATCAACTGTTTCTTGAACAGTTTGCGTTGGGTAACCGTACATTAAATACGCGTGAACCATGATGCCACTTTCTGTGAAATTTCGAGTGACTTGAGCTACTTGTTCAACCGTAACTCCTTTTTTGATTAACTCCAAAAGTCTATCTGAAGCGACTTCCAAACCACCAGAAACAGCGATACAACCTGAAGCTGCTAACAAAATACATAAATCTTGAGTGAAACTTTTTTCAAAACGAATGTTGGTCCACCAAGTTACTTTTAGGTTTCTTTTTAGAATTTCCAAAGCCACTTCTCTCATTAAAGCTGGTGGTGCTGCTTCATCTACGAAATGAAAACCATTTTCACCTGTTTGAAGTATAAGTTCTTCCATTCTATCTACCAAAGTTTTGGCCGCTATGGGTTCGTATAATTTTATGTAATCCAAAGAAATATCGCAAAAGGTACATTTTCCCCAATAACAGCCGTGAGCCATAGTTAGTTTATTCCAACGACCATCTGACCAAAGACTGTGCATAGGATTGGCAATTTCGATAACAGAAATGTATTTATCTAAAAGTAAATCGGAATAATCTGGAGTTCCGACTTCACTTTGCTTGTAATCTGGTTTTGTGGAGTTATTTTTATAAACTACTTCGTTGTTTTCTAAAAGAAATGTTCGTTTAAAAAGCACTTCGACAAGCTCAGTGTGACAAACTGCATTATATAGACATTCTATAGGCAATTCGCCATCATCAAGCGTAATAAAATCGAAAAACTCAAAAACACGTTTGTCTTTTAAATCTCTTAATTCTGTATTTGGAAAACCACCACCCATTGCGATTTTTATTTCTGGATAGTTATCTTTTAAAAATTGTGCACATCTAAAAGCAGAGTATAAATTTCCTGGAAAAGGAACTGAAAAACAGATTAATTTGGGTTGGATTACTTCTATTCTTCCTTTTAGAATATTTAAAGTGATTTTATCTATAAACGTAATTTCTTTTTGTAATTCACTGTATAATTCATCAAACGAATTGGCACTTCTTCCTAAACGTTCAGCGTAACGGCTGAATCCGAAATTTTCATCAACACATTCTACTATAAAATCGGATAAATCTTCTAAATATAAAGTTGCTAAATGCTTGGCTTTGTCTTGCATTCCCATAGCACCAAAAGCATATTCTAAATCATCTACTTGATCAAAACGAGAAGCTTCAGGTAAGAAATTGCCGCTACAAATTTGTCTTGCTAAAGTTGGATTATTTCCTTGAAGAAAAGAGATTACGTTGTCAATGGTGTTGATGTAATCGTTTTTTAAGGCATAAATTCGTTGACTGTTGTCGGTTGTCGGTTGTCGGTTGTCAGCTGTCTTAAAAATCTCTTCTAAACCTTCTTTTGAAAACATTTCTAAAATCACTTCTATTCCTACATCCATTTGAAAGGCTTCAATGTTTTTAGTATTTAGAAACCCTTTTATATAAGCTGTTGCTGGATACGGTGTATTCAGTTGGGTAAAAGGTGGTGTGATTAAGAGTATGTTTTGCAAGGATAATGTTTTTGCAAAGGTAAAGTATATTTTAAGATTTCTATAATACTTTAAAAAATGTAATTTACTACTTTTACAAAAAAATAAAACTATGCCATCTGACTGTATAAGCTACCAAAAATCAGGATATTTTTCTAAATTGATGAATGATTATTTAGAAGAAAAAACCAATTTAAAAGCATTGTACAATAGGTTTCCAAAGTTGGAAAATTTTTCAGAACAGCTTAAAGAAAAACGAAGTAACTTTCCATTTAAAAATAGAGAAATTTTAGTTGATTCAATTAACAAACAATATAAAAACATTGAAACTTCTGAAACAACTTCAAACAATATAAAACTTTTAAACGAAGAGAACACTTTCACAATTACAACTGGACATCAATTGAATTTATTCACTGGACCTTTGTATTTTTTGTATAAAATCATTTCGACTATCAACCTTTGTGAACAGTTGAATAAAGAATATCCAAATCAAAATTTTGTTCCGATTTATTGGATGGCTACCGAAGATCATGATTTTGAAGAAATTAATCATTTTTGGTTTAAAGGAAAGAAAATCAGTTGGCAAAAAGAAAGTTTTGGTCCAGTTGGGAGATTACCTACTGAAGGTTTAAGAGAGGTTTTTGAGCAATTTTCGTCAGAATTAGGAATTGGAGAAAATGCAACATATTTAAAAGATTTATTTGAAAAAGGCTACTTAGAACAATCTAATTTAGCCGATGCTACTCGGTTTATTGCCAATGAGCTTTTCAAGGAAAAAGGTTTAGTAATTTTGGATGGTGATGATAAGAATCTGAAACAATTGTTTGTTCCTTATGCTAAAGAAGAATTGGTAAATCAGAGTTCTAGCGAAGAGGTTTTGAAAACTAACGAACTTTTGTCTGAATATAAAATCCAAGTCAATCCACGTGAAATTAACTTATTTTATATTGAAGATAATTTGCGTGAGCGAATTGTTTTTGAAGACAATATCTACAAAGTTTTAAATACAAATTATACCTTTTCGGAAAGTAAAATTTTAGCTGAATTGGAAAATCATCCAGAAAAGTTTAGTCCAAATGTGATTTTACGTCCTTTATATCAAGAAGTGATTTTACCTAATTTATGCTACATTGGTGGTGGTGGTGAATTGGCTTATTGGTTGGAATTGAAATCTAATTTTGAGGCAAACCATGTAACTTTTCCGATGCTTTTACTTCGAAATTCAGTTTTAATTGCAAGTCAAAAACAAGCTGAAAAAGCTGATAAATTAGAATTAACTTGGGCTGATTTATTCAGTAAACAACAAGATTTGATTTCGAATAAAACAAAAGATTTATCCAATTTTGATATAGATTTTACTTCTCAAAAAGAACATTTAAAAAAGCAATTTGAAGATTTATATGCCATTGCAGCTAAAACAGACAAATCTTTTGTTGGAGCTGTAAAAGCACAAGAAGTCAAACAAATAAAAGGTTTAGAAAACTTAGAAAAACGTTTATTAAAAGCTGAAAAAAGAGTTTTAGCTGAAAAATTAGAACGCATTACTTCTCTTCAAGATGAATTGTTTCCAAAACAAAGTTTACAAGAACGAAAAGCCAATTTCTCGGAATATTATTTGGAATTTGGTCAAAAATTAATGGATAAATTGTTTGAAGAATTGAAACCTTTGGAAAATGTGTTTACCATAATTACTATTTGATTTTTTTTTTTTGTAATTTTACATCAAAATGTTTCAAAATGAATATTTTAGAAGAAAGAAAAAAGTTAATTGCAAAAATTAACAAAATTGAAAACCTTGAAGTTTTAGAAAAAATTTCTTTACTTGTAGAAGCTTCTTCTTCTATATTAAATGAAAATCAAATTCTTGAAGTTAGAGAGAGAAGATCTGAATATTTAAAAAACCCAGCGGAAGTACTTTCTTTAGAAGAGTTTAAAAGAGCAATTAAATCCAAATATGGTATTTAATATTCTTTTAAGTAAAAAAGCATCTTTAGAAATTGAAAATGATATTGAATATTATAGTGAAATAAATAAAAAATTAGGTAAACAATTTTATTCTGAATTTTTAGAAAATTTGGATTATCTTAAAACAAATCCCTTTTTATTTCAAATAAAATTTGATACTTTTCGTGAAGTACCCTTTAAAAAATTTCCATATGTTATTGTTTATGAAATTATTGAAAATTCATTAATAATAAATGCTGTTTTTCATACTTCAAGAAATCCCGAAAAAAAATAAACAAAAAACAAACCCTTCTCACCTAGCCCTGATAGGAATGTAAATCATTTTTATCTCGTTCACAAAACGAGATAAAAATATTGCAATGGATAGCAGGAAATACATAACTAAAAATGCCCAAGTCTTTCGCTACAAAAAAATTAGTAAACTTTTAAACTAATAAACTTTTAAACTTCAGTCTAAATACACTACTTTTGCACTCGAATTAAAAAAACAAAAACGTTATGGCAACGAATAGAACTTTTACAATGATTAAGCCAGATGCTGTTGAAAACGGACACATTGGTGGAATTTTAAATATGATTACTGAAGGTGGTTTCAGAATTGTAGCAATGAAATTAACGCAATTAACGGTTGCTGATGCTCAAAAATTTTATGCTGTTCACAGTGAAAGACCTTTCTTTGGTGAGTTAGTGGAATTTATGACTAGAGGTCCAATTGTTGCTGCTATTTTAGAAAAAGATAACGCTGTTGAAGACTTTAGAGCTTTAATTGGTGCTACCAATCCTGCTGATGCAGCTGAAGGAACTATTCGTAAAAAATATGCTACTTCAATTGGAGAAAATGCAGTTCACGGTTCAGATTCTGATGAAAATGCTGCTATTGAAGGGGCTTTCCACTTTGCTGGAAGAGAAATGTTCTAGTAAAAAGTATTCAGTTGGTAGTGTTCAGTGAGCAGTTTGCCTAAAAATATAAAATCCCGTTTCTTAATTGAAATGGGATTTTTTTATCTGAATATCTAATGTTAGGATTTTTTTTCGATGGCTGAAGCCGGACGGCAATTCAAATAAAATTATCTAAAAATTAAATTTTTGATAATTTCTTTTCCCATTTCTTCATTTATCATTTTGATGATTTTGTCTTTTCCATAGCTTAATTCATTTCGTAAAACGGCTGAAGATAACTTTACATATAAGGTATCTCGTTTTAAAAGAACTTCTTCGGTATAATTATTAACGCCATTTCCCATTAGATTTTTCCAAGCTTGTTCCACATCAACTTTATCCATTCCGTTATCTAATTTATTAACTTGGATGAATTCTTTTAAAATGTCTTGCATGGAATGTTCTTCGTTGAATCTTTTAGCCATTGTTTTTGTTATTGAAGGAATTAGATGTGGATTTTAAGATAACTTCAGTTAGTTATTATCGAATAAAACTGGTCTTTTGTAATGATATTCTAAATCATTCTTATTTTTAACGATTAATTTTTCTTTAGAAATTGAAATGATTTCTTCTTTCCATTGAGAATAATCGGTTTTGTAATTTATAGAACAACTTCCGTCTTTAAGTTCTATAGTGAAATCTTCTGAAACATCATTGGTTAGAAAAGTACCATCATATTGTTGTATGCCTTTTTTTCTTATTCCTTTTTTATCATTTACTTCAAAAAAATCGAAAGTTTCGTTTGCTTTATATTCTTTAGTTTCTCCATCAGGAAGAATAACGTGTTCAATTTCCCAATAACCGCTAAGATTTTGAATATCAGTTTCTTTAACTTCTTTTTGGCAAGAAACTAAAAAAAGGAATACCAATGCAAATACTATCTTTGTCTTCATATTATAAATATTGCACTAAATTACAAATATTTAGTTTTGGATTAAACTATTTTATACTTTTATTGTCTTATTAAAATATTAATTTTTTTAATCTTGTTGTTATGAAAAAAATAGTCTTATTTACTTTTCTAGCGTTTTCATTGGTTTCTTGTTCTAACGACGAAGAACCTTCTTTAGATGATCAAAATCCAACAGAAACTATTTACTTTCCTAACAATGGATCTGATGTTTGGGAAACTAAATCCGTTAGTGAATTGGGCTGGAATCAAAATAAATTACAACCTTTATTAGATTATTTAGAATTAAAAAACACAAAAAGTTTCATCATTCTTCACAATGGAAAAATTGTAGTAGAGCAATATTTTGGAAATCATACCGCAACTTCTCCTTGGTATTGGGCAAGTGCAGGAAAAACTTTAACCACAGCTGTGAGTGGTATTGCAGAACAAGAAGGTTTAATTAATATTAATAATAAAGTATCCGATTATATTGGTACTGGTTGGACTAGTGCTCCATTAGTTAAGGAAAATATGATTACTTGTAAAAATCTGTTATCTATGAATTCTGGTTTAGATGATACTTTGGGAGATGATGTTTCTCCAAGCAACTTACAATATATTGCTGATGCTGGATTACGTTGGGCTTATCATAATGTTTATGTGAAAATGCAAGATGTTGTGGCACAAGCTAGTGGTCAATCATGGTCTAATTATTTTAACACTAAACTTAGAGATAAATTAGGTATGTCTGGGTTATGGATCCAAGATGGTGGTTTGAGCGTATATTGGAGTAATACTCGAAGTATGGCACGTTTTGGCTTGATGATTTATGCTGACGGAAAATGGCATTCTTCTCAAATTTTAAATGAGAATTTTTTAAATGCAGCAACAACAACATCTCAAAATTTAAATCTATCTTATGGTTATATGTGGTGGTTGAATGGCAAGACAAGTTATAGGTTACCACAAACTCAATTTCAATTTACAGGAACTTTAATTCCAAACGCTCCAAGTGATATGTATGCTGCTTTAGGTAAAAATGATCAAAAAATATATGTAGTACCCAGTAAGAAACTTGTAATAATACGAATGGGTGATTCTGCAGATAATTCAAATTTTGCTTTATCAGATTTTGACAATGCACTTTGGGGAAAAATTAATGAACTAACGAATTAATTTCTAAAAGAATAGAAATTTAAAATAGTCATCGAGAATTCATAGGATGATCATTTTATGTAATTTATTTTTTCTTTTTAAGTAACAAATGAACTGCATAAAAATACATTCCGAAAGAAAGCAAACGAAGCATAACTAAAACATTTTCGTTGTCGAAAAGAAAAGGAATTAAAGCCAAAACTGAAGCAATTACAAAAATCAACAAGGGATTTTTTAAAAATGAATTATTCATATGTTATTTGAAAAATGAATCAACGAATTCGAACTTATTAAATACTTGAAGATCATCAATACCTTCTCCAACACCAATATATTTTACGGGTATTTGAAATTGATCTGAAATACCAATTACCACACCACCTTTAGCAGTTCCATCTAATTTGGTTACAGCTAAACTGGTTACTTCTGTTGCTGCTGTAAACTGTTTGGCTTGTTCAAATGCATTTTGACCTGTAGAACCATCTAAAACTAACATAACATCATGTGGAGCATTTGCTACTACTTTTTGCATGACACGTTTTACTTTGGTTAGTTCATTCATCAAATTAACTTTGTTATGCAAACGACCTGCGGTATCAATAATTACTACATCAGCATTTTGTTTTACTGCAGATTCTAAAGTATCGAATGCTACAGAGGCAGGATCACTTCCCATTTGTTGTTTTACAATAGGAACTCCTACTCTGTCAGCCCAAATTTGTAGTTGATCAATAGCAGCTGCTCTAAAAGTATCTGCTGCACCTAAAACAACGTTATAACCTGCTTTTTTATATTGAGATGCTAATTTCCCAATGGTAGTTGTTTTTCCAACTCCATTTACTCCAACAACCATGATTACATAAGGTTCACCAGTTTTAGGAATGTTAAATTTAGTTTCATCATCGTGATTAGTTTCAGACAATAAACCAGCAATTTCTTCTCTAAGGATGGAATTTAGTTCATCTGTTCCTAAATATTTATCTTGAGAAACTCTATTTTCTATTCGTTCAATAATTTTTAGTGTAGTAATAACACCTACATCAGAAGAAACAAGTACTTCTTCTAAATTATCTAGAACTTCATCATCAACTTTGGATTTACCAGCAACAGCTTTAGTTAACTTTGAGAAAAAAGATGATTTAGATTTCTCTAATCCTTTATCTAAAGTCAGTTTAGCCTCATCAGTTAAGTGTTGGTCTTTTTTGTCGGAAGAAAATATCTTTTTAAAAAAACTCATTGGGTAAGTTTGTTAAATTTCAAACAAATGTAAAAATAAAAAAGCTACTTTCAAACGAAAGCAGCTTTTCTATATAAATTTTATTAAACTTATTTCTTTTTTAAGAACTCGTCAACAAGTTCTGGAGCCATAACTGACTCAACGAAAGTATAAGCACCAGTCTTTGGAGACTTAACCATTTTGATTGCTTTGGTTAATCTTTTTGAAGCTGTTTGTAATGTTGCTACGGTTTTCTTTGCCATAATTGAATATTTTATGAAGTTTTACAGAAGTAAAATTTCTTATTATTTAATTTCTTTGTGAACAGTTACTCTTTTCAAAACAGGATTGAATTTTTTAATTTCCAATCTGTCTGGAGTGTTTTTCTTGTTTTTAGTAGTGATATAACGTGAAGTTCCAGCTACACCAGAAGCTTTATGCTCAGTACACTCTAAAATAACTTGTATTCTATTACCTTTCTTTGCCATCTTTATATATTTTTTTTAGAGGTTTTCGGATTAAAATTTCATTCCGTTAGCTTTTGCTTTTTTCATAGCAGCTTCAATACCAATTTTATTAATAGTTTTTAAAGCAGCTGTAGATACTTTTAAAGTTACCCATTTATCTTCTTCTGCAACATAAAAACGTTTTTTAAATAAGTTCACAGAGAATTTTCTCTTTGTCTTATTCATAGCGTGAGAAACATTGTTTCCGGTCATCGCTCTTTTTCCTGTAAGTTCACAAACTCTTGACATTATTGTAGTCTTTTATCGTTATTCTAAATAAGGGTGCAAAGAAACAAAATTTCTACAAATAAACAAACAAAGTTTACTATTTTTTTTAAATTTCTTTATACACCAATTCAAAGGCTTTATTAACTGCCCTATCAATCACTTTTTCTCTTGGTTGCCCAAAGTCAAATCGCTCAACGAACACCTTATTAGGAGTAGCAATTGCAATATAAACTACACCTAAATCTGCTTCGGAATCCCCTTTGGAAGGACCAGCATTTCCTGTTGTTGCAATTGCGTAATCTGATCCCATAATTTGTTTGACTTTATTCACCATTTCAAGTGCAACTTCTTCACTTACAACTGAATATTTTTCAATAATTTCTTTTGAAACTCCTAAAACATCTATTTTAGATTGTGTGGCATAAGTCACTAAACTTCCTTTGAAGTAACTAGAAGCTCCAACGATTGAAGCTAACATTTGTCCTATTTTTCCACCAGTACAACTTTCAGCTGTTGCTATTGTAAATCCTTTTTCTTTTAATTTTCGACCTAAAACTACTTCAATGGAATCATCTTCTTCAAAACCTACAATTATTTCTTCAATTAAAGGAGTTAAACTGATGATTTGATTTTTGATAGCTTCTTTTAAAACCCATTCATCATTTCCACGAGCCGTTAATCTTAAACGAACTCTTCCTGGACTTGGCAAGTAAGCTAATTTTATAAATGAAGGTAAATTATTTTCCCAATCTTCTATTTCTTCGGCTATTAAACTTTCTCCACGTCCATAAGTCATAATGGTTTGATGCACAATAAAAGGTCTTTCAAACTTTTCAACTAAATTGGGAATAACTTCATTATCAATCAAGTATTTCATTTCATAAGGAACACCTGGCATAGAAATAAAAATTGTGTTTTCATGTTCCATCCACATACCTGGTGCAGTTCCCATTTTATTAAATAACACCTTTGCTTTTGAAGGCACAAGTGCCTGATCTTTATTTAATTGTGTGATTGGTCTTTTATAAAAACCTTCAATAATATCTTTTACATGTTGTAACACTTTTTCGTCTTCAATGAGTGAATCATTGAAATAATCGCAAAATGTTTTTTTAGTAATATCGTCTTTTGTTGGACCTAATCCACCTGTGATTAAAACAACATCTACTTGATTTTGAAGCTTTTGAAAAGTAGTTAAAATGTGTTCTTTATCATCAGAAATTGAAAGCATTTCATGAGTTGCAATTCCGATTTTATCTAAAGCTTTTGCTATATAAGAAGAGTTAGAATCTACAATTTGACCAATTAGAATTTCATCTCCAATAGTCACTATAGTTGCTTTCATTTATTTGATTTTATGATTTTTTTTAATCTCTTTTGTTGATAAATCTATATGTTCTTTTAACAACTTATACACCTCAACAATATCTTTTTTCTTTCCTTGAGAATTTGCCCAATCTATAACTTGATTTACTTCTTCGAAAGCCAAATCCATTCCTAACAAATCCAATGTTGGTCTAATTTTATGGGCTGAAGTGTAGGCCTTGTCATAATCTTTTTCTTTAATTCCTTCTTTAATCTTTTTGATTTCACTTGGAACTTCTTGTACAAAAAGTTCCAAAATTTTCTGTGCAAAACCTGCATCATTTGAAGATATTTCGTACACTTTGGATAAGTTGTAATGCAATGCCATTATTTAACCTGAATTTTAAACAATTGTTTTCCTTCAATAAATCCTACTAATTCATCTCCATTTTTCACTTGTGCTACTCCCTTTGGTGTTCCTGTAAAAATTATGTCTCCTTTTTTTAAAGTAAAGTATTGGGAAATATAAGCAATTAATTCATCTATTTTCCAAAGCATTAAACTTGTATTTCCTTGTTGCACCATATTTCCATTGGAATGCAATTCAAAATTAATATTTTCTAGTGACTTAAATTCTTCTTTAGGCAAAAAATCGCCTATTAAAGCTGAACCATCAAATGCTTTTGCTTTTTCCCAAGGTAAACCTTTCGCTTTTAAATCTGCTTGGACATCTCTAGCTGTAAAATCTATTCCTAATCCAATTTCTTCATAATAATTAGGTGCAAATTTTGGACTGATATACTTTCCAACTTTACAAATTTTGACTAAAATTTCAACTTCATGATGTACATCATTACTAAAAGCTGGAATTACAAATGGAAATTTCTTAAGAATTGGAGCTGTATCCGGTTTTAAAAAGATAACAGGTTTTGTTGGCTTTTCGTTGTTTAATTCAGAAATATGGTCAGCGTAATTGCGACCTATGCATATTATTTTCATTTTATGGCAATTGGTAACTAGTAATTAGTAAATAGCAAATCGACTGTTCACTAATTACTAACCACTAATCACTTTATTTAGTGTTTAACTTTCTTAATTTAATAGCTGTCAATACTTTCTTAGTATAAAGAGGAAAATCAGCATTTTGCAACCAACTGAAATAACCAGGTTCCTTTTCTAAAACATCATCAACTAAAACTCCTTTGTGTTTTCCAAATGAAAAGACTTCTTGCCCTTCTTTATTCAATGCAATGAATCCAGCGAAATCAACCGAACGCTTTCTTGTAGTAAACTCAGATAATGCTTTTATATCATTTTCTAAATCTGGATATCTATCAAGTTGAGCTTTTAGAATTTCGTAAGTAGCCATAGTATCAGCTTCGGCTGAATGAGCATTTTCTAGACTTTCACCACAATAAAACTTGTAACCAGCACTTAGTGTTCTTTCTTCTTTTTTATGGAAAATAGTTTGAACATCAACGGAAACTCTGTTTTTCATATCAAAATCAACACCAGCACGAAGCATTTCTTCTGCTAACAAAGGAATATCAAACCTGTCAGAATTGAAACCCGCTAAGTCGGAATCTTTAATCATGTTATACACTTGAGTTGCTAATTCCGAAAATGGTGGTTCGTTGGCTACTTTTTCATCAGTGATTCCGTGCACAGCTGTAGTTTGTGGAGGAATTGGAATAGTTGGATTTACCAACCAAGTTTTACTTTCTTTATTTCCGTTTGGATATACTTTAAAAACTGCTATTTCTACGATTCTATCTTTTGCAACATCTACTCCAGTAGTTTCTAGGTCGAAAAAGCAAATAGGTCTAGTTAATTTTAATTCCATTAATTCTTTTATTTAAAAAATATATAATTATTATTTCGGCTAATACTAAATTAAATGTCCAACCTAACCATGAAACTATTCTATAAGTATCCATAGGAAAAGGTTGAAACAAAAATACGATAATGAATTTGAAAAGTCGCAACGAAATAGCAGATAATGTTAGTGCGAAACTTCTGATGGCAAATTTTTGATGATTTTTGAAATCTAACTTTTTTGCATAATGAAAAGAAAGATAAGTAAATAACATCCATAAAATAGACAAAAGTATAAATGCTGATTGAGAAATTAATCCACCATTAGCATAATAACTCATAATTAAACCTGATGGTCCAGAAAAAAATAAAATGATTATAATGTAAAATTTACCGATATTTCTATGTAAAAGTTTATGCTTTTTTCTAATGTAAGAAGAGAATTGCATCCATCCAAAAGCAATAAGAAAAATGCTCATGTAAACATGAGTAAAAAAAGCTATTTTGTAATGAAACAATTGAATTTCATCTTGCTTAATTCTTAAAAAAGCTACATCAAAATCTAATGGAATATATTGAACTGTTATTAAAAGTAATAAATATGAAAAGTAAGCATAAGCAAACCATAAAAGATATTTAGCATTTTTTAAAAGCATTATCTACCAAATGTATCGTAATATTCAGCTGCGTTTTGTTCATAACGAAGTAATAAATCGATGTTTTGTTTTTCAATTTCGGTTAAATCGTCTTTTACATCACCAAAAACGGGCATATACCAATCAAAATTTTCAAAGTATATTCTTAATTGCTTGTCTCTAAAAGCAAATCCATGACGCGCAAAAATGGAATTTCTAAGAATAAAAATATCTGCTTTGGTTAAATTAGCAACAAAATCTTTTTCTAATAATTCTTTTGAAGCATTTTTTAGAAAGACTTTATCTGTTGTTGAATAAAATTCATAATCTTCATATTCTTCAACTTCACCGTCAATGGTATCTGTATATTTAATTTTATTGGATTTATCTTCATTGATAAAAGTATATTCTACTTTATTATTTGGATTGTATTCAAACATCTTTTTATGAAGATTATATTTTCTTTTGGCTATTTGCACATTTTCTGGATTGTAGGCAGACCAATTTCCATCTAAAATAGAATCTTTTTTAAAGATGTACATTTCAAAAAAACCATTATATTTTGTATTCAAATGCTCATCTAAATTTAAATTAATAGCTTTATCATTTTGTATAAAAATTCCTTTAAAAGTGGTGATATTTCCAGCAACAATTGTGTGTCCAAATACAGAATCTTTTTCAATTTTATCGAATGAAACTGTAATTTTTATATTTAATAAACTCCATTTTTTTTCTTTATATAAAGTATCTCTTTTTTCGTTTGATATATCAGCCACAAAATCTCCAACCCAATAGCCTAATAAATCTTCAACAGTATTTACAACATTTGTATTTGTAATTTCTGGTTCTACAAATTGAATTTCTTCAAAAGTGTTTTCAACAACTAATTTTTCTTCTTTTTTAATAGCTTCCTTACAACTGAAAATAGAAACTAAAACACCTAAAACTAAAATTTTTTTCATAAAAAAAGTCCGATTAATTTATCGGACTAATTTAGTAATTTATTTGAAAAGAAATTATATTTCTCTATTAATATCCCAAGCTTCTAGATATTCAGCCACGCGTTTTACGAAACTTCCTCCTAATGCACCATCTACAACTCTATGGTCATAACTGTGTGATAAAAACATTTTCTGACGAATTCCGATAAAATCACCTTCTGGAGTTTCGATAACTGCTGGTACTTTTCTGATTGCGCCAAGTGCTAATATTCCAACTTGTGGTTGATTGATAATTGGAGTCCCAAAAACAGAACCAAATGTTCCAACGTTTGTAACTGTGTAAGTTCCACCTTGCGTATCGTCTGGTTTTAATTTTCCAATTCTTGCTCTATTAGCTAAATCGTTAACAGCCTTTGCCATTCCAACTAAATTCAATTGATCTGCATTTTTGATTACTGGAACAATTAAATTTCCGTTAGGTAAAGCTGCAGCCATTCCTAAATTGATGTTTTTCTTTTTGATGATGTAATCACCATCTACAGAAATATTCATCATTGGAAAATCTTTCAATGCTTTAGCGACAACTTCCATAAATAAAGGTGTAAATGTTAACTTTTCACCTTCACGTTTTTCAAAAGCATTTTTAACTTTATCTCTCCATTTGAACATATTCGTTACATCAACTTCTATAAACGATTGTACGTGAGCCGATGTTTGAACAGAAGCTACCATATAACCTGAAATCAACTTACGCATTCTATCCATTTCAACGATTTCATCACCACCATTAACTGAAACTGGAACTGCTTTTGGAGTTGTTGATTGTTGGTTGTTGGTTGCTGGTTTAACTTCTTCAGTAATTGGTTTACTGCTTACTGCATTCTGAACACTGCCAACTGATGACTGAGCACTACTTCTATTGGCAACATAGTCAAGAATATCATTTTTGGTAATACGACCTTCTTTACCTGTTCCATTTATTTTATTTAACTCTTCTACAGAAATTCCTTCAGCAGAAGCTATATTTTTTACTAGTGGCGAAAAGAATTTATCTGAATCCGAAAAATCAGGAGTAAAATTCAAATCTGTTTTTACTGTTGAGATTTGCTCTTCTATTTTTTGAGCAGCAACTGGTTCATTTGAATGAATTGGTGCCAAAACAGGTTCTGAAACACTTCCACCTTCTGTTTCAATAATAGCAATCGTTTGTCCAACTTGAACTACATCGTCAACATTAAAAAGAATTTCAATTAAAGTACCAGAAACCTCACTTGGCACTTCACTATCTACTTTATCGGTAGCAATTTCAAGTACAGCTTCGTCCATTTCAATAGACTCACCTACTTTTTTTAACCAATTTGTAATGGTAGCTTCCGCAACACTTTCTCCCATTTTAGGAAGTTTTAATTCAAATTTTGCCATATTCTTACTATACCGTTAGATTCTTTTGATTCGATTGCAAAATTAATAAAAGTTTTGACTATTTACCTCGAATTCAAAAAATTTATTAGTCTTTTTTATTGATTTATTAAATTATCATTTACTTGAATAATTTCTCCTCTGTCATTGGAATTATTACTTCCAATAATATAATTAGATGTTCTCATGTAATTCTTAAAAGTAATATTACGCGCTTTATTCTTTTCCATAAATTCAATAATATCCTTAAAACTAAATGAATTGGTATCAAAAATTAATTCAATATTTTTTTCATAATTATCATTAAATTGATTAAAATCAGACAAATAAGTGACTTTATTATTCAAATTTAAGATTAATTTATATTTGGAAAAAACGATGTATTCATCAATTACTTTCTTTTCCATTTTCTGTTGGTTTTTCTTTACAATGCTAAACGCAAAAGCACCAATTTTCATCATCAAATCGAAAAAAACTGATTTTTTAAAATGCTTTTTATAGAAAAACTGCATGGCTTCGCGAAAGCGTTTCATGTATAAACCATCTCTAATTGTACTTTCTCCTTTGTAATGAATCACCGAAGTTTCATGAAAATAATAGTTTTCTTTTCCTGATTTTAAAACCATATAACTCAAGTCAATATCATCTGAATACATAAAGCAATTTTCGTCAAAACCACCAACTTCATTATATAAATCACGTTTTAAAATCATAAATGCCCCAACCAAAATATCAACTTTTCCAGATTGATTTTCAGTAATATGTTGCGCATAATATTTTCCAAAAAAATTTGAAATTTTATACAAGCCAAAAATCTTTGTAAAAGCTACCCAAGGTGTTGGAACACCACGTTTTGATTCTGGAAGAAAATTTCCAGTTCCATCAATTAATTTACAACCAATTATTCCAGTGTTCAGTTGGCAGTGTTCAGTGTTCAGTATTTTAGTAAACGTATCTTCTGCAACAACTGTGTCTGGATTTAATATGCATATAAATTCTCCTTTAGCTTCTGCAACTCCAATGTTATTTCCTTTTGGAAAACCTACATTTTGTTTGTTTTCAATCAGCTTTAGATTCGGAAATTTCTCTTTCATCATCGCACAACTATCATCCGATGAATTATTATCAATCACAATAATTTCGCCATCAATGTTTTCTAATGCTTTTTGAACACTAAAAACACATTGTTCTAAGAAGAAACGAACGTTATAATTGAGAATGATAACAGATAATTGCATAGTGCGAATATAATTAAACTTTAAAACTATTTATAAGAACAATTCATTTAATTGCTAAAATCTTAATATCTTAGACGTTTAAAATATTCTATACATCACATAATTAAACCAATACCAATTAAAATGAAAAATTTGTTTCAAATATTAATGTTTTTATTGTCCTTAAGTCTGTTTTCTCAAGATGAAATAAAGACAAATTACGACAAAAAAGAAGTTTACATAACCATGAGAGATGGCGTGCAACTTTATACCGCTGTTTATACACCAAAAGACATTTCTAAAGATAAAAAATATCCGATCTTAATGCAAAGAACTTGCTACAGTATTGCACCTTATGGAGAAGAAAACTTTAAAAAATCTTTAGGACCAAATTCTTTTTTAGAGGAAGAGAAATACATTTTCGTGTATCAAGATGTACGTGGAAGATACATGAGTGAAGGCACTTTTACCAATATGACACCACAAGTAGAACATAAAACTAAAAAAGACGTCGATGAAAGTACAGATACATATGATACTGTAGATTGGTTGGTAAAAAACATAAAAAACAACAACGGAAAAGTAGGTCAATACGGAACATCTTATCCTGGATTTTATACTGCTGTTGGAACCGTTGCCAATCATCCAGCATTAGTTGCGTCTTCTCCACAAGCTCCAATTTCTGACTTCTTTTTTGATGATTTTCATCATAATGGAGCCTTTGTAATGGGCTATTTTAGAACTTTTCCTGTATTTGGAGTTCAAAAAACCAAAGCTGAAAATAAAGCATGGTATACTGATCAAATGATTCGTCCAACTTCTAAAGATGGTTCCATTTTCTATAATGAACTTGGAACTGTAAAGGAAGCTACTGATAAATATTATAAAGATAATTTTTTCATACAAGAAATTGTGAATCATCCTAATTATGATTCTTTTTGGCAATCTAGAAATTTATTACCTCATTTAAAAAATATCAATCATGCAGTAATGACTGTTGGTGGTTGGTTCGATGCGGAAGACTTAGCTGGACCTTTAAACATTTACAAAACTATCGAAAAAACAAGTCCAAAAGCAAAAAATACGATTGTAATGGGACCATTTTCTCATGGTGGTTGGTCAAGAGAATCAGGCAAACACTTTCATAATGATATCTATTTTGGAGACAGTATTGCCACTTTTTATCAGAAAAATATTGAATATAAATTTTTTAATCATTATTTGAAAGGAAATTCAAAAAATGCTGTTGCACTTCCTGAAGCCTACATGTTTGACACTGGAAAAAAAGAATGGAAAGAATTTACAACTTGGCCTCCAAAAGAAAGTTCAAAATTTAATTTTTATTTGAGTTCAGATGGAAAATTAGAAAATGAAAAAGCGCAAAACAATTCTTTTTCAGAATATTATAGTGATCCAAATAATCCTGTTCCAAGTAGTGTTAATTATGCTGAATACAATGGATTTACACCAAGGAATTACATGAGTGAAGACCAACGCTTTGCCTTAAATAGACCAGATGTAGTAACATTTACAACAGATTATCTAACTGAAGACATCACTTTAGCTGGAGAAATTATGGCCAAACTGAAAATCGCTTCATCTTCATCAGATGCTGATTTTATTGTAAAATTAATCGATATTTATCCAGCTGATGAACCTCAAAATGCAGATAAAACGAATGTTCTTTATGCCAATTATCATCAAATGGTTCGAAGTGAAGTAATGCCCTCACGTTTCAGAACAAGCTTTGAAAAACCAGAAGCATTAACTCCAAACCAAACTACTGAAGTTAATTTTAGATTGCAAGATGTTTTGCATACCTTCAAAAAAGGGCACAAAATCCAAATTCAAGTGCAAAGTACTTGGTATCCAATGATTGCAGTAAACCCACAAAAGTTTCTAGAAAATCAATATTTAGCTAAAAAAGAAGATTATACTAAAGCCTTCATAAAAATATTTAACGACAGTTTTATTGAAGTTGAAGTTCTAAAATAAAACTTGAAAGATGTCTGAAAAGGCAGCTTTTTTTATTTACAATTAAAACATTGTTTCGTTATAGGCAATAAACTACTTTTGCACTTCAAAATTCTAATTTCTGAATTCTAAATTATTATGAATTACCTTTCTGTAGAAAATATATCCAAAGCTTATGGCGAACGTGTTTTGTTTGAAAACATTTCGTTTGGAATTAACAAAGACCAAAAAATAGCTTTTATTGCCAAAAATGGTTCTGGAAAAACCACCATAATGAACATGTTAAACGGTTTTGACGAACCAGATACTGGTCAAGTTGTGGTTAGAAAAGGAATCAATATGGCTTTTCTTTCACAGAATAATAATTTACAAGACGAATTGACTATTGAAGAAAGTATTTTCGCTTCAGACAATGAAATTTTAAAAGTCATAGAAAAATACGAAAAAGCATTAGAAAATCCAGAAGATGAAGAGGTTTATCAAAAAGCTTTTGATGATATGGACCGACACAATGCTTGGGATTTTGAAACACAATACAAACAAATTCTTTCCAAACTTAAATTAGACGACTTAAAACTAAAAGTCAAAAGTCTTTCTGGAGGACAAAAGAAACGCTTAGCTTTAGCTATAATCTTAATTAGTCGTCCAGATTTATTGATTTTAGATGAGCCAACCAATCACCTGGATTTAGAAATGATTGAATGGTTAGAAGATTATTTTGCTAAAGAAAACATTACTTTATTTATGGTTACGCACGACCGCTTCTTCTTAGAACGTGTATGTAATGAAATCATCGAATTAGACAACGGAAAATTATACCAATATAAAGGAAATTATTCTTATTACTTAGAAAAGAAAGATGAACGAATTGCTTCAGAAAATTCGAGTATTGACAAAGCACAAAACTTATTCGTAAAAGAATTGGCTTGGATGCGAAGACAACCCAAAGCTAGAACTACAAAATCAAAATCACGTCAGGATGATTTCTATGTGATTAAAGAAAAGGCAGAAAGTCGTAGAAAAGAAAATGTCGTAGAATTGGAAATCAACATGGAGCGAATGGGAAGCAAAATCATTGAATTAGTTAAGCTGAACAAAAGTTTCAAAGACAGAGTTATTTTAGATGATTTCACCTATTCCTTTCAAAGAGGAGAACGAATCGGTATTATCGGGAAAAACGGTACAGGAAAATCGACTTTCTTAAACATCATGACCCAAACCATGCCTCCAGATTCTGGAAAGGTAATTGTTGGTGAAACCATAAAAATTGGATATTACACACAAAGTGGTATCAATCCAAAACCAGGTCAAAAAGTAATTGATATTATTAAAGAATACGGTGAATATATTCCTTTAACCAAAGGAAAAATCATTTCGGCTTCTCAATTATTAGAACGGTTCTTATTTGATGCCAAAAAACAATACGATTTTGTAGAAAAATTAAGTGGTGGCGAATTAAAACGTTTGTATTTATGTACGGTTTTGATTCAGAATCCAAATTTCTTAATTCTGGATGAGCCAACAAATGACTTAGATATTGTTACGCTTAACGTTTTAGAGAGTTTCTTGTTAGATTTCCCAGGAAATTTATTAGTAGTTTCTCACGACAGGTATTTCATGGATAAAATTGTGGATCACTTATTTGTATTTCGTGGTGAAGGAGAAGTAGAAGATTTTCCAGGAAATTATTCTGACTTTAGAGCTTATGAAGATTCAGCTGACGTACAACAAAAAGAAGACAACAAAACCGAAAAGAAAGACTGGAAACAACAAAATAATACTTCAAATTTAACGTTTAACGAGCAAAAGGAATATCAAAAAATAGAAAGAGAAATCAAAGATTTAGAATTCGAAAAAGCCAAAATCGAACAACTTTTTACTGATGGAAAAATAGCAGATGATGCCATTGAAAAAAAGGCAAACGAACTACAAAATATCATCAAAAAAATGGAAGCCAAAGAAGAACGCTGGTTTGAATTATCGGCTAAAATGGAATAAATGAGTAACTAGTAAAAAGTGATTAGTAATTAGCTAAATTCGGGCTAATTACTAGTTACTAATTACTTAACACTAATAAAAAATGTTATTTCAAATTAAATCATATTTAAATTTCTTGAAAAACTCAAGTAATCAACACGGAGTTCATTCACCATTTGTATATAGTTTAGTTACAAAATGTTTTTATGATAAGAAAAACTATGCTGAATATGAAATTCTAAAAAAATACAGAAATTCATTATTAGAAAACAAAAACTTCATTGAAGTAACTGATTTTGGAGCAGGTTCAAGAGTTTTTAAATCCAACAAAAGACAAATCTCAAAAATTGCAAAAACAGCTGGAATTTCTCCTAAAAGAGCTAAACTACTTTTTAGAGTTGTAAATTATTTCCAACCTACAACCATTTTAGAAATAGGAACTTCATTAGGGTTAGCCACTTCTGCCTTATCTTTAGGGAAAAAAAATGCTAAAATAACTTCGTTAGAAGGTTGTTCAAATACAATGGTAATTGCAAAAAATCAAGTACAATTACAAGATATAAACAACATCGAATTCATAAACACAAAATTTGAAGATTACTTTCAAAACTCCCAACTCCCAACTCCCAACTTTCAACTAATTTACTTCGACGGTAACCATTCCAAAAAAGCAACTTTAGAATATTTTGAACTACTACTTCCAACAATCACCAACGAAAGCGTGTGGATTTTTGATGACATTCACTGGTCAAAAGACATGGAAGAAGCTTGGGAAACCATAAAAAAACATCCAAAAGTAAGAGTCACAATCGACACGTTTCAATGGGGATTTGTATTCTTTAGAACAGAACAAGAAAAAGAACATTTTGTAGTTAGAGTTTAATTTTAACCGCAAAGACGCAACGTTTTACGCAAAGCTCACATAGATTTCTTTAAATTATTCAAATTTCTTAAATCTGTGTTCCAAAAAATCAATTTTAAACTGTAACAAATCGATACTTAATTCTACTTATAGTTAGTTCTGAAATACTTCGTCTATTCGCACTTTCAGGCTCGGGTCAAAATTCGTTAATCAGCAATCTAAAATCAACATGTCAAAACCAATCATAGAAATCAAAGGAATCACTAGAAATTTTCCTTTAGGAAGCGAAACTGTTTATGTTTTAAAAGGAATTGATTTAACCATAAATAAAGGAGAATACGTTGCCTTAATGGGGCCATCAGGTTCAGGAAAATCGACTTTGATGAATATTCTAGGTTGTTTAGACACACCAACGGCAGGATCATACATGCTAAACGGAAAATTAGTCAGCGAAATGCACGACGACGAATTAGCAGGCATAAGAAACACCGAAATCGGATTCGTATTTCAAACGTTTAACTTGATGCCAAGAACAACTGCTTTGGATAACGTGGCATTACCAATGGTTTATGCTGGTCACTCAAAATCAGAAAGAAACGAACGCGCCACCGAAGTTTTAACCCAAGTTGGATTAGCTGACAGAATGGATCACAAACCGAACCAACTTTCCGGTGGACAACGTCAACGTGTGGCTGTTGGTCGTGCCTTAGTTAACAGACCTTCCATCATTCTTGCCGATGAACCAACTGGAAATTTGGACAGTAAAACTTCTGTTGAAATCATGGGACTTTTTGATGAGATTCACGCTAACGGAAATACTGTAATCCTAGTAACTCACGAAGAAGAAATAGCTGAACATGCACACAGAATTATTCGTCTTCGCGATGGTGTAATCGAAAGCGATCAAAAAAATAAATAATTATAGAAGCGAATGGCTTGGTTTGTACATGCCAACCATTTTCCTGCTGTCCTTTCTATCTTTTTTTTCAAAAAAGGATGCCATTCCCATCAGGGCTATTGGAGAAATCATTTTTTCTTTTACTTTCATTCCGCTATCTTTGATGAAAATTAAACAAAGCGATGATAATTCTACTTTCAGTTATTATAATTTTATACATTATCCTAAAGGTTTTGCATAAAAAGTATCCAAATGACATGAACCACAGAAAATCATTTCAAATCAAAAGTAAAAAATCAAAAGACAACACAAACAGCTAGTTACTAATCGCTAGTCACTTATTACTACAAAAAATGAAAGTTTACACAAAAACAGGAGATACAGGAACAACAGCCCTATTTGGAGGTACAAGAGTTCCAAAACACCACATAAGAATCGAGAGCTACGGAACAGTTGATGAATTAAATTCACACATCGGATTAATTCGTGATCAAGAAATTGATGTTCATTACAAAACCGTTTTAGCTGAAATTCAAGACAGATTATTTACGGTCGGAGCTATTTTAGCAACTCCATCAGAAAAAGAAACGCTTAAAAACGGACAACCTAGACTTCAAAACTTAGGTTTAGTTACTTCAGACATAGACTTTCTAGAAAAAGAAATCGATACAATGGAAGAATCATTACCTCAAATGACTCATTTTGTATTGCCTGGTGGACATACAACTGTGTCATATTGTCATATTGCACGTTGCGTTTGTCGTAGAGCAGAACGTTTATCAGTACATTTAAATGATTTAGAACCTACAAACCAACTTGTTCTGACATACCTAAACAGACTTTCTGACTATCTTTTTGTGTTGGCACGAAAGTTGTCTCAAGATTTAAAAGCTGAGGAAGTAAAATGGATTCCAAGAAAATGATTTGAGATTGAAGATTAACGATTTTTGATTTCAGAATGATTTTAAAAGTTCATAAATCATAAATCAACATTCAAAAATCAGCAATCAGAATGCACGTTCTTAAAAATAATTATAAAATAAATCAAAAAAAACTTGACTATTTGAGTTAAAAATTTATTTTTGCACAAATTTAAATCGATAAAAAGATGTATTGGACATTAGAATTAGCATCCTATTTAAGTGATGCTCCTTGGCCAGCAACCAAAGATGAGCTTATAGATTACGCAATTAGAGCTGGAGCTCCTTTGGAAGTAGTGGAAAATCTACAATCTATAGAAGATGAAGGAGAAATCTACGAATCAATGGAAGAAATTTGGCCAGACTATCCTACGGACGAAGATTACCTTTGGAACGAGGATGAGTATTAAAAAAAATAAATAATCACAACAAAAAAGTCTCTACTTGAGGCTTTTTTTTTGGTTATATTTACAAACTATTAGATAAAACAAACTATTATGAGTTTTTTAAATTCAATATTGAAGGCTTTTGTGGGAGATAAATCCGAGAAAGATGTTAAAGCCATTCAACCACTTATTGCTAAAGCACACACTTTTGAAAAAGCTTTAGCCTCATTATCACACGATGAATTGAGAGCTAAAACAACTGAATTCAAAGATAAAATTAAACAAGCTAGAGCTGAAAAAGATACTAAAATATCAGCTTTAAAAGCTGACGCTGATACTACTGTTGATATTGATGCAAGAGAAGATATTTATGCAGCAATTGATGTTTTAGAAGCAGAAGCCTATGAAATTTCAGAAAAAGTTTTAAACGATATTCTACCTGAAGCTTTTGCTGTGGTTAAAGAAACGGCAAAACGTTTTAAAAACAATTCAAATATTTCGGTTAAGGCTACTCCAAAAGATATTGAATTATCAGCTACAAAAGCTTATATTACAATTGATGGTGATAATGCTGTTTGGGCAAATTCATGGGATGCAGCTGGAAAAGCAATCACTTGGGACATGATTCACTATGACGTACAGTTAATTGGTGGTGTTGTCTTACATCAAGGTAAAGTCGCCGAAATGCAAACAGGTGAAGGAAAAACTTTAGTTGCAACACTTCCACTATACTTAAATGCATTAACTGGAAACGGTGTTCACTTAGTAACTGTAAACGATTATTTAGCACGAAGAGATAGTACTTGGAAAGCTCCATTATTTGAATTCCACGGAATGACTGTTGATTGTATCGACAATCACCAACCGAATTCAGATGCAAGAAGAAAAGCCTACAACGCTGATATTACATATGGAACCAATAACGAATTTGGTTTCGATTATTTACGTGATAATATGGCTCATGCTCCAGAGGATTTAGTACAACGTAAACATAATTTTGCTATTGTGGATGAAGTTGACTCGGTTTTAATTGATGATGCACGTACACCGTTAATTATTTCTGGTCCAGTTCCTCAAGGAGACAGACAAGAATTTAGTGAATTGAAACCAAAAGTTGATAATCTTGTAGGTTTACAAAGACAACTAGCTACAGGATTTTTAACAGAAGCTAAGAAATTAATCAAAGAAGGAAATACAAAAGAAGGTGGTTTCCAACTTTTAAGAGCTTATAGAGCCTTACCAAAAAGCAAAGCATTAATCAAATTTTTGTCAGAAGAAGGAATCAAACAATTGCTTCAAAAAACAGAAAATCAATACATGGCAGACAACAATCGTGAAATGCCAAAAGTAGATGAAGCTTTATATTTTGTTATTGAAGAAAAAAACAATCAAGTTGAATTAACGGATAACGGAATTCAGTTTTTATCTAAAGATACAGATGCTAGTTTCTTCGTTTTACCAGATATTGGTACTGAAATTGCCAAAATTGAAAAAGCAAATTTATCAAAAGAAGAAGAAGCTGAAAGAAAAGACGAATTATTTAAAGACTTTTCAATCAAATCTGAACGTATTCATACTTTAACACAATTGCTTAAAGCCTATTCATTATTCGAAAAAGATACTGAATATGTTGTAATGGATAACAAAGTAATGATTGTAGATGAGCAAACTGGTCGTATTATGGATGGTCGTCGTTATTCTGACGGATTACACCAAGCGATTGAAGCTAAAGAAAATGTAAAAATTGAAGCAGCCACACAAACTTTTGCAACGGTTACTTTACAGAATTACTTCAGAATGTATAACAAACTAGCTGGTATGACTGGTACTGCTGTTACTGAAGCTGGAGAGTTATGGGAAATATACAAATTGGATGTTGTTGAAATTCCAACAAATAGACCAATTGCTCGTCAAGATAAAGAAGATTTAATTTACAGAACCGTTCGCGAAAAATTCAACGCCGTTATTGAAGACGTTGTAGGATTATCAAAAGCTGGTCGTCCAGTATTGATTGGAACAACTTCTGTTGAGATTTCAGAATTATTAAGTCGAATGTTAAAAATGCGTGGTATTCAACACAATGTATTGAATGCAAAAATGCATAAAAATGAGGCAGAAATTGTTGCTGAAGCTGGAAATCCAGGAGTAGTGACTATTGCAACCAATATGGCTGGTCGTGGAACGGATATTAAATTATCTGCTGAAGTTAAAAAAGCAGGTGGTTTAGCCATCGTTGGTACTGAACGTCATGATTCACGAAGAGTTGACCGTCAGTTAAGAGGTCGTGCTGGTCGTCAAGGAGATGTGGGAAGTTCACAATTCTATGTTTCATTGGAAGACAACTTAATGCGTTTATTTGGTTCTGAAAAAGTAGCGAAAGTAATGGATAGAATGGGATTGAAAGAAGGTGAAGTTATTCAACATTCGATGATGACCAAATCTATTGAACGTGCACAGAAAAAAGTAGAAGAAAATAACTTTGGGGTTCGTAAGCGTTTATTGGAATATGATGATGTTATGAACGCTCAAAGAGAAGTAGTTTATAAAAGAAGACGCCACGCTTTACATGGAGAACGTTTGAAAGTTGATATTGCAAACATGATGTATGACACTTGTGAACTAATTGTACAAGAAAACAAAGCTACAAACGACTTCAAAAACTTTGAGTTTGAATTGATTCGCTATTTTTCGGTAACATCACCAATTTCTGAAAGTGAATTCAGTAAGTTATCTGAAATGGAAATTACTGGTAAAGCCTATAAAGCTGTTTTGGCACATTATGAAGAAAAAGTAATTCGCAATGCAGAAGAAGCTTTTCCAGTTATTAAAAATGTATACGAAAATAACAATGGAAAATACGAAAGAATAGTAGTTCCTTTTACAGACGGAATCAAATCATTAAATGTCGTTACCAATCTTGAAAAAGCTTATGCTACTCAAGGAAAATCTTTAATTGGTGATTTTGAAAAAAACATTACATTAGCCATTGTTGACGAAGCTTGGAAGAAACATTTGCGTAAAATGGATGAAATGAAAACTTCAGTTCAATTAGCCGTTCACGAACAAAAAGATCCTTTATTAATCTATAAATTTGAAGCTTTCAAATTATTCAAAAAAATGATTGATAATGTCAATAAAGAAGTAATTTCATTCTTGTTCAAAGGCGATTTACCTTCACAAAATCCAAACGAGATTCAAGAAGCAAAACAAGTTCGTCAAAAAGAAAACTATACAGAAAGTAAAGAATCTACAGAAATAAATGATTCCGCATCAGCAAACAAACAAGCAGGTGAAATGGCTAGTCAAAGACCACAAGTTACAGAAACGATTGTTAGAGACACGCCAAAAATTAACCGTAATGATACAGTTACTATTAAACATGTAATGAGTGGAAAAACGGAAACTTTAAAATTCAAAAAAGCTGAAAGCATGATTGCTTCTGGCGAATGGGTTTTGGTATAAAAATTTAGAAATAAGAAGTTAGAATTTAGAAATCCTCAATTGAAAAATTGGGGATTTTTTTATTTCAATTTTAAAAACACATTTGACCCACCTTCAATTGCCTCATCATTCACAAAAAACAACTTTCCATCATCATAAGTTGCTTCAATCAAATAATGACTTCCCTTGAAATAATTTTGAGTAACTACAATTTCCAATTTTGAATCTTCTACAACTTGCAATTGATTTGGATAAATCAAAATTAACTCATCAGAAGTTTTATCAAAATAACTAGCTTTTATTTCGTTAACATCATCAAAAAGCGAAGCTACATAATAATTGGGTGGATTTGCAATTAATTCATTTGGAGTACCTTTAGCAATTTGTTTTCCATCTTTTAAAACTATAATTTCATTCACAAAAGGCAAATAATCATTTTCATCATGTGAAGCGATTAAAGTAGTTATTTTATGCTCTTTCAAGTATTTAAAAAGACTTCTACGCAAACTATTTTTCCTAAAATTATCAATATGACTAAAAGGTTCATCTAACAATAAAACTTCAGGTTCTAAAGCCAAAACTCTTGCTAAAGCGACTCTTTGCATTTGTCCACCACTCAAAAATTTGGCTTTCACATTGGCAAATTCAGACATTTCTACAATTTCTAGTAATTCTAGAATTCGGTTTTGTTTCTTTTCTTTATCAATGTTCGATAGATATTTTCCAACATTTTCCGCAACAGTAATAAAAGGCATCAAATCAAAATCTTGAGCCAAGTATTTCATGTAATCCATTCCAGGAACTAAATGATATTTTGGACCTAAAACTTCTTGTTCCTTCCAAAAAATTTGGCCTTCATCTAAATCGTGTAAACCATAAATTAGTTTCAACAATGTACTTTTACCACAACCACTTTCACCAATTATAGCAAGAGTTTTGCCTTCTTCTAATGCTAAGGAAAAAGACGGAATTGTTTTTTGTTTTAAATACGAAAATGAAATATTTTGAATGGAAAGCATTATATAATTTTAGAATACAAATTTACAATAACTAAATAAAATCCCAATATTTAAAATTCTAAATTCCAAAAGATTATTTCGATTTCTGCAATTTCTTACATCTGTGTTCCAAATAAATATAAATCATTTGAAAACAAAAAAAAGCACTACTCTATTCAAAAAGTAATGCTCTTTTACACAAACAAACTAAAACTAAGTGTATTTTTCAAATTGCTTTGTATGCACACGCGCTTTTAAATCGTGGAGCAAGTTATACAATCCAAAAAATGTTCTGTTGATATATAAAAAATGTTTTGAACCTCTATTTCCGTTCATCTTTCTTAATTGTGTATCTTTTGAAAACTCCTCACCCATGGCAGCAATTTGTCCAAAAAATTCAGTATCAGAAAAATCAAAGAAATCTCCATGAAATGGCTTGGTAAACAAACTCAATAATCTGTGAAATAAACCTGTAAAATATTCTATTTCTTTTTGAGAATCATCTTCACGAAGTATTTCTAATTCATACAATTTCTCATTAAACAGCTTTGGATTATCTATTATTTCAGGCTTTGCTAATTCAAAATATGGCACATAAAAATCCTCAGGAACTTGTTTAATGCAACCAAAATCAATGGCAATTAAATTACCTTCCTTATCTACCAAAAAGTTTCCTGGATGAGGATCAGCATGTACTTGTTTCATTTTATGCATTTGATACATATAAAAATCCCACAAAGCTTGACCCAATTTATCTCCTAAATCTCTATCTTCATTGTAAGCTGTGAATTCCGACAAATGTTCGCCATTCATCCAATCCATTGTAATAATTTTTTCCGAAGAAAGTGCTTCATAATATTTCGGAAAACGCAAATTTTCAATTTGTGAACACGCTTTTGAAATTTCATTTCCTTGACGCAATTCCAAATTATAATCGGTTTCTTCCATCAGTTTATATTCCACTTCCTTGAAATATTTTTCCGAATCTTTTCCTTTTAAATTAAACATTTGAATGGCAAACGGTTTTACAATGGCTAAATCCGAACCAATACTTTCTGCAACTCCAGGATATTGAATTTTAACAGCCAATTCTTTTCCATCTTTTGTCGCTTTGTGCACCTGACCAATACTTGCTGCATTCACCGAATTTTCAGAAAACGTATCAAAAACATCTTCTGGAAATTTATTCAAATACTTTTTAAACGTTTTTCTAACCAACGGTGCTGATAAAGGTGGTACAGAAAATTGAGCCAAAGAAAATTTTTCTACATAAGCTCTCGGCATGATGTTCTTTTCCATACTTAACATTTGCGCTACTTTTAAAGCACTTCCTTTCAAGTTTTTTAAACCATCATAAATATCTTCGGCATTGTTTTCATTCAGCTTTTCTTTGGTTAACGACGGATTTACCATCTTTTCTCCATAATATGCCAAATAATTGCCTCCAACTTTAAAACCAGTTTTTACTAACTGACCAGCACGTTCAATTTTATTAGTCGGAATTTTATCTAATGTTTTCATATCTCTCCTTTGTAATGCTGAACTTGTTTCAGCATCTTTTCAAATTTATATTTTACAAAATTTGGGCGTTCCCTTTCAGGTCAGGCTATCCATTCTATCTTTTTTTTGCAAAAAAAGGATGCCATTCCTATCCTTAACGCAAAACACATTTCTAATTAAATCGTTCTTTCCAAATGAACTTTCCCAAATCAATTACACTTTCTAATGGCGTGGTGTCTAAAACATCTAAAACAGCTTTCACTGATTTTTCAATCATAATGTCTGTTTTCTCAAATCCTTTTGAAGTATCATCCAACCAAAATTTCAATAAAAACAAAAACTGAATCCAAGCTCCTTCGGCATATAATGGCTTGGTTATTTTTTGAATGGTTTCATTTTTAACTTCTTCATTTTCATCAATTATTTCTTTGATAAAACCTTTAAAATTTTCTCTTAAACCTTTCAATTGCTTTAGATTTTTTAAGCCATTTTTATTTTCTTTCAAAGAATAAAACACATAGCTTCTATTTAAAGTCAGCACTTCAAACATCGTAAAATAAAGCGACAACAACTTGTTTCTGTTTGAATAACTGGCAAAATTTTCATCTTTAGTTAAGTTAGCAGCCGTATTTTCATAAAATTTAATCCAAATATTTTCTTTTAAAGCATCAATTGAACCGTAAAAACTGTAAAAATCGCTTTCATCAATTTCATTTTCTTTACAAAATAAATACACATTCTTAGGTTCAGCATTATGAGATAAAACGCTATCCATATATAGATTTATCAATGTATTATCGTCTATTTTTTTCTTTTTCGTTGTGGTTTTTTTGACTGCCATAATTAAATTTTTTAATATGATGTAAAGGTATAAAATTTGTCTAAGTTATTTGTAAATATATTAAACAAAATTTTGTTAAAGTTCTTTCAATAAAAATGCTAGTTAATTTCGAAAGAGTAGAAACAAGTCAGTCAATTTGTCATATTCCATGCAATTGGTATTCTATTTGTCAATAATGATTCAAATGTTTAACTTAAAATAAATACATATGACAACAGGAAAAATTAATGTTTCAGTTGAAAACATCTTTCCCTTAATCAAAAAATTCTTATATAGCGATCATGAGATTTTCTTACGTGAGCTTATTTCAAATGCCACAGATGCAACTTTAAAATTGAAGCATTTGACTGATATTGGCGAATCAAAATCTGAGTATGGAAATCCTATTATTGAAGTAAAAATTGACAAAGAAGGAAAGAAAATTCACATCATTGATCAAGGTTTGGGAATGTCTTCTGAAGAAGTTGAAAAATACATCAACCAAATTGCCTTTTCTGGAGCTGAAGAGTTTTTAGAAAAATATAAAGATTCTGCCAAAGATTCAGGAGTTATTGGACATTTTGGATTAGGTTTTTATTCTGCTTTTATGGTAGCCTCAAAAGTAGAATTAATTACAAAATCGCATACCGATGCACCAGCGGCACATTGGACATGTGATGGAAGCCCTGAATTTACTCTAGTACCAAATGATAAAACAGCTAGAGGAACAGAAATTATATTACACATTGCAGAAGATTCTTTAGACTTTTTGGAAGAATCTAAAATTAAAGGATTACTTTCAAAATACAATAAGTTCATGCCTATTCCAATTAAATTTGGAACCAAACAAGAAGCATTACCAAAACCAGAAGATGCTCCTGATGATTACAAAACAGAATACATTGAAGTAGACAACATCATCAATAATCCAAATCCAGCATGGACCAAACAACCGAGTGAATTATCGGATGCAGATTATAAATCATTCTACAGAGAAATGTATCCAATGCAGTTTGACGAACCTTTGTTTAACATTCACTTAAATGTAGATTATCCTTTTAATTTGACCGGAATTTTATATTTCCCAAAATTATCGGCTGATTTACAAATGCAAAAAGATAAAATTCAGCTTTACCAAAACCAAGTCTATGTTACCGATAATGTAGAAGGAATTGTACCTGAATTTTTAACGATGCTAAAAGGTGTAATTGATTCGCCAGATATTCCTTTGAATGTTTCTCGTTCTTATTTACAAGCAGATGGAAATGTAAAAAAAATATCCAACTACATCACTCGTAAAGTAGCGGATAAATTGAAATCTTTGTTCAATGAAAATCGTGAAGATTTTGAGAAAAAATGGAATGATATTAAAATTGTTTTGGAATACGGAATGCTTTCTGAACCAAAATTCTATGAAAAATCAGCAGATTTTGTCTTATACCCAACGGTTGATGATAAATACTTTACTTTAAGTGAGCTAAAAGAAAACCTTAAAGAAATCCAAACCGATAAAGACGGAAAATTAGTAGTGCTTTATGCTTCCAACAAAGAAGCACAACACAGTTATATTCAAGCAGCAAAAGACAAAGGATACGAAGTATTGTTGTTAGACAGTCCGATTGTTTCACATTTAATTCAGAAATTAGAAAGTGATAACGAAAACCTAACTTTTGCACGTGTTGATGGTGATGCAATTGATAGATTGATTCAGAAAGAAGACACTCAAATTTCTAAATTATCAGATGAAGAAAAAGAGACTTTAAAAACATCAATTGAAACTGTTGTTCCAAAAGAAAAATATAGCGTTCAGTTAGAAGCTATGGATAGTAATGCGGCACCATTCATGATAACACAACCCGAATTCATGAGAAGAATGAAAGAAATGAGTCAGTCTGGTGGTGGTGGAATGTTTGGAATGGGTAATTTCCCAGAAATGTACAATTTAATTGTAAATACCAATTCTGAGCTGGCTACAAACTTATTGAAAGCAGATGAAAATGTTAAATCTGAATTGGTAAAACAAGCCTTAGATTTAGCCAAACTTTCTCAAGGTTTGTTAAAAGGAGAAGAATTAACAGCTTTTGTGAAACGCAGTTTTGAAGCTATAAAGTAGATTTTCAGATTATCAAAAATTAGATATTCAGAAACCTGTGAGTGAAAACTTGCAGGTTTTTTTTATTTAGTAACAAAAAACAACTTTCATCGTCTTATGTTTAATCTAAATTACTTCTACCTTGGAAACTATACTTTCAATAAAGCAACTTAACAAAGTTTTTAATAAACGTATTCATGCGGTAAACAATGTTTCTTTTGAAATCAAAAAAGGAAATGTGTACGGAATTTTAGGACCAAACGGTTCAGGAAAATCAACCACACTTGGAATTGTTCTAAATGTGGTCAACAAAACTTCTGGGGAATTTTCTTGGTTTAACGGAACTTTAGAAACGCATGAAGCCTTGAAAAAAGTGGGTGCAATAATAGAAAGACCTAATTTTTATCCTTACATGACTGCACAAGAAAACTTGGAATTGGTTTGTAAAATAAAAGATATTCCTTTTGAAAAAGTGCTTGAAAAACTAGAATTAGTGGGGCTTTTAGAAAGAAAAGACTCCAAATTTAAAACCTTTTCTTTAGGAATGAAACAAAGGTTAGCTATTGCCTCTGCCCTATTGAATAATCCTGAAATTTTGATTTTAGATGAACCTACCAACGGACTTGATCCGCAAGGAATTCGTCAAATTAGAGATATTATTAAACTCATTGCATCACAAGGAACTACTATTTTACTGGCTTCGCATTTGTTGGATGAAGTAGAAAAAGTATGTTCGCATGTAGTTGTTTTAAGATATGGTAAAATGATGTATGAAGGTTTAGTAGATGAGATGTCGAAAAATGATGGCTTTTTTGAACTACAGTCCAAAGAGAATTCTTTATTGCTAGAAGTATTAAAAAATCATCCAAATATTGCCAATTGTAAAGAAGAAGACGGAAAAATAACTGCCTATTTAAAAGAAGACATTGAAGCAGACGATTTAAATAAATACCTGTTTGAAAACAAAGTTATTTTAACACAATTGGTGAAAAGAAAACTTAGTTTAGAAGAACAATTTTTACAACTTACCAAATAGTAAAAAAACTCACAAAAAATAAAATTCCAAATTCCAAAAACTAGTATTTCAAAAACTAAAATTTTTAGTATTACATTATCTAAATACCTCAAAAAATGAAAAGATTATTTCATATAGAATTTCAAAAACTATGGAAAAACAGATCAAGTAGAGTACTGACCATTACTTATTTTGTTTTACTTACTTTAATTTTTTTCCTATCAAGTATTCAATTTGATATTGGTCCATTTCATATTAATTTTGCAGAACAAGGCGTATTTAATTTTCCTTTTATTTGGCATGTAAACACCTATTTAGCAGATTTTTATAAAATATTTTTAGCGGTTGTAATAGTTTCCATGATGGCTAATGAATACAGTTATGGAACTTTAAAACAAAATCTGATTGATGGATTGAGCAAAAAAGAATTCATTTTATCAAAATTTATTACTGTGACATTTTTTGCATTAACATCTACTGTTTTTGTGTTTGTTGTATCGTTAATACTGGGTTTAAAATATTCTTCTTATACTGAATTTGGTATCATATTTTCAAAAATTGATTACTTACTGGCTTATTTTATCAAACTTACAGCCTTTTTCTCTTTTTGTTTATTCTTAGGCATATTAGTAAAACGTTCAGCATTCGCGTTGGGTTTTTTATTCTTTTGGTATTTATTTGAAAATATTTCCTTTCCCATATTAAAATATGTAATTTTAGGAAAAAAGTTGGAAGATGTTACTTATATTGATAAAATATATGATTTTTTACCCCTAGAATCGATGTCGAATTTAATTGTAGAACCCGCTTCAAAAATCAGCATTTTTAGAACTATTTCTACACAAATAGGAATGGAAAACACTAAAGATTATAGCGTACATTATTCAACCATTGCCATAGTAATTGCTTGGATAATAATTTTCAATTTTGCATCGTATTACATAGTAAAGAAAAGAGATTTGTAGTATCTTTGCACTTGCAATGAAAAGAACAAAATTTATACTGATATTGGTTATAAGTATTTTTTTTACTCAGAAAAATTACAGCCAATACATTACTACAGATGAAAACTATACGGCTCAACAATTGGTTGAAGATGTATTGGTAAATAACCCGTGTGCAATTGTTTCTAATTTTTCAGTCACAGGTGGCGATTTTGGAAATGGGGAAAAAAGTTATGCCCGTTTTAATGGAACTGGAACTGCTTTTCCTTTTCAAAATGGAGTTGTTTTAAGTACTGGTAAAGCTGCAAACACACAAGGTCCAAACAGTTCATTATCCGATGACGGCTCAAATATTGGCTGGAATGGTGATCAAGATTTACAACAAGCTTTAGGTTTAAATAATTCTTTTAATGCTACCGTTTTAGAATTTGATTTTATTCCAATTGGTAATAACATTAGTTTTGATTATATTTTTTCATCCGAACAATACATTTTAAATCCTACCCCTAATCAATGTAATTTTACAGATGGTTTCGCTTTTTTATTAAAAGAAGACGGAACTAATGATTACATTAATTTAGCCGTAATACCCAATACAAACATTCCTGTAAAAGTTAATACTGTTAGAGGTAATGGTACCATTTGTCCACCAGCAAATGAACAATATTTTGATGCTTTCAACGGCATGGAACATCCTACCAATTTTAACGGACAAACCAAAGTAATGACTGCTCAAGCTGATGTTACTCCTGGTACAGGTTATCATATTAAAATTGTAATTGCAGATGAAGGAAATGCCCGTTTTGATTCGGCTATTTTTTTAGATGCAGGAAGTTTTGATTTTGGGGTAAACCTTGGAGAAGATCGTTTAATTGCAACTGGAAATCCTTTGTGTGAAAACGAAACTTTAGAGTTAAGTGCCATTGTTACAAACTCTTTTACTTATCAATGGTATAAAGACAATCAGCCTCTAGCAGGTGAAATTGCTGCCAATTATACTGTTTCAGAAGCTGGAATTTATAAATTAGAAATGCTAATCAATGGAATTTGCACTTATACTTCTAGTGAAATTGAAATTGAATATGCTCCACAATTCCTAACCAATCAAACCTTGTTTAATTTTTGTGATGTTGTGGGCGCTCAAGATGGATTAACCACTTTTGACATGGACTTTATAAAAAGTCAGGTGTATCAAAATCTACCGCCTAATTTTACGGTTGGCTTATTTGATTCGCTTTCAAATCCGGTTGAATTGCCAAATAATTACGTTAATTTAAATCCATACGAACAAGTTATTTATGCTAAAATAACCAACATTCAAAACTGTTATCAACCAATTGCTATAATTCTAAGAATTACCTCTTTTGATATTGGTGCCGACGAAAACCCAACTATTTGTGGTACTAATTCTCTTATTTTATCCGTTCCAAATGGATTTGACGCCTACAGTTGGAATACAACACCCGTTCAAACAACGCCTCAAATTTCAATTACAGCTCCTGGAAATTATAGCGTTACCGTTACCAATTCAAGCGGTTGTACGGCTACAAAATTGTTCACCGTAACACTTTCCGAAGAAGCTACTATTACAGATATTATTGTGAATGATTTTAGCGATAACAATACGTCCCAAATTATTGCAACAGGAAGTGGAACTTATGAATATTCTATTGATGGTATTACTTATCAAGAGAGCAATTTATTTACGAATTTAGAGCATGGTACTTATACTGCTTATGTAAAAGACACCAAAGGTTGCGGGATTACTTCTCAAGATTTTCAGATTTTAGATGCTCCTAATTTTTTTACACCTAACGGAGACGGACAAAATGATTTGTGGTTTGTACCGCTATTGGCTTTGCAACCTAGAACAACTATTAGTATCTTTGATCGTTATGGAAAATTAATTTATAATTTCAGGGCCAATCAAAATGGTTGGAACGGTACTTTTGGTGGCTTTAAGTTACCTGCAACAGATTATTGGTATGTAATTACATTTATAAATGGTCGCATTGTGAGAGGGCATTTTAGTTTAATTCGATAAAAAATGATAAAAAACTTATTTTTAGTGGCCATTGGAGGAGCTTTTGGAAGTACATTAAGATATTTAATTCATTGGTTCGTACATAAAAAAAACACTACTTCATTTCCCATTCAAACGCTTTTAGTAAATGTATTAGGTTGCTTATTAATTGGGATACTAATTGGATACTTTGCTAAACATCAAAATGAAAATGAAACTTTAAAATTACTTTTCGTGACAGGATTTTGTGGGGGTTTTACCACTTTTTCTGCCTTTGGATTAGAAAACATGACTCTTTTACAAAATCAAAATTATCAAACGGCTTTTTTATACATTACCTTATCACTAATTTTAGGTATTTTAGCCGTTGGAATTGGAATTTTCATCACAAAATAATATAAAATGTTTGAAGCAAACGAACTACAAGAATTAAAAAATAATCTTTTATCACCCAAAAAAATTAGCATTATTCCTCATAGAAATCCTGATGGTGATGCTATGGGTTCTACATTAGCTTTATATCATTTTTTAAAACAATTAGACCATCAGGTTGTAGTTGTGGCTCCTAATGAGTTTCCTGAATTTTTAGCTTGGTTGCCTGATGCCGATAATGTTTTAGTTTTTGAAAAAGAAAACGACAGAGCTAAAAAAGAAATTGCTAGTAGTAAATTAATTTTTACATTAGACTTTAATGCCCTTCATAGAACGGGTGATGTTATGGCTGCTTATTTGGAACAACTTACCATTCCAATGGTAATGATTGATCATCATCAAGCACCTGATGCTTATGCCAAATATACGTTTTCGGATGTTAATTATGGTTCTACATGTGAAATGGTGTATCATTTTATCACTGCTTTAGGATATAATAAAAACATTGACAAAACCATTGCGACTTGTATTTATACAGGAATTACTACAGATTCGGGAAGTTTTAGGTTTCCAAAAACCACAGGAACTACGCACAGAGTTGTGGCTGATTTAATTGATAAAGGCATTAACAATTCTGAAATACACAATAATTTGTTTGACAATGCTTCTATGAATCGCTTAAAGATTTTAGGGCTAGCTTTGAATAATTTAGTCGTACTTCCTGAATACAAAACTTCTTATATTACTCTTTCACAAGAAGAACTGGACAGTGCTAACAATCAAAAGGGCGATACTGAAGGAATTGTAAATTACGGTTTAAGCATCAAAGGAATAGATTTTGCTGCGATTTTCATTGAAAACAAAGAAGAAAACATCGTTAAAATATCTTTTCGTTCGCAAGGCAGTTTTGATGTCAACCAATTTGCAAGAAATCATTTCAATGGTGGAGGACACATTAATGCAGCCGGTGGAAAATCTTTATTATCCTTAGAGGAAACTATAAATAAATTTATTGCTATTTTAGCCGAAGAAAAAAATATACAATGAAAAGAATAAGCTTACTATTGTTTTTAATCGTGTTAGTCAGTTGTTCGCAACAGCAACAAGCACGAAAACCAATTTCTGAAAGTTCGGGGACTTTTATACAAGAATCTATAGAACGTAATAAAAAGTTAAATAAAGAAGAAGAAACTCGTATTGCTCAATTTATTAAAAATGATAGTTTAAATAAGTATTTAGTTTCTCCTAAAGGCTATTGGTACAGTTATGATACTAAAGTAGATGAAGCTACCAAAACACCTGAAAGAGGTGAAATTGCTTATTTTGATTACGAAATCAGAAACCTAAATAAAGAACTGATTTATTCGCAAAAAGAACTTAAATCTAAAGTTTATTATGTAGATAAAGAGGATGTATTGTTGGGTTTAAGAGACGGAATTAAAACCATGAAAAAAGGAGAAAAAGTAACGTTTCTTTTTCCTTCTCATAAAGCTTATGGCTATCATGGAGATGATAACAAAATAGGCACAAACGAACCTTTATTGTGTACCGTAACATTAAACGATATAAAAACAGATAATTCTAAAAAAGAAAATGAAAACAATTAAAGCTGGTCTTTTATTACTTATTTTTTCATTCCTGTCGTGTGAAAAAAACAATGATCAATTGGGTGAAGGAATGTTCGCCTTATTGGAAACTTCAAAAGGAGATGTTATAGTTTCTCTTGAATATGAAAAAACTCCCGTCACTGTAGCTAACTTTGTATTGTTGGCTGAAGGAAAAAATCCTTTTGTAGATGAAAAATACAAAGGAAAACCTTTTTATGACGGACTAACGTTTCACCGAGTTTTAAATGATTTTATGATTCAAGGCGGTGATCCTGACGCGAATGGTTTAGGAGGTCCTGGTTATAAATTTAAAGATGAGTTTAACGATTCTTTAACCCATTCTAAACCTGGAATTTTATCCATGGCTAATGCAGGTCCAGGTACTAATGGATCTCAATTTTTTATTACACACAAAGAAACGCCTTGGTTGGATAATGTTCATACCGTTTTTGGAGAAGTAAAAGAAGGCATGGAAATTGTAAATACCATTATTCAAGGTGATGTTATTTCCAAAGTGACCATCATAAGAAATGGTAAAGGTGCCAAAAGCTTTGATGCATTAAAAGTATTTAAAGACTATTATGCACAACAAGAAATTTTAAACAAAGAAATTGAAGCTCAGAATAAAATTATGGAAGCTAAAAAAGATTCTGTAGTTGTAGAAATGAAAAAGTATATTGCTGAAAATAAAAAGTCCGCAAAAAAAACAGCAAGTGGTTTGCAAATTAAAGTATTGAAAAGTTCTAATGGTGCAAAGCCTAAAGTTGGAACTAAAATATTTATTAAATATGCCGGTTATTTGGAAGACGGAACACTTTTTGACACTAATTATGAAGATGTTGCGAAAAACTATGCCCTATTTAATCAAAGTAGAAAAAATCAGAACGGATATGAAGCTTTTCCTTTTACTTATGGAGACAAACAAGGTTTAATTCCTGGATTTATTGAAGGTTTTGACAACATTAAATTGGGAGACAAAGTGTTGCTTTACATTCCTTATCAATTGGGCTATGGTGAAGCTGGTAATGGACCAATTCCCCCAAAAACCGACTTAGTCTTTGAAATTGAAATGCTTGAAAAAAAATAATTTTAACAAAAAACAATACCCATGATTACTAAATATAAAAATATCTTTATTTTAATTTTATTGGTTTCATTTACAAGTTTTTCACAAACCGAAGATGGTATCTTTGCAAAAATTGAAACCAATAAAGGTATAATAACTATTAAGTTGGCTTATGAAAAAGCACCAATTACTGTAGCCAATTTTATTTCGTTGGCCGAAGGAACCAATACTAATGTTGAAGCTAAGTTTAAAAACAAACCTTTTTATAACGGCATTAAGTTTCACAGAGTAATTAACAACTTTATGATTCAAGGTGGTGACCCAACTGGAACAGGAACTAGCGGACCAGGTTACAAATTTAAAGATGAATTTGACCCTACACTAAAGCATGACAAGCCTGGAATCTTATCAATGGCTAATTCTGGACCGGCTACTAATGGTTCGCAGTTTTTTATTACACACGTGGCAACGCCTTGGTTGGATAATAAACATTCTGTATTTGGCGAAGTGGTTTCTGGTATGGATGTAGTGAATCAAATTGTACAAAACGACATTATTGGTTCGATTGGTATTGTTAGAAATGGTGCTGCTGCTCAAGCTTTTGATGCTCCAAAGGTTTTTGACAGCTACTTTGAAGAAATTAGAGAAGCACAAAGAAAAGAAATTGCCTTAGAACTTGCCAAAAAAAGAAAACAAGATTCGATTACTGCCTCTAAAAAGGCTGAATATTTATCTAAGTATGGTAAAATTGTAAAAAAGAATTTGGCAGCTCATAAAAAACTTGCCAAAAAGAAAATTAAAACTGCCTCTGGATTAGAATATGTAATTACTAAAAAAACGAAGTCCGAAAAACCAAAAGACGGTACTAAAGTGTACATACATTATGCTGGGTATTTAGAGGATGGTACATTGTTTGACAGTAGCATTAAAGAAGTAGCAATGGCTAATGGAACGTATGACGAAAATCGCGATAAAGCCAACGGTTATAATCCTTTAGCATCCACAGCAGGACAGTATGGATTTATTGCTGGTTTTAAAGAAGGCTTAGGATATTTAAATATTGGCGAAAAAGCTACTTTATTTATCCCTTACGCATTGGGTTATGGCGAAAGAGGTTCTGGACCAATACCTGCTAAGAGTAACTTAATTTTTGAAATTGAGTTGTTGGATGCTATACCAGAAGCAAAAAAATAAAAAACAAACCTTACTATATTAAAAGACTTTCAGTAATGGAAGTCTTTTTTTTACTTTTTAATGTTGTGTTTGTTTTTTTTAGAAAGTTGCCAACTTACAACAAAGTGTTATAGACAAATATTAACTTGAGAAGAAAAAAAACGAAATATAACCCTTACTCAAAGTTGTTAATAACTTTATGGTGCTTTACATAGGAACAGCTGTTGTGCACAGTACTTATTTCCATTTCTCAATTAATTGATATAAACCTTTTTCAATTCCATCATAGAAATTACCATTTTTAAATTCAGGAATTATAGTTTCGTCTATTATTATTATACAATCTTTATCACTCAAAAATTTTTCTGTTCCAGTTCCAGTTGAAATTCTAATTTTTCTCAATGTTTTACTAAAGACAATTGTCAAACCATTGTCTTTTCCTTTTTGTCCAACACCCCAATTATTTGATAAATCAAGTGCGTATTTATCAAAATCATCATAACTTTTAATAGATTTTATTGATACAATTGCAATTTGATTAGAGGTTTTTTTTTCAAATTCTCTAATTATTCTAGTTAACTTTTCTAATTCTTCTACTGAAAAAACAAACTCAAAATCATTTACTTCGCGTTTTTGTTTCGGAAATTCACTTTCTCCAAAGTCATAAGAACTAAATTCAACTTTCGGAGCATTTTCTTTCGGGTTTTCACTATTCTTAGTAGTCTTACAACCTGTTGAAATTAGTGTTAAAAAACTGAATACTAATATTTTAACGATTTTTTTCATAGTATTGTGCACAACGTTTTGCGTTTATGAGAAGTAGCGGATTAAAAAGCACTTCACTTTCAATTTGGCACTGACTTTATTAAAAATACTGACCTTTGATTTTACACAAAACCCGCTATTTCTTATACACGCTGTTGGCAGTAGTTATCATTTTTTATCAGTTAAAATTTTATACTTGTAACTATTTCTCATAAAACGTTCGTCAGAATTTGGAAACTGAACTTCTTTGGTAACACTATAATTTTCTGAATCAAATTCATACGTGTAATAAAAAGTAGCTTTTTTTCCGTCATCTTTTCCTTTAGCTTTGGTTATAATTTGCACCGAGCCATCTTCTTTAACTATTTTAGAAACTACTTTTTGTTTCCCTATAAATTTACCATTCCTCTTGATTTTAGTTATAGCCATAACATTTTTATCTGGCTCCCAAACATATTGAATATTCTGTTCGATTGTCTTTTCTGTTATTTTGACTTGCATTGTAGTCGCTACATCTGTGGATTTACCTGATTGATAGTCAATATATGTTAAAGTTCCTTCCCAATTAGTATTATCTAAAATTTTGAAATCATTTGTTGAGACGGTTACTTGTGCATTTATATTTATAATAAAACACAAAGCACATAAAAAGGTAATTGATTGTTTCATATTGTTTGTTTTTATAATTACTGCCAACGTCAGACTGTGAAAAAACCCCACAATATCCCTAACAAATATAGTAAAAAATTTGTAAGAAAATCAGATTTTTTGTATTTTTAAAGATGCAACATATCCAAGGAATA
>NZ_CBFHMV010000018.1:0-53720 GCF_965657075.1 Flavobacterium sp.
GAACGCTGTAAGTAACGGTTGTAAGACCACACAAGCTAGTAGGCCCACTAATTGTTCCTGTTACTGTACTAACTGATAAATTTCTTTCCGGTCCTGCACCACAAGTTGAATTTACGGCTTGTACAGAAATAGTACCCGATTCAAAAGTAGCTAAATTATAACTTACTGTAATACTAGTAGTACCTTGACCACTAACTAAAGTTGCTCCTGTAGGAACAGTCCATGTGTAAGAATCTGCATCTGAAACAGCTGCAACACTGTAAGTATAGCTATTTAAAGCAGTATTACCTGTAATATTTCCTTGACTATCCAAGACAACTTGTACGGCTCCACAAACACGATTAGCTCCATTGATTCCTCCAAGAATTGGAGCTGAGTTTACAGTAAATCTTCTGCGAGTACTTAATCCACAATCATTTTGAGCTTGAACTGTAATCGAGCCATTAATAGTTCCCGAAATTGAAACATTTATTGAAGCGGTATTGTCGGCTCCAACAACTGTCATTCCTGAAGGTAAACTCCAAACGTAAGTTGTTCCAGACACATTTTCAACGGAATAAGTAGTAGTACTTAAACCACATACATTTGAAGGTCCTGAAATAAAGGAAGGTAAAGCAACACCAGCCACAGCATAATTACTTTCATAGTTGTATTGTGAAGCTACACAAGTAGCTTTTATGTTTCCTGATGTGAAATTTGCACCTGCAGTAACAGAAATTGAATTTGTTCCTTGTCCTGATACAATTGTTGCACCAATTGGAACCGTCCAATTGTAAATACCATCAGCTATAGTTGTTGCAGTATAAGTTTCAGTTGTATTCGAACAAAGAACTGACTCACCAGTTACATTAAAATCTATTCCACCAGTTAACTTTGTAGCATAAAAAGTACGAGTTTGAGTAACACCACAATTATTTAGGGCATAAACAGAAACAGTACCATTTGTAAACGATCCTGCAAGGGCTACCGAAATAGAAGGACCTGTTTGAGAAGTAAGCGTCATACCCGCTGGCACATTCCAAATATAACTCGTAGCTCCACTTACTGGTGAAACAGAATAAGTGGCTGTGGTAGCATCAGATGCTAAATTTGCAGTACCACTTATGAAATTGATTGAACCTAAAGCTGGAGTTACTGTTTGACTTACAATTTGCGTATTAACAGCACAAGGAGTAACACTAGAGGTTAATTCTGCAAAATAATATTTTGTACCAACAGTTGTTGTAGGCAATGAATAAGAATTACTAGTAGCTCCTAAAATTAAAGTAGCCCCTATATAACTATTTGAACTATTGCTATACCACTGAATGGAATAATTACTTGCAGTAGATGTTAAACTGATGGTCTCTGCTGTTGTATTTTGACAAACTTGATCACTTACAACTATTGGCTGAACTGTGATAGCCAAAATTTCTTCGCAAGTTGGGTCGGTAGCTCTATAAATAGCATAGTTATTTCCATTTACTAAAACTGGACTAAAAATTGTACTGTTTTCATCATAACCGTAACGCGTATTACCATTTCCACCTACTAAACTAGTAAGACCAGTACTGCTTGCGTTTGTTCCACTGAATAATTTCGCAATACCATTGGTTCCTGTTGTAACCGATGGTGTTCCACTAACGATAATATCACCATCTGTTGTAGTACCAATAGAAGCCGATTTTCCAGCATTTAAAATGATCGCATCTGTAGCTGTATTGTCTGTAACTACATTACTATTTAAGTTTAAATTATTAGTAAGCGTTTGAATATTAATTTTACCACTTGCAATAATTCCTGGATTCGTGAGCGCTCCAATAGTTAATTCGTTGCTATCTACATAACTTAAAGAACCTAATTTTGACGATAAAGTTCCACCAGCAATAGTACCAACATTATTAGAGGTATTCGTTAAGGTAAAAGTTCCTGTACCTGAAAGCTCTAAATTAGTAGCTGTAATTGCAGCTGTTTGTGTAACAGCTCCTGGTGTTGTAATATTAATATCACCATCAGTTGCTATTGTTCCTTTAATTTCAATATTTCCATTTAAATTTAACGTTCCAGCAGTGCTTTGGAATCCTTCAAAATTTATAACCCCATTGGTACTAGCAATAGGACTACCAATTGATATTGCTGGTCCACGACCACTGTAGCCAGAAGTTCCAATTAATGTAATGTCCCCATTCTCTGAAAGAATAGGATTGATTTGAGAGGCTTCAATTCGAATACCCGTAGCCTGCTCAATTACTTCAGCAAAAGCTCCTGAACCCCCAATACCATTGATTAAAATAGTCCCATTTCCAGTTGCTTTCACTTGAGAATGTTTGGATAAATTATCCATTGCTCTTCTGATTTCAACACCTACTTGATTAGCATCTGAATTTGACGATCCAGCTCTACCGCCTAATCCTGTTAACGAAATAATACCAGAACCTTCTATTGTAAAACCTTCTAAGGAAAGCCCCCAGTTAGAAGAAGATACACCTCGTATTGAACCTATAGCATCTACTGTAATATTTGTTCCTTTTATAGACCCTCCATATAAGCGAGTACCTATTTGAAAATTTTGCAGGTTACCCGTTCCTTGTCCTTTTATAAGAACATCACCAGATCCTGCATCAATACTAGTATTATCCATAGACAATCCAGCATTTACAGTTAATCCAGCTCCACGAGATTCTGTGGCGAAAGCTCCAATAGCATATCCATCAGGAATACCATCATTGTTTGTATCATTTCCTCCTGCTAATACCACATTTCCTCCATAAGTTCTTATGGAAGAAGCATTCATTAAAGCAATAGTTCCCCCAGCAACTGAAGCTGTTCCGGATGCATCAGCATCGGACCAGAAAATTACATCACTATCATCAGTTGTAATATTCACTCCTGCTGCTTGTTTAATATTTCCGCTTGCTTTTAAGGTAAGACTATTAGAATCCGTTGCATACACAACATCTGTATTAACATTTATATTAGCGCCTATAATAGTAAGATTTCCTAAAGCCATTTTTGACAATACATCGGAAACATTTATAGTTACCGCTGTATTAGAAATAGGGTATATCGAATTATTCCCAAAACGCCAAGTAGAACCTTCTGCTGAACCGCCACTTGCAACAATTGTCATATCGCCTAATGTAGATAAATTTAGCCAATGTGCATAAAGTGTTATATCAGCCGCAACAGAATAAGTAGCATTCACATCGTATCGTGTACCTGTACCATTTGCTGCTGTATTCCATCCTATGAATTGGTATCCTGTTTTCTCTAAACTTCCTTGATTTGGTAATGTAGCAGAAGTAGTAAAAGTAATATTTGCTGGAGAAGAACCAGCGGTATTCGTATTTCCGTTAAAAGTAATTTGACGATTAGAACAACTACCTGTAATGGTATGGGACGATACACCTGAAGGCAATGGATTAAGCGTATAGCTAGAAGCATTAGCCCCTGTTAATGTTAGACCAGACAAATAGGAAACTCCTGTATATGTACCTGGTGGAGTAGCATTATTGATTGTAAAAACAGGTGTTCCTGTTGGTGTTGCTAATCCAAGTGAAGATAGAGTAACCAAATTTCCTGAAGCATCTGTAATAGTGTAATTTACACTTATAGCACTACAAGGACTTGATTGATCCGTTGTTACTTTTACATAAAGAATGCTTGGAGGGGTTTCCAAATCTAATAATACAGGTAACTTTCCTGTTTCTTTAGACCAAATGGTATTGTTAAATCCTGTTGGTAAAGATGTACCACTAGTAGGCGAAACAGCCGTTACAGAAGAATAAATATTTGAACTGTTATTGAAATTAGCTCCAGGCGTAGATTGTGTTGTATAAGAATTTGAAATTGGACCAGAATTAGATAAAACAAATCCAATTAAACCCCCAAATGATCCAGTTGAAACAGCGCTACCCCATGAATAACAGTTAGAAACTGAAGAACCAGAAGCAAATAGTACCCCTATAACTCCACCAGTACCATAGTACGCTCCGTAGGTACCCGACAAAACCGATCCTGTGGTAAAAGATTTGTTTAAATTCAAAACCATATCGGCATTTGTACCTTGTGTATGTTGAACAGGCAAATTTATGTTTTTACCAATATCTCCTATTAAACCACCAATTGCAATATTGTCTGAATAAGAACCACTTGAACTTACATTAGTATAACTATAACATCTTGAAATGTTTGCAGTTCCATTGTTTACACTTCCTACCAATCCTCCGGCAAAAAAGAATTTTTGTCTATCACCAGAAGACATATTATCAGTAGAAAAGTTATTTGCAGTACCAATATTTCCACTCGACCATACAGACTCTATTGCAGTTGTATAAGCTATGCTAGAATAACCTGTGGTAGTAAGCGCTGAATTTCCTATGTTACCAGCTAATGAACCAATTCTAAATTCACTTCCTGAAGTTCCAGCTGATGTGGAGTTGGTTAAAATATCTACATTAGTAACCCCTAAGTTTCTAACAGTTGCGCCTTGTAATTGTGCAAATAATCCAAGATTTGTCTTTGATGAAGCACCTCCAGAATTTCGTATTTTTAAGCCATTAATAACATGACCTAAACCATCAAACTTTCCTGAAAAATTAATATTAAACAAGGCGTTTGAGTAAGTATCACTAAGGTAAATATTTGCCCCAATAGCAACTCTTGTGGCACTAGTAGCAACGGTCATTACACTTGATAATTGATTTAAAGTGTTACAAATAGTAAATATTTCATTACCAATACGTAATTGAGAAGAAGCACTTGCAAAACTTATCTTATTACGATTTTTTTGAGACATCGCACAACTATAACTGCTATTTGGCGCCGTTGTTGCATTTGATCCTCCATAAAATAAAGATAATCCTGCTGAGCTTCCTCCAACAGTAACATCGCTATAAAGCAAGATATTTTGCGAAGCATTAAGAGTCAAACTTTTATTTGAACTCCATGAAATAGCTCCATTTACATAAAGATTAGAAACACCAATGATGCTTAAATCGTTTGAAGCCAAATGTCCATTAATAACACTAGGGTTAATAATTGCATTTCCAGTTACATTTAGCACATTAGCACTTAAAGTCCAATTTGCACCCGAAAGTCCTGTTTCACCAGTACTAGAAATTGTAAGATCTTGAGCATGCCCTAAAAAGGATAAAACAAACAAAAAAAGAAAAAGTTTTAATTTCATAATTTTTATTATTATAATTTAGGTACAAAATTAACTTAATAGAAGCGCATAATATTATAGATAAAATATAGAAATTTAATTTTCCATTAAATACATAACTAATTCATTATCAGTATTAATATCCATTTTTTTTCTTAATAGGTATCTTTTACTAATCACACTTTCATATGAAATATTAATAAGTGTTGCTATTTCTTTATTACTTAAATTTAACTTAATTAAAGTAAGGAAATCGATATCTTTTTTGGTTAACTTTGGGTATTTTTTTTTAGTTTTTGATATAAAATTAGGGTGCATATTCATAAACTTCAATTGAAATTCTCTCCAATAATCTTCATTATCAAAACAGCGATCTATTTTTTGTATTAATTTAGCAGTTGTATTATTTTCTAGTTGTAGTTCGTTTTTATCTAAGAGACCAATCACTTTTTCTTTGATTTGAAATAACTTAAGCTGTAAAGCTGTTAACTCTCGTTCTTTTGTTTGTGCTATTTCAGACTCATATTGCAACTGAATTGCTGTTAATTTTGCACTTTTTTCATGCAATTTCTTTTCTTGCTCTAACTGCTTTAAAGAAAGTTCTTGAATTTTATTCTTCTTTTTGAATTTATCTATAAAGTAATAAACCCCTACAATGATAAAAAGTATTGAAATTAAAATAATAGCATTTTGTAGTTTTAAATTGAATACTTTTAACTCTAAGGTTTTATTTTTGTTAATTTCTTCTTTTATATTAAATTGATTTAATTGTTTTTGCAATTCTTCAAAAGTATTTTTCTTTTCTCTTTCGGCGTAAAGCTTTTGTAATTTTTTTAATGCATCAAACTCCTTGGCTGCATTATTTAAATTTTCGTAGATACTAGCCAATGTTTCATAGTAAAACACTTTTTCTTGTAAGTTAGCATCAGAAAGCATAAGTTCTGAATCTAAATTAAGTAATTGCTGAATTTGAGTATACTGATTCATTTTTTGTAAATTACGAATGTAAAATGAATAAATTTCAAGGGAAAGATGCGGCAAACTGGTATACATATAATCAAAAGATTTTTTCAAAAAAGGTAAAGCATCGGCATACTTTTGATTTTTAAAATAATATTTTCCAATTCTACTTAAACAGAAATTTTCGTTTCTTAGATCCGAAATGGATTGAAAACCTTTGAGGGATTGATTTAAATAATCTAAGGCTTTTTTATCGTTTAATTGGCTATAGCATTCACCAATATTCATAAGAGCTACGTATTTGTTTTGAATATTGTTGTCAATTACTTTATTAAAATAAGTAAGTGTCTTTTTATAATTATCTATTGCACAGTCAAAATCTCCTAAATTAAATTGAATGTTCGCTTGTCGTAAAAGTTGAATGTTTAGTAATTTTTCATCGCCAAATTCTCGTAATTTTGGAATTAAATTTGATGATATTTCAAGAGCTTTATTGAAATCTGATGTATTGTAATAAACAGCACTTAGTTCACTTTTAACTTTAAATATATTTTTTTCATCTTCTAAAAAAACATATAATTTTTCAGCTTGTTTATAATTTTGCAATGCCAAGTCAAATTTACCATTCATTTTTTGGGTATTTGCAATATTGCACAAAATATTTGCCTTAGTTAGCTTTGAGGCATTTTTATCGAAATAGAAAGCTTTATGAAAATATTGGATTGCACTATCATAATCCGAAACTACTGCATGGTATATTCCAAAATCATTATACGTTTTTGAAATTATGCTATCAGAGAGTTTTGGTAATAGTATAATAGAATCTAAATATTTTTTAGACAACTCAGGGTTAGAAAATTGAACTTTTGCAAACGCGTTATAGTACGTCTTATAGTCCTTTTTATTTTGGCTGAACAAAAGCGATACTGTAAGTAAAGCCACTATAATAAAACTGTTTTTCATGTGCTATTTTTATTATATTCAACTAGTTTTGAAGCATTCAAAATTTATTTATCTAAAAATTGAGCATAATTCAGTACTTGTATTATTATGTTCAAAAACATTAAGATGCAATTACTATTTTTAAAAAATAAGGTCTGCAAAAGAATTACAGACCTTAAGATAAGGGTTTATTAAAGTTCTTGTTTAATCTACTTTAAAAGCTACTCTTCTTACCATTTGTCTAGCCAATGAAGACTCTTTAGGTACAGAATTATCTTCCCCTTTAACCACTACTTTTAATCGGTTAGCGTCTATACCATATTTAACTATCATTTCGGTAACTTTTTCAGCTCTTCTTCTTGACAAATCAATGTTGTAGTCAAAATCACCATATTCGTCTGCATACCCAATAATTTCAGCTTTTGAATTTGGATTAGCGTTCAAATATTTGATTAAGAAATTTATTGCTGATATGGTACCTGTGGTAATTTTAGTTTCATCAAAATCAAAGAAAACATTTACATACTGTCCATTAATCATACTTCGCATTTGAGCATTAGAATAATTAGTATCACCTGAAATTAAATTATTAACCGTAGCTTGTAAGTCTCCATACGTAGTGTTAATATAACTTTCTAGCTCATCAGGCACACCATTATTATTTAAATCAACAGCTCTTCCTTTGGTATCTACTGCTACACCAGTAATGGTATTATTTTCAGCATCTAAATAATCAGGAACACCATCTCTATCGGTATCGTTCATCATGGTTTCTAAAAATTCAATACGGGCTAATAATTCGTCATTTTCATCTTTCTTATTTTCCCAATACCAATCGGCATGTTTTTCTTCTTTTCCAAAATAATAAGTAAGTCCAATAGTTGATACATAAATAGAACCTGTTCGACTAAAGCTTGGATCTATTTTTGATTGTCCATCTAATGTTACATGATGCGTTAGATTACTAATCATCGTAAAATCTAAACTAAAGACTATTTTGTCACTAGCTTTAATTAATGCGGTTGCACCACCTAATACGCTAAAAATATTATCGTAATCACTAAAAGTTGTTGTGCTTGGAGCTTCTAAAAACGAAACACCTGGACCAAGATGTAATTGTAATCCAAATGTATCCGTAAACTCTTCCCAGTTGAATGCTCTATGTACATTTAATACAGCTTGTAAGCTTGTTCTATATAAGTTATTATTAAAATAAGGACTACTATTATCAGAAGAAAAGTTATCATAAGCGAAATCCCATCTTAGTCCGAATTTAGTATTAAACATTTTTCTAACATTTAAATCAAAATGATTGAAATCAGGATTGAAAAAATAATTTGGTGTAGTTGCATAATATCCTTCTGTAAAAGGTTTTATACCAATATTAGTACCTCCATTCAAATTCACTGACCAACGGTTATAATTCTTTTCTTTGTCTTTTGGATGAATGGTATCATTACCGTTTGAAATCTGTTTTTTTTCAATTTCTTGTGCAAAAGTTTTCTGATCTTGTGCAAAAGATGCAACAGAAAGTAAAAAAACTAACAAAAGGGTTTTAGTATTTTTGATATTCATAAGTTGTACTTGTTTTAAATTATAAGTGAATATTATTTTGTGATTTTTTGTTTGATTCATAATTCCAATTAAGTTTTTAACATGAGATTATTAATAGGAATGTTTTAAAAAAAAAGAATAATGTTTTGGGTTAAATAGGTTTGTGTCTTTATGGTTTAGATTTCTTGAATAATTTTAAAATGTACTTTATTGGATTCCTTGTAAATATTATTTGTTTATTGTCCTCATCATTTTCGCTATATCCATATCCGTATCCGTAATTATAAGAATATTTGTAATTATAATTGTAGCCGCTATTTGCTGTTATTGCATTAATGATAAAAGCTATGTTTTTTAATTTATTGCTTTCTTTTAGAGTTGTGGTATAGTCAATAAGTTTTTTTTCTGTTAAGTTATATTTGGTAATGTATAGCGTTAAATCAGCCAAATTTGCAATTAAGAATGTATCATTTACATAAATTGTAGGAGCAGTATCAATTATTATATAATCATATTCCAGTTTGGCTTCTTCAACAAGTTTGTCTATTCTTCCATTTGAAATAATATTGGAAGGATTAGGAGGAATTGGACCTGAGAAAAGAATTGAAAGATTATCATTATAAGGATTTTCTTGAACTAAAAATTCTCTCCAATCTTTGTCTATATTATGAAGGTAAGTTGACAAGCCATCGGTTCCTTTGTTCATATTTAATGCAAGATCTAATTTTGGTTTTCTCAAATCAAGACCAATTAGCAATACTTTTTTATCATAACTAGATAGGGCAAGAGCTAAATTTGTGGCTATAAATGTTTTTCCTTCACCCATTACAGATGATGTTATTAACAGCACTTGACCTATATTTTTTTCTTTTATTGGTAAGGAGAAACTAACATTAGATGATAATATTCTAAAACTTTCCGCATCAACTGATTTATCGTTTTTGTCTTCAAATAATTTAAAATCTTTAAATAAAGGTAATTCGGCAATTACAGGTATTTGAGAATTTTTAAAAACGGTATCATTACTTCCTTTTATTTTAGTATCGAGTAAATTATAGATGTAAATTATAGAAAAAGGTATAGCAAAACCTAAAACAAGTGCTATTAAATATAGCGTGTTTTTCTTTGGAGCAACAGGCTGTCCACTTGCATTTGCATATTCTATCACTTTGATTGATGGAGATGTTACAGCATACGCTATGGCAGACTCTTCTCTTTTTTGAAGTAATAGCAAATATAAATTTTCTTTAATTTTTTGTTGTCTTTCAATACTTCTTAATGTTTTTTCATTACTAGGTATTTCTAGCACTTCGTTTTTAAATTCAGAATAATTATATTGTTGTTGTTTTAGATTTATTTTTAATTGTTTTTTGTAGGTGAATATAGATTCGTTAATGTTATTTTTTAAAATAGTGATTTGTGATTCTAATCCTTTAAGAGTTGGATTTTCACTTCCAGCCGTTTTAATTAACCTATCTCTTTGTAAAATAAGTGAATTATAATCACTAATTAAACCATTTATGATCATGTTGTCTAAACCTATATTGGCAGGTAAAATAGATGTTTTTGAACTATCTAAAGCTTCTTTTAATAGGTCAGAAAGTTCAATTTGTGTTTCAATTGAAAAAAGCGTTTGATTAGAGATAGATTTTTCATTTACTTCCATTGCAGCATCTACTTCAATGAAACTCATTTCTTTTGATTTTTTAAAATCTCTTTTTTTATTTTCTATGCTATCGAGTTCTAGTGTTAAATTTAAAAATCTATCATCGATAAATCGAACCGTTTTTTCATTTACTAGTCTTCTGTCATTAATACCATCTTCATTAAAAACTTCAATTATTTTGTCAATTAAACAAATGCCTTTCTCTCTATTACTCTCTAAAATTTTAACAGAAAGTATTTCACTTTCGTTACCTACTTGACTGACACTAATTTTTCTCTTCAGAGATTCAACCGCATTTTTAAAAGGAACTATAGTTACATAAAATTCATAATTTGTTACTGTATTCTTCCAATTGGAGTTGGGTTCTAAAATTATGTCAATATCTTTGATTGTAGTTTTAGCATGTAATGTTGGTAAAAAAAATTCTTTGCCATTTGTTGGAGTTATTAAATAACCTCCATTTTTTACATTAATCTTAATTTCAATAGGAGAAAATAAACTATCTTTATGGGAAAGCGACGTTACTTTAATTGGAACATTCCAAAGTTCAGTATTTTTAAATTTACCTTTCCTGTAGTAGGTTGTTGTTAGATTCAATTCAGAAACGACTGGAGTAAAAAGTCTTCTTGATTTTAAAACTTCCATTTCGTTTTCTAAATTTAAACCTGTTCTAGATGCCATCATTCCCAGTAATTCAGACGGTAATTTTAATCCGTTTTTACTCTCATCAAGTATCTTAACTGTAGATTCTACTGCATATATTGAATTTTTGTATCTTAGATAAACATTAGCGGAAAGTATTGCTATAACTATGCATGCTAAAAAATAATGCCAGTAACGCAAGTATTTGAATAGTTCTTTTTTTAAATCTAAAGGTTCTTCTATGTTTGTATTCAATTTGTGTTAATTTTTAATTAATAAAATACCAGTTAATAGCAATGAAACAACTGATATTAACGTTCCAGCATTACCAATAATACCAGCAGATTTAATTTTAGCATTGTTGGGATTAACAACAATTACATCGTTTTGTTTGACGTAAAATAAATCTGTACTCATCCATTCTGTTGAAGTTAGGTCGATATGATTTATGGTTTTAACGTTATTTTCTTGCCTAATTAAAAGCACATCTTTTCTTTCGCCATTGATAGTTAAATCACCAGCTAAGCCAATGGCTTGTAATAACGTTATGTTTTTTTCTTCGAATGTAAATGTGCCTGGACTTTTTACTTCACCTAAAACTGTAATTTTAGAATTTAAAATTCTGATGTTTACGATGGGTTCTTTTAAGTGTGATTCATCTTTTAGTTTATTTACTAGAAATAACTCTAATTCATCTGTAGTTTTGTCCGTGACTTTAATAGTTCCTAAAACAGGCATAGTTATAGTACCTTCATCATTTACTAAATATCCTTTTAACTTTAAAATTTGAACATTAATAGCTGCATTGGTGTTTTCAAGCATTTCAATATTATAAAGTCGAGAAGATTCTCCATCAAGTGAATTTATTTTAATATTTAGAATATCATTAATTTCAATTTTCTGATTTAAAATTTTTTTATCATCTATTTCATTTTTACTTGTTTGTTGAAAATACAATAAATCTTTTTTTGTAGTGCAGGATTGAAAAAATAGAACAGACAACAATAGGGTGAATCCTAGAGCACCATTTTTTAAAAAATTGAAATTATAATCTTTCATTTTGTGAATTAGTATTGGTGTTGAAAAAATGAATATTCCGGCGATGAGTATTATTAGTACTTGAAGATTAATATTTATCCGGTTAATTAAAATACTAATAATCGTTAAAATAATTGTTGAAATGCCCACAAAAATAGATGTTTGCCAATGTTTGAACCCCAATTTTAATAAGCGGTGATGGATGTGATTTTTGTCTGCTGAAAACGGATTTTTTTTATAAATAAATATTCTTATAAAAAATACACGTGTGGTATCTAACAAAGGATAAAATAACAATGAAATAAATAAAATAGGGTTTATTTGATAATAATGATTTCCATAAGTCAAGCCTTTAATATTCAATAGGTTTATTAGCAAATAGGACATCAAAAAACCTACTATCATGGAACCAGTATCGCCCATGAAAATCTTTTGCTTTTTAGAAAAATTATATTGTAAAAAAGCAACAATCGGCCCCAATACTATTATTGATATGATACACATATTTGTGATGTTAGCATTGTAAAAAATCAAACAGCTTGCAAACAAAAAACAAATGGCTACTATACTTGCTAATCCATCAATACCATCAATTAAGTTGTAAGCATTAATTAGTAAAACAAAAACAAAAGTTGTAATCCCAATTGACCAAATAGTACTTAGTTCATAAATACCAAGAAATCCATAGAAACTATTAATTGTTAAATTTGAACTTAGAATTATCAGTAAGGATATTGCTATTTGAACTATAAATTTAGATTTTGCAGATAAAACTAATATGTCATCTTTTAAACCTAAAAAAAACAACACAAATACAGAACCTAATAATTGATAAGCTTGAACGTTTTTGAATAGAGAACCAAATATTGAAAATGCTAATATAAACCCCATAAAAATACCAACACCACCCAAGGTAGGGGTTTTCTTGATGTGAGAACTTCGATCTGAAATTTTTGCCATCAAGTCTTTTTCGTTAGAAATGTTTATAATAACTGGAAAGCTTGTATAGCTTATTATCCAAGAAATTATAAAAAAAAATAAGAGCCAGGGAAGCAGCGAAATATCGTAATTAGTCATAATGCATTACATATAGTCCAACAAAGATATTGTGATTGGTAATTTTACATACTTGAATGGTAACAAGTGATGTATTTTTTTTAATAAATGGGAAGTAAACGAGAGTATTGAAGATTTAACTCTTTTTTGAGAAACTTGAATTTAAAGACTATTTTTTCCGATATTTAGAAAAGCGTTTAAATCTATGATTCTTCTTTTTGATACGGGTATATTTTTATTATTTATCATCTCACAATAATATCCGTCAGCTTTAATTATGTTTGTGAGTTTATTCATGTTGATTATGAATTTATGATGAATTCGGCAAAAAATACTAGGGTCAATTAATGATTGAAATTCACCTAAGTTTTTACTTGCCATTTTGCTTACTCCATTGGTCAAAAATAATTTAGTATATCTTCCATCAGCTTCAAAGTAAACAATGTCTTCAACTTTAACTAATTCTATTTTTTTTATTGAACTTACAGGAATAAATTTTTGAAATTTTTCTTCAACAATTTTTTGAGAATAAAAATTACGTTCTAGGTGTATTTTATTTATTGCTCTATTTATTCTAGCCAATAAAATGTTTAAATCTGTGGAAATCAAAATATAGTCAAAAATGTTGTATTTTAAATATTCAAAAACATCATTTTCATTAGGTGATAAAATAATAATTTTCGCTAAACTTTGATTGGCTTCTCTTAAAAAATTTATAATATCAATTTTGTTGTTGTAGTCTTCAAAAATTATAATATCAATAATTTTGTTATTATCAATATTTTTTAAATCATCAAAATTATTTACTGAAAAAAAAATCACTTCATGAGAAGAACTACAAATAAATTCGTTTATTTGAATTTCAATGTTTTTATTATGTTGATATGAAGCAATGTTAATTTTCATTTTTGTTATTTACATTACAAAAATCTATTATTTAATAATTTATTTACTGATTGATTTAATATGTGGTACTAAATAAGTCATAAGTGTATAAAAAAAACATCTAATTGAACTTAACCTTTTTTTATCAAGTTTATAAATATTTTCTATATTATCCATTAGGCATTTATTTATAAAACATCTTTTTTCATTTATATCCTTTTTACTTCCACTTGTTACTTTTTTGTGCATCCTAGAATTATAATTAATCACTTTTGCAGTTATAATTAGTAAATACTAAACGAGTGTATTTTTTTTCAATTTTATCAGTTAAACATTTTTCCGCCTACCAGCAGGTTATAGATGATTACAAGTCACTTCAAATATATGAGAGTGAATTATTGTATATGAATAACAAAAAAACCTCTAACTACGAAAGAGTTAAAAATGAAGTTGTGGTCTTGTTGGAGCGAATCATTAAAAACAAGAATTTTTTGAATGAAAATACCAAAGCAGATCAAGAATATTTATTGAAAATAAAAAACGATAATTTATAATCACTAATCAAATACCATACAATAACCTTTTTTCTGTACTACTAAATATTTTTAAATGAATAGCAACTTAAACTGGTTTGTTCTCTACACAAAACCCCAACAAGAGCTTAAGGTATTAGAACAGCTAAGAAAAATTAATATAGAAGCTTATTGTCCTACAATTGAAGAAGTACGGCAGTGGTCGGACAGAAAAAAAAAAGTTACAGTTCCTTTAATAAAATCATACGTTTTTGTGAGAATTGATACGAAACACAGACAAGATGTTTTTAATGTTAGTGGAGTAGTTCGTTATTTGTTTTGGTTAGGAAAGCCTGCAATTGTTTATGATAAGGAAATAGAATATTTAAAAAAATCTTTAGAAAAGTCATATACATCAATTAAACTTGATTGTTTAAAAACAGGAAATAGAATGTTAGTTACTTCTGGACCATTTATGGATAATGAAGGAACAATAGTTAAGTTAGGTTCAAAATATATTACTATAGAAATGGAACAACTTGGGTTGTTAGTCACTTTAGTAAGATAATAAATTAAAATATATTTTTTTTAGGTGGTTCACAATGTGACTCATTCGGCGAAGCCGTTTAAAAAATGAAATAGGAACTGCTTAACATGCAACTAATAGTGTGCGAGTTTTCGATAAATTATAAAATAAGGGTGTTGGTTGGTATTTAATATCAAATAGCATCGTTTTCAAGTAGTGTTTACGAAATGAAGTCGTAAATATTGAACAAAATTAAAATTAAAACAAATAGTATAAAATTTTGAAGCAATCAATACTAATAACTGGTGGTGCTGGATTTATAGGTTCTAACTTATGCGAATACTTCTTAACAAAAGGTTATAAAGTTACTTGCTTAGACAATTTTTCTACAGGTCATCTACATAATATTACACCATTTTTAAACAACCCAAATTTCAAATTAATTGAAGGTGACATTCGGAATATAATTGATTGTCAAGAGGCAGTTTCTGGAGCTACTTTTATATTACATCAAGCAGCATTAGGATCTGTTCCAAGATCTATAAATGATCCTATTACAACAAATGATGTTAATGTTTCTGGTTTTTTAAATATGCTAGTTGCGGCTAGAGATGCAAAAGTAAAACGTTTTGTTTATGCAGCCAGTTCATCAACTTACGGTGACTCAGAAGAACTTCCAAAAAGAGAAGATATCATAGGAAAACCACTTTCGCCTTATGCAATAACTAAATATGTAAACGAACTTTATGCTGATATCTTTAGTAAAACCTATGGTATAGAAACCATTGGGTTGCGCTACTTCAACGTTTTTGGTAGAAGACAAGATCCAAACGGTGCATACGCTGCAGTGATTCCATTGTTTGTTAAAAAATTAATGAAACTTGAAAGTCCAATCATTAATGGTGATGGCAATAATTCAAGAGATTTTACCTATATCAATAACGTAATTCAAATGAATGAATTGGCCATGTTAACAAATAATAAAGAAGCCATTAATACTGTATACAATACCGCATTTGGAGATCGAACAACTTTAAATGATTTAATGACATCACTTAAAAAGTACTTGTCAGAATTTGACCCACAAATTAGTACTATAGAAACTATTTACGGACCAAACCGCTCGGGTGATATTCCTCATTCTTTAGCCAGTATAGAAAAAGCTAGAAAATTATTACATTACAACCCACAGTTTTCAATGCAACAGGGTTTGCAGGAGGCAGTTGCTTGGTATTGGAATAACTTAGAAAAATAAATCACATGATTAAAACGATTTGCTGTATTGGCGCAGGATATGTTGGTGGACCAACAATGGCTATTATTGCTCAAAAATGTCCACATATAAAAGTTACTGTTGTTGACTTAAATGAAAAAAGAATTGCACAATGGAACGATCCAAATGTTGAAAACATACCTATTTACGAACCAGGATTAAGTACTATAGTTGCAGAGGCAAGAGGAAGAAATCTATTTTTTTCAACTGAAGTAGACAAGGCTATTGATGAAGCAGAAATGATTTTTATTTCTGTAAACACACCAACAAAAACCTACGGAGTTGGAAAAGGAATGGCAGCTGATTTAAAATTTATTGAACTTTGTGCTAGACAAATTGCAAGAGTTTCCAAAACAGATAAAATTGTAGTTGAAAAATCAACTTTACCAGTTCGAACGGCAAGTGCTATTAAAAGCATATTAGACCATACAGGCAATGGTGTTCAATTCCAAATTTTATCTAATCCTGAGTTTTTGGCTGAAGGTACAGCTGTTGAGGATTTATTAGCTCCAGATAGAGTTTTGATTGGAGGAGATTCAACTCTGGAGGGACAAAAAGCAATTCAACAATTAGTTGATATTTACACCAATTGGGTTTCAAGTGAGCATATTTTAACTACGAATGTTTGGTCCTCAGAATTATCTAAATTAACGGCAAATGCTTTTTTAGCTCAAAGAGTTTCTTCTATTAACGCCTTGTCAGAATTGTGTGAAAAAACAGGAGCAGATGTTAATGAAGTTGCAAAGGCGATTGGCATGGATACTCGTATAGGTGCGAAATTTTTGAAATCTTCCGTTGGATTTGGAGGGTCTTGTTTTCAAAAAGACATTTTAAACTTGGTTTATATAGCAAAATCGTATGGATTGAATGAAGTTGCCGATTATTGGGAACAAGTTATCATAATGAATGACCATCAAAAAAGAAGATTTGCAAAAAACATTATCAAAACGCTCTACAATACAGTATCAGAAAAAAAAATTACGTTTTTAGGCTGGGCATTTAAAAAAGATACAAATGATACAAGAGAATCAGCCGCCATTTATGTAGCTGATGATTTGTTAGCCGAACAAGCAAATGTAGTTGTTTTTGATCCAAAAGTAAATGAAAATCAAATATATCATGATTTGAATTATTTAGAAAGTCGCTCTGAAACTGAGAACTCCAATAGATTGAAAATTGTAACTGACCCATATCTTGCTTGTAAAGACGCACATGCTATAGCTATATTAACAGAATGGGATGAATTTAAAACATACGATTGGCAAAAAATATACAATCAAATGCAAAAACCAGCTTTTGTGTTTGACGGTAGAAATTTATTAAATAAAAAAGAATTAGAAGAAATTGGCTTTGTATATCAAGCTATAGGGTCATAACTTGAAATAAATATGAGTAATAAAATAGCAGTTATTGGATTAGGTTATGTTGGATTACCATTAGCAAGATTATTTGCTACCAAATTTCCTGTAGTAGGGTTTGATATTAATCAAAAAAGAATTGATGAATTAAATTCGGGAAAAGACAACACATTAGAGATAGAAGAGGATATTTTACAAAAAGTATTAGTAAAATCACCATCAGATTCTAAGGGTCTCTATTGTTCAGCTTATTTGGAAGATATTAAGAATTGTAATTATTATATAGTTACAGTGCCCACACCTGTTGATAAAAACAATAGACCCGATTTAACACCTTTGTTTAAGTCAAGTGAAACTGTTGGAAAGGTTCTTAAAAAAGGGGATATTGTAATTTATGAATCTACAGTGTATCCTGGAGTTACCGAAGAAGAGTGTGTGCCTGTTTTAGAGCGAATAAGCGGTCTGAAATTTAATGTTGACTTTTTCGCAGGGTATTCACCTGAGCGAATTAATCCAGGAGATAAAGAGCATACCGTTGAAAAAATATTAAAAGTTACTTCAGGATCTACTCCAGAAATAGGTGTAAAAGTTGATGAGCTGTACAAATCTGTAATAACAGCTGGAACACATTTGGCACCAACTATTAAAGTTGCCGAAGCAGCCAAAGTGATAGAAAACTCGCAGAGAGACATCAACATTGCTTTTGTTAATGAACTAGCTAAAATCTTTAATTTGTTAGGTATTAATACGCAAGATGTATTAGAAGCGGCAGCAACAAAATGGAACTTTTTGCCTTTTAAGCCAGGATTAGTAGGTGGACATTGTATTGGTGTGGATCCTTACTATCTAGCACAAAAGGCACAAGAAGCAGGTTATCATCCCGAAATTATATTAGCTGGTAGAAGATTAAATGATAGTATGGGTGAATATGTTGCTTCTCAAGTGGTGAAGCTAATGATAAAAAAAGGAATCACGGTAAATGGCGCTCAACTTTTATTATTAGGAATTACTTTTAAAGAAAATTGTCCTGATGTTCGTAATACTAAAATTGTAGATGTTATAGCAGCCCTTGAAGAATACGGAATCAACGTCACCATTTATGATCCTTGGGCAAATCCAACTGAAGTTATGCACGAGTATCAACTTACTTGTCATTCAGAACTTATTTTGGAAACTAAATATGATTCCATCGTACTTGGTGTTGCTCATAAAGAATTCATAGAGATGGATATAAATTCGTTAATGAATAAAAATGCAGTTGTTTATGATGTAAAAGGTATTTTAAAAAATAGTGATGCAAAATTGTAATTACTAAAGCAAAATTATAAAAAAAAACATAAAAGATTATGCTTTTTAATTCGATTGACTTTGCAATTTTTTTACCAATAGTTTTTTTTCTGTATTGGTTTGTAACTAATAAAAACCTAAAATTACAGAATTTTTTAATTGTTGCTGCAAGTTATTTATTTTATGGATGGTGGGATTGGAGATTTTTAGCACTTATCTTATTTAGTACTATAGTAGATTATGCTGTAGGAAGAGGACTTTCAAAAGCGTTAAATATTTCTAAACGAAAAATTCTACTTTGGACAAGCATTTCAATTAATCTTGGTTTTTTGGGTTTCTTTAAGTATTATAATTTTTTCTTAGATAACTTTATTACTGCTTTTTCATTTTTTGGAACAGAAATAAAAGCAAGTTCATTAAATGTGATTTTACCTGTTGGTATCAGTTTTTATACTTTTCAAACCTTGAGTTATTCAATAGATGTTTATAGACGTAAACTAGAACCGACAAAAGATTTTATTGCTTTTTCAGCTTTTGTAAGTTTTTTTCCTCAATTAGTTGCTGGTCCCATAGAGAGAGCTACACATTTACTTCCTCAGTTTTATAAGAAAAGAACTTTTGATTATTCAAAAGCTGTTGATGGATTGCGTCAAATTCTTTGGGGTTTATTTAAGAAAATTTTAGTTGCAGATAATTGTGCAGAATTTGCTAATTTAATATTTAATAATTCGGACGAATATTCTGGAAGTACACTTGTTTTAGGGGCATTATTTTTTACATTTCAAATTTATGGTGATTTTTCAGGGTATTCTGATATAGCAATTGGTACATCAAGATTGTTTGGGTTTGACCTAATGCAAAATTTCAATTTCCCATACTTTTCAAGAGATATTGCTGAGTTTTGGAGGCGATGGCATATTTCTTTGTCAACATGGTTTAGAGATTATCTTTATTTTCCTTTAGGCGGAAGTAGGGAAGGTACTTTAAAAAAAATACGAAATACGTTTCTCATTTTTATTGTCAGTGGATTTTGGCATGGAGCAAATTGGACTTTCATCATATGGGGAGCTTTAAATGCATTATATTTTTTACCTCTTTTATTAACAAATAGTAATCGTGATAATCTAGATATTGTTTCTAAAGGCAGATTAGTTCCAACTTTGCAAGAAGTTTTTAAAATGCTATTTACATTTAGTTTAACTGTTTTTGCTTGGATATTTTTTAGGGCAGATAATGTAGCTCATGCACTAAACTATGTTTCAAAAATATTTTCTAAAGAATTGTTTTTAAAACCAGAAATTTTCCCAACAAAAATAATAATCATAATAGCAATATTTATTTTTATAGAATGGCTAGGAAGAGAAAATGAATATGCAATGGCTAAAATAGGTCATAGATGGAAACGTTTTTATAGACTAGCTCTTTATTATGCAATTATCATATCTATATTTTTTCTTAAAGGAAATGAGCAGAAATTTATTTATTTTGATTTTTAATTATGATGAAAACCTTTGTTTTAAAAACCTCTAAATTTTTAATAATTTTATTAGTAATGTTATCCCCAATTTATATGTTTCTCTTATATACTGGAGAAAATTTTTATAACATTGATAAAATAATTAAATCTGACAATAAATACTTTATTGGGTACTCACATAATGAAGAAAATTATAGTTATCTCAAATGGAAAACTATTACATCCAAAGAAAAATTTAAGATATGGACTTTAGGTAGTTCGCGAGTTTTACAATTTAGAGAGAATATGTTTACAGATTCTTTTTACAATGCAGGATATACTGTTACTTCAATAGGAGATTATTTGGAGTTTATGAAATCTATACCAAAAGAGAAATATCCTGATGTATTGTTGTTGGGCATTGATCAATGGATGTTTAATAAAAATTATGATGATCTAAAATATACAAGAGATACTACATATTGGAAAAGTAGTTTTTTATTTTTCCCAAAAAGTAATATTTACACTCCTTTATTTTCTAATCTTTTATCAGGAAAATATAATTCATTAATAACCCAGTTCAATGCTAAAAATGAAGATATAAAAAAAATTGGTTTAAATGCTTTAGTGAATAATACTGGTTTTAGGAATGACGGAAGTATGTACTATGGAGCTCAAATTGAAAATTTATTAAACAATAGTATTTCCACAAAAGATTTTGAATATAAAGAAACGTTTAAAAGAATTAAACAAGGGAATAGAAAATTTCAATATGGAGATGTTGTAAATAGTCAAGCAATTAGTAAACTTGAAAAATTATTAAAATTTTGTGATGAAAATCATATTTCAGTTGTAGGTTTTCTTCCTCCATTTGCAGAAAAAGTAAATCTTAAAATGAAGGAAACAAAAAGATATAATTATATTGAAAAAATTTATCCTGAAATAAATCCTTTGTTCAAGAAATATAATTTTGAATTATATGATTTAACAAGTCCTATTAAATTTAACTCCGAAGATGATGAGACAATCGATGGATTTCATGGTGGTGAACTCACTTATTTAAAAGCACTAATAGATATTACTTATAAGAATTCAATTATTAAGAATCATGTAAATATTATAAAATTAGAAAATGATATTTTGAATAAGCAAAATAGATATTTAATATATAAAAATTAAGTCAATTTATTTAAAGATTACTCAAAAATCAATAGGTTTCAAAATCTTATGTTAGTAGTCATCCAAAACAATCCAGATAAAAGTTAGAGTTATTTATGATGAATATAGTATTCATAAAAATAAATTATAGTCTTTAATTGTTAATAATTTTTTTAAGGTCAACTAAGTACATCTTAAATTCAATCTACCTAATTGGAGATGAAATAATCAAGAAATATTCCATTATATACTATTAAATATGAATAATCTAGGTTTTATTATACAAGCTAGAATTGGTTCTACGAGATTGCCTCAAAAAATGATACTTCCTTTTTATAATGATTTATCTGTAATTGAAATTTTAATAAATAAAATACAAGATAGTTTTCAAAACATTCCAATCATACTAGCTACATCAGTAAACTCGGAAAATGATATTTTAGAAAATATTGGATTACAAAAAGGTTGTAAGGTGTTTAGAGGTGATGAAAAAGATGTTTTAAGTCGTTTTTGTAATGCTGCTAAAGAAAATAAGATTGACCAAATAATTAGAATATGTGCAGATAATCCTTTTTTAGATATAAAAGAGTTAAAGCGTTTAGTTGATTTTTCAAATGGTAATAATGCCGATTATATTAGTTTTAAAGTTGACGGAGTACCAAGTATAAAAACACACTTTGGCTTTTGGGCAGAATATACAACACTTGAGGCTTTAGAAAAAATAAAGATTAATACCAGCAGTCATTTTTACCACGAGCATGTAACGAATTATATCTACGAAAACCCTTCGAAGTTTAAGATAAAGTTTATTTCTCCAAATGTAAAAATTAACAATCAAAACGATATAAGAATGACACTAGATACTAAAAAGGACTTTATGCTTTTAAGTGAAATTTTTGCTGCTTTATATTCCAGATTTAAATTAAGTTTTGGTATTGATGAGATTATAGATTTCTTAAAAGACAATACTAAATACCAAGAAGAAATGCTTCTTGAAATTACTAAAAACATTAAATAGTTTAAAAAAATTATGAAGAATAAAATACAAAATGAAACCTACATCATTGGAGAAATTGGACAAAATCACAATGGATCTGTTGATATTGCAAAATTGATTGTTGAACTTGTATCAAGACCTATTTTTGAAGACAATTTTAATTTAAGTTTAAAGCCAATGAATGCTGTTAAGCTTACTAAAAGAGATTTAAAAGAAGAACTTACAGATACACAAATGAATCGCTTATATGATTCTCCACATTCGTTTGGAAAAACTTATGGTGAGCATAGAGCTTTTTTGGAATTGTCTGATGAAGAGCATTTTGAAGTTTATAAATATGCTAAAAGTAGAGGATTAGAGTTTGTAGAAACTTTATGTTCTCTTGGATGTCTTTCATTACTGAAATTATTTGAACCAGATTGTTTAAAAGTGGCGAGTAGAGATTTAACTAATTTACCACTTTTAGCTGCAATGGCAGAAACTAAAATCCCAATAATTCTCTCAACGGGTATGGCAGGAAATAAAGAACTAGATGATGCATTAGAAACTATTTCACACTACCATTCAAACATTTCTATTTTACATTGTGTTTCTCAATATCCCACACATCCGGAAAGTTTAAATTTAAAAACCATTACCTACCTTCAAAAAAATTATCCTGATTACATTATTGGTTTTTCAGACCACACCATTGGAATATCTGCACCTGTTGTAGCAGTAGGTATGGGTGCTAAAATTATTGAAAAACACATTACCATCGATCGAAATATGAAAGGAACGGACCAAGCCGGATCTTTAGGTCCGGAAGGTGTTTTTAGGATGGTAAGAGATATTCGAGTTGCTGAAAAATGGGAGGGAACCGAAGCTTTATTTATTGAAAAAGAAGTACTTTCTGCGAAAGTTAAATTAGAACGCTCTATTGCAACCAAACGAGAGCTTGCTGTAGGAGAAATAATAACGGAAGAAGACTTACACTTATTGAGTCCTGGCGATGGTTATAAATGGTCACAACGCCATGAAATAATTGGAAAGGCAGTAGCGCAAAACATCCCTAAAAATGAATTAATTTATCCTAATTTAATTCAGTTTTAATTTGTATTTAAATACTTCTTATTCGCTAGAATTGAAAAAAATAAATACTCTCTAAACACAACAATTATATTTAAAGGTTTAATTTTTTATTAGATACAAAATAACCTAAAATATAACCTTATAATAGAAATTTCCAAGAAAAATATAATATGCTACCAAAATTAATTATTACTGATATTGATGGGGTTTGGACAGATGGGAGTATGTATTACGACCAGACTGGAAATGAATGGAAAAAATTCCATACCTATGATAGTGCAGGAGTTCTTTTTGCGCACCTTCAAAACATACCAGTTGCAATTATAACAGGGGAAAATACAGAAATTGTTTCTCGACGTGCTGCTAAAGTTAAAATTGATTATTTATTTCAGGGAGTAAAAAATAAGACACAAATAGTCGAAACTTTAATTGAAAGTTTAGGAATCTCTTTTGAGGATTGTGCATTTATTGGAGATGACATCAATGATGTTGGTTTATTATCAAAAGTAGGCTTTAGTGCTTGTCCAAGTAACGCTCCCGATTATATCAAACAAAAAGTTAATTATATAACAATTAAGTCTGGTGGACAAGGTGCTTTTAGAGAATTTGTAGAATATATTTTAAGCACAAATAGCATTTTGGACTTGGTCGTAGAAAAAGCAATTCATAATCAGGAAAAGTCTAATTAGCATTTTAATATTTGATTGAGAAAAATGAAATCCTTCCTACATTTCAAAAAAAGTCTAATGAATAATTCTATGCAACTACTTAAAACAAAAACTTATTAATGAACTTAATAAAACAACTCCTCACTAATTATTTTGAAAACCTAGCTTATTTTTATAAACAACTGCGATATCGTTTGTTTATGATGATAATATTAGGCATTTTAGTTGGTGTTCTAGACGGTTTTGGATTGGCGATGTTTATGCCGTTGCTGGAGATGGTAAATGATGCCCAACAAGCAAATGGATCTTCTCTAGGAAATCTTAGCTTTTTAATTGTTGGAATGGAACGTATAGGACTTTCTTTAAATCTAACATCGGTATTAGTTTTAATGGTCTTTTTCTTTGTATTTAAAGGTGTTATTAAATTCATTTCAAGCCTATACAATGCTACTTTACGCAAGTTTTTCATCAATAAATTGCGAAATCATTTACTTTCATCTTTCAATCAAATTAAATTTAAATATTTTGTAACTTCTGATGTTGGACGTATTCAAAACACCATGTCTGTTGAAATTGAAAGAGCTTCAGCTGCTTTTTATAATTATGCCAATACATTACAACAAGCCATAATGGTGTTGGTTTATGTTAGTTTTGCCTTTTTTGTAGACATTCGCTTTGCCTTTCTTGTGACTATTGGAGGTGTTTTATCAAATTTTTTATATAAGTCTATTTATAAAAAAACTAAAGGAGCATCAAAAGATTTTTCTCGCGATTCTCATTCATACCAAGGGCAAATTATTCAATATGTTAGTAATTATAAATATTTAAAAGCAACTGCTCTAATTGATGTTTATTCTAATCGACTTCGTAAAAGTATTAATTCAATTGAACGTAGTCGTTTTAAAATCGGTAAATTAAGTGCTATTTTAGAATCGGCTCGCGAGCCTATGTTAATTGTTATTGTTGCAAGTGTCATTTTAATTCAGACGCACTTATTAAATGCTTCCTTAGGTCCAATACTAGTCAGTTTATTATTTTTCTATAGAGCTTTATCTTCTTTAATGAATTTACAAAATTCATACAATCGTTTTTTAGAATTATCGGGTTCATTGGATAATTTAGTTGATTTTCAAAATGAGATAAATAATCAGAAAGAACAAAATGGCAATCATGTGATAGACCAATTAAATAAAATACTAGAGCTGAAAGAGGTTTTTTTAGCATATGATAAAGTAGACATTCTTAAAAATATTAATCTAAAAATTTTTAAAAATGAAACGGTTGCTTTTGTTGGTGAAAGTGGTTCTGGTAAAACAACATTAGTAAATATTTTAGCTGGTCTTATTCCTGCCGATAGAGGAACTTTATATATAGATGGCATTGATTGCAAAACTATTGATGTTAAGTCTTATCAAAAAAAAATCGGATACATAACACAAGACCCAGTTATCTTTAATGATTCTATTTTTAATAATGTTACACTTTGGGCAGAACCAACTGCATCTAACAAAAGTCGTTTTAGAGAAGCGTTACAAAAGGCCGCAATTGTTGATTTTGTAGACCAATCGCCACTAGGAGCCGAAACTATTTTAGGAAATGATGGTGTCAACCTAAGTGGTGGTCAAAAACAACGTATTTCTATTGCAAGAGAATTATATAAAAATATCGAAATTCTCATTATGGATGAAGCGACTTCTGCTTTAGACAGTGAAACAGAAAAAGCAATTCAACAAAGTATTGATGCACTTAAAGGACAATACACCATTTTTATGGTAGCCCATCGTTTATCAACCATTCGTAATGCTGATAAAATTGTTGTAATGAAAAAAGGGGAAATTCAACAAATCGGTTTATATCAAGAACTTTTAAAAACTTCTCCTTCCTTTATGAAAATGATTGAGTTGCAAGAATTATAAATAACTATTAGTATGACTTTAAAACTATCATTTTGATATCAACCTTAGTAAAAATAATTACAAAAAAACAAATTATTTTATATGATAAACATAGGCAAACACTGCCCATTGTTAAAAATAATTTTAATAAACAAAAATTCTTTTTTTTTGATATTGGTTTAATATGGAAATATATTCCATTTAAAACTAGTAATAAATCAAAACATAGAGTTATGTATCTTATTTTAAATCTTATTCAACCCAAATATATTTTGAGTATGAATTGGATTACTATAAGAGAAAGCCTATATAAAGTTTGGACAGCTAGACATTTAAATAGTGCTTTTGTGGTAGTACAACACGGGGCTTATGTTGGAGGAGTAGTTACAGACCTACCTCACAAATACACCAAATGTGATATTTTTTTGACTTGGGGAACTTTTTTTAAAAATGATTTTATTAAAAATAATTCACAAAAGAAAGTGGAAATTGTAAGTTTTGGAAATCCAATTTATAATGAATTTAATCGGGATAATTTTAATTATAAAACCACCCAAACTAATAAAATTTTACTGTTACCAACTGCCTTAGATTCGGAAAACTTAGTTCATTTTAATCTGTTATTAGATAAATTAAAAGAACTCAATTTTCAAGTTTATCTGAAAGAGCACGCCAAACAAGGTTTAGAAAAGAATAAAAATGGTAGTATTAAATATCCAAGTATTGAAGGCATAGAAAAAATAAAAGAGCGACTCTATCCTTTATTAAAGAATAATGATTTTGACTTTATAATATCTGATCATTCTTCCTCATTATTAGATGCTATATTCTTCAAAAATAATGTCATCTATTTTGATCCAAACAATGAAAAAAAAGGTTACAAAACAAATTATTCAAATTATCTACCCAATTTGTATAGGAAAGATTTTACTGAGTTGAATAAAAAATCTTTTTATCAAATAGTTGACATTGAAGCTCAGGAAGCATTATTTAATAATATGTTGGTTTTAGGTAACAATCAGTTGAATCTTAAATAATTCAAAGTAGTAAAATGATAAAAATTATAATAAAAAAAATAATCATATTAAGAAATTATTTGATTTATAAGAAGTTTCATTTCTTTTCTAAAATCAATGATAGTAAATTACGAACAAATCCTGAAGCTGATTTCGTAGTATCAATAGCCAGTTATCCGGAGCGAAGTCATTTACTGCCTGCTGTTTTTGAAGCATTAAATAATCAAACGACTGTTCCTAAAAAATGGATTTTAGTTCTATCAATTGAAGAATGGCCAGAAGGGAAACTTCCTTTTTATTTAGAAAAATTAGTAAAAAGAGGAGTTGAAATTATTTGGGTTCAAAATAATACGTATGCAGTTAAAAAATTAGTTCCAACCCTGTTAAAATATCCAGATTATGGGGTGATTACTTTTGATGATGAACTTATTTACGGAAAATGTATGATAGAAAAATTGATTAATTGTTCTCGAAAACATCCAAATGCTATAATTGGACACGTTGGCAAACAACTAATACAAATAAATGGTGAATTAAAAATGTTTTACAGAACAAAAGTAGGAGCTAATTTTAAAACACCAAGTGAGCAAGTTTATTTTTTAGGAGGTGCTGGTACATTGTATCCTGCAAATTCTTTAGATTCGAAAATTAGTGATATGGAAGCCATACATAGAATTGTTCCTGGTAGGGGTTCTGATATATGGTTTTGGGCTGCTGCAGTTGCAAAAGGTACAGAACAGATTTGTCTTGGTACTAAGCAAGATGTAAACTTATATTTTGCAGTTCCAAGTACCAAGACCACAAAACCAAAAGATACTCCTGGTGGAGAAATAATGGAGCAACGTTTCCAAATGGCAATTGATTTTTTTAAAATTCGTGAGAAATTGTTAGCGAATTTACCAAACTATTAATAGTTATTATAAATTTCTTACTATGAGTAATTTTAACTTGAATCATAAAGAACAAAAAGGATATTTAATATTACTCTTGTTAGTTTCTCCTTTTTTAGCATTATTTAATATTTTAAAGCTAAAAAATGAAAAGGAAATAACCTTTTTTGGCACGCTTTTTTTCGGTTTAATAGGAAGTGTTTATGTTTATACTGAAGGGAATGACGGACAAACTCATAGGTCGCAAATAATAAACAATTATCTGGAAATGACCCTAACAGAATTTTTAAAGAATTCTTATGATATTTTAACCTTTAATTCAACTCAAGTTACCGATATTTATTCACATAGTCTGTTTTATATTTCAGGGTCTATATTTCAAATGCCCGTCTTATTACATTTTTTTGCAGGTTTAGTCTTGGGTTATTTTTTTACTAAATCGGTTTTGTTAGTTTTAAATAGTAATTTAAGAGTTAAAAAGAATTATATTATTCTTGGATTTATTTTTTTATTTCTTTTAATAAGAAGTATTTCGGCCTTAAATTCCATCAGAATGTGGACTGGAATGTGGGTTTTTTTTTATGGAACTTACGGATGGTCTATAACTAAAGAGCGAAAGTATTTGTACTTTATTTTATTTTCAATGTTCGTTCACTTTTCTTATGCAGTTATTTTAATTCCAGCTATTGTGGCTTATGCCATTCGAAATTTTAAATGGCTGTTAGTCATTATTTATGGTGTTTCTTTTTTTACTTCAATAGGTTTTTCATCGATTGCATCCTATATTCCAAAAGCTGATTTATTTGAAACAAAACAACAACAGTATGCCATAGATTCTGAAGATAAGGCAAAACGTTTTGAAGTAAATAAAAAAATAAGTAATGAAATAATTAAAAATAAAAGTTTATATGCAGGTAAAGGGCAATCTATTTATTTGGATTATAGTATTGTCGGATTAACCATAATATTATTATTTTTTTATCTTAAAAGGACTTCAAACATCAATTTTGAATTTTTAATTTCTACGGGCACTGGTTTATATGCGTTTTCAAATTTTATGGCTTTTTCACCCGCACTACAAGGTAGAACAAAAATGATCGCAGCTACATTTCTATTAGCTGCAGCAATTCAGTTACAATTCACTTTGAAAAGTTATAACTTAAGTTCAAAAACTAAACATAAATTGGATATGGGATTCGTTGTTTTTTTAGTATCATCAATTCCTATGGTATTGTTTCAGATATCCTATATTATTTCATGTTTTAGTTTTTTTTTATTGTTATTTCCTCAGATTTCATGGGTTATAGGTGATAATGATTTATCCATCCGTGATGCAATAGGATTTATAATTGACTAATAATTTTAATAGACTACAAATGAACATAGTTCTTTTTTTAGAGCAATCTTTTGATCCTCATGCAGGAGGAGCGCAGCGAAGTACCTCCAAATTAGCAGAAATATTTAAATACTTTGGCCACAATGTTGTGCTAATCTCTTCCTCAAATAAGCCGTCAGTTGTTACAAGTTGGTTAGATATACCTATTTATCATATCAATACTAAAAAGGATAAGTTGCTTTTTAAGCAGATTTTGGATGAAAAAAATATTTCAGTTATACTTAATAATGCTGGTGAATCTATGACGTCCACAAAATTTTTATTAAACAATAAGGCTAATAATATTAAAATTATAAATTTATTAAGAATTAATCCTTCAAATTTCTACGATAATCACAAAGATTATATTGGCTTATTTTTTAGTAAGCGTAATTTAGGTTTTTTGAACAACTTTATAGTACGAAAATTGTGGTTGGCATACCATATTTTAAGAATACGAAATGAATTTAACTATATCATTAATAATACGGAAGCATTTGTAATGCTCTCAGATCGATTTAAAGAAGATCTTTATTCATTAGCCCCTGGTTTAAGGAAATATCATAATAAAATTTACGGAATAACAAACCCTTTTGAATGCCCGAAGATAAATATTCAACAAACAATAGCAGAAAAAGAAAACATTATTTTGTTTGTTGGAAGGTTGCATATAGTGCAAAAACGAGTAGATCTACTTATGGAAGTTTGGAAAAAATTACATGAAACCTTTCCTGAATGGAAGTTTTGGGTGGTAGGCTTTGGAGATAGCAAGTCCATGATGGAGAATTATTGTCTACAAAATAAACTAGATCGGGTTACTTTTTTTGGTAAAGACAATCCCAATGATTATTATAAAAAAGCAAAAATATTTCATATGACTTCGGCTTTTGAAGGTTTTGGAAATGTACTGATAGAAGCTCAAAGTTATGGCTGTGTGCCAATTTTATTTAATTCGTATTCAGCAGCTCCAGATATTGTAACTGATAAAATTAACGGAATTCTAGTCGATCCTTTTAATATTGATAGGTATGTAAATGAAACGAAAGCACTAATTAATAATTCTGAAAGATTAAATAAAATGGCTTTAAATGCCTATGAAAATGTTAGTAGATTTTCTTATGAAAAAACGTATGAAAAATGGGTTGCAGTTTTTAAGTCAATGCATTAGTTAATAAAGATAATCTTCAACAATTTAAATACTTTTAGTTTATGAACTCAAAAGTTTATAATAATCTAACCTTCTTATTAAGTACTATTTTAGGATAGAATTAAATTATACAAATATATTTTAATGAATTTCAAAACCAAACTAGCTAAAAATTATATCAACTTTCGAGGTTGGAAAACAAACCGTAAAATTGTAGTCATCGAATCAGATGATTGGGGCAGTATAAGGTTGGCCTCAGAGGATGTTTTAAATAAAATTAAAAATATTGATAGTGAAACACTTAATTCGTCAAGAAAATATTATGATGGTTTAGAAAGAACACAAGATTTAGAATTTCTCTTCGAAGTCCTTTCAAAATTTAAAGATATCAAAGGCAATCATCCTGTTATCACCGCACTAACATTAACATCTAACCCTGATTTTAAAAAAATACTTGCTTCCAATTATCAATATCACACAGAATCAATAATTGAAACTTATAAAAATCACGAAGAAAACAACTTATTTAATCTGTGGAAAAATTCGGGGATAAAAAATAATTTATTATTTCCACAATTTCATGGAAAAGAACATCTTCATCCTGAACGTTATCTTTCAAGAGTTAAAGATTTAAATGATTTGGAGCATGAGGCTTTTAAAAATTCCTCGATTTTTGGCAAATCTTCAAAAACAAGGGATAAAGATTTTTTAGCGTCTTTTGAATATCAAAATGAGCATGATAAAAAAAATATTGAAAAACGAACCGAAGAGGGTTTAAATCAATTTGAAGCGTTATTTGGTTTTAAATCCAAATCTTTTTGTCCATCGCAATCAATTTATGGGGAACATCTTTTCGGCACTTTAAAAAATAACGGAGTGCTTGCAATTCAAGCTGGCCAACAATTTAGACCAGAAAATTTAAGATTAAAAAAAGTAGATCATTATTGGGGTGACACCTTAAACGGTCTGCTGTTCTGGAGAAGGAATTGTACGTTTGAAACTTATAAAGGAGATAATCAAGATCATGTTGGGCAATGTTTAAAAGAGATTGAAATAGCCTTTAGATGGGGAAAACCCGCTGTAATTAACAGCCACAGAATTAATTTCACAAGCAGACTTACACCAGTTTTAAGGGATAAAACATTGTCAGATATAAATTTATTACTAAAAATGATTTTAAAAAAATGGCCGGATGTTGAATTTATGAATAGTAGTCAGCTTGCAGAAATAATGGCAAACATTAAATAAAATTTTGAAACAAACTCTTAAAAAGCACTTAGTAAATTGTCGAGGTCCAAGGCTTAAACAAAAGTTTTTAGTTTTTGAATCTGACGATTGGGGTGCAATTCGTATTCCAAATGTTGAAGTACGTGAGATATTATGGGAAAATAATTTAACAAAAAAAACCGATCCATTTTCGAGATTCGATGCTTTAGAATCAACAGAGGATTATCAAGCTTTATTTGATGTTTTACTTAAATTTAAAGATCAAAAAGGAAATCATCCATTAATAACTGCAAATTTTATTTTAAATAATCCCGACTTTAATGCTATCAAGACTTTAGATTTTATAGAATATAAGTCAGAGTCTTTCTTAAAAACATATAGCAGGTATGAAGGAAATGAAAAGGCTTGGGAAACTTTGCAATTAGGTATTTCACAAAATTTAATGAAACCTCAATTTCATGGTACTGAACATTTGAACGTAGTTCGATGGATGCAATTTTTGAAAGACAATAATGAAGGATACAAAACAGCTTTTGATCTAAATTGTTACGCTATTGATGACCTAACCGCACAAAATAGAAGAAGTAATTTGATGGCTGCTTATGATTATAATTCTAACGATGAATTAAATTATATTCAAAAAAGTGTTGTAGAGGGTTTACAACAGTTTAAATATATTTTTGGGTTTGCCTCTCAAACAACTATAGCGCCATGTTATGTTTGGAATGATAAAATAGAACAAATTTTTTATGATGAAAACATCAAGGGCTTCCAAGGGTCTTTCTTACAAAATATTCCTAATAGCAGTAAGTCTTTTCAAAAAAAATACCGCTATACGGGTCAAAAAAACAATCTAAATCAAACTTATTTAGTTAGAAATGGGTTGTTTGAACCTAGTATTAATGATAAAGTAAATTGGGTCGATAAGTGTTTGGAAAGTATAGAAATTGCTTTTAAATGGGGAAAACCAGCCGTAATTGGCTCGCACAGAATTAATTTTGCGGGGCGACTTGATGTAGAACAAAGAAACAGCAACTTGAAACATTTTGAATTACTTATTAAGAAGGTTTTACAAAAATGGCCAGATGTATATTTTGTAAGTTCAGAGCAACTATTTAAACTTTTATTAGAAAATGAATAAAACTAGAAATATAGTTGCAAAGTTAATGGCTTTCTATTATCAATGGACATTACCAAAATCAAGTATTTTAAAAATAGGAAAGCAAAGTATTTTATTTGCAAAATTCAAAGTTAAAGGGAAAAATAATAGAATCAATATTGGTGAAAATTGCACTTTAAAAAACACTATAATTGAAATTTCAGGAGATAACAATTTAATTTCGTTAGGTAACAATGTAAAAGCATACGAAGGATTAAAAATACTAATTGAAAGTACTAATTGTGAAATTAAAATCAGTGATAAAACCACTATTGGATCTGCAAAAATGCAATTAGCTGAAAAAAACACAAAAATTAGTATTGGAGAAGACTGCATGTTTTCTCGAGAAATAACAATTAATACATCTGATTTTCATTCTATAATAGATTTAAAGTCTAATTCCAGAATAAACCCAGCAAAAGATGTAATTATTGGCAATCATGTTTGGATAGGAAATGGTTGTTATTTAAACAAAGGAGTTATTATTGGTGATAATTCAATAGTAGCAGCTAGAAGTGTCGTTCCAGGAAAAAATTATGAAAACAATATTCTTTTAGGTGGAGTACCTGCTAGATTGTTAAAATCGGAAATAAATTGGGACAGAAAAATTGTTTAGAAATTTTGATTTAAATAGCTACACTGATAAAATACGCCTCTTAAGATTCAAAATTAAAGTAATAATCTAACATGAAAATACTTATTGTTGCTCCATCAAGAAAAATTGGAGGTATAGAAAGGGCCTTGTCAGTACTTGCCAATGAATGGGCTAATCAAGATTTTGAAGTGGTTTATGTAACATGTTTAAAAAGCGAACCATTTTATCAACTGCATGAATCTATTAAAATTGTGGAGCCTAAATTTAAAAGAGTGGGAGGTTTGTTGAACAAATTGTTGTTTTATCCGCGCTTGTTGTTTTTTATTCGTAGAACTGTACAACAAAATTATCCCGATAAAGTGTTGGTATTTGGTGATTGGTTTAGTCCTATTACTTTACTAGCTTTATGGAAGTCTGGCTTTCCAGTGTATATATCTGATCGTACGATACCCAATTACCCTTTTTCATTTCCAATTCCTCAATTAAAAAAATGGTTGTATCCTTCCTCTGCTGGTTTTATTGCACAAACAGCTCGTGCTAAGGTCTATAAAGAACAAATTTTTGGTTCACAATTACGTATTCAAGTTATCCCTAATGCTTTACCTGAATTATCAGTAATAACTACGTCTACAGTGAAGCATGAATGTAAAATTATTTACGTGGGTCGTTTTGCTTGGGAGAAAGACCCTGAACTCTTGATTCGTTCTATGGTTTCTTTGGTGGCTCGCTATCCGCTATGGAAATTAGAAATGGCAGGTACAGGTCCGTTGTTGTTGTCTATGAAGTCTCTTGTAAAAGAATTAAATTTAGAGTCTAATGTTTTTTTTCTTGGTAATGTGCAGGAGGTTGCTGCCCTTTACAGTTCTACTCAAATATTGGTGCTGCCATCGGTCATCGAAGGTTTTCCTAATACACTTATAGAAGCTATGTCGTTTGGTTTACCTTGTGTTTGTTTTAACGATATACCTTACGAAGCTATTATTACTGATGGTGTAGATGGTTTAGTAGTTTCGCAACGTTCTCCCGAACATTTGGCAAAAGCTATAGAAAAATTAATTGAAGATAAAGCATTAAGAGAAAGAATAGGTAGTAATGCCAAAACCTCTGTACATCGTTTTGCCAAGGAAAAAATTACTCAAGAAATTTTAGAATTTATGAAGTCATGATGAATACCTTATTATACTTATATTTCAAATTACCACACGATCGAAGTTTTGGTATCATTTCTAAAATAACAAACCGACTGGCCGCTAGAATACTAAAACGTATATTAGACAGAAAGGTTCCTAACTATTTTTTAAGAACGCTGGATAAGTTCCCTTCAGGAGTTAATCAATTACCACGTGAAAACAAGCTTATTGTTTCTTTTACATCGTTTCCAGGTCGTATAGCCGATGTTTGGATTGTAGTAGAGTGTTTGTTTAGACAAACCTATAAAGCGGATAAAATTATTTTATGGCTTGATCAGGAAAAATTTGATATTGATACACTTCCTCCACTCTTAAAAGCTCAAACGAAAAGAGGTTTAGAAATTAGGTTGGTGGAAGATTTACGTTCCCATACTAAATATTATTATGCTTTAAAAGAGTTTACAAATTCTTATGTAATTACAGTTGATGATGATTGCTATTACCCGGAAACTTTAATAGAAAACTTGATGGAAATTAATAAAGCATATCCTAATTCCATCGCATCTAATAGAATTCATAAATTGGTATTTAAGGATAATTTAATAGTACCTTACCAAAAATGGTCTCATAATTATAGTCCAAAAAACACTGTAAATGGGGACTACTTGTTAACAGGGGTTAGTGGCGTTTTATACGCACCAAGTATTTTTGATGCCTACTTTTTTGATACTTCCGTTTTTATGGAGAAATGTATGTTTGCAGATGATATGTGGTTAACTATTAATGCCTTTCGTATGAATATTCCTATTGCTTCCAACAGTACTTTTAATAAAGATATGATAGCGATTTCTAAAAGTGGTGCTGTTCGACTACTAAATTACAATTCAAGAGGTAGCGGCAATGATGTGCAGCTTAGAGCTGTTCTAGATCATTTCAATATGGGGAATTTAGAAAATTTTAAAAAAGAATAAATCCTAATAAAAAAATTAAAAGCAATAAAAACCGTGGAGTAAATACTTCGTTTTTGGTGCAAGTTTCATTAAAAAGCAAAACGAATTGTTGTTAAATTTCAATAAAGTATTTGCTATCAATATCATTAATTTTGAACTGAATAGATAAATTAATTTTGTCGAAACTATTGTTACGGTAAATGAAGTTGAAACCTTATTCAAAGTTGACTAAGTTGTTAATATTAGAATTGCTGCTGATTATTAAAAATGTATAAGATTTTAATTTATAAGTAAAAAATGAAAAAAGCTATAATTGTTAGTGGGTATTTTAATCCTATACATAAAGGACATATTGAATATTTTAATTGTGCCAAATCATTTGGTGATGAATTATTTGTAATTATTAATAATGATCATCAAAGAGCATTAAAAGGTTCAAAAGAATTCCAACTTCAAGACGAGAGATTATTTATAGTATCCAATATCAAAAATGTAGATAAAGTATTTTTATCCATAGACACAGATAGAACCGTTATTGAAACGATAAAATATATTAACGAACATTTTGGTTCAAGCTATTTATTGGTTTTTGCTAATGGAGGAGATCAAAACAATAACTCTATTCCAGAAGCTGTTGTATGTAAGCAACTTAATATTCAATTGTTAGATGGATTGGGTGATAAAATTCAATCATCTTCTTGGCTTTTGAAAAAATAATATCAAGTTGATAACATTATATTTTGTCTGTATTTCATGCAGTTAGAATAAAAATTAATTCATTTAATGATTATACAATATTTGGAGGTTTTCCTTCAAAATATTTAAAAAAGATATCAATTACATTAGAAAAAAATCACCTTATGAATAATTTTAAACATAATTAGGGAATCGATGAAGCATAAAAAACTCATCATAGGAATTACTGCTGAAGGTTCTGTAAACTTGCTTTTAGGTCAACTTACTTTTTATAAATCTCAAGGCTATAAAACTTATTTATTGGCACCTTACAGCGAAAGATCGGCTGCATTTTGTAAAAATGAAGGGTGCGAGCATTTAATTATTAATATTGAAAGAGAGATTTCTCCATTAAAAGATCTAAAAACATTATGGGCCATATTAAAAATATTTAGAAAAATCAAACCTGATATTGTAAACTTAGGTACTCCTAAAGTTTCGCTTTTAGGAATGTTGGCTGCATATGTTCTGGGTGTACCAAAACGTATTTATACTTGTCGTGGATTTAGATTTGAACACGAAAAAGGAATGAAGAGAAGATTGCTAATAGCGATGGAAAAAATCACTTCTTTGTGCGCTCATCAAGTTATTTGTATAAGTGACTCAGTTCAAAAATTAGGAATTGAATCGAATATTTTTCCAATCAAAAAAGCTAATATTATCAACAAAGGCAGTAGCAACGGTGTAAATTTAGATTTATTTAATCCTTTAAATCAGTCGTACATTGATAAAAAACAAGACATTATTAATAAATATGATTTAAAAGATAAATTTATTTATGGCTTTTTAGGTAGAATAGTGGATAGAAAAGGAATTAATGAACTTTATAATGTTTTCTGTAAAATATATAAAGAAAATCAAAATACTAGATTGCTTTTAGTAGGTCCTTTTGAAACAGATCAAATTTCTAACAAAAACTTGTTAGAAAAAATAAACAGGCATCCTGGTATTGTAAATGTAGGTCGCGTTTTACAAGATGAAGTTCCACCTTATATCCTTGCTTTAAATGTCTTTGTTTTACCTGCATGGTGGGAAGGTTTTGGTAACGTCCTAGTTCAAGCAGCAGCTATGGGAGTCCCTGTAATTAGTACTACAGGAACAGGTACAATTGATGCAGTTTCTAATAATTTTAATGGTGTTTTAGTAACTCCAAAAGTAGAAGCAGAACTTGAATCTGCTATGAAAAATCTATTATCTAACAGCGAAACAACGCTTCAATATGGTAGAAACGGCTTAGAATGGGCAAAAAACTTTGAGAGAAGTATCATTTGGAATGGTATCAACAAACTTTATACAAAAACAGAGTAAGTTTCTCATATTTAAATAGGTATTGAATTTTAACTAGTGCTCTTACATTTATTAATAATATTTTAATTATAAACAAAAACAAAACAATCATGGAACAAAAATTTATTGAATTATTTAAAGAAGTTTTGGAGGCTGAAGACCAAGATATAATTTTAACTGACAAATTTAGAGATTTTGATAATTGGGACTCTTTAACCAATCTATCTCTTATAGCAATGATAGATGATGAGTTTGGTGTTCATATTCAACATAGTGATTTTAAAAACCTAACAACAATTACAGATCTTATTGAAACTATTAAATCAAAGAATAAATCATCTTTATAAGAACTTAGTAGTTTATGAAAACAATTTTTAGTCTTTCTAACAAAAATATTCTAGTAACTGGTGCATCTTCAGGAATTGGAAGGGCAATTGCGATTGAAAATTCAAAACAAGGTGCTAATATAATCGGCACAGCAAGGAGCGAGCAAAAATTATTAGAAACTAAAGAAATGCTATATGAGGGTGAACATTTATTTATAAATGCAGACTTAAGTGATGAGGCTAGTTTAGACGAATTGGTTCAACAACTTCCTTTGCTAGATGGAGTTATTTTAAATGCTGGAATTGTTAAAACAATGCCTGTTAAGTTTATAAAAAAAAACACTTTAGATTACATTTTTAATGTAAATATTCAAAGCTCCATCTTATTGATTCAAAAACTATTAAAACATAAAAAAATCAATTCTGGAGGTTCTGTTTGTTTTGTTTCATCCGTTGCAACTCAAAAAGCTACCGTCGGAAATGCCATGTATATAGCAACTAAAGGAGCTGTAAATTCTTTTGCAAAGGCTCTAGCACTTGAACTAGCACCAAAACAAATTAGGGTGAATGCGATCCTGCCCGGTTTTGTAGAAACTAATATTTTGGACGAAAATGGTATTAGTGCAGATCAATTAGAAATACATAAAAATAATTATCCAATTGGTAGATTTGGAACACCAGAAGACATTGCCTTTCTATCCATCTACTTAATGGCAAATGAATCTAAATGGATGACAGGTAGTTTATTAACAATTGACGGAGGCTTTTCACTAAAATAATATGAAAAATTTAATAATTATTGGGGCAGGTGGACTGGCTAGAGAAGTATACGATTTAGCCTTAATATGTTCACAAAATGAAACTCTTTTTAAGATAAAAGGGTTTATAAGTAAGGATGATACCGGAATTGAATCCATGGGATATCCTAAAATTATTTCCAATCCAGAAGATTATGTTGTTCAAAATGACGATTGCTTTTTTTGTGCTATTGGCGATGTAAAAATAAGGAAACGTGTTGTAGAACATATAATTGATAAAGGTGGCGAATTTATAAACTTAATTCATCCAACAGCTATACTTTCACCTAGTGTAAAATTGGGAATAGGAATAGCAATTAAAAGTCATTGCGTCATTTCTAGTGATGTAGAAATTGATAGTTTTTCATTTTTACAAAGCTCTGTGATCATGGGCCATGATGTTAAAATCGGAAAATTTTGTCAAATAAATTCATTTGCTTTTCTAGCAGGATATGTTAGAGTTAGTAATACAGGTACTATTAATGCTGGTGCAAAATTACTCCAAAATGTTGTTGTTGAAGAACATGCTATAGTTGGAATAGGTAGTGTTGTAATTTCTAAAGTAAAAATGGGAACGACAGTTTTTGGAAATCCTGCCAAAAAAATCAATTTTTAAATAGTTTTTAAATGGTAAAATTTGAACATCAATCAATCAAAATAAAAGCTCTTGCTAGTGCTTTACCATTTACAGAATCTCAACATTCTGTAGATGAGCAAACCAGTTCTGATTTAGGATTTGAAGCTGCATTACAAATAATAAATAAATATCAGATTGATTTAAATACCATTGGCATATTGCTTTTTATTTCTAAAACAGCTGACTATCGTGGACCAGCTACAGCATTAGTTTTGCATAACCGACTACAATTACCAATAGATTGTTTAGCTTTTGATGCACCTGTTGGAGCTTGTGGTTTTGAAACGGCTTTAAATGTTGGTTCTTCTTTATTAAAAACTAATAATACAAAGTATGCCTTATGTATTTTTGGAGATACTACTTCAAAGCAACTTTCGGATGGTGATTATTTAAAAAGTGAAATTGTTGATGCTGCATCTGCAGTACTTTTGGAAAAATCATATTCTGATGATTTGTTAACGATTGAGAATTTATCATTAAGCAATCACTGGCAAAATTATGTAATACCTTCAGGTGGATTTAGGACAAATAATTTATTCAATCATTTAGTCAACAAAAGAGAAGATCAATCTAAAGAAAATCTTCACATAGATTTTTCACAGATTGACAATGCATTTGAAGTAAAAATAACCAATATAATCTCTGACAAGCTAAAGCAAAATTCTTTTAAACCTGTTATTTTAGTTAATTCATGGAGTAAAAATTCAGCAATGGCTATACAAGAAATGTGTACTCTAAACAATTTAACGTGTCATTTTACAGAAACTAATCCTTATGCTTTTTCAGCCTCTATCCCTTTATTGATTGAGAAAATTTTCGAAAATGAAACTCAAGAAATTATTGATATCATGACCATAAGTTTTGGTGAAGGATTATCAATGGTTACATCAGAGTTCAAAATCCAACAATCAGCTATTTTAAAAACAATCAAAACAAATAGTTTTTTTGATAATGGCTTTGTGTCGCATGAAATGTAAAAACCAAAATAAACAATATGATTTTAAGTAAAATAAATAATATTAAAATTTCTGGAGTTTCTGTTGCACTACCAACTACGCAAATAGAAAGCCAATCCTTTTATAATCAGTTTGGTAAAGATAATGTTGATAAATTTATTGAAATGACAGGTGTTAAGAGCGTTTGCCGTTCTGTTCCTGAGCAAACAGCTTCAGATTTAGGTTATTTATCTGCAAAACAACTTATAAATGAAAGAACTATAGACGTATCTGAGATAGGTTTATTAATTTTTGTAAGCCAAAAGCCCGATTATCGAACACCAGCGTCTTCTTATATAATTCACGAAAGATTGGGTTTAAGTGAAAACTGTATGTGTTTGGATATTAATTTAGCCTGCTCAGGATTTCTTTTTGGATTACAAACGGCTATGAGTCTTTTAAATTCATCCAATGCAAAAAAAGCATTATTAATCACCGCTGATACTTCTGTTAAAACAATTTCCGAACACGATCGAACTATGATAATGCTCTTTGGTGATAGTGGTTCTACCTTATTGTTAGAAAAAACGGACGAAAACATACAAACAAGTTTTGCTGTTCGTTCAGATGGAAGCCGATTCAAGAGTATTATTACACCAGCAGGTGCTTACAGAAATCTTAATGCTCCAGTTGATTCTGTAAGTTGGAGTGATGGTATCATAAGATCAGACTATAATACCCACATGAAAGGAATGGAAGTATTCGGATTTTCGATTTCTGATGTTCCCAACCTAATCGCTGATTTTTTACAAGAAAGAAATAAGACACCAGAAAATTATGATCATTTTATTTTGCACCAAGCAAATCTTTATATTTTAAAGCAACTATCTAGAAAAAATAAAATCCCGATGTCTAAAATTCCAATCTCTTTAGATAGATACGGAAATAACAGCAGTAACTCTATCCCACTTGTTTTAGCAGATCATTTTTCTGATACAGAAGATCTTACTATGAATTTGTTTTTTAGTGGATTTGGTGCTGGTTTGTCATGGGCTTGTGCAGATGTAGAAATTAATACAAATGCAATTTTACCTGTTCTCTTTACCGATGAATATGATTTAAGGTTCAACTAAAAGCTATTAAGAGCTCAATTATTAATTAAACAAAAAATGACCTTAGGTCAATTACTTTCAAAAATAAATAAATATGGAAAATTTAGAGAAATACATAACTGTTTTTAAGGATGTATTTGAAGTTCAAGATGATGTACTTAATGATTCATTTTCATCAGATAATATTGATAATTGGGACTCAATTACACAATTACATTTGGTAACATCTATTGAAGATGCCTTCGATGTGATGATTGATACAGAAGATATTTTGGACTTTAAATCTTTTGAAAACGGAAAAATAATTCTAAAAAAATACAATATAATTTTAGAACAATAATAAAATGGAGCATAGATTGTTGGCAAACAAAATTTGTATCGTTACCGGAGCTTCCAAAGGTATTGGAAAGGCCGTTGCAACTCTCTTAGCTAAGAATGGCGCAGTTGTATATGCTACAGGAAGAGACATAGATGCTATAAAAGATTGGGCTTTAGAGGTTTCAAATACTTATCACACAAGAGTAGTTCCTTTAGGTTTAGATGTAACGGATTATGATACAGTAAAGAAACAAATTCTCGAAATAAAATCAAAAGAAGGTCAAATTGATGTATTGGTTAACAATGCTGGAATGGTTACCTATGAAATGATTCCAATGATTGATATGAATCAATTTAATAAGATGTGGGAAGTAAATGTTACAGCTGTACTATTTTTAACACAGTTAGTATCACGAATAATGTCGCGACAGAAAAAAGGTTCAATTATAAATATTTCAAGCTTGGTGGGTGAAAAAGGAGCTTCTGGTCAAACCGCTTATGCAGCAACTAAAGGGGCAGTCATTGCTTTAACAAAATCAGCAGCAAAAGAACTAGCACCTCAAGGAATTAGAGTTAATGCTATAGCACCTGGAATGGTAGCAACAGATCGTTTTTTAAATGAAATGGAATCAAAATTTAAAAATAAAACAGAGGCTATTGGTATGGGCAGATTAGCTGAACCAGAGGAAGTAGCTGAACTTTGTGTTTTTTTAGCTTCTAATGCATCGGCCTACATAACTGGTCAAGTAATAGGGATTGACGGCAGTATAGTGATTTAAGCTAATAAAATCGTAATTAATAATTTGTTGGTTGAAAAAACACCAATAATTAAAAAATGCGATACCACACGTTACCCTAAAAAAAAAATAACAGATGAAATGTTTTTATAATTTACATCAACACAATCAAGAACAAATAGCCTTATTAGATGAGCAAAATTGTGCACTAACCTATGGTGAATTATCCAATTTTGTTAACTCATTTAAGGATCTAATTCCTAACAGATCACTGGTTTTTCATTTTTCTGAGAATTCAACGCCTTCAGTAGCCCTTTATTTAGCCTGTTTATCTAATCGTGTAGTTCCAGTTTTATTGAATCCTCAAACAAATAGAGAATTAATAGATAAGCTGTTAAATAATTACCAACCACACTATTTAATAATTCCCGAAAAAATGTGGAGTTGGTTTACTACCACTGTGGTTCATGAGTATAATAATTATAGAGTTATAGAGTATTCTCAAACTAAAATAATGCTGTTTGAAGATCTAGCTTTGTTACTTCCAACGTCTGGTTCTACAGGAAGTCCTAAAATGGTGCGTCACAGCTATCAAAACATTTTTACAAGCGCTTCTAATGTTGCTTCTTTTTTTGAATTGAATAAAAATGACCGTCCATTAGTTGTATTACCAATGTATTACACCATGGGCTTGTCGGTAATAAACAGTCATTTAGAGGTAGGAGCAACATTATTACTTTTTAATTCTTCAATGACCGATAAGTCATTTTGGAACAGGCTTAAAAACGAAGCGCCAACAAGTATAACAGGTGTTCCCTATACTTTTGAGATTCTTAAAAAATTGCGGTTTTTTAAAATGCAGTTTCCCTCATTAAAATTAATCTCACAAGGTGGCGGAAAAATGGCCGAAGATTTATTGCAAGACTGTATTCAATATGCAAAAGATAACAATTTAAAGTTTATTCCAACTTATGGTCAAACAGAAGGAACAGCTCGAATGGCTTTCCTTGAAAGTGATGAAGTTGAAAGAAAGAAAGGAAGTATTGGAAAAGCAATTCCCAACGGAAAATTAGCAGTTATTAGTGATCAAGGAATAATTTCAACAGAAGGCGAGGCTACAGGTGAAATGGTTTTTCATGGACCAAATGTAACACTTGGTTATGCAGAACATATTTTAGATTTAAATAAAGGAGATGAACGAAAAGGATATTTAGAAACTGGTGATATAGTTAGAAGAGATGATGAAGGATTTTATTTTATTATAGGTCGTAAAAGCAGATTTTTAAAACTATTTGGATTGCGCGTTTCATTAGATGAGTTAGAATCATTAATTAAAGATCAATTTCATTTAGAATGTGTATGTAAAGGAAATGATACTTTCATGACGGTTTATATATCGTCTGAAAATCTTTTGTCAGATGTGAAAGAATTTATTATTCAAAAAACAGGCTTGTATCATAAATGTATTATAGTCAAATATATTGCTGTGTTTCCTAGAAATGAAGCAGGAAAAATATTAATGAATGCCATTGAAGATTGATAGATTCATAAATCCTTACAAAGAATCTAATACTTACTTAGTACCTATTGGTGATGATAAAATTGTAATCATTGATTTAGGAAATTATCCAATAGAATTGCTTAATGACTATTTTATAAAAAACAATAAGCAACTAGCAGCAGTTTTTCTAACACATGAACATTCTGATCATTGTTCGGGTATCAATGAACTTGCAAAGTATCATGATTTTGATTTGTATTGTTCTCAACCATGTGCAATAAATATTGAAAATGAAAAGCAGAATCTTTCTTTTTATATTCCTGGTATAGAACCTTTTAAAGTTGTTTTGAAAAAGAAAATTGTACAAGATGGAGACCTCTTAAAGTTCAGCGATGTTGCATTTGAAATAGTGACATCACCGGGTCACAGTTCAGGTAGCATTTGCATCTTTATTAATGAATTTGTGTTTACAGGTGATACAATTTTGGAAAACAAAAAATCGTACTTAGGTTTTCCACACAGTAACAAATTAGAGTACCATAATTCTATAAACAAGTTAATCCATCGGATAAACAACCTAACCATTTTACCTGGACATGGTGAAAAGTTTAAAGGTGAATCCAACGAATTAAAAAAATACGCCCTATAAATTCCTCCAAATAAAATTTAATAATGCATTCAAACTATTTTTATGTAAAACGTTTTTGTGATGTTCTTTTTGCCTCACTGGGGCTACTTGTATTAGTGCCTTTTTTGCTTCCCATAATCATTCTTTTAAAATATACATCAGAGGGAGAAGTATTTTACAAACAAGAACGAATTGGTACCAATAGTAAAGCTTTTTATATTTTGAAGTTTGCAACTATGCTTAAGAATAGTTCCAATATTGGAAACAAAAATTTGACCGTTAGAAATGACCCAAGAGTAACACCAATTGGACGATTATTAAGAAAAAGTAAAATTAATGAATTACCACAGTTATGGAATGTTTTAATTGGTGATATGTCATTTATTGGTCCACGACCGTTGCTCTCTAAAGGCATTGGGATGTATACAGAAGAGGCTCGAAACCAAATACTTTCAATTCGACCTGGAATTACTGGAATAGGTTCATTAATTTTTAGGGACGAAGAACAACTGGTTACTTTATACAACCAAAAGGGATATGATACTAAAGAATATTACCAATTGCATATATTTCCTTTCAAAGGGGAAGTAGAGCGTTGGTACGTTAGCAGACAATCCTTTTGGTTAGATATTAAAATATTGTTTGCTACTTTTTGGTCAATAGCAACAAATAAAACAAATTTCATCTTTAATTTATTTCCTTCATTACCAAAACGACCAGTATTTTTAACTCTAAATTATCTGTCAAAATTATAAAAATATGATCCCATTATCAGTACCTTTTCTAAACGGAAACGAATGGAAGTATGTAAAAGATTGTCTGGATACGGGCTGGATTTCTTCTGCTGGTTCTTATGTCAATCAATTTGAACAACAAGTTGCAGCTTATGCTGGAGCTAAATATGGTATAGCTTGCATGAACGGAACAGTCGGTTTACACATTGCTCAAATGCTGTCTGGTGTATCGACTGGTGATTATGTTATTGCGCCAAACATCACATTTATAGCTACATTAAACGCCATTAAATATACTGGAGCTTCACCCATTTTAATAGATTTAAATCCAAAAACTTGGCAAATGGATTTGAATCTTTTAGAATCTTATTTAAAAGAAAATACAATTGAAAAAGAAGTTGAAGGAATTTTCTATTCTTTTCACAAACTTACCAATAAACGCATCAAAGCAATTATGCCTGTTCATGTATTAGGAAACATAGGGGATATGCATCACTTACAAGAAATTGCAACTACTTTTCATCTCGATATTATTGAAGATAGCACTGAAGCACTGGGCTCTTTATTCAAAGGGAAACACGCTGGAAGTTTTGGAAAATTTGGTGTTTTTAGTTTTAATGGTAATAAAATAATCTCAACTGGAGGTGGTGGAGTTATTGTAACAAACGACGAAGAATTAGCAAAAAAAGCAAAGCATTTAACTACACAAGCCAAAGTAAGTGCTATGGAATACATTCATGACGAAATAGGTTACAATTATAGACTGGTAAATGTTTTAGCCGCTATTGGTGTGGCTCAAATGGAAGAATTTCCAGTACTTTTAGAAAACAAAAAGCGAATGGATCAATTCTATCGTTCTGAACTTTCTGGAATTGGTGATATTGAATTTCAACTCGTTTCTCCTGATGTGGAAGCCAATTGTTGGTTGTTCACATTTAAAACGCAACACATGCGTGAACTTTTAAGTTATCTCAACGATAACGGTGTACAATCGCGTCCTTTTTGGGTACCGATGAATCAATTGGAAATGTTCAAAGAAGATATTTACGTTTCAATGGACGACCATTCTAATCAAGTATATCAAACTTCAATTAGTATTCCAAGTTCGGCTGGAATTACATTAGCAGAAATGGAAACTGTAGTAAAAACCATTAAATCATTTTATTCAGCACTTTAAAATTAAAAAAATGAACATCATTGATATTCCAAGATTTATAAAAGAGTACATAACTAAAAGACCAACAAGTTTATTTGCTCCAGATATTGAAAAGTATAAACAAGAATTATCTGAAATAATTCAAGGAAAGAATGTTCTTGTCATTGGAGGCGCTGGTACAATCGGCTCTTCTTATATTAAAGCAGTTTTGGCTTTTAAACCAGGAAAACTTGTTGTTGTAGACACTAACGAAAATGGATTAACCGAACTTACTAGAGATTTAAGAAGTACACCAAATCAGTTTGTCCCGGAGCAATACATTACTTATCCAATGAGTTTTGGTGATTCTGTTTTTGAAAAAATGTTTTTGACTCATGGACCTTTTCATATAGTAGCTAATTTTGCTGCTCACAAACATGTACGAAGTGAAAAAGATCAGTTTTCTATCGAAGCCATGATTGAAAACAATGTTTTTAAAGCAAAATCTTTTTTAGATTTATTATTAAAACACAAACCGGAACGTTTTTTCTGTGTATCTACAGATAAAGCTGCTAATCCAGTGAACGTTATGGGAGCTTCCAAAAAATTAATGGAAGAGGTAATCATGGCTTACAGTTCGGAAATACAAATTACAACTGCTCGTTTTGCTAATGTTGCTTTTTCTAATGGGTCTCTATTAGCGGGATATATTGAACGTTTATTTAAAAATCAACCCATTTCTTGTCCTAACGATGTTAAGCGATTTTTTGTCTCACCTGAAGAAAGTGGACAAATCTGCATGCTCGCTTGTATGTTAGGTAAAAGTGGAGAAATTTTTTTCCCAAAATTAGAGGAAGAAGAACAAGTTTATTTTAAAGCAATAACAGAAGATTTTTTCAAAGCCTCAAATCGTGAAATAGCCTTATGCAACTCTGATGAAGATGCAAGAGTTAAAGCACTTACTTTAAACGAATCAGTACCTTATCCAGTCTACTTTTTCACTTCTGATACTTCAGGTGAAAAACTTTATGAAGAATTTTATACGGATTCTGATGAGGTAGATTTACAACAATTTGAAAGTTTAGGAGTCATTAAAAATGCGCGAAAACTTCCTATGGAAGCCATCGAAAAGTGCGTGAATGATTTGCATCAACTTATGAATTCTGGCAATTATGATAAGCAAATTATCGTAGAAAATTTAAAAAAATATCTTCCTGATTTTCAGCATATTGAAACTGGAAAAGGCTTAGATCAAAAAATGTAATCTTATGTATTTAATCTTTAAACGTACTAGCGATATTTTATTGTCATCGCTTTTAATACTTATTCTTTCCCCTTTATTAATTCCAATCATTATTGGTTTAAAACTTACAGGTGAAGGCTATATCTTTTACAAACAAGAAAGAGTGGGGTACAAAAATAAAATTTTTTATATACTCAAGTTTGCAACCATGTTAAAAAACAGTTCCAATATGGCTGGTGGCATTATTACAACCAAAAAAGATCCAAGAATTACCCCTATGGGTGGATTTTTAAGAAAAAGTAAAATTAATGAATTACCTCAATTATTTAATATTTTTTTAGGCGACATGAGTTTCGTGGGTCCACGACCGGTCATGTCAATAAGTTTTAATGCTTATCCTGAAAAAGTTCAAGCAGTAATTTATAACGTTAAACCTGGCCTTACAGGAATAGGATCTATTGTTTTTAGAGATGAAGAAGATTTAATTACACAAGTAAAAAACAGAGGAGAAGATACTTGGGATTTTTATTCCAATAAAATATATCCTTTTAAAGGGGAATTAGAAATTTGGTACCAAAAAAATCAAACTTTATGGGTAGATTTCAAGATAATAGTAGTAACTGCTTGGGTTATTCTTAGTACGGAAAGTAACTTAGTTTACAAAACATTTAAAACTTTACCAAAAAGAGAATTTTAAAATTTATATATGTGTGGAATTATAGGTTACATTGGACATAGAGAAGCTTATCCAATTATCATAAAAGGATTAAAGCGATTAGAATATAGAGGATACGATAGTGCAGGTTTAGTCTTATATGACGGAACTGACTTAAAAATGTCAAAAACCAAAGGAAAAGTTTCTGACTTAGAAGCAAAAGCGGAACAAGAAGAAACAACAATTGGAAAAATAGGAATGGGACATACTCGTTGGGCAACACATGGTGTTCCAAATGATGTAAACTCACATCCGCATTTTTCAAATTCAGGAAAATTAGTAATTATTCATAATGGAATTATTGAAAATTATGAGCCATTAAAAATTGAATTAATTAAAAGAGGTTATACTTTTAAATCAGATACTGATACAGAAGTATTAATTAATTTAATTGAAGAGGTTAAGAAAAATGAAAATTGCAAATTAGGAAAAGCAGTCCAAATAGCCTTAAATCAAGTAGTTGGTGCTTATGCTATTGCAGTAATAGATCAAGAAAAACCAAATGAAATAGTCGTAGCTCGTTTAGGAAGTCCATTGGCTTTAGGAATAGGGGAGAACGAATATTTCATTGCTTCTGATGCTTCTCCATTTATTGAATATACTTCAAATGCTATTTATTTAGAAGATGAAGAAATGGCTATTGTACGTCTTCATAAACCAATCAAGGTTCGTAAAATTAAAGATGATTCTTTAGTTGACCCATACATTCAAGAACTTCAAATGAATTTGGAGCAAATTGAAAAAGGAGGTTATGATCACTTTATGATGAAAGAAATTTACGAACAACCAAGTGTTATAAAAGATACTTACAGAGGAAGACTTCATGCTAATAAAGGAATAATCCGAATGGCTGGAGTTGAAGACAACCTTGAAAAGTTCACTAACGCAAAAAGAATATTAATCATAGCTTGTGGAACTTCATGGCATGCTGGATTAGTAGCAGAATATATTATTGAAGAATTTGCAAGAATTCCAGTTGAGGTTGAATACGCTTCAGAATTTAGATACAGAAATCCTATTATCAATAAAGATGATGTTGTAATTGCAATTTCTCAATCAGGCGAAACCGCAGATACTTTAGCCGCTATTAAATTAGCTAAAGAAAACGGAGCATTTGTATTTGGTGTTTGTAATGTTGTAGGTTCGTCTATTTCTAGAGAATCTCATGCAGGTGCTTATACGCATGCTGGACCAGAAATTGGAGTGGCTTCTACAAAAGCTTTCACTACTCAAATTACTGTACTAACAATGTTAGCTTTACGTTTGGCTAAGGCAAAAGGAACGATGAATAATTCTGATTATCAAAGATATTTATTAGAATTAGAATTAATTCCAGAAAAAGTTGAAGAAGCGCTTCAAACGAATGAAGTGGCTAAACAAATTGCTGCAATTTATAAAGATTCACCTAATTGTTTATATTTAGGAAGAGGTTATAATTTCCCTGTGGCTTTAGAAGGAGCTTTAAAATTAAAAGAAATCTCATACATACACGCAGAAGGATATCCAGCTGCAGAAATGAAACACGGTCCAATTGCTTTAATTGACGAATCAATGCCTGTTGTCGTAATTGCTCCAAACAAAGGACATTACGATAAAGTAGTAAGTAACATTCAGGAAATTAAATCAAGAAGCGGAAAAATCATTGCAGTTGTCACCAAAGGAGATACTCAAGTTAAATCTCTAGCAGATCATTTCATTGAAATACCTGAAGCAACAGAAGCCTTAACACCATTGTTGACTACAATTCCTTTGCAATTATTATCTTATCACATAGCAGTTATGAGAGGTTGTAATGTGGATCAACCAAGGAATTTAGCAAAATCGGTGACTGTCGAATAACAAAAACAAAGCGAAATTGAAAGATTTCGCTTTTTTATTGCAAAATAACAACTGAATATGCTCTTTATATTTAGTTCATCATTACTTAAAAGTATTTACTTTTACTATTTATTTGATTTTTTGATAATAAATAGTAACTCTTTATTTTAATGATTGTTACAAGTTTTCAAATTTTATTTTACTTCTGTAAATTGGAAACTGTATTTGCTTTATTTTTATTTAACTGTCAGACTTAAAATTCTTACAAAAAATATAAAAATAGCCGTAAAAACTTTACATTATTCATTAAAACCTCCCACTTATTAATTTCATCTACAACCTATCAAATTATAGTTTTAAATTTAATTTAATATTAGATAATAAGTTAACCTATTTGCACTGAGATTATTTTTTATAAATAATAAATTTTGGGGTTTAAAAATTTTTGCTCGGTGCATAGGTTTTATTAAATATAAATAATTCATTTGAAATTACTAATTGAATTTGAGTTGTATTATTTTCTTCAAAGTAGAAAATAGTTCTTCATTTATTTTAAATGATTGGTATTTAGTTTGATTTATTTTAAATGTAAATAATGGAAAAAAGGGATATTCATATTCAAAACACTTTCAATACATTTGGAAGTTTACCTTTGGTAAAGGTTAAAGAAAATAAATCTACTTTTTTTTCTCAAATTCCATTTTTACCTATTATAAAAACACCCATTTCAATTTATTAAAGAATGATATAAAAAAAAATGCGATTGATTAAAAAAAGAGATTTGTTTTTTAATTATTTTTATATTGTTAGTTCCTCCCTATTATTTGTTGTTTTTTTTAAATTGAATTTCATCAATCTATCGATTTTTGTTACTACTAATGTTCTATTTTTAAAGTTTTTTAAAATTTACAAATACGAACTTCTTATCTACTACAAAGACGCTCATTTTACAAAAATGGCTGTCCTTAAAAGTGAAATTAAGGAAGTGAATGAAACTATTCAAATCATAAATAAAAAAAGTTCTTCCTAGTAATTATTTTTTTAATGTATTTATAAGTAGTTCATAAATTTCTAAAATCCCATGCATTAAGTCCTAATAAAGGCACTCAATTTTACCCGTAAAGTATTTTAGACCAATATTAAACCTAACACAATTTTTAAGATGTTTTTTAAACTTTACAAGGCTATCTTTTCTAAATTTTAAACAATTTTAAGGCTGCCAAGCTTCATTTTTTTTGTGTTTTATTTATTATATTTTATTCAATAAATAGATAAAAAAAACTAAAAACGTTAAAGAATATTTAAAATAAATACAATTTTACTTAAAAAAAAACTTAATTATTTATATTTTTTTTAACAATAAAATAGTAGGAATTTTGTACCTTGTTCTGATATAAATTTTGTAAAAATTAGATTATATTTTTAATAAAAACTTTATAAAAATATAATTTATTTAGTAATAAAACCTGTATGTCATGAGAAAATTATCGGCTCTGATTATAGAAGATGAATCAGAAAACATTTCGCTATTAGAATTATATTTAAAAAAATATTTTAAAGAAATTGAAACGATCTTTAGTTCAAACCGATTGGATGAAGGTACGAGTATATTTTTGGAACATCGACCCGATATTTTATTTTTAGACATCAAGCTGGATGATGATACTACTTCATTTGAATTATTAGATAAGTATAATATTGGAAATGCTCAGGTTATATTCATAACTTCACATGAAAAATTTGCTTTAAGAGCTTTGAACAGAGATAATGTGTCCGCTTATTTGATTAAGCCTATTATTAAAGAAGAATTAATTAATGCTGTAACAAAAACAATTTCCAAATTTAATTTAGAGGTACAAAACAAAAGCAGTAATAAAGAAAGCAATACCTCTAATTTTATAGCTGTTTCTTCAATTGATAAAATAGATTTAATAAAAGAACAAGATATAATTTCGTGTTCTGCTCACGGCACTTATACTGTTATTAAAACTAAAAACAAAGAATATACCTCTTCAAGAAATTTAGGATTATATGAAGAGCTGCTTTCACCAAGTAGTTTTTTTAGAATACATCATAAACACATTGTGAATTTAAATCATATCAAATTCATCAATAAAATGGATGGTTATTTTTGCGAAATGAAAAATGGAGATAATTTACCTATATCCAAAAGAAACCAAGAAAAATTCAGTAAATTCATTAAGCTGAAACTTTAAAATTCGTATTTCTTTACCTAAAATCATTCCTCTTTTATAATTACAATCTGTTAATTAAAGCAATTGAACTAGAGATAAAGTATTTCAATAAAAAATGAACATCCTACAATGTGTAAGAAATAACACGTGTCTGTAATCTGAATAATCTCCTTATCACGAAAATTTAGATATAAAACATTTTTATATTAAAACCATTTTCTTATTAAAATAAAACCACATAAATTTTCAAAAGTAAATAGCGGCAATGGATTTTCTTCAATTCATTTTGGCTAATTATTAATTAAATCACCTTTAACAATCTAATTTATAGCAACTTAATTTTTATTAATGAATAAATTTTAAATTGTTTTAATGATGAGTATTATTCTTGGTGCAAATTAAAAAATCTGTTGTAAATACTTTTCTAGATGATGCAATAAAATTTAAAATAGTAATTTCTTTAAATCCTGATTATATGGAAATTAAGCCTTAATTTCACTCAAACAAATAATGTTTAAAACCTTAGACACTATGTTTTAACAAATTTAAATAGCAAAAAAAATGGATACTAAAAAAAGAGAATATTCAATCAACCTTAAATTTGATAGCATTACAATTCCTCCTTTTAAAGATATTTTAATATTAGGAACAGAATGCATTCATGGCAGACTTGGTTTAGAAAAAGGATTTCAATTACTTTCAATTGATTTGTTCAAAGTAATAGAAGTTGACGATAGTGAAACTGTAGCGTTTATTTTTATCAATAACTATCTATTAAAAAAAATACCGCAAAGTGAAATTTTAGCAATTTTAGAAGAAAATGTGTTTCCTTATATGTTGTCTGATGAAACCATAAGATTAGAACTGGATTTTAACATTACAGTAAAAAACATAAAAGGGAGTTTAAATTAATCATGATCAATAGTCTAACTACAAATAAGGAATTTCATATAATCAACGAGTTCAGTCATATTAAATCTATTGACAACAATCACCTTAAGAATTCTTTTTTTGTTGTTACCGATGACGATGACAATTACAAAGGACTTCTTAGTAAAGTAGATTTAATGCTAAAACCTCACTTTATAGTTGGTGACTGCATCTCGAAAAGACCAAGAATAGAGAATACTGCAAGCTTAGAAGATATTTTAAACGTATTCAATGAGAATCGGTTTGATGAATATCCTGTTTTTGAAAAAGGTGTTTTTAAAGGTGTGTCTTGTCCTGAAAAAAGTTGACTAAATATTAAATAATATGTCAACAAAAAAGAAAATTTCAAAAATTCCGA
>NZ_CBFHMV010000019.1:0-51142 GCF_965657075.1 Flavobacterium sp.
ACTCGGAATTTTTGAAATTTTCTTTTTTGTTGACATATTATTTAATATTTAGTCAACTTTTTTCAGGACAAGACACATTAAAAAAAAAGCTTTGAATGACTTTAATTAAAGCAACAAAAAGCGATACAAATATGAAAAATTAAATTTATATTATTTTACAATCTTAAATCTCGCTAAGCCCAATGAAAACAGTATTTGGCATCTTTTTTTAAGTATTTTTTTTAGTTTTTAAATACTTGATAATAAGCACTTTATATCTTTAAAAAGTGTAAGTTTTTTTCTACTCTTTGTTAAAAATAGTGTCTATTGTGAATAAGTATAGTTACCATATTTTAAAAAACCTTATTAAATTTGTACCAGACAGTTAGGCAATGTAGCGCTGCTTTGTACTAAGTCTAATATTTTTTTATAATTTAATATTGATAATCATGTCAATAAAATTTAAAGTTCTTCAAAGAAAGAACCCTCAGGATTTATTAGCTCCTGAAAAGTATTATGCTGCCGCTATTGGAGACGGCGAAATTGATTTGGATGCGCTTGCAGAAAAAATTGCGTATCAGTGTACCTTAACAGAAGTGGATTGCCACGCTGTATTGTTGTCTTTAGTACACAATGTCAGTCAAGAGTTGAACGAAGGTCGTATTGTACGATTAGGGAAACTGGGCACCTTCCAAGTGGGTATTAGTGCTATGGGTAAAGACACACCAGAAGAGGTGAGTGCCAGCACCATAGTAAAAAGTCGTATTTTATTTCGACCAGGAAAAAAATTACGCAGTGTATTAACCGATTTATCTTATAGAAAAGCAGGCTAGAAACGCATTTTTTTAGGATAAGTTAATGTAAGACTTCGAGTATTCCGGTACTCGGAGTCTTTTTTTTTGCCTTGAAAGGGCTTCAATTCGTCAGGTTAAGTCAATCTACTCGTACGGACGAGTCTTTTAATTCGTGCGGTCGAGTTATAAAATTGATGCGGACCAGTTCAAAAAACTTGTAAAAGGGACTGATGGGCTTACATTTTTCAAAAAAAACAAAGCATTTTTACTTTTTTATGTTCAAAAAATGATTTTAATGCAGTATTTTGTTGCTTTTAGGGCATAAAAAAAGCTCAAAAATACAGGCTAGAAACGCGTTTTTTTGAGCATAAATTAATGTAAGACTTCGAATATTTCCAGATACTCTAACGAATTATGGTGTAAATTTAATAAAATTTGTCGTTTTGTTGCGAAATGTTGTGGTAAATTTTATACTTTTTTATCAATTTTTTTATCATTCTTTTTTTTTAGAAAAATTAATGGTACCATTTTAATGATAATTTCAGGTATTTTTCATTCTGTATTGGGTTCATATTTCTTGTTTTCTGTCATTCTTAACTGGATTCAGAATCACAAATGTGTGCTTAAAAAATTAGGAATCAATTTATTTCAGGCTAAGTCACCAAGTCGCTAAGTTAAAGCCATAATTTCTTTGCGTCTCTGCGTCTCTGCGTGATCTTTCAAAAAATAAGCTAAAATTTTAGAAGCTGAAATGAGTTCCACCTTGACAAGATTGGCGGTTTTTTTACACTTGATTGGTTATGAATTGTTTTTCAAAGGTTTTCAATAGTAAATAGGGATAGTAATCTTATAATATCCCGCGAGCTTTAATCTCCAAATATTTATTAATTACATCCAAAGTCAAATGTTCCGGTTGAGTTAAAACGGAATAAATGCCGTATTTTCTCAATTCGGTTACGATCAATCGTTTTTCAAAATCAAATTTTTCAGCAATTACCTTGTCGTAAATTTCTTGAACGTTTTTGGCTTTTTTATCTTGTAATTCTTTTAGTTCTGAATTCTTGAAAAATACAATTACCAACAAATGATTTTTTGCAATACCTTTTAAATAAGGCAATTGTCTGTGCAAACCGTCTAAAGTTTCAAAATTGGTGTACAAAACAATCAAACTTCGGTGGTTGATGTTCTTTTTTATATCCACATACAACCTTCCAAAATCACTTTCAAAGTAATCGGTTTTTATGTTGTACAAGTTTTCTAAAATCAATTGCATTTGACTGGTGCGTTTTTCGGCAGCAATTCTGTTTTCCACTTTTTTTGAAAAGGTCAGCATACCCGCTTTATCGTGTTTTTTTAAAATTACATTAGACAACACTAAAGTGGCATTGATGGCATAATCTAAAAGACTCAAACCGTTAAAAGGCATTTTCATTACTCTACCTTTATCAATAACCATGTATACATTTTGAGATTTTTCATCCTGAAACTGGTTCACCATCAATTGGTTTTTTTTGGCAGTTGCTTTCCAGTTGATGGTTCTAATATCGTCTCCTTGAATGTATTCTTTAATTTGTTCAAACTCTAACGTATTTCCAATTTTTCTTATTTTTTTGAGTCCAAACTGAAACAAATTATTAGTAAAAGCCATTAAATCATATTTTCGCAATTGAATGTACGACGGATAAGTAGGCACCATTTGATTGTTGTTGAAGGTATATCGTTTGGCCACTAATCTTAAAGGCGAACTTACATATACATTTAGATTTCCAAAAAAATATTCGCCTCTTTCGGTAGGTCTTATAAAGTATTTGTATTGGTCTTTGTCTTGGGTTTTAATTTTACGATACACATTGAAATTTCTCAGTTGAAATTGCAGTGGAATTTCATCAATAATTCGGGTATAAATGGGAAACGTATATTTGTTTTTTATATGAATGTGGATTTCGTTTTCATCACCGTTTGATAATTTTTCGGGTGTTATTCGATGGCCTTCCACCGAACCTTTTACAGCAAACAAAAGCACTATTTCGATACCTGTAAATAAAAGCAATACGTACAAAAGATACCATGTTGCATTGTAAAGCATTGGAAAAAAGTAGGAAACAATAAAGCATGCCAAAATACCTATTCCGAGATAAAAGAACAGGTTGTTTAGATACAATTGTTTAAATAATTTCCACATCATTTTTATCTTGGAATTTCTACTGAATCGATGATTTGCTTGATGATTTCGGTACTGCTAATGCCTTCCATTTCACGCTCTGGTGTAACCACAATTCGGTGTTGCATTACAGGAATTGCTGCCTCTTTAATGTCATCTGGAGTTACAAAATCTCTTCCTTTGATGGCTGCATAAGCTTTGGATGCATTTAAAATGGCTATAGAAGCTCTTGGTGAAGCACCCAAATACAAAAATGGATTTTCTCGGGTATTTAATACAATCTTGGCAATGTATTCCATCAATTGGGGTTCAATAAGTACTTGTTTGATTAAGCTTTGATAGTGGATAATTTCACTTTGCGACAATACCTGTGCAATGGTTGCTAACTTATCCTTATTTTGCAATTCATTTTCTTTTTGAAGAATAGCCAGTTCTTCATTCAAATTGGGATAATCGATGTTGATTTTAAATAAAAAACGGTCCAATTGCGCTTCCGGTAAACGATAGGTACCTTCTTGTTCAATAGGATTTTGAGTAGCAATTACTATAAAGGGTTTGTCTAACACATAAGTAGTGCCATCAGCCGTAATTTGAGTTTCTTCCATCACTTCAAATAAAGCCGCTTGTGTTTTGGCTGGAGCACGGTTAATTTCATCAATCAAAATAAAGTTGGAAAAAATAGGTCCTTTTTTAAATTCAAAACTCGATTTAGACAAATCAAAAACAGAAGTTCCAATAATATCCGAAGGCATTAAATCGGGTGTAAACTGAATTCGACTAAAATCCAAAGACAAGGTTTTAGATAATAATTTGGCTGTAACCGTTTTAGCAACGCCAGGAACTCCTTCCAAAAGTACATGTCCGTTAGCCAAAATAGCTACCAATAGTTGATCAATCATCTTAGATTGACCCACAATTACTTTAGCAATTTCGGTTCTAACTTTTGCAATACTTTCCTGAAGTGGCATTAAATCGATGCGAGCGTTAAAACTTAAGTTGTCGTTTTCTGGTTGTTCTATATTGTTTTCCATAGGTATAGATATTTAGTCTTTTTTAAAATTTTCTAAGGCATTATTTAAATCGATAAGCTCTTTTTCTGTACAATTTTGTTTGTTTCTTAAGTAATTGATTTTAGTAATGGTTGATAAAACCAATTCCTTTTTTATTCCTGATTTCTGATGCAAACGATTGATGAATTTCTCATCTAAAGTAGTGGTATCTAAATAATATTCGTTTCTTATTTTTTCCAAAAAGAAGATGATTTTTTTATCGATAATGTTTTTGTGATCGCCTTCCAAATAGTATAAATTTCCAATGGTTTTAGCAAAATCTACTGTAGTATTTCGCAAAGGTTCTACAATAGGAATGACTCTTTGTTTGCGCTTGGCATTAAAAATCATAAAAATTATAAATCCAAGAATAAACAAATACCAAACCGACTTTAAAGCGGGTTCACTAAAAATATAATCCAATTTGGATTTGCTGCCGAAATTTTTGTCGTAAAATTTAGAAAACCAAAAAACAGTATCTTGATTGATGTAAGAACTTATTTGTGCAATGTATTGACTGTTGTCTTTTTTAAGTAAATTATAATTGGTAAAAGCTATGGGTTGCGAGTGTAAGTAAAAATTACCATTTACATAAGGAATTCGTATAAAATTGGCTTTTAATGATTGATCCATAGCTTTTTGATAACCCAAAATTTCGGTCGTTATAGAATCTGTAAAAGTGAAATAACCCGTTTCAAAATCTTTATCAAAATAATACTCTTTTGGTTTTAAGTTTTTGTTAGTTACCGAAAAAGCAATAGTATCTTGAAAAGCATTGGAATGCACAATGTCAAACTTTAAGGAATCTTTCAAAGCATTTTCAAAACGTGTTGAACTGATAAAAACATCGTTTCCTCTGCTTGCAAAATAAAAAAGTTCGTCAAGAGATGAGTTGTCAATTTCCACTTCATTATCAATGTATAAAACAGTACCTTTTACGGTGTAAGTAGAATCTTCGTAATTGTATTTGTCATCGAAATATTCGTAGGGAGTTGCTCCAATTTTTTCTAGTTTTTGATTTTTAAATAAACCTTCAGCTTCCTTATCAAAAACGTATAAACCATAAGGAATTTTGTCGCTATTGGCATAAGTTGGTTTCCAGTCAATTGGCTTTTGTTTGTTGGCGTCAACCCAAACGGTTCCAATAAAAATGAGAACCAATATAAAGATGTATATTCTGATACTTTTGGGCATAACTTACAGGGATTTAATGGCTTTTAGAAATGAATTTTCTGCTTTTGAAAAGTCGTTTTCGTTTAAGGCAAAATCGCCATACCAACAATATTCATAAATGTAGGAAAGTTGTTTGAACTCCATTTTTAAATCGTAATTGTTGATTTCATAAAAATAATCGGAGTTTGTTTTTTCAATATCCCATTCAATTATGTCTTTGTCTGAAAGGGTTTTTAAGAACCACAAATAATAGTATCGAATTGAAATTCTGAATTCTTTTTCGTTTTTAGATTTTTGAATCAATTGTTTGAAATTGATGGTATGAATGTTTTCTTCTACCAATTCAGAAACATTTATTTTTTTAGAGGAAGTGCCAAAAACCCAACCGCCTTCTTTGTTTATGAAGATTTTTACAATCATAAAAATCACAAAACCAATGATTAAAAAGGCTATAATTTTCATGATGATATTTAATGTGCTTACAGAACCGTTGGCTGTGCCAAAATCAAATAAATCTCTAAAAAAAGCAATTACAATTCTTTTAAAACGTTCCCAAGCCGATAACTTATCAGATGGAATTTCTTCTATCGGATTGTAATTGAATTCTCTTGAATCGTATTTGTCTTTAAATTGAGGTGTAAAATGTTTGGGTTGCACTTCTATTACAACTGATTCTACATCATTTTCAGGAACCGTTAGGGTATCGTTTTGTGCTAAACTAATTCCAACAAAAAATAAAAGGAAGAAAATTATTTTTTTCATTTTTGAGTTAGAGAATTATGTTTATTCACTTTTTTGTAAACGATATAAGGATACACCAAATAATAATAACTGATGGCAAATAGGGTAGATATGATGATAAAAATATTTAATATTCTGGGCATATCTATCGAATATCTTGTAATGAAACCTTCTAAGAATCCTGCCGCTACTGTAAAAGGCATGGTACTGATAAAAATTTTAAAAGTATTTTTAAAACCAATTTTAAAAGAATTTAATCGGGAAAAAGTATTTGGAAACAAGAGGCTTGCTCCTAAGGCAAAACCTGCAGCCGCTTCAATAATCATGGCAAAAATTTCCATAGAACCGTGAATCCAAATGCCACGAACACTTTCCCAAAAAACACCTTCTTTATAAAAAAAGTACTGAAAGGAACCCAGCATGACGCAATTTTCAAACAAAACATAAAACGTTCCAATACCAAGAAAAATACCTAAAAAATAGGATAGAGTACCCACTTTTAGATTGTTGAAAGTGATTCCAATAAAACTTCCCCAATTGCTTCCGGATTTATAAACCGCAACTGGATTTCCGTCTTTAATATTTTCCAAAGACATGTTTACATAGTCGTCACCCAAAACAACACGAACAAATGACTCATCATTTACAGCTGAAATAACACCAATAGAAGTCAGTAAACCAAAAAGTACAAAAGCATATAAAATGTATCTTTTGTATTGATAAACGATTAAAGGAACTTCGGTTTTGAAAAAATAAATAAATTTATTGGTGTCTTCTCTTTTAGTTTTGTAAATCTTTTGGTAGGTTTGTGAAGCTAAATGATTGAGATAAACAACGGTTTTACTTTTTGGATAATACGTTTGTGCATAAGATAGATCATTAACCAAATGAATATACAAACTGGCTAATTGGTCAGGATTTTTTTTAAGTTTACCAAAAATTGCTTGTTCAAATTCAAGCCATTTTTCTTTATTTTGTTTTATAAAAGCAACTTCTCTCATGTGAGGCTAAAATAGAAAATATGAATCAATTATCCATAAATACCACTCAAAATGTTGCCATAAATTTTACAGCAGCATCTGTAGGAACAAGAATTTTAAGTCAACTTCTTGATTTATTGGTCTTTATAGCTTATGCAGTTATTGTTGGTTTTCTTATTGATTATACCAAAATTGATCAAGTTATTGAAAAATTAGATCCTTGGTCGATAGGTGCTATTTATATTTTAATTTTTTCGCCCATTATTTTTTATAGTTTACTATTGGAAAGTATTTGGGAAGGGCAAACCATTGGAAAAAAAATATTAAAAACCAAAGTCATAAAAATTGACGGTTATCAAGCAGGTTTTGGCGATTATTTTGTGCGATGGTTGTTTCGATTGTTTGAAATTTTAATTCCAAATGGAGCAATTGCTTTCTTAACGATTGTATTTAATAAAAAAAACCAGCGTTTAGGAGATATTGCTGCGGGAACAGCTGTAATTTCATTAAAAAACAAAATCAACATCAATCATACCATACTTCAAGAATTGGATGACGCATACGTACCTACCTATCCTTTAGTAATTAAATTATCAGATAACGACGTTAGAATCATTAAGGAAACTTTTGAACTTGCCTTAAAAACCAGAGATTACGGCACTTTAATCAAGTTGAGAGAAAAAGTAATTAGTGTTACAGGTATAAAAAACACCTCAGGAAATGATCATGATTTTTTTAGAACGCTAATAAAAGATTACAATTATTACACACAGAACATGTAGTTTAACGTGTGAGGTATAAGTAACCCGTTAAATCGTCAGGGTAACTGTCATCGTTTAGTTTTAGCACATAAAAATAGGTTCCATTAGGAGCATTTGTATCTATAAATCCTTCTTTAATAGTGCCATCCCAATTGGGTAAATTATTGTTGCCTTGCCAAACTAATTTTCCCCATCGATTGTAAACGAACAATTCAAAGTTTAAGAAAATATCCCTCAAATTTTCTATAAAGAAATCATCATTTAAGCCATCGTTATTGCTAGAAACAAAGTTGTACACTTCAGGAGGACAATTTATTACACTTAAATTAAATGAAGTAATAGCAAAACAATTTTCATTTTCAATTCTGACAAATATGGTCTGTGTTGCTTGTGTAGTTTCGTAATTAAAAGGATTTAAAATAGGATTGAAATGCAACTCTGCATTTTCATAGTTTTCATAAAAACTGACCGAATCGTTTTGTTCCATTTTAACTTCTTCTTCGTACAAAGAAAAATCAAAAATGCCTTTTCCAAAACCGATATTGCAAGTAGTTAAATCTTGTGGTTCGTAAAATTTAGGTTTAAAAAATTGCGATACATTTAACAAAGCAGTATTGTTGGTTTCAACAATTTCATTGACAATACCTATTGAAGTTCCTAAATCGTCAACGGCCAATTTTAATTCAAAATTATTTGGAACTGTTGAAGGTATGCTTAGTATTATTTGACTGCTCCAGCTTTCATTAATTGGAATGGTGACTAGCGTTTCTGTAAAATCAATCAGAACATCATTAGCGTAAATAGCAATGGGCGTATTGGTAGGAAGTTCTTTAGTGGCATTGTAATTTGAAACGGTATAGTCGACCAAAATGGCATTAGAATCGCATTCTTGATTTATTGCATCTATAGTTATGGTAGCGTCTGGCAATTGCGAATTTAATTTGGTCACAACGGTGTTAATCATAACATAATCTTGAAAAGAAGTAAGCTCTATAAGGGCAGAAGTATCTCCAATTTGAATGTTGTTTTCGATGTTGTAAATATCCAAATCCATGTTATACAAAGTAGTACTTCCTGTTATAGAATTTGTGCTGTTAAAAGCGTTATTTTCTGGATTTAAAGGTGGATTACTCAAAACATTTCCGTTAAAAGTCAACGATTCGTTATTGGCAATATTTACATCGCCTTCCCAGGCCACAAAACCTAATTTGGCACCATCATTATCAAAAACATTGATTGAATTTAAGTTGATGGTCAATAAATTTTGTGTTGAAGAAACGACTTGTAAACCGTCATAAATATTCAATTGATTCAAAGGTAAAGTATCATTTTTATAAACCACCACAATGGCCCAACCCGCAAAATTGGTTCGGTTTAAATGATGCAATTCAATAAAAGAACTTACATCTAAATCGGAAACGGTGTAAGTGCCATTGCCTTGATTTTGAATTATTGAAGTAACATCGGCAAAAGCGCTAAAAAAGTTGAATTGCGTGTTTAATACGTTTGAAAAATTTCTTTCCGAAGTTACATCAATATTGTTCAGTTTGATATTAAAATCACCAGTGCCGCAACCCGCCCAATAAATAAAGGCTTTTTCAACAACATCATTAGGGTTTAAAGTCAATGTAGCAGAAGAACTTGTAAAAATAGAAGGCACGGTTTGGAAGGAATTTTCGTTGGGATTCATTGTGTTTCCCACAAAAGTAAAATCAAAACGACCGTTAAATTGATTGTATAACGAGAGATCTTGTCCTTGCATATTTATGATAAATAACAAAGATAAAATCACTATTTTTGAAAAAAATAAAGAAGTATTTTTTTGCAAGGGCATTTAATTTGGATACTAATTTATTAAATTTTAAGTTATTGAGATAAGATTTAACACTATTTAAAACAAGAACTATTTATTTTGAACGGTTTAACGGTAAAACAATACACAAAAGAAGACTTTACGCTTTGGAATAATTTTGTAGCTAATGCCAAAAATGCTACTTTTTTATTTCATAGAGACTTTATGGAATATCATCAAGATCGATTTGAAGATGCTTCATTGATGGTTTTTAAAGGGGTACAATTAGTTGCTGTTTTACCAGCCAATAGCGTAGGAGATGTTGTATATTCGCATCAAGGATTGACTTATGGTGGATTTGTTTTTGGAGACAAAATGAAGCTGAATTTGGCTTTAAAAGTGTTTAGAGCCACATTGTTTTATTTGCATGACAAAAAAATAAAGACATTTCAAATAAAAATGATGCCTTCCATTTATTTCAATTCATTTTCACAGGAGATTAATTATGGCTTGTTTATAGCAAATGCGTCCTTGATTAGAAGAGATACTTTGTCGATCTTAGATTTACAAAAGGAATATAAATTTTCAAAAGACAGAAGACAATGCATCCGAAGAGGCATAAAAAATAATTTGGAAATTAGAGAAGAATTAAATTTTGAGTTGTTTTGGAAAGAAATTTTAATTCCAAATATGAATAAAAAACATCAAGTGAAACCCGTTCATAGTTTAGAGGAAATCATGTTGCTACAACAAAAATTCCCTAAAAACATAAGACATTTTAATGTATATCAGAAGGATAAAATTGTTGCAGGAACCACTATTTTTTTTACTCCAAACGTGATTCATCCGCAATATATTTCTGGTAATTCAGCTAAAAATGAATTGGGTAGTTTGGATTTTTTATACCATCATTTAATTACTGAAGTGTTTAAAGCGTATCCTTATTTTGATTTTGGACCGTCCAACGAAAATCAGGGCAAAAACATCAATGAAGGCTTATTGTTTTGGAAAGAAAGTTTTGGAACTAAAACAGTAATTCAGGATTTTTATGAAGTAGAAACTGCAAATTTTGGTTTGCTTGATACCGTAATGTTATGATAAAATTTCTTGATTTACAAAAAATAAATGCACCATATCAAGATGAATTTCATCAAAAAATGCAATTGGTTTTAGATAAAGGATGGTTCATTTTAGGTGATGAAGTAAAACAATTTGAAAGCGATTTTGCAAAATATACGCATTCCAAATATTGCATAGGTGTTGGTAATGGTTTAGAGGCTTTGGTGTTGATTTTTAAAGGGTATATTCAATTAGGATTAATCCAAAAAGGCGATGAAGTTATTGTGCCAGCAAACACCTATATTGCAAGTGTTTTAGCAGTATTACAAGCAGATTTAGTTCCTGTTTTAGTGGAGCCAAAGTTGGAAACATTTACCATTAATCCAGCGTTAATTCAAGATAAAATCACTTCAAAAACAAAAGCCATTTTACCAGTTCATTTATACGGACAATTATGTGAAATGGATCAAATTTATGAAATAGCACAAAAGCATAATTTATTAGTTGTTGAAGATGCAGCGCAATCTCACGGAGCACAATTCAACAATCAACAATCAACAATCAATAATCTAAAATCAGCGTCAGCCTACAGTTTTTATCCAGGAAAGAATCTTGGTGCTTTAGGAGACGCTGGTGCCATTACAACTAATGATGCGGATTTGGCTAAAGTTTTATTTTCTTTAAGAAATTACGGTTCAGAGAAAAAGTATCACAATGAATTTGTTGGAATAAATAGTCGTTTAGACGAAGTTCAAGCGGCTTTTTTAAACGTAAAATTACCTCATTTAGAAGCAGAAAATAACCAGCGAAAAGTTATTGCCAAGCGCTATTTGTCTGAGATTAAAAACCATAAAATTACTTTGCCTTATTGGGATTTGTCAAATAATCATGTATTTCATTTGTTTGTGATACGAACAAAAAACAGAGCTGCTTTTCAAGAGTATTTAAAACAAAATACAATTGAAACCATGATTCATTATCCCATTCCACCACACAAACAAAAAGCATTTGTTGAGTGGAATACTTTATCATTTCCTATTACAGAAAAAATTCATGATGAGGTTTTAAGTTTACCCATTTCACCACTACTGACTTTTGAGGAGCAAACGTTTATTATTGAAAAAATCAATGCATGGATATAGTCATTAAGTCATTTAATAGGCCTTATTATTTGGAACGATGTTTATTTTCCATTCATCAATATGTCAAAAATTTTGAAGGAACGATTTTCATTTTAGATGATGGAACTCCTGAGAAATACTTAAATAAAATTACAGAAAAATATCCAAAAGTAATGCTTAAAAAATCTAAGTTTTACCCACAAAAAGTTTCGGATATTGAAAAAGGAATTCAACCTAAATCTTATAAAATTCCAATTGATTTATGGTCAGATATTGTGACTGAAGTGAGTGATTATTTTATTTTAATTGAAGATGACACATGGTTTATTGATGCAATTGATGTTTTAGAAATTGCTTCTGAAATGCGACAAAATAATACACAAATTACCAAGCTGTTTTGGTTGGGGAATGAGTATTTAAAACAAAATAAGGGCATTCAAAAAACAACTAATTTAGAACTTGTAAAACCAGATTTATTTACCAAAGAACCCTTTTTCTACAATTTAATTTTCAGAAAGAACTATTTTGAAATCCACAGAAGAATATTGGCAAAATTGAAGATATATACCTTCAAACGTCATATGGCTTATTATACTATTTATGCGGTTGCAGGCACAGTTCTTAACAAAAATTTTTATGCTACTTTGTGGAACAATCATCAAAATAAAGTAGAAGAATCACTACAAATATTGAATGCTTTAAAGTTTTATAAAAAAAATAAAAACAGCACTTTTGCCAATTATAAAAGTGAAGTTTTAAGAACAGGCTTTCAATCTTCTGCAACCAATCAGCATAAAGAACATTATGCAGGTAATATCAATATGTTTCAATTCAATTCTATATTAAATGAAGCTTGGTTGCAGGATAAATTTAATGGAATTGAAGATTTACCTTTAGATATTAGTACAGATAAGATTCAAGAAATTTTAAAAAATGAAGGAAGTATTGATCCGAAAGTTTGGGCATCTTGGGTTACAAGTTTTAAAAATCAGTACCTTTCAATGGGATGTGTAATAGTCTAAATATAATGAATGGAAAATAATACAACCAAAACAACATCGCATCAATCCATACTAAAAGCTACAGGCGTTTTTGGTTTTTTGCATGTGTTTAAGTTATTTATTAGTGTTGTAAGTTCTAAATTTGTTGCTGTCTTTTTAGGGCCAATTGGGATAGGTTTGGTATCACTTTTAACCAATGCCATAACCTTAATTTTATCCATTACTAATTTCGAGTTTTTAAAAACAGGAACTAGAGAAATTGCATTAAATAGTATAGAAAAAGGAGATAAATTAACCAAAACCATTGAAAACTTAAATCGATTGGCTTTAATTATTGGCTTGTTTGGAGCTGTAATTTCAATTGTATTTAGCAAGTATTTAAGTGAGCTTACTTTCGGAAGTTCGGACAAGCAACATTGGTTTTATTATTTGAGTTTTTATTTCATAGTTGCTACTTATTCAAATGCTAGAATGGCTATTTTACAAGGAGTCAATCAAATTAAAACATTAGCTTGGTCTAATATCATTATTGCGTTTTTTACAGCTGTTGGTTCTGTTCTTATTTATTATTATTTACGCCTAGAAGGCATCATTTGGGTGATTTTGTACGCAAGTTGTATTACTCTTTTTGTAACCGTTTATTTTACTAGAACTTATTCTTTCAAGTTAGATTTTTCAGGTTTTAAAAAAGTGTATCAAGAATCTTCTCCTGTTGTTAAATTGGGTTTTGTATTATCCATTAATTTAATATTTGGACAAATTTGTTTCTTTATTATAAGGAGTTATTTGAATGGTGATGGAAATTCAACCAATATTCTTGGTTTTTATGAAGTCAATACCGTAATTATTGTAAACTATTTAGGCTTGATTTTTAATGCCATGTCTTATGATTTTTATCCCAAATTAACAGCTTTAAGTCACGATAATCAAAAAGTTAAAGAATTAGTCAACAGCCAAATGGAGATTGCGATTTTGTTGGTAACTCCAGCCATTGTTTTTTTATATATTTTTGGACCTTTGTTAATTCAATTGCTATACACGAAAGAATTTTTAGCCACTTTTACCATTTTAAAATTAGCATTGTTTTCGGTTATATTAAAGGCAATTTTGACTCCTTTGGCTTATCTTATCTTAGCTAAAGGAGATAAAAAACAATACTTTAAACAAGAACTTTTAGGAGATTTTTTAAATGTAACGCTAACCATTGGTTTATATCATTATTTTGGATTAATAGGCATTGGTTTGGCTTACATTATCAATTATGTTATCTACGGAATTTATGTTTACAATGTGGTGAAAGATAAATATAATTTCAATTATTATACCGAAAATATGCAATTGATTGGAATTAATTTAGGCATTGGAATAGCGTCTATTTTGATTATTTATTTTACTGAAGGTCTTTGGACTTATATTTTACTTTCGATAGTTTTTCTGTTTTCGCTATCTTATTCATTCCTACAATTAAACAAAAGAGTTCCTGTTTTAGATTTTATTTCAAAGAAATTGAAAAAGTTTAAGAAGTAGTTTTCCATTTTTCTAAATACATTGCTGCAATTTTAAGATAATCGTGTTCTCTTTTTACAAATTCTCGTGCTTTTTGTCCAATTGCTGTAATTTTTTTAGGATTTTCAATTAAAAAAGATAGTTTTTCAACTAAATAAGCTACATCAGGTAAGGCATTAATTGCAACTTCATCTTCTTTTAAATGGTAATAGTCTAAAAATTCTGCATCAGCACCAGTAAAAACTACTTTTCCTTTTGCCATGGCTTCTAAAGCATTATACCCTTGATCAAAACCGTACACTTGATCTAATAAAATATGCGCTTTGTTGTAGATTTTGATATATTCATTGTAAGGAATGTTTGTAGTGATTTGAATAGTGACTTTTTCTTTATATTTTTCTTCAATAATTTTTAATGCTTTTTCAAAAAAAGGAACCCCTTTTTTAAAAGAATTTCCAGAATTAATGCCTAAAAAAATATTGATTTTGCTAGAGATATCTAACTCTTTAGTTTCAATTTGAGTCAAATTTATTGGATTTGGAATCATTCCAATATATTTCTGATTTTCTTTCAATGGATTTACGTAATCTAAATCTGTAGCAATAACACCCTTTATTGTATTGTAAAGAAAATTATGAATTTTTTGATGCGTTTTAGTTAAATAAGCAAACATAAATTCATATTGTTTTTTTGCTTCAACAATTCCTTCAAAATAAGCGTTCATTATAGAATAACGTTCCTTTTTTTGAAGCATGTGATTCAAAGTCATAAAATCAACGCCGCTGCATAAAAGAAATATATTTTTATTTTGTTGACTTACTTTTTTTAAAAGATACAACTCTAGTTTTTGTGTGGTTTGAATGGGTGCCTCATTTATCAACTGAACCACATCAAAGTTTTTCAATTTATTCAAATGAAAATAAAAACGAATCCCACGTTCTAGTTCTGCAATATCAAATTTGATGATTTTGTAAATAAGTTTTCTAGGAATGGTACCTAATTTACTTTCACTCCAAACCGCTCTATTGGAATAATCAGAAGGATAATTTTTAAAGCCATCACCATGGTTCACTAAGATTACTTCATGACCCAAAGCAATCAATCCTTCTTTCAAAGAATTGTGTAATCGACTAAACTCACCAACCAGTAGTATTCGCATTTAAAACTTTTATTTTACATTTGCTAAAATACATAAAATTTGAGATTGATGATTGAAGATGAACAATTTTTGATTTGTAATTTTCCTATAAAATTAATTTTCGAGTTGCTATGTGACTCCTTTGTGTAACTTTGTGAAATAGCTTTAAAAATTTGAATCTAAATAATAAACCTTTAAAAATTTGCTTAACAACAGTATCGCTCTCTGGTGGTGGTGCCGAAAGAAGTGCTGCTTCTTTGTCTCATTACTTTGTAAATCAAGGTTTTCAAGTACATCATGTGGTTTTTGCAGGTTCAGTGGTTTATGAATATTCAGGAGAATTATTACATTTAGAAACTTTAAAAGATGAAAATAATTCGCTGTTCAGTCGATTTAAAAGATTTCTTGAATTACGCAACTATTTTAAAAAACATCAATTTGATGTTATTATTGACTTTAGAGTTAAAGAATTTTATTTGCAAGAATATATAATTCATCAATTTATTTATAAAAAATTTATTCAAACCATTCACAGCAATAGAGTTGAATCTTACATTCCCAAAAATGTAGTTTTAGCAAAATTGTTATATAAAAATGCTTCAGGTTTTGTTTCAGTTTCTGAAGAAATTCATACCACTATTCAAAATAAATATGCTTTTAAAACGCACAGTCAAATTTATAACCCAATAGATTTTTTAAACATAGAAAAACTCCACAAAGAAGCCACTGAAATAGGATTTAAATATATTTTGGGTGTTGGTCGAATGGAAGATAATGTAAAACAATTTGATCATTTAATTGAGAGCTATTCCAATTCAAATTTACCAAAAGAACAAATTAAATTAGTAGTTTTGGGAGAAGGTAAATTGAAACAGAAATGGCATGAATTGGCAAAATCACTTCATCAAGAACATAATGTTGTTTTTTTAGGAAATGTAGCCAATCCTTTTGCTTATTTTTCTAAAGCATTATTTACTGTTATGACTAGCAAATATGAAGGTTTTCCTATGGTTTTATTGGAATCATTGGCATGTAAAACTCCAGTGATTTCTTATGATTTGCAATCAGGACCAAGCGAAATTATTATCCCAAATGAAAACGGAATACTAGTCGAAAATCAAAATAAAATTGAAATGACAAAGGCAATGAACATGATGATTTCAAATAAAGATTTATATTTACATTGTAAACAAAATGCAAAAAGCTCAGTGGAACGATTTTCATTGGAAAATATAGGAAATCAATGGCTGCAACTTTTTAATGAATTAGAAAAATGAACATAGAAATCATAAACATTCCTAAAGTTGAAGATTATAGAGGTAACTTGGCTATAATTGAAAAAGATGTGGTTCCTTTTGAGATAAAGCGTGTATATTATTTGTATGATGTACCAAGTTCGGCAAGTCGTGGTGGTCATGCTCATAAAGACCAAATGGAATTTTTAATAGCACTTTCGGGTAGTTTTGATGTGGTTTTAAATGATGGAAAAACAACACAAAAAGTAACTTTAAACAAACCTGATAAAGGATTGCTTATTAAAACTAATGTTTGGAGAGAATTAGATAATTTTTCTTCTGGAGCGGTTTGTTTGGTCTTAAATTCGGATGTTTTTTTAGAAGAAGATTACATTAGAGATTTTAAGGATTTTATTACCTATTTAAAATTATAATTCATGAGTTTTTTATTAAAACGAATAGCTGAAAAACGAATTTGGAAACGCATCTTTATTGAACGATTAACAGAACCTTTTCACTTAAATTGTATTGCTTTTTTTGTTTTTATTTTTGGCTCATTCCGACAAAAAGTGGCTTTTGATTTGGTATTGCGCCCTTATCATGCTTTTGCTATTTTAAAAGCTTGTGATGCTGCTAAAAAACAAGGTTTGAAAAAAATTAAAATTTTAGAATTTGGTGTTGCCAATGGTGCTGGAATTATGAACATGATCAAAATTGCCGAAAAAGTGACCAAAACAACAGGCGTAGCCATTGAAATTATTGGCTTTGATTCAGGAAAAGGAATGCCTGATCCCAAAGATTATAAAGATCATCCAGAATATTACAATACGGGAGATTTTCCAATGAACAAAGAACTTTTATTGCAACAAATTAATAATAAAGCCACGATAATTTTTGGTGATATTAAAGAAAGTTTAAAAGCATTTGAAGAAACTCTTACTAGCGATGCACCAATTGGTTTTGTTAGTGTTGATGTGGATTATTACAGCTCTACAACTGAAACACTTCAATTGTTAAAAGCCAAAGCATCTAATTTTTTACCCTTGACTTATGTCTATTTTGACGATACTTTTATGGAACATCACAATTCAAAATGTGGTGAATTATTGGCTATAAAAGAATTCAACCAAGAAAATGAATTCAGATTAATTGAACAACACAATTTTTTAAGCAATTCAAGAATTTTTAAACATGCCAATTGGATCAAGCAACTGTATTATTTGCACGTATTAGATCATGAAAAACGCTTTAATACAAACAAAACAAGAGAAGCTTATGTGTTAGACAATCCTTATTTAAAATTTGAAGGAAATCAAAGGAAGTTGGATTAATTATAACTGGTATAATTGATGTTTTTTGAAAATAAAAATTGCTTAAACTTCGAAATTATTTTCAAAGCAAACCTTGGTAAGTTTAAAAGAATTTTTTGTTTCCAACTTAAGTTTTTAGCATCAATTGAAGCTTTGATTTTTTTGTATAGAAAATTATTGCCGTGTTTTTTTAAATTTTTAGCTAAGACATAACGTTCAAAGTCCAAGTATTTTTTGATTTTTTGATTTGAAAACGAAAGATTTTCATAAGCATCATAATCAGGAAGTTTTTTATTTAAAATGCTAGAAAAAGTTAATTGATTGTCAGTTTGTTTAAAATAACTCATTTGAACTGAAGTTGAATAAGCCAATTTAAAAACAGCATTTGCTCTAATGTTGAAATCAATATCTTCTGAAAAATCTATATTTTCATCATAATAACCCACTTTTTCAAAAACCGATTTATGAAAACAAACAGAACCGTGATTGTATATGCCTTGTTTCAAGTTAATTGAAAAAAAATCGATAATTCCTTCAAAGTCTGGCGCTAAATTTTCCGAGCCATTGACAGGCTTGATTATCTTTTCACCATAAACTTCTTCATAATTAGTTCCAAAAATTTTAGCTTCAGGAAAATTACAAATCATGCGATAAATGCTTTCCAAAAAGGTAGGTTTCCATAAATCATCTGCATCTAAATAAGTCACATAGTTTGCTTTTGCATTAACAATTCCTGTGTTTCTAGTTGCTGATAGTCCTTTGTTTTTTTGGTGATGAATTAGTTGTATCTTTTCTGATAAATGACCTTCAATTTTGGTAATACTTTCGTCAGTAGAACAGTCATTTACAATAATAATTTCATAATCCAAAAACGTTTGATTAAGAATGCTTTTTAAGGCATTTTCAATATATTTCTCTTTGTTGAAAAGTGGAATTATAACAGAAAAGAAAGGCATAAATTTAGTTTTTAAGAATACATTCAAACACTTCGTTCCAATTTTCTAAGGCTTTTTCATTTTCATTTTCATCTTTATTTCCTTGAAAAGTAATTGTTTTAGCAACAAATTGTGTTATTAAATCGGCAAGTTCTTTAGGATTTGTGACATCAAAAAACGATACCTTTTCATAATTTCCTAACGTTTCTTTGGCATAAGGTAAATTGGCAGCAAGAATGGGTTTTTCATAACTTTTAGCTTCCGATAAAGGCAATCCCCAAGTCTCTAATTTGGAAGGAAAAATCAAGCAATCAATAGAATTATAGTAGCTTAACAATTGCTCTCTTGAAATTTCTCCCATAAAATTCACAGCGTTCAAATGACCATATTTTTTCAATAAAAACTGAGCATAATTGGTTTTCGTGTCTTTAACAGTTGTAAAATGAAATTGTGTTTTGGCTTTTGTTTCTTCTGATAAATAAGCTATGGCATCTAATATTACTTCAAAATTTTTGAACGAACGTGGAAAACTAGGATAAAAAAAATGAACTTTATTAGCATCTAAATCAATTCTGTTGGAAGTGATTTCTTCAGTAAATTCTGGTTTAGAAACTATAACTGTGTCAATTTTATATAATCTTTCAAACTCTTTTTTGATATAATGTTGTTGTACAAAAACAATTTTATTTTTTTTGATGTTGATTTGAAACAAATATTTGTAAAATAGAGTAAAAAGGCCTGTTTTGTAATCAAATTTCCAATCTTTAAAAGTGGCATTGTATAAAATTCCAGGATTATGGCAATAAACAATTCTTTTATCTGCAATAACATTCGGACTCATGTCATGCAATGAAAACCAAATGTTAGGTTGTATTTTTTGAGACAGTTTTTTAAAATAAAAGTATTCATAATAAACCCTGTAAAGCCAGTTTTTTTTTGATTTTGGAAAGGCAATATACTCAATGTTAGGATAATTAAATCTTGAAGCATCATTCACTAATGCTATTACTTTTAAGTTGTTTTTTAGAGCAACTTCAGATATTTTTTGCAAAAAATTGTCAAGAATAGTAAATATTCCACCTTCAACCATGTTGACACCAGAGATAACTATTTTTTTTTGAGACAATTTTTAAAATTTAATTTTATCTTTACAAATATAATTATTTTAATTAAACATAAATGAATCGTTTAGATTTAGCTTCATTAATTTTATTAAATTTAGAAAAGCATTTTCATGTCTTAAAGGAGCAATATATTGCCAGTGAAAAAGCTATTGGTTTTTTTTATTTGGATGATTTATTACCTTCTGAAATTGCTTTAAAAATTTATACTTCTTTTCCTGATTCTAAGGATTTGGTTCTTAAAAAAAGTTTACGAGAAGATAAATATATTGGAGTTCAAATGAATTTGTATCCCTCTATTTTAGAGGAAATTATTTATGCTTTTCAGGATGAAAGAATAGTTAAAATAGTAGGTGAAATTTGTTCGATTGAGAGTCTTCAACCTGATGTTAATTTGTATGCTGGAGGAATTTCTAAAATGGAAGAAAATCAGTTTCTAAATCCACATTTAGACAATTCACATGATAAAGATAGAACGTTATGGCGTGTTTTGAATTTGTTGTACTACACAACACCTGATTGGCAAGAACATTATGGTGGAAATTTAGAACTTTGGCCCAACGGATTGGATCATTCTCAAATTACAATTACGAGTAAATTTAACCGTTTGGTTGTAATGGCAACACATAATAAATCGCTTCATTCGGTGTCACCAGTCAAGTTTAATGGCTTTAGAAGTTGTGTTTCCAATTATTATTTTTCAAATAATCCTTTATCTAATTCAGATACTTTTCATGTTACTTCTTTTAGAGGCAGACCTGAAAATAGGTTTATAGATTTTCTTTTAAAAACAGATACTAAGATAAGAATGAGTATCCGAAAAATTTTTAAAAATGGTATTAAAGAAAATCCTCACGTGTATAAAAACAAGGAAGCTCAATAAATACTTTTTTATAGGTAAATAATGACGATGAAAATTTTCATGATCCTTTGCTTCTTTGGTTAAATTTTGGAGTAAAAAATTAAAGAAAAAACGTTAAACCGTTCTTTGTACTACTTCAAACAACGAACTGTCTTCACATTTTAAAGTCTTAGATGGGAATTTCATAATTAAAGCATAATCATGAGTAGCCATTACAATAGTTTTTCCGTTTTCATTGATTTTTTTAAGAACTCCCATGATTTCAACAGAGGTTTGTGGATCTAAATTTCCTGTAGGTTCATCAGCTAAAATTAAATCAGGATTATTCAATAATGCTCTAGCAATAGCAATTCGTTGTTGTTCACCGCCAGAAATTTGATGCGGCATTTTATGAGATTGAGATTTCATACCCACTTTATCCAATACTTCATCAATTTTTTTATTCATTTCTACTTTATCGCTCCAGCCAGTTGCTTTTAATACAAAAAGTAAATTTTCATGAATGTTTCTGTCTGATAGAAGTTTGAAATCTTGAAAAATGATTCCTAATTTTCTTCTTAAATAAGGAATGTCTTTTTCTTTTAAATCTCTTAAATTATAATCAACTATAGTTCCTTCACCTTTGGTTAATGCTAAATCACCATATAAAGTTTTTAAAAAACTACTCTTTCCAGAACCTGTCTTTCCAATAATATAAATAAAATCACCTTTTTTAACTTCCAAATTTACATCAACAAGTACGTTGTTGTTTTCTTGATAAATTGTGGCGTCTTTTAAACTTAGAATGGATTCTGACATAATTATACTCTTTTATGATGTAAAAGTACTAAACATTCTATTACTTCAAAAAAATAGTAGAATTAAAATTTGATTTATTTTTTATCCTTCAATCCAAATTGTTTAAAACCTTGTTTACAATATTAAAGGCTTAATTTTCGTTAACCCTAATATAAAACTTATCTTTGAATTTTAAACAAAATATTGAGACTAATGAATTTTCAAAAACTGTATATCTTAGCTTTTTTTATTACGGCAAGCCTAAGTTTTGCTCAAAAAACAGCTATCTATTCTCACGATTTAAAAGAATTTGACAAAGCAGTTGCCTTGTACAACGACAAGCAATATTTGGCTGCTCAAATTATTTTTGACAAAGTAAATAATACGCAAGTAAGCTTCGATGTAAAATCGGATTGTGCCTATTATATTGCTAATTGTGCCATTCGTTTAAATCAAGTAGGTGCTGATCAATTAGTAGAAGATTTTGTAGAAAAATATCCAACAAGTACCAAGCAAAACCAAGCCTACATTGAAGTGGCTCATTATTATTTTGATCAAAGTAATTATCCGCAAGCTTTGAAATATTTTGATAAAGTTGATGAAAGTGGTTTGACTTATGGCGAACGCGAAAAATTTAATTTTCAAAAAGGGTATGCTTACTTTAATGGTAAAAATGTAAAAGAGGCTTCTAATTATTTTAATAAAGTGGTCAATTCGAAAGAATATGGAAATCAAGCCAAATATTATTTAGGTTACTTAGCTTATGAAACCGATGATTACGATAAAGCTAATGACTATTTTGATAAAGTATCAGACCAAGATCGATATAAAGAAAAAATGGGTTACTTTCAAGCAGATATGAATTTTAAACTAGGTAATTTTCAAAAAGCTATTGATTTAGGTTTGGCTCAAATGTCAAAATCTAAAGGAATTGAAAAAAGCGAATTATCTAAAATTATTGGCGAAAGTTATTTTAACCTTAAACAATATGATAAAGCACTTGAATATTTGTCAGATTATAAAGGAAAAAAAGGAAAATTAAACAACACGGATTACTATCAATTGGGTTATGCTTATTATCAAAAAAAGGAGTATGAAAACGCCATTTCGCAATTCAACAAAATTATTGGGGGAAAAGATGCAGTTGCTCAAAATGCATATTATCATTTAGCAGAATGTTATTTGAATACCGATAAGAAAAGTCAAGCTTTAACGGCTTTTAAAATTGCTTCAGAAATGGATTTTGATGCTAAAATTCAGGAAGATTCCTTTTTAAATTATGCCAAATTAAGTTACGAAATTGGAAATGCTTTTAAAAGTACTCCAGAAGTTTTGCAATCGTATTTAGATAAATATCCTAATTCTTCTTACAAACAAGAAATAAATAATTTATTGATTAGTAGTTATATAACTTCCAAAAATTATAAAGACGCATTAGTCTTATTAGAAAAAAATAAAGCACCAGAAAATAAATTGGCCTATCAAATGGCTAATTTTTACAGAGGTTTAGAATTGTATACCGATGGAAATAATAACGAAGCTTATGCATTATTTAAAAAAGCGGTTTTAGAAAATAAAGATCCAAAATTTACAGCAAGAGCTTTATTTTGGAAAGCCGAAACCGAATACAATTTAGATAAGTTTGAAGAAGCTAAAATTACATTTAAGCAATTTATGAATAACAGTGCTGCAACTGCAACTCCTGAAATTAAGAATTTCGATTATAATATGGCTTATACCTATTTTAAATTGAAGGAATATGATAATGCAATTGCTTACTTTTCAAAATATACAACCAACGGAACGTCAGATATTTCAAGATTATCGGATGCTTATTTAAGACTTGCCGATTGTAATTTTATTTCAGCAAAATATTGGCCTGCAATGGATGCCTATAATAAAGTAATGGAATTAAAAAGTCCTGATGCCGATTATGCAGCGTATCAAAAAGGAATCAGCTACGGATTTGTTGGTAAAGTTGATAGAAAAATTGAGGATTTAAATAAATTTATGTTGGTTTATCCAAAATCACAATACGCAGATGATGTTTTGTACGAATTGGGAAATACTTATGTAAATCAGAATCAAAACGATAAAGCCATTCAAACATTCGATAAATTAGTAGCCAATTATAAGTCGAGTTCTTACATAGCAAAAGCGCTTTTGAAACAAGGATTAATTTACAACAATTCAGGAAAACAAGATTTAGCCATTACTAAGTTTAAAAAAGTGGCAGCTGATTTTCCTAAGTCACCAGAAGCGATTGCAGCGGTTGATGCAGCTCGTTTGATTTATATTGATAAAGGTAGAGTAGAAGAATATGCTGCTTGGGTAAAAACTTTAAACTTTATTGAAGTTTCAAACGAAGATTTGGATAATGCAACTTATGAATCTGCTGAAAAGCAATACTTAACCAACAATACAAAAGGAGCAATCTCAGGATTTACTTCTTATTTAAGTAAGTTTCCTGATGGATTAAATGCTTTAAATGCTAATTTTTACTTGGCTCAATTGTACTTTGCAGATGATTTAAAAAGCAATTCAGCCAAACATTATGAATATGTAATTAGCAAACCACGTAGCGAATTTACAGAGCAAGGATTAGCAAGATTGAGCGAAGTTTACATAAAATCTAAAAACTTTACGGATGCAATTCCTGTCTTAAAACGTTTGGAAGTTGAAGCTGACTTTCCGCAAAATGTATTGTACGCACAATCTAATTTAATGAAGTCATATTACGAAAAAGAAGATTTTACCAATGCTGTTGTTTATGCAGATAAAGTATTGGCACAAGATAAAATTGACGACAGAATTAAGAGTGATGCTCAAATTATTGTAGCACGTTCAGCATTCAAATCAGGCAATGAAGTTAAAGCTAAAACCGCTTACCAAAACCTACAAAAAATTGCTAAAGGTGAGTTGGCTGCTGAAGCTTTATACTTCGAAGCTTATTTTAAAAATAAAGAAGGAAAATACGGAGATTCCAACAAAGTTGTTGAAAAATATTCAGAAAAATATTCGGGTTACGATTATTTTGCAGCTAAAAGTTTAATAGTAATGGCTAAAAATTATTACAAACTAAACGATAGTTTTCAAGCCACTAGTATTTTAGAGAATATAATTGAAAATTATCAAGAATATAGTGATGTTGTGGATGAGGCAAAAACAGAATTAGCACAAATTAAAGCGGAAGAAGCCAAACGAAATTCATCCATCCAAGAATAGTTAATTTGATTAAGAATTTAGAAAAAAACAAAATGACAAATTTCAATAAAATAGCACTAATACTAACTTTAATCAGTTTCCAAATTGGTTTTTCTCAAAAAGAAGACGATAAAATTGGTTCAGAAGTTGTAACTATTGTAAAACCCTATAGTCCAACGATTTCTGATGCATTTAAAGTGAAAGAAATTCCAGCCTTTGAAGACGATGTTGAGGTTCAAAAACAAAAAGTAGCGTATTCTATTTTTTCATTTCCTGTAGCATCAACATTTACACCAGCCAAAGGAAAAGCAGCTGATGTAGAAAAAGCCAAAAAGGAACGTTTGTTTAAAAATTATGCTACTCTAGGTTTAGGAAATTTTTTAACGGCTAATGCAGAATTATACATTACCGAAAATCTTAACAGAAACGAATACGTGAGCGGAATGATTCGTCATTTATCTTCTCAAGGAGGAATTAAAGACGTTGAACTAGACAACCAATTTGCAACTTCAACGGTTGATTTAGCTTATGGAAGTCGTGATAAAGATGTACAATATAGTATAGATTTAGGATATAAAAATCAAGTAAGCAATTGGTATGGTTTACCTGTTGATTACACTAATTTCGATCAAACCGCTTTAGATGCGATTAACGAAAAACAATCTTATAACACTATTGGTTTAGGTGGAAAAATTGCTTTAAAAGATGGGATTTTAGACGAATCCACCTTGTTGTTTAAACGTTTTTCAGATGCTTTTGGATCAGGTGAGAATCGTTTTTATATTAAACCAGAAACTTCATTTGAAGTTGTAAACACAAAAATAAATTTTGATGTAGTAGTTGATTATGTTGGTGGCACTTTTGAAAGAACTTTTGAAAACAATCAAGCCTATAAATACAGTACCATTAATTTTGGAGCTAGCCCAAGTATTCTGTTACAAGAGGATGATTATTCGGTACAAATTGGAGCATCTATTTTTTACAGTACACAAAAATTCGATGGAATTTCTGACAGTAATGTATTCATTTATCCAAATATTTTAGCTTCGTACAAATTAGTTCCAGAAATTATAACCGCTTATGCTGGTGCAGAAGGAACACTAAAACAAAATACTTATGCAGATTTTGTGGATGAAAACCCCTTTGTTTCTCCTACGTTGTTAGTTACACCAACCAACCAAAAATATGATGCTTATTTAGGATTAAAAGGTAAATTGTCCAATGCAGTAGCTTTTAATTTAAGAGCTTCTTACAAAGATGAAGAATCAAAAGCCTTATTCAATAACAATGTTTTTAATCCAACTTCAACAAATACAGAAGGTTATGCTAACGGAAACTCATTTAACGTTACATATGATAATGTTAGAACAATAACTGGATTTGCCGAAATAAAAGCCGATTTCTCTAAAAATGTGTCATTTGGTTTAAGTGGTTCGTATAACAATTATAGCACTGATGCTGAAGAAGAAGCATGGAATTTACCTCAATTTGAATTGGCTACAACATTAGATTTTATACTTTCAGATAAATGGTATGCTGGAACTAAAGTGTTTTTTGTTGGTGATAGAAAAGACCAAGTAGCCATTCCAAGCGCAGCAGCTATTTTTCCTCCAATTTACAACACTGAAACTATTACTTTAGATAGTTTTTTTGATTTAAATGCACATTTAGGTTATAAGTATAACGAAAGATTAACGGGATTTTTAAAAGCAAACAATATAGCCAATCAGCAATACAACAGATGGGTAAACTATCCAGTTCAAGGAATTCAAATAATGCTTGGAGCTAATTATAAGTTTGATTTTTAGTTTTAGCTACAAAGTCACAAAGACACAAAGAAGAATATAGTTTTTTCTTTGTGTTTTTTTATTGAAAAATCCGTGTAAATCTTTGTAATCATTGGCAGAAAATGATAAATCATGTTATTAAAACCTCAAATACTTTCTCAATATAAATCCATAGTTCAAGAAAAAATCGAAACGCTTCAAAAGATGATTTCCGATTTAGCTATTGATGCACAAAACGATGCCAAAGGTTCAGCTGGAGACAAACACGAAACAGCCCTAGCAATGATGCATTTGGAACAAGAAAAGTTAACACAAAAATTAAAAGAAGTTCTAGAACAAAAGGCAGTTTTAGATAAAATTGATATTACTCAAATTCATAATTTAGTTGCTTTAGGAAGTTTAGTAATAGCGAATGAAACTTATTTCTTTGTAAGTGCAGCTTTGCCAAAAATAAGTAAGGAAAGTAAAGATGTTTTTGCACTTTCACCACATTCACCTTTAGGTTTAAAATTAATGGGAAACAAAGTGGGAGCTGAATTCCAAATGAATACTACAAAATACATAATTCAATCAATAGAATAATTTTTTTTGTCATGCCAACTTGATTCAGTTTCTAAATACAATATTTTTTTAATTCTTTTGGACAATTTTATTATCCTTACTAAGGAAGTAATTCACTTATTTTTAAATATTTCAATCAAAATCAAACCAACACGCACTTTTAGTTATAATTTTACACTAAAATAAAAAATATAGTTATAAATATAAACTAAAAATAACAATTAAGTTTAAGTATTGTCAATTTATCTTCAATTTTGTTCAACAATTAAACAGTTTGTCTTTTAAACTTATAAACTCATAACCATTTAAACTAAAAAAAATGTGCGGAATAGTATGTGCCTTCGACCTTAAACAAAAAGCAGAAACGTTAAGACCAAAAGTTTTGGAAATGTCTAAAATAATTCGTCATCGTGGACCAGATTGGAGCGGAATTTATAGCGATGAAAAAGCCATTATGGCTCATGAACGTTTGGCAATTGTTGATCCAGCTTCTGGAAAACAACCTTTGTTTACTAAAGATAAAAGTTTGGTTTTGGCTGCTAATGGAGAAATATACAACCATAGAGAGTTGAGAAAACAATTTGAAGGCAAATACGATTTTCAAACCGAAAGTGATTGTGAAGTTATTTTGGCCTTGTATCAAGAAAAAGGAACTCATTTTGTTGATGAAATGAACGGAATTTTTGGTTTTGCGATTTACGATGTTGCTAAAGATGAATATTTTATCGCACGCGATCACATGGGAATTATTCCTTTATACATTGGTTGGGATGAACACGGAACATTTTATGTAGCTTCAGAACTAAAGGCTTTAGAAGGAGTTTGTACAAAAATTCAATTGTTTCCTCCAGGACATTACATGTCAAGTAAAGACGGAGAATTTGTGCAATGGTACAAAAGAGAATGGACAGATTTTGATGCTGTAAAGGAAAATGCCACAAGTATTGAAGCTATTAAAGTAGCACTTGAAGCAGCAGTAAAAAGGCAATTGATGAGTGATGTTCCTTACGGAGTTTTACTTTCGGGTGGATTAGACTCATCAATTACTTCGGCTATTGCCAAAAAATATGCGCAAAAAAGAATTGAATCAGAGGATACTTCAGAAGCTTGGTATCCACAATTACATTCCTTTGCGGTTGGATTAGAAGGTTCCCCCGATTTGGCTGCAGCTCAAAAAGTAGCCGACCATTTAAAAACCATCCATCATGAAATTAAATTCACCATTCAAGAAGGTTTAGATGCAATAAAAGATGTAATTTATAATATTGAAACTTACGATGTTACTACGATAAGAGCTTCAACGCCAATGTATTTGATGGCACGAGTTATTAAATCAATGGGAATTAAGATGGTTCTTTCTGGAGAAGGTTCAGATGAGTTATTTGGCGGATATTTGTATTTTCATAAAGCACCAAATGCACAAGAATTTCATGAAGAAACCGTTCGTAAATTAAGTAAATTGCACATGTACGATTGTCTTCGTGCCAATAAAAGTCTTGCCGCTTGGGGAATTGAAGGTCGTGTACCTTTCTTAGATAAGGAATTTATGGATGTTGCCATGCGAATTAATCCACAAGACAAAATGATCAATGGCGAACGTATGGAAAAATGGGTTTTACGAAAAGCCTTTGAAGATATGTTGCCCGAAAGTGTAGCTTGGAGACAAAAAGAACAATTCAGCGATGGTGTTGGCTACAGTTGGATCGATACGTTAAAAGAAATGGTGGCTAAAGAAGTTTCTGATGAACAATTAGCCAATGCTCAATACAAGTTTCCAATTCAAACGCCAACATCAAAAGAAGAATATTATTATCGTTCTATTTTTGCTGAACATTTTCCTAGCGATGCTGCTGCTTTAAGCGTGCCTCAGGAAGCAAGTGTAGCTTGTAGTACAAAAATTGCATTAGAATGGGATGAAGCATTTAAAAACATGAATGATCCATCGGGTAGAGCAGTAGCAAATGTGCATACGAAAGCTTATTAGTGAATTGATTTTCTAATTTTTGGATAGTGGGTTTTCGGATTTTTTCTTGTTTTGAAATTTAGTACAAAATCGATTTTTGATATTAATTTCTTTTTTCTAAAAATCTAACATCTTAAATTCTAAATATCCAAACAATCAAATTATCGCATTTAAGACACTTTTTCAAAAACGCTAATTTATAACAAGGCAAAAATGGAGTAAAATCTAATTTTTGCCTTTTTTTATTTGATTTAAGGAACTTTGCAGAAATTAACAAATGTTGATAACTTAAAATGATTTTAAGGTGCTTTTTAGGCATTTTCTCTTACTGAATGACTATATTTGTATGTTTAATAAAAATGATATTATAAGCGATTAAATATGAGCGAAGAAAACAAGAATAATAATTATTCAGCTGATAGTATTCAGGCTTTAGAAGGAATGGAGCATGTAAGAATGCGTCCTTCCATGTATATTGGAGATGTTGGAGTAAGAGGTTTACATCATTTAGTTTATGAAGTAGTAGATAACTCTATTGATGAAGCAATGGGAGGTCATTGTGATACCATTCGTGTAGATATCAATGAAGACGGTTCCATTTCAGTAGAAGATAACGGTCGTGGTATTCCTGTCGGAATTCACAAAAAAGAGGGTGTTTCTGCATTAGAGGTCGTAATGACTAAAATTGGTGCTGGAGGTAAATTCGATAAAGATTCATACAAAGTTTCTGGAGGATTACATGGTGTAGGAGTTTCCGTTGTAAATGCATTATCCAATCATTTACGTGCAACAGTTCATAGTTCTGACGGAAAAATTTATGAGCAAGAATACGAAAAAGGAAAAGCATTATATCCTGTAAAACAAATTGGAACTACGGATAAAAGAGGTACAATCGTTACTTTTTATCCAGATCCGACAATTTTTACACAATCAATAGAGTATTCTTATGATACTTTATCGGCTCGTATGCGTGAATTATCTTTCTTGAACAAAGGAATTACAATCACATTTACAGACAAAAGAGAATTAGATAAAGATGGAAATTTTCTTTCAGAAGTTTTTCATTCAAATGAAGGTTTAAAAGAATATATTAGATATTTAGATGCCAATCGTGAACCAATTATTGGACATGTAATTTCAATGGATACTGATAAAGGAGATATTCCAGTGGAAGTTGCATTAATTTACAATACAAGTTATTCCGAAAATATTTTTTCTTATGTAAATAATATCAATACTCATGAAGGTGGTACTCATTTACAAGGATTTAGAACGGGTTTAACTCGTTCTTTGAAAAAGTATGCAGATGCTTCAGGAATGTTAGATAAATTGAAGTTTGAAATCTCAGGAGACGATTTCCGTGAAGGTTTAACAGCGATTATTTCTGTAAAAGTAGCAGAACCTCAATTTGAAGGACAAACCAAAACAAAATTAGGAAACAGAGAAGTTGTATCACCCGTTAGTCAAGCAGTTGGTGATATGATTGAAGCCTATTTGGAAGAAAATCCTAATGACGCAAAAATCATTGTTCAAAAAGTAATTTTAGCTGCTCAAGCTCGTCACGCTGCAAAAAAAGCACGTGAAATGGTTCAAAGAAAAACCGTTATGGGTGGTGGTGGATTACCTGGAAAATTATCAGATTGTTCTGAACAAGATCCACATAAATGTGAAATTTTCCTTGTCGAGGGAGATTCTGCAGGTGGAACAGCAAAACAAGGACGTGACAGAATGTTTCAGGCTATTTTACCATTAAGAGGAAAGATTTTGAACGTTGAAAAAGCCATGCAACACAAGGTTTTTGAAAACGAAGAAATTAGAAATATTTTCACGGCTTTAGGAGTTACTATTGGAACAGAAGAAGACAGCAAAGCTCTAAATTTATCTAAATTACGTTATCATAAAGTAGTGATTATGTGTGATGCCGATGTCGATGGTTCTCACATTTCAACGCTAATTTTAACATTTTTCTTCCGTTTTATGAAAGAATTAATTGAAGGAGGTCATGTTTACATTGCAGCACCACCTTTATATTTAGTTAAAAAAGGCAATAAAAAAGAATACGCTTGGAATGACGATCAGCGCGATTTAATTTCTCAAAAACTAGGTGGTGGAGCAGCAATTCAGCGTTATAAAGGTCTTGGAGAGATGAATGCAGAACAATTATGGGATACGACTTTAAATCCAGATTTCAGAACGTTACGTCAAGTAACTATTGATAGTTTGTCAGAAGCTGATAGAGTATTTTCAATGTTAATGGGTGATGAGGTTCCACCACGTAGAGAATTTATTGAAAAAAATGCAGCTTACGCTAAAATTGATGCTTAAATGAGAAAATTATCTCAATTAGTACTGGTTTTTTTAATCTTTTTTGGAAAAGTACAAGCTCAAAATAATCAGGTTTTAGAAGAAATAGGGCATCTCTTAAATGATGCTCTGTTTTATTCTCATAAATACATTACTCCAGCTACGGATGCGGCTGTTTATCAAGCCTCTTCTGGTTGGATGACGTCATTAAAAAAGAAACAATTTGGTGAAGTTACTTTAGGAATACATTCAAACATGTTTTTTGTACCTAAAGCTGACAGAACTTTTAAGCTGAATAATGCAGATTTAGAATTTTTTCAAATTCAAGATCAACAAACAATTACGGTGCCTTCAGCCCTAGGGAATAATGATAAATATTTCTTAACAGGTCAATTAGATGGAAATGAAGTTCGCTTAAAAACTCCAGAAGGACTTAATGAAGAAACTGTATTTTATCCTTATGTGCAAGGAGCAGTAGGTTTATTATATGGTACAGAATTACTAGTTAAATTTGCTCCAAAAACACAATTAAAAAAAGGGAATTATCAAGTTTATGGTGCTGGTTTAAAATGGAATTTAGATCAATATTTTTCTCCTAATTTTAGTAAAGATATTCATGTTTCAAGTTTAATTGCTTACTCTAAGGAGAATCTTAATTTTGATTTTATAGACATACAATCTAGTTTTGGAAGTCTAGGAATCAATAACTTGAATAGTATAGTGGATACGTATCAATCACAAATTTCAATTTCAAAAACACACAAAAATTTGGAAGTGCTTTGGAGTATGATTTTTAATGTCAGTGATTTTAATTACAAAATCGGTGGCGAAAAAGGAGAAATTGAAAGCATTATTCCATTACAAGATATTTTAAATGAAAAAATGAAAGAATTATCTAAAACAAAAAGAAATTTAATAGGTGAAATTTCTGGTAGATATCAATTTAGCAATTTTTTTGTTCAAGGTACTGTTGCTTTTGGTAAATTTGTAAACACAAACGTTGGTTTGCAATACGAGTTCTAATAGGATTCTTAAAAAATAAATAAAATTAATATCTAAAATAATTAAATATGAAAGTTACAATAGTAGGTGCTGGTAATGTTGGTGCTACTTGTGCAGATGTTATTTCTTACAGAGGAATTGCAAGTGAAGTAGTTTTATTAGACATCAAAGAAGGTTTTGCAGAAGGAAAAGCAATGGATATTATGCAATGTGCTACTACAACAGGATTTAATACTGTAGTATCAGGAAGCACCAATGATTATTCCAAAACAGCTAATTCTGATGTTGTAGTAATTACATCAGGTATTCCAAGAAAACCTGGAATGACTCGTGAAGAATTAATCGGAATCAATGCTGGAATTGTAAAATCAGTGGCAGAAAATATTTTAGCACATTCTCCAAACACAATAATTGTAGTAGTTTCTAATCCTATGGATACGATGACTTACTTGACATTAAAAGCAACAGGACTACCAAAAAATAGAGTAATTGGTATGGGTGGAGCTTTAGACAGTTCTCGTTTTAAATATTACTTATCTCAAGCTTTACAAAAACCATCAAATGACGTTCAAGGTATGGTAATTGGTGGTCATGGTGATACTACAATGATTCCTTTAACTAGATTGGCTTCTTATAATGGTTCACCAGTGGCTAATTTCTTATCTCAAGAAGAAATGGATAAAGTTGCTGCTTCAACAATGGTTGGTGGGGCAACTTTAACTGGGTTGTTAGGAACTTCTGCTTGGTATGCTCCTGGAGCTTCTGTAGCATTTTTAGTAGACTCTATTTTAAACGATCAAAAACGTATGATTCCTTGTTCTGTTATGTTGGATGGTGAATACGGTCAAAACGATATTTGCATCGGAGTTCCATGCATCATTGGTAAAAATGGTGTGGAACAAATTGTAGACATTCAATTAAATGAGGCAGAAAAAGCATTATTTGCCAAAAGCGCTGACGCAGTTAGAAATATGAATGCAGATTTAAAATCGGTATTGTAATAAACTAATTCAATAAAAATCAGGCTGTTAATTGTTAACAGCCTTTTTTATTTTCTTTAAATGAGTAGAAATGCTTTTTAAAGTACTAAATATTTAACATTAGTATAAAATAAAATTGTATAATCCTATTGTATAGTATATATTTGTCCGTTTTTTAAAATACAATAAATAAATTTTTGAATAATGCAGAATAAAGGACTTATTAAATTTTTCGCAATTATTTTTGCTGTAGCATGTATCTACCAATTGTCATTTACATTCGTAGCAAATAGTTACAAAGAAAAAGCAAAATCATTTGCTAATGGAAATCCATTAAAAGAACAAAGTTATTTAGATTCAATTAGTAACAAAGAAGTGTACATGGGCTACACTTTCAATCAAGTTACAGAAAAACAAATCAACAAAGGTCTTGACTTAGAAGGAGGGATTAACGTAATTCTTCAAATTTCAGTTAAAGATATTTTAAATGGTTTAGCTAATAATTCTAAAAACCCAGTTTTTGTTAAAGCTTTGGCTGAAACATCAAAAAATCAAGTAGGTAATCAAACGTATTTTGATGCCTTTTTTGAAACTTTTGAAAAAGAAGCTGCTGCTACAAAAACACAATTAGCAAGTCCAGATATTTTTTTAACCAAAACATTAAACGAAGTAGTTAAAATTGGAATGACTAACGATCAAGTTAAACCAATTTTAAAACAAGAAGTTATAAAATCTGTAGAAAGTGCTTTTGAAGTACTAAGAAAACGTATCGATCAATTTGGAGTTACACAACCAAACATTCAAATGTTAGGAGATACGGGTAGAATCTTAGTTGAATTACCAGGAGCAAAAGATGTGGATCGTATCAAAAAATTATTACAAGGAACAGCTCAGTTAGAGTTTTGGGAAACGTATAAAATTGATGAGGTATATCAATATTTTGGAGCTATTAATGAAGAGTTAAAGAAAACCGAAATTAGTACTACTGATGCTGCTGTTGCAGAAGTTAAAAAAACAGGTATAGATTCATTACTTACCGATAAGAATGATACTTTAAAAACTCAAGTAAATCCATTATTTGATAAATTTCAAATGCAAACACAACAAGGAATATCTGTTGTAGGTTATGCAAAAGTGAAAGATACAGCTGTTATTAACAGTTACTTCAAAAGAAATAACATCAAAGCACTTATTCCTAACTCAATTGCAAATGTTAAGTTTGCTTGGGGAAAATCTAATGATGATAAAAATAAAGAAGCGGTTTTAGAATTGTACGCATTAAAAGGAAACAGATCAAATGAAGCTCCAATTAGTGGTGGTGTTATTACAAACGCAACGGATACTTATGATAGTTTTGGTAAACCAGCAGTAAGTATGCAAATGAACGGAACTGGTGCAAATGCATGGGAAAAAATGACTGGTGAAGTATCTAAACAAGGTAATGCTATAGCTATTACTCTTGACAATACAGTTTATTCTGCTCCAGGTGTGTCAAAAGGACCAATTTCTGGTGGAAGTTCTGAAATTTCAGGAAACTTTACAGTGGAAGAAACTAAGGATTTAGCAAACGTTTTAAGAGCAGGTAAATTACCAGCAAGAGCAGATATTTTACAATCTGATGTAGTAGGTCCATCTTTAGGTATGGAAGCAATTGATAGTGGTATTATGTCATTCATCATTGGTTTCTCATTAGTACTTTTATGGATGATTTTCTATTATGGAAAAACAGGTTTCTATGCTAATTTAGCTTTATTAGTAAATATTTTATTCATTTTTGGTGTATTGGCAAGTTTTGGAGCTGTATTAACTTTACCTGGTATTGCTGGTATTGTTTTAACAATTGGTATGGCTGTTGATGCTAACGTAATTATCTTTGAAAGAGCTAAAGAAGAATTAGATTCAGGTAAAACAACCGAAGAGGCTGTAAACTATGCTTTCACATGGAAAGGAGCAATGTCATCTATTGTTGATGCAAACATTACAACTTTTATCACGGCATTAATTCTTTTCTTCTTAGGAACTGGACCAATAAAAGGTTTTGCAACTACATTATTAATTGGTATTTTAACTTCATTGTTTACTGCAATTTTCATAACAAGAATGTTGTTAGATTGGAGTTTATCAAAAGGGGAAAAATTAGCGTTTTCAACTGGAATCACTAAAAACTGGTTTAAAAACTTAAACTTCGATTTCTTAGGAAAAAGAAAAATTGCTTACGTGATTTCTGGTGTATTGATTATAGCAAGTTTAGCTTCTATTTTTACTAAAAAATTAAACTTAGGAGTAGATTTTGTTGGAGGTAGAACTTTCCAAGTAAGATTTGATCAACCCGTTGTTGCTCCTGATGTTGCAAAAGATTTAGTAGCTACTTTTGGAAGTGCAGAAGCTAAAGTATTTGGTAACGATAATCAGTTGAAAATTACTACTAAATATAAAGTTGACGAAGAAAGTGAAGGAGTAGATAAAGAAGTGAACGTAAAATTATACGAATCTTTAAAGAAATATTTGCCTAGTAATCTAACTTACGAAGAATTTGTAGTTACATCAGATACTAAAACTGTTGGAATCATGCAATCTTCTAAAGTTTCAGGAACCATTTCAAAAGATATTACTAAAAACTCTATTTGGGCTGTTGTAATTTCATTATTAGTTGTGTTCCTTTATTTAATGATTTCGTTCAGAAAATGGCAGTTTGGACTTGGTGCAGTTGCTGCAGTTGCTCATGACGTTATTATTGTTTTAGGTATTTTCTCATTCTTCTACAATGTATTGCCATTTAATATGGAAATTGATCAAGCATTTATTGCTGCAATCTTAACTGTAATTGGATATTCATTAAATGATACTGTAATTGTATTTGACCGTGTTAGAGAATATTTAAATTATAATTCAACAAAAGATTTTGATGGATTAACTAACAGAGCTTTAAATACAACTTTAAGTAGAACAATTAATACTTCTGCAACAACATTAGTAGTATTAATTGCCATATTCGCATTTGGTGGAGAAACTATTAGAGGGTTTGTATTTGCAATTTTAGTAGGTATATTAGTGGGAACATATTCTTCATTATTTGTAGCTACTCCAATCATGAGAGACTCTATGAGTGAAAAAGAAAAACTGAAAATGGCTGAATTCAAAAAAGAAGACTAGTCCATTAAATATATTTTAAAAAAAATCCTAAAATGAAAATTTTAGGATTTTTTTTTGAAAAACTCTATTTATATTTGAAAAACTTTTAATAGATAATTTATGAAATCATGTATTCAAAAACAGGCAAAACATTTATTGATTTTGTTAATGTTGCCGCTTTTTTCGTTAGCTCAAAATGAAGAAACAAAAGTGTATAAAGGCGAAATCAAATCCAATCTTTTTGATTTAGTAATTGGAAAATCTTTTAATGTAGGTTACGAACATTTTTTAAAAGGAAACCAATCCATTCAATTTGATGTAACCTTATTTGACACCTATTCTTATTTAGATGCTTCTTATTTAGAAAATAATGATTTGATAGGTTTGCAAGCTTCGTACAATATTTATTTCTCAAAAAACAAAAAGCAAAACGGGTTTATGTTTTTTCCATATTTAAAATACAGAATCGGAACGCAAGAAGTAAATGATTTTTATGTTTATGATCCAGTATCTGGAATATATGTTGAAGAAACTCAAGAAAATGACTTAAGTGGTTTAGAAGCTGGTTTTGGAATTGGACATAAATGGTTATTTAATGATAAAATTAGTCTTATGGTTGGTTCTCAAATTGCAAGAAATTTAACCAATACTAAAGAGATAAGTGATTATTATTCAGATATAAATTTTAAAGCTCATGTAACTTTAGGATTTAGATTATAAGTTAAAAAAGAAGACCTTAAAAATAAATTTAAGGTCTTTTTTTTATTTTCCAGTAATGTGAATTTCAGTAAATTCTTTGGAGATGATCATGATACTCTCTGAAGTAACATTAGATAATTCAAAGTTTTCATTGTCAATTTCAATTTTACCAATTTCAAAAGGCAATCCAATTAATTTTATTTCAAAAGTTTCATAAGGTGTTATGTATTTACCCGATTTGAATTGTTGAATAGTCAACGATTCTTTTTTTCCGACTAAAGTAAAGTTTCTAAGACTAAATCTTCCTTTCTTGTAATCGTAGCCATCATGAGCATCTTCATAAACCTCTGACTTTTCTTTTCCTTCCTTAAAATAAGCATCTAATTTTACTTGTGTGATTTCTTTTTCACCAACATATTGTTGAATTGGATATTTAGGAATAATAGCACCTTCTTTAATAAAAATAGGCATACTATCTAAATCTGCATCTACCCACATTTCTTGTTCCCCTTCAACAAGTTCATTATTCCAGAAATTATACCATTTTCCTCTAGGAATATACATGCGTCTCCCTTTTGCATTAGGTTCAGCAATTGGACATGCTAGAATCTTTTCACCAAAAATAAATTCATCATTTCTGTAATGCGTATGTTCATCTTCTTGATCAAAAAGCACTAAAGATTTTAAAATGGGTACACCTTCTTCGGCATATTTCCAAAAAGCAGTATATAAATAAGGTAACAATTGGTAACGAATTTCAATGAATTTTCTAACAACATCGGTAACTGTTTTGTCAAAAGCCCAAGGTTCTTGATGTCCATGATCACCTGATGAGTGTGTTCTACAAAATGGATGAAAAATTCCTAGTTGAATCCAACGGGCATATAATTCTCCGTTTGGTTGTTCGGCAAAACCTCCAATATCAGAACCAATAAAAGAAAAACCTGACATACACATTCTTTGTGCTTGAATGTTGGCAATATTCAAATGATCCCAAGTGGCCACGTTATCACCAGTCCAAGAAGAAGTATAGCGTTGTGTACCAGAATAAGCAGCTCTTGTTATAGCGAAAGGTCTTTTCGGATAAGCAAACTTTTTAATTCCTTGATAAGTTGCTCTTGCCATTTGCATTCCATACACGTTATGAGCTTTTCTGTGACTACAAGGATTTCCATCATAATCATGACGTACATCATTTGGGAATGTTTTTCCGGGAACATCCATAACTGCAGGTTCGTTCATGTCATTCCAGACACCTGCGACACCAATATCTTCAACTAATTCTTGGAATAAATTGGACCACCATTCTCTAACTTCAGGTTTAGTAAAATCTGGAAAATAACATTCACCAGGCCAAACTTTTCCTTTCATGTAAGGTCCATCGGCTCGTTTACAAAAATAATCTTTATCAAGTGCTTCTTTAAAAACACTATATTCCATATCAATTTTAATTCCAGGATCAATGATAACAATGGTTTTAAAGCCAACATCAGCTAATTCCTTCACCATTCGTTTTGGATCAGGGAAATAGTCATTATTCCAAGTAAAACAACGGAAACCTTCCATGTAATCAATATCTAAATAAATAGCATCACATGGAATTTGTAATTCTCTAAATTTAGCGGCAATTTCCTTAACATTGGATTCAGGGTAGTAACTCCATTTACATTGGTGATATCCTAATGCCCAAAGTGGAGGCATTTCATGAGGTTTTCCTGTTAAATCTGTATAATTGGCAACTACATCTGACATATCTGGTCCATAAATGAAGTAATAATTCATTTCTCCACCTTGAGCCCAAAAACTAGTTACATTTCTTCTTTCATGACAAAAGTCAAAGAAAGATCGGAATGTATTGTCAAAAAAGATTCCATACGATTTTTCGTGATGTAGACCTATATAAAACGGAATTGCTTTATAAATTGGATCAGTGTCTCTGCCATATGCATAAGAATCGGTTACCCAATTTTCAAATCTTTTGCCTTTTAGGTTGATGTGTACAGGTTTATCACCAAGACCATAATAACTTTCAGATGCTTGAGAAGTTTTAGACATTTTTACAATATCACCACCAAATTCATAGCTTTCTTCCCAATGAAAACCTAGTTCGTCATCACAAATTAAGGTTTTATCTTTGGCATCAAACATTTGAGTGTGTAAATCTGCTTTAAAAATGTAGCAAATTAATTTTTCAGTCGCAATACAATATTTTTCAGCATCTTCACTTATTTCAAGTTTATTATAACCCGTACTTGCGTATTTTGTAATTGCGTATGAAAAATCTTTTTCAAAAATAGAAGTTGTAGTATATCGAAAGCGAATAACACTATCTCTGACTATCGTTACTTGAAGAACAACGTTGTTTTCTGTAGTAAAATATAATCTATCAACATCTTTTCTATATGATACTATTTTGGATGGAAATAAATTTCCTTTTTGTTCTAATTCTGTATTTAAAATCATAAATCAATCAACATTTTTAATTAAGCGTAAACCTAATAAATTTTGTTCTTTTTAAAGGGTTCTTTTTGCTAAAAATTAAAGCAATTATTTTGGTTATTAATAAAAATAAGGCTGTTTTTTTGAATCTTGTTATAAATCTGTTATTTTAGGTTGAAAACGATTATTCCTAATGGTGGTAAGTCAATTTCAGCAGAAAATTCTTTTCCATTCCAAGTTGTTTTTTTTGAAGAAATAGTTTTGCTATTTGATATTCCTGAACCTCCATATTTAGATGCATCACTATTAAATATTTCTTTTAATTTTCCTTTTCGATGGACTCCAATTTTATATTTTGAATGGGTGTTTGGTGTAAAATTACAAACAACAATTACATCATCTTCAGGATTGTTTCCTTTTCTAATGTATGAAATCACTGAATTTTCATAATCGTCATAACTAATCCATTCAAAACCATCATGTGAAAATCCTTTTTCAAATAGAGCAGGAGAGGTTCTGTAAAAAGCATTCAAATCTTTAATAAAGTTTTGTGTATTTTTATGAGGTTCAAATGCCAATAAATTCCAATGTAAGCTACTTTGAAAATCCCATTCTTCATATTGTCCAAATTCACTTCCCATGAAATTTAATTTGGTTCCCGGATGTGTGAACATATAACCATAAAGCAGTCTTAAATTAGCAAAACGTTGCCATTCGTCACCGGGCATTCTTCCTAAAATAGAGTTTTTACCATAAACAACTTCATCATGAGAAAGCGGTAACATGAAATTTTCAGTAAAAGCGTAAGCCAAACTAAAAGTGATTTCATTTTGATGGTATTTTCTATAGATAGAATCCTTTTGAAAATATTCCAATGTATCGTGCATCCAACCCATCATCCATTTCATTCCAAAACCTAAGCCACCTAAAAAAACAGGTTTAGAAACTCCACTAAAAGCAGTAGATTCTTCAGCAATTGTCTGAACATCTGGGAAAGATTTATAGATTTCAACATTCAATTCCTTTAAGAACGAAATCGTATCTAAATTTTCATTGCCTCCAAATTCGTTGGGATCCCATTCACCGTCTTCACGAGAATAATCTAAATATAACATGGAAGCAACCGCATCCACACGTAATCCATCAATATGATATTGTTCCAACCAAAAAAGAGCATTACTAATTAAAAACGAACGTACTTCATTGCGACCATAATTAAAAATTAAACTCTTCCAATCTTGGTGATACCCTTTTTTCCTGTCTGGATGTTCGTATAAATTTGAACCATCAAAAAATCCCAATCCATGTGCATCTTCCGGAAAATGAGAAGGAACCCAATCCAAAATTATTCCGATGCCGTTTTGATGTAATTTATCTACTAAATATTTAAACTCTTCAGGATAACCAAATCGAGAAGTAGGAGCAAAGTAACCTGTAATTTGATAACCCCAAGAAGGGTCGTAAGGATACTCCATTATAGGCATTAACTCTACATGGGTATAATTCATTTCTTTTAAATAATGGACTAAATCGGTTGCCAATTCAAAATAAGAAAGGGAACGATTTTCTTCAATCACTTTTTTCCATGAACCCAAATGCATTTCATATACAGAATAGGGTGCATCTAAAGCATTGTATTTTTTTCTGTTTTTGAGCCAATCGGTATCTTCCCATTTGTAATTGTCATCCCAAATTACAGAAGCTGTTTTTGGAGGATGTTCGCATCTTCTTGCATAAGGATCAGCTTTTTCAGTAATGACATTATTGATGTTGGAATGAATTTTATACTTGTAAAGATTTCCCTTACCAACTTGAGGAATAAAACCTTCCCAAATTCCAGAAGAATCCCAACGCACGTTTAATTTGTATTCACCATCAGTCCAATGATTGAAATCTCCAACTACAGAAACTTGCTGTGCAGAAGGAGCCCAAACGGCAAAATAAGTACCTTTTACACCATCAACAGTGGTGATGTGTGAACCCATTTTTTCGTACAATCGATAATGTTTTCCGCTTTTAAAAAGATTGATGTCAAAGTCAGTAAAAAGACTAAATGCTATTGTGTTTGCCATAGTTTATAAGGTAAATCCAGAAGGAATTACAGCTCCTTTTTTGATTACTACTATTCCGTCTTTTATTACATATGTGTCTGTTTCTGAATCTTCTAAATGTGTTCCTCCGATTATTTTTACATCATCACCAATTCTGCAATTTTTATCGAGGATAGCATTATTAATTACACAACGTTCACCAATTCCTAAAAGGATTTTAATGTGATTTTTTTCAATTTCTTCTAAGGATTCATAATAATCTGAACCCATCATGTAGGTGTTAGTTACAACAGAATCTTTACCAATTCTTGAACGAATTCCAATAACACAATGTTCAATTTTTTCAGCTTGAATGATACAACCTTCAGCAATTACAGCTTTTTCTAATTTTGTATTAGAATATTTTGAAGTAGGTAAAATTCTCGCTCTAGTATAAATACTATTATTTTTGTCATATAAGTTAAATTGAGGAATATCGTCTGTTAGACCTAAATTGGCTTCAAAGAAGGAGTCAATGTTTCCAATATCTGTCCAATAGCCTTCATATTGGTAACTAAAAACCCTATTATTATCAATGGCACCTGGAATAATTTCTTTTCCAAAATCATTGGTGTCTGGATTGCTCATCAAATCAATTAATAATTCTCTATTGAAGATGTAAATTCCCATTGAAGCTAGATAATTTTTGCCTTCTGCTTTCATTTCTTCACTGGTTTCTGAAGTCCAATTAGGTAATAAATCACTTGATGGTTTTTCTATAAATGAAGTAATTCTATCTTCAGCATTGGTTTTTAATATTCCAAAACCTGTTGCATCTTTATCATTCACAGGAATGGTTGCAATGGTAATTTCGGCATTATTATTTTCGTGAGCTTTTATCATGGCACCAAAATCCATTTGATACAATTGATCACCAGATAAAATTAAAGCATATTTGAAATCGTGACTTAAAAAATGATGCATGCTTTGACGCACAGCATCAGCTGTTCCTTGAAACCAAGTTTTATTATCAGGAGTTTGTTCAGCAGCCAAAACATCTACAAAGGCATCACTAAAAAAACTAAAACTATAAGTGTTTTTGATGTGTTTATTTAATGAAGCTGAATTAAATTGTGTTAAAACAAACATTCTTTTGATATCAGAATTAATACAATTTGAAATTGGAATATCTACTAATCGATACTTCCCTGCAATCGGAACAGCAGGTTTAGATCGAGATTGTGTTAATGGATGAAGTCTTGAACCTTGTCCACCTCCAAGGATAATCGAAAGTACATCTTTGTTAATCATAAGTAGTTATTTTTTTAATAAGGATTGATATAGATTGTTGTATTCATTTGCAGAAACATACCAAGAATGGTCAATTTCCATAATTTCTTTTCTTGTTTTATTGAATTTGGTTTTATTGCTGTAAAATGAAGTAGCTCTTGAAATGGCATGTAAAATTTGATTGACTTCCACATCTTCATGAATGAATCCGAAACCGTCATTTTCAATGTCAACAATGGTATCTTTTAAACCACCAATATTTCTAACAATTGGAATAGTTCCATAGCGTAAAGCGTACATTTGATTTAAACCACAAGGTTCCACGCGAGAAGGCATTAAAAGAAAATCGGCTCCAGCATAAATAATGTGCGATAATTTTTCATCGTAACCAATGAAAGCATAATAATAGTTTTCATGTTTAGCAATTAATTGTTTAAGTTGGATTTGAGTTTCTTCGCTTCCTGAACCTAATACTAAAACGGAAATTTCTTTGTTAGCTAGAGCTTTTTCTAAAACTTCAGGAAGTAAATCGGTTCCTTTTTCGTGAACTAATCTACCAATAAAAGCAAATAGTGGTTTTGATTCATCCAAATTGAAAGTCTCACACAACCATTTTTTATTAGCTTCTCTTCCCGATTTTATGGTTCTATTATTATAATTTTTGATAATGAATTCATCAGTTTGAGGATTCCATACTTCGGAATCAATTCCGTTTAAAATTCCGTGACATTTGGCACTTTCGTGACTTAACAGGCTTTCTAAACCATTGGCATTTTCTTTCAATTCTTCCATATAACTTGGAGAAACTGTTGTAACTGCCCAAGCACATTTTATTGCGGCAGCTAAAGAATTTATTTGGTAATTCCAATCGAGTAAACCAAAATTAATGGGATTGAATTCTGGAATTAAATTTGCTTTTTCATGGGAAAACCAACCTTGATATTGCGCATTATGAATGGTTAAAATAACCGGAATTTTATTTAAAGATTCATATTTAAACGATTCTTGTAACATAAAAGGAATTAAACTTGTATGATGGTCGTGGCAATGAATAATGGATGGTTTTGTTTTCCAGGTTAGCATCCAATCTAAAGTAGCAATTTGAAAAGCCAGAAAACGATTGGTATCATCAAAAGAATAGACATAATCTTTAAATAATAAATCTGGAACATCAATAAAAAACACATCAAAATCAAGAATATTTTCTTTTAATGTTAAAACCCGATAATTATAAGATATGATATCTAGTTTGAGTTCAGATTCGTACAGACTTTCAAAATCATGTTCATTAGTAAACTTGTTATTGTAAAATGGCATGATAACCTGAGCAACATTATTCTTGTTTTGTTGGTATTTTGGAAGTGCTCCAACTACATCTGCAAGTCCGCCAACTTTAGCAATAGGATAACATTCCGCACTAATATGTGTGATTTTCATTTTAGTCTTTTAATTAGACCTAAAAGATAAGAAAAAAAATACAGTAAACCATTGTCTTACTTATTTTTGAATAAATTTCAATTGATTGACAGTTCTTAAGTTGTTCAATGAATAATATGTATCAAAAACTAATTTTTGGATCATATATACTAAAATTTTGTGGTTTTCGTTTTTAAATAAAACAAATCTTATGAAAAAAATAATACCGATTATCGCTTTTTTAGTTATTTTATCCTGTAACAAAGATAATGTCTTTCATAAATTTGATAAAGATTTTGAGTCTAATCGTTGGTCTAAATTAGACATAAAAAAGTATGATTTTGAAATTTCAGAACCAAATAAGTATGATGTTATTCTTGAATTTTCTCATATTTACGATTATGATATGGAAAGTATTCCATTGTTAATTAAAATACAATCACCTGATGGAACTGAAACCAATGAAAAATTAGAATTACCTATAAAAGATAAATCTGGAAAGCATTTAGCGGATTGTTCAGGAGATATTTGTGATTTAAAATACGTTTTAAAACCAAATTACGATTTAGAAAAAGGTAACTACTCCATTTCTATTTCAAATACTTCTAAATTCGGATTTTTACCCAACGTTTTAGGAATTGGATTGAAAGTGAAAAAAAGTTAAAATTAGGCAGTTTTTTTAGCTCTATAAATGAAGTAAAATCCAGCAATGATAAAAGGAATACTTAACCATTGACCGGTTGAAAGTGCGTTAAATGTTTCCATTTCTTCAAAACCACCTTGACTTCCTTTAACGTATTCTACAAAGAAACGAACCGTCCAAAGTAATACTAAAAAAGTACCAAATAAAAGTCCTTGCTTATTTCTTGCTTCCGTTTTCCAATACATGTAAAAAAGAACAGCAAAAACAAAAATATATCCAAATGATTCATACAATTGCGCTGGATGTTTTGGAGTAACTTCTGCCAACAAATCAGCATATTTTGGATCATTTGCAATGGCATTATAGGCTTCATTTGGGTCTATAATTTGAGTCTTTACAGAAGCTTCTCTTGGTGAAAAATAATCCTTAACGAATTTAATTCCGAATGAAGAATTAGTTTCATTACCAACAATTTCAGAATTCATAAAATTACCAATTCTTACAAAAATTGCACCGCTGGCAACTGGAATTACAATTCTATCCAAAACCCATAAAATAGGACGCTTGATGATTTTTTTACTATAGTAAAACATTACTATGATTATTGCAATTGCAGCACCATGACTTGCTAATCCACTAAAACCAGTAAATTCCCAACCTGATTGGGTTTCTTTCATTGGTAATAATATTTCTAAAGGATGTTGACTGAAATACGCCCAATCATAAAAAAACACATGACCTAGTCTTGCTCCAATCAAAGTAGCAAAAACGGTAAACATGAATAAGTTGTCTAGTTTTTCAATAGATTCATTTTCACGAACAAAAATAGCTTTCATAATATACCATCCCAGTCCAAAGGCTACAACGAACATTAAACTATAAAAACGAATTGTAATAAAACCCAAATCAAATCCTTCACTTGGATTCCAAACAATATTTAAAGCGTTATTCATAAGAGTATTTTCTATTTTGAGGTAAAAATAAAGATTATTATTTGTTTAGGTGTTAAAAAAAAGAAAATTCCTATTCATTAAATTACAATTTCCAAAAATTGCTGCAAGCTAAAATCGTTAATTTTAAATTTAAAATCTTTTACGGTACAGGGTCATAACCACTTTTTCCCCATGGATGACAACTTGCTATTCTTTTTACAGCCAACCAGCCTCCTTTAAATAAACCATGTTTTTGCAATGCTTCAACGGTGTAATGCGAACAAGTTGGTTCAAAACGGCAAGTTGCAGGTGTAAATGGAGAAATAGCCCCTTGATAAAAACGTACCAAAAGCACAAATGGGAAAATAAGTATCTTTTTTAAGCTCAAACTCAATGTAAATTCCAATATTTTAAATCTAAATTCCAAAAAAGAAATCAGATTTAATAGTTTAGATAATTCAAATTTCTCTATTTTCTCAAATCTGTGTTCCAAACTTTCTGCAATCAAAAATCGTTAATTATTATTCTTAATTTTTTACTTAAATCGAAAAATTTGTTCCGTCTTTGCCATCTTTCAAAATAACTCCAAGCCCTGCCAGTTTATCACGAATTTCATCAGATAAAGCCCAGTTTTTATTGGCTCTAGCTTCATTTCTCATTTCAATTAACATTTCAACTACGCCTTTTAATTTTGAAGAAGAAGTAGTGTCTTTAGAGGCTTCCAAATTAATTCCTAAAACATCGATTACAAAAGTCTTTAAGGTGCTAATCAAAATTTCTAAATCAGTTTCAGTGATTGTTGCTTTTTTATCATTAATTACATTAATAAAGCGTACACCCTCAAAAAGTTGTGCAATTAAAACTGGAGTATTAAAATCGTCATTCATTGCATTGTAACAACTTTTGCTCCACTCAGAAATGTCAAAAGTAGAAGTAGAACTTGCAGTAAGATTTTTAGCTAAATTATAAGCTTCAGTCATTTTGTTATACCCTTTTTCACTGGCTAACATAGCTTCATTGGAGATGTCTAAAACGCTTCTGTAATGCGCTTGCATGAAATTAAATCGCACCACATTGGCATTAAAGGGTTTTTCAAAAAACGTATTTTCTCCAAAAAGCAATTCCATAGGTAAAATATAGTTACCAGTAGATTTACTCATTCTTAAGCCATTCATGGTAAGCATGTTGGTATGCATCCAAGTCTTTACAGGAGCATGACCAAAACAACCTTTAGCTTGTGCAACTTCGCATTCATGGTGCGGGAATTTCAAGTCCATTCCACCGCCATGAATGTCAAAAGTTTCTCCTAAATATTTTGTACTCATTGCAGTACATTCCAAATGCCATCCTGGAAAACCAGCTCCCCAAGGAGAATTCCAACGCATAATGTGTGCTGGAGAAGCATTTTTCCATAAAGCAAAATCTTGAGGATTCCTTTTTTCGGATTGCCCGTCTAAATCACGAGTATTGGCAAATAATTCTTCAATATTTCGATTGCTTAGTTCGCCATAATTTAAGCCTTTTTTGTTATAAGCCAAAACATCAAAATAAACAGAACCTTGGCTTTCATAAGCTAATTCTGAATCAATTAGTTTTTCAATTAATTCAATTTGTTCCATTATATGTCCCGTTGCAGTGGGTTCAATAGTTGGAGGAAGAAAGTTAAATGTATTCAAAACATTATGAAAATCAACCGTGTATTTCTGTACAATTTCCATAGGTTCTAACTTTTCCAAACGCGATTGTTTTACAAATCGATCATTGGCAACATCACCATCATCTGTTAAATGACCTGCATCGGTAATGTTTCTAACATATCTTACTTTGTATTCTAAATGATTTAAATATCTAAAAATCATGTCAAAACTCATAAAAGTTCTCACGTTTCCTAAATGAACATTGCTGTAAACAGTTGGTCCACAAACATACATTCCAATAGTTCCTTCATGAATAGGTTTAAAAAGTTCCTTTTCACCAGATAGGGTATTGTAAATTTTTAAAGGCTGATTTTTATATAATTCCATGTGTTTTTTAATTCTTATTTTTAGAAGCTAATCCTGCTATTCACTGTATCTTTTTTTGTTGAAAAAGATTTAAAATACAACTCATTTCAAAACAAAAAAAGGATGCCGTTACTATCAGGGCTAGGGGTTGAGCGTTAAAATCAAAATCTTAAACAATTAAAATTTAGTTTCTAAATTGATGTAGTTAAGAAATTCCTTTCTAACGTTTTCTTCTTTAAATTTACCACCAAATTCAGCAGTAACCGTACTGCTTTCAATATCCTTAATTCCTCTTGAGTTGACGCACAAATGCTTGGCATCAATTACACAAGCAACATCTTCAGTACCTAAAACTTTTTTTAATTCTTCAACAATTTGAATATTTAATCGTTCTTGAACTTGAGGTCTTTTAGCAAAATAATCCACAATTCTATTCATTTTTGATAATCCAACTACGGTACCTTTCGAAATGTAAGCAACATGAGCTCTACCAACTATTGGAAGTAAATGATGCTCACAAGTTGAATAAACTACAATGTTTTTTTCAACTAGCATTTCGTTGTATTTGTATTTGTTATCAAATGTTGATGAACTTGGTTTTCTAGCTGGGTTTAAGCCGCCAAAAATTTCTTTTACAAACATTTTTGCAACACGATTTGGAGTGCCTTTTAAACTATCATCCTCCAAGTCCATTCCTAAGGTAAGTAAAATGTTTTCAACATCTTTTTTAATGGATGCTATTTTTTCGTCGTCTGTTAGTACAAAGGCATCTTTTCTAAGAGGAGTTTCAGCACTTGTGGCAATGTGATTATCACCCAATTCATTTATTATTTCTTCGTTTTCTGGCATGTTTTATTATTGTAATTTGCATTTTTTTCGATTGGGCAAAGATAAATAATAAAAACATAATTAAGAATGGAAATGTTAAAACATTAATTTTTAACTTTTTTTATTAAATTATTTGTTAAAATTATGTATTTTTAGACCCTCAAAAAAAGAATAAAATGAGTTTAAGAAGAATAATATTATTTGTTACACTGTTAGTTACTAATTTTGTAATGGCTCAAGCACCAGGTTGTGCTAATGTAACCACACTTAATCCGTCCCCTATTTGTGAAGTTGGGCAGTGTAGTACAATTGAAGCAACTTATCTTGAAACAGGTCAAACCAATTCATATTCAGTAACTTCGGTTCCTTATGCACCGCCTTTTCCTTTTGTTGGAGGAACACCAGTTTCAGTAAACACAGATGATGTTTGGTCACCTTTAGTAACTTTACCATTTAATTTCTGCTTTTTTGGAGCAACTTATAATACCATTTTAGTAGGTTCTAATGGTGTCGTAACTTTTGGTGGTGGTGATTATAATCCTGGAGGAAATTGTGCATGGTCTTACAGCCAAACAGTTCCTAATACAGGTTTTCCTATTAGAAATGCTATATATGGTGTTTATCAGGATATTAATCCAAATGTTACACCAACACCACCAGCAACTTTAAGTATCAATTATCAAATTTTAGGTAGTTTTCCATGTAGAACTGCGGTAATTAACTTTTCGAATGTACCTCAATTTTCATGTAATAATTCAGTAGGGCTTCAAACTTCTCAAATTCTTTTGTACGAAACTACAAATGTTATTGAGGTTTATGTAAAAGATAGAACTCCATGTACAGGCTGGAATGGTGGTAGAGGAGTAATTGGTATTCAAAATACTGCAGGTACTTTAGGATACACACCACCAGGTAGAAATACTGGACCTTGGTCCGCTTCAAACGAAGCATGGAGATTTACACCATCAGGACCAAGCACGGTAACGTTTAATTGGTTAGAAAATGGAGTTGTTATCGGAAATAGTCCTTCTATGTCTGTTTGTCCAACCATAACAACAACTTACACAGCTCAAGCGATTTATGCTCCTTGTGGTACAGGAACACCAACTGTAGTTACAGATTTTGTTACTGTTGAAGTATTTGAAGGCATTGACAATGAACTTCCAAATGATTTAGCTGTTTGTGATACAGGAGCTTCATCTTACATTTTTGACTTGACGCAAAATACTTCACAGGTTTTAGGAACCTTATCACCTTTTGAACATGAAATAGAATATTTTAATACACTCGCTGATGCTGAACAATATAACAATCCAATTTCAAATCCGTCCAATTATAATGGATTTTGTGACGAGGTTATTTATTTAAGAATTGATAATACGGTTTCATCATGTTATGAGGTGCATCCTTTTAATTTAATTTGCCTTCAGCAAACAACTCCTACGTTCACGCAATTAGGACCCTATTGTCAAAATCAATCACCTGATGCTTTGCCAACAACTTCAAATGAAGGGGTTACAGGGACTTGGAATCCACCAACAGTAGATACTTCTGTTTTAGGTACACTAACTTATACTTTTACTCCAGACGCACCAGGTTGTTCAGATACAACTACGATGGATATTACAATTTCACCTTTGCCTACTGCTACAATTGCTAATAGTACTACAATTTGTGAAGGTGAAACAGTTTTAGTTACCATATCTGGTACACCTAATGCTAGTGTTGATTTTCTAGAAGATGGTACAATTTCTACAACTATTGAACTTAACAATTCAGGAAATTTTTCTTTTACAACTTCTCCTTTATTTGCAGATAAAACTTATCAATTAACGTCTGTTACTTCTCAAGATCTTTGTACTCAAAACCTCAATCAAAGTATAGTAATTTTTGTTAATCCCCTTCCAACGGTTTCAATATCTACATCAACTCCTGAGGTTTGTTTTGGTGATGTTGCCACTTTAGATTTTGTGGGTACAGCAGATGCTACTGTTAATTATACTTTAAATGGATCTACGGCTTCTATTGTTTTGGATGGATCAGGATCTGCCTCAGTTACAACGACAGTAGATGCTATTTACTGTTTGGTAAGTGTTAGTTCGGCTACATTACCTGCATGTACATTTACTTTTACTCCTAATTCGGAGTGTGTAACGATTACGATATTACCATTACCAACGGCAAGTGTTTCTGCAGAAGATATTTGTGCGGGCGACACGGCAAATGTTGTTTTTACTGGTACGCCAGATGCTACTGTTAATTATACAGTCACAACAGTTTCAGGTACGGTTTCAGATTTTGTACAGTTAAATGCCTCAGGATCTGCCACTGTTTTCCAGATGCTTGATGCAACATATGATTTAGTGAGTGTGAGTTCTAATACGATACCTGTTTGTTCTCAATTGGTTTCTGGTTCAGCTACTGTCAACGTTTT
>NZ_CBFHMV010000020.1:0-44425 GCF_965657075.1 Flavobacterium sp.
CCCACAAAATCTAAAGTGGCAACATCACCAAAACAAACCTCAGGAGTTGATGTAGATATTGAAACCGTTGGAAGGGGTCTAACAACAACTGTAGCAGTTCCATTTACAAATGCGGTACACATATTTGGAGCAGGTGAAGTAACTGATACTAAATTATAAACAGAATCAGATGTTAGTGGTAAAGTGGTTAATGTTGCTGTTCCGGATGAATTTAGTAAAATTTGTGCTGAAGCACCATCCACAGTATAATTTATAGTAGCATCTGGAGTACCAGAAAAAGTTACTGTTCCTGTCTCGCCTTCACAAATTGTTGTAGTTCCTATTGAAGCTGTAGGCAAAGGCAACAAATGCAAGTCAAAATCAGTTAGGGCAAAATCAGACGCATCTAAATTGTTTTCTACTCTCACATAAATTGTTTGACCATCAACTCCAACAAAAGCAGTAGAAGGTGTTGCTAAATCGGTTTCTGAAATAGCTCCATTTGATGTTGTATGATAAGTAACCGTGTAAGCATTAGGATCTAATGCACCTAAAATTTGAGCATCTTGAGCAGTTAAATCGAAAGGTTCTGAAGCTAAAGGATTAGTTGCATCACAAAGAAAAATATCATCTGGTTGATTGATACTTACAACTACAGCATTAAATTGTGCTATTTTTTGACATTCATAAATACTTCTTACAGTAGCATAAAATGTAGTTACAGGTTGATTTGTAGTTTGTATGTTTGAAATCCCTATTCCATCAGGATCTGTTGCATCAGCTAAAGAACTAAAATAAACTAAATCATAATCAAAAGAACTTAAACCATTCAAAATAGTTGAAGTATTGTTATCTAAATTAAACGTATTTCCGAAACTATATAAATCATTTGGACTAGGATTTATAGTAAAATCAGGTAAAAACTCGACCAAAACACAATCTTCTTGAACACAAGCAGTTGGGCCAGTACCTGCACTTGCAGCTACACAATAATTTCCGGATTCGGTAACTGAATAAGTTGCATCAGTTGCCCCTGGTATAACAACACCGTCTTTAGTCCATACAAATGCATAGGTTGCGGGATCTAATCCAGTATCTAAGACTCTAATCTCTTCTGGACACATAGCTAAACCATTAGCAATAGTCATGTCACCAGTTTCGATACCTTGAAGAACAGGGTAAGAAAGATTGGCTGTTCCAACATTAAAACTTCCTGCTTGAATAAAAACTGCCGAGTCAAATGCAGTATCATCATAATCTCCAATAGCTAACTTTATACTGTATGGATTATTTGGAATTACCGTTGCAGATGCAGTCATTGGAACAGTATAACCTATCATGTTCATAACTGTAGAGGCAGCTGGAGCTGTCACGTTATAAACATCAAAATATTCTGGATTTACAGAAGGGCAACCTCCATTAAAAGTATTATCTCTAATGTTAGTTACAGAAACAGGAGTTGTTGTTCCTGGAATTAGAGCCAAATTCGTTGTTACACCTGTCGTTAAATCCGTTAATATAAAAGCAAATACATCAGAAAAATTACATTGATAAGTACCATATTCATTAGAAGCAAAAATGAAATTGAAACTAAAATTATCTGTTAATGGAGTAAAATCAAATTTAACAAATGACACATCATTTATTGTTCCTGTATTACCATTGGCTTGACTAATTGCTAATAATTGTGGATCACCTGAACCTGAACAAACCGAAGACATATCATTTCCTGTGTAATTACCGGAAGAAGTGGTTACGTTGCCGTTTCTAATAATCATACCTCCTGAGAAAAAATCACCAGAACCAGCATATGTAAAACTACCAACCCCACATGTTCCTTGCGTTGTAAAATTAGAGACTTCTGCACAAGGAGAATTGATTAATATGTTTTCTACAATATTTTGAACTCCTGCATTACTTCCTGCTCCAGAAACTGTAATTCCTTGTGAGAATACAATCAAATTAGAAAAAAGAAATAATATATATGTAATTTTCTTCATGAGACATTTTATTTTCTTAACAAAACTTTAATTTAAAAATTCAAATATAAATAAACAATACAAATATGTTTGTTAAATTTGCAAAAAAAAGCTTATAATGGATAAAATAACAATAAAATCAACAAACAATCCTTCGATTGTTAAATTTGAATTAAACGATATCATAACTAGGAATCAAAACCTAGAATATAAAAACATTGACGAAACGTCAACTTCACCATTAGCCAAACAACTTTTCTTCTTACCTTTTGTTAAAACGGTTTTTATTTCAGGATATTTTATAGCCATTGAAAAATATTCAATTGTGGAATGGGAAGATGTTCAAGATGAAGTAGCTAATCAAATTAGTGCCTTCATTGAAAAAGGAGGAAAAATAGTATTAGAAGATCAAATTCAAAAAAAATCAGCTACTACAGTTTATGGGGAAACTACTCCTAATCCTGCTGTTTTAAAGTTTGTTTGCAATAAATTGTTAACTAAAACTCCTTTTGAAGCAAAAAATATTGATGAAACGGATGCTTCTCCTTTGGCTAAAGAATTATTTAATTTTTCATTTGTAAAAGAAGTATTTATTGATGAAAATTATATTTCAATCACAAAATACAACAGTATTGAATGGGATGCTGTTTCTGCTGAAATAAGATCATTCATAAAAGAATACATCGAATTAAACAAAGAAGTTATTAATGAAACTTTAATAACAAAAACAGAAAATCACATCAAGAAACAAGATGATTATTTTGAAAAACTAGATGTTACTTCACAACAAATAATTAATATTTTAGAAGAATATGTAAAACCGGCTGTTCAAAGTGATGGTGGAAATATTACTTTTGATTCTTTTGATGCTGAAGAAAAACGTGTAAAAGTAATTTTACAAGGTGCTTGTAGCGGTTGTCCTTCTTCAACTTTTACATTGAAAAACGGGATTGAAAACATGCTAAAAGATATGCTAAAAGACAACGCTATTATTGTGGAAGCTATTAATGGTTAAATCAAATAAAAATTTAAGAAAAAAGAGAACTAATTAAAACTAGTTCTCTTTTTTTATACTTATTTTTTTGTACTTGCATGCTCATTAAATTCTTTAAATAATTCTAACAAATTCATTGTAGCTTTAATTAAGTCATTTGTTTCAAGCAGTAAACCGAAATATAATTTACTGTTTTTTGGGCTATTTTCAGTAGTTCTAATTCTTTCAATTTGTTTTTCAATTAAAACGGATATTGAATCTATTAAAGAATTTTTTTCTAAAATAATTGAATCTAATTTAGAAAAATCATCTGTACTGAAACTAATTTCCAAACGATTAAATAAATCTTTTAATTGACTGTCAATAGATTTTAAATCTCTAATTTGATTGAATTTCAGGTTTTTATGATTGTTATTTACATGTGAAAAACTATTGTTAGTGATATAACCAATAGACTGAACCATATCTTGTAAATAACCTAAAATTAGTACATAAAACCTACTAGCCTCTAATGAAGTTTCGTCTAAACTTTTAATAAAATAGTAAACGTTATTTTTTAATTCATCAACATCCTTTTCGAGTTTTTTGTACTTCTTTTTATTGGCTTTAAGTTTATTTAAATCTTGTAAACCTAAATTATCAATAACATCAGAGTATAAAGCATTTGTTTTTTTAATTACTTTACTGATTTGCGAAGAACTTTCTTTAACAATTTCTTGAATAGTACCTATATCAACCTTATTAAATAGAGCTTCCTCATCCTCTTCAATAACTTTATTTTTATGTTTTCTAGAACTTTTATAAAGTAAAATAGCCACAATAATCATAAGAGCAAAAAAGGCAAAGACTTTTCCATAGTGAAGTACAATCGTTATAAAACCTGCAGTTAAAAAAGCAGCAAAAGCAGTTACGAACCAGCCTCCAATAACGTTAAAAACACCAGCAACTCTAAAAACAGCACTTTCTCTGTCCCAAGCTCTATCAGCAAAAGAGGTACCCATAGCCACCATAAAAGTAACATAAGTAGTTGATAATGGCAACTGCCAAGACGTACCAATAGCAATTAAAATACTAGCAACCATTAAATTTACAGAAGCTCTAACCATATCAAATGCTGGTTCTTCTTCTTTGTTCAAAACAGCTACCTTTTCAAATCTTTGATCAATTTTAATTTGCAATTTTTTGGGTAAAACAACATTTAAACCTTGACCTAAATAGACTCCAAATCTTACAATGGATCTTGAAAGATTATTAGCATCAAACTTTTCAGCACCTTCACTTTGTCTTGATAAATCAACACCAGTTGCAATTACATCTTTAGCTTTTTTAGAAGTCCAAATGGTATAAACCATAATAATACCTCCTAAAAGCAACAACCAAAAATTAGCTTTTAATTCAGAAGAAGCTAATTCGCCCATTAACATATTGGGGTTAAAACCATTGTCTACGTAAAGTTGATAAGCCTCTAATCCTGCGATGGGAACACCAATAAAATTAACTAAATCATTTCCTGCAAAAGCCAAGGCTAAAGCAAAAGTTCCAATAATGATTATGACTCTGAAAATATTTACTTTTAATGTTATCAATACCTGCGATAAAATGGTCCAAAAAACAAAATTAATAGCAATAATAAGCATTTGGTTGTGATTCATTAATTCTTTTAAATCTTTTGTCATGAAAGAAGAACTTTTAAGTCCTTTAAAAAGAATAAAGAAAGCAATTGCAGTAATTCCAATTCCTCCAAAAATGGCACCAAAATATTTTACTTTTTTCTCATATTGAAACGTAAAAATTATTCTTGAAATGTATTGAACAAAACCTCCAATGGTAAAAGACAAAACTACTGAAAGCAATATACTAGTAACAATTTGAGTTGCTTTTTTTTGATTAATGAATTGCAAAATACTTCCTGTAACATTTGGATCAGTTAACAACTTGAAAGACCCTAAACAAACGGCTCCACCAAGCAATGAAAAAACAATTGAAACCGTAGTTGATGTAGGTAAACCCAAACTATTAAAGATATCTAGCAACAAAACATCCGTAATCATTACAGCTAAAAAGATGATCATTACATCATTAAAAGTAAACATGGATGGCGTAAAAATACCGCTTTTGGCAATTTCCATCATTCCACTTGAAAACAAGGAACCTAATGTAATACCCAAACTGGCAACAATCATTAACGTTTTAAATGAAACTGCTTTTGAACCAATTCCTGAATTTAAAAAATTTACAGCATCATTTGCCACACCAACCATCAAATCGATTGAAGCTAACAAAGCAAGAGACACCAACATTACAATATAAATCTGTTCCATTTAATCAAATAATTTAATTGCACAAAATTCCAACTTGTAATCAACACGTATGTTAACTTAATGTTATCAATTTTAAATTTATTGAAATTGTTTTTTTGTAAAAATAAAACCTTTTTAGTAAATTTAGGTTTTAAAATGTAAATTTTTAATTTAAAAACAAAACAAAATGGCAGTATTAAAAGTTATTGAAGTATTATCAAGCTCAGAAAAAAGTTGGGAAGACGCTACAAAAAAAGCAGTTACACATGCAGCAAAATCATTAAAGAACATCCGTTCTGTTTACGTACAAGATCAAAGCGCTTCTATTAAAGACAATGAAGTTGCAGAGTTTAGAGTGAATTTGAAAATCACCTTTGAAATAGAATAATTCTATTTAAAATCAAAAAAACTTAAGCTTTCGTTAATTCGAGAGCTTTTTTTACTTAAAATGTTAAACAAAAACTAATGTTAGGCATTAACTTGAATTAAAGTTATCGTCTTAATACATTTGTAAAAACAAAACAATTATGCCAGAAAAAGAAATTACAACTTACATCGACTACATTAAAAATTATGTTTTAGAATATTCTCCAAAATTATTTTCAGCACTTATAATTTTATTTGTGGGTTTATGGGCTACAAGTATCATTACAAAACTTGTGAAAAAAGTAATGAGAAAAAGAGAAATAGAACCTACTTTAGTACTATTTGTAGGTAATCTTATCTTTTGGGCTTTAAGAATTTTAGTACTTGTTACAGTAATCACTCAATTAGGTATTGGAACCAGTTCATTTGTTGCCATACTTGGTGCTGCTGGTTTAGCTGTAGGTTTAGCATTACAAGGATCATTATCTAATTTTGCTGGTGGTGTTTTAATAATTTTACTAAAACCTTTTAAAGTTGGTGATGTTATTGAAGCACAAGGAATTATTGGAACAGTAAAAGAAATTAAAATGTTTTCTACAATAATAACTTTGCCAGAAAACAAAACTGCAATTATACCCAATGCTTCCTTATCGAATGATAAAATTATTAACTTTACAATAAATGGAACTTTGAGAGTTGATTTGGTTATTGGTGTAGATTATGACTCAAATTTTAAACAAGTTAAAGAAGTTGTTTTTAATATCTTAGAAAAACATCCTTTGATATTAAAAGAACCTGCTCCATCTGTATTTGTTAAAAGTTTGAACAATAGTTCTGTTGATTTTGCCATCAGACCATGGACAAAAGCTGAAGATTATTGGACCGTTCATGCAGAAATTTTAGAAACTTGTAAATTAGCATTTGACGAAGCAGGTATTGAAATTCCATATCCACATCAAGTTGAAATTCAGAAATTAGCTAAATAAATGATTATTTATTCAAAATAAAATCTTTCAAATAATAAGGTTCAAAATAAGCGACATCAACAAAGTCGTTTTTTTTGTACTTTTCAAATGACAAAAAGCTCATTTCTTTAGAAGAAGGATATACTTCATCCTCATGAAAAACAAATTTTTCATCAACTAATACTTCTTTAAACTTAGCAATACCATCACCAACCAAATGAATGGTTTCATTAATTTCAGCATAGGAATTAGCTTCAATGATTTCGGCTTCAACATTTCTAGTCAATGTATAATTTTTGTCAAAAAAAGCACTGTAAACTTCCATTCTTCTAGCATCAATCATTGGAATAATTATGCCTTTATCAACGCTAATTTTTCGAGAAAGGACTTCTAAAGTATCCAAAGCTATTAAAGGAATATTTAAAGCATAACAAAAACCTTTTGCTGAAGAAACTCCAATTCGCAAACCTGTGTAGGAACCTGGTCCTTGACTAACTGCAACAGCATTCAAATCAGTAAAAGTTTGGTTGTTTTCAGCTAATAATTCTTCAATAAAAACATGCAGTTTTTCAGCATGTGAAAAATTTTGCTCTGCAAGTTCTCTAAAACTTAAAGTAATTCCGTTTAATGCTAAACTTACCGAACAATTTTTAGTTGCCGTTTCTATATTTAAAATTAAAGCCATTGGTAGTGAATATTTGCACAAAAATACAAATCAATAGTTTTGAAAACTAAATTATTTCAAAAAAAAGGCACCAAAATTAAGTGCCTTTTTATGATTTATTTCTTAGGTTCTACACCTTCTATTTTGACTTTATCATTAGTCATTAAGTCTTTTGAAACCAAACTGTATGGGCCAACTATTATTTCTTCTCCAGCTTTTAATCCTGAAATAATTTCGATATTAGAATCATCTTGGATTCCGGTTTTTATAACTCTCAATTTTGCCTTATCTCCTACTTTTACAAACACACATTCGTATTTAACATCATTTTTAGGAGCAGTTCCTTTTTTCTCTTGATCTTCTTTTTCTAAAGCTTTAACAAAATCTTTTTTAACTGAAGTTGTATCATCTTTAATTACAACAGCACTGATTGGCACCGCAATAACATCTGCATTTGTTTTTGTAATGATATCAACTGTAGCAGTCATTCCTGGTCTAAATGGTGAAAAATTTTCAGGTTTTCCTTCTAATAAATCTTGATAGGATTCTTTTAAAATTCTTATTTTCACCTTAAAGTTGGTTACTTGATCGGCTGTTAAAGCACTACTTGCTGAATTTGAGATACTAGTTACAACCCCTTTAAATTTTCTTTTTAAGTAAGCATCAACTTCAATATTTGCTTCATCACCAATACTAACTTTTACTATATCATTTTCATTAACATCTACTTCAACTTCCATATTGTTTAAATTGGCAATACGAAGAATTTCTGTACCAGCCATTTGTTGCGTTCCTAAAACCCTTTCACCAAGTTCAATTGACAAAAGAGATACGGTTCCATCTGCAGGTGCATAAATGGTAGTTCTGCCTAAGTTATCTCTGGCTTCAGTTAATGTAGCCGAAGCGCTTTGCACATTGTAGTAAGCAGATTGTTTTCCAGCAACAGCAACTTCGTACGCAGAAACAATTCTGTCCCATTCTGATTTAGAAATCACTCCTTTATCAAAAAGCGTTTTATTTCTGTCATAATTGGCTTTCGCTTCTTTTACCTGAGCTTCGGCTTGACTTAAACCAGCTCTTGTTGTTGATACTGATGCAGCAGTCCTATTTACACCAGAAACATAAATATCTGGATTAATCTTAACTAATAAATCCCCTTTTTTAACTTGTTGACCTTCTTTGATAGGTAAAGCAATAACTTCTCCTGAAACTTCCGAAGATATTTTAACTTCAATTTCTGGCTGAATTTTTCCTGTAGCAGAAACCGTTTCTACGATAGTCATTTGTTTGGCTTGAGCTATTTCTACAGTTTTTACATCATCATTTCCTTTTGACTTTTTATAAGCAATTAATCCTGCAATAACAGCAACTAATACAACAGATAAGATGATTATGGTTTTCTTTGACATGATTTATTATTTTTCAATTAATGGTATTCCGAAATAAAATTCTAATATTTTGATTCTAAACAAGTAATCGTATTTAGTTCTTAAAACTTCTGATTGTGCATTTACTAGTAACGTTTGTGCTTGATTGAAATCAAAAACATTCATCAAACCAACTTCATAACGTTCTTTTGCATAGTTATGAGACAACGTTCTTGCTTCTAAAGTAGTTTTAGCTGCTTCAAAACTTTCTTTTGCTGCATTAGCATCAGTGTAAGCCGTATAAACATTTCGTTCCATATCGAGCTCTTGTTGTTCTAAATTTATTTTGGCTCTATCTAAAGCAATTTTACTTCTTTCAACGTTATTTCGTACCGCAAAACCATTGAAAATTGGCACACTTAATTGTACCCCAAAATTTTGTCCTTTATTGTTACTGAATTGATCCATTAAATTTTGTGGACCACCAAGTATTGGAGAAAAATTAGGTTGTAAAACTTGTTGATTGGTTCCATCAACAAAACCAATAACTGAAGTAGGATTTGCTGCATTAGGTTGAAAACCTACAATTCTATCGCTGTAAGCTGCTCTTGTATTAAAACTATAAAATCCTGACAAAGTGGGTTGATAAGCTGCTTTTGCAATTGAAATATCCTTTTCTGCTAATTCCACACTGGATTGAGCAATTTTAAGTTCTATTCTAGTTTCTTTTGCTTTTTCTGCTATGGATTCTGAAGTTTCTAATAAAATACTTTCACTTAAACCTGGAATTTGACTTTCATCTATATCAAAATTTTTAAAATCGTCTAAACGTAAAAGTTGAGCTAAACTTAATTTGGAAATTAAAAGTGCATTTTCTGCCGCAATAACTCTTTGATAATCACTTGCAACTGTTGCTTTAATATCTAATAAATCGCCTCTAGGAACAACACCTGCTTCGACTAAATCTTCTGTTCTGCTTAATTGAGTTAGATTAAATTCTTTTTGTTGCTTTTGGACTTTTAAATTTTCCTTGTTGAATAAAATTTGAAGAAAAGCATTAGCAACATTTAAACTCATATCATCTTTCATTTTAGTCAATTGATATTGCGTAGCTATGATAGACAAATTAGATTTTCTTAATTGCAATTGATTTCTTAAACCGTTATAAATATCAACTCCAACATTTAAACCCGCAGAAGTAAATTGAGTAGTTTGGTTTTGAAGCAAACCCGTAGTAATATTTTGATTTAAACCAATATTCCAAGAATGAGAAGCTGAAGCGTTAATATTTGGCAGAAAAGCTCCAATGGCATCTTTTTTATTTACTGTTGCGTTTTGCAAATCTAATTCAGATGATTTGATGGAGATATTATTTTCTAAAGCGTATTCAACACACTCTTTGAGTGTCCATTTTTTATCTTGAGCTGTTACCTGAATGCTAATAAATAAGAAAAATAGAATTGTTTTTTTGATTGTCATGTTTCGAAATTTTCTAACTGATTTCTTCTATAAGACCAAAAAAAAGTAAATTTGTTACAACTATCAAATAAAATTTTAATTTTACAAAGCAAATTATCTTGTTTATGAAATACCTTCTAGGAATACTGCTGATTTTTTTGTGTTCGAAATTTCTTGTTTCTTGTGCAACTACTAGTAAAATTGAAGCTCTAAAACCACTCCCATCCGACAATGTACCTTTAGTATATAAAAATAAAACTTCATTCATTTCTATGCCAGTCGAAATTTCTGTTAAAGAAATAGAAAAGCAAGTCAATAAAAACATTAAAGGATTAATTTTTGAAGACAACACCATAGAAGATGATAAAACAGAAATGAAAATTTGGAAAACCAACGACATTACAATTTCTGAAAAAAACGGCATTATTACTTCAATAATTCCTTTAAAAATTTGGGCAAAATTTAAATACGGAACTGAATTTCTTGGTTTAAATGACACTAGAGAAGTTAACATGAATGGAATCATTACTTTAACTAGTAAAGCTCATTTAACCAATTGGAAACTGACTACAACTTCAAAATTAGAAACTATAAAATGGAATGAGAGTCCAACAGTTTTAATTGCAGGAAAAAATGTTCCGATTACCTATATCATAAATCCAACACTTTCGCTATTTAAAACAAAGATTGCCAAAACAGTTGATGATGCTATAAATGCTACCTGTGATTTTAAACCTCAAGTTTTAGATGTATTGGGTACTTTAAGCACTCCTTTTTTAACAAGTGATGCCTATGAAGCTTGGTTTAAATTGATTCCAATTGAATTGTATGTAACAGATGCTGTTTTAAAAAACAATAAAATCACAATGGACATGGGTTTAAAATGCGATATGCAAACTATGGTTGGACAAGAACCTAAAAATAATTTTGATGCCAAAGCAATTGTTCTAAAACCAGTTAATAAAATGCCTGATCGAGTTACCGTTTCTGTGGCAGCAGTTTCCACTTTTGCTAGTGCTTCAAAGGTAATTACAAAAAATTTTAAAGGTCAAGAATTTGGTTCAGGAAATAGAAAAATTGTTGTTCAAGGAGTTGAAATTTGGGAAAAAGACAAAAAATTAATTATCGCCTTAGACATAACAGGTAGTATTAATGGCACCATTTATTTATCTGGAATTCCGAAATATAATGCTGAAACCTTTGAAATATATTTTGATGAATTGGACTATGTTCTAAATACTAAAAATGTCTTATTAAAATCGGCTAATTGGTTAGCGCAAGGAACTATTTTAAAGAAAATAAGAGAAAACTGCAAGTACTCAATAAAAGAAAATTTGGATGAAGGAAAGAAAAACATGCAACCCTATTTAGAGAACTATTCTCCTACAAAAGGAGTATTTGTTAATGGCTCATTTGACAACTTTGTATTTGAAAGAATTGAACTATCAAACAAAGCCATAATAGCTTTTATTACAACTACTGGAAAAATGGATATTAAAATTGATGGTCTGGAATGATTTTAAGAAAGCGTATTTTTTTTGGATTTCATAATTCTGTAAACCCCAAAAGAAACAATTGCAACTAAAATGTATGGAATCACCATTAAGAAAATAATACCATCGTTAACAGCTTCTGCTTGTTTTACATTATCTGAACTCTCTAACGAAGCCCTACACATGGCACATTGAGCATTTGTGAAAATTCCAAAAAATAAAAAATAAAAACCAAAAAAAATCTTTAGCATTTGGAATTTAGAAACTTCTCTAAGGTGTTTTTTATGCATAGTAAGGAGAAATCATTAAATAAACTACAACTCCAGTTACAGCAACATACAACCAAATTGGAAAAGTGATTTTAGCTAATTTTTTATGCTTATCAAAACGTTGTGCTAAAGCTCTAACATAGGTAAATAATACCATAGGAATAATTACTATTGATAAAATAATATGAGAAATTAAAATAGGATAATATATGAAACCAAAATCGCCACGATATTCCGTTGAATCAGATGACATGTGATAAGCCACATACATTAACAAAAAGAACACCGAAAATAAAATAGCTAATTTCATTAATCGTTCATGTAATAATCTGTTTCCGTTTTTAATGGCCATTACAGCAGCAACTAAAATAACTGCGGTTAAACCATTAATAGTAGCGTAAATAGGAGGTAAAAACGAAAATGGTTCAACATCAAAACCTAATCTTTTTAAATTTACACCAAAAAGTAAAGCAACAGCCAAAGGAATAATTATTGACAAAGCAATGATTAACTTGTTGTATTTTGTTTCTATAGAATTAGTATCGTTCATTAGTACACTTTTTATTAAAACTTTTTGTTTTTCTTATTTAATTTATTCTTCTAATAATTTTTTAATATCTTCTTTAATTGCTTTTATACCTGCTTCTTCTAAACCATCATAGTATAAAATTGGATTATCAAAAGAATCTTTTCTACATCGTATTTTTCCTTCTTTATCTATTAGGGCAAACAACCCCGAATGCTCAAAACCACCCTCAACAGCATCGTTTTGATCCGCATAAATATTAAACCCTTTTTTTGCTAAGTCGTAAATATACTCTTTTTTACCTGTTAAAAAATGCCAATTGTAATGCTTTACGCCTAAATTTTTGGCATGTGCTTTTAAAGTTTCTGGCGTATCATGTTCTGGGTCGATGGTTATTGAAGCGATACCAAAATCTGGATTTCCATAAAACTCATCTTGTATTGTTAACATGTTTTGATTCATGATGGGACAAATTGTAGGGCAAGTTGAAAAGAAGAATTCAACCACATAAACCTTTCCTAAATAATCTTTATCAGTAATTACTTTGCTGTTTTGATCCGTAAGAGAAAAACTTGGAACATTTCCCATTTCAACCAAATCCGATTTCCCAAATCTTACTCTTAACTCATTGGCAACCCAAATGCCAAAAATTAAAACTATAAAAGAAATTCCTATGTATGATTTGTTTTTCATGTGTATATTAAATTTTTCTTTTATTATTGCGCTTTAATGCCAATCTATACTCCGCTAAAATGACTTTTACATCATCACTCATGTTGTTGTGTAAATCAGCAGCTGAAATGGTATTATAACCTTCTTTGTATTCTTTATTTCCTTTTAAATCTTTTCCTTTTCTTCCTCTAAGATTGATATCTTTATCAATGATATAAACGTTAGTACTTCCTGTTTTTGGATTTAAGACTTCCTTAATTTTTAATTTTTTATGAAAATCGCTTATAGAATCGTGAGAAGTAAAAACAAATTTCCAACCTGATAAATCTGAAATTGTACCTAACTCATTAATTATTGATTGAATAGTTGTTTCATTTCCAGTAGGAACAATCATTACAATTTGAAAATCTTTAAATTCTTTATTCTTATTGTAAATTTTCTGATTTAGATTGAATAAATTTCCTTTTTCGGTTGCAATATTATCACCTAAAAAACCAAGAATAGTTATTTTTTCTTTGAGTTGAACTTTAGAATTGTCTAACGATTTCCAATCAGGTAATTCAGAAATATTCTTAGTCAAAGTTGGTAAATTAACAAATTGATTGACACCTGTAGCAAAAAACATGTACACCAGCAAAGGCAGTATAAAAAGAATAACAAGAACTATCTTTTTTCCCATAATTAGAGGTTGTTAAGTAAAGTACAAAGATAAAAAAATCCCGATGTTTATCGGGATTAAATTTTTATATTAAAATGTTAAAAATTCCATTTTATTGTACCGTCTTTAAATACATCATAAACATAATTTCCTTCTACTAAAAGAATGAAACTTAAGTAAAGAACTAGGAATACGAATGGAGCAACAACTGACCATTGTAAACTTTTCTTTTCACCTTCCATGTGCATGAAAGCCCAAGTGATATAGTATGCTTTAACTACAGTAAGAATAATAAATAACCAATTTAACAAACTCATTCCTAAGAAGTCGTTTCTAAAAAGTGAATCTGGTTTTACAATACCAAAACCAACTTCAACAATTGTTATAAGCGAAAGAATTCCGAAAACTGTCCAAATTCTTTTTGTGTTTGATTCGTGTGCGTGTGCCATTTTATATAATTTATTAAACTAAGTAGAAGAATGTGAAAACAAATACCCAAACTAAATCTACAAAGTGCCAGTATAATCCAACTTTTTCAACCATTTCATAACTTTTTCTTTTTTCGTAAGTTCCTAAAAGAACATTAAAGAAAATTATGACATTAATAAGAACACCTGTAAATACGTGGAAACCGTGAAAACCAGTGATAAAGAAAAAGAAATTGGCAAACATTTTTTGACCGTATTCGTTTCTTATTAAGTTAGCTCCTTCAACAACGTATTTTGCTTGACCAATCATTTTTTCAGAATCTGCTCTTGACAAAACAACTTTTTTCTTGTCTACTATTTTTTCAGTTCTTACTAAAATTTCAGGGTGGTTTTTTAAACCTTCAACAATTTGTTCTACCGTGTAAGTTGGTATTGTTGGTTCTTCCATAAACCAAACGCCCTTACTTCTAGTTAATTGTTCTCTTTCTACAGGAATATGAGCTGCAAATTCAGCTAAAGCAACTCTTTCGTAAGTATCTTTTTCTTTACCTTGTTTCACAAACTGAAGAATAGAACCTCCTTTTGTTTCAACTGCTCCAAATTCACCTTTAATGAAATTTTTCCATTCCCAAGCTTGTGAGCCTAAGAAAATAAAACCTCCAACAATAGTTAACAACATGTAAAAAGCTACTTTTTGTTTTTTCATTTGATGACCAGCATCAACTGCTAAAACCATTGTTACAGATGAGAAAATAAGAATAAAAGTCATTAATGCTACATAATACATAGGAGCTTCTACTCCATGCATAAAAGGAAAGTGAGTAAAAACTTCGTCAGCGATTGGCCATGTTTCCATAAATTTAAATCTAGAAAAACCATAAGCTGCTAAAAATCCAGAAAAAGTCAATGCATCTGAAAGGATGAAAAACCACATCATCAATTTACCATAGGTTGCTCCCATTGGTCCTGGTCCACCATCTAGTGCATGTTCATGTGAAGTAACTGTTGCTTCCATAAAATTTAATATATTAAAAAGTCGTCAAATTTATTATTTTTTTTCTACTTGTAAAAATAGAAAAATAAAAATAGATAAACCCAAATAAAATCCATAAAATGCCAATACATCCCACATAGCTCAATACCAAGGGTTTGCGACGAATTGTATTTTTGTTTAAAATGATTATAAATTACTACTAAAAGCGAAATAATACCACCAATTAAATGAATTACGTGAACAATTACAGCGATGTACAAAAACGAAGTTGTAATGCTACTTTCACTTCCTGTAAAAAAAAGCCCCATATCCACAACTTGCCCAAAGCCTTTAAATTGCAAAACAATAAAAGCTAAACCTAAAACTAGTGTTGTAACCAACAATATTGAGGTTAAATTTCTATTGTTATTTCGCATTGCTTTTAGTGCAGAATGAATGGTAAAACTACTTGCTAAAATTACAATTGTACTGATGATAAATGCACTAGGTAATTGAAAATCTTTCAACCAATCTGGCCTAGATTTACTAACTACATAAGCACTAGACAAACCAGCGAAAATCATAAAAATACTAATCATTCCAAAAAGTAATAACATTTTATATGTTCTACCTTTTCTTGCTTCTTGTTCTTCTAAAGTCATCATATTATATAAACTTATCGATTACGTATATTATTTGTATTAATGTTATGTATGAAACACTTACTAACATCAATTTTCTTGCTGCAACAGCATTCATTTCTGTATACAATTTAAATGCATAAAATAACATCCAAATTCCTAAAATAAAAACAACAACTGCTGTATAAATTGATATTTGAAATTTACCTGTAAATCCTAAAACTGGAATTAAAGAAGCTATTATTGTCCAAATGGTATATAAAATAATTTGGAGTGCTGTTTTTTTATCTCTTTTTCCTGTTGGAAGCATAAATATTCCTGCTTTTTTATAATCATCAAACAAAAACCAACCAATAGCCCAAAAATGTGGAAATTGCCAAAAAAACTGAATAATGAATAAGGTTCCTGCTTCTATACCAAAAGTCCCTGTAGCTGCAACCCAACCTAACATGTACGGAATTGCTCCTGGAAATGCACCAACAAAAACAGATAAAGGAGTAATGGTTTTTAATGGAGTATATAAACTTACATACATAAATATAGATACAGCACCAAACAAAGCCGTTTTTGGATTGACTGAAAATAAAATTGCTAAACCTAAAATAGTTAAAACTAATGCCAATATAAAAGCATTTTGTTTTGAAATTATTCCTGTTGGTAACGGACGATTTTTAGTTCTATCCATTAATTTGTCGATATCTTTCTCAACTATTTGATTAAAAACATTAGATGCTCCTACCATACAGTAACCGCCAATAGACAACAAACCTAAAGTTTTAAAAGTATCTACATTCCAAACATCTACACCTAAAGCATAACCTGCTAATGTAGAAAACATTACACTTACAGTTAGTCTTGCTTTAGTAATTTCGGCAAAAACTTTAAATGTTGTAGGCTTTTCAACTATTTGATTTGTAGTACTCAAAATTAAATTTTATAGTTTTAAAATTTGAGTGCAAAGATAGTAATAAGATTAATAAAAACAGACTCTAGAAAATAATTAACTAATGTTTTTTTTAATAATCAAAATACCAATTAAACAAATCGGTTTTAACTCCGATGGTAAACCAAGTTGTGGTGTTTTTTTTGTTAACCACATCTTCTGTTTTTGGATTAAAATCTCTGTATAAAAGATTCGCAAATAATTTCATGTTAGAAGAAGGATTTAAGATATAACCCGCTTGAAAATCTCCTAGTAAAATAGTAGTTTTATTTCCTTGTGCGACGCCAACTCCTTCATCAAAAGGCCTATCATCGTCATAATCCAAGTAAATATTTCCTCCATAATTACTTGTGTCAAGTCCATTATTAAAATCAAAACCTCTTTGAGCAATTATTAATTTTGCTTGTAAATAATATCTGTTTTTTCTATAAGTAGCAATTCCAATTAGTTCTCTAAAATTGGCACCCCAATTGTGACCCATACTCAAATTATTATGTCCATAATTTGTCAAAACATTACTATGAGCATAAACATATGGACGAACGTGATTATATTCTGCTTGTAAAGTCAAGTTATCAATTTTGAAAGCATTAAAATACTTTGCCCCTATTTGATAAGCGAATTTATTTCTCCAGCTATTATTTCCTGCTCTAACATCACCAATTGCGAACTCATCAATTAAGAATTGAGCATAAAAGTGAATGGAATTATTCCACTTATATTTTGAGGTTAAACCTAGCAAAGCATTTCCTGTTTTTGACGATGACGAGAACTCAACCGCTCGATAAAAAATAATTGGATTGATAAAATTAGCATCAAAACCTCTATCATTGGTATTTCCCCAAACCACACTTTCAAAAAAACCTAAATTCAATTTTTTGCTCACATTCCAACTCAAATAATGATTGGCCATAAACTTTGTAGCGTAAGTATTATCAACCGTAGCATCTGGACGAACATCTTTTAGCCACATGTAAGTATTGGTGTATTTAATTTTCCAAAATGTAGTATTGATTTTAAAAAAAGGATAAGGACTAGCACCATCACCTTGCAAAACAGAACGATATCCATCACCAATAAAATTGCGACTATATCCTAATTGCAAATCAAAATGTTCGCTTGGTGTGTATTTTATATTTGCTTCAGCTAAAGGAAAATCAAAAGCATTTTCTTTAAATTCTTTGGCAATTCCTATGCCAGGAATAATGGCTGGATTTCCACCTGAAGGTTTTATACTTCTAGCATATTGATTGTAATAATCAGCAAACAATCCTTGTGACTCGTAAATTGAAGTGTTAAAATTAATTTGTTGTCCAATCTGACCTTGAACGTTAACACCTCTAGTATTTACGTAAGTATATTTTTCTTCACTATTAGTATCTTTTCCTAAATTTACATTTAAAATTGGATTGATTGTAAACCAATAAGAATCACCTTGTATGGCGACTAAATTTTCATTCCATAATTTTCTTCCCAACCAAGAGGTTTTTTGCAATAATAAAGCATTACTTTCTTTCTCAAAATCATAATACTTTGCAACTTCAGCATAAGAATAAGGTTTGGAAGCTGTATGATTATTGGTTCCTAATTGATTCATTTGCTGATCAAAATAAGCATAGTTTAGATGTGAAAATGGAATATTATTCTTGCCTTTAAATAGAGCATTTTTATATTCCGTAACAACTAAATCATCATACTCTTTAAGTTCTTCCTCTTTATTTTGTTCCGAAACATCTTTTGTATTTTGTTCCGAAGCAATCATTTTCAATTCTTGTTTATTAGTCACAACACTTATGGTATCTAAAGGAATTGGTATTGAAATTGAATATTTAGCAAATGTTTTATTTCCTAAATAAGTAGAAGGCTCAACGTTTTATAACAACGAAAAAACTCTTTTAGTTTCTTTTTTTAAATTTTCCGAATTGGATTCAATATAAAGCACATTAAATTTACCTAAAGTGTCTACCTCAAATAGCGTAAAAATTGTTCCTTTATAGTTCACATCTGGTTCAGCTACTTGAAAATTGGCATTAAAATGTTCTTTTAAAGTAGCATAAAAACACTTTTTAAGTTCTTCTGATTGAAATTCATTACAATTTTTAAACTTTGGAAACTGTTCTTTATCTTGGCTTTGAGCCCATGAAAGTTGTATGAAAATCAATAAAAATAAAACCGAAACTTTTTTCATTTGACGTAATTTATTTAAAAATAAAATAATAGTAGTTTAATAAGTGCTTACGGCTTGATTGCCTTCTACAATTGCTTTTGCAGAGGATGTTCCAATTCTTTTCACACCTAGTTTAATCATTGCAAGAGCTTCATCATAATTTCTTACACCACCTGCTGCTTTTACAGGCAACGGAAATGCATTTTCTAACATAATTTTTATGGTATGCATTGTTGCGCCATTAGGTTCGTTATTTTGAGTTTTATAAAATCCAGTAGAAGATTTTACAAATACTTTATCGTAATCGGTTTCTTTAAAATGAGAAATAATGCAATTTTTAACCAAAGTACAAATTTGAATAATTTGAGAATCATTTAAAGCAGCTACTTCTATAATCCATTTAACGGTTTTATTATGGTCTAAACCCAATTTAGTACATTCATAAATCTGATTTTTAAGATAATCAGTAGCGCCTTTTTTAAAAAGTTCATAGTCTAAAACAAAGTCTAATTCGTCCACATTATTTTTAATAGCAGTTTGAGCTTCAATGATTTTATCTTCAGTAGATTTACCACCTAAAGGAAAATCTATAACAGTTCCTATTAGAACTTTAGAATTTGATTTTTGAATCATTTCATGCGCTAATGAAACCATAGTAGGGCGAATCATAATTAGCTTAAACTCATTCTCTATAGCTTCTTGTATATAGAATTTATTTTTATCTAAATTTTCATTTTCACTCAAGTTGGCATCGGATGAAGTTTTTAAATAAGTAGAATCTAAATACTGATGAATTTTCATTAAACTAATCTTTAATTGGGTATAAAAATAAAAAAATCCCTTTGAATAAAGGGATTTTAAATTAGTTATTTTTGAATACTAAAGACGATTGGAATACTGTAACGTATTTTAACACCTTTTCCTCCAATTTTGGCTGGAATAATTTTTGGTAATTTTTTTATTGAAGCTTCAACAGCATTTCTCATTTCAGGACTAGACTTTTCTAATTTTATTTTGTTCAAGACACTGAAATATCCATTTTCGTCTACAATAATTTCAAAATAGACTTTTCCTTCTCTCTTATTTTCCATATCTACTCTTGGATAAACTAAATTTTTATAAACACGTTTAGTCAATTCTTTTTCAAAACACTCTTTTTGCGCCTCTTTATTGGTATTAATACAATTAGGAAACATTGGTAGAGACTCCACAGCAAAAGGATGATTGATCACACTTGGATTAGTAATAACTGTTTCAGAAGTACTAGTTTCGTTTGCATCAGTAACTACTGGTTCGTTTACTATAGTTTCTGATGTTGCATCTTTAGTAATATCTTCTTTTATTTCTTCTTCAGAAGCAACTACATTATTAATAACCACTTTTGGAACAACAATTGGTTTTACAACCTTTGCTACAGGTTTTTCTTTTTGTTTAACTACATCTTCAGTAATAACTTTAGGTGTAGGTTGATAAACTTCACTAATATCAATGATTTTTGGTTTATTAATTACCAAACTTTTTGTTTCAAAATTCATTTCTAAAACAAAAAATACAACCATTAAAGTAGCAATAAGTCCGATTTGGAAAAAGATAAAACTATTTTGAGATTTATCCTTCATTTTAACATTTGGCTTCATAATAATTCATATTTAAAGTTAGTTAAGTGGAATATTACAAATGTTATGCCAAAAAAAATCCCAATCGATTAGATTGGGATTTTATGTAATATATGATTTTATTATCTATTGTCTAATTTAAACATGATTGGAATGGCATAAGTAACAGCTGTTGGTCTACCTCTTTGCTTTCCTGGTGTAAATTTTGGTAATTTACTCATGATTCTTTCCGCTTCTTTTTCTAGTAAAGCAGTTCCTTTTGGACCTCTAACTCTGTAAGTAGCAACACCAAATTTATCAATAGTCATTAAAACACTTACTTTACCTTGAATGTTGTCTTCTTTTGCTCTTTCAGGATAGTCAAAATGTTTTCTAACGTGTTTATTCATTTCGTCAACAAAACACTCTTTTTGTTTTGCTTTTGCAACTTTTTCACAACTTGGAAACAAAGGCACATCTTCAAGAATTTCAAATGGGATTACTAAATCTTCATCATCAGGGTCACCTACTGGTCCTGTTTTTATTGCACTTGAAGTTACAACTACAACATTTTCTTTTTCGTTGGTTTCAGTTACTTCAATTTTCTTTTCTTCGATCACAACTTTATCATCCACAACCACAATAACTTCTGGAGCTGGTGGTGGTGGTGGTGGAGCTGCTTGGACTTGTATAGTTAAAGGCACTGGCTCTTCGTCAGTGAAATTATCAACAATTAGAGGTTTTTCAACAATAACTACTGGATCTGGGGTTTTAATTTCCATTCCAATATACGTCAACACTGTAATTAACGCTAAACCAATTTGAAAATACAAAAAGCTATTTCTTTTAGCATCTACTTCAGGATTCTTTTTAAGTTGCATAATTATAATTTTTTACGTTACGAATATAAATAATATTTTTTAAATTTTGATTTTATACGTTGCTTTTTCTTTTGTGTAAATATAAATTTAACATTAGAGCTACTAGTACTCCTGTTGAATTAGCTATAATATCGTAATAATCAAAATGTCTTGATTGAGTGAATTTCTCTTGAAACACTTCAATAATAATGCCATAAACAATTAAAAATAAAGAAATTATATAGTTTTTTGAAATTTCAGCTTTTAAAAACAAATAATTTGCAATAAAATAAAAACTGAAATGAACTATTTTATCTGTAAAACTTGGCGTGCTTACATTGTTAATTTCTAATTCTATTAAGCATGCTACAGTAATTAAAACCAACCATAAAATGCCTAATATTTTAAATTTTTTATGCACCAATGAGTGTTTTGTAAGCTTCACTATCTAACAAATCGTCAAATTGAGAAACATCAGATACTTTAATCTTAATCATCCAGCCTTCGTTATAAGGATCATTATTCACCTTTTCTGGCTCAGATTCTAGAGAATCATTAAATTCTATAATTTCACCTGACATTGGTAAAAATAAATCAGAAACTGTTTTCACTGCTTCAACTGTTCCAAAAACCTCGTCAACTTCTAAAGTTTGATCTAAAGTTTCTACTTCAACATAAACAATATCACCTAACTCTTTTTGAGCAAACTCAGTAATTCCAACTGTTGCTACTTCTCCGTCTAAACTAACCCACTCGTGGTCTTTAGTATATTTTAAATTTTCTGGGAAATTCATATTTTATAATTTTAAGCAAAAATAAATTTTTCTGTATAATAATGGTTGTTTTTTTTAATTAATTTCCAAAATTATATCTTAAAGTAAATCCAGAACGAATTGTTGTTAAAGGAAATGCTGTAGATATAACTGCTTGCGAAAATTGATGATCGTAATAGAATATAGTTGTAAAGTTTTTACTTAATGCGTAATCAGCTGTAAGTTTAATTGACATAAGATTTTGACCTCCAGCTAATTGATTGTTATCATAATCTAAATAACGAACAATAGTGTTGTTTTTACGAATGGTAAAGTCGGCTTTTATGTTAATATCACTTTTTAAAACTCCTGTAGTATTTCCTGCAAGAGCTGAATTGAACGTAACATTTTTGATTCTATATCCCAAACCTAAAGTATAATCGTTACCTTTTACTTCAGTTAATAAATTATTGTCGAAACTTAAGTTTAAAGTTCTATCCTTTTTCATTTCAGCTGTAAAACGAAAAGCATTTTTAGTTTCAAATTCAACTTTTACTAATGGATTGAACTGTTCTGCTAAATTCACATTAGATATAATTCTTTTTGCATAGAAATTACCGTTCTGATCGGTTGGCAATGGATTTAAGTTGGATCTAAATGCATTGATACCGTAACTAGACCTGTAACCGTGTTGTACGGAAAATCTTTTGAATTTATCTTTAAACCATTTGTTATTCATAAAACCAGTGTACTTAATCACCCAGTTTGGTAATGGAATAGATTTAAAATCATTTGTTGAAGCTTTGTTGGCATTTTGTCCCGAATAAGCAGCTAAGAATGAAGGCAATAAAACTTGCTGACTGTTTTTACCAAATCCTATTGGATAACCATCAGCATCAACTCCAGGAATACCAGCAGCTCCATAATAATCTTGAGCTAGTCTGTTGGCAATTATTAATCTATTGTCTCTAAACTCCTGAAAAGCTTGTGAAAAATTTTCATCACTTTGACTGAAAGCTGTTTTTATAAGAATTGTAGAAATATTATAATTTCCAAAATTATAAGGTGATCTTGGATTGTATGTTCCGTCTACAGAAACATCAAATTGTTCCGAATAATTCTGGGCTAATTTTCTGTCAGCACTTACATCAATTTTGAAATCTTTAAATAATTCCATTTGAGCAGTAAATGTCAATTGTTTATCGACTACTTGGGTAAAATTTTGATTAAATCCTTCAAAGCCAGTCAACCAACCGTTTTTAGCTGCTTCATATCGAATATCGGATTGACTTCCTAAAACAAAGCCAACTGAAGGTCTTGTCGTTCCCCAAAAACCAACTCCTGGCAAATATCCTGGTAAAACCGTTCCACTTGTTTGGTTATAATTAATTTGTATTTTTTTGACACTAGTTAATAAATCAATAAAAACTTTAGCCAACTTGTTTTGACTGTTGGTATTTGCTACAGGTTTTGCCGTAATTTTTTCTCCTGGTTTTGGTGGAGCTGCTGGCTTAGCTTTTTTGTTTTTCTTTACACCAATTCCTAAATACTTATAGAATAAATCCATACTTAAATCTGTATTTAACTTGTGTGAATTGGCATTTTGGATGGTATTCCCTAATTGTACATTGTTATTGTCAATTTGAATGTTTGCATAAGGATTACGATTCCAATTGTAATTAGAAGTATAAGAATAGGCTGATTTTACAAAACATAGTAAAGGGATTTTATTAATTGGCAAATCGTAATTTAAAACTAATTGTTGATTGTGTTGATTTGTTATACCTGCATCCCAAAAATTATCCCAAACAGAAAAAGATTCAATTGGAATATTATTTTCATCCAAATAATTTTGAACTAAATTGTTGGAAGAGGCATTGTAATTGAAAGACAAACTTTTAGTCAACTTATAATTAGCTCCATATTGATAATTGAAAAAATAATTTCTTCTTGATAGAGGATCTAACTGAAGCCCTTGAACCTCAACTTGTCTAAACTGTTGTCTGTTGAACTGTCTTATAATATTGGAACTGAAAGAAATACTTGATGGCAAAAGATTGAAATTAAAATCTCTAAGAAGATCAAAATAACGACTTTTAGACATGAATTTTGTCTTTTTAAAAGGCTCTACATTAAAAGGTTTGAAAGCATATGCATAATCTACAGTAGTTTTTACTTGTTGGTCACGAAGATTTTGAATTTCATAATCGTGGTGATTTGTTTCGTTGTAAGAGTAAGATAAGGTTAAGTTTTCTACATCATAAACATGTTGCTTTTTATCGGCTGCTTTTTCTTTCTTAACACCAATAAAATTGATACTTTGACGTTTTGTATAATCAATTGCTCTTTCTTTATAATTGGCTCTTTCTTCTGGATCTGTAGTGATATCAATTAAATCATCTAAAATTAAATCTTGATAAAATGGGTCGTATTTAGGCGTAATTGTTTCTTCACCTACAGCATAATTAAAAGGTAGATTAATTCCCCATTTTTTTGGTAAAAGTTGCCCTAAATTAAAATTTGTTACAATATCGTATTGTTTCACATCTTCACGACTTCTTTCATTTGGACCTTGCTCTAAAGAACCAAACCCAATAGTTGACAATCTACCTGTTGCAGAAAGAGTTGCAAAATCGGCCATGTTAGTATCTAGATTAGCTACAGCTGCATAACCTCCTTTATTATCCATTTCAGACATACGAAGTTCATTGAACCAAACTTCACCTCTAATTGGATCGCCATTGACATCCGCATTTCTGTTTTTGACACCAATCATTAAAGTTCTAACTAAACCAAAATTAGGATTTCCTTTTATACCAATTCTCAATCGACTGTTTGGAGAATTTAAGTCTTGTTCGTTGACATAACCAATTCCGTTAGCATCGTATTGAATTAAAGGATCACCACCAAGTGATAAAATTTTCAACTTAGTTAATAAATCTAAAGGCAAATTAATTTCATTATCTGCCAACCAAATATCATCTGGAGAAGTCGCGTTTTGTGCAGTAACCTTCAAAGGGATTTCTACCTGATAAAAATTTTGAGTAAAGTCATTACCAAATCTTAAAAAAGCCACTATTTCATCATCTTGTAAAGCAGGACTTTCAATGTCTGGCAAAGCTTCAGCATGTAAAAACATTCTCAATCTTTTAAACTGACGCATATCTACGTTAACATTCTTGAAAACTGCTCTAGAATCTTTAGGTTCTAATCCTCCAAATCCAGTTTGAGCTGTTCTTTTGTAAACTCTCAAAGAAAGAGATTGCTCATTTTGGTTGATGATGGTATTGTTTTGGTTTAATTGTTCTCTAATAACACCTGGCGGAACTACATAAGGTATTGGTGATTTATTTCCGTTTTCTTGAACATTTACAGCCACAACATCAAAACCAGTATCATCATCACTTACGACTTGATCATCAAAATCCAATGTGCTTGTAAATCGTCTCCATTCACCTCTTACTAAATCTAAGGCACCAAAGCGCAATGTTACTTCGTCACTAAAACCAGTCATAAACATTCTCATGAAACGAACTGAACGTAAATCTTGAATAGAACCAACAGCATTTGCAGGTGTAGCTAATTCTAATATAGGAATTTTATATAAGATCCATCTTGCACTAATTTGACCTCCATTAGGTAAATCAGATGTTGGCGCAATCCTTGTATCAACCACAAAATTTTCTCCAGGAATTGGATTTGGAGCTATGGTTACTTCATATTTGTAATACGCATCAATAGTATTCATGGTATTATCTCTATTGATATCTTCTACATCTGGAAAAGTTGTACTACCTCTAACATTATCTGTAATTGTTATTGGTGAGTTTCCTTGAGTTCCATTGTAATTTTTGTAACGTTCCAAAACATTACCGTCAGCTCCTAAATAGAATTGATAATTATCTCCAGCAGGATCAGAAAGTGATGCAAATGCAGGATTAATTCCAGGTAAAATAGCTTCTTCACTATCAGACAATCCATCAAAACCAACATCTTGTATGGCTCTATTGGCGTTGTCAGAATCAAAAGCATAAATTAAAGATTGCGAAGCGGGAACTTTACCCCAAATCGATGGAATTGTTGCAGTTTGACCATTGGTATCTGGCAATCCATTTTCGTAATTTTTTCTTCCATCTTTAAGAACATCTTCCGAAATTTCTCCTAAATTAATGACTAATTTTCCATTATTTGATGGAGGAACATTATCGCCATTTACACCATAATAAGGGTCCATTACCCAAAATTGAAGGTATTCTACATTTGATTGCTCAAAATTTGTAGTATTGATACTTCTCATAATACCACCAAAATTATCTTGTTGAGTTCCTTCTGGAAATGTATTATTTGTGGCTTGAGAATTATAATTATAAGGACCACGTTCTTTAGGATAATAAGACATATCCAAAGTAGTAATTACTTGAGTTTGCCCTTGTGGAACATCGGTAACTGGATACAATTCGTCAATAAAAACCCTTCTTGTTCGGTTTGAAGATAAATCATTAGCCGAAACTCCTGCAGGTGTTTGTGTATAAAAAACAGGATCCACAGAATACCACGCAAGCTTAGCTCTTTTAAAGCCATATTCGATTCCGTTTTGATCTGCACCAAACCCATCAGGAGTACTAGCAAGACTCCAAGCATTTGCAGAACGTAAATCAATTGACGTTTGAGTTCCTTCAAAATCGTCAATATACACTGTAGCTTCGCCGTTAAACTCACTTGCTTTTGGTGCACCTGGTTGCAAATAAGCAAATTCACCTCTAAATGATAAATTAGAAGGCACATCAGTATCAATATTTGGTAATTTATTAGCTAATCTGGTTAAGAAAGGAACTTCTGTAGCAAAATTTGCATTAAGACCATAAATACTATTATTAACTGACTCTTGATTATAATCTGTTTTTGTAGTAAATGGTCTTTCTGTCATTTTTAAGAACGTTCCACCAACTGTAAATTTTTCATTGAATTTATGCTCTACATTGAACCCCCAAAACCTTCTGGTTTGTTGTCCAAAAACAGAATTGTTTTCTAAGGAAACAGAAATTGGTGTATTGGATGCTAAAAGTGAATTATCTGTAATGTAAACTCTACCTATTTGATAATTTACGGTATAATCAACACCTTCAACCAAAACTCTTCCTCCTGCACTTACAACCACAGAACCTTGAGGAACGTTGAATGCTCCAATAGGAATTCCGTCACCATTAGTGGTTTTGTATCTTCCTTTTAATTGAAATTTATTTTTTTCACTTTCTTGAAGTGCTGCTGCTTGGGTTTGCTTGTATAAGTTTCTAAAAACATATTTAGCTTGATTATCATTATAGGAACCATTTGTCCCTCCTGTTGGTGGCGTATCATAGTTCTCAGTAGCATTGTTTACTGTTAATTTGTCAAACAGTAATTTTCCGAAAGGCTCTACATTTGTAAAGATAATTCGACCAAATTGTGGATCGATAGTTACTCCTGGAACAAAATCAAAAAATCCATCACCTCCTTGTTGCGGATCGTTAGTATAATTTAATTTATCTAAATTAAAAACTTTGATTAAAGGGGTTTCTGCAACACCATTTGGTAATGGCGAAGTAGTATTGGCATCGGTTATATAATTTAGAGGAGATGGATCTGTATATAAGATATTGAATCTAAAATCAGCTTGTTCTAATTGACTTCCTCCAGGAATTGAATAAATGTTTTTCATCATTAAATCCCAAACAGGTTCATTCACATTTACCAAAGTACCTTTAAGCATTTTAAGAACCAAACTTTGTGTTGTAGGCGTTGCAATTGTTCCTGTGTTATCCACTACCGTTGCATCGATACCATCTGTTCCAAATTCCCCAACTTGATACACATCTCCACCAACGGTATATTGATAGGAAACGGCTAAAACTTCATCATTGGCCAATCTTTGATTTAATGATATATATCCTAATTGAGGATGATAAGTAAACTCATTTGCACTTAATTTTCTAGCATTTTCAAGCTTTACATAATCAACACCTTCAGTCATGTTTGGATTATTAAATCCAGCACCAGCTGTTGCAATATCTCTAATACTATTATTTAAAAAACTTGTTGGACCATTGATGTCTAATGGATTAAACTTATTGTTGCCGTTATCCGCTGGTGAATCTGGAACTACATTGAAAAGTCCTGCTGGATCAGTTCCTACTATTTCAGCATCTGGTATTCCTGTAAGTTGAGCTTCACCTAAATCTTGAATAGCAACAACATTTCTTAAATTATTATCTTGAGCATTTACTCTATTTTGTCTGTTGGTTACCCAAACTTCAATTCGAGTAATTTGTGCTCTACTATCTATGAAAGGATAATTTGCTAGAGCTTTATTGTAGTTATTTCTAAAATATTGAGACAAGAAATAGTGTCTGTCATTATCATATTCTTGAGCAAATAAAGCAAATTCTTGAATGGTTGCTCCACCTTCGGCATTTACGGTTCTAGTTTGCGATTTTTGTTCCGAAAATACAGTTGTTAATGACGTTTTTCCAAATTGAAACTTAGCTTTAACTCCAAATAAACTTTGAGCACCTCTAATTAAAGTACTATTGATGGGTAAACTTACATTTCCTACTTCGATACTTTGTACAATATCATCTTCCGTTGGTTTATATTCTAATTTGATTAAATTTTGAAAAGCAAACGTAGATTGAGTATCATAATTAACGTTTACATTTAAGCGAGTTCCAACTTTACCTTGTAAACCTAAACTAATTCTCTGATTAAAATCGAAAGTTGTATTGACTCTATTTCTTGGTGAAAGTGCTGGATTATCTTGTTTGGTGTATCTTAATCCTAAATCCATTTCTACAGAACCTGTTGGCTTTATGTCAATAGAATTGCTTCCAAAAATACTTTCAAACAACTTAGAATTCACATAATATCTTGGCAATAAATTTCTTTGGGCTGCTGCAGAACCTTCTTTATCATCATTTAAAGCACTTAATTTATCTTTATAATATTGTTTCATTGATTCTCTAAGCACCAATTCTTCATATTGTTTTGTAGTTAATATGATTGGATAAGAAATATCAAAACCTGAAAATGTTGATGAAAAAATATAACGATCAGTTACAGGATCATATTTATATGCATCTACAATACTTACAGGATTTGGAATACTTATTTTACCAACTGATGTGGAATCTTTTGGTGTTTGAGAGTAAGAATTTAAAGTGGTACTTAAAAAAAGTAGCAACGTCAATCTGACTAAATATTTTGAAACTAAATTATTCTTTTTCAAGTTATTATAAATTTTTTAATGCTTGTTTGATAATATTTTCAACGGTGGCATTTGGATTCTCATTAACTATTTTATCAATAACTTTTTCTGATGCTTTTCTAGCAAATCCTAAAACCTCTAAAGCAGATAACGCTTCTTCTTTGTTTGTATTGTAATTAGATGTAGAAACTTCATCTAAGCTGTAAACTTTTAATACTTTATCCTTTAAATCTAAAATTACTCTTTGGGCTGTTTTGACCCCAATTCCTTTAATAGATTGTACTGTTCCAACATCATTTGATGCAATGGCCTGAATGATATGTGTTGGTGAAAGTGAGGAAAGCATCGTACGAGCAATGTTCGCTCCAATTCCAGAAACCGAAATTAACAATCTGAATAATTCGCGCTCTTGTTTTTCAACAAATCCATACAAAGTATGTGAATCTTCTTTTATTTGAAGATGCGTAAATAGTCTTAAATTTTCTGATTCTGGCAATAACGAAAAAGTGTGTAAAGAAATATTAATACTATATCCAACTCCATTGCAATCAATTACAACTTCTGTTGGGTTTTTTTCTACTAACTTTCCTTGTATATGTGTTATCATTATTGATTCAAATTTTGTAAAACTATAAAAAAATTATTTAGCTTTTACTTTGTTAAATTTCTTGCTTTTTTCTTGCGCATCAACAACCGCTACGGCTGCCATATTAACCATTTCTTCGACACTTGCTCCTAATTGAAAAATATGAGCAGGCTTATCTAATCCCATCATAATAGGTCCAATAGAATCTGATTTATTCAATTCTTTAAGCATTTTATAAGTAATATTTGCTGAATCTAAATTAGGATAAATTAGCGTATTGACTTTTTTATCAACCAATTTTGAGAAAGGAAATTTACTTTTTAGCATTTCAGAATTCAAGGCGAAATCGGTTTGTATTTCACCATCAACAATTAAATCCGGATAATATTTATGAAGATAAGCTACAGCTTCCCTAATTTTTTTTGAATTTTCACTTTGCGAAGACCCGAAATTTGAGAACGAAACCATAGCTATTACAGGTTCCATTCCAAACATTCTAACGGTTTTTGCCGTCATAAGTGCAATTTTGGCTAAATCTTCTGCGGAAGGATTCACGTTAATTGCAGTATCAGATAAAAAAATTGGACCACGGGATGTCATCATTAAATTTGTCGCAGCTATTCGGGTAACACCTGGACCTTTTTCTATAAGTTCCATAATTGGTTTTACAACTGTTGGATAACTTCGAGAATATCCTGTAACTAATGCATCTGCATCACCTTGATTTACCATCATGGCTGCAAAACAGTTGCGCTCTCTCATCCATTTTTCAGCATCCAACAAGGTAATTCCTCTGCGTTTTTTTGTTTCCCAAAAAGAAGCGGCATATTTTTTTCTGCTTGGTTCTTCTTCTTTTGTTTTTGGATCAATAATGGTAACTTCTTCATCAAATCCAATTTCTTCCATTAATTCGGTTATAATTTCTTTATTTCCTAAAAGAATTGGAATTCCGATTCCTTCTTCAAGTACAATTTGAGCAGCTTTAAGCACGTCTAAGTGATCTGCTTCAGCAAAAATGACACGTTTTGGATTTGATTTTGCTCTATTTACAAGAAGACGAATCATTTTATTATCAGAACCTAATCGTTCCAATAATTCTTCTTCGTATTTGTTCCAATCGGTAATTTCAATTTGAGCCACACCAGATTCCATTGCTGCTTTTGCAACTGCTGGAGCTACAATTGAAATTAATCTTGGATCAAATGGTTTTGGAATAATGTAATCTCTTCCAAAATTTAATTTTGTTTCACCATAAGCAATATTTACTTGCTCTGGAACAGGTGTTTTTGCTAATTCAGCAAGTGCTTTTACAGCTGCCATTTTCATAGCTTCATTAATTTTTGTTGCTCTAACATCTAAAGCACCTCTAAATATATAGGGGAAACCTAACACATTATTAACTTGATTAGGATGATCGGAGCGACCAGTTGCCATAATAATGTCTTCACGAGTATTGATAGCAACATTATAATCAATTTCTGGGATTGGATTTGCCATTGCAAAAACGATAGGATTATCGTTCATCGTTAGTAGCATTTCTGATGTCAAAATATTTCCAACAGATAAACCAAGAAATACATCTGCTCCTTTGATAGCTTCTTTTAAAGAAGTCGGTTCGCATGATTTTGCATATCTTTTTTGTAATTCAGAAATATCGCTTCTTGAATTTGTTAACATTCCGTCTTTATCAAACATATAAATATTTGACTCTTTAACTCCTAACAACACATACAAATTAGCACATGCTAATGCAGCAGAACCAGCACCAGAGACTACAATTTTAACTTTATCAGTTTCTTTTCCTGCTAATTCTAAAGCATTTAATAATGCTGCTGAAGAAATAATTGCTGTTCCGTGTTGATCATCATGCATTACAGGAATGTTTAATTCTTCCACCAAACGTCTTTCTATTTCAAATGATTCTGGTGCTTTGATGTCTTCCAGGTTAATTCCTCCAAAAGTGGGTGCAATATTTTTTACCGTTTCAATAAATTTTTCAACATCATTGGTTCCAATTTCGATATCAAACACATCGATATCTGAAAATATTTTAAACAATAATGCTTTTCCTTCCATTACAGGTTTGGAGGCTTCTGGACCAATATCACCAAGTCCTAAAACGGCTGTACCGTTTGTTATTACAGCTACTAAATTTCCTTTAGCAGTATATTTATAAACATTGTTTACATCTTTAGCAATTTCTAAACATGGCTCAGCAACTCCTGGTGAATAGGCTAAGGATAAATCACGCTGTGTAGCGTACTTTTTTGTAGGCACTACCTGAATCTTTCCAGGTGTTGGTTTAGCGTGATATAATAGGGCTTCTCTTCTTTTTGTATCTTTGTGCATTGGACATATTATATATGAACCTACAAAGTTAAAATAAGGATTGAAAGAAAAAAATTTTAAGGTTATTCTTTTAGTTAAATTATCAGCTATTTTTAGGAAAGTATAACTTCTTCAATATTTATGTTATCAGGAAGTTTACCCACATTTTGCAATTTGATAGAAGCTAATTTTTGAGCTATAGTGATGCAATCTTCCAATGACTTTTCGTTAATTTGAGAATACAAAAAGCCTGTCCAAAACGCATCTCCTGCACCAGTAGTATCTTTAACCTCTTTTATTTCTATAGCTTTTTGATAAAATAAGCCTGATTTTAAATCGGAAACTACTACTCCATCTTTACCTTTTGTTAAACAAATTGTTGAGGCTCCTAAAGTATGAAAATAATCAAAAATAAAAGCTTCTGATTTTACTTCATTAAAAAGTCTGAAACAATCATCTTCACTCAATTTAACTAACGGATTATTGGAAAGATATTCTTTTAAAACAGTAATCGCTTCTTCTCTATTAGGCCAAATTTTATCTGAATAATTTATATCAATACTTAATTTCAAACCAAGTTCTTTTGCTTTTTTGGCTCTATTTAGTATAGTTGCTCTGGATGGATTTTTACTTAAAGCAAAGCAAGTAGTATGAAATATTTTACCTTTTTCCATTACAGCATCAGACAACTGCTCAATAGTAATATTAAAATCGGCATTTCTATAGGAAATGAAATCAGGAGTTTCCGTTGATTTAGAAACTAAAATAATAGATGTTGGTTCTGCTTCTATTCTTTTCAAACTAGAAACATCTATTTTGTTAGACCTCAATTTTCTTACTATATAATCTCCTAAACCATCATTACCACAAGAAGCCACTAATAGAGGATTTAAACCAATTCGTGACGCATTAACCGCAACATTTGTTGGTGATCCACCTAAAAAACGATGATAATCTTTGGTTTTATTAATTGAGGCATTGATTTCGTGACCGATAAAATCGATAAGCACTTCTCCAACGCATATTATATCTATAGTTTTCACTTTTAAAGGACTATTTTAAAATTATTATTTATTGCTTGATGCACTAAAACTGCTGCTGCTGCACTCCAGGCACAATTAGAAACGCCATTTGGAGTAGTGGTGTCTGTATTGAAATTTTCATAAAACGAATACTCTTCAATAGCATTGGCCTTATTGATGTTATTTAGAATTATATTGGTTTTTTCTTTTTCAGAATGAGCTAATAATCCTAAGGCAAAAAAACCATTCACCATAGACCAACTTCCACCATTATGAAATTCGTATGGAAAATTTCTGAATTCGTATTTACAATTATCCTTTAATAAATTCCAATGTTGATCTGACTCAAAAATTGGAGGCCAAAATGCTGGAACCAAACCTAATTTTGTGCTTTTTGCTAAATCAAAAGAAAAATTAATTATTTCTTCATGAACTTTACTTGGACCAATATTTAATAACAATAACAATGAATTGGCAAATGCATCAAATTGATTTTTATAACCTGAAGGCGAAAAAGAACATGGTAAATATGCTTTAAAATCGGTTTCATTATAAGCTCTTTCGTGGAACTTTTCTTGATTTGAATTTGGTAAAAAATTACTTTCAACTTGTTCCACAATATGCTTAATCTTGAGCGCTAATTTTTCACTTTTCTTGAAATTATTATAGTTTTTTAGAGCCCAAATTCGCAACAACTGATCGTATAAAACATAACCATCAGTAATGTATTCATCTGCCCAATTTCCTGACAAAGGGACATAAATTAAATGCCTATTATTGAATTCCCAAGCTTCTAACAAATGCAAAGCTTTTTCAATTTCAACTTCATATTTAGTTATAAATGTATTGTCATTGGTATGAAATGCATATTGACAAATTCCGATTATGAACCAAGTTACCGCATCCACTCTTCCTGCCAAACCACCATAACTTACATCGGTGGTGTTTTCATTAATCATCACATTAGAAGGAATTGTACCTATTTCATGTTGGTTGTTGGCTAAAGTTTCCAGTGTAATTCGGAACGTTTCAATCAGTTTCTCATCTCCAGATGCCAATGCAGCTAAGCCGCAAATAACACCATCTCTAGCCCAAACTCTTTTATAATTAGACGTGTCTTCTGCACTTGCTACAAATCCGCTTGCAGAAGATACCTTGTGTAATAATTCTAAACTTTTATTGTAAGAAAGCGTATCCATTTTATACTTCAGACTTGATTATTTTTTTTGTTTTGATAGTTAAGGTAAATAAAGTTGCTATTACTAATAAAATTCCTGCAAAAGTGATAGCATTTCTTGGATCATTGTTTAAAAAATGTTTTAAAATATAACCAAAAGACAAGTTTTGAATAATCATTGGAATAACAATCATCATGTTTATAATTCCCATATACACACCATAACGTTCTCTAGGAATATCTGCCACAACCATTAAATACGGAATTCCCATCATACTTGCCCAACCAATTCCGAAACCAGTTATGGCAAAAAACAATAAATTTTTATTTTCAATATGAGGAAAAACTAAAAACCCGATGGCTGCTAGAAGTAAACAAACAGCATGAACGTATTTGGCTGAATATTTTTTAGCAAAACCAACCAATGCAAAAGCGATTAAAAAAGTCACAATATTATACCAACCGTTTACCAGACCTGTCCAACTAACGGCTTTTTCATAAGCCTCAGGATTTGATTTTGGTGTAGCATTCCAAACCGACAAAGCAATACTTTTTGAAGAATTTTGCCAATAACAAAACAAAGCATACCATTGAAACATATAGACCAGAGCTAATTGCCACATTACTTTTGGCATGTCTTTAATAGCTGAAAAAATTTCGATAATAGGTTCTGCAAAACCTCCTTTTTTGCTTTTCATGACGGCTAACTCTTCATCCGTTGGAGGAATTTCGGAAGTAGTTTTCATGCTCCACAAAATCGAACCAATAGAACAAACTGCTCCTAAAAAAAACGAAGCATAAACCCAAGTAGGCAAAGAACCTGTTTTACCCACAATAATTAGGGGAAAAATAAATAACGAAAGATTGGCTAATGTTTGCCCAAAACCTGTAAAAAAACTTTGCATTTGAAAACCCAATGGTTGTTGCTCTTCAATTAATTTATCAGCTACAAAAGCTCGGTAAGGTTCCATTGCCATGTTATTTCCAGCATCTAAAATCCATAACAAACCTGCAGCCATCCATAAAGAGCTACTAAATGGAAAAGCCAATAAAGCTAAACTACAAAGTATTGCTCCTAATAAGAAATAAGGTTTACGTCTTCCAAATTTAGGATGCCAAGTTTTATCGCTTAATGCTCCAATAATAGGTTGAACTAACAATCCTGTTACTGGACCAGCAAGGTTTAACAATGGAATCTCATCTGGAGCTGCGCCTAAAAAATCGTAAATAGGATTTACTGCACTTTGTTGCAATCCAAAACTGTATTGAATTCCGAAGAAACCAACATTCATGTTTAGGATTTGCCAAAAGTTTAATTTTATTTTTTGAAACATTGTTTTATTTTAATTTTAGTAGAAACTCATCGAAATTTCCATTATTTGAAAATAGTTCTCCATCTTTATCAACTACTGGAATTCCTAAGTTAGATGTACTAATATTTTTACTTCTCACTTTAACTAACATTTCTTGAAGTGCTTCAGGATTTTTATCAATATCATAAAAAACAAATTCAATATTATTTTTCTTTAGAAAAGCTTTCGTGTCAATACAATGATGACAATCATCACTTCCATAAATTATAAGTGCTTTTTTTTCAGAATTAGTTTCAGAACTTTGAGCCCAAACAAGATTACAACTTGCTAAAAATAAAATAAATACAATTAATTGAATACCTTTTTTCATTCTTTTTATTTTTTTAAAAATAGTTCCTGCGCTATACTTTATAACGCAGGAACAGCTAACTTTAAATTAAATATGAAACTCTTACTCTTAAATTAAAATTTGTATGCAATAGTTAAAGAAGTTGTTCTTCCGTTGATTGATCTTGCTCTAACTACATTATTTGTGTTTTCTGTAATACTTCCTTCTTCAGCTTCTGTAATTCCAATGGTGTTAAAAACGTTATTTACATTTAATGAAGCCGATAATCCTTTGATTAATTCAAATCTTAAATAAGGATTAAAATAAGCATATCCTGGCATAATTAAATCATTATTATCTTGAGCAAATGATTTTGTAGTTCCAATTACACTTACACCAAATGCATGATTGTTTGATTTTCCAAATTTGTATGATGCGTTTGCGTTATAAATAAAATCTGCTTGTCTTCTTGGAGTATTACCTTCAAAATTAGGATTGAAGAAATCTTTAGCAATTTTTGCATCAGTCCAAGTTACACTTCCACCAATATCAAATTTCTTTTTACCGTAATATGCTTCTAATTCAACTCCTGAAGCATCATACTCTCTTCTAATTTGTCTTGGAGAACTTCCTCCAAAATCCCAGTTTTGCTCAGATGTTTTAGCAAAGAAACCTGTTGCATATAAAGATAAACTTCCTTTTCTGTGTTTGAATCCAACTTCTGTTTGAGTTACTTCATCAGCACTTAAACCATTTAAAGCTTGGCCTGAAGGCAATACAGATGGTCCAAATAAAAGTCTATCTGCATTAGCTCTACCACCTTTACTATGACGAGCAAATAGCGATTGATTTTCGTTTAATAAATAATTAGCTCCAAGTGAATAAGAAACATAATTAAAGTCATAATTAATTGGTAATCTGTTTGCATTATCAACTACAGAAACGTTTGCTTCATTACCTTCAATAGTTCCGTTATTATTAACATCTAAGTTGGTTGCTTGAGTAGCACCTGCGTATGTACCACGAGCCGTTCCTGAATCAAATCTAACACTTAAATCAATATTAATTTTGTCATTTACTTTATATTCCGCACCTACATATGGAGCTTTAATGTCGTAAACAGCATCATAATTTCTTGTACAACAGTTACCCCAAAATGGCACACCATAAGCATATAAACCATTTGTTGAAGCAGCACCAGCATTTAATAAGGCAGCATTATTACCTTCTAATTCCATTAAATAAGAATTCCACAACCATGACATTGAAATATTTTGTAACGCTCTGTAATAACCAGCAGATAAATTTAAATCTCCTAATTTTTTACTTAATTTTAAATCATTAGTAAAATTATTGAAGTTATTTATATCTACATCAAAAGTATGAATTCTCATTACTAACGAATTGTTATTAAAGTTTTGTCCTGCATTAACTCCATTAGCGTAAGTTAAACTTGGCACACCAAATTCAGTTGCGTAAGCACTAGCTTGTTGAATTTCAGCTGGAAAAGGAGAAACAAATCTACCATTATGATAATTTTGTCTGAAACGACTTTCCACTTTCCAATCGTTACCTAAGTCAAAAGATATTTCTCCACCAAACGATGTCGCAATTGGTCTCATTCCGTCTGCCATAGAACTTCTTCTTGGTTGACCATCAGCACCAACTCCTAAATTATCTAAAAATAATGCACTGTGTTGAGAATCTTTTAAAATATCAAAATTAGATAAAGAAGACCAATTTGGGTTAGCATTTGTTCCAGAAACATTAACTGGCATTGGTAAGTAACCTACCGCTTTATCATTTAAATATTTGAAGTATAAACGTACTTGACCTTTTTCAAATTCTTTAGTCAAATTAGCTTTGAATTGACCTCCTAGATTTGAAGTATAACCTGTATTTCTTGGACCTTCCCCTTGACGATAAAAACCACCTACATGCAAACTTAATGATTCACTTAAAGGAGTTCCATATTCAAAATCAGTTCTGCTATCATCGTAATCAACACCTACTTGCTGTGTAATAGAACCTCCTTCAGTTTTACCGTTTTTACTGATAAAATTGATGATTCCTCCAGGTGAATTACTAGCTAACGTAGAAGCAGATCCACCTCTAATTGCTTCTACTCTTGAAACTGTTTGATCGTATCTTAAGAAAATATCAGAATTTCCAAAAGCTACATCTCCAAACTGCATTACTGGCAAACCATCTTCATGTAATTGTAAAAATTTTCCACCACCAGAAGCTACCGGAATACCACGAACTGTAATGTTTGCATTACCTTCACCACCAGTTGATTCTGATTTGATTCCAGGAATAGACCTAAAAACTTCTGCAGTTGCTCTGGGTGCAGCTTCAGCAATTTGTTTTGTGTTTACAGAACTTACAGAAACACTTGATTCTAATTTTGATTTTGGATTCATAACTCCCGTTACTACAATTTCCTCCAATTCTGCAAAATCTTCAACAACTGTAAAGTTGAAAACTGTGTTTCCTTTTACAGTAATTTCTTGTTTAATAGTTTTGTAACCTAAAGCCGATAAAACGATAGTATATTTACCATCTTCAACATTTTTGATAGTGAAATTACCATCAAAATCCGTTGCCATACCTTTTTTGGTGTTTTGTAGAAAAACATTAATACCTAAAGCAGGTTGTCCAGATTCATCTGTAACTTTTCCAGAAACAGTGCTTTGAGCAAAAATAAAAACAGATGCAAACAGCAAAACCACCGTAATCCATTTTTTAAATTGTAAATTTGTTTTCATTTGATTATTGATTAATTAGTAATAAATTGTAATAATAATTTCAAAACTAATTTTTATTGCATTATATTATTACGAAAAACACACCGAAAACGTTTTCGATTTAGCCGAAAACGTTTTCGATTACGATATTAATTAAATTTTTTAGATATTTGCATCTATGGTTAATCAACAAGCAACATTAAAAGTTATAGCGGAACAATTAAAAATTTCTATAACTACAGTTTCTAAAGCTTTAAAAGGCTATTCCGATGTTAGTGAAAAAACAAGAAAAGCGGTTATTGACTTAGCTAAAGAGTTGCAATATACACCTAATAGTTTTGCTGTAAACTTAAGAACTAAAGAATCTAAGACCATTGGACTTATTATACCTGAAGTGGTTCACCATTTTTTTTCAAATGTGATTAATGGAATCATAGCTGAAGCAGAAAAAAACGGCTATTTAGTCATCACGCTTCAATCCAACGAATCCCTAGAATTGGAAAAAAAACAAGTAGATTTATTGATAAACAAAAGAGTGGACGGCATTATTATGTCACTTTCAAATCAATCTAACTTTGATAGTCATATAAAATCAATCATCAATAATGGAATTCCGCTAGTTTTGTTTGATAAAATTTCCAAATTAGTGAATTGTTCAAAGGTGTTAATCGACGATCAAAAAGCTGCTTTTGATGCTGTGGAGCATTTGATTTCGAAAGGTTGTAAAAAAATTGCACATATAAGAGGTCCTATAAATCCTCAAAATGCCATTGACAGATTTTTAGGTTATAAAAAAGCTTTAGAGAAAAACAATATTCCTTTTGACTCCAAATTAGTTTATACTTGTACTAATGTAACCTTTGAAGAAGGCAAGCAATTTGCAAAAGAAATTATTGAGCAACATCCAGAAGTTGATGGTATATTTGTAATTACTGACTTGGTTGCGGTTGGTGTTTTGGCTTACTTTAATGAAATTCAGATAAAAGTACCACAACAAATAAAAATTATTGGATTTAGCAATTGGTTTATGTCTCAAGTGATTACTCCAAAATTGAGTACAGTCGATCAACCTAGTTTAGAAATGGGTGAACAATCGTTTAATTTATTGTTAGAAGAAATGGTTCACAAAAAAAATAAAACTGCTTTTGTACCAAGGACAGTACTTTTAAAAACCAGCGTTATAGAACGTGATTCGACTCAAAATAATTAACTTTTTTATTTTAAAAAACTTAATCTTTCGCCTTTTATTTTCTATTTCTTTACCAAAACCAACACTTTCTTAAAACCAGCCATAAGTAAAACCGCAACTAATCCGAATACTAATCCAACAACAAATTCAGCAATAATGGAAGGGATATTATGCGGTACTAAATGATGTATATACTCAATATTATGAAGAAAAATGCCGCCTGAAACAAGAATTAAAGCAATAGTTCCCACGATAGCCAAAAATTTAATAACTAAGGGTAAGGCTTTTATTAAAACTCCTCCAACATTGAACAAAAAACCTTTGTTATTGCCTTTTTTTACTAAATAAAATCCTGCGTCGTCCATTCTTACAATTAAGGCTACGATTCCGTATACCCCAACAGTTGCAATAATAGCTACAAAAGTTACACTTAAAGTTTGGGTGATTAGCGGATGTTCTTTTTCCATTGCTGTTCCTAAAGCGATGATGACAATTTCAAGCGAAAGAATAAAATCGGTTTTAATAGCCGAACTTACTTTTGCTTTTTCAGAGTGTTCGTCATTTTTCTCTAATTTACTTTCTGTTATTACTTCTTCACTTTTTTTAGCACGATGAAAAAGATACTCTATAATTTTCTCTACACCCTCATAAGCCAAATAAACTCCACCAATGATTAATGCAGCTTTAATGGCTGGTGGATATAACCAATTCAAAACAAAAACTACTGGCAGAATAATCAATTTATTTATAAAAGATCCTTTTGTAATCGCCCACAAAACCGGAATTTCTCTTGAAGCTAAAAATCCTGTAGCTTTTTCAGCATTTACTGCCAAATCATCTCCTAAAATTCCCGCTGTCTTTTTAGTTGCCAATTTACTTGTCATGGCTACATCGTCCATCAATGCAGCGATATCGTCTAATATTGCAAAAAATCCAGATGCCATATATTTCTTATTTTAAATTTTATTTTCTTCTTTAACAATCTCAAAACTACGCTAAAGTTTTTTGATAGGAAACTTTTTAATTAAAAAAGGTTATTCAAATTATTTCTTTAGAAAATCAATATTACGAAGTAAACCTTCATATTTAGTACGTTTTATTGCAGAATTCTTAAACACTTTTTGAAAAGTATCCAAAGTAATTTCTTCCCAATCCGATTTTGAAAAATTTAAAATATTTGAATTTGCTTGAAAAAGTGGTTCATTATGAGCTTTAGAAAATCGATTCCAAGGACAGACATCTTGACAAACATCACACCCAAACATCCAATCATCAAATTTTCCCTTCATTTCTGGAGGCAAATTATCTTTTAATTCGATGGTAAAATAGGAAATACACTTACTACCATCGACTTCATATGGAGCGACAATGGCTTCTGTTGGACAAGCATCTATACAAGCTGTGCATGAACCACAATGGTCTGTCGTAGCATAATCGTATTCTAATTCTAAATCGATAATTAATTCTGCAATAAAATAAAAAGAACCTACTTTTTGAGTGATTAAATTGGTGTTTTTTCCTATCCAACCTAATCCGCTTTTGGCAGCCCAAGCTTTATCTAAAACAGGTGCAGAATCCACAAATGCTCTTCCAGTTACTTCGCCAATTTCAGCTTGAATAAAATGTAAAAGTTCTTTTAATTTATCTTTAATTACAAAATGATAATCTTCACCGTAAGCATATTTTGAGATTTTATAGGAGTTTGTATTTTGAAATTCCGAAGGATAATAATTCAACAATAAAGAAACCACGCTTTTAGCATCATCAACTAGTAAAGTTGGATTTAATCTTTTGTCGAAATGGTTTTCCATGTAGGACATTTGACCGTGACGGTTTTTATTTAGCCAACTTTCTAACCTTGGAGCTTCTTCTTCTAAAAAACCTGCTTTAGAAATACCACAAGACAAAAACCCAAGACGTTTGGCTTCATCTTTTATGAGCTTAGTATATTTCTCTTTAGGGTTTATCATCTACTTTTAAATTCTAAAATAGCTTCAAAGGGTTTTAAAGTGATTAAAGGTTTTATTTGAATTGGAGTTTTCTTTTCAATGATTTCAAATTGTTCTACTAAAGATACAATGGCTAAAATCATTTCATACATGGCAAAATTATTTCCGATACACATTCTTGGACCTGCACCGAAAGGATAATAAATCTTTGAAAATTTTATACTTTCATCTAAGAAACGTTCAGGCATAAATGCTTCAGGATTTTTCCACAAATCTGGATGACGATGAATTTCATAAACAGAAAACAACAAATTAGAACCTTTAGGCAAAAGTAGACCGTTAAAATTATCTTCTTCTTTATTTACTCTATCAATAAAATAAGCTGGTGGATATAATCGCATAGATTCTTCAATTACTAATTGGGTATAATTAGCGTTTTTTATCCAATGCATAATATCATCGGATTCAGATTTGACTCTTTTAATTTCTTCCAAAATTTTCACTTGAGCTTCAGGATTTCTGGCTAATAATTCACAAGTAAAAGTCAAAGCATTTGAAGTAGTTTCATGTCCAGCAGCGAATAAAATCAGAATTTCATCAACCAACTGATTCTCATCCATGTTAGAGCCATCTTCATATTTTGCATTTAACAACATGTCTAATAAATCATCATGTTTTTTATTGCTTTGCCTTCTCTCCTCAACCAGTCTTTTAAGAATTGCTCTTGAATTTTGAGTTAAATCTAGATGACGTTTTGTTTTCCCAGATAGATTGAACCACCAAACTAAAAAAGGTTGTCTCAACTCTTGCACTAACATTTGCTGCGTTGCTTCAGTAGCATGTTGTAATGAATTTATATCGGATTCTGAGATGTCAATATTGAAGATAGACATGACAACGGTTTGAAAAGCTAAATCGTTAAAAACTGGAAAAACTTCAATTGGCTTACCCGTTTTGATATTCTTTAATTCCTCTAAGATTGTTTTATGAATAGTTTCTAATAAAAGTAAAAGTTGACTTTTATGAAATGCAGGTTGGATTAATTTGCGTTGTCTTTGCCAATGTTCACCTTCGGCAGTAAGCAATCCTTTACCGATATACTTTGCTAAATCTTTGGTTTGAATATAGGATTTAGTATAGTTTTTTTGATTTTTCTTAAGAGCATGTTGCAACAAACCAGCATCTCTGCAAAACAAAACAGACTTTCCAAAACCAATATTTAATCTGAAGATATCTCCTAAATTCTTGAAGTTTTTCGCGTGAAAAGGAAGCGGGTTTTTTAAGATGTTGTTGGCATGATTAAGAAACCTAAAAAAAGAAACTTCAGGAATTTTGTTTGATAAACTCATAGTATATTTTGTTGTTTGTTTGTACATTAAAACAAACCTCCTTGAATGTTATTTCTAATTTTACCTAAGTGCTTATAGGCTTTGTCCGTTACTTCTCTTCCTCTAGGAGTTCGCATTATAAATCCTTCTTGAATCAAGAAAGGTTCATAAACTTCCTCTATGGTTTCACTACTTTCTGACACTGCGGTCGCTAGAGTGGATAAACCTACTGGTCCTCCTTTGAATTTTTCAATAATAGTTATTAATATTTTATTATCCATTTCATCCAAACCATGAGCATCAACATGCAATGCTTTTAAAGCGAAACGAGCAATTTCAATATCAATACTTCCGTTACCTTTAATTTGTGCAAAATCTCTTACTCTACGAAGTAAAGCATTAGCAATACGTGGTGTTCCTCTACTTCTACCTGCAATCTCAATTGCTGCTTCCATAGTGATTGGCATATTTAGGATAGCAGAACTTCGTTGAACAATTGTCGTTAAAAGTTCCGTATTATAATATTGTAAACGACTTTGAATACCAAAACGAGCACGCATTGGAGCTGTTAATAGTCCAGAACGAGTTGTAGCACCAACTAAAGTAAACGGATTAAGATTTAACTGAACAGTTCTAGCATTGGGGCCAGATTCAATCATAATATCAATTTTAAAGTCTTCCATAGCAGAATACAAGTATTCTTCAACAATAGGACTCAAACGATGAATCTCATCAATAAATAGTACGTCTCTTTCTTCAAGATTAGTTAGTAAACCCGCTAAATCCCCTGGTTTATCTAAAACTGGTCCAGATGTAATTTTTATTCCAACTTCAAGTTCGTTAGCTAAAATATTTGCAAGAGTTGTTTTTCCTAAACCAGGTGGTCCATGAAATAAAGTATGATCTAAAGCTTCCCCTCTTAAATTTGCGGCTTTTACAAATATTTGAAGATTCTCTAGAACTTGTTCTTGACCGGTAAAATCACTGAATGAAAGAGGTCTCAATTTTTTATCAAGATCAATTTCCTCAGGATTATACTTATTGTTTGTTGGATCTAAATTATCATTCATATAGCAAATATAATTAAAGTTTTGAGTTGTCCTAAAAAAGGTTGACTCGTTAATAATTCAAATATAGTTAAATCGTAACAGAATTAATTCTGTTACGAT
>NZ_CBFHMV010000021.1:0-41693 GCF_965657075.1 Flavobacterium sp.
ACGCTTTACATACCGAATTTCTTCATTTCTTTCCATTTGGATACTTTTTGTGTATCGCTATTTCAGGACAAGACAAATAATAAAAAATGCCTTTCAGAAATGAAAGGCATTTTTTTTATAACTTTTTTTAGTTGACTAGTACTTCATCTTGTTTTTGTTTTCCAACCCTTTGAATAATGATAGAAAGAAAAAACGTAATAAATGCTCCAATAAAATTCAGCCACAAATAACTTAACTTATCACTTTCGTTTACCTGCATGTGAATGGCAAAATAGTAAATTAAGAAAATAATACTTTGACTTATACAAGCTGCAATAAAAATGGCTCTTCCTTTAACAAATTGCACATAAAAACCAACTAAAAAGATGCCTAAAACAGTTCCATAAAAAATAGAACCAATAATATTGACCAATTGAATTAAATTTTCAAATAAGGAACTTACACATGCAAATCCAATAGCAACTAATCCCCAAAATAGTGTAAATAATTGGGTAGCATAAACATAATGTTTGTCAGATTTTGTAGCATCTCTTCTTTTGTAAATATCAATGGTTGTTGTTGCAGCTAAAGAATTTAATCCGGAAGCACTAGAAGACATTGCAGCGCTAAAAATAACCGCTAAAAGCAATCCTAAAATTCCTTTTGGAAGATGATTTAATATGAAATATAAAAAAACATAATCTTTGTCATTAGTTTCAGCACCATTATCAGACTTTTTTATTAAAGTTTTAGCTTCTTCTCTTAACTCTTTTTCTTTTGCTGATAAACTAATCATTTCCTTTTTTAAGGCTTTGTTGTCGTATTCAAAGTTTAATTGTTCAATATAGATTTGATTGATTACATTCTTTTCCTCGTTAATTACAGCTAATTTATCTTCTAAATTTTTATAATCATCCTTGTATTGCGAGGCTTCAATATTTTTTACATTGGTAGGATTAAAATGTAAAGGAGCACTATTGAACTGAAAAAAAACAAAAACTAAAACTCCTGTCAAAAGAATAAAAAACTGCATCGGAACTTTTAAAATTCCGTTCATGATTAATCCCATTTGACTTTCTTTGACCGATTTTCCAGACAAATATCGACCCACTTGAGATTGGTCTGTTCCAAAATAGGAAAGCATTAAGAAAAATCCACCCGTTATACCACTCCAAAAAGTATATTTTGTATTAGGATTGTATGAAAAATCTAGAATATTCATTTTTCCGTTAGCACCAGCAATTTTTAGTACATTATCAAAATCTAATTTTTCTGGTAATTGATTCATGATGATTACAAAAGTGATGATCATTCCTAGAAAAATGACAAACATTTGTTGTTTTTGAGTAACGTTTACTGCTTTTGTTCCTCCAGTTACAGTGTAAATTATGACCAAAATTCCTATCATAATATTTAAGAAAAATAAATTCCAACCTAATAAAGCTGAAAGAATAATCGCTGGAGCATAAATGGTAATTCCTGTTCCTAAACCTCTTTGAATTAAGAATAAAAGAGCAGCTAAAGTTCTCGTTTTTACATCAAAACGTTGCTCTAAATATTCATAAGCCGTGTAAACTTTTAATTTATGATAAATGGGAATAAATGTATAAGCAATTACCACCATGGCAATAGGCAAACCAAAGTAAAATTGTACAAATCCCATTCCGTCATGATAGGCTTGTCCTGGTGTAGAAAGAAAAGTAATAGCACTTGCTTGTGTTGCCATCACTGAAATTCCGACCGTAAACCAAGGCGTTTCATTATTTCCTAAAATATAATCCTTTACATTGGCACTTCCTTTGGTTTTTATAGCACCATAAATTACTATAAAAAGCAAAGTAACCGATAAAACCATCCAATCTAAATACTGCATGTTACGAATAGATTTGAATTAGTAAATAGAATAATAATATGTACAAGGCATTTAACAGTAAGACTATACTGTAGCTCATTTTCCATTTGTTTTTTTCTTTTTCCATTTTATTCTGAACTTGTTTCAGAATCTTTCGACTCTTTAAATTATTAAAATCCATATCAGCAATTCACTTCTGATAACGTTGTGAAGTTCATTAATCCAATGCAATTATATTTGCTAACAATCGATAAGCGCCACTAACACCTTCAGGCAATTCTCTAAAGAAACTTAATCCAGTGTATATGTAGTTTCCTTTTCCGTATTTTGCAATTAATAAAGCCCCTTTTTTTGGAGTTTCACCCTCATCGTTAGCTTCTAAAATCGGTGTAAATTCGGTTCCAAATTCATCAGGATAATATAAGCCTTGCTCTTGTACCCAACCTTCAAAATCTTTCGATGTAATTTTATTTGGAGTATTTAAAACAGGATGATTTGGTGCTAAAAAAGTCACTTTCGCATTTTCATTAGTAACTCGATCCCTAGAAATTTTTAAATCAAAAGGTGCGATATCTTTAGTTACTAATCTTCCATTGGTATTGTATTGAACAATTAGATTACCACCATTGTTAACATAGTCAAATAGCACTTTGTTTTTAAAAGCCAATTCTTCCACAACATTAAAAGCACGAATTCCAAGCACGATAGCATCGAAGTTTTGAAGTTTATCTAATGCGATTTCTGAAGGATTTATAGTTGTGACTTTAAATCCTAAATTCTCTAAATTTGTTCCAACTTCATCACCAGCACCTTTGATGTAACCAATATTTTTTCCTTTGGTTTGAATATCTAATTTCACTAATTTGGCAGTGGAAGGTTGTAAGATAGTTTGTTTAGGAATATGAGGATAGTTGATTTCAATTAGTTCTTGATTGAATTTTTTTCCATTCATAGAAACAATTGCTTCTAAGGTTGAAGTTGTTTCATTTTTTGGAGGAAAAACTTTAAAAGTTACAGTTCGTTCGTCATTTTTTTGAAGAATTTCAAACGGAATTGAATTCGGTTCAATCTTCCAATTATTATCTGCATTTAAAGTTAAAGTTCCTTTTGTGTTTTCAGTTTGCGAAATGATTTTTACTTCAACTTCTTTGGCATTGTTATCGTTAAAAATTAAAACTTTATTAATAATTTTTGTTGTAATTTCTGGCAAAACAGTGAAAGGAATGTAAGTTTCTCCAAATTCAGGATTATTCTTTTTATAAATGGCATTTTTTACAAACTCAATAGTTGTACCTTCAATATTTACTGAAAAAACAACAGGAAATTGTAACGTTTCTTCTGGTAAAATACGAATAGTTTTATTCGAAACTTTATACATTCCAACACTTGGTGTTTCTTTCAGCCAAAACAAATTAGAATACTCAAAATCCTCAGGAATTGTCAGGTTATCCAGTTTTAAATTGATTTTAGAATTGTTTTTTAAAGCCAAATTTTTCTCAGTTGTCACTTTATTTCCAAAAGCAACGGAATTCAAAGTCATGTTGGCATTACTGCGATTAATAGCTTCTATATTTAAAGAATAAGTATCCGATTTGGTAACTTTTTCAACTGAAGTAACGTCTTCTAAATACAAACCACTACAAGCTTCGATAAGATTAGAAAGTTGTTTTATTTTAATTTTTTTCCAATGTGAATCTTCTAATTTTTGTAATAATTTATAGGCTTCCACTAATTGAGGAATATGTTTTTCAGGATTTTTGAAATTAAAATTTTCTTCAATAGGATTTAATATTTTACCAATAGCATCTCCACCTTTTAAACGATTCCATGAAGTATCTATTCCATCAAAAATATTATCGGTTGAAGGCATAGTTCCTTTCAGTAATTCTAAATATTCTATTTCATCACCACGAGAACCAGTTGTTCCAAATCCTTGGCAGCGATGTTGACTTCGACTTAAAGCTGCTATTTCAAAATTACTTTTTCCTAAAATAGGGAAGAAAACGTTGGCATTGATGGCTAGTAAATTGGTTTTGTCGGCTTTATCAAAAGCTTCTTGACTTCCATAAAACCACCATGAAGTATTAAAAAAGACACGTTTTGGTTTGTTTTTGATGAGGTCATAAGCTTCTAAACTTAACATAGCACTTGCAGTATGATGCCCGTGTGTAGTTCCTGGTGAACGATGATCAAAACGATTTATAATAATGTCTGGTTGAAAAGTTTCGATGGTTTGAATTACATCGTCTAAAACTTCTTGTTTGTTCCAGATGCTAAAAGTTTCAGAAGGCACTTTCGAATATCCAAAATCATTAGCACGACTAAAAAACTGTTGTCCACCATCAATATTTCGAGCTGCTAAAAGTTCTTGAGTTCGAATGGCTCCTAATTGTTCTCTTAATTCAGAACCAATTAAGTTTTGTCCGCCATCACCACGAGTTAGTGATAAATAGGCAGTTTGTGCATGATAATGATTTGAAAAATAAGAAATTAATCGTGTATTTTCATCATCAGGATGAGCTGCAAGATATAATACAGAACCTAAGAAATTGAGTTTTTTTACTTGTTCATATAATTCACCTGTAGAAGGTTTTTTGGGTTGTTGTGCCCATGATGTAGCGAATAATAATAAAAAAACGAAGGTGAAAATTCTTTTAAATAGCATGGATTTTTTTTGAAAACGTAAAGTTAATCAAAAAACTCTTTTTCTTCTGAAGGAAATGTTAAAACTGAGATGCCTTTTTGCATTAAAAGATTGTTAGGATAAGTTACAATCTCATTTTCTTCCGTTTTGATTAAGATATAAAAAGCTTTGATATCAATGATTTCTCCAGTGATAGGATAATCTTTATCTAGAATTTTAATATGATCGCCAATTCTAAATGGAAAAGAAAAGAATAAAATGATTCCAGCAGTAATATTACTTAATAACGACCATTGAGCAAAAGCGGCAACACCAACAACTGTAAAAATGGATGAAATAAATAAGAATAATTGATCTTTTTTTACACCCCAAATTATGATTATAGTTATTACAGCAAGTAAACTCAACAAAAGATTGATGTATTTGATCACTAGATTGGTTCTGTGCTCTAAAGATTGATTAATCTTAGCATATTTTCTAATGCCTTTTGCAAAAAAGTAGCGAAAAAAAATGAAAACAATAACAGCAATTAAAGTCGAAATTTCTTCGTGTAAATATTTATTCTGAAATAAATCAAGCATATTCTTTTAGTTTAGCGTAAAGTTTATCAACTGGTAATCCTACTACATTTGGATACGATCCTTCAATTTTAGCAATTCCTACCAATCCAATCCATTCCTGAATTCCATAAGCACCAGCTTTATCAAAAGGTTTGTAATTGGTAATATAATAATCAATTTCAGTTTTTGTCAAATTTATAAAAGTTACTTTGGTAATGCTATGAAAAATTTCCGTTTTTGAGGAAGTTTTAATACAAACCGATGTAATTACTTCATGTGTTTTTCCACACATGGAACGAATCATTTCAAAAGCTTCATCAAAATCTTTAGGCTTACCCAAAGCTTTATTTTCGTGCCAAACAATAGTATCGCTTGTGATTAAGATTTCATTTTCAGCTAATTCATTTTCAAAAGCATTTGCTTTCAATTCTGCAAGAAAATCAGTGATTTGATGATGCTTCAAATTTTCTGGATAAATTTCTTCAACCTCTTTTAATTGAATGGAGAAATCTAATCCTAATTCTCTACAATATTGTTGTCTTCTTGGTGAACCAGAAGCTAGAATTATTTTTTTATTTGGAAGAAAATTATTCAACTGTTGGAAGGTTATTTAAGTTATAAGTAATTACTATTATCGATAAAATTCCGGTTATCATTATCAATTTCAAAACTGTACTTAGATGATTGAACTCTTTTTGAGTTTTTGCTTGCCAAAGTTTCAAAATAAAATATAACATTGGTGCAACTACTAACGCTAAAGTGTAATAAACAACATATTCTAAATTCTTAAAATTTGAATTTAAATAATAAAGTAACGCTATTAAAGGAATAAAACTCAAACCAAAAACAACTTTTTGTGTTTTTTCTTTTCCTAAATATATGGGTAAGGTATTCATTCCTGTTTTTAAATCACCTTCATAGTCTTCTATGTCTTTGACAACTTCTCTAATAAAAGTGAGTAAGAAAGCAAAAATGGCATAGTCAATTATAATTTGAAATAATATTCCTAAAAATTTTCTTGATTCGTTAGTAATAATTGGATATAAATCAAAAACACCCACCAATAAAATGCTAAACGCAACTAAAAATGAAACCAAGAAGTTTCCAGCTAAAAGACTTTGTTTAAATTGCGTTGCATAAAGATAAAGCACAAAAGCAACAACTATAAAAATGGCGGCAAAACTCTCTTTGAAGATAATATTTGCAATGAAAAAGCCTATTAAAACTCCAACAATGTTTAAAGCAATATAATAGTTGTACGCACGAGTCTCAGAAATGTATTTTCCAACAATGACTTTATTGGGTTTTGAAATGTTGTCTGTTTCTTGATCAACAATGTTATTAATAATGTAACCAGCTGCTGCAATACAAACCGTTGCAAGTATAAGAAGAATAAATTCTACATCATTTAAAGCAACTAATAAGCCTTCTTGTTGTTTTAAAAAGCCAAAATGGAAAACTGCTTGAACAAGCGCTATGATAAGTAAGTTTTGGTAACGTATTAGTTTTAGAAAATTCATTTTTTGTTTTATAGGGATTAGGGAATAGTTAAAAGGGATCAGTAATTCGGATTAGAACATATTTAACTTATGCCTTTTCCCTTATTACTTTTTACTTGAAAACTCAATCAAACTTTGCATCAAAATGAGCCATCCATTTGCCTTGGACTTTCATGACTTGTTCGATTACGTCTCTAACACAACCTTTTCCACCATTGATATGCGAAATGTATTTGCTTATGTTTTTGATTTCAGGAACAGCATTTTGTGGACAAGTTGGTAATCCAACCAATTGCATCACATGAAAATCTGGAATATCATCACCCATGTATAAAACTTGTTCGGGTTTGATGTTGTATAATTCGATAAATTCTTTGAACGTTTCTACTTTATTTGGAACACCTAAATGAATATCTGTGATTCCTAAATTGCGTAAACGTACACGAACACCTTCATTACTTCCACCAGAAATGATGCAAACCGTATAACCATTTTCTACAGCAGCTTTCATGGCATAACCATCGCGAATATTCATGTGACGAAGCATTTCTCCAGTCTGTGTAACATGAATAGTTCCATCAGTTAAAACACCATCTACATCTAAAATAAATGTAGTGATATCGTTCATTAATTCTTTATAGCTTTTTGACATTTTGTATGGATAATGTTAGTTGTCTGTATAATTCTTTATGAGTTGGATTTTTTAATGCTTCCAAATGTTTTTGAATCGTTGGCTCATCATTTCTAATGGCTGGACCAGTTTGTGCTTCAGTTGGACTTAGCATTTTTATCTTGTTAGCTGTTTCTTCAATTAAAGGCTGCAAGATAGCAAAAGGAACTTTATTTTCCTCACAAAGAGCATTGCCAATTTGGTACATATGATTCACAAAATTAGAAACAAAAACAGCTGAAATATGCAAACTTTTTCGTTGTTTACCATTGATTTTATAGACTGAATTAGATAAGTTTTTGGCTAAATTTTCTACTGTTTTGTAATCTTCTACATTTTCAGTTTCTAGACAAAAAGGAACCGATTTTATGTCAATTTTTTTGCTTTTTGAAAAGGTTTGCAAAGGATAAAAAACACCACGTTTGTTTTTGGGATGCATTACTCTAAAATCCATTGTACCAGAAGTATGCACCACTAATTTATCCGTAAATGGAATTTGATTAGAAACTTCTTCAATAGCTTTATCACTAACCGAAATTACATAGACATCAGCTTCTTTTAAATCAGCAAATGAAGTTGTGATTTTTGAGGATTCAATTAAGTTTACAAGCGATTTTTTGGAACGAGCAAATACTTGAACTAAATCAATAGCATCATTAGCTTCCATTGCTTTTATAAGATGTGAAGCTACATTTCCTGAACCTAAAAGTACGATTTTAATCATTTGGCTAAATTACTATTTTTTTGAATAATTTTTTGTTATTTGAAATAACTTATATTTCACAATGAAAAAGAAGTTTTTTTCAGAAGAAAAGTTTATATTAGCCTTTAGTAAAAGATTTAATATGAAGAAATTATATTTTTTAGCGGTTTTAGCCATAAGTTTTGCTACACAAGCACAGATTGTGAATATTCCTGATGCGAATTTTAAGGCAATGCTGTTAAGTGCTAGTCCATACAATTATATTGCTTCAACTGAAAATGCAAATCAAGCAGCTAGTGGTGGTTATTATGTCGATAATTATTATTCAATTGATACAAATAATGATGGAGAAATTCAAGTTAATGAAGCACAAGCTATAAAATTTTTAAGAATATTTAATACAAGTATCACAAATTTAACTGGTATAGAGGCTTTTATTAATTTGGAATATTTAAATTTTACATGCAGTCCTATGGTTAATTTTGATTTAAGTCAAAACACATCTTTAAAGTACTTTTTATGTAATAACAATCAGTTAACGAATTTAAACTTAAATCAAAATTTATCATTAATATTTTTAAGTTGTTATAATAATAACTTAACTAGTTTGAATCTTAGTCAAAATACAGCAATAGAAAATATAGATTGTAGTAATAATCAACTTATAAACTTAAACGTGGCCTCTAATATATATTTAACAACACTTAACGTTACTAATAACCAGCTTACGAATCTAAATGTAACAGCGAATACAAATTTAGCATCACTTAACGTTGGTATTAACCAACTTACAAATTTAAATGTGAATGCTAATACAAATTTAGCTTATCTTAATGTTAGTAATAATCAATTGACTAATTTAAATTTAAGTCAAAATACTGTATTAAAAACTTTATTTTGTGATGAAAATTTAATAAATAATCTTAACTTATTACAGAATGTAGAATTAAAAAGTTTATCCTGTAGTAATAATTTTCTAACAAGTTTAAATACTAACCAAAATATACTGTTGGAATATTTAACTTGTAGTAATAATCAATTATCGAGTTTAGACCTTAATCAAAATACACTATTGAGGCAATTAAGATGCAGTAATAATCAAATATCAATTTTAGACTTAAATAATACACGTGTTAGTAATCTTTATTGTGATAATAATAATTTAAATAGCTTATTTCTTAAAAATGATTATTATTTTGATATTATTTATGGTCCAGTTGGTGGTTTAACACTTTCATTTAGTATGAATAATAATTTGAAGTATATATGTGCTGACGATTTTGAGATTTTAGCAATTCAGCAAAAAATAAATCAATATGGCTATATAAATTGTCATGTCAATACATATTGCTCATTTGTTCCTGGTGGAATTTTTTATGAGATAGAAGGAAATACTAAATATGATTACAATTCTAACGGTTGTGATATTTCTGATATTAATTATCCATATTTAAATTTTTCAATCACTAATGGAACAAATACTGGTAACATCATACCTGACATATCAGGAAATTATTCAATCCCAGTTCAAGCAGGAAGTCACACCATTACACCAGTTTTAGAAAATCCAACTTATTTTAATATAAGTCCAACAAGTTTTGTAGCTAATTTTCCAACACAAGCAAGTCCATTAGTTCAAGATTTTTGTGTTACAGCCAATGGAGTTCATCATGATGTTGAGGTTGCTTTTGTTCCAACAAGTCCTGCTCTTCCTGGTTTTGATGCACATTATACTATTATTTATAAAAACAAAGGAAATCAAGTTGAAAATGGAGCAGTAACCTTAGATTTTAATGATGCCGTTTTAGATTTGGTTTCAGCTAATCCTATATTTTCAAGTCAAGCTACAAATTCTATGACTTGGAACTATACTAATTTAATGCCTTTAGAAACAAGAACTATTGATTTAGATTTCAATGTGAATAGTCCAACAGAAACTCCTGCTGTAAATATTGGTGACCAATTAGAATATACAGCAACAATTACTCCTTTAACAACAGATGAATTTCAATATGATAATACTTCAGCAATTAAACAAATAGTTGTTGGTTCTTATGATCCAAACGACAAAACGTGTATTGAAGGTACAACGGTTGGTCCAGATATGATTGGTCAATATGTGCATTATGTCATTCGTTTTGAAAACACAGGAACTTATGCTGCAGAAAATGTTGTTGTAAAAGACATGATTGATTTAGCTAAATTTGATGTCAATACTTTAATTCCTCTACATTCAAGTCACGATTTTGTGACAAGAATTGCTGGAAATAAAGTAGAATTTATCTTTGAAGGCATCAATTTACCTTTTGATGATGCCAACAATGATGGTTATGTGGCTTTTAAAATTAAAACAAAATCTAATTTAGTTGTTGGAGAAACTTTCAGCAATGATGCTAATATCTATTTTGATTATAATTTTCCAATTACGACAAATACTTTCACAACAACTATTGCAGCTTTAAAAGTAACAGATTTTGACTTTGGAACGCATTTTAATTTATATCCAAATCCTGTAAAAGAGGTTTTAAATTTTCAATCAAAAGATAATACAACAATCAACTCCATTGAAATATATAATACATTAGGGCAAGTTGTTTTAGCTGTTCCAAATACAATTTCAACTGTTGATGTTTCTAGTTTACAATCAGGAAATTATTTTGTAAAAGTAAATACGAATTTAGGAGTTTCAAATACTAAGTTTATTAAGGAATAGAAAATAGATAATAGATGAAAGACCGCTTCGCTGCAAGAGAAAAGAAAAAGATTTTTATATTTTACAATCTAACAATCTAACAATCTAATAATCTAATAATCTAATAATGAGTAAATCCTTTTTCAATTTCTGCCCCAATTGCAAATCAGAAGATTTTTCTTTTAAAAATGATTTTAAATTTCACTGTAATTCGTGTGATTTTGTCTTGTATCATAACATTGCAGCTGCTGTCGCCATAATTATTAAATATGATGATAAAATACTTTTTACAGTAAGAAACGTAGAGCCTGATGAAGGAAAATGGGATTTACCAGGTGGATTTATCGACCCTTATGAAAATGCAGAAGAAGCCGCTTGCAGAGAATTAAAAGAAGAATTAGGAATTGATTTATTACCTAAAAATTTAAAATACATCACAACTGCACCAAACAATTACTTTTATAAAAATGTTCCTTATAGAACTATGGATATTTTTTATGAATATGAAGTCAATTCCAATCAAATTAGCATCACTGCTGAAGATGAAATCAACGAATTGATTTGGGTTACAAAAGAAAAAATCCAATTGGATAAAATTGGATTTGTTTCTATTCGAAAAGTTATTGAAGAGAATAATAAATTATGAATTACGAATTCATAACTTAAAATTCATAATTAACTCGTTGCCATTCGTTTTAATATTGCCCATTGTTTCAAAGCAGTTCTAGCTTCCACAGCAGGATAACCTAACATGGTTACTTTTGCAGGAACATCAGCAGTTACGCCAGAACCAGCTCCAATAATTGCACCGTCACCAACTGTAATATGATCTTTTAAAGAAGCACTTCCTCCAATGATTACACCATTTCCTAAAGTCACAGAACCAGCTAATCCACTATTTCCAGCCATAATACAAAATTTACCCATTTTAGAATTATGTCCAATTTGAACCAAATTATCAATTTTGCAACCATCTCCAATAATTGTAGAACTGAATTTTCCTCTATCAACACATGAATTAGCCCCAATTTCTACATGATTTCCAATGATTACATTTCCAATTTGAGGAATTTTAGCTAAACCTCTTTCTGGACATGGTCTAAACCCAAAACCATCAGCACCGATAGTTGCATTTGGATGCAAAATACAATTTGTTCCAATATGACAACGTTCTCTAACAACTGAACCTGACCAAATTGTGGTATTATTTCCAATAGTACATTCATCTAAAACCGTAACATTTGGATACAAAATTACATTTTCTCCAATTTTAGCATTTGGTCCAACATAACAATTGGCACCAATTTTTGTTCCTTTTCCAATTTTTGCCGAAATATCAATTGTGGCAGTTGGATGAATTTCTTGGTGAAATAATGGTGGAGCAGGTGCAAAAAGTTCCAAAACTTGTGACATGGCTAAATCAGCATTTTTAACTTTAATAAACGCTTTGTTTGCACCAGGTTCAATAGAAATATCTTCATTTACAACAGCTACACATGCATTTGAAGTTGACCAAAGTTTTTCGTATTTTTTGTGTCCAATAAAAGTGATTTCTCCTTTTTTGGCCATTTCAATTTGTTCAGGAGCATTCAAATTTAGTTCTGAATTCCCTACAATTATGCCATTTAAAACCTCGTTGATTTTAACAATTGAGATATTTTTCATTAAGTTTTTTGGTTAGTTAGTTGCCCAAATGTAATGAAATAAAAATTAATTTGTAAATGATATTTTATCGTTTAAAATATTACGAATGGATTTTCTGTGCAACATCCAACAAAGCTCTGCTTTGAAAATAGTATAAAAAAAAATCAGTAATGTGCATTTGTTTTGTTGAGTATGAATGGATTTTGCTTCGCAATATCCAACAAAGCTCCGCTTTGAAAATAGTATAAAAAAGAAATATCGCTCAAGTGAACTTGGCGATATTTCTTTTTTATACTATTTATTCGTGACCTCGACTGGATTCAAACCAGTAACCTTCTCAGCCGTAATGAGATGCGCTATTCAGTTGCGCCACGAGGCCTTTTTTGTGGGTGCAAATATAAAGATTATTGTGTAACTTGCAAACACATTTATTAAAAATATATAAAATGATTTTAGAAAATTATATAAGAACCATTAATGATTTTCCAAAAAAGGGAATTTCTTTTAAAGATATTACTCCTTTATTGCAAAATGCCGAAGCTACTGAAGAATGTTTGAATTTGTTAATCAATTCCTTACAAGGAAAAAAGATAGACAAAGTGGTTGGAGTTGAAAGTAGAGGTTTTTTCTTCGGAATACTTTTGGCTCAAAAATTAGGCGTAGGATTTATTCCTGTTCGTAAACCTAATAAGTTGCCTTTTGATACTATTTCGGCTTCTTACGAGTTAGAATACGGCTCTGATGTATTAGAAATGCATAAAGATGTAATCAAAAAAGGGGAACAAATTTTAATTCACAATGATGTTTTGGCAACCGGTGGAACTATTAAAGCGGTTTGTGAATTGGTAGAACAACTAGAAGGTGAAATTGTACAATGTAATTTTTTAATGGAACTAGCTTTCCTAAATGGAAGAGAAAAGATTTCTGAATATGAAATTTTTGCTGCTTTGAAGTATTAGTTTTAGATATTCAGATATTCAGATATTCAGATATTCAGATATTTTGATTATACTTTATTTTAAAAAATCCATTATCCGAAAATCTTATTTCAAACTTTTAATTGTTACAAAATAGCGATAGGCTAGCAGGATTTTATGCCATTTTTTGGCCTTAGTAATATCTAAACCACTTTTTGTGAGACTTGGTAACACCAATTTATTAAGCTTAGCTAGTAATTTGTACATTTTATTTTTTTGGCAAATATAGGTAAAAACCAAACCACAAATCTTTACTAATTTGTTAAGATTTGTGGTTTTTAATTTTATGCTTTAGAACTAATTATTCCTTTTTTCTTCAAGTTCCTTTCTTTTTATCTCAATTGCTTTTTTCTTTTCCTCAATTAATTTTCTTCGTTCTTCAATAAGTTGTTCTCTTTCATTTTTTCTTATTTCATTTGCTTTTGTCTTTTCTTCAATTATTTTTCTTCGTTCTTCAATGAGTTGTTCTTTTTTATTTTGTTCGTTTTTATTTAATTCATTTTCAACGTCTTTCCAAGATCCTCCAGAAATTTTTATTATTTTTTTTTCTGATTTTCCTTCGCCCTTATTTATGATTGTAGATTTTCCTTCAAAAATTAGAACACCATCTTTTGCTTTTTGACCGTATTTTTTAATACCTTCTTCTTTAGATAATTCAGTTATTGAACCATCAACTTCAACAGTTGTTCCTTTTGGAATTTCGTTTTGCATGTATTCTTTACCGTTAATGATATAAAGACAATTTTTCTCTTTTTTTTCACTTTCAGATATTTTTTTTGCCTCATCCCAGCTTACCATTACTATTTTTTCTTTTACAGTTTCAACTTCATAATAATATTTATTAGAATCAGCTTTTTCTTTGTATTTAATTTCAAATTCTTCATGTGAAATTTTTCTCATGTCACCTAATTCTTCATCCATAGGAATTTTTACTTTTTTATTCTTTCTATTTATTTTTCCATTAATAATTAAAATAACTTCTTTACCGTTTTTGGTCATGTTATCAATGGTCCAAGTAGTATTGTTTTCTTCCTTATTAATTTTATCAATTTGAAACACATTTTCATCCAATACTTCAACTGGATAAACAGCTTCATTGTCAACTTCAATTAATCCGAATGAGATAGAATCATTTTTGTCTGAATTGACATAGATTTTGATATCATTTATAGGTTCTAATGATTTTCTTTCTAGAATTTGATCGTATGTTTTTCCAGAATCAAAAACTAATTTTATTTCAATAATTTCTTTATTCTTATTTCTTTTCACATCAGAAATAATTAATTTTCTTTTTTCATTTGAAAACGTTTTTTCTAATTCTTTTAACTCTTCATCTGTTGTGTTTTTTGTTACTCTAGAAGAGAAATTTGAAGAAACAGCATAAACAGAATTATTATTCATTGGAGAATAATATTCATTTTTAAAATTTTTACTCCATTTAATGGTGTCAATTTTAATTTCACTGTTATTTACTTTTTTCTCTTTAACTTGTGCCACAGTTTCCACTTGAAAAAGCAACATAAATGCACTTAAAATAGGAAGAATTAATGCATACTTCCACGATTTTTTTTGATGGGATGGATTGGTGTTTAACATAACGATTCGTTTTTTGATTAAGGATTGATAAAATTGATTAGTAATTGTTAATTGATGTTGATTAGACACCACTTTTAATAAGGTTTTTTGATAGTTTATTTTGTTCTCAGCTAATGTAACAGCTTTATTATCAGCAATAAATTCTAGGTTTTGAAGCATTTGTTTTCTGTAAAACCAAACCATCGGATTGATCCAAAATAGTGCACAAAATAGTTTGGAAATTAATACATCAACAGAATGATTTTCGGTCACGTGAATGTTTTCATGAGTAATGATATGATCTAGTTCTTCATCATTAAAGTAGTTGCGATTTACTACAATATAATTGAAAAAAGAAAATGGATTTTCAGCTTTTGGATGATTCACTATAATTGATTTTTTACCTTTTTCTTTAAAACCCAATCGAATTATTTTGAAAAAGGATGCAATTTCAACTCCAATTTTTAATAGTAAAACACCTGATACGGCAAAATAAACATACATTAAAATTAAATTCCAATTTAAAGGTTCTTCAACAGGTGCTAAAATTATATTGGGAAGTGTTTCTGTAAAATTCGGTTCCAAAATTTGTATAGGATTTGGTGTTATCCAAACTATTTTAGTGTAAGTAATTAAAGGTAATAGGATAGAAATTAGCAATCCTGAAAGTAAAAACCATCTGTTTTTATTAAAAAAAGTTTCTTTTCTTAATAAAAAATAATAAGCCAAATAGAAAGTAATTAATAATCCATTTGCTTTTAAAAAGTAAATAAAAAATGCCTCCATAAGCCTATTTTTTTTCGATTAATGCTAATATCTCACGTAATTCATCTGCTGAAATTTTTTGTTCTTCAGCAAAAAAGGAAACTAAATTTTTATAAGAATTGTCAAAATAATTTTCAATGGCTACTTTCATGAATTTTTTTCTATACTCTTCCAAACTCACAATTGGATAGTATTGATGCGTGTTTCCATAAGCATTATAAGACACATAACCTTTTTCTTCTAAATTTCTAATAATCGTTGATAAGGTATTGTAATGCGGTTTGTCTTCTATAATTTCTGCCATAACATCTTTTACGAAAGCTTTTTTAAGTCTCCATAAAATGTTCATTATTTCCTCTTCTTTATTGGTTAACTTTTGCATGATTTTTTGATTTTAATTAATGACAAAACAAACTTACAACTATTTTTATAGTTTACAAACTATTTTTATAGTTATTTAACTATTTTTTATAGTTAATTTTTTTAAATCATTGAAAATCAATTTTTTAAATAAAAAAAGTCTAGAAATTAATCTAGACTTTATTTTGGCAGTAGAGAAGAAGAGTTATTTTTTCTTCTTTTCTTTTAGTTTTTCAAGTTCTGCTTTGGTTGCTTCTAATTCTTTTTTTAAGGCTTCAACTTCTTTTTTGGTGGCTAAATCTTCATTTTTTGCTTCTGGATTCATTTTTTGTTTCATGAAATCTTCTAAAGATAAAATACCGTTTTTAATTTCATTTTGATTTAAAAGTTGATCGAAATCAAAACTTTTTCCGTCCAGTTGCATAAAATCTAATCCTTCACCATTATTAAATTTTTCTCTTAAATCTTTAAATATTTCATCGTTGAAATTAAAACTAAAACTGTTTCCATCTAATGAATCCAATTGAAAGCGCTGTAAAAAATCTTCAGGATTTATATCTTCTAAATTTTTAAATTCATTCAAAGGAAATTTATTTTGAAAACTTTCTCCAAAGCCATTAAAACTCAAGCTTGTTGACATATTGGCACTTGAAGTAGAAATGTTTTTAGAGTTAACATCATAAATTACTTTCATATCACCAATTCCTTGAGGAGTCATTAGAGTAGAACTGCTCGAAAAATTATTGGAAGCAGTTTTGGTAGTAATAGCAATGATTTCGTCGTTTTCGTTGCGTTTGATGTCTGTAAACTCAACTTTGGCATTAAATTCAGCTAAAAAGTAGTCACTTATTTGTTTTAATTCGTAATCTGTAGAATTTTTATTAAAAGTTTTTTCTATTTTGGAATTAACTTCTAATTCTTCTAAACCGTTTCGTTTTTTATCTTGTGCCTTCATTATTAAGGAAAAACTAATAAAAAATGCGGCTAATAAATAAAATTTCTTATTGTTTGACATAATACAAGTACTTTTAAGTTAGACTTCGAAATTATAAAAATGTACATAAATGCTGTAACAGATTAACAAAAATTTAAATTAATTTCTTTTCTTTTTCTACCAATTTGTAGACCCAATATCCTAGTAAAACAGCTATCATTCCTAAAGTTCCCATAAAAAACCAATTGTATTGATAGCCAAAAACGGCTATAATATCCATACCGGTTTTGGCACTTAAAATATGAGCTAAACTGTAACTCATGGTAAAAATTGCCATATATCGTCCTTCATGGCCTTTTGGAGCACGACTCATAGCAAATGAATTGGCAAACGGAAATACAAACATTTCACCAAAAGTCATGCATAGCATCATCACAACTAAAATTCCCGCCCAAGAGTTGATTAAAAGCATATAAAAACATAATCCCATAATTAAAACGCCATAATTTATGATTCTTAATTTATTGAGTTTGTGTTTTTCTATGTAAGTTACCAAGGGCATTTCAATAAAAAATATGACAATTCCGTTTAGAAATAAAAGCATTCCCGATTGAAATTCGGTTAAATTAAATTGAACGGCATGGTATAAGGGCAATGTTGTAAACAACTGAAAAAATAAAATTCCTGAGATAAGACAAGTGATTAAAAATATCCAAAAAGGAGCATCTTTAAAAACCGATTGGTTGTAAGTTTCAATGGTGTTTTGATTGTCATAAACCGATTTCTTTTTTTCTTTAACCTTTAGCCAAAAAATTAAAATGGCAATAATACAAGTGGCACCGTCAATCCAAAAAAGCACTTGATAGCCTAATTTCATGATGATATAACCACCAAGGGCTGGTCCAGCAGCAAATCCTAAATTAATAGCTAGTCTTACTAATGTTAAAGATCTGGTTCTGTTTTCGGGCTTTGCATAGGCACCTAAAGAAACAAACATGGCTGGTCTAAACATATCTGAAACCGTCATGATGACAAACATTGCCAACAATAAACCTTCATAAGTTTTAACGTACTGAATGGCAAAAAACAACAATCCACTCGTAAATAAACTAAAAATCATCACCTTATAGAATCCAATTTTGTCAGATAATTTTCCACCAAGCCAAGAACCAAGCATTGATCCACAACCAAAACTAACCATAATCCAACCTACTTGTTGGTAAGAAAAGTGTAAATCTTCCTTTAAATATTTAGATAAAAAAGGCAAAACCATTGTGCCTGCACGATTGATGAAGGTTACCAATGTCAGTATCCAAATCTCTCTGGAAAAACCTCTAAAATTGTCAATATATTTTTCGAAAGCTTTTTTAAGCATGTTGTAGTTTATGGTACAAAAGTACAAAGTCATTTTTTATAAAGAGAATTAAATATCTTATTTTTGTAAAAAAATAAAATGAAAAAATTACTGTTTTTGGTCTTTTTAAGTATTTCATCTTTTGCACAAGATAATGATGTTGAGAGCAGTAAAGACTTTCAAAACAAATTAAATAAACAGTTTGCAGATTCTTTGTCAAGTCCATTGAAAGAAGAAGATAGAAAGGTTTTTGAAGGTTTAGATTTTTTTGATATTGACGAAAAATATATTGTAAAAGCTAAATTTAAAAAATCAAAAAAGGAGCAATCTTTTAAAATGAAAACAACAACAGATAGGGAACCTATTTACAAAAAATATGGAGAATTAACTTTTGTTATAGAAGGTAAAGATTTGGTTTTGAGTGTGTATCAGAATTTAGATTTAATTAAAAAACCAGGATTTAAAGATTATTTATTTTTGCCTTTTACGGATTTGACTTGTGGTGATGAAAGCTATTTAGGTGGAAGATATATTGATATGAAAATGCCAAAATCAAAATTGATTACTATTGATTTTAATAAGGCATACAATCCTTATTGTGTTTATAATGATAACTATTCGTGTCCAATTGTTCCTTCAGAAAATCATTTGGATATTGAAATTAAAGCAGGTGTAAAAAAATTTCATGACTAAATTTATCAATTTACATACCCATAATTTTTCTAATAATGAATATTTTTTGGAAGTTGTGAATCAATATCCTTGGGAATTTGATGATGCAGTTCCTAATTATTCCATTGGGATCCACCCATGGTATATTGATCATGAACGGTTGCAATCTGATTTAAATTTCATTAAAGAGCAATTAAATTTGAATGAATGTTTAGCCTTGGGCGAGTGTGGACTAGATAAACGAATTGAAATTCCTTTCCAAAATCAATTAAAAGTATTTCAACAGCAAATAGAATTAGTTCAAGTTTCAAAAAAACCTATAATTTTGCACTGTGTTGCTTCTTTTGATGAAGTAATAGCGATCAAAAAAGAAATGAACATTGAAAACCCAATGATTATCCACGGATTTTCGAAAAATATATACGTGGCAAAATCGCTATTGGACAAAGGTTTTTATTTGTCTTTTGGAAAATATTTACTAAGAAATCCAGAATTGACATCTGTTTTTGAATATGTACCCAACGATAGCTTTTTTTTAGAAACTGATACGATTGAAGAAACTATTGTTGATGTATATCAAAAAGCATCTAACATTAAAAATATAAAAATTGAAGTTTTAGAAGAAGTTGTTAAAGTAAATTTTAATAAAGCTTTTTTTCAACACAAACTCTTTTAAATTTATAAACTTTTAAATTAAGAAATAAAAATGGCACAGTGGCAAGAAAGAGCAGCATTACTTTTTAAAGAAGAGGGAATTAACCGATTAAAAAATGCAAATATATTAGTAGTTGGACTTGGAGGTGTTGGAAGTTTTGCGGCTGAATTTTTAGTAAGAGCAGGAATTGGTAAAATGACTATAGTTGACGGTGATACCATAGATATTACAAATATTAACCGACAATTACCTGCTTTGCACTCTACAGTAGGTCAGCCAAAAGTTGAAATTGTAGCTGCTAGGTTGTTGGATATTAATCCTGAATTAAAATTAACAAAGGTTCAAGAGTTTTTGGCTCCTGAAAGGGCTTTAGAAATTGTTACTAGTGAGTACGATTATGTTTTGGATTGTATTGATAGTATAACTCCAAAATTAAACTTAATTATTGCTGCTAAACGTAAAAAAGTAAAGGTGATTAGCTGCTTAGGTGCTGGTGGAAAGTACGATTCAAGCAAAGTAAAGGTTAGTGATATTAGCAAAACAAAAGTGTGTCCACTTGCTAAAAATGTACGAAAAAGATTAAAAATTGCTAATATAAATAAAGGTGTAAAAGCAGTATTCTCAACAGAAACTCCTGACCATACGAGTATAAAAACAACAGACGGAACTAACTTTAAAAAGTCTTTTTACGGTACAAATAGTTGGATGCCAGCTCAGTTTGGATTGCAAGCTGCCGAAACAGTAATAAGATATTTATTGAAAAAATAAATTAATCTCCATTAGTTGTAGTAGTATTTGATTCTGAAGGTTGATTTATAGTTTCTGTAGCGCTAGCACTAGGGTTGGTAACTCTCCGTTTAGCTGCTAGTTTTATAGGAATATATATTTCTGTAACCCATTTTGATGGTTGCTTTTCAGTAGCGTCATATACTTTATATATTTCTAAATAATTCCCAGTTAAATCTTCTGTTAATTTGTTTTTTGACATATATCTGAATGCTTCATCCCAAGCCTTTTTGTTGTGCAAATGATTTCCAATTAAGGTCACTTTTACGGCTTTATATTCTGGTAAAATGCCACCTGAAATATCGCTACCTTCACTAGTAATTATTTCTTCTTGAACAAACAATCCAGCTTTATATTTTGTTGTATTGTTGATGGAATCCCATTTGTCAAATAAAATAAATGGATATTCTTGATAAGTTAAATTGTTTTCTTTGGCAAAACTTAAAATACTTGGAAAATGGTTTTTATAATTTAAAGTAAAGTCTTTAATTGAAGAACTATCTGTTTTTGCGATAAACAAACTTTCGGGTTGTGTTACAATACCGTTTATTGTGATTTTGTATGTATTTAATTCTTTCACCAAATAACGTTCTATATTCACTAAAGATTTTTCAAATTCTTCTCCTAAGTAATTTTGCGCACCACCATATAAAAATGAAAATATTTTTTCTTTTAAAGTCAAGTGTCCTTTGGCCTCGTAGGTAATTAAAGTTCCTTTTGTAGTAGATTGAAATTTCCAAACCAAATTTTGTGTTTCATTATTGAGTTTGAATTTTTGTTGAATAGAATCCGTCGAAAAACTGTTTAAAGTTTCATAAACAACTGATTGATTGCTGTTGGAAAGCATGTAAATTTTTGAATTATCTGAAATCGTTTCAACAGAGGTTTGGGTATAAAAAGGATTCCAAAGATTCCAATTGGTGAAATCGGATACAAAATTGAAAACAACATCTTTAGAAATGGCTATTTCTTTTGTTTTTTTAATGGAATAATCACTTGGTTGAGTTGCGATAAACACAAATCCAGCAATAGCGACAAGAAGAAGTAATAAAATGATATACTTCAGTATTTTCATTAAAAAAACGATTAAATAGTTAATTATATTTCAAATGTATTAATTTTTTTTTAAAAATATCTTTATAACGAATAATAATCCTATAAATAATATGAAAGTTAAAAATATCCATTTACTCGAACCTTTATAGTGTATCTTGTGAAGTGCTAAATCTTTTCGATAAACATAGATAGAAGCAATTACAAAAGCGATAACAAATAAAACTGCAAAGTAAATTTGACCTGTTGAAAACATACTGATAATTTTTATACAAAAATAGTACTTTAACTCCTGAAAAAACATATTTTGCAGCGTTAAAACTAATAAAATTATAAAAAAAACTAAATGAAAAGACAATTAGAAGCTGTAGCAGAATTTCATAACGCATTTGGATTAGGAGTTGCCAATGAAATGAAAAGTGATTTAGGTGAAAATAAAAATTTACTTCGTTTTAACTTAATGAAAGAAGAAAATGAAGAATACCTTGAAGCAGTTCAAAACAATGATTTAACTGAAACAGCAGATGCATTAGGCGATATGTTATATATCTTGTGCGGAACTATTTTAGAACATGGTTTACAACATAAAATTGAAGAAGTTTTTGAAGAAATTCAAAGAAGCAATATGAGTAAATTAGATCACGATGGAAAACCAATTTACAGAGAAGATGGTAAAGTTATGAAAGGACCAAATTATTTTAAACCCAACTTTGAAGCCATTTTGAAATAGTATTCAGATTAAAGTTTGAAAATCACATATTTCATTAAATAGTATTAACTTGTAATTAAAAAAAGCGATTTTCATCTCAAAATCGCTTTTTTTATTGTGAATAGGAACACTATACTTGAACTGTCCAACCGAAAGTATCTTCTTCCAATTTGTTTTGAATGTTGGTTAGAGTTTGTTTTATTTTTAAAGCGTATGAATTTTCTAATTTAGGCAATTCAAAGTATTCTTCTTTATATGAAAATCCCGAAATTGGACTAATAACAGCGGCAGTTCCAGCACCAAAAATTTCTTTTAAAGAACCATTTTTTGCAGCCTCTACTAATTCTTCTACCAATACGGAACGAACTTCGATATTTAAATCGTCTCTTTTAGCAATATCAATCACACTTTTACGTGTAACTCCATCCAAAATTCTCTCACTAGTTGGAGCTGTAAACAAGGTGTCGTTAATTCTGAAGAAAACATTCATCGTACCAGCTTCTTCTAATTTGGTATGCGTGGCATCATCGGTCCAAATGATTTGTTGATATCCTTTTTCATTAGCTAATTTAGTCGGATAAAATTGAGCAGAATAATTTCCTGCAGCCTTTGCAGCGCCAATTCCTCCGTTTGCAGCTCTACTGTAATGTTCGGCAATTATAACTTTAACTTCACCAGAATAATAAGACTTTGCAGGAGAAAGAATAATCATAAAACGATATTCTTGCGATGGAGCAGCAATTACTCCAGCACCAGTTGCAATCATAAAGGGTCTTAAGTATAACGAGTTTCCTAATCCTTTTTGAACCCAATCTTTATCTAAATGGATTAATTCTTTCAACCCATTCATAAAAACATCTTCAGGAACTTCAGGCATAGCCATTCTTTTAGCACTTTTATTAAAACGTTCAAAATTTTGATCTGGTCTAAACAACCAAATAGCATCATTGACATCTTTGTAAGCTTTCATTCCTTCAAAAATGGCTTGACCGTAATGAAAAACTTTGGCTGATGGTTCCATCATAAAAGGGGCATAAGGTTTTATAATAGGTTTTTCCCATTGTCCATTTTTATAATCACAAACTAACATATGATCTGTAAATACGTTTCCAAAAGTTAAATTTTGAAAGTCAACAGATTCAATTTTTGAAGTAGGTGCTTTTATAATTTCAATCTCATTCATAGTATTTGATGTCATTTTGAAAAATTTTTAATAAAAAAAAGAAAATCGCTTCATTTTCTGCAAATTTAAAAATAAGTAAGGGTTTTATTTAGCATTATTTTAAAAAAACATCATAATATTATTAACAAAAATTCGTGTTCTTGGTAAAAGAGTTTATTTTTGTGTAAATATTTAAAACAATTTAAGATGAAAAAAATTATTTTGGTTGCTGCAATTCTAACAGTTTTAGTAAGTTGTAAAAAAGAATATGCAACATTTGGAGAATCAATTTCAGCTGATGGAGCTATTTCAAAAGAAGAGATGATTGCTAAATTTAAAGATTTAAAAGATGGTGATACTTTAAATGTTACATTTAAGTCCAAAACTAAAGAAGTTTGTCAATCAAAAGGATGTTGGATGACAATGGATTTAGATGACGAAAGTGAAGCTGTAGTGAAATTTAAAGATTATGCTTTTTTTGTTCCAAAAAATGGTCAAGACAAAGAAACAATAGTTAAAGGTAAAGCTTATGTAAGTGTTGAAAGTGTAGCTCAATTAAAGCATCTTGCCAAAGACGCCGGGAAGTCACAAGCTGCCATAGACAGTATTAGTAGTCCAAAAGTAACTTATTCATTCATGGCTGATGGAGTTTTAATGGCTAAATAATTTCTATAGTAAATGAAAAAATATATTTATATACTATGTACGCTTTTTTTATTTTCATGTAAAAAAGAAGATAATGATGCTGTTTCTTCGAAAACATCTTCTAATGAAGAAGGATTTGAAATGTACGAAATGTCAGAAATGGCTGCTTTAATGGAACAAATGTATGTGGATAATCAACGCTTAAAAGAACGCATAAAAAAGGGTGATACTATTGGACAATTTCCACAGCATTTTTTAAAAATTCATGAATCAGTCATGACCGATGAATCTGAAAATGATGCTTTTTTTAAAGAACAATCCAAGTTATTTATTGAAGCTCAAGAACAGATTTACAAAGATCCAAAAAACGCAAAAGAGCATTTTAATAAAGGAATCGATGCATGCATTCAATGTCATGAAGTAAAATGTGGTGGACCAATTCCAAAAATTAAAAAATTATACATTAAATAATTATCTTGAAAAGAGAAATCATACTTACACAAGACGGTTCAACTTCTATATTTTTGCCCGAGCTGAATGAAACTTATCATTCTAAATTTGGTGCTATTCAAGAAGCAAGACATGTGTTTATAAAAAACGGACTTTCATTACTAAATGATAAGTCCGTTTCCATTTTAGAAATTGGATTTGGAACAGGTTTAAATGCTTTTATCACTTTTTTGGAAGCTCAAAAAAGTTTTCAAACTATTGATTATGTTGGAGTAGAAGCTTTTCCAGTGGAAACAGAAATTATAAATCAACTTAATTATGTTTCAGAACTAGAAGCGGAAGCATTTGAATCTGTTTTTAAAGAAATGCATCTTTCAAATTGGGAAATTGAAAACGAAATTACAACTCATTTTAAACTGACTAAAAGAAACCAAAAAATTGAAGAAATTTCTGATTCAAATCAATATAATCTTATTTATTTTGATGCTTTTGGTTTTACTGTGCAACCCGAATTGTGGAATGACGGAATATTTGAAAAAATGTATAAAGCTTTAAAATCAAATGGTATTTTGGTCACTTATGCTTGCAGAACTTCCATAAAAAAAGCCATGTTAAAAGCTGGTTTTCAGGTCGAAAAATTACCTGGAGCACCTGGTAAAAGAGAAATGTTGAGAGCTGTAAAAGGTGCTGATTTTTAAAACATTACCTTTTTTAAGAAAAATATAACAATAATTTCACAAGTTACAACGTTATAGTTAAAATGAATTTCTATAAATTTACAAAAGCGTTCAAAATGCATTATTAACCTAAATTTATGTAGTATGCCTTCAAGAATGTTTTCCTATACAAAATCAATACTTGAACGAGTAAGTTTTGATCCTTTATTATTTTGCAAAGAGTTTGAAAAAGCCTTAAAAATTCTTTTACCCTATGAAATAGAACAGCTAACCAATTGGGTTTTAAAATTTACAGAAGAAAAACCAGAATTAAGACAATGTTTATTGTTACTTGAATAAAATAAAAAGGTACATTTTTAGTGTACCTTTTTTTTATATTTTCTTTTTCGGACTAATGATTTCTACATCACTAAAGGCTATTGCACCTCTAATCACTCCTAATATTGTGGTTCTCAGAGCATCAATGATGTGTATTTTTAATTCATTTTTTGGATAAATCAGACTCACTTCACGTGCTGGTTTAGGATCTTTAAAATGTCTTAATTTAGATTTGTTTTTTTCATTTAAATCTAAAGTATGAAGATAGGGTAATAGTGTTGTACCTAAACCTTCATCAGCTAGTTTAATTAAGGTTTCAAAACTTCCACTTTCAATTTGAAAATGATTTTCATTAAGATACTGATTGTTTTTACACAAATTTAAAATCCCGTCTCTAAAACAATGTCCATCTTGTAACAATAAGATGTTCTCTATATCTAAATCTCCAATTTCAATTTCTTTTTTATCGGCAACATCGTAATTATCAGGGATATAAGCAACAAAAGGTTCGTAGTATAAAACTATTTCTTTTATGTTTTCTTCTTCTAAAGGTGTTGAAGCAATGGCACAATCTAAATGGCCGTTTTTTAGTTTTTTAATAATTTCCTCGGTAGTTTGTTCTTCAATAATTAAATTAACTTTTGGATATTTTTTAATAAAATTACCTAAAAACATAGGCAATAAAGTTGGCATTACAGTAGGAATAATTCCAACTCTAAATTCACCGCCAATATATCCTTTTTGTTGTTCTACAATATCTGTAATTCTTCCTGCTTCATTAACAATATTTTTAGCTTGGTTGACTATTTTTTCTCCTATTTCCGTCAATTGAATAGGTTTTTTACTTCTATCAAAAATTTGAATTTTTAATTCTTCTTCTAATTTTTGAATTTGCATACTTAAGGTTGGTTGTGTAACAAAACATTTTTCTGCGGCAAGCGTAAAGTTTTTATGTTCTGCCACTGCTAAAACATAATATAGTTGAGTAATTGTCATTGTATAGTTATTTTCGATAAAAATATAAAAACTATCAATTATAACTATATCTTATAGTGTTAAAATTTCAATAAATTTGAATTATAAATAAAAATAAGAAATTATGAAAGTAAATAGTTTAGGATTACCAGTTAAAGAAACAGAAGAATTATCAAAAGAATTAAATATATTATTATCTAATTTTCAGTTGTATTATCAAAATTTACGAGGTTTACATTGGAATATTCGTGGAAAACGTTTTTTTGATTTACATGTTAAGTTTGAAGAGTTATACAATGATTCTCAACTAAAAATTGATTTAGTTGCCGAAAGAGTTTTAACATTAGGAGGAACACCTTTACATACTTTTTCAGATTATATAGAAAACAGTAAATTGAAAGTTGGAAAAAATATTTCAAAAGATACTGAAGCAGTTCAATTGGCTTTAAGTTCATTAGTTGAATTATTAAAAATTGAAAGAATTATTCTAAAAAAATCTGGAAATATAAATGATGAAGGAACAAGTTCTATGATGGGTGATTTTATTGTAGAGCAAGAAAAAACCATCTGGATGTTAAAGGCATGGATGGAAGAAAAAATTTAAAAATAAACGAGCCACATTAAGTGGCTTTTTTTGTTTTATTTAAGAGCATACATTTTTAAAAACCATAAAAATATTTTATATTTGTTATATGATATTCTTATGCAGATTAGTATTAATAATTTTTGTTTTGTTTTTAGCAACACCAGCTATTGTGTTTGCTGCAGATAATGATAATGATGTTTCTTGCTTTTTCAATTTGAGTGAGGAAGAAAATGATATCGCTTTTGATGAAATAAAATCAATTACATTTATATACTCAATTCCCATTTCTATTGATGTTGAGGGTTTGCAAAAAATACACTTTTCTACTTTAAATGAAAGAAAAGTAAATTCCATTAAACCCAATGTTTTTCTTCAACCACCAGAGTTAATTTAATTTTAGTGATACTCCTTTTTATTAGGGTAGAAAATTATATTAAATTCTAAAAATCATATATGTATAAATATTTAAAGAATGATATTCCAGCGAGTATTGTTGTGTTTTTCGTAGCACTTCCACTTTGTTTAGGAATTGCTTTAGCTAGTGATGCACCTCCATTATCTGGACTTATTTCGGGCATTATTGGTGGTATAATTGTAGGTTTTATAAGTAAATCAAAAATTGGTGTTAGTGGGCCTGCTGCCGGTTTAGCTGCAATTGTAGCAAGTGCTATTTCATCTTTAGGTAGTTTTGAGTTATTTTTGTCAGCTGTCGTTTTAGCAGGAATTATTCAAATACTTTTTGGAGTGTTAAAAATGGGTGTAATTGGTTATTATTTTCCAAACAGTGTTATAAAAGGAATGTTAACTGGAATTGGAATAATAATTATTTTAAAGCAAATTCCACACTTTTTTGGTTATGATAATGAAGCAGAAGGAGCTGATAGTTTCCTAGAGCCATCTGGTGAAAATACTTTTTCTGCTATAGGTCATATTTTTGAAAACATCACACTTGGAGCATTAATTATCGGTGTCATAGGTTTGTTTATTATTCTTTTTTGGGATATTGTTTTAACCAAAAAACATTCATTTTTCAAAATTATTCAAGGATCATTAATTGCTGTTTTTGTGGGTACTATTTTGCAAATTATTTTTAGTAATATTCCTGATTTACTTATAGATGGTAAGCATTTGGTTCAAGTACCTGTTCCCAAAAATATTAGTGATTACGGAAGTTTTTTAAGCTTTCCAGATTTTAGTAAAATTTTTTCAATCGAAATTTTAACAATAGCTTTTACATTGGCTTTAGTTGCTAGTTTAGAAACATTATTAAGTGTAGAAGCTACTGATAAATTAGATCCAGAGAAAAATATTACACCAACCAATAGAGAATTATTTGCCCAAGGTTTTGGAAACATAGCTTCAGGATTTATTGGTGGTTTGCCTATTACTCAAGTTATTGTTCGAAGTTCAGCTAATGTTCAGTCAAATGGTAAAACAAAAATGTCAGCTATTTTACACGGAATTTTATTGTTAGTTTCCGTTTTAACGATTCCTACAATTTTAAATCACATTCCAAAATCAGTTTTAGCTTCAATATTAATTATTGTTGGATTTAAATTAGCAAAACCCTCATTATTTAAAAAAATGTTTTCATTGGGTTGGACACAATTTTTACCTTTTATAGTTACAGTTATTGTTATAGTAGTTACTAATTTATTATATGGAATATTTATAGGTTTAGTTATTGGTTTTGCTGTTATATTGATTAAAAATTATCAAAATTCAGTATTTTTAAATAAAAAGGAATTTGATGATTCTAACGTTATACAAATGACTTTTGCAGAAGAAATTTCATTTTTAAATAAAGCGGCCATTCAAAAAGAATTATTCAATTTACCTGAAAATTCTCGATTAGAATTAGACATAACAAAAACAACCTATTTAGATTATGATATTGTTGAAATACTAGAAGACTTTGTAATTCAATCTAAAAACAAAAACATATTTGTACATTTAAAATCAGAACGTGGCATAGTGGATAATCCTACTAGTTACATAGAGTTTTTTAAACTAAAAAAACAAATTAATTAATTTATACAGAAATAATGAGCGAATTTTATAAAAAAATATTAGAAAACAATAAAAAGTGGGTAGAAGATAAACTTAAAGATAGCCCAGAATTTTTCAACAATTTAGCAGAAGGTCAACAACCACCATTGTTGTGGATTGGATGTTCTGATAGTCGAGTACCAGCTAATGAAATCATTGGAGCTGAACCAGGTGAAGTTTTTGTCCACAGAAATATTGCTAATATGGTCGTACATTCAGACATGAACATGTTGAGTGTTTTAGATTATGCAGTGAATGCTTTAAAAGTAAAACATGTTATTGTTTGCGGTCATTATGGTTGTGGTGGAGTTAAAGCAGCAATGGGTAATGATTCCATTGGAGTAATTGATAATTGGATTAGACATATTAAAGATGTCTATCGTTTTCATCATAAAGAATTAGATGCCATTACTGATGAAAAAGAACGTTTTAATAAATTTGTTGAATTAAATGTAAAAGAACAAGTATATGATTTAGCAAAGACTTCAATTGTTCAATCTGCATGGAAAAACGGACAAAAATTAAGTATTCACGGTTGGGTTTATGGTCTAAATTCGGGTTACGTAACCGATTTAGATGTAAACTTCAGTTCAGACAAAGATTTAGATAACGTGTATCAATTGAAATTCTAATTTTTTGTAAAAGTTTGTAAGATTAAAAGGTTATGAGGTTATGAAGTTTTGTATATTTAACTATCAACCATTAACCATTAACCATTAACCATCAACCATTAACCATCAACCATCAACCATCAACCATCAACCATTAACCATTAACCATTAACCATCAACCATCAACCATCAACCATTAACCATTAACCATTAACCATCAACTAATCTTCTAAATTCTCATTAAAAGCAGAAGGCAATAACTGTGGAATGTATTTTATCAAAATAGGTAACAATAGTCCACCACCAGGAAGTAAAAAAATAGTCAATGAAGGTATTGTTTTGCAAATATCTAAAAGCTGTTTTTTTACTTTCTTTTTTTCGTCTTTATCTAAATCTGAAATGGTAGATTTAGCTAAAAGTTGCACTAGTTCTTTACTTTCTCTAAGTTCTTTGGTTAATCGTTTGCCATTTCTGGTGATGAGTTTAGTAACATTTTTGTTGGATTGCTCATAAAAATGTTTCATTGGATTTGAATAATTAAAATACGGAATTTCGTTTTTGTATTTTTTGATGTAAGAATCAATATTTATTAAACTAATTTCATATTCTGTATTTTCAATATCTAATTCAATACAAAGTGTTTGAAGATAATCTTTTTCAATAGAAGATAATTCATCATCGCTCCACATGGCCATTGTAGCCAAATCCAATAAATACAATTTCTCTAAAATAGAATCAAATTTTTCAAACTGTTCAAAATCGGAATGTGCCAATTCTTTTCTGTAAAATTTTGTGTAACGAAGTGAATTTTCAAATAATTTAATCAGTAAATCATCATATTTTGAAGGATTTTCTTTTATTGACAATGCATTGGAAACTAAAACAATTGTAGATTCTTCAATTCTTTTTAAATAATTTACTGGATTTTCTTCAATTTCAAGATACTTCTTAAAAGCCAAAATATCCATAAACAATAACGCATTGGTAATTATGTGAGAAAAATTCTTAGCAAAAATATTTTCATTGGTCTGAATTCGATTGGCAATACATTCTTCTAAATTAGGTTTTGATTTAGAAAATAAACCTGTTCCTTTTTGATGCAAAAACGTATAAAAAGAAATGGCTTTTTCAATAAATACAACTTCATTTTCTGAATTAGAAACAATTTTGTAAATAGAAAACAGCGAATTTAGTAAAGCAATTTTAGAAATCTCATCACTCGAAAGTTGCGATGTATCGGTAGGATTTACTAAATTAATGTGAATCACATGACCATAAATAAAACCTGAACTTCTAACATCATGGTAAAAAGCCAATAAATCGTTATTATACTCTTTATAATTCGATTTATTTTCAGAGAAAAATTTATTTATCCAACCGTTTGCTGATGGGTTAACCATGGTATTTTATAAAATGCAAAGGTATGAAAATTACCTAACCATTAAGGCATTTAGTTTGTTAAGAAATAAATGTTTTTTCTTTTTTAAACCACATAGCCATAAAGATTTTTAAACGCAAATTACTTAAAGTTTTTTACAAAGTTCATAAAGCTCTATCTTGCCTTTGTTGAGCAAAGCGACTTTTAACGCTAATCAAACTATTTTTTTCTATGTGGTTTAAAAAAACTTCGAGTAACACAGTGCAACTTTGTGCTACAAAAACAATAAATTTCCCTTATACCAAAATCGCAACAATCCATTTTATCGTATATGATTTTATGAAATGAATTTGTAAATTTGAATTCAATAAAATTAATCTATGAAAATTGTTATATCTCCAGCCAAGTCTTTAAATTTTGAAAGTGAATTGCCAACTAAAAAGTATACTGAAGCACAGTTTCTAAAACAAGCCAATACCATTCAAAAAACACTAAAAAAACAAAAGCCAAAACAATTAATGGATTTAATGTCAATTTCTGAAAAATTGGCCGATTTGAATTGGGAACGCAATCAAATTTGGGAAACTCCTTTTACACCAGAAAATGCGCGACCAGCTATTTTTGCTTTTGATGGTGATGTGTACACAGGTTTGGATGCTTATACAATTCCAACAGAAAAATTGGATGATTTACAAGATAAATTGCGAATTCTTTCAGGTTTATATGGTTTGTTGAAACCTTTGGATTTGATGCAAGCTTATCGATTGGAAATGGGAACTTCTATAGCAATTGGGACCAAAAAGAACTTATATGAATTTTGGAAAAAAACCATAACTAAAACCTTAAACGACGAACTAAAGAAAGACGAATTATTCTTGAATTTAGCGAGTAACGAATATTTCAGTGCAGTTGATACCAAAACCTTGAAAGTGCCTGTAATCACTCCAGAATTCAAAGATTATAAAGACGGAAAACTAAAAATGATTAGTTTCTTTGCCAAAAAAGCAAGAGGTTTAATGGTTCGTTACATCATTGACAACAATGCAGAAACCATTGAAGATTTAAAAGGGTTCAATTATGAAGGCTACGCTTTTGATGCGAATTTGAGTAAAGGAAATACTTTGGTTTTTACTAGATAATTATTTTTTAATAGTATCAATAGTTATATTAATAAAATTTAATAGTTTTTCAAACTACTTCTCACCATTAAAAATCTCTTTCACAGCTTCTTGGTAAGCTTTTGGACTTTGGGCTTTTTTAATTTTTTTAAAAGTCTTTTGTGGGTTGGAAAACGAAGTAGAAAAGTACTCCCAAAAACCTAACATTTTCATTTTTATAGGAGTTGGTCCAGAAAGCGCTGCATCGTATTCTTGGTAAATCGTATCGTGGAATTCGTTGAAAATTTTCCATCTGTCTTTTGGGTATTCTGTCGTGTTGTTTTTAATCATGCTTGGTAAAAAAGGATCAGCAATTAAACCTCGACCAATCATAAAGTGATCAATACTTGGAAAACGCTCTTGCATTTCTTTATACTTAGCCACAGAAGTAATGTCTCCGTTATAATACAATTTGTGTTTGGTGTTTTCGGTACACCGTTGAAAAGCTTCTAAATTGACACCACCTTTATACAATTGCTTGCCAATTCGAGCATGAATAGCAATATTCTTCAAAGGATATTGATCTAAAATCGGAAAAACATCTAAAATTTCTTCTGGATGTTCGTAACCCATTCGCATTTTCATGGAAACAATTACATCCGTTTCATTGTGTACACGATTTAAAATATGGTCAATCTTTGTCGGTTCACAAATTAAACCAGAACCCATTCCTTTTTTGGTCACCATAGGATATGGACAACCTAAATTCCAATTCAGTTCTTTGTAACCCAATTCTTGAATGTATTTCACCACAAACAAAAATTCATCTGCATTATTCGTCATCACTTGTGGAATCAACTCTAAAGTATTGTTGTTTTCCAATTGTAAATCGCGTTGGTATGAATTTTTAATCACCAGTTTTCCATCCAAACGAATGTAAGGAGCATAAAAAGTATCAATACCACCAAAGTATTTGTGAAACGCATTTCTAAATCGGAAATCGGTAAAACCTTGCAAAGGTGATGAAAGTAGGGTAGGACTCATGTTTAAAATTGTATCGCAAAGATAAAGAAAAGAGTTAGTTTTATTCCAACTCAATTTTATCTAAAACCAATTGAAAAGATTCATTTTTTTTGTTGCCAACTAAAAATACAATTTCTTCAAAAGAATCGCTGTTGAAATTAGGTAAATTAAGTTTTCGACCTCTAAATGAAGGATATAAATCGCTTAACTTGATTTCTATTGTTTCCCAATTTCCACTGGTTTTAAAAGTTGTGATGTATGAATAATAAGAATTGCTTTTATCTTTAATCCTGAATTGGTAGTCTTTTCCATCTCCTTTTAATCGAATAAATACTTTGCTGTCTTTTGTAGTTTTAATTTTTTCAGTTTCATGTCTAACAGAAGAAAATCCACCATTGTTTTCTAAAGAAACGTTTCCACTAAAAACACCATTTCCTTCTGTATCAAAAGTAAATTTCCCTTGCGATAAGCCACCCATTACACCATCATCCACAATAATCCAGTCTGTTTTTGAAGATTCTTTGTTGAAATCGTAAATCATTGTTGTGTTCATAATTGTGATAAGTAATAGTGTAATTATTTTCATGTTCATCTATAATTTGATTTAAAGATATGACAATAAAACCTGTTAAATAGATACTTTAACAGGCTTTTATATTGCGTTTAAGGAATTTAATTGCTAAATTATCAATCGAACACCACCTAATTCTTCTATTTTATAAGGAAATTTATCAGTAGGCGAACCAATAAACATAAAATTGATTGGAATATTCCATTTTGCTGATAATTCTTGAATTAATGCAGGTGTAAATTTTCCTTCTAAAACAATTAGTTCAATATCAATTTCGGGGTATTCTCTGTCAAGAAAATCTATTTCTTGTGCTAAGTTTGGTGGTCCAGTTTTTCCTTGCTCTAAGACAGTTACAATTTTAATTTTTCGGGTATGTTCATTTCTTTCGATGTACAGCATCACTTTATTTAGTGTTGCAATATTATCTCCTTTGGTAAAAAACACAAATTCTTGTTGGTTTATTTTATGTAAAACTCGGTTAATTGCTCTATCTGTGGTTACCGAAAATTTACGAATAGGATCAAAAAAGGCATCTAAAATTTTTAATACAACTTTCAATAAAACTGTTCTATTTAACATTATCGCAATGAACAAAATAGTAGGAACAAAATAGATTGAAAAGACTAATAAATTACTTGGTAAATTATCTTTTGGTGGCATTACAATGTTTCCCCAAAGTGCTATTAATACTGCTATAATAGCAAAAATTACTGAAAACCAACTGGCTTTTTCGGGTCTTGGTAATGAGTTTCGTTTGATTTTTAAAAGAATGTTTCCAATCGCAAATAAAGCCATTACCGACAAGAAAGAAATGGTATAAACTCCTGCTAACAAACGAACATCACCATTTGTGATCAATAAAACAGATATAGAAAGTAGTAAAAATAAGATGACGATTCGGTAAGAACTTCCCCGATTGTTTTTCTTCAAGAAAAAAGGAGGTAGAATTCTATCTAAAGTCATACGTTCTAATAAACCAGTAACTCCAACAAAACTTGTTAAAACGGCACCACTAAGAACTAAAAAGGCGTCAATTGCAATTAAAGAAGCAATCCAATGTCCGCCAACCTGATCGCCCATTTGAATTAATAATGTATTTTGATACTCTTTACTTTGCAATAAAGGAATACTAAAAATAGCCAAAGCAAAAACAGCCATTAAAGGGTTAATAATGCTTACTATAGACCACATATTTCTTAGTGTTTTAGGAAAAACGCCTTTTTCTTGTTCTTCTACAAAGTTGGCAGAACTTTCAAATCCTGAAACACCCAACATAGAAGCTGCAAAACCTAGAAAAATTGCATTAGTAATACTTCCACCAGTAGTGGGAAAATGCCAATTTTCAAAAAAAGTACCTACACCATTTTGAATTAAATAATAGATTACAAATCCACTTAAAATAGCTAATGATGTTAGATGAAAAATAAAAATTCCGATAGCAACTTTGGCAGATTCAGTAATTCCAATTATAGCTAATAAAGCAAAAATACATAGTAAAACAATAGTGATTGGAATGATTGGTAAAATTGGTATTAAATGATGCAAATAATGGATTCCTTCATTGGCAGAAATTACGGCAGTTGCCATGTAGGATAACAAAGTTAAAGTTGCAGCTAAAGAAGCTGTTCCTTTACTTGTTGTATTTAAAAGCGCATTGTAAGCACCACCATTCAAAGGAAGAGCGCCTACAACTTCGCCATAAATTTTTCTAAATAAGAACAATACAAGTGATACAATTAATAGCGTAATCCAAGCGTATTGTCCAGCAAAACCAATAGCTAAAGCAGAAACATATAATACGGAAGAACTGATATCATTACCACAAATAGCTGTTGAGGCTAATTGGTTTAATTTTTTGTGTATTTTGGTCATTTAAAGTTTATTTATTCTCAAATTTACTGATTTATAAGCAAATTCACCAATTGAGATACATTTTTAGTCCGAAAAAAATCCCAAAAACCAATAATTAAGGAATTTGGGATTTTATAAAATTGTACTTTATTTGAAATTATTTTACTTCTTCTGAAGAAATACCATCATCAGGACTACTGGTTATTTTATTTTCGGCAGCTTTATCATCACCTTTTAGATAAGTTGGTAAATTTAAACCAGCCATATTAAATAAATCATTTAATGGTGGAACTGTTTTCATCATTCCTGAAACAAAGTTAGCTGTTGAACCATTTCCGTCAGCATTATTTCCTGAATCCCAAACGGTGATTTTGTCAATTTTTATGTTTTTAACAGCTTCCACTTGCGTTTTAACTAATTCAGGTAATTTTTCAATCAACAATAATTGGAATGCTTTTGTTGGATCGCCACCAGCAGCACTTACTACATCACGATATCCTTCAGCTTGTTTGGTTAAGATTTCATACAAACCTTTTGCTTCAGCTTCCATTTTTGCAAAGATTGCATCCGCTTCCCCTTTTGCTTGAACTCTAGTTTTTTCAGCCTCAGCTTGTGCATCAATAATTGCTTTTTGTTTGGCAATTTCAGCAGGAATAACTACGTTGGCATTTTGAGTAGAGCGTTCTCTTTCGGCACGAGCTTCTTCTGCTTTTTGTTCCGCCACATAAGATTCTTCTAAAGCTTTGGCACTTTGCACTTTTTCAGAAGCTAATGCTATTCTTAAAGCTTCTGCTTCACGTTCACGACGAGTAGCTTCCGATTTTGCAATGGCAATTTTTGCTTCATTTTCTCCTTGAATTGCTATAGCATTGGCTTCAGATGTTTTTACACGAGTATCTCTTTGAGCTTCCGCCTTACCAATACTTTCATCTTTAAAAGCAGCAGCAATACTTACTTCTCTATCTTTATTAGTAATCGCAATTTTAACATCTCTATCTCTATGTGTTTCGGCAATTTGAACATCTTTTTCACGATCAGCCATTGCTTTACCAGTTTCTCCAATTTTTTCTTGTTCAGCAACCGAAATTTTAGCTTCGTTGATGGCTTTTGCAGCAGCTTCTTTTCCTAAAGCTTCTATATAACCCGATTCATCTTTAATATCGGTAACGTTAACGTTGATTAATTTTAAACCAATTTTCTTTAATTCAGAATCAACGTTTTTCGAAATATTATCTAAAAACTTATCTCTGTCAGAATTGATTTCTTCGATGGTCATGGTTGCAATAACCAAACGCAATTGACCAAATAAAATATCTTTAGCCAATTCTTGAATTTGATCTGGTGAAAGTCCTAATAAACGTTCAGCAGCTGTATTCATGCTATCGCTTTCGGTTGAAATTGCAATGGTAAAACGACAAGGCACATCGACACGAATATTCTGACGAGAAAGTGCATTTGTTAAGTTGGCTTCAATGGAAATTGGTTTTAAATCTAAATATTGATAATCTTGAATAACAGGCCAAATAAAAGCACCACCACCATGAACACATTTGGCTGAAGTTCCACCAGTACGTCCATAAATTACTAAAATTTTATCCGAAGGACATCTTTTGTAACGCGAAATAAGGGTTAAAAAGGTAACAAATACAACAAATACGGCAACAACAATAATAATAATTTGAGTCATAGTTTATTTTGGTTTAGATTTTTTCAACAATTAATAGATTATTTTCAATTCCAACAACTTTTACAGGAGCATTGGATGGAATTTTTTCATCAGAAAGTGTTATAGCATCCAGTTCATGAAAAGCTCCATTGACACTAATTTGTACTTTTCCTTTTCCTGATTTAGCTTCTGGTATGGTTAGATATACTTCTGCAGTTTTGTTTATTGTATTTTCAATTTTAAAGCTATTATCTTCTGATAATTTTAAAACTTGCTTAATGATGAAAAAGAATAATGCTACAAAAAACAATCCGACCAAAACAGCAATGACAATTAACACATTTTTGTTGGCTATAGAATCATAAAAAGAAATCCCAGTCCAACTAAATCCTAAAAGGAAATTAATTAAATTTCTCAATGTAAAGATTTCAAAAGGCATATCGCCACCATCTCCACCATCAGAATCCATATCGGTTTCTCCGCTACTTAAACCAACAAAAGTCATAATGGTTTGTAGTCCAAAAAATAAGCTTACTGGCAACGCAATGTACCAGAAAGCTTTTAGCAAGGGTTCATAGTTTTCTAAAAAGTTCATAGTTAAAGTTTGGTTGTGGTGATTATACGATAAGTTTTACAAAAAGTTACAAAAGAGGAAAAAACAATAGCATTAGCAACTTCAATAAAAAAAAATTAATAAGTCAACCAATTTTCTAACATTTTTTTTCCAAAAGGAGTTAAAATACTTTCAGGATGAAATTGTACCGCCTTTATATCCAATGAAATATGTTTAATGGACATTATTTCACCGTTTTCATCAACGGAAGTTACTTTTAGTTCTTTAGGAATCGTACTTTTATCAATTACCCACGAATGGTAACGACCGACTTCAATTTCTAACGGCAAATCATTAAACAAAGTATCGTTTTCGGTAATAATAATCTTTGTAGCAACTCCGTGATATACTTTTTCTAAATTTATTAATTCAGCACCAAAAACTTCACCAATGGCTTGTTGTCCCAAGCAAATTCCTAAAATAGGTTTGGTTGAAGCGTATTTTTTTATGACTTCTTTTAGCAATCCAGCTTTTTCAGGAATACCTGGTCCAGGAGACAGCACTATTTTATCAAAAGGTTCTATTTCTTCTAAGTCAAATTCATCATTTCTGTAAACTGTAACATCGCAATTTAAATCTTCTAAATAATGCACAAGATTATAGGTAAAACTATCGTAGTTGTCAATTACTACTATTTTAGGTTTTAGGTTAAGCATTTAGTCTTTTTTCTTTTCTCTTTATTCTATTTTCACTTATCGAATTACTAAATCATATTTTTCTAATAAACCTTTTAATCCATCCATCGAAAATTGTGCTTTTTTTAGTTTATTAATTTCTGGATTTATGGTGTAATTATAACTTGTAGAAAAATCAGCTTTATTGGCAATGGTATTAATAAAGACTGTTCTTCGTAAATCACAATTATTAAATACACTTTCGGTTAAATCACTTTCCATAAAATCAACCGCAACCATACTACAATTGTCAAAACGCATTTTTTTGAGTTTTAATTTATAAAATTGGGCGTAATCTAAAGTACAATCTTGAAAATTAAAATGATATAAGACTTGATCCGTCATGGCAAAATTTACACTGGTAAAATTACATTTTGTAAACATAACATCACGTAATGATACATAATTGATTTTGGTACTTTGAAAATTACATTCTATGAAATTACAATCTACAAAAGTTTCATTTTGAAAAGTACAAGTTCTAAAATCACAATTGATAAAAGTACATTCTTCAAATTCTTTATATTTTATATCTGTTTCTTCAAAGATTTTACCTTCAAATTTTTCTGAAACTATGTAATCACTCATTTATTTATTTTTTGATAAAATTACTAATTTCAAATTCAAATGCAATGACAATATAAAAAATCAATATATAGTCTGAGCATCAAATGTACGAATATCTAAAATCTAAAAATCCAAAAAGATATTTTTTTATAAATCAACTAATACTTACTTTAGCAAAACAAATACATGTTATGATTTCAGAAACGCAATTTAATACCGAATTAGATATAATTATTTCAAATGCCATTAGAGAAGATGTGGGTGATGGTGATCATAGTTCCTTAGCTTGTATTCCAAAAGATGCGCATGGAAAAGCCAAACTCTTGGTTAAAGACGAAGGTATTATTGCAGGTGTAGCATTTGCAAAAATGATTTTTAATTATGTAGATTCAGATATGAAAGTGGAAATTTTTATCAATGATGGAGAACAAGTAAAGTATGGCGATATTGTTTTTCATGTTTCAGGAAGATCACAATCTATTTTAAAAGCAGAACGTTTGGTGTTAAATTCAATGCAAAGAATGAGTGCCATTGCAACAAAAACCAGATTATTTGTAGATTTAATTGGTGATGCAAAAACTAAAATTTTAGATACAAGAAAAACTACACCAGGAATTCGTGCTATAGAAAAATGGGCTGTAAAAATTGGTGGTGGCGAAAATCACAGGTTTGCATTATATGACATGATTATGTTGAAGGACAATCATATAGATTTTGCAGGTGGAATTGCACAAGCGATTGAAAAAACAAAGCACTATTTAAAAGATAACAATAAAGATTTAAAGATAATTGTGGAAGCCAGAAATATGAACGAAGTTGAACAAATTGTCAATGCTGGTGGTGTTTATCGTATTTTATTAGATAACTTTGATTTTGAAACCACAAAAAAAGCCGTTGCGTTTATTGGAGATAAATGTTTAACAGAATCTTCGGGAAATATCAATGAAAAAACCATACGCGATTATGCTTTGTGTGGTGTAAATTATATATCTTCAGGAGCATTAACACATTCGGTTTATAATATGGATTTAAGTTTAAAAGCTTTATAATTTTATGTCAGAAATAATTGAAAAAAAGCTCGAAAAAATTCCTATTGTAAAGCAATTGGTTCGTTTTACTAAAAAGATTCAAATAAAGTCTTTAGTAGAAGGATTGTCGCTTTACGATATTTTAGAAATTTATATTTTAGGCATTTTTAAAGGAGCTTTTTCTTACAGAGCAAGTGCCATTGCTTTTAGTTTTTTTATGGCATTATTTCCATTTGCTTTATTTATTTTGAATTTAATTCCTTACATTCCAATTGATAATTTTCAAGAAGATTTTATTCTTTTTATAAGTCATAATGTGCCTCCAAATACTTTTGAAGCAATAGAAGTCATTATAAGAGATATTTTAAATACCAGTTATCAAGGATTGCTTTCTACAGGTTTTTTTCTTTCTATTTTTTTAATGGCTAATGGAGTCAATGCGATTTTAGGTGGTTTTGAAATGAGTGAGCACATTACCTTGACTCGAGGTTATTTCAGGCAATATCTAATTGCAGTTGCATTATCACTAATTCTTTCAATGATTTTACTGATAACGGTTGCGGCCATAATTGTTTTTGAAGTATTTATCCAGAAAATTAAAATTCAAGATTATTTTTCCGACAGCATTTCACTTATTGTTTGGGGAAGATATATTTTTGTTATTTTAATGATTTTAATTACAACTTCTTTCCTGTATAAGTATGGAACCAAAGAAACAAGAAAAATATCGTTCATAAGTTATGGAGCCGTTTTTACAACAATTTTAATCATTTTATCTTCTTATGTATTTGGAGTTTATGTAGAAAAGTTTGCTCGTTATAATGAGTTATACGGTTCAATTGGCACACTTCTTGTTCTAATGTTCTACATATGGATTAATTGCATGGTGCTGTTATTAGGATTCGAATTAAATGCAGCAATTAATAAATTGAAAAGAAAAAATTTATATATTTAACAAATTTTAAAACCAATAAATATGAAAAAGCAGATTTTAGCATTATTTTTAGTAGTATTCGCAACATTTTCATTGAATGCTCAAAAAACAGTTTCAGGAGTTAAAGTAGATGAAAAACTATCTTTAGAAGGAAAAGATTTAACTTTGAACGGTGCAGGAATTAGAGAAAAAATGTGGATTGATTTATATGTAGGTTCACTTTATGTAACCAAAAAATCAACTGATGCTCAAAGCATTATTGATAGTAAAGATGCAGCAGCAATTCAGTTAAACATTGTTTCAGGCATGATTTCTTCAGAAAAAATGATCAGCGCTGTTAACGAAGGTTTTGAAAACTCTACCAACAAAAACACAGCACCATTAAAAGCAAAAATTGATAAATTCAAAGGTTTTTTTACAGATAAAATTGTGAAAGGCGACAAATTTATCATCATGTACAACGGCTCTGAAGTAACTGTTTACAAAAACGGAGTTAAAAAAGGTTCTGTTGACGGTCACGATTTCAAAAAAGCTTTATTCGGAATCTGGTTAGGTAAAAAACCAGCGGATGACGATTTAAAAGACGGAATGTTAGGAAAATAATTTTCTAAACAAATAAATTAAGAAAAGCACTTCCAATTTGGAGGTGTTTTTTTTGTTTTGTCTTGTCCTGAAAAAAGTTGACTAAATATTAAATAATATGTCAACAAAAAAGAAAATTTCAAAAATTCCGAG
>NZ_CBFHMV010000022.1:0-39323 GCF_965657075.1 Flavobacterium sp.
CGTAACAGAATTAATTCTGTTACGATTTAACTATATTTGAATTATTAACGAGTCAACCTTTTTTAGGACAACTCATAGTCATAAACTTAAATTACTTACTTAAGTACATTTTTCTTCTTGAATACAATTCGTAAAATTGATCGTCTTTTAAATCATCAATAAACAAGATGCTTTCACCAGTTGATTTCATTTCTGGACCTAAAGCTTTGTTTACATTTTTAAACTTGCTGAAAGAGAAAACAGGTTGCTTTATGGCAAATCCTTTTAATTGTGGGTTAAAAGTAAAATCTGTTACTTTATTTTCACCCAACATCACTTTCGTAGCATAATTTACATAAGGCTCACCATAAGCTTTTGCAATAAAAGGAACGGTTCTAGAAGCTCTAGGGTTGGCTTCAATAATGTAAACCGTATCATTTTTAATTGCGAATTGGATGTTGATTAACCCAACTGTTTTTAGAGCACGAGCAATTTTGTGTGTATGTTCTTTGATTTGTTGCATTACAAATTCACCTAAATTGAAAGGTGGCAATGTTGCGTTACTATCACCAGAATGCACCCCACATGGTTCGATGTGCTCCATAATTCCGATAATATATACATTTCCATCTGCATCACAAATGGCATCTGCTTCAGCTTCAATTGCACCATCTAAATAATGATCCAACAGTAATTTATTTCCAGGAATTGACTTTAACAAATCAATTACGTGTTCTTCTAGTTCTTGTTTGTTGATTACGATTTTCATTCCTTGTCCACCTAAAACATATGATGGACGAACTAAAAGTGGAAAATCTAAAGTATCTGCTAAAATCGAAGCTTGTTCAGCACTTTCTGCAATTCCAAATTTAGGGAAAGGGATATTTAACTCTGTTAATAAATCGGAAAATCTTCCTCTGTCTTCCGCTAAATCTAAAGCATCAAACGAAGTTCCTAATATTTTGATTCCATATTTTGAAAGTTTTTCTGCTAATTTTAAAGCGGTTTGTCCACCTAATTGCACGATAACTCCTTCTGGCTTCTCATGACGAATGATATCGTAGATATGCTCCCAAAAAACAGGTTCAAAGTATAATTTATCTGCTGTATCAAAATCAGTAGAAACCGTTTCTGGATTACAATTAATCATGATCGTTTCATAACCACATTCTTTAGCAGCTAATACTCCATGAACGCAAGAGTAATCAAACTCAATTCCTTGTCCAATTCTGTTTGGTCCAGAACCTAAAACGATAACTTTCTTTTTATCTGTAACAATACTTTCGTTATCAACGTAAGTTGTTCCATCTGCTTTTTGAATTTCGGCTTCAAAAGTGGAATAATAATAGGGTGTTTTGGCTTTAAATTCAGCGGCACAAGTATCAACAAGTTTGTAAACTCTATTGATATTTTGCTCATCTCTTAATTTATAAACTTGACTTTCCAAACAACCCATCATGTGCGCAATTTGTCGGTCACCATATCCTTTTTGCTTAGCTTCAAGCAATAATTCTCTTGGCAAAGTATCAACTTTATATTTTGAAATTTCTCTTTCTAAGTGGAATAATTCTTCATATTGCTTCAAGAACCACATGTCAATCTTCGTAATTTCATGTATTCTACTCAAAGGAATTCCCATAGCAATAGCATCATAAATCACAAATACTCTGTCCCAACTCGCAAAAGTTAGTTTTTCAATGATTTGTTCGTAATTTTTATACCCTTTTCCGTCAGCTCCTAACCCATTTCGTTTAATTTCTAACGACTGAGTAGCTTTATGAAGGGCTTCTTGGAACGAACGTCCAATTCCCATTACTTCACCAACAGATTTCATTTGAAGTCCTAAGGTTCTGTCTGCTCCTTCAAACTTATCGAAGTTCCAACGCGGTATTTTTACAATTACATAATCAAGAGTTGGTTCAAAAAGAGCCGAAGTTGATTTTGTAATTTGATTTTGTAATTCATCAAGATGATACCCTAAAGCCAATTTAGTAGCAATTTTTGCAATTGGATACCCTGTAGCTTTTGATGCCAATGCCGAAGAACGAGAAACCCTAGGGTTAATTTCGATGGCTACGATATCTTCCTTTTCATCTGGTGAAACTGCGAATTGCACGTTACAACCACCTGCAAAATTTCCGATAGAACGCATCATTAAGATGGCCATATCTCTCATTTTTTGGAAAGTTGTGTCCGATAAAGTCATAGCTGGTGCAACCGTGATACTATCTCCAGTATGAATTCCCATTGGATCCATGTTTTCGATAGAACAAATGATTACTACATTATCATTTTTATCTCTTAATAATTCTAATTCATATTCTTTCCAACCTAAAAGTGCTTTATCAATAAGTACTTCGTGAATTGGTGACATTTCTAAACCATAAGTCAGTTTTTCGTCAAATTCTTCTTTCGTATGTACGAAAGCTGCTCCAGTTCCACCAAGCGTAAACGAAGGACGAATCACTAATGGAAATCCGAATTCTTGAGCAATTTCTTTTCCTTGTAAAAATGAAGTGGCAATTTTTGCAGGTGCTGCTCCTACTCCAAGTTTGGCTAAAAGCTGTTTAAATTGTTCTCTATCTTCTGTGATATTGATTGCGTTAACATCAACACCAATCATTTTAACATTGAAATCATTCCAAATTCCTTTATCATCCGCTTCTAAACAAAGATTTAAAGCGGTTTGTCCACCCATTGTTGGCAAAACTGCATCAATCTGTGGATGTTCTTTTAAGATTTGAATTAAAGATTTTGTGGTAAGTGGCAATAAATATACATGATCAGCCATGGATGGATCTGTCATGATGGTTGCAGGATTCGAATTTATCAAAATTACTTCAATTCCTTCTTCACGAAGCGAACGTGCGGATTGTGAACCTGCATAATCAAATTCACATGCTTGTCCGATTACGATTGGACCTGAACCTATAATTAAAACCGATTTGATTGAATTGTCTTTTGGCATGTTGTAGTGTTGTTATTTTTATAGAGACAACTCGCTAGTTGTCAGTACGATTTGTTGTTGTTTATTCCTTTGCCCTAGCCCTGATTATCTCACTCAACATTTATTTTCAAAGGTGTTCGATGAACACTTCGTGTTTGTAGTGAAAATCCTTTTTATTTTTTCTTTAAAAATAAAAAGATTGCAACGAATAGCAGGAAATAGCTTCTAAAACTTATTAATTTTTATAAACAAGTTTAAAAAAAAGCCGCTACTAATAAAAGTAACGGCTTGATATTGATTAGTAGCTAATCATTATTTTTTATGTCTTGGTTCGCAAGAAACAGTTAATTTGTGTCTTCCTTTTGCTCTTCTACGTGCAAGGACTTTTCTTCCGTTTGGAGTACTCATTCTATCCATAAACCCGTGTTTATTTCTTCTTTTTCTTTTCGATGGTTGAAACGTTCTCTTGCTCATTGCTTTATATCTTTAAAAATCTATTTTTATTATGCGTTATAGCTTCCTATAAAATCGAGTGCAAATATACAAAGGTTTTTTTCATTTACAAGTAGTTTTTAAAATATTTTTTAGTTAGAATTTATTACCTTTGCTACAAATTAAAAAACTTAGTATGTTAAATAAGAATATCAAATTAATTTTAGCAGGATTAATCATTGTTTTTGCTATATATCAGTTTACAGAAGGCAATATTGGAAATGGAATTTTTTTACTACTCTTATCTGTTGTTCCCATTTTTTTATATTTTAAAAATGAATTAATTTTATTAGCGTTCTTAAAATTGAGAAAGCAAGATATGGTAGGTGCAAAATCTTGGTTAGATAAAATTAAAAATCCAGAAAGCGCTTTAGTTAGAAAACAACAAGGTTATTATAATTATTTAAACGGAATTATGGTTTCACAAACCAATTTGACTCTAGCTGAAAAATATTTTAAAAAAGCTATTGAACTCGGTTTAAGTATGGATCAAGATTTGGCTTTAGCTAAATTACAGTTGGCAGGAATTGCAATGACAAAAAGAAGAAAAATTGAAGCTACTAGTTTAATGAATGAAGCTAAAAAGTTAGACAAACACGGCATGTTGAAAGATCAAATTATTATGTTGAAACAACAAATGAAGAAGATTTAAGATTTTCGGATTTTCAGCTATTGGATTTTCAGATAAAAAAAACACAAATTAAATAAAATAGTTTGTGTTTTTTTTATTCTGTAACTTTTAGATGACTAAAGGCAATAAAAATTTTAGTTTTATTTTAATTATGATTTCTTAATTCAGATTTCTAAATTCTAGTTATTCTGGAACTTCAATTAAGTAGGTTTTGCCTGAAGCTACAGCTAACTTTTTATCTCTCAACCATGGATTTAAGACTTTTAAAGTTTTGTAATTTGTGCCTTGTTCAATTGCAAATGTCGCCAAGTCTTCGATAGAGCTTTCTATGTACAATTTTTTTGTAGAAACATTTACATACAATTCCTTTTGAGGAATATCAAAACCATATTTTGGAGCATTTTTCATAATTTCTTTTAACGCTAGAATTCGGAACACATAACGACCCGTTTCTTCATAAAATAAAGCATCATAGTAGCTTGTTACTTGTTGTGCTTCTAAAACTCTATTAATTCCAGCCATTCCGCCATTGTATGAAGCTGCCACTAAAGTCCAATTTCGAAATTTTTTATAAGCATCATTTAAATACTTACATGCTGCTTCGGTTGATTTTTCTAAATGATAACGCTCATCAACTTCACTTGAAACTTCCATTCCGTATTCTTTTGCAGTTGTAGGCATAAACTGCCAGACACCTCTTGCTCCTGCTGGTGAAACTGCATTTACTAAACTGCTTTCAATTACCGCTAAATATTTAAAATCATCTGGAATTCCATTAGCTTTTAAAATTGGTTCTATGATTGGAAATACTTTATTAGCGCGTTTTAACACTAAAGTTGTATTGGAATGATAATTTATGTTGGTCACCATTTCTCTATCCAAACGCTCACTCACATCATTATCTGTCGTTGGAACTGCTTCTCCAGCAAAATTAATTTCGCTTGGCAAAGGAACAGAATGACTCATTTTGATAATTGTAGAAGAAGTTGCATAAACAAATAAACTGCTTACTACTAAAATCAATGCTATTTTGAATACTTTTTTAATATTATGATTCCTCATTTTTTGAGTTGTTTTTTTGAATTAATATAGGTAAATTTTTATTGAACCATCTGTATTTATTCATGATCATGATGTGTGTTCCTCCTTTTATTGCAATACAATCTTTTATGTTTTTAATTGGAAAAACTCCATCTTCTGTACCATGAATATGAATAACGTTTTGATCTGGCTTGGTTCTTTGCCATAAAATTACACTTTCTATAGCCCAATCCAAATATTTTTTATCCCGCATTTGCAAATATTTTTCATAGAGCTTTAATCTTCTTGAAACTACATTTTCACCAAAAGCATATTTTACTAAAATTTCAATGTTTGAAAACAAATGTGTTGGCACTATTTTATATGCTTTCGTAGTTTTTGCTACCTTCAATCTTAATGGTAATTCTTTGTTAGATTTAATACTTGAAATTATAATGGTTTTCTTTGTTTTTATATGATTGCTCATTTCTTGAACCAAAATTCCACCAAAAGAAACGCCAACTAATACAGGATTTTCATGTTTGATTTTTTTTGTCATTCGAAGAGCGTATTCTTCAATAGTTTCATTAGTTTTAGGCAAAAACCATTCCAAAAAATACATTTCATAATCCTCTTCAGGTAACTTGATGTATTCATATATTAAAGAACTTGCTGCTAGCCCAGGAACAAAGTAAACCGCTATCTTAGCCATATTTCGTAAAAAAATTAGTAACTTTGTAAATATACAAATATCATTACTAATGGAAATCAAAGATAACGAACTTTTAAGACAATTTGAAATAATTACCGATACTGGTTTGGTTGCGATCGAGTATTCATTACATGATAGAAAGCTGTTTTTAACTAAGTTTTGTGAAAATGAAAATACGGATTTAGATTTACATAGTGAGTTTATTAAAAATGTTTTAGCTATTGCCGAAGAACGAAAATTAAAAGTTGTTCCTACACATTTAACCCTTATAAAATTCTTTAGAAAAAACAGAAGATATCAAGAAATGCTTCCTCCAGGTTTGAAATTATAACAAAAATGCTCTTAATTAAAAGAGCATTTTTTATGTAATATTACTAAATTTTAAACCTCAACATTCAAAAACTCCATTCTCACACTTCCATCATCATCGATTTTTGACAACTTTATTTTATGTAATGTATTTGCTAGTTCAGGATTCCATGGTGTTTTTACTTTTACATAGTTTTCTGTAAAACCATGAATATATCCTTCTTTGTTTTCGCTTTCAAATAAAACCGTTCTGTTGGTACCAATTTGACTTTCGTAAAAAGCTCTACGTTTCTTTACTGATAAACCTCTTAGCATTTTACTTCTTTTTGCTCGGACATTCTTTGGCACTACTCCATCCATTTCAGCTGCTTCTGTATTGTCTCTTTCAGAATACGTAAATACGTGTAAATAAGAAATATCTAAATCATTCAAAAAATGATACGTTTCTAAAAAATGTTCGTCTGTTTCACCCGGAAAACCAACAATTACATCCACACCAATACAAGCATGAGGCATCACTTTACGAATTTTATTGACTCTATCTACATACAATTCACGTAAATAACGACGTTTCATTTTCTTTAAAATAGCGTTACTTCCAGATTGTAATGGAATATGAAAATGAGGAACAAAGGCTCTTGATTTTGAAACCAATTCAATCGTTTCATTTTTTAGTAAATTGGGTTCGATTGATGAAATTCGCAAACGTTCAATTCCTTCAACTTTATCCAATTCGGTTACTAAATCTAAAAAAGTATGTTCGTGTTTTTTGTTTCCAAATTCCCCTTTTCCGTAATCCCCAATATTTACACCTGTTAAAACTATTTCTTTAATTCCTTTGGCAGCAATTTCAGCAGCATTTTTCAAAACACCTTCCATTGTATCACTTCTGGAAATTCCTCTTGCCAATGGAATCGTGCAATACGTACATTTATAATCACAACCATCTTGTACTTTTAAAAAAGCACGCGTTCTATCTCCAAAAGAATAACTTCCTACATAAAAATCGGCTTCTTCAATCTCACAAGAATGCACTTCACCCATGTCATTTTTTGACAAATCGTTGATGTAATCGGTAATTTTGAATTTTTCTGTTGCTCCTAAAACTAAATCAACTCCGTCAACAGCTGCTAGTTCTTCTGGTTTTAATTGTGCGTAACAACCAACAGCAGCTACGAAAGCATTTTCGTTAAGTTTAAGTGCTTTTTTAACAACTTGCTTGAATTGTTTATCGGCATTTTCAGTAACTGAACATGTATTGATTACATACATATCAGCCACATCTTCGAAATCTACTCGTTCAAATCCTTCTTCTTGAAAATTTCTCGCAATGGTTGAAGTTTCAGAGAAATTTAACTTGCATCCTAAAGTGTAGAATGCGACTTTTTTTTTGTTTTCCATAAGTTTGCTCAATTGATGAAATCGTTGTCAAAAAATTGAGAATGCAAATTTAGGTAAAATTTTAAAATAATAATAGCCACAGATTCACAGATTTAAATTTGTAACTTTTTGGTAATTTGTTGCGTATAATTATTAAACTAAAAATTATGGCTGGTGAAGGATCAATGATGCATGCTATTATTACAATAAGAAATAATAGACGTAATAGAATTTCTAAATTAGAGCGATTGAAAAACACCTCAAATCATAGAGAAGATCTTATTGAACAAAAAAAAGCTTCACCCGAACTATTAAGAAGTATTAGAACAAAACTTCAAAAAGAAAACAAAAAACTCATTCGATTAACCCTAATTAGAACAAGTTTTCTTATGATTTTCATTTGCATTTTACTTTATATTATTAATGTAAATTGGCAAAAAATTGCTGTTTATTTTAATATAAATTTCTAAAATATTACTCTTTTCTAAATTTTTTAGTTTCTTCGAAAACATGTTCTAGAATTTTTGCATCTTCTTCTGTAAATTCGATTTTTCTTCTACCCATAACAATTTTTGCAGTTTCAAAAGCTTTTTTGGTAATGTAAGTTGTAAAACCAGAAGCTCCACCCCAAGAAAAGCTTGGCACAAAATTACGAGGAAATCCTGATCCAAAAATATTTGTTGAAACTCCTACAACTGTACCTGTGTTAAACATAGTATTAATTCCGCATTTAGAATGATCACCCATCATTAAACCACAAAATTGCAAGCCTGTTTTAGCAAAACCTTCTGTTTCATAACTCCACAAACGCACCTCATCATAATTATTTTTTAGATTGGAATTATTAGAATCAGCACCAATATTACACCATTCACCTAAAACTGAATTTCCTAAAAACCCATCATGACCTTTATTTGAATATCCAAAAAGCACTGAATTATTGACTTCACCTCCAATTCTAGAATGTGGTCCAACAGTTGTTGCTCCGTATACTTTCGTTGCTAATTTTACTTGAGCTTCTTCACAAAGTGCAAATGGTCCACGAATTACAGAACCTTCCATAATTTCTGAGTTTTTCCCAATATAAATTGGTCCAGTGGAAGCGTTTAAGGTTACAAATTCCATTTTTGCTCCTTCTTCAATAAAAATATTTTCTGGAGCAATCACATTAACGCTTTTTGGAATAGGTTGTGATTTTCTATCTTGAGTTAAAACATCATAATCTTCGCGAATGGCACTATCATTTTTTTCAAAAATATCCCAAGTGTTTTGAATTTGAAGCACATCACCCTCAAATTCTATTAAATCATAAGTATCAAAATCTACTTCTTCTTGAGTGTCATTAGTAAAAAAAGCAACTATTTCGTCTTTATAAACTATGGCTTGATTATTTTCCAAATTCAACACCATTTCTACCAAAATCTCATTTGGTAAAAAAGAAGCATTTATCATAACATTTTCTTCCATTTCCACCATTGGGAATTTTTCCATCAGATATTCCTCAGTTAAAGAAGTGGTTGTGTATCCTAAATACAATTCCCATTTCTCTCTAATGGTAAGAATTCCAACACGAATATCTGCTACTGGTCTAGTGAATGTAAAAGGTAATAATGCATTACGAACAGTTCCGTCAAAAAGTATATAGTTCATGGTTATTTTTTAATAATGGAGGGACAAGTCGTGACTTGTCCGTACCTACGATTATTTTTTGATGATTCAAAAGTACAATTTATTCCATAAAAAAACCCCCCAAGTTGGAAGGTTTTATATGTTTTGAAAAATTTCGATTATTTTTTATCGAATTTTGCATATTTAGTTTTGAATTTATCAATACGTCCTGCAGTATCGATAAGTTTAGATTTACCTGTGTAAAAAGGATGAGAAGTTCTAGAAATTTCCATTTTATAAACTGGATATTCAACACCTTCGTGTGTAATAGTTTCTTTAGTTTCTACTGTTGATTTTGTAATAAATACATCTTCGTTACTCATGTCTTTGAAAGCTACTAATCTGTAATTTTCTGGGTGAATTCCTTTTTTCATCTTTGTAAATCTTTTTATTTGTTGGCTACAAACCGTTCTGATGCTTTCTCATTTAATTGAAAAAGGTATAAACGTTTATAACTTTTTGTTTATAATCTTTATTATTTTGAGAGTGCAAATTTACACTTAATTTTTAATTAACAAGCACTTCTGTAACTTTTTTTATTTTTTTATCACTTATATAGGTAAACTTTATTATTTCTATATTTGTAAAACAATTTAAACAAACTAACTATGAACGAAATTATCAAAAAAAACGCAATTAAATATGGTATTATTTCTGGGCTAATTGCCATTTTGAGCACCACAATTATGTATGTGATTGACTATAAGCACTTTGTTAACATCTGGATTGGATTGAGTTTGTTACTAGTGTATATTATAGTTGGATGTTATCAGTTGATTGAACTTAGAAAAAACCTTGATGGTATTATGTCATTTAAAGACGGATTCACAGGTTACTTTTTAGGTGCCATGATTGGAATTGCAGCTTCAACGGTTTTCTCAATTATTTTATTTAACTTTTATGACACTGAAACAAGAGATCTTATCACAGAATCATTGATTAAATTTCAAGTTGATAATTTAAAATCTTTTAATGTGCCAGTAGAAAAAATTAAAGAAGCCGTAGAGCAAATCAAACAAACACCTCAATTTAGTACCATTGGTTTACTAAAAAGTTTTGCAGGGTCTTTGGTTGGTTCAATAATTTTCGGTTTAATATTAGCTGCCATTTTCAAAAGCAAACCACAAGAACAATACTAAATGAATCTATCCATAATTATTCCTTTATTAAACGAGCAAGAATCGTTACCCGAATTACATCAATGGATTGAAAAAGTGATGATTACGAATAATTTTTCGTATGAAATTTTATTCATTGATGACGGAAGTACTGATGATTCTTGGATAACCATACAACAATTATCCAAAAAAGATACTAATGTTAAAGGCATACGTTTTTTAAGAAATTATGGGAAAAGTCAAGCATTACATGCTGGTTTTGCTCAAGCCAAAGGGCAAGTCATCATCACTATGGATGCCGATTTACAAGATAGCCCTGATGAAATTCCAGAATTATACAAGTTAATTACCGAAGAAAATTTTGATTTAATTTCGGGTTGGAAAAAGAAAAGGTATGACTCGGTTGTATTCAAAAATATTCCGTCAAAACTATTCAATTGGGCAGCTCGAAAAACTTCTGGTGTCAAATTACACGATTTTAATTGTGGCTTAAAAGCTTATAAAAATACAGTAATAAAAAATATTGAAGTTTCTGGTGAAATGCATCGTTACATTCCTGTTTTAGCAAAAAATGCTGGATTTAACAATATTGGCGAAAAAATAGTAATTCATCAAGCCAGAAAATATGGAACTTCTAAATTTGGTATAAGTCGCTTTATAAATGGTTTTTTAGATTTGATTACCATTTGGTTTTTATCAAAATTTGGAAAAAGACCCATGCATTTATTCGGTTTATTAGGAACTATTATGTTTTTAATAGGATTTTGCTTAGCTTTATATCTTGGAATTGACAAACTGTTTGTTCACAAAACCAGTAGACTAATTACCAACAGACCACAATTTTATATAGCTTTAACTTCTATGATTTTGGGCACACAATTATTTTTAGCTGGATTTTTAGGAGAAATTATTTTAAGAACTAAAAACAATGAGGAACGCTATAAAATTTCAGAAAAAATAGCATAAATAGCAATAATACATTTGTAAAAACATGAATATAGATCAAAACATTTTAGACAAAGTAAACATTTGGTTAACGCCAACATTTGATAATCAAACCCAAGAAGAAATTAAAGAAATGATGACTTCTTCTCCAGCTCAGCTTGAAGATAGTTTTTATAAAAATCTAGAATTTGGGACTGGTGGAATGAGAGGAATCATGGGTGCTGGAACTAATAGAATAAATAAATATACTTTAGGTAAAAACACACAAGGTCTTTCTGATTATTTGAAAAAATCATTTCCTAATGATGCAATAAAAGTAGTCATAGCCTATGATTGTCGTCATAACAGTGATACTTTGGCTAAAGTCGTAGCTGATGTGTTTTCTGCAAATGGTATAAAAGTCTATTTGTTTTCTGAACTAAGACCTACTCCTGAATTATCTTTTGCTTTAAAATACTTAAACTGCCATGCTGGAATCGTTTTAACAGCATCTCACAATCCACCTGAATATAATGGATATAAAGTGTATTGGCAAGATGGTGGACAATTAGTACCACCACAAGACGGAGAAATCATCAAATTGATTGAAAGTTTGGAATACAGCGATATAAAATTTGAAGCCAACGAAAATTTAATTGAATACATAAATCAAGAAGTAGATGATGCATTTGTAAATTCAACTGTTGAAAATGCAAGTTTTAACACGCCTCAAAATGCTAAAGACAATTTAAAAATAGTGTATACCCCTTTGCACGGAACTTCTGTAAAATCGGTTCCTGCTGTTTTGGCAAAAGCGGGTTATAACAATGTAAATATTGTTAAAGAACAGGAAGTTCCTGACGGAAATTTTCCAACAGTAAAATCACCAAATCCAGAAGAACCAGAAGCTTTAGCTATGGCAACTGCTTTGGCTGAAAAAATAAATGCTGATATTGTTGTAGGTACTGATCCTGACAGTGACAGAGTTGGTGTTGCGGTTCGAAATTTAGAAGGTGAAATGGTGTTGTTAAATGGAAATCAAACCATGGTTATCATGACTGCCTTTTTACTTGAAAAATGGAAACAAGCAGGAAAAATTAACGGCAATCAATTTATTGGTTCTACTATTGTATCAACACCTATGATGTTGGAATTAGCTTCAGCTTATGAGGTAGAATGTAAAGTGGGTCTGACAGGTTTTAAATGGATTGCAAAATTTATTAAAGATTTTCCTAATCAAGAGTTTATTGGTGGTGGAGAAGAAAGTTTTGGCTACATGGTTGGGGATGCGGTTAGAGATAAAGATGCGGTTTCTGCCATACTATTAGTGTGCGAAATTGCAGCAATAGCAAAAGCAAACGGCAGCAGTTTATATCAAGAATTATTGAATTTATATGTCGATTTTGGTCTTTACAAAGAACACTTAATTTCGTTAACCAAAAAGGGAATTTCAGGATTACAAGAAATCAACCAAATGATGATTGACTTGCGTGAAAACCCAATGCAAGAAATTAACGGAGAAAGAGTCGTTATGATTGAAGATTATCAAAACAGCACAGCCAAAAATATGATTTCAGGTGAAGTTGAAAATTTAAACCTACCTAAATCCAATGTGTTGATATATTACTTAGAAGACGGAAGTAAAATTTGTGCAAGACCAAGTGGTACAGAACCAAAAATAAAATTCTACTTTAGTGTAAATGATACATTAGATAAAGCAGAAGACTTCAAAAAAGCAGAATTACAATTAGATAATAAAATCAAAAATATCATTGCAGCAATGCAGTTGAACTAATGGACGAAAATTTAAAAAAAATTATTCCTTTTGGTCTGAAGTATAAAAAAGACATCGTATTAAATATTGTATTCAACATTTTTTATGCGCTATTTTCTACTTTGTTAATGGTTTCATTAATCCCTACATTAAATGTGATTTTTGGATTAAATGAAAAAATAACTTCAAAACCTGTGTTTAACGGAATTGAAAACATAAAATCATTTTCAGAAAACTATTTAAATTATAAAGTAACCCAATTAACCACTGATTTTGGTTTTGAATTTGCTATTTTATTTGTTATTTCAATCATTATAATAACAGCCTTATTAAAAAATATATCTAATTATTTTGCTTCTTATCATGTAACAAGATTAAGAAATGGTGTTTTAAAAGATCTTCGTGAAAAACTCTACAATGTAATCATCAATTTACCAGTTTCATTTTATTCTGAACGAAGAAAAGGGGATGTAATGTCAAGAATGTTAGGCGATGTTAATGAAGTTAAAAACTCATTTTTTCAAGTTTTAGAATTGGTGGTTAGAGAGCCTTTAACAATCTTATTTTCAATTGCAACTATGTTTATTATTAGTGCAAAATTAACTTTATTTGTATTTATATTTATACCGTTATCAGGCTTTGTAATTTCAAAAGTTGGAAAAAACTTAAAAGCAAAATCAACCAAAGCTCAAGAAGAAAATGGAATTCAAATTTCAATTTTAGAAGAAACTTTAAGTGGATTAAAAGTAGTAAAAGGATATAACGCAGAAAATATTTTTATTTCCAAATTTAACAAATCGCTTAACCAACTTTTGAGAATTTCAAACAGCATTGAAAACAGAAACAATTTAGCATCACCACTAAGCGAATTTTTAGGAATTGTAACCATTGCTGTCTTACTTTGGTATGGTGCACAATTAGTTGTTGTAGAGCAATCTTTACTACCGACTACATTCATTACATACATTGCATTATCTTATACTATTTTGACACCAGCAAAAGCTATATCAAGAGCGTCATACACCGTGAAAATTGGTCTTGCAGCAGCCGAACGTGTTTTTGAAGTTTTAGAAACAGAAAGTAATGTTGTTGAAAAACCAAATGCGTTGATTAAAAACACTTTTGACAAATCAATAAAAATCAAAAACGTTAACTTTAGATATGAAGATGAATATGTATTGAAAAACTTTTCATTAGACATTGTGAAAGGAAAAACTATAGCACTTGTTGGTCAATCCGGTTCTGGTAAAAGTACGATTGCTAATTTACTGACACGTTTTTACGATGCAAATGAAGGAACTATTGAAATTGATGATACCAATATTAAAGATTGGAATTTAAAATCGCTAAGAAGTTTAATGGGCTTAGTTACACAAGATTCAATTCTTTTTAATGATACCATCAAAAACAATATTCTTATTGGAAAACCTGATGCTACCGATGAAGAAATTATCGATGCATTAAAAGTTGCCAATGCTTATGAATTTGTAAATGATTTACCAAACGGCATTGAAACCAATATTGGTGATGCTGGTGGAAAACTTTCTGGTGGACAAAAACAACGTTTGTCTATTGCAAGAGCTGTGTTGAAAAATCCTCCAATCATGATTTTAGATGAAGCTACTTCTGCTTTAGATACGGAAAGTGAAAAATTAGTTCAAATAGCATTAGAAAACATGATGCAAAACAGAACGTCTATTGTTATTGCACACCGATTATCAACCATTCAAAAAGCTGATGTAATATTTGTAATGCAAAAAGGTGAAATTGTTGAACATGGAACGCATAGCGAACTTTTAGCAAAAGAAGGAACTTATGCAAAATTAGTAATGATGCAATCTTTTGAATAAATAAAATGTATCAAAACAATTCCAATATTAATCTTACCACCAACGAAGATACTATTGTGTGGAAATATTTAGATTTATCCAAATTTTTAGACATGCTCCTGTCGAAAAGGTTATTCATGTCGCGTTCGGATAAATTTGAAGATCAATACGAAGGCACATTTTCGGAACCCACATTTGAAGAAATAAAAAAAATTGCAGCCAATAATTCCAAATTTTTAGATTACTACAAATCGCATCGAGAAAAAGTTGTTATAAGCAGTTGGCACATAAACGAATATGAATCGTTTGCTATGTGGCAAATTTTTACAAAAAACAATGAAGGTTTAGCCATTCAATCTACTATTGGAAGACTTAAAAAAGCTTTAGAACCTGAACGCAAAACACAGCAATATATTGGTGAAGTAAATTATATTGATTACAAAAAAGAATATATTCCTTTTGACGATTCTTTTTTTCCGTTTTTATTTAAAAGAAAAAGTTTTCAATATGAACGAGAAGTTCGCATCATTTCTGATGTTACATCAGACAACTTAAAAATCAATGATGGTTTAAAAATTGATGTAGATATCAATCAATTAATTGAACGCATTTACATTCATCCAAAAAGTGAAAATTGGTATAAAAATTTAGTAATTGAATTGGTTGAAAAACTTGGTTTTGGATTTACAATTGAGAAATCGGATTTGGAAAGTGATATTCTGATTTAGAGATTTATTTATCTGTATTTAAAAATGTAATTTCATCTTTTAAGAGCTTGAAAATATTGTTTAGATTATATTCTGATTTATAAGAATAATAATTACCTAAAGAATCAATCAAAACAAAACTTCCACAAGGATAATGTAATGGAAAAAAGGTTCTTTCAATTATAGCTTCTTTATCTTTTATCCAGTTTAATTGTCCATACTTTTCTGTGCCATCTATAGATTTGTATACGAAAAACTGTTTAACATTTTTAATTTTCTTAATTTTTCTTAAAAAGTTCCGATAACTTTCTCTAGCAAAATCTTCATTCCCTGTTGAATTACAATAATCTTTACCAGGATAATAATTTATTACAATAAACTTATTTTCTGTAAAATAATTCTCATCAGTAGATAAACTAGATTTTATTGAATCTAATAAATTAATTGAAATTTTTCCTTTCCTCTCTCTTTTTACACTTACATTAACAAAAACTGAATCAGCATCATACTTTAACTTTAAGTAACCATCACTAAAAGTGCTTTTATCAAACTCTATTTTAGAAATATACTCTAAATTGTCATTTAAGTAAATATCTTTTTTTTGCCCAAACGAAAATATAAAAGTAAAAAAAAGAAAACTAGAAATAAATAATTTCATTAAATAATATTTTTTCATTCGATAACCACAAACTAAACACTGCTCACTGACAACTTTTAAATAGGCATGTACTCTTCTACTTTCCAAGCTGAATCTAAAAGATTTATAAAATGGTAATGTACTTTGTCATTTTTATCAAAAGCTCCGTTTTTATTGATATCTTCAACACATCTAAAATACAAACGGTTTTGCACTTCCACTACATTCCAATCTAAAACTTCATTAAAATCTTCTGAAACTTTTACAAAATTTGTTCCGTCAGCAAAACTTAATGCCAAAGACTTAATGTCGTCTTGATTGATAATTCCGTCTTTATTGGTATCGTTATTCATCAAAGTATAAACTAAAATTTGCTTTTTGGTTTTTTCGGCAATGGTGTTTAAATAAGCAACTCTCTGGATTTGAACTTTTTCATTGGTTAAACTTCTAACCGTTGTAGAATCTATGTGTTGAAATTTTAAATCGTCAAAATAACCTGTTAATTCAAAACCATCATAATTTGAAATGGAATAACTAATGTCATTAATTTTACTTGAAGAACTTGAATAGGAATTCTTTACATAATCATTAACCCTAACTTCACCAATAGGATGAATCAGATACTTAGTTCCTTCGATAAAAACAGGTAAATCTGCAATTTTAACCGAAGTAGTATCTTGCGATTTTGTCTTTTTTGCAGTACTTTGTTTAGTTTCTTCGTAAGAAAGTTTTGGAGTTACTTTTTCTTGTTTACAACTAATTATCATCAAAAAAACTACAAAAAGGCTATAAATAGATTTATTTTTCATTGCAAGGTAATTATTGTTTTAAAGGACTTATTATCCCTTTTTACTTAATGATGTTCTATTACACAAACGTTTGTTAGTGTCGATTTCATGATGGGAAATTTATCCTCAAATATAACAAAAAAACTATTCTTATAATCTAGCAGACAACTTTAAATTGAAAACTCGAGTTGTTAAATAATTCGGTATTCCGTATTGACTCTTTGTATACACATCTCTCACCCAAGTATTGGTAATGGCATTTTGATTGTTGAACATGTTAAAAATTTCGAATCCAAATGAAAAATCACTAAACGGTTTTAACCAATTTTTTGAAGACTTGATAGACTCATCTTTAAATACATAAGAAAAACCTACATCAGCTCTACGGTAATCATTTAATCGCAATTGGTATTGATAAGGATCAGCGTACGATGGCGAACCACCAGGCAATCCTGTATTATAAACTAAATTAAGATACAATTTTAAGTTAGGAATATTGGGCATGTAATCTTGAAACAATATGGCAAATTTTAAACGCTGATCGGTTGGTCTTGCAATAAAACCTCTGTTATCTTGATTTTCTTCTGTTTTCAAATATCCAAAAGTAAACCATGACTCGGTTCCAGGTACAAATTCACCATTAATTCGAGTATCAAAACCATAAGCATAAGCGGTTGCATCGTTATTAGCTCTGTATCTAATTATCACATTATCAATAGTATACGTATTAACATCCGTAAAATTCTTATAATATGCTTCTGCCAATAATTTGAATTTTTTATCATTAATTTTAAAACTATAATCACTTCCTAATACAAAATGCATGGATTTTTGTGCTTTTACATTGGGTTGCAAAGCACCATCATAATCTCTTAATTCTCTGTAAAATGGAGGTTGATTATACATTCCGACAGCTATTCTAAATAACATATCCTTTTTCCAATAAGGCTTAATAGCTAATTGAACTCTAGGAGAAATAACTACTTGAGATTTTCCTTTTACATTTTGATCTTGAACTTGCCATTGATGAAAACGAGTTCCTACAGACAACCAATATTGTCCGTTATCCCATTTTCCTTGATAATTATATTGTCCGTATCCCGAAAAACGATTAATGGTTGAATAATTAGTTGCTCTTACATCTTGATAAGGCGTTAATGGATAAACATTGGGCTGATAAGGTTGGTTGTTTGGAAAATCTAAAATTGTGGGTGGTAATGAAAAACCAGCAGAATCTATCACTTCCCATTCCACAATTCGATCCTTAATATCTTCACGTGTGTATTTAAAACCCCATTCGACTTCTGATTTGGTATTTAGTTTATGAAAACCCTTGACTTCAGCATTAATAATTAAGGCATCTAAATCGTTTCGTGCATGATTTAATTGCGAACCAATACCTCTTGTAAATTGAATATCACCAAAAGTTTCCGAACCAATATTTGTATCAACTTCTCCCAAAGCATATTGTGCCAAAATATCGTAATATTCTTGTTCAATGGTATGATAAGAAGACGCGATGAATTTTAATTTGTTGTTTTCATTGTATTGATACACTCCTTTTAAAGCTCCAAAAAGGGTTCTGTATCTATCTTTTTCTTGGCCTTCATAAAAGACCTGAACACCGATAGGTTGATCGATAGTTCCAAAGTTAGTTTGTCTAAATAAGGGTTGATAATCGTATCTGTTTTGAGAAATATTTCCTAAAAAACTCCAATTCCATTTTAACGATGCGTTGTAGTTTATTAGAGTTTGAACATCTAAAAATGTAGGTGTAAAATTAGTTTGTGTATCTTGACTGTTGACCAACAAACTGTTGTTTCTGTATCGAAATCCAGTAATATTACTCCATTTTTGATTTTTTGAAACCCCTTCTACAGAAGCATTTATACCTAAAAAACTGGCATCAATACTAGCTCCAAATTGTTCTGGGTTTCTGTAAGTAATATCTAAAACTGAAGCCATTTTATCACCATATTTAGCTTGAAAACCACCTGCAGAAACATCTACATTTTCAACCATATCTGTGTTTGTAAAACTCAAACCTTCTTGTTGTCCTGAACGAATTAAAAAAGGCCTATAGACTTCAATTTCATTAACATAAACTAAGTTTTCATCATAGTTTCCTCCACGAACAGAATAAGAAGTACTCAACTCGTTATTACCACTAAAACCGGGTAATGTTTTAATAATGTTTTCTATTCCAGCGTTTGCTCCAGGAATTTTTCTAATAATTGAAGGTGGAATTGCCGTTACTCCTGAAATTCGTTTTTCGCTTACGCCTACTAACTCTATTACACCAATGGTTTCTTGACTGGTGTTTAAAACAGGATTAAATTCGTAATCTTCATTTTTGTTTAATTCAACAGTTATAGTAACTTTTTTAAAAGAAATGTGTGAAAAAACGACAGTTACTATTTTATTGGAAGGAATTAACAGAAAATAGGAACCATCTTTTTGAGTTACAGTACCTTTATCGTCTGCATTAACAGATACATTGGCAATAGGTTGATTGAATTCATCTAAAATAACACCTTTAATACGTGCTGTTTGAGCGAAAGAAAAAGTGCAAAATAGTAATAAAAATAAAATATTTTTCAAGTGAAATTTTTTAGTTGTTTTTGTAAAAATTGCTTTCAAAGGTAGTAGAATTATTCATTTTATCTTTTACTACTAACTTAAATTTATTCTTCCCTTTAACGTAAATATTATCGGATAAATTGTGAACCAATCGTTTTGTTTTGTAATCGTATTCCATTAAAATCCATTGTTCATTTAAATAGGCTTTATAAGAGTCAATTCCTGACAAATCATCGGTAATTTTAATACTTATAATTTGTTTGTAATCTAAGTCTTTTTCTTCAGAAAAATTAGGAGCATAAATTCTGGGAGCTTCTTCATCCATAACCAACTTATAAGTACCTAATTTTTTTATTCTTGTGGAAATAGTTTGCCCTTTTATACTTGAAGTATTATAATAAACACGATTATCATCCACAGAAGCAATAAAACTTTTATCAATTTCATTTTGACTTAAGCTACTAACATCATAAGAAATCGTATAGTATCCTTTTACTGGAATTTCATCTTCATGCAAATATAATATATCATCTTTAGAAGTCATTTTCATTTTAAAATCTTCATAAAATAAATGTTCAGGAAAATAAATGGACCAATTTCCTTCTTTAAAAAAATATTCTTTACTGGTTTTAATGGTTTTTCTGTTTGTGATGGTGTCTAAAGGAGTTTCAGATGTGTTTTGTTTATAAACTACAGGAATCTCAATAATAGTGGCGTTTTTTGAAAAATCTTCAACCACAATTTTATAATTATAAGATGCTAAAGGTTGGGTTTTTAATATTCCGTTTCTTGGGTTTGATTCAACAATAGACAAAGGATATTTATTTTTAATGAATAACTTTTGCAAGCGTTGTCCCATATTTTTATATTGAAAATAATCAATAAAATAATTAATATGTCTAGATTCATTGAAAGAAAACGAATCAAACTGATAACTAAAATAAGGCACACCATTTACAAATGTAGAAACTTTATAAATTCCGTTTTTATTGTAAGCGTTGGTCATGTTGTCAAATGTATTGATTCCAAAGCCTATTGCACCGTTGGTATAAATCTTGGTAGCTTTATAGTTCCCTTCTGCATCGGCTGAGATGGCAATATTTTGAGCATCAAAACTGTCATTAATTGCAATTGAATCATTAATAGGGTAAACTTTTATACCATTAATTTTTGGCTTTCTTTTATCAACAACGTATTTATCAAAACCAAATAAAAGTGGATTTAAAATATTTTCTGATTGGGTATCTCTAAACTCAAAATGTAAATGAGGACCACCACTACCACCACTATTTCCCGAAAAAGCAATTACTTCACCTTGAGTTACTGGTAATTCAGACGGTTTTAAAAACAGTTCAATTTCATATTCTTGTTCTTTGTAATGCTGTTGGTTTATGTAGGCTTCAATTTTACCATTTCCTTTTTGAAGATGGGCATAAACTGTTGTGTATCCGTTGGGATGCGTTACATAAATAGCTTTTCCATAACCCCAAGTAGAAATTTTAATTCTAGAAACAAAACCGTCAGCGGAAGCATAAACGGGCAATCCTTCTTTTCCTTGAGTTTTCAAATCCAATCCAGAATGAAAATGATTGCTTCTCAATTCACCAAAAGAACCAGAAACATCCAACGGAATATCTAATGGAGAAGCAAAATAATCCTTAGGATAATCTTGAGAAAACATTAAAAAACAATTAAAAAAACAAATTATAAATTTTTTCATTTCATAAAAATCATAATAAAAAAACTAAAATATACATTTAAACACTTACAAAACAAGTAAAAAGAAAAAAAGTATGTTTTTATTCATAAAATTTTTGAAAAACAATTGCAATTTAAATTTCAAATACTAACTTTGTAGATATTGTATTGAAAAAAATGTTATATGAGTGGATTAACTGAACTGATTGATTCTCTTGAAGTTAAATTTTCTAAGATGTACCACAAAATGGCAACACTTGAAAAGAAAAATCAAGAATTATCTGACGAATTGAATAAATTCAAAGAAAACAGTCAAAAGCAGTTGTCTTTAATTGATGATTTAAATTATCAACTAGAAAATCTTAAAACAGTAAATGCAATTTTAGGCAGTGAAGAAAATAAAAGAGAAACGAAACTCAAAATAAATTCATTAATTAGAGAAATCGATTATTGCATAGCTCAACTTTCTGATTAGAAAGCAATGGAAGAAAAACTAAAAATAAAAATATCAATAGCAGACAGAGTTTACCCTTTAACAGTGGAACACTCTCAAGAGGAAGGACTTAGAAGTGCTTCCAAAAAAATTGATAGTACTATAAAACAGTTTGAGCAAAATTATGCTGTAAGAGACAAACAAGATGTATTGGCCATGTGTGCTTTACAATTTGCCTCGCAAGTAGAACAAAAACAAATAGACACTTCATTAGAATATGAAGATTCCAGAGTTCGACTTGAAAAATTAAATGAAAAATTGAATAAGATTCTCACAAAATAAGCGTTCTTACATACAAACAATACTGCCTACATTAGTAAATATTTGGTAAACTCAACAGACACAAATTAAAATGAGTGAATCTTCGTTTCTAAAGCAAGCCATACCTAGAGTAAGGATCCTTGAACAACGAGTTAGCTCAAAACTTGTATAAATTAGAGTTTATGCAATTCCCTAATGTAGGCTTTTTTTATAATTTTTTTTAAACCCCATTTATGGATATAGTAAGTATAATAATAGGAATAGTCGTTGGTTTAGTACTCGGTTTTGTAGTAGCTAAAATTTTAGAGAAGAACAATGTTTCAAACTTGATTAAAAACGCAAAAAAAGAAGCAAGTTCAATACTAAAAGAAGCGAAAAACGAAGGAGAATCAATCAAAAAAGATAAACTTCTTCAAGCTAAAGAAAAATTTTTAGAACTAAAATCGGAACACGAAAAAGAGATTTTATCTAAAGATAAAAAAATGGCTGAAGCCGAAAAAAGAACTAGAGACAAAGAATCGCAAATATCTAGTGAATTAGCTAAAACAAAAAAAATCAATGACGATTTAGAATCTAAAATCAAAGACTATAACACTAGACTTGATTTCTTAGACAAAAAACAAATTGATGTTGAAAAAATGCACAAATCTCAGATTGACCAATTAGAAGTAATTTCTGGTTTATCTGCAGAAGATGCAAGAAATCAATTGATAGAAAGTTTGAAAGCTGAAGCAAAAACTAATGCTATGGCTCACGTTCAAGAAACCATTGAAGAAGCCAAATTAACAGCTCAACAAGAAGCTAAAAAAATCATCATAAGTACCATTCAGAGAGTTGGAACAGAAGAAGCTGTAGAAAACTGTGTGTCTGTTTTCAATATTGAATCAGACGATGTCAAAGGTAGAATTATTGGTCGTGAAGGGAGAAACATTAGAGCTATTGAAGCTGCAACAGGCGTAGAAATTATAGTTGACGATACTCCTGAAGCAATCATACTTTCTTGTTTTGATCCCGTAAGAAGAGAAATTGCTCGTTTGGCATTACATAAATTAGTTACTGACGGAAGAATTCACCCTGCTAGAATTGAAGAAGTTGTAGCAAAAACTCAGAAACAAATTGAAGAGGAAATCATTGACATCGGTAAACGTACTGTTATTGATTTAGGAATTCACGGATTACATCCTGAATTAATTAAAATCGTTGGTAGAATGAAATACCGTTCTTCGTACGGACAAAACTTACTACAACACTCAAGAGAAGTAGCTAACCTTTGTGGAATTATGGCAGCTGAACTTGGTTTAAATGTAAAACTAGCCAAAAGAGCTGGTTTACTTCACGATATTGGAAAAGTCCCTGATACTGAAAGCGAATTACCTCACGCTATTTTAGGAATGCAATGGGCTGAAAAATATGGTGAAAAAGAAGAAGTTTGTAATGCAATTGGTGCTCACCATGATGAAATTGAAATGAAATCTTTAATTTCGCCAATCATTCAAGTATGTGATGCTATTTCAGGTGCTAGACCAGGAGCTAGAAGACAAGTTTTAGATTCTTACATTCAACGTTTGAAAGATCTTGAAGATATTGCTTACGGATTTACAGGTGTAAAAAGTGCTTATGCCATTCAAGCTGGTAGAGAGTTACGTGTAATTGTTGAAAGCGAAAAAGTTTCGGACGAACTAGCTGCAACATTATCATTTGAAATTTCGCACAAAATACAAACTGAAATGACTTATCCAGGTCAAGTTAAAATTACTGTAATTAGAGAAACTAGAGCTGTTAACATAGCGAAGTAAACTCTTTAATTCCAAATATAAAATTCCAAATTCCAAGTTTAACTTTTGGAATTTGGATTTTTTTTGCTTTTTATTTCCTTGGGTGAAATTGGGTCAAAACTTCAGACAAAAACTTTCTATCTAAATGCATATAAACTTCTGTAGTTGTAATGGACTCATGTCCTAGCATTAACTGAATGGATCTTAAATCAGCACCATTTTCTAACAAATGAGTTGCAAAGGAATGCCTGAACGTATGTGGACTAATTGTTTTATTAAGATTTATTTTGAGTGCTAAATCTTTAATTATAGTAAAAATCATTGCTCTAGTCAACTGTTTTCCTCTACGGTTAAGAAAAAGAGTGTCTTCATAACCTTTCTGAATATTCAAATGAGATCGAATTTGCTCTTTATAGATTAGAACATACTTTTCTGTTGATTTTCCAATGGGAACAAAACGTTGCTTATCTCCTTTACCGGTGACTTTAATAAATCCTTCTTCAAAAAATAAATCAGAGATTTTCAAATTGGTTAACTCTGAAACACGCAAACCACAACTATACAATAGCTCTAACATGGCTCTGTTTCGTTCACCTTCAGGAGTGGATAAATCTATTGCTGCAATTAACAAATCAATTTCAGTCGTTGAAAGTGTGTCTGGTAATTTTCTTCCTGTTTTAGGAACTTCAATTAATTCCAAGGGATTGTCTTTTCTGTAATCTTCAAATAAAATATAAGTAAAAAAACTTTTTAATCCAGAAATAACTCTGGCTTGACTTCTGGCATTTACTAAAGAAGCAATATGATAAATAAATTGCTGTAAAGTTTCTTCTGTAATACTGATTGGAGTTTGAGAAATGGAATGTTCTTCTAAAAAAGCCACTAACTTTTCGATATCAAACGTATAATTCTCAATGGTATTTTTAGACAAACCTCGTTCGAGTTTCAAATAATTTTGATATTCTTTAATGTAAGATTTCCAGTTACTCATGACTCAAAAATACAAAAAATAAGCATAAAAAAATCCCGAATTTCATCGGGATTTTAAAATAAAATATAAATCAATTAAAATTTATAAAGTACTCCAAAGTTAATTGAACTTAAATCAAAGTCTAATGCAAAAGAATTTGTTTTATCAGCACCATTTCCACCATTATCATCAGTAGTATATGTTAAACCTGCCCATCCAGCTTCAATAGCAAAACTATTTGAAACAAAATAATTCATTCCTAAACCTAAACCAGCATTTACGCCTTTAGATTTTGCATTAGTCAATTTATTTTCAAAAGACATAGTATCAAAACCAAGTTCTGTGAAAAGTGAAAATTGTGAAGCAGGTGTAAAATAATATCTACCAAAAGCTCCTACAGAAAAATAAGTATTATCTGAAACATCAACATTTGCACTTTCAGCTTTACTTGTTCCATAACCTAATCTAGCTCCTATAGCTATGTTTTCTGACACAAAATATCCCATCTTAGGAGATACAATAAAAACAGACTCTTTAAAGTCACCTGTTTTTTCAGAGCCAATTGATAAACTACCTGATACAAACATATCACCTTTAGAAAACCCATTTGATGACTCTTGTGCATTTGCAAATCCAAATGCAAAAACTGCTGCTGAAGCGAATAATAATTTTTTCATTTTGTTTTAATTTAAAGTCATATTTAAATTTAAAAAATAATAAATTAGCAAAACAATTCGTTATAATTATTTATTAACAGAATATTTTTCTGACAAATAAAGTATATTTGCAGTTAAATAAACATAAAAACCTATTTACCAATAAATTATGAAAAATATGAAAGGAATTATTTTTGCAATCATGTTAACAACTATAACGTTTTCGTACAGTCAATCCAACGTAAGATTTGGTGTAAAAGCAGGTGTTAATTATGCCAACTTTAGTGGTTCAGACATTAATACAGATGCTATTACAAACTACCATGCAGGTATTTTGGTGGAATTAAAACTATTTGATAATCTTGCTATTCAACCAGAACTACTTTATTCCACAGTTGGTGCAAGTTATGATTTTGTAGGAAATGAAATTAAAAACGAATTGGGATACATTTCAATTCCTGTTCTCGCAAAGTTTAACTTATCACAATCTCTTTTTTTAGAAGTTGGACCACAAGCAGGTTTCCTGTTAAGTAATAAAGACGAAGTGAACATAAATGATTACAATACCTTCGATTTTTCTGTTAATGCTGGTTTAGGAATTAACATTTCAAAAAACCTATTTGCTAACGCAAGATACAATGCAGGATTAACTGAAGTATCAAGATCAGCTGATGTAAAAAATTCAGTCTTTCAAGTTTCTGTAGGATTGTTATTTTAATCTAAATAATATCTTAAATTTCTATTAAACCATTCTTACACAAGGATGGTTTTTATATTTTTACACAAACTAAACAAAAAATGAAACTAATAATTATTAATGGTCCAAACCTAAATTTATTAGGCAAACGTGAACCAGAAGTTTATGGCAACCAATCTTTTGAAGATTATTTATTAATGTTAAAAACAAAATTCCCATCCTTACAATTGGAATACTTTCAAAGCAATATTGAAGGCGAAATAATTTCCAAAATTCAAGAAACTGGATTCACTTTTGATGGTATAATTTTAAATGCTGGTGCATATACACACACATCCATTGGAATTGGAGATGCCATTAAAGCTATTACAACTCCTGTAATTGAAGTCCATATTTCTAATACGTTTTCAAGAGAAACTTTTAGACATCAATCCTATATATCACCTAATGCAAAAGGAGTGATAATAGGTTTTGGATTAAAAAGCTATGATTTAGCCATTCAAGCCTTTTTATAACATTTCATACAACCGTTTTCATTTAAAACTCGTCTATTCATAAAACAAAACTTTATGCAAAAATTTTACACCCTATTTTTTAGTCTATTTACTATTGCTTTTTTTGCTCAAATACGTGGAACTGTTACCGATATCAATGGTGAACCTCTAGTATTTGCAAGTGTATTTATTAATGATACCTATATTGGAACTTCTACCAATGAAAAAGGGCAATACGAGTTAAATTTCAAAGAACTTAAAAAAGTAACTTTAGTTTTTCAAAACTTGGGTTATAAAACACAAAAAGTAGAATTAAACGTTGATCAACTTCCTTACATTAAAAACATTCAATTGGTTGAGGAAAGTTATATGATGCAAGAAATTGTTCTGACAGAAGGCGAAAATCCTGCCAATGAAATCATTCGAAATGCCATTAAATCGAAAAAAACTAACAGTGCTAAAACCGATAAATTTGAAGCTGATTTTTATTCAAGAGGAATTTTTAGAGTAAAAGACGTTCCTAAAAAGTTTATGGGTGAAGAAATTGGTGATTTAGATGGCGATTTAGATTCATTAACCAGAAGTGGTGTCATCTATTTGTCTGAAACGGTTTCTAAAATTAAAGTCCAAAAACCAGACAAATTAAAGGAAACAATCATTGCAAGTAAAACTGCAGGAGACAGTCAAGGGTTTAGCTACAATACAGCTCTTAATACCAATTATGATTTTTATGAAAATTATGTTCCTTTTAATCTAAATTTAGTTTCTCCAATAGCAGATAATGCTTTCAATTATTACAAATTTAAGCTAGAGAGTACTTTTTATGATGAAAACAAAAACTTAATCAATAAAATTCAAGTCCTTGTAAAAAGAGACAAAGAACCAGTATTTGAAGGATATATTTACATAGTAGAAGATTCTTGGGCAATATATGCTATAGATTTGGACATCAAAGGCTATAGAATGCAACAACCTATTTTAGAAACTATGAAATTGCAACAAAATTTCAGTTACAGTAATTCTAACAAATTATGGACAAAAAATGTACAATCTTTAGATTTTAATGCAAAGTTTTTTGGAGTTGGGTTTACTGGAAAATTTACTCACGTTTTTTCTAATTACAATTTTAAAGAACAATTTGAAGCCAAAACATTTGGTAAGGAAGTAGTTTCATTTGAAGAAAACGCCAATAAAAAAGATGATACTTATTGGATCACAAACAGACAAGTGCCTTTATCAGAAGAAGAAGCTGTGACATATGTCAGAAAAGATAGTATTTCAACCGTTCGAAAATCTCAAAAATATTTAGACTCGATAGATTTAAAAAATAATAAATTTAAAATATTTGATGTAATTTCAGGATATACTTATAGCAACAGCTTCAAAAATTGGTCGGTTTCTTACAAAGGAATATCTGACATCATGTCAACAAGTTTTAATACTGTTCAAGGATATAATTTTAATACCGGATTTTCATTTTTCAAATGGAATGAAGAAAACGGTAAAACTACTAGTATAAATTCTACTTTTAATTACGGTTTAGAAGATGACCGATTGAGAGTCTCAGGTAGTTTGTTTCACAGATTTAACCGTCAAAATTTTGCTAATATTTCGGTTTCTGGTGGTGTTACAGTGGAACAATTTAATAATAGTGAACCTATAAGCAAGTTTGTAAACAGCATTAGTACTTTGTTTTTTAGAAACAATTTTATGAAAATTTACGAGAAAAAATTTGCACAAGCATTTTATGGTCAAGAAGTTACAAATGGATTATACATGAGTGGTGGCTTAATTTATGAAAAAAGAAAAGCTCTTTTAAATACAACCGATTTTTCAATAGTAAAAAGTAGTGATTTATATACTTCTAATGACCCATTACAACCGTTTAACTTTGCCTCTACTCCATTTAATGAGCACCATATTATTAAGGGTAGAATTTCGGGAAGAATTCGTTTTGGACAAAAATACATTTCTAGACCTGACGGAAAAATCACTTTAAGAGATGATGATTATCCTACTTTATTCTTTAGCTATGAAAAAGCATTTGGTGCCACTAGTAACAATTATAAATTTGATTTAGTTACAGCAAGTATGACTTATAACAAAACTATTGGTAATAAAGGAAACTTCCGTTCGATGATTCGCTCAGGAAAATTCTTTAATGCGACCAATATTGCTTTTGTAGATTATCAACATTTTAATGGAAATCAAACCCATTTTAATTTATTTGACAGAAGAATTAACTCCTTTAGTTTGTTGCCATATTATTCCAATTCAACAAATGATGCTTTTATTGAACTACATGCTGAACATAATTTTAAAGGTTATATAATGAATAAAATTCCTTTATTGAATAAATTACAATGGAATTTAATAGGTGGTTTTCATCAAATAAATGTGCCGAATTTAAAACCTTATCAAGAATTTTCTGTTGGATTTGACAATATTGGATTTGGTAAATTAAGGTTCTTACGAGTGGATTATGTAAGAAGTTATCAAAACGGATTTCAAGGTGATGGCTTTATGTTTGGGTTGAAATTCTAATATTTTAAAAGCAAAAGCAAAAATCCAAGTTCCAAGAAACACTTTTTGGGATTTGGATTTTTTATTGGAATCTATTTCAAAAACACATCATATCCAAAACGAAGTAAGGCAATTCCAACAATAATTAAAAAGAAAATTCTAATAAAACCATTTCCTTTAGAGATAGCTAATTTTGCTCCAATAAATGAACCCGTAGCATTGCAAACTGCCATTGGAATTGCAATAGTCCAAATAATTTTCCCCTTAATTACAAATAAAGTAATAGAACCTATATTGGTGGCCAAGTTTACTAATTTAGCATAAATATTCGCTTGAAGAAAGTCAAATCCCAAAATTGCGATGAATCCCATTATTAATAAACTTCCAGTTCCTGGACCAATAAATCCATCATAAAACCCAAGAAAAACACAAATGATTAAAGCATAAAAATAGATTTGTTTTTGTGTCAGTTTATCAACTTGAAACTGTCCAAAATCTTTTTTGAAATAAGTATACAGAAGTAATAAAACCAATATAACAAACAATAAAGGTTTCATAAAATCATTTTGCATTACATTCAATAAACTAGAACCTATATAGGCAAAAACAAAAGAAACAATTGCCATTAATCCAAACAATTTCCAGTTGACTGTTGCTTTTTTTAAATATTGATAAGTAGCAATACTTGTACCACTAAAACCAGGGATTTTTAAGGTTCCAATGATAGATGCAACGCTTTGAGTTGGCAATAAAATCAAAGCAGCTGGAGTTTGAATTAAGCCGCCACCACCAACAATTGCATCAATAAATCCTGCAACAAATGAAGCGATACAAAGTAAAATTATGATGTAGGTTTCCATTATTAAAATATCAAATTAAAAAATCCAAATTCCAATTATTGTATTGAAATTTGGATATGTGTTTTTACTACCAACCTAGAACTAGATACTTTTTAGCTAACTCTAACGATTTTAGCACCTATAGCTTTTAAACGCCCGTCAATATTTTCGTAACCTCTATCTATTTGTTCGATATTTTGAATGGTTGAAGTTCCTTTGGCAGAAAGTGCTGCAATTAACAAAGAAATTCCAGCTCTAATATCAGGAGACGACATAGTTGTAGCTTTTAATTGCGACTGAAAATTATGCCCCATTACTGTAGCTCTATGAGGATCACAAAGAATAATTTTTGCACCCATATCAATCAATTTATCTACAAAGAACAAACGACTTTCAAACATTTTTTGATGAATTAAGACATCCCCTTTAGCTTGAGTAGCAACAACCAAAACAATACTCAATAAATCAGGAGTAAATCCTGGCCAAGGAGCATCAGAAACGGTTAAAATAGAACCGTCAATATCTGTTTTGACTTCGTAACCGTCTTTATGTTCTGGAATATAAATATCATCCCCTCTTCTTTCTAAAGTAATTCCTAGTTTTCTAAAAACATTTGGAATCTGACCTAAATTATCCCAACTCACATTCTTGATTGTAATTTCACTTCTTGTCATAGCTGCAAGACCAATCCAAGAACCAATTTCAATCATATCTGGTAAAATTCTATGTTCGCAACCGCCTAATTTTTCAACACCTTCTATGACTAATAAGTTAGATCCAACACCTTTTATTTTTGCACCCATTGAGTTTAACATTTTACAAAGTTGTTGCAAATAAGGCTCACAAGCAGCGTTATAAATGGTAGTAGTTCCTTCAGCTAAAACAGCAGCCATAACTATATTTGCTGTTCCTGTAACAGAAGCTTCGTCCAGCAACATATAAGCTCCTTTTAGTCTTCCTTCATTTTCAACACCATAAAAATGATCTTCTCTTTCGTATCTAAATTTAGCGCCAAGATTTATAAAGCCTTCAAAATGAGTATCTAACCTTCTACGTCCAATTTTATCACCACCAGGTTTTGGAATATATCCACAACCAAATCGAGCCAATAAAGGACCAACAATCATGATGGAACCTCTTAAACTTCCACCTTCTTTTTTGAAAGCTTCCGTTTTAAGATAATTTATATTAACCTCATCCGCTTGAAAGGTATAATCACCAGGACCATTTTTTTGAATTTTTACTCCTAAATTTCCTAAAAGAGTAATCAATTTATTAACATCGATAATATCAGGAACATTTGTTACTCTTACTTTTTCTGATGTTAATAATGCTGGACAAAGTACTTGTAACGCTTCGTTTTTAGCACCTTGTGGAGTTATTTCTCCTTTTAATTTTATTCCACCTTCAATTTGAAATGTTCCCATAGAAATATGTACTTATCTATTTTTTTGTTTGTTGTTATTACTTTTCAGGTTCTTTCCTTTTTTAACTATCGTTTTTCCATTAGAACCAAATTGTGTTTTGTTGGATTGTTTTTTGTTGACCTTGATTAAATCATAAGAGGTAGAAAGTTCTTCATTAGATTTTAATAAATCAATTTTCCCATTTGAAAGTTCATATAAATGTTGAAAAATAACCATATCTTCAACCGTATCTTTATTCCAACTTAAAAAACTTTTTTTCATGTGATTGGCTATCACAATAATTAAAGCATTTTTCATTTCGCCTTCTTCCCATTTGTTAGCAACATCTATCATATATTTGATATTGTTACCATAAAAACGGTATTTAGGAAAATTTTGAGGATAAGCTAATCGTTCTGGTTTTTGATTTAAAACTTCTCTTGATGGAATTGGGTAAGGAGAATCTACTTCCAACTTAAAATCGGACATGATAAACAATTGATCCCATAACTTATGCTGAAAATCAGGCACGTCACGTAAATGAGGATTCATTGTTCCCATTACATCAATAATATATTTTGCAGCTTTATTGCGTTCGTCTTTATCTATAATTTCTGTAGCTAAATCTATTAGTTTTTGCAAATGTCTTCCATATTCTGGAATAATTAAATGCGAACGTTCAGCGTTATATTCTAAATTAAAAACGGCTTCTTGTGTGTCGTATTTCATAGTTTATTTTATAAAGAAATAATTCCTTCAACAGTGGATAATTCTTGATATTTATCAATTATTGATTGAGGATTTTTCATGGTAATGTTTACAGAAACACTAGTGTATTTACCGTTTTTTGAAACATGCGTTTTTATAACAGCACCCATGTTGTTAAATGCGTTTTCTACAGTTTCAATTTTTTCTTTGCTTGATGGAACAATAAATTTAAACAAATATTCTGAAGGCCAAATGGTTGAGTTAGTTAACTCTTCTTTTAAACGTATATAAAACTCTTCCGTTTTTTTATCCATTAACTTAATTTTTATTGAATAGCAAATATACTTTATTATGTTTAAACTATAAAACATGTGAGTTATAATTTTTATACATCCTATTATTTTTAAAAAAAACTTATTTTTGTCACTTAATAAACACAGAATGTCAAAAGAAATTATAGCAATAATTGGTGGCCCAAGCTCTGGAAAAAGCACTTTATTAAAAAAATTAGAGGAAAATGGTCATGTATGTTATCCTGAAATTTCCAGAGAAGTTACAAAAGAAGCTCAAGAAAAAGGAATTGAACAACTCTTTTTAACACAACCGCTACTTTTTAGTGAAATGCTCTTGAAAGGCAGAATTCATCAATTTGAACAAGCTAACAAAGAATTACATAATTTAATATTTATTGACAGAGGAATTCCTGATATTCTAGCCTACATGCATTTTATTGGCGATGAGTATCCAGAGGCATTTCATGAAGCATGTTTGAATTACAAATACACTAAAATTTTCTTTTTACCCATTTGGAAAGAAATTTATGTAAGCGATCAAGAACGTTATGAAAGCTACGAACAAGCTTTAGAAATAGAAAAACATTTGATTGATACTTACAAAAAGTACAATTATAACGTTATTGAAGTACCCAAAGATTCGGTTGAAAACAGAATGCAATTTATAATGGATAACTTAAAGTGAAAACTTTTTAAATGAATAAAAACCTCGAAATTCTTCAAAAACACTGGAAACACAATAGCTTTAGAGAACCTCAAGAGCAAATTATTAATGCAGTTTTAGAAGGAAATGATGTTTTTGCCTTATTGCCAACAGGTGGTGGAAAATCGATTTGTTTTCAAGTTCCTGCGATGCTTTTAGATGGAATTTGTTTGGTAATTTCTCCTTTGATTGCTTTAATGAAAGACCAAGTAGAGAATCTTCAAAAAAGAGACATTAAAGCTACATCCATTATTGGTGGTATTTCTCAAAATGAAATTATCGATATTTTGGACAATTGTCAATTCGGAAATTATAAATTTCTGTATCTTTCTCCTGAACGATTGGAACAAGACTGGATTGTTGAACGTTTAAAACAACTTCCCATTTCTATTATAGCCATTGACGAAGCGCATTGTGTTAGCCAATGGGGTCATGATTTTCGTCCCTCCTATTTAAAAATTTCAAAACTTAAGGAGCATTTTCCTACAACACCTTTTTTAGCACTTACTGCATCTGCAACAGAAAAAGTAAAAATCGACATCATCGAAAATTTAGGATTAAAAAATCCAGTTTATTTTTCAAAATCATTTGAAAGAAAAAATTTATCGTACCATGTTTTATTTACAGACGACAAGTTAGGTAAAATTAAAACCATTGTAACCAAAAATCAAAATCCTACCATAATTTATGTCAGAAATCGGAAATCTTGTATAGATACATCGTATTATTTGAATCAATTGGGCTTCACTTCTACCTACTACCATGGTGGTTTGAGTTACAAAGAAAAAGAGCAAAACAGACTGCTTTGGATGGAAAACAAATGCTTAATTATGGTTGCAACTAATGCTTTCGGAATGGGAATTGACAAAGCAGATGTTAAAACTGTTGTTCATTTACAATTACCCGAAAACCTAGAAAACTATTATCAAGAAGTAGGTAGAGCAGGAAGAAATGGCGACAAAGCTTTCGGAATCTTACTAACCAACACACAAGAAATTACCAATGCTAAAAAACAGTTTTTTTTAAATTTAATTGACAAAACGTTTTTAAAAACGGTGTATAATAAATTAAACAATTACTTCAGAATTGCTTATGGAGAAGGTTTCAATGAAGATTTTACATTCAACCTCAATCAATTTTGCAATCAATACCAATTGCCTGTTTTAAAAACTCATAATGCTTTACAATTTTTAGATCGACAAAGCATCATCACCATTCAAAATATGTATTCTGAAAAAATTCAGATGCAATTTATTTTATCAAGCAAAGAAGTAATTAGATACATGAGTATTCATAAAAATGAGGAAGAAATCATCACCAATATTTTAAGAACTTATTCTGGAATTTTTGAAAATGAAATACTAATCAACACTTCATTAGTTGCAAAAAAATCTAAAACTTCAGAAAAAAATGTAGTAGATGTTTTAAATAAATTAGAACAACACCAAATCATTATGCTGAAAATCATCAATAATGACAGTCATGTTATTTTTAATGAAGTTAGAGAAGATGATTTAACAATCAATAAAGTAATCCGATTTTTAGAGCATCAGAATGAATTAAAAACAGAGAAATTTAATAAAGTAATTGCATTTATAGAAGACCAAACCACATGCAAAAACAATTTACTATTAACCTATTTTAATCAAGAAACAAGTCCTGATTGTGGCTCATGTTCGTATTGCTTGTCCAAAAACAAAAGAAAACCACAAAACACCATACAAGCTATAATTAAAGAACTTACAAAAGAAGCCAAAACAGTAAATGAATTAGAAAATAAATTAGTCCTTTCTACTGAAGAAACTATCTTTGCATTGCAACAATTATTAGAACAAAATAAAGTTGCCATAAATAATTACAATAAATTTTACCTTTTATAATGAAAAAACTAAGAATAGTTTTTATGGGAACTCCAGACTTTGCTGTCGGAATCTTAGATACCATTTACAAAAACAACTACGACATTGTGGGAGTGGTTACAGTGGCAGATAAACCTGCTGGTCGAGGACAAAAAATAAGTACAAGTGCTGTAAAAGAATATAGTATAGCAAACAATTTACCATTATTACAACCAACCAATTTAAAATCAGAAGAGTTTTTAGCGGAATTAAAAAGTTTAAATGCCAATTTGCAAGTAATTGTAGCTTTTAGAATGTTACCAGAAGTAGTTTGGAACATGCCCGAATTAGGAACTTTCAATCTTCATGCTTCGCTATTACCTGAATATCGTGGAGCAGCTCCTATAAACTGGGCAATTATTAATGGAGAATCTAAAACAGGAGTTTCAACCTTCTTTATTGATGATAAAATTGATACAGGAGCAATTATCATGAAAAAGGAAACTTTAATTGGTAAAAAAGAAACTGTTGGTGAACTTCATGACCGATTGATGAATTTAGGAAGTGAAGCCGTTTTAGAAACCTTATCTTTAATTGAAAATGAAAAAGTAACTACAACGATTCAACCGGAAAATGAAGAATTAAAAACAGCTTACAAATTAAACAAAGACAATTGTAAAATTGATTGGACTAAATCTGGAAAAGACATCTACAACTTAATTCGAGGATTAAATCCTTATCCAGCAGCATGGACTTACTTTACAGAAGGAGAAAACGAATGGAATGTAAAGTTATTTGAAGTGGATTTTGTAGAAGAAAATCATTCTTTTAACGCAGGAAGTACTAATACTACAAAAAAAGAACTAAAAATTTACACTAAAGATGGTTATATAGAAGTAAAATCGCTACAAATGCCAGGAAAAAAGAAAATGGAAACCAAACAATTACTAAACGGTATTAGTTTTTCAGACGAATTAACAGCTAAATAACGCTACAAAGTCAGTAAATACAGTAGTTTGCGTGTTGCTTATTAACATTTATTCGTTTTTATTAACATTTTAGCTAAAAAAAACTCCAATTACTTGCACCATTAGGATATACTACTAAATTTGTAGAAGAAATTAAAGTTTAACCAAATTAATAAATCATTATTATGAACAAATCAGAATTAATCGATGCAATGGCAGCTTCTGCTGGTATCACAAAAGCAGCTGCTAAATTAGCTTTAGAATCATTTTTAGGAAATGTAGAAGGAACATTACAAAAAGGTGGTAGAGTTTCTTTAGTAGGATTTGGATCTTGGTCAGTATCTAAAAGAGCTGCAAGAGACGGAAGAAACCCTCAAACTGGAAAAACTATACAAATTGCTGCTAAAAATGTAGTTAAATTTAAAGCTGGTTCAGAATTAGAAGGTTCTGTAAACAAATAAGATTTACAATACAATATAGGAAAGCCTTTCAAATTGAAAGGCTTTTTTTATTGCCTTATTTATAAGAAAATTTTGTAGTTCTACTTAAAATTACTAATTTTAATACAAATACCTGATTAATGTCTAGAAAAAAAATAAAAAAAGGGCAACTATTGATTGCAGAACCTTCTATTTTAGGAGATCATTATTTTACTAGAACTGTAATTCTTTTGGCCGAATATAATGATAATGGATCTGTTGGATTTATTTTAAATAAGCCTTTAGAATATAATATTGGTGATTTAATTCCTGATTTAGATTCTAACTTAACCGTTTTTAATGGTGGTCCAGTGGAACAAGACAATCTGTACTTCATACATACTGTACCTGACAAAATTAAAGACAGTATTGAGATTTCTAATGGAATTTATTGGGGTGGAGATTTTGAAGCCTTAAAACATCTTTTAACGGAAAACAAAATCTCTAAAAATGAAATACGCTTTTTTTTAGGATACAGCGGTTGGACCAAAAATCAATTGGATGAAGAAATTGACATCAACTCGTGGATTGTTGAAAACAATTTAGACAACAATGCCATTTTATCTAATGCTTCTGTAGACTTTTGGAAAAAGAAAATTAATGCTCAAGGTGGGGATTATATTTTATTTTCAAATGCTCCTGAAGATCCTATTTTAAATTAACTTCCTTTTTTGTATTTAATTTATTAATTATTCCAATAAAAGAAAGTAGTGTCCAACTTCCTTCTAAAATAATAAAGGGCAAATAGTTCATTAAAATTGAAGCCAAACAAGCCAAAGCAGCACCTACAAAATTCATAATTAAATATAAGTAACTCTCTTTTTCAATTTTATTAGTTATATTTAAAAAAAAGGCAATTAGTAAAATAGAAACGCCAATAAATCCAATTATATCAATAGTTGACATCATCTTAATTGGTAATATTAGCATTCAAAATTGTAATTAATTGTTTTGAAAAAACAGTTTCAAAAACTTTTTTACGATATTTGGTTATAGGTTGAATACCAACCATGACATTTGAAATAAAAAGTTCGTCCGATTTTTGTAAATCAAAAGGAGAAATTGATTTTTCTATACATTCAAAACCATCCATTTTATTAATGAGAGTAATTAATTGTTTCCGCATAATTCCGTTCAAACAACCATCTGCAATGGGTGGAGTGATTATGGTAGTTCCACTTTTCATAAAAACATTTCCATTCAATGCTTCCACAACATTTTTATCATCATTTAATAAAATACAATTATGATAATCGTTTTCTTTGGCAAAAATACTTCCCGTTACGTTGATCATTTTATTATTGGTCTTTAAAGTAGAAAGTAAATGTTTTGAAACATAAAAATCTTTATATAATTCAATTTCATAAAAAGAATCTGTAAAAACATATTCCTTGTGAGATACTTCTTGTGCAGCAATAACAAAACCTACCTTATTATCAGTGGGTGTGTAAAAACCATCGGAATCCCTAAAAAAAGTAATTCTTGCTCTACCACAATCTTGAACATTACTTGCAACCGCAACATTTAAAATTTGTTCTTCAAAAAATTCTAAGGTAAAATTCATTGGAATTTCCATTCTACAAATACGCATAGAAGCCATTAATCTAAAATAATGTTCTTCAGAAAAAAGAATAGTATTATTTACAATTTTTACCGTTTCAAAAACAGCATCACCAAACAAAAATCCTCTGTTATTTTCAACAGCAGTTGCACTTGAATCTAAAATAGTTCCGTTTAAATTTATCATAATAAAAAAGTCTCGTCTTATGATTTTCAAAAGACGAGACAAATATACTTTTAATATTTTTTATTACATAGAACCTAGGACATGTTTTAGGTCAGAAATTTGGTTTTCCCAAAGCAATTTAGCTTCGTCTAATTCGTCATCTTCGGCAAAGTCGACCACTACGATAGAGACATCTTTAGTGATTTCGTCGACCATGATTTTAATTTCGAAAAAGTATTCCGTTTCAGCACCTTCTTCGTCATACCATCTAAATTTTACTTTTTCACCTGTTTTTTTGGAAACTAGTTTCGCTTTTTCTTCGCTATCATCCCATATGAAAGTAAAATCTTCTCCTCTAGAATTTACATTATCCGCAAACCATTCAGACAAACCAGAAGGGGTTGATATATATTGATACAGCAACTGTGGAGATGACATTATTGGAAACTCAATTTCATATTTTACTTTATCATTCATGCTTTTAAAATTTATTTGTGAAATATAGAATAATTATTAGGAATAAAAAAAATAATGCATGAAAAATATTTTTAATTTTTTATTTGAATTAGAAACAAATAGTTATATATTTGCACCCGCATTGAAGAAATGCAATCCTTTTGGCGAGGTAGCTCAGTCGGTTAGAGCGCAGGATTCATAACCCTGAGGTCACGGGTTCAACTCCCGTCTTCGCTACTTTTAACAAACCTAAAACATTAATTATCAGTGTTTTAGGTTTTTTTTTATCCCGAATAAATCCCGACTTATTTTTAAACTTGAATAATTAATTTATTAAAGTTAATAATAATTAATTATTGATTTTTATTGAAACCTATTTCAGAATTGTAAGAATTAATTTTAAATGTGAAAATAAAAATCTCGATAATGAGATAAATTGATTTAAAAAAAACCGACTTTAGAAACGGTAAAATTATTACTCCTATTCTTTTTGCATAAAATATCTAATTAAAAAACAACCCTTAAAAAACGGTAAAAACAATAAAATAAACGGTATAAAAAACGGTACCGTTTAATTTATTCTCAATAATTTAAACGGTAAAATAAACGGTACGGTTTTATAAATTTTGATTCAATTTTCTTCTTAATATAAAATTAGTAATTTAAAAAATACTAAACTAAATTATCAAGATTTATAATCAACTTTAAAATATATAATTTGTCTTTTTGTAAATAACAATTAATATTACTTTTTGCATTTAAAAAAAATGGATATACTAATTTAGCTTCCAGTTAAAGTTAAGAATAAAATTTTATTTTTAACATATGAAACGCGAGAGAAAATT
>NZ_CBFHMV010000023.1:0-30945 GCF_965657075.1 Flavobacterium sp.
TGCAAAAACGTTTTTGCAAGTGTTTAATTAATTAATTTTGTTTAATAATCTGTATCGATTATTTAGGACTAGTCAAAACCTTAGCGACTTTGTATCTTTGTAGCAAATCAAAATAAAATGAACTACACAACACTTCCGAATACCAACATAAAAATCAGTAAAATTTGTTTAGGCACCATGACTTTTGGTAATCAAAATACCGAAGCCGAAGCACATGCTCAATTAGATTATGCTGTTGAACGAGGCATTAATTTTATAGACACAGCAGAAATGTATCCTATTGGCGGAAATGCTCAAATTTTTGGAAGTACAGAAAGACATATTGGTACATGGATTCATAAAATTGGTCAAGCAGAAAGAGAAAAATTAGTAATTGCCACCAAAATTGCTGGTCCAAATCGTGGTATGGAATACATTCGTCAACCCTTAGATTTTTCTAAAAAAAACATCACGGACGCTGTTGAATTGAGTTTAAAAAACCTGCAAACCGATTATATTGATTTGTATCAAATGCATTGGCCAGAACGTGTGATGAATATGTTTGGACAAAGAGGTATTCAAAAAATTGATGAAAACTGGCAGTATTCAATACTTGAAATCTTAAATGTTTTTGACGGTCTAATTAAAGAAGAAAAGATAAAACATATTGGTGTTTCCAATGAAAATCCTTACGGCGTGATGCGGTATTTAATGGAAAGCGAAAAACACAATTTACCTAAAATTGCAACCATTCAAAATCCTTATTCATTACTGAATCGTTTGTATGAAGTAGGCATTTCAGAAATTTGCATGAGAGAAAATGTAGGTTTATTAGCCTATTCCCCTTTAGGTTTTGGATTTTTGACAGGAAAATATTTAGAAGGTTTTCCAGAACAATCTCGAATGAAAACATTTCCTCATTTTACAAGATATACCAATCCAAACTGTTTCAAAGCCACCAAATTGTACAAAGATTTAGCAGAAGCAAACGGAATGACATCAAGTGAAATGGCTTTGGCTTTTGTAAATCAACAACAATTGGTTACTTCAACAATTATTGGAGCTACTTCATTAGAACAATTAAAAACAAATATTGATGCTTTTGATATCGTTTTGTCTGAAGATCTTTTGTCTGAAATTGAAAAAATACACGAATTAATTCCAAATCCGGCTCCTTAAAAAATTAGACTTAAAATATGTATAAAATTATTATAAATTCTATTTTTTAGACTTTGTAATAATTTTATACATATTTTAACGTTTAGTAACTACTATAATATAAGACATTTTTTAAATTTGCGTTCATCAAAAAAATAATATCATGAAATTTTTATCGAAGTACCTTATCTTACTTATTACTATTATTGGGCTAACTACAAGTGCTCAGACACAGTTACAATCATTAGATGCAGAAACAAAGCAGTTTGTTACATGGAATTTAGTAAGAGAAAATTCTTCTGAGCCTATAAATACTGATGGTTCTCAATATTTTGTAGAGGCATTTATGGTTGCTAAATTAAAAGGTTTAGATTCTATCATGTATATGAGATTTAATGCAGCAAAAGACAAAATAGAAATTAAAAAAGGTGAAACATCTTTTTCATTAACTCCAATTGATAGCATAGAGGTTAATTTTCAAGTTACAAATAAAACATACAGATATTTAAAGTATAAATTAGATGAACTAGATAAAAAAGGTTATCTAGTTTGTAATACAAATAACAAAAATGTGAATTTTTATAAAAAGGAAGTAATTACTTATGTTCCTTTAAAAGTTGCAAATAATCCTTACAGTTCAGATATACCAGCTCATTATAGAAAAGATGATGATTTGTATTTTATTGGCTATGATTCAAAAATTATAGAATTTCCAAAAAAGAGTAAAGACTTAATCAATTTATTTCCAGATAAAGAAAATGAAATTAAAAAGCACATTAAAGAAAATAAATTATCTTTGAAAAAAGAGGAAGATATTTTAAATATAGTTTCTTTTCTAGATAAGCTTTAAACTTCTTAAGTATAAAAAAGCAACCCATTTATAATATTATAAATGGGTTGCTTTTTTATAAATTATCTATAACTTTATCTTTTGGATATTTTACTTTGTAACTGATCCTAATTTTTTTGGTTTCATTGGCTGCCAGTTTTAAATCCCAAGTCAAAATCCCAGTTTCTTTATTAACTTTTGCTTTGTCTTTTTCAAGCAGTTCAATAGTAATTTCTTCACTAGTACTTATAGGATATTGATCTTTTAAAATCATTTCTACAGCTTCTTTTTTATTGTTTCTCACTGTGATTTCATAAGTAAAAGTTTGTTCTTTATAAGATGATAAGAATTTTGTTCCTGATTTATCCGCTACTTTTTCTCTTGTAATGTTTATTTTTCTATCTCTTCCCATGGTCAAACGCAAGGTGTCAGCCGTTTGGTTTGGATTGATAAATGTTTTTCCAACATACATGCCTTCAAAAATAATATTGGCTTCTCCAGGCAATAAATTAAATTTAGAATAATCACTAACTTCAGCTAATAAAAAAGCTTCTTTTTCTATTCTTGGTGCAGCATAGTAGCGATAATCTACAGGTATTTTTATTTCTTTCATTGCCACACTATGGGCTTTCCCGTTAGATAAAATATCGTAAGGAACATCAATATCAAAAGAAATGTTTAATTGATTTTCGGTAATACTTGTATAATTAGATACATCCATTTTTGCTTTTTTATCATCTACTTCTTCTTTATTTAGCGAATAACCAGAAACAACAACATTCATCATAGCATTAGAATTATCATACATTTTATAAGCTATTGGATTGCCAAAACGCAACAACCATTGTTGTAATATTGGAATAACATTACTTTGATTAGGATTGCCACTGGATAGTGTTAGTTTTACTTTTTTCCAATCAATTCCTGTATTTTGAGTGATTTTTGCTTTGTACATTAAGTTGATTGGATTGTTAATATTTTCGGCACGCAAATCATAAAAAGGTTGCCATGAAGCACCATTGGTTAAATAATTGATTTCCAAATTGACAATTCCAGCCGAATTATTCATTACTTGAAGCACCAAATTTCCTTGTGAAAAAGCATCTGTGTTTTCTTTTTTGATTTGTAGTTTTTCATTTAACAAGCTAATTCTCTGTTCGAGTTTGTTTTCTTTTTGGTTCAAGAAATTTATAGCTTGACCTAGTTCATTGCGTTTTACTTTATAATAATCGACCAATTTAATAAATTCGGAAACTGCAATTTCAGGTTTTGTTGTAATGGCTAATTCTTTTTTGTCTAAAAGTTTAATCGTTTCTTGATTAGCTGTTTTTTCAATTTGAATTTTTGTTACTTCATTTTGATAGTAAGCCAAACTGTCTTTAATTTTTTTGTGAAGTGGATTCGGTTTTTCAATTTCAACTGCTTCTCTATAATTTTTTACAAATTGAACCGATAATATGGTTACCGAAGACGGAGCACCAATTTGAACCGTACTTTCGTTGACATAATTGGCTACATTTCTAATTACAACTTCGCTTGTGCCGTTTGTTAAAGTAACTGATGCAGTTTGAGTTAATTCAGCCGACGAACTGTAAACAGTGGCGTGTTTTGTTGTTGCAGTTGTAATTACAGGTTTTTGTGCAAATAGAGTAGTGGATACTAATAAAGTTAAAGCGATAAATAGTTTTTTACTAAAAGTAAAAGGTTTTGCATTGAGTTGCTTTTTGTTTAATTTCATGATAATAGATTTTCTCTTTTATAGTAAGAGCCTCTTTTTCATAAAAAGGTTGGGAACAGTATTAAAAAATTTATCAGTATTCAGTTTTTAGTGTTCAGTAAAAAGTAATTGTTATCCAAATAAAACTCCAACTACATCTTCAATTTTAGCTACTAAAACCACTTTAATCTTAGTGTTTTTTAACGCAATTTTATTGTGTTTGGATACTAAAATGGTTGTAAAACCTAATTTTTCAGCTTCTTGAATGCGTTGGTCAATTCTGTTTACAGGACGAATTTCACCAGATAAACCAACTTCACCAGCAAAACAAAATCCGTCTTCAATAGCAATGTCTTCATTGGAAGATAAAATAGCAGCAACCACAGCCAAATCAATAGCTGTGTCATCTACATTAATTCCACCAGTTATGTTTAAAAAAACGTCTTTTGTCCCTAAACGGAAACCCGCTCTTTTTTCTAAAACAGCCAAAATCATGTTTAAACGTTTGGCATTATAACCTGTGGTACTTCTTTGAGGTGTTCCATAAACTGCGGAACTTACTAACGATTGAATTTCAATCATCAAAGGACGCATTCCTTCTAAAGTGCAAGCAATTGCAGTTCCAGAAAGCTGTTCGTCTTTGTGTGAAATTAAAATTTCAGAGGGATTGTCTACTTCGCGTAAGCCACTTCCTAGCATTTCATAAATTCCTAATTCAGCAGTTGACCCAAAACGATTTTTTAACGAACGCAGAATTCTATACACATGATTTCTATCTCCTTCAAATTGAAGAACCGTATCCACCATGTGTTCCAAAATTTTTGGACCAGCAATTGTTCCGTCTTTTGTTATATGTCCAATTAAAATCACAGGAACATTGGATTCTTTGGCGTATTTTATTAGTTCAGCTGTACATTCACGAATTTGAGAAATACTTCCAGCGGAAGATTCAATATAATCTGTATGTAAAGTTTGAATCGAATCAATAATCACAATTTCTGGTTCAATATCCTGAATTTGTTTGAAGATGTTTTGGGTTTTCGTTTCCGTTAGAACATAGCAGTTATCGCTGTTTGGTGTAATTCTTTCGGCACGCATTTTTATTTGTTTTTGGCTTTCTTCTCCAGAAACGTATAGTGTTTTGTAGGGTAATTTTAATGAAATTTGAAGTAAAAGCGTACTTTTTCCAATTCCTGGTTCACCACCTAATAAAATTAACGATCCAGGCACAATTCCACCACCAAGTACTCTGTTTAATTCGTTGTCCGTAGTATTTAAACGAATTTCTTGAGCGGAGTCAATCTCTTTAATCAATAAAGGTTTTGATGCTTTTGAGGTTGAGCCTGAATCACTTTTCCAAGTTTTTTTTTCTTCTTTTTGAATAATTTCTTCAACAACGGTGTTCCACTGCTTGCAATTATGACATTGACCTTGCCATTTAGAGAAAGGAGTTCCACAATTTTGACAAAAAAAAGATGTTTTTACTTTACTCATCTTTTTTAGTGTTGATATTGGCTCTTTTGAGTTTTAATTCTTCTAATCGTTCTACTAATGAGCTTTTGGTAAAAATATCTATTTCTGCTGAATTATATCCTTTTTCAACTGCTGTAATGGCTTTATTATAATCCCCTATTTTTTCATAATAATTAGATTCAATAAATGCTGGTAGAGTAGTTTTTGGATAACTTTTTTCTGCAATTTTTATTAATTCTTTATATTCTTCGTTTGCTTTATTGTCATTTATAGCTTGCATTGTAGCTAAAATATCAATTAATCTAATTTTCTTATTTAGACCATATAAATCTTGAATTTTTTTGTACTTATCTGTCAGATATTTTACATGACCTGTTGTTAAAGTGTTTAATTCTTTTTGGAAATCATCTTTTGTGATGGGTTGATATCCTTTAAAAATATGATACAAAGCATTTGGTATTGCATTTGGAGCTATCGAATAATGAGATAAGACATCATAAGTTGCATATTGAAAAGATAAGTTTGAAACTTCAAGTTTAGCAACCTCTTCATTGACCATATTGCATGATTCAAATATTCTGTCTAAATCGCCTTCAGAGGAAGCTAAAAAATAACTAATAGGTTTATTGATACTGTTTAATCTTCCCGGTAGTCGGTATTCCATATCAACAGGAAAATCGGGACAAATAGCTATGTAAGCATTAAAAACAGGATTATCTTTATAAAGAAAAAAGTTTAAAAAGCCAGCAGTTAAATCATGTCCAGCAATCGCTTTATAGGGAACAGTTCTGTAATTTTTATCAATAAAGGGAACAACTTCAGCAGCTAAAAATTCGTAAAAATTACCACTACTTTCATTAGGTAATCCTTCATCTGTGGTAGCAGTATCCACAAATCGATCGCCATTTTTTCCCTGATGAATTCCTACTAAAATAGCTTCTGGTAAGTCGTCAAAATAATAGGCATATTGTAAAGTTCCATTGAAAGATTCTAACAAATAGTCGCCATCCAAAATATAAATTACGGGATATTTTTTATCTTTATCAGAATCATATGAAGGAGGAGTAATTATAGATATTTGTCTGTTTTTTCTTAATTTCTGAGACTCTATGTATTCAGTTTTTGTTTGTGAAAAACCAATAAGACTTGATAATAACGTAAGTAAAAATATTAATTTTTTCATTAACTGATCTTTTAAGAATTGATGCAATTTAATAATTTATTTATCTTTTTTGTTCAAATACAGTAACAAATAGGATGAAAAACCTAAAAACAAGGTAAGTAGGGTTTGCGATGTCCAAATGATCCATCCTAAAGCAGCACCTGCACCTTTACTAATTCCATACAATAACAATACCGTTTGTATTGCAATTGGAAACGCTCCAATGCCACCATTGGTAAATCCGATGGCTACACTTCCAAAAATGAATCCCATGATTACCACTCCGAAAGTAATGTCAGAGGTTTCAGGAATTGTAAAAATACAGACGTAAAACATCATTAGGTAACAAAACCAAATGAAGAAAGATAGAAAAAGGTATTTCCAGCGTTCTTTCATTACTAAAATGCTGGTCATTCCTTCAATTAAACCACCGAATTTTAATTTTATTAAACTTACTATTTTCCAATTTGATTTGAACCAAATCCATAAAAAAATTATAAAACCTACTACTAAAACACCAAAAATGATTAGTAATTTGTTAGGAGAAATATTTGAAAAAATAAAATCTTTAATCGTATTAAATTGAAGTACAAAAGCAATAAAAATAAAGAGTAAAAAAATGATTAAATCCACAACCCTTTCAGCGACAATTGTTCCAAAACCTTTATCAAAAGGCACCTTTTCAGTCTTTTTTAAAATAATCGCTCTTGTAACTTCACCAGATCTGGGAATGGTTAAATTTACCATGTAAGAGATGCAAACGGCATAAAAATTATTTTTAAAATCGGTAGCATATCCCATGTGATTTAGACTGTATTTCCATCGATAAGCTCGTGCCCAATATCCTAAAATTGAAAATACAAAAGACAACAGTACATAATTGTAGTTTGCATTTTGAAAATACAATTTTATGTTTTCTAACTGTTCATTAGTAAGATTGGTGTATTGGTAATAAATTAGACCAATACCAATTAATAAAGGTATCGATAAATTGATTATTTTTTTTAATGAAAGAGTCAAAATTTAAGTTAATAAATTGGTTTTTTCATTAGGGAATACCAAAGCAGGTTTAAAAGTTTTTGCTTCTTCTGTCTCCATAATTCCATAAGCAATTACGATTATAACGTCTCCTTTTTGCACTCTTCGCGCAGCAGGACCATTTAAAGTAATTTCTCCAGAATTTTTTGGTCCTTTGATGGTGTAAGTTTCAAATCGTTCTCCATTATTAATGTTTACAATTTGAACTTTTTCTCCTTCAATTAAATTGGCAGCTTCTAATAAATCTTCATCAATAGTTATACTACCAATATAATTTAAATCAGCTCCTGTCACAGTTACTCTGTGTATTTTAGATTTTACAACGTGTATTAGCATTTGGCAAAAATAATTAATTTAATGAAATATTGTCTATTAATCTAATGTTATCAATAAAAACAGCTATAAAAGCTCTGTATTTCTTTTGTTTAGATTTTCTCAAACATCCTTTTAAAGTTTCAATATCTGCAATTTCAAAATATTCTAAGGTGATTAATGAGTCTTTTTTTAGTTCTTTTTCAACCCATTTTGTTATTTCACTAGCACTTTTTGTGCCAAACATTATTTTAGTTTGTTTCAAAATTTTATAAATTAGTGCAGCATGGTTTCTACTCAAAACGGAGAGTCTTTCATTTCTTGAACTCATTGCCAAACCGTTTTCTTCTCTGTAAATGTCACAACCAATAATAGACACTGATAAATTATTTTTTTGAACCAGTTTTTTTACTATTTGCAGTTGTTGAAAATCTTTTTCTCCAAAATAGGCATTGTTGGGTTTAACTATTTCAAAAAGTTTTTTTACTATGGTTCCAACACCATCAAAATGACCTGGTCTATGTTTTCCTTCCATTTCGTTTTCAATTCCATCGTAATCATAGTGAGTTGAATTAGTTTTTCCTTCATAAATATCATCAACACTTGGTGCAAAAATGATGCAGTTTTTAAACTTTGAAGTAATTTTTTCAACATCAGAATCCAAAGTTCTTGGATATTTTTCTAAATCTTCAGAATTATTAAATTGAGTTGGATTAACAAAAATACTTATTATGGTATAATCATTGTGGGTATAAGATTTTTCTATTAAAGATAGATGACCATTATGCAATGCGCCCATAGTTGGTACAAATCCAAGGGTTTTTTTTTGGCTCCAAAAAACAGATAAATGTTCTGTAAGTAGTGCTTTTTCTTTGAAAACAATCATTCAAAATAGTATTTTATTGACTGCAAACTTACTATTTTAGTACATAAATACATAAAATTTTGTAAATTTGCAGGCATATTAATTTAAATAACAACTAATTGCCATTATGAACGATAAAAGGATATTGTATGTTTCATCAGAAGTTGTTCCGTATCTAGCGGAAAATGAGGTGTCTGTTCAATCATATGAATTGCCTAAGATGATAAATGATTTAGGTGGACAAATTAGGATTTTTATGCCTAGATATGGAAATATTAACGAAAGAAGACATCAATTGCATGAAGTTATTCGTTTATCTGGGATGAATTTAGTGGTCAATGATGTAGATATGCCTTTGATTATAAAAGTGGCGTCAATTCCAAAAGAACGTATTCAAGTTTATTTTATTGATAATGATGAATATTTTAAACGTAAAGCAACTTTTTCAGATGAAGATGGTGTTTTATATCCTGACAACGATGAAAGAGCAATATTTTTTGCAAAAGGAGTCGTAGAGACGGTTAAAAAATTAAATTGGGTACCAGACATCATTCATGTGCATGGTTGGATGGCTTCTTTATTGCCGGTTTATTTAAAACATTATTACAAAAATGAGGGTATATTTAATGATACCAAAATTGTAACTTCCATATACAATCAATCATTTGAAGGCGAATTAGACTCAAAATTAATTGATAAAATGATTTTTGATGAAATACCTAAAGACGATATTTTGAGCATCGAAAATCCAAATTATGAAAACTTAATGAAAATTGCAATTGATCATTCAGATGCAGTTGTTGTGGCCTCAAAAGAGTTGTCACCAAGTTTAACAAAATTTATAGAAAGTTCAGAAAAACCTTTTTTACCTTTCGCCACTAAAGAGAGTTTTACAGAAGTTTATACTGACTTCTACAAAAACAAGGTTTTAAAATAAAATATATGAATACATTTTTTAGAGTTTTTGCAATTGTTTTTGCAATTTCAATTGTTTCTTGTGATAAAGATTACAATACCATTGGATCTGACGTAATAGGAGATGAACATTTTATTTTTGATAAATATGAAGTTCAAAACTTGGACTCCTATATAAAAGCTGCTAATGCTGTTCAAAGTAATAATTTGCCAATTAATGCCTTAGGTATATATAATAATCCAGTTTTTGGCACTACTAAAGCTCACATTGTTACCCAATTAGAATTAGTAAATATAAACCCAAGTTTAGGTATTGAACCTGAGATTACAGCAAACGATTCGGTTTACATTTATATTCCTTTTTACAGTACAATAAACGAAACTTATGTAGACGGAAACAGAACTTTTGTTATAGATTCAGTTTATGGTGATTTAACCAAAAATTTTAAATTAAATGTTTATGAGAATAAATATTATTTAAACGATTTGGATCCTAATGATAATTTTGAAACTGCTCAAAAGTATTACAGCGATTTCAAGCCGGTTATTGATAATGTAAGAGATAATACTCCGTTATGCGCAATTTCTCCATTTAAATTTAGCAGCGAAGAAATAAGAATCTACAAAACAAATGCAAACAATGAATTTGTAAATAGCACAGGTGCAGTAACAACTGACCCTGAACAATATGTTGTTAAAGAGAGAAAAACTCCCGGATTATGGCTGAATCTTGATAAAGCAAAAATTCAACAAAGAATAATTGATGCCGTTCAAGATGGAAAATTGGTAAACAATAATACATTCAAACAACATTTTAGAGGTTTGCTTTTTGAGGTGGAAGAAATTCAAGCTAACGAAGGTGCTATAGCAATGTTAGATTTGAATAATGCAGAAATTGTTGTTCAATATAGTTCTTTTGATCTTGATTCTGATGGTGTACAAGAAACTATGAAGTCCAAAAAGGCTATGAATCTAAGAATGGGATATTCTAATTCTGGAGCTAATAAAAGTAATTCTATAAATTTATTTGAGTTTTCTAATATTAATTCGGATTACTCAACAGCATTAAGTGGTGGATTAAATCCAGAAAAATTATATCTAAAAGGTGGAGCAAATGGAACTATTGCCTATCTTGATTTGTTCACAGGCCCAGATGTTTATGGATATGAAAATGGAGTTCAAATTCCTGGATTAAATGGAATTCCAGATGAATTAGATGATTTAAGAGAATATAATTGGTTAATTAATGATGCAATATTGTCTTTTTATGTAGACCAAACTAAAATGTCTGTTGATGGAATTATTGAGCCTATAAGAATTGCTCTTTTTGATGCTAAAAATAATACTGTTTTAACGGATTATGTTACTGATCCAACAACATTTGCAAATACAAAGTATAACAAGTTAATTCATGGAGGAATAATTGAAACAGATGATAATGGCAAAGGGGTTTCTTACAAGATTAGAATTACTGAACACATAAAACGATTATTAGCCAATGAGGATGATTTTGAAAACGTTAGACTAGGATTGGTTGTAACAGAAAATATTAATATCGTAACCTTTAATTTTTTAGAAAACCCATTCTTTATTGGTTCCGATGAAATAAAAAGAATACCTCAAGGGGCAGTAATTAATCCTATTGGTACTGTATTACACGGAACTGGAACTACAGATATTACAAAAAAATTAAAACTTCAGATTTATTATACAGAACCTAATTAATATTTATTTATGTGTGGAATTGTAGGTTACATTGGACATAGAGAAGCTTATCCGATTATCATAAAAGGATTAAAGCGATTAGAATATAGAGGATATGATAGTGCAGGTTTAGTCTTATATGAGGGAACTGACTTAAAAATGTCCAAAACCAAAGGTAAAGTTTCTGATTTAGAAGCAAAAGCGGAACAAGAAGGAACAACTATTGGTACTATTGGAATGGGACATACGCGTTGGGCAACTCATGGAGTTCCAAATGATGTAAATTCACATCCACATTTTTCAAACTCTGGAAAATTAGTAATTATTCATAATGGAATCATTGAAAATTATGAGCCATTAAAAATTGAATTAATTAAAAGAGGTTATACTTTTAAATCAGATACCGATACAGAAGTATTAATCAATTTAATTGAAGAGGTTAAGAAAAATGAAAATTGCAAATTAGGAAAAGCAGTACAAATAGCCTTAAATCAAGTAGTTGGTGCATATGCTATTGCAGTTATTGATCAAGAAAAACCAAATGAAATAGTCGTAGCTCGTTTAGGAAGTCCATTGGCTTTAGGAATAGGGGAGAACGAATATTTCATTGCGTCAGATGCTTCTCCATTTATTGAATATACTTCAAACGCTATTTATTTAGAAGATGAAGAAATGGCCATTGTTCGTCTTCACAAACCAATTAAGGTTCGTAAAATTAAAGATGATTCTTTAGTTGATCCATACATTCAAGAACTTCAAATGAATTTGGAGCAAATTGAAAAAGGCGGTTATGATCACTTCATGATGAAAGAGATTTACGAACAGCCTAGTGTTATAAAAGATACTTACAGAGGAAGACTTCATGCTAATAAAGGAATAATCCGAATGGCTGGAGTTGAAGATAATCTTGAAAAATTCACTAACGCAAAAAGAATATTAATCATAGCTTGTGGAACATCTTGGCATGCTGGATTAGTAGCAGAATATATTATTGAAGAATTTGCAAGAATTCCTGTTGAAGTAGAATACGCATCAGAGTTTAGATACAGAAACCCAATCATAAATAAAGATGATGTTGTAATTGCAATTTCTCAATCAGGTGAAACCGCAGATACTTTAGCCGCTATCAAACTAGCAAAAGAAAACGGAGCATTTGTATTTGGTGTTTGTAATGTTGTAGGTTCATCTATTTCTAGAGAATCTCATGCAGGTGCTTATACACATGCTGGACCAGAAATTGGAGTTGCTTCTACAAAAGCATTCACAACGCAAATTACTGTACTAACAATGTTAGCATTGCGTTTAGCTAAGGCAAAAGGAACGATGAATAATTCTGATTATCAAAGATATTTATTAGAATTAGAATTAATTCCAGAAAAAGTTGAAGAAGCACTTCAAACTAATGAAGTGGCAAAGCAAATTGCAGCAATTTATAAAGACTCACCTAATTGTTTGTATTTAGGAAGAGGTTATAATTTCCCTGTAGCATTAGAAGGAGCTTTAAAATTAAAAGAAATTTCATACATACATGCAGAAGGATATCCAGCTGCAGAAATGAAACACGGTCCAATTGCGTTAATTGATGAATCAATGCCTGTTGTTGTAATAGCTCCAAATAAAGGACATTACGATAAAGTGGTAAGTAACATTCAGGAAATTAAATCAAGAAGTGGAAAAATCATTGCAGTTGTTACTAAAGGAGATACACAAGTTAAATCTTTAGCAGATCATGTTATTGAAATACCAGAAGCAACGGAAGCCTTAACACCTTTGTTAACCACAATTCCATTACAATTATTATCTTATCACATCGCAGTTATGAGAGGTTGTAATGTGGATCAACCAAGGAATTTAGCAAAATCTGTGACTGTAGAATAACAAAAACAAAGCGAAATTGAAAGATTTCGCTTTTTTATTGCAAAAAATTCAAAAAATATATTGCAAAATTGTTTTGAAAAAAACTATCTTTGCACACGGAAAAAAGTTGTTTTTTTCAACATTAAATAGCTATTAAATAAATACATAAGTAATGTCTAAAGTTACAGGAAAAGTTTCAAAAATCATCGGACCAGTTGTAGACGTAGTTTTCAACCAAGAAGGAGCCGAACTTCCAAAAATTTATGATTCATTAGAAATCACTAAAAAAGATGGTACATTATTAGTACTTGAAGTACAATCTCACATTGGAGAAAATACAGTTCGTACGATCTCTATGGATTCAACAGATGGTTTAGCAAGAGGAGTTGATGTAGTTGCTACTGGTGCTCCAATTCAAATGCCAATTGGTGAAGAAGTTTTTGGACGATTATTTAACGTAATTGGTGATGCCATTGACGGTTTAGGTGATTTGCCAAAAGCTGGAGTTAGCGGTTTACCAATTCACAGAAGTGCTCCTAAATTTGAAGATTTATCAACTGCTACTGAAGTATTATTTACAGGAATTAAAGTAATTGACCTTATTGAGCCTTATGCAAAAGGAGGAAAAATTGGATTATTTGGTGGAGCAGGTGTTGGTAAAACAGTATTGATCCAAGAATTAATTAACAACATCGCAAAAGGACACGGTGGACTTTCAGTGTTTGCTGGAGTAGGTGAAAGAACTCGTGAAGGAAATGACCTTTTAAGAGAGATGTTAGAATCAGGAATTATCAAATACGGTGATGATTTCATGCACTCAATGGAAGATGGTGGATGGGATTTATCTAAAGTAGATAAAAATATCATGAAAGATTCGAAAGCTACTTTCGTATTCGGACAAATGAATGAACCACCTGGTGCTCGTGCTCGTGTGGCATTATCAGGATTAACTATTGCTGAATATTTCCGTGATGGAGCAGGAGATGGACAAGGAAAAGACGTACTTTTCTTCGTTGATAATATCTTCCGTTTTACACAAGCAGGTTCAGAGGTTTCGGCTCTTCTAGGTCGTATGCCTTCTGCGGTAGGTTACCAACCAACTTTAGCAACAGAAATGGGTGTGATGCAAGAACGTATTACATCAACAAAAACAGGTTCTATTACCTCTGTACAAGCGGTTTACGTTCCTGCGGATGACTTAACGGACCCAGCACCAGCAACAACGTTTGCTCACTTAGATGCTACAACAGTATTATCTCGTAAAATTGCTGAATTAGGTATTTATCCAGCGGTTGATCCGTTAGATTCTACTTCTAGAATTTTAACTCCAGAAATCTTAGGAAAAGATCATTATGCTTGTGCTCAAAGAGTAAAAGAAATATTACAGCGTTACAAAGAATTACAAGATATTATTGCCATTTTAGGTATGGAAGAATTATCTGAAGAGGATAAATTAGTTGTAGGTAGAGCAAGACGTGTACAACGTTTCTTATCTCAACCATTCCACGTAGCTGAGCAATTTACAGGTATCCCAGGAGTTTTAGTAGATATCAAAGAAACTATCAAAGGATTTAACATGATTATGGACGGTGAATTAGATCACTTACCAGAATCTGCTTTCAACCTTAAAGGTACTATCGAAGAAGCTATCGAAGCTGGAGAAAGAATGTTAGCAGAAGCATAAATCAGTTAGTAGTTAGCAGTTGGCAGTATTAAGTTAGTGCTAATTACTAATCACTAATTACTAATCACTAAAAATATGATTTTAGAAATAGTATCACCAGAAGCTACATTATTTAAAGGAGAAGTTACTTCAGTAGCTTTGCCGGGTGTTAATGGTGAGTTTCAAATGTTGAATAATCACGCACCAATTGTTTCTTTATTGACAAAAGGTAATGTTAAAATTAATGCTCCAAAAATCACTATTGAAAAAGAATTTGTTTCTAAATTCAATAAAGTTAACGAGCAAACATTTTGGTTACCAATCAGCTCAGGAACAATCGAAATGAATGAAAATAAAGTTATTGTTTTAGCTGACTAAGACAACAAACATATTCTAAAAAAAAAGCCAAACGTTATTGTTTGGCTTTTTTATTTATATATAATTAGTATGTTCTTTATTCTTTTACATACTCCAGAATATCAGCAGGTTGACATTCTAATTCATCACAAATACTCTCTAAAGTAGAAAACCGAATGGCTTTTGCTTTACCTGTTTTTAAGATGGACAAATTCGCAACAGTAATTCCAACTTTCTCTGCCAATTCGTTACTTTTCATCTTACGTTTGGCTAACATTACATCTAAGTTTACAATAATTGGCATAGTTATATCGTTAATTCGTTTTCTTCTTTCTGTGTTTTTGCAATAGTAAAAACTTCACTTAAAACCATAAAAAATAGTCCCAAGCAAAAAAGCATTACATAGGAATTCAATCCCATTTCAAAACTTGCTTCTTTCCTTATTAGTTTTACAATAAATGCTGGAACTCCAGAGAAAATCGCAGAAATTAGTAATAAGATTCCAATTGTATTTAAATTTTTGATTACTTCTAAATCAAATATTTTATGTTTTTGAAAAGCTCTTAAAATTTTTCTGAATAAAAAAAGACAGTATAAAATTAACAGAGCCGCAAGTGTAATAAAAAGTAATAGAATTTTTGTTTGTAAATCGATGACTTCTACCTCAACACCATTTAAAGTAATTGGAATGCCAATGGGTTCATCGCTAATTAATACATAACCGAAGAATATAAGTAAAGCTGGAATTGTTATAAATGACATAATCCACACAAAGTCTACAATTGCTTTTAAAATATTTAGTTTTCTCATATAATTATATTGTTAATTCGTTTTCAGTTTGAAAATTTATACCAAGTTTAACAATATCATTTACAGCAAATAATAATAGTGCTAAAATTATTTCTAAAAAATAAAAAGATAAGGATTGGATTAAAAAATCTTTATCATAAAAATCTCTATCAATCAAATATAAGCAAGTATGACAAAATGCTGAAATAATTAATAAAACAGCACTATAATTAAAATAATGTTTAGGTTGAATTGTGAATTTTTTGCTTTTATAAACTTTATAAACTGCTTGTTGCATAAAAAACAATCCTAAAAAGAAAACCATGTGACTTATAAAAAATAACCAAAATTTGCTGTTACCAAAATTACTTTTTGTTTGATAAAGCAATTCACCCGAGAATCCAAGGGAATGAAAGTTAATGATATTTCCAAACATTCCAACAATTGATAATGCTATTAAGATTATCAAAAACCAATTCAACAGTTTTAATTTTTTCATATATAATGAATTTAAAATTATTTCGACAAATATATAAAAATTATTGAATAACAATAAAAAAACATCAAAAAAGAATAAAAAAAATTATTTTTTGCTAACTAAATTATAAGAAAACTTCAACTTTTTCACTACAATTTCAATTTCTTCTTCATTCAAATGGCCAAAACCAAATCGAATAGCACAAGTATTCTTATCTTGATAAAGAATAGTTTTAGGAAGTAATAAATCATTTCTTTCAGCTACTTCAGCTAATTTTACTAATGAAAGTTTAGGTTCAAATTGCAACCAAATTGCCAATCCACCTGAAGGTTTTGTCCATTGCACTTTATCTTTGAAATATTGAGTAAGCATTTCACACAAGAAATCACGTCTTTGTTTATACTGAATGGTGTTCTTCTTAATTAAACGATGAATTTCTCCTTCATAAATCAATTCAGACAACATTTGTTCCTGCACAACATCACCTTGTCGGTCTAACATTTTCAAATAATTCTTGGCTTCAACAATCAAATTATAAGGAGCTACAACAAACCCAGTTTGAAAACTTGGAAACAATGATTGCCCCAATTTTCCCAAATAAATCACATTTCCATTAGCATCTGAACTTGCCATGGGTAACATTGCTGAACCTTCAAACTGAAAATCATAATCATAATCATCTTCAATAATAGCAAACTCATATTCCTTAGCTAATTTCAACAATTCCAATCTTCGTTCAGCACTTAATGTATGAGTAGTTGGATAATGTCTATTGGAACAAACATACACACAACGAATGGATTTTTTAATAAAATGTTTTCGAATAAATTCTACATCTAAACCATTATCATCAATAGGTATGGTATGAATAGCAGCACCAACTTGTTGAAAAATCATATTCGCAGCATAATTACTCAAATTTCCAACCAACACAATATCATTTGGTTGCAATAGAAGTTGTGATACAATGTATAAACTCATTTCTGTACTTCTTGTGCTAATTAAATTTTTAGGTTTAATGTGAAAGCCACGAGTTGCATTTAAATAATTGCACAATTGATTTTCATAAACAGAATGAGTATTATTGGTTGTTTCATTCCATTTTGAAATTAATGTTTTCCGCTTCATGGAAGCACTGTACCATTTTGAAAATTGATAAATTGGATGCAATCTCAAATCGGGCTGACCATCATTTAGGGCAAATTTTGTTTGTTGCGATTGAAAAGTTGTAGCTAAATGAAAAGAAGGTTTAAAATCAAAACCCGTAGTTTTAGCATATGCATCTTCTTGATTTTTTGGATATGAGAGTGCTTTTATCTTTGCCGTTTGTTGTTCAGGAACTATAATAAAAGTACCTTTATTGGGAATAATTTCAACCCAACCTTGCGAAGCCAATTCATCATAAACAGCAACAACTGTATTTCTATGAATGTTTAAAAGTTGACTCAAAGTTCGACTTCCAGGCAAAGCTGTTCCTTTAGTCAAATAGCCGCGTTGAATGGCATCACTAATTTGTTGTGCAATTTGAATAAAAACAGCATTGGAACTATTTTTTTCAAAATGAATTAACTGTTTTAACAGCTCATTAACCGGACTATTCATAATTTAATTACTGGACTATATTACTCGTCCGGAAAGTTACGAATTTTGCAACGTTTTAAAGAAATAAATTAAAATCATGAATAATAAAATTATATTATTTTCAGTACTGGTGTTATCTTTTATTGGAAATGCTCAAGAAACACAACAAAAAACAGATTCAATTAAAGAAATAGTTGTTACTTCCTCAAGAATCGATTTACCTTTCAATAAAAATTCAAGAACTATTCAAATTGTTACAGCTCAAGATATAAAAAAATTGGGAGTTAACAATGTAGCAGATGCACTTCAACAAGTTGCAGGAATAGATGTAAGAAGACAAGGCGTCAACGGAATGCAAGCCGATTTATACATTAGAGGTGGAGGCTTTGATCAAACTTTATTATTAATCGACGGAATAAAAGTAGATGATCCACAAACAGGACATCATACACTAAATTTGGCTTTACCAATTGAAGTTATTCAGAGAATTGAGATTATAAAAGGTCCAGCAGCACGAATTTTTGGTCAAAATGCATTTTCAGGAGCCGTAAATATTGTAACTAAAAATGTACCAGAAGATAATTTGGTTACAAGATTACAAGCAGGTTCTTACGGTCAATTTTTGGCTGAAGCTACAGGTTCAATCAATTTGGACAACAGCAGTCATTTGGTTCATTTTAGTAAGAACTTTTCAAACGGTTATAGAGAAAATACCGATTTTGACAACCAAAATTTGTTTGTTAAAAGTCAATTCAATAAAAATCAACTTCCAATTAACTTTATTGCCAGTCTTTCAGAAAGAAAATTCGGAGCCAACGGTTTTTATGGTATTCCAACAGCTACACAACAATATGAAGAAACTCAAGCCAGTTTAGTAGGATTTTCGACAGTAATTAAAAATAATAATTTCACATGGAAACCAAGAGTTTATTGGAGAAGGAATGAAGATGAATATTTATTTATTAGAAATAATCCTTCAGCATACAGAAATTTACACATTACCAACAAAGTGGCTGCTGAACTAAACGCATCTTACAGTTCAAGTATAGGAACAACTGGTTTTGGTGTAGAATTCTCTAAATATTACATAGAAAGTAATCGTTTAGGAGATAATCAAAGAGAAATTGCAACGTTATTTTTAGAACATCGTTTTCAGTTTTTAGATAATAAATTGGATGTTACACCAGGATTAGCAGCTTCTTATTTTTCAGATTTTGACAATAAATTATTTCCTGGAATTGATTTAGGATTTCAACTTAAAGAAGGGTTGCGAATTTATGGAAATGTAGGATATACTTATCGTGTTCCAACTTACACTGATTTATTTTATATTGGACCACAAGCTACAGGAAATCCGAACTTACAACCTGAAGAGGCTTTAGCCCAAGAAGTAGGAATAAGATGGAATACCAACCGTATTAATTTTTCAATTGCAGGTTTCAACCGAGATTCAAACGACTTAATAGACTATGTAAGATTGAACGCTACAGATGTTGCTTTTACACCTCAAAACATTCAAGATGTAAATACAAAAGGTTTTGAATCTCAGTTGGACTACAAATTTACAGTTAACAATTTAGATCAAAAAATTAGTTTAGGATATACCTTTATTGAAGATGAAATTAAAAGATCAACAGCAGTTGAATCCAGATATTCTATTAATTCATTGAAGCACCAATTGGTAGGAACGTATCAAATGCAATGGTTTAAAAACTTTACAAATTCAATAGCGTATCGTTATTTGGAAAGAACTTCGGGCATAAGTTATAATGTAGTAGATTTGAGTGCTGTTTACGCCTTAAATGCCATGGAATTTTCAATTTATGCCAATAATATATTCAATACCGAATATTCTGAAACCAGTTTAATCCCAATGCCAAAAGGAAATCTTATCTTTGGACTAAAATATAATTTTAGATAATGGATTCGATAGTAACATATAAAAAAGAAATCCCGATGGCTAAAAGAGTTTTCGGGCTTTCTTTTGCCTTTTTAGGTCTTTTTATGTTTTTAAGTTCGGGAAACGTAATCACTCTTATTTTTGTTGTAATAGGTTTTGGATTAAACGTAGTTGAAGGTTCGGATATTAATTTATCAAACAAAACATTCAGGACATTTAACGCACTTTTAGGAATTAAAGTTGGTTCGTGGAAACCCATTCCTGATTTTGAATATATTTCTGTATTTAAAACCAAGGAAAGTCAAACCGTAAGAGCTGTTAGTGCAGAAACTACACAAAAGTATGATGTAATTTTAGTCAATTTATTTTACAACCGAAACAAACACATTACGTTTTATAAAACCAATGATAAAAAAGCTGCTTTTGAGGTAGCCCAACATTTTAAAGAAGTTTTAGGAATTGATATTTTAGATGCAACAGCGACAGAAAAAAAATGGTTGTAAAGCAAAGATTTTTCTTATTTCCTAGTAACAAACAACAACTTACAACTTCTCCAATTCTTTCACTTTCTCGTAAATCAAATCATTTTCCCAGCCTTTTCTGATGAAATAATCACAAAATTTTTTACGTTTTTTCATCAAGTTGTTTTCCGATAGAGCTTCCCAATGTTTTTGAGCTAAATCCTCAAAGGTTTCAAGGTAAGTATTATCATCAATTTCTTTTAAAGCAATTTTAATTATTGTAGGAGAAATGTTTCTGATTTTTAATTCATTTATAATTCTGTTTTTTCCCCATTTCTTATAATTGTGTTTTCCTCTTGTAAAACTTTGAGCAAAACGTTCTTCATTTAAATAATTATTGTCTATTAAAAAAACCATAAGTTGTTCTTTTTCGTAAGTACTCAAAGAAAAAGTATATAGTTTTTGATAAACCTCTGAATGACAACGGTCTTGATACGCACAATAGTGTTCAATTTTGGATCTAATTTCGTTAAATGTTAAGCTGTCTGAACTCTTTTTTTTAGAAAAACTCATTTTTTTTAAACTAAGCATTGTTGATAAGTTGTACATTTTATAGCCCTAAAATTCTAAACTACCATGAATCATTAGATTCCTTTGGTAAAACTACCCTATTTATAATAAAAATATAAATTAATATGAGAAATTTTTTACTTCTTTTAGCGTTCGTATGTTTTTTTATGACGTGTTCTTTTTCGCAGACCAATTATTTTTGGAGAGCGGAAGCTATTAATGGAAATTGGAATGATACTAATAACTGGTGGAATGGAACAAATGCTGTAACCGCTGGTTTTGGAGTACTTCAATTCGACAATAATAATCAACTCAATATGACCAACAATTTTGGAGGTACTTTTAATACGCATCAAATTGTATTTCAAGGAACTTCAAATGAAGTGAGAACTATTGGTGGAAACCCAATTAGGCTTTTTGATAATGGGGGGACTGATCCAAGAATTTATAATTATTCTGATGTTACACACATTTTCAATGTTAATATTGATGGTGATAATAACAATCCTTTACGAATATATTTAGAAAGCTCAGGAGTTTTAACTTTTAATAATCCTATTAATAACCAAGGTAGCGATATTCAATTTCGTGGTGCAAGCAATGCTACGGCACGTTTCAACGGAATTATTTCAGGTGGTGGAGATCTACTAATAAGAACCAGTACAATTGTAGCTTTAAATGCAGCCAATACATACACAGGTAACACAGAAGTTGACGAGGGTGAACTTTGGATAGAAGAAAATGGTAGTATAGCAAATGGCAGTAATATCTTTATTGGTGATGCTACAAACGGAACGACTAGAGCGCAACTTACTAAATTCTTTTTAGCAGATGCTGATGGCGGACAAATATTTGCTAATGATATTAATATAAATAGAGGTAACAACACATCAAGATACATAGGTTCTTTGAATACATCAGGTGTAAATGAAATATCTGGCAGAATATTTATAGATAACAATAATAACAACAATATATTTGATATGAATTTTCAAATTGTTGAGCCTAACGCAGTGCTAAAACTTACTGGAGGTATCTATAGATTGGGTAATAATCGAGTAGATTTTGATTTGCTAAAATATGGTCCAGGAAAGCTATCAGTTGAAAATAATATAATAAATTTTAATAGCAGTAACAATAGTTCTATTGATATTAGAGAAGGTGAACTTGAGTTTGAAGCTTTTCCTTCATTTATAAGAAATCGTAATTTTACTATTACAATTGGCAGAGATGGACCAGCTGCTCTTAATATGTTACAAACAAGTAATAATTTTCAAAATCCAATAACTGTTTTAAGTAATGGAGGTACTTTTATTTATAATTCTTCAAACAATAGAGATTACAGCGGTGTCATTACATTAACGGGTAATTTATTATTTAATAATGTAGGTACAAGAGATTTATTTTCTTTAAATAACATTACAGGAGCAGGAAATCTTACTATAAATTCAACAGGTTCTGGTGCTTTAACATTGGAGGATAATGTTTATAGTTTTACAGGTACTACATTTATTCAAACAGGAACTTTAAAATTTAATCCACCAAATGGCGGAGGTGCTGTTTTAACCTACAATTCAAAAATTGATTTGAATGGTGGAGTATTATCTACAGATGGTATTGGTAACAATAACAGAACAATAGTATCTTCTAAAACTTTAAAAGTAACTACTGATTCTACAATTGCATTGGGAACTGCAAATGCTCATTCATTAACTTTTGCGAACAGTAGTGGAGAAACTTGGAGTGGCATTTTAACAATCAATGGTTGGTCTGGTACTGCAGGAGCAGCTGGAGGAGGTACTCTTGGTAAAATCTTTTTTGGTAATTCAAATAATACTTTAACTGCAGCTCAGTTAGATAAGATTAATTTTACAGGTTTTGGTTCAGGAGCATTTATAAAAACTAATGGCGAAATAGTACCAAAAGCAAATTATTATTCTAAAGGGTCATTAGATCCAAGTTTACCATCCAGCTGGGCTAGAAATCCAAACGGAACAGGAGGTAGTCCAGCCAATTTTACAGAAACGTACGCGGTTTATAATGTTCAAAATGGGCATAATATGGTAACAGGAAGTCCTTGGTTTATAAATTCATTTTCTAAAATAATTATTCAAAACGGAGGTACTTTAGAAAGTACTTCATCAGTCAACGTTCAATCAAACGGATTTTTCCAAGTGGATAATGGAGGAACTTACATCCATAACAACACATCAGCATTCGGAGGCACTATTTTCACAGGTACAGAAACTTTTGGAGTTTCAAGTAATTTTATTATTAGAAATACCAATACCACAGGCTTTGACGCATCATTTAATAATGCATATGGACATGTAACTATTAACGCTCCAACTCTTTCAGGCACAGTAAATTTTGCAGGTAACTTAACAACTATTAATGGAGATTTTAACATATTAAATACTAATAATCAAGAAATTAGATTATCAAATAGTGGAGGGACATTAACTGTAGGAGGAAACTTTTTATTAGATGCTGTAGGAAGTACGTTAGTAGTTAAAAACACAACAAATGCTGGAGATCAAAACTTTATTGTAAATGGAAATTTTGAACTTAGAGAAGGTACTTTCCAATTGAACAGTAATACTACAGGAGGAATGGCATTATTACGATTACTTGGAAATCAAATTACTTTAGGTGCAAACGCAACTATATCAGGAAATGCATTTAATGAAGTTGGTTTCTACATTGGAGGAACTGGTATAGTAAATGTTAATATTAACAATCCAATAGCAACAGCCACATTAAGAAATAGATTTTTCTATAATGCAGCTACAGTTACTGCAATTAATGAATCTTATTCAGGTACAGTTGCACAAAACACTGTAAATGGTAGTGCAAATACCCCTTCTTCAGGATATACAGTATGGCCTGTTAGTGGTTCAGTAATCAATAATTTTTCAATCAATAATCCAGCTGGAGTTACTTTGATGGATAATAGAGTTGTTAATGGAAATTTAACGCTTACAAATGGTGTTTTAGATTTAACAACAAATACAATCGACCGAAATACTTCTGGAGGAATTTTAACCTTAGGAAATGCTGGTGGATTAAAAATAAACGGTACTGCAACAACTCCATCAAATTATGTAACGCATAGTATTGATGCAGGCAGCAGTGTAGAATATGCTGGAACAAACCAAGTGATTGCTTCTTTAAATTCGTCTAAAATTATGGGAATTTAATTTTGTCAGGAAGTGGAAATAAAACTTTAGGCGCGTCAGTTATAGCAGCAGAAAATGATTTAGACATCAATGGAGCGGCAAATTTAATTGTAAATTCTGATGAAACTTTACATGTAAAAGGAGATTTTAAAAACAATTCTGGTACAGCATTTTTTGAAAATAATGCTTCTTTAGTTCAAGACGGTGATGGAATTTCGAACAACAATATTGGGGAAATCACTTACAGAAGAACTACTAGACCTTTAAAACATTTAGATTTTGTTTATTGGGGTTCTATGGTTGACAACCAAACTATTTTAGGAATTTGGATGTCCAATGCCGCAGAAAACTTTTATAGATTTGATTCTACAGTTGGTACAACAGGTCAATGGACTGTTGTTGGTGGTGGACAAATTTTAAATCCTACTGTTGGTTACATTACTAGAGCAAGATACAATTCAGGCGGCTGGGCTCCAGATCCATTATTTACTTATCCATGGGATGCTTCTTTTGTTGGAAGACCAAGAAGTGGTGATTATCCTGTGGCTTTATCTTCGGAGAGAAATCATTTATTATCAAATCCGTATCCAAGCACTGTAGATTTTGATGCTTTTGCTTTACAAGGCGCTGCTGACTATGCTTCAAGTCCATTTGTACCAACAATTTATTATTGGACACAAACAACGCCAATTACAGCAAACCAGTATGCACAAAATGATTATGCAACATATACTGCTCCATTAGGTACAGGAATATCAGTAGGCTCAGATGCTAATATTTTTACTGCTTCAAGGTACATAGCTTCTGGGCAAGGGTTCTTTATTAGAACAAAAGCAGGAGCAACTTCGGCATCTTTTAAAAACAGTCATAGAGCTGTTTCAAATAATGAAAACTTTGCCAAAAGCAGTAATCAAGTTGCAACGAATGCAACACCATCAGATAGAAGTAGATATTGGTTAAATTTAACAAACAGTTTGGGCGACACAAAACAGTTAGCCGTTGTTCATACCAGTATGGCTACTAATGCATTAGATGTTGATTATGATGCAGTTTCTTTCAACGGTAATTCAGCATTAAACTTTTACTCAGTTTTAGAAAATAAAAACATTGTTATTCAAGGTAGAAATTTATTACAAACTACAGATGTTGTGCCTTTAGGATTTAACGCAGTCAGTGCAGGAAATTATACCATCAGCTTAACAAATTTTGACGGAGTTTTTGCAAGTGGACAAGATATCTTTTTAGAAGATACTCAAACAAATATTATTCATGATTTGAAAGCCTCTTCATACACTTTTGCATCAGTTGCAGGAGTTAACAATGCTCGATTCAACATCGTTTACACCAATGCAGCATTATCAAATCCAAATTTTGAAAATGATAATCAAATTGTTATTGCATCAGATGAAAATGTAACGGTTTACTCAACTGTGGAAAATATTTCTAAAATTGAAGTTTATGATTTGTTAGGAAGAAATGTAATTACTTTAGATAATTTATCTTCAACAACAGTAATTTTAGATAAGTTAAAACCTACAAACGCTCCTTTGATTGTGAAGTCAACTTTAAGTAATGGCTTACAAATAACGAAGAAAATTATTTACTAAACTAAATTTTATAAATAAATATTCATTAATTGTAATAAATTAATGAATAAAATTAAATAATACCTGTAATATATTTTTGCAGGTTTTTTTTATAATTCAAAGTGCATTTAGAAAATAATGTTGTTGTAACTAAAAAAATTATTTATTAAGTACAATCCAATTATTATGAAAAAAATAATTCCATTCAGCTTTTGCTAAATCTGCTTCAGGATTTATTAAAGGCTGATAGGATTTGTTGTTAATAGAAACATTACAAGTAACATAAATTGAAATGTCTCTTCCTTTATATTCTTCTTTTATTTTTTGACAGTATTGCCAAATAAAATCAGGTTTAGTTGCTAAAGTAGCTGCTTGTTTGGGACTTAAGTTCTTATTAAAATTATAGCTCCATCGCTCTTTAGTTTTATTATCCACAATTGAAAACAGTATAAAACCAGATTTATGTCTCAACATCATTCGCCAACTCAATCGATGTCCTTCTTCGGTCAATAAAACATTTCCTTTTATAAAATGATGTCGAATAGGTAATACTAATTGAAGCACTAAAAAAGGAACAATTATAAATAAAAATATCTTTTTGTTGTAAAGATTATTTTTAGAAGAATCAATTTCGATAAAGTTATTTTTTCTTAAAAACAGTTTTCTGACCGATGATGGATTGTAAAAAAACAAAGCAAAGGTTAGAGCAAAAAATGGGAAAATACCAATTTGCAGAGTAATAGCATTAAACAAATGAAAAATTATAGAAGCTATTAAGGCTAAAGTTCTTGTTTTTTTATACAACAATAAAGGAATTATAAATAAATCAAAAGCAATTCCTGCATAAGCAATAAAAAGATAAAACCATTTCTGACTAAATAAATCAACTGCAAAACTATTTTTTAAAGCATTTGAAAGTAAGTTTTTAGTAAATGTACCATCCAACCAATCGGGATAAAATTTAGCCAAAGCCGCAAAAATATATACAATACTTATTTGGAAAATGACAGTAAAAATTATCCAAAAAGGCATTGTGTCTTCTTTCTTCGTATGGCCATATTTGACATCAAGTGAATAACTTTTATGAGCTGGAAAAAAGATCATTAAAAAACTAATGATTAGTAACAAATAATAATGATTGTTATAAGCTGATTTTTGCATAAAATAGGCTCCAGCCCACATAAATGTATATAAAATTATAGCTATTTTATATCTAAATCCCAACATAATGGCAAGACCTAACAAACCCATTAAGACAAAATAAAAATACATCAAATTTCCTTGTCGGATAGTTTGTAAAAAATCAAACCCAATAAAATTAAAGGTGATTTCAGGCGAAACCAAGTTGTTATAAACCCAACCTGTTAGAATAGCTCCAAAACTTTCGCAAGCAATTAAAAATCCAAAAAAGATTCTAAAAACAACTAATGGAACTATATCAATGGGTTTATAAAAATATGTTTTCATGAGTTATGATCTAAATAATTGAGACAAAATTCTTTGTCTTTTACCAACTGATTTTTTAGTTCATCAAGAGATTCAAATTTAATTTCTTCCCTAATAAATTCTAATATATTTACAGTTATTTTTTTGGAGTAAATATCGTTATCAAAATCAAAATAATGAATTTCAATACTTTGGCTTTTTCCATTAACAGTAGGATTGTTTCCAATGTTCATCATCCCATAATAAAGCTTATTATCAATAACAGATTGCACTAAATAAACTCCATTTTTAGGTATTAATTTATAAGTTTCGTCAATTTTAAGATTTGCAGTTTTAAAATTAATAGTTCTTCCAATTTTATTCCCTTCAATAATTTCACCATTTAAAGTGTAATTATATCCTAAAAATTTATTTGCTAATTGAATATCAGTATCTAATAAAGCAGCTCTAATTTTTGTTGAACTTATAGAAATTTCATTTAATTCTTTTACAGAAATTTGTTCAACTTCAAAATTATATTTTTCACCAAAATGGATTAAATCATTAATATCAGCACTTCTGTTTTTACCAAATTTATGGTCATAACCAATAATTATTTTTGAAAGATGCAATTGATCAACTAATATTTTTTTCACAAATTCTTCAGGCAAAAGTTCAGAAAAAGTCGCATCAAAAGGATGGATAATTAAATTTTGTAAACCTTGTTCTTCAAAAAGAGCTATTTTTTCTTTAATTGTATTAATTAGTTTAATTTCAACATCTTGCTTTAAAACCATTCTCGGATGAGGAAAAAAAGTCAACAACGTGCTTTCACAATCCAGTTTAGTTGCTTCCTTAATTAATTTTTTAATAATTTTTTGATGCCCAATATGAACACCGTCAAACGTTCCTAGGGTTAGAACAGTTTTTTTAGAAGTTTTAAATTCAAATATGGAATTAAATATTTGCAAATCTTTTTTTTACAAAAGTATAGATTAACTATTTTATTAAATAATAAACTTACAAAAAATTCAGATTATGACACTATTTTAAATTTTAACAGTTAAAATTGCTTGGATTAATCTAAGATTTTTTAATTTTTACTATATTTGTTTACTAATATATTAACAAAACCATGAAAAAAATTTTACTTTTAACTTTTTTCTCTATTTTCTTCGTGAATATTGGAAACAGTCAAAACTCAATGTGGCAATCTACCACAACAGAAAGAACATCACTTTTAGAGAAATCTGAGAGAGATAACATGCCTTTTAAATTTGAGCTTTATAACTTAAATTTCGAAGCATTTAAAGCATTAGTTGCAACTGCTCCAAGAGATAATTCTGGACAAGTTTCAAATGTTATTGTTTCTTTTCCAAATCCTAACGGAGAATTAGAAGATTATATTGTTTATGAAGCACCAGTTATGGAAGATGAATTGGCAGCTAGATTTCCAAGTATCAAATCTTATGTCGCAAAAGGATTAAACGATAAAACGGCGTCAATGCGTTTTAGTGTTACTTTGTTTGGATTACATGCTATGTTAATTTCAGGTGATCAAGGAACTTTTTACATTGATACTTACACAAAAGATCTAAACAACTACATTGTTTACAGTAAGAAAAGTCTATACGCTACAAGATCATTCACTTGTTTTAATCAAGATGAAACGGATGAAACAGCTGGTAGATTATTAGAAACTCAAACCACTTTAGTTAATGACGGAGTTTTTAGACAATATAGATTAGCTATGGCTTGTACTATAGAATATGCTTCATTTCATGTAAATGCTGCAGGTTTAAATGCAGGAACACTGGCACAAAAGAAAGCTGCGGTTTTAGCTGCTATGGTTGTAACCATGACAAGAGTAAATGGAATTTATGAAAGAGACATGTCATTAAGAATGAATCTTGTAGCAAATAATGATTTGGTTATTTTTATCGATTCAGATAATTTCAATAATGACAACGCTGGTACATTAATTAATCAAAGTCAAAGTGTAATTGATGCAAATATCGGAAATTTCAATTATGATATTGGCCATACTGTAAGTACAGGTGGTGGTGGATTAGCAGGTTTAGGAGTTATTTGTAATAATTCACAAAAAGCTAGAGGAATTACAGGTGCACCTTCTCCTGTTGGTGATTCTTATGATGTAGATTATGTCGCTCACGAGATGGGACATCAATTTGGAGGTTCTCATACATTTAATAATTCTTGCGGAAATAATGTTAGCACAGCAAATTCAGCTGAACCAGGAAGTGGAAGTACTATCATGGCTTACGCAGGAATTTGTGCTCCAAACGTACAAGGAAATTCGGATGCTTATTTTCATGCTGTAAGTATTGCTCAAATGACAACTAGAGTTTTATCAACAAGTTGTGCTGCATCAACAGCTAATGGAAATTTTGCACCTGTTTTAAATCCAATTCCAAGTTATACAATACCAAAAGACACTCCTTTTGTTTTAACTGCTTCTGCAACCGATGCAAATAATGATGCATTAACTTATTGCTGGGAACAAACTGATGTTGCTATGTCAACTCAACCTCCAGTTTCAACATCAACAACAGGACCAAATTTTAGATCTTTATCGCCTGTATCATCTCCATCAAGATATTTTCCTTCATTAGCTACTTTAACTAGCGGAGCTACTTCAAATACTTGGGAAGTTTTACCTTCTGTAGCAAGATCTTTTACATTTGCAGTAACAGTTAGAGATAATAGAACTCCAAATGGTGGACAAACTAATAGAGGAAATACTGTAATTACGGTTGATAACTCTGGTCCATTAGATGTTACTTCTCAAAATACTGCAGGAATTAGTTGGACTGTAGGTTCTAGTCAGACGGTTACTTGGGCTGTTAATGGTACAAATTCATTGCCAGGTGCTTCAAATGTTGATATTTTATTATCAACTGATGGAGGATTAACGTATCCTACAGTTTTAGTTGCAAATACTTTAAATGATGGAACAGAAACTGTAGTTACTCCAAATGTAGCATCTGCAAATTGTAGAATTATGGTTAAGCCAACTGGAAATATCTTTTTTGATATTAATACTACAAGTTTTGCAATTGGTGTTACAGTTACTTGTGACTCTTATTCGAACAATACGTTATTAAACATTCCAGATGGTGGTGGCGCAAATGTTCAAGGACCAGCAGTATCTAAGCAAATTGTGGTGCCAACTCCAACAAATACAATTACTGATGTAAATGTAACTTTAGGAATTAATCATTCTTACATTGAAGATTTAGTTATTGCAATGAGACATCCAGATAATACACAAGTAACATTATGGAATAGATATTGTGATAATCAACCAACTTCATTAACATATACTTTTTCTGATGGAAGTCCAGTAATTCCTGCTACAGGTTGTACAGCTACAACTGGTACTTTTGGTGCAGCAGGAGCTTTGTCAGATTTTAACGGTAAACCAACTGATGGTACATGGACTTTATTAGCAGCAGATTTTTATAATGGAGATACGGGTTCTATTGGAACTTGGACCATTGAGTTATGTTATTCGTCATCAGCTGCTTCAACGGAGAGCTTTGGATTAAATAATTTTAATTTATATCCAAATCCTAATAATGGTAATTTTACAGTTCAGTTTGAGTCAGATTCTACAAATGATGTTCAAATTAAAGTGAATGATATTAGAGGAAGAGAAGTGTTTTCAAATACTTACGAAAACTCTGGTTTATTTGTAAAATCTCTAGAATTGAATAATGTAACTTCAGGTATTTACTTAGTTACAGTTCAAAACGGAAATAAAAAAGAAGTTAAAAAGATTATTGTAGAATAATTTTTTAATTAAAATATTGTAAAAAAATGCCCTTGAAAAAGGGCATTTTTTATTTTATGTCTTGTCCTGAAAAAAGTTGACTAAATATTAAATAATATGTCAACAAAAAAGAAAATTTCAAAAATTCCGAGTT
>NZ_CBFHMV010000024.1:0-29997 GCF_965657075.1 Flavobacterium sp.
GTAAATCAAAAGGTTAGGGAGCTCATACGAACTCGTATGAGGCAAAAAATAGAGTCCATACATTTGACTTATGAATCTAAGTTAAATTCATTAAATAAAATGTTTGAAATGGCTATATCAGGAGAAACTACGAAGAGCGGCAAACCTGATTTACAAGCCGCTAAATCGATAATTGCTGAAATGAATAAAATGCAGGGCCATTATGCCGATGATAAACGATATTCTACTATATTAACTGCTGATATAAATAAGAAAGAAGAAGTAGAAAAATTAATCAGTCTATATCATAAAGAATTTTAAGAAAGCGCCGCTACTAGCCGTGACAGTTAAAAGGAAGTGGAAGAAGCGGCGCTTAGAAAAATGTTATTTGTATTTATTATAATTGTCAATTCCACTGTTTTTAGCTCCCCTACCCTCCCCTCCACTCTTTATTTGTATTGTATTTCATAAAATAGGTCTTTTTTATCAGTTTATTATTAAGAGGGGAGGAGAGTGATCCATCAATTATTTAATATTCATTTCTGGAGCAATATTCATGGGACAAAGTTCAGGTTGATCAACTGCCGAACAATGGTAATAACCAATTCCACTTTCCCAATTATTTTCTGTTCCCATATAAGGTACTAATTGATTAGTAGAGGAAACAATGCCAAAAGCAGGCTGATTCGAATTTTCAGCATTCATATAAAAAGCAGAAATGAATTTTTGAGGAGTATAATAAAGATAGATATGAGTAAATTGATAATGAGTTTGTCCACTATCTTTACACAATTGTTTTTCTATTACATGCTTTAATGGAAATGTTAAAGTTTCAGATTGAGAACATGTACATTTATCATTTTCCATACTACAGGTATAATTCTTAGGTGCATATACTGCGGCATTAGAAAGACCAGATAAAAATAATGATACAATTCCAATAGTTAGAGAGATAAATTTCATTTTTATATCCTTTAGGGTTAAAATTGACAATATGGTGAACATATTATCAAATAACTCAAGATTTTTCTAATATGAGAATGGATATTAATGAACAAAAAGGAAGATTATTAGGGTCCCTTCTTTTATTTACACAAGTTTTCTATAAATTAAGAACAGGTCGTGAATTCATCATAAGTAATCCCATAGGGAGAGAACCTTTAGAGCATATTATATCTCGTGAGCTTACAAAAACATCTTTTCATGCTCTCAGTGATAATAATAGATTAATAATAAATTGCCCTCCACGATATGGAAAGACAGAATTAGCGATTAATTTTATTGCATGGATGTTGGCCCGTTATCCAGATTCTAAATTCTTATATGTCTGTTGTACTCAAAGATTGGCTCAAAAAAATACATACATATTGAGAAATATTATTAATTTACCTGAATATTATCAATTATTTGGAGTTAAACTTTCAAAATCTTCAACAGCTAAAGATAATTTTCATACAATTCAAGGAGGATCAGTTTACGGAGTGGGTGCAGAAGGAACTATTACTGGGGAAGGCGCTGGCATCGCATTTTGTGAGAGATTTGGAGGATGTATAATTATTGATGATATTATTAAACCGATTGATGCTAGAAGTCAGACGACTAGAACAAAAGTCAATGAATGGTATTTTGAAACATTACAAAGTCGCGTTAATTCTCCAAAGACTCCTATTATATTGATTGGTCAAAGAGTACATGAAGATGATTTAACAGGTCATTTATTAAACGGAAAAGATATTTATGAATGGAAATCTGTTATTACGCCTGCTCTTGATAAAGCAAATAATGCATTAAAACCACAAATGCACACCAAAGAAGTTCTATTGGAAATGCAAAGAACAGAACCATATGTCTTTTATTCTCAATATCAACAAGAACCTACTCCTCCAGGAGGCACTTTATTTAAAAGAGAATGGATACGTCGATTGTATGAAGAGCCTACTATGTTGGCAACATTTTTAACAATCGATACTGCTGAAACAGCACAGACATATAATGATGCGACAGTTTTTAGTTTTTGGGGTATCTATAAAATCATACAGGAAGAAATAGAAACGGATTTAATAGGACTGCATTGGATAGATTGCCATGAATGTTGGATAGAACCTAAAGATTTAAAAGATGAATTCTTTTCATTTTATCATGGGTGCCTTCGATATCCAAAAAAACCTTATTTGGCCGCTATTGAGAAAAAATCCACAGGAACTACCCTGATTTCAATGTTAAAAGGCACTCCTGGTCTTAGAATATTTGAAATTGAAAGAAATAAAACATCGGGTAATAAAATAAGCAGATTTATTGATTCTCAATATTATGTATCTTCTGGTCTTATCTCTATTAGTGCCTATTCAGATCATGAGGAAAAGGTTTTAAATCATTTAGAAAATATAACTGATAATGGTTCTCATCGATATGATGATATTGCCGATACTTTTGCCGATGCGATCAAATTGTCTCTCATTGACAAAATAATATTTTATCCTGAAAATGATTATAGTAGACAAAAAGTTATCTCTTCTATTTCATCTCAATATGCTAGTAGACTTCAAGGAATACAAAAATCATGGTACAAATAGCCGAAAAACATACTTCTCAATTAAATCGGATTAAAAAGAATGTAGAGGATGCTCATCATTACTTTTCTAATAATATTGATCGATATCATACCATCCGAAAGTTTATATTTGAGACTTCCATAACGGAAGAAGATAAACAAAAGTTATCAAATTTAAAAAAGCCTCCCATCCAATTTAACGAATTAGAAGCTTTCATTTCAAGATTAAGAGGTGAATTTTCAAAACAGATTCCATCCGTTAATACAGTTGCTTTATCTAATAATATTCCTTATTTTTTGGTTGAATTGTCAGGTCAACATATCCGATATATTTTAGAAACTGCTAATAAAGAACAATTTTCTAATAATATTTATATGGATACTTTATCGGGGGGATTCTCGGTAATGAAAGTGTGGACAGATTATGAACATGAAGAAACTTTTGATGAGGTGATCAAAGTTTCTCGGGCATATGATCCAACTTTATGTGGATTTGATCCTTTATCAACTGAACCTCACAAAGGAGATGGGGAATATTGTTTTGAATTATATCCAATGACACGAGAATCTTTTGAAATGGACTATCCCAATATTGATTTGTCTCGAATAAAATTTAGTAAAAGTTTCGGAGATTTTCCTTGGTATTATAATGAAAATAATACAGAAATATTAATGTTATGTAGATATTATGAAAAAAAGTATAAAAAATTTACTTTATTTAAACTGTCGAATGAACAATCTATTAGATCGAATGATTATGAGGAGATGGTTGAAAAATGGGATAGTATAGAACAGATTCCAGAAATTGTTGATAGGAGAGAATCAAAAGATGTTAAAATAATATGTTATAAATTAATTGGTGATGAATTAATAGAGAAACCGATTGAAACAAAATATAATGAACTTCCTCTTATATTTGTGGATGGAAATTCAGCTATTTTAAAAAATAATAGTTCTTCAAGTTCTTATCAATTTACGCGTCCTTATATTTATCATGCGCAAGATGCTCAGAAGTTTAAGAATTATATAGGTCAAACATTTGCAGCTGAAGTTGAGAATATGGAACAACATAAATGGCTTGTAGAAAAAGAATGTATTCCAGAAGATTATGTACCAAATTGGACGAATCCACAAATACCAGGAATATTACCTTACAATGGAAGAGATAAAGATGGAAATCCTCTTCCTGAACCGCGTCCTGTTCCGCGTGTTCCTATTCCTCCCGAAATATATTCTGCATTTAATTCAATCGATTCTACTATTCAAAATATTTTAGGATCTTATGATGCTTCTCTTGGAATAAATAACAATCAATTGTCTGGAGTGGCTATTGTAGAAGGAGCGACTCAATCGAATGCTACGGCAATGCCCTATGTAATGAATTTTATGGCATCCCTAAATCAATTAGGAAAAGTAATTCTGGGATTAATACCACAGATATATTTTAAAAATAGAATGATGCCTATTTTAGGGTATGAAGGAATGGAAAATAGAATACAAGTGGGTCCAGACACCCCTTATCCTATGAAATTTAATAAACACGATTTAGGTATAACAACAGAATCGACGGCTAATTTCAAAATAGAGAAAAATAGAGCGATTCAGCAATTAGCAACATTAAGTGAAGCTTTTCCCGCATTTAAACAATTTATTAATGAACAAGGATTGCCATTTATTGTTTCTAATTTAGATATTCCTGGTGGATCAGAACTGAAAAAACAGGCTATTGAATTTCAAAAAAATCAAGACTCCATAAGAGAAAAAATTCAACAAACTCAAATGAATCCACAATCTCAACTCAATCCACAACAACTAGCCGATTTACATTTAAAAGCTCAGAAACAACAATTAGAAGAGCAAAAAATGATAGCTGATAATCAATTTAGAGCGTCTGAGATTGCACTTGAGAATAAAAAATTAGATAATGAACAACAGAAGATAGGTGTAAATGCTAGAGAATCACTTGTTAATAGTCATGTTCAATTAACGAAAGCTGAGACGGAAAAGCAGTCGAAAGCAGCCGAATTGATTATGAAAGAAATGTCTAGTTTAAGAGAACATCAATTGAATCTTCAAAAAGCAATTCAAGAATTTTTACCAAGAGGGGAATAAAATGCAATACGGTAATAAAAAGTCTAAAAAATCATCAAAATCAGTAGGAGGGGTAGCAGCTTCTAACATGAAATCTAGCATGAAAAAAATGGATAGAAAAACTAAAAAAAAAAGTAGATGATGATAAGTGGATGCAAGATGTTGTAAAGAAAAAAGGTGCCTTACGAAAAATGGCAGCTCAATCTGGAGGAATTACAAAGAAGGGTACAATATCAAAAGAATGGATGGATAAAAAGTTATCTTCTCCTAGAACATCCACTAAAGTAAAACGTAGAATTATTCTTGCAAAGACATTTGATAAATATAGAAATAAATAGTTTTTATTTTAAAAGCGTAAAACCTAGTGTAGTGAGATGTTTTTAACGAAATATCTTAAGCAATCTGTAAGATTGTAGCCACTAGGTAGCTTCTTTAACATATTTATTATATTTATAGAGAAAGTCTTCTACGCTCCCTTTCCCTTGTTTCGTATTGTAATATTTTTTCCAATATCGAGCCATTCCTTCAATATCATCTTTTTTTGGAAGAGATTCTTTTATCCTATAATAATGAATTCGTGCCATAATGGTAGAATACATTAAATCCGTTCCTAATCTTTCATATTCTTTGATAAATCCATAAAATTTAAGACGACCAAATATTTGCCATCTAAATTCTATCCAATTTCCCCAAATATCATCGTGAGTATTCTTTTCCATTTGATAGATTCCTAATGCAGGACCATCTCCTTTTTGACGAAGATAAGTTCCCATGTCAGATTCTACTGCACAGGTTCCTAGTAAGAGATTGATTGCACTTTCTGTATTGTCACCCATTCTTACTATTTTAAGTGCTGGTTTTATAACAATTTCTTTCAAATCTTGAGTACTAATCATTTATTCCATTATCCTAGTAATAAATATTTTATTTATTTATAATTATAAACTCATATTTTCCAATATTTTGGAGAAATAAATTGTTAAATATAAAGGAATATAAAATCATTTCGAGACTAAAAGAGTCAAAAACTTTTCTCTGTGAGTTCTGTAATGGATATTATTATCCCAATGATGTTTATATTATTATTCCCAATGATTCTAAAATATCGGCCAAAATTCGTTACATATGTAATATATGTATAAAAAGAAAAGAATTGAAAGAAGGCGATATTGTGGAAGTAAAAAATAATAAATTTAAAAAGTAATATTTTATTCAAATTCTATAAAAAATAACCCCTATTTCACTATATCTTACGACAATATCCTAAGTGGAACTTAAGACTTCGTGATAATAAGGGTTATTTATCCAAGGTCATCCTTACTCATTAATTAGATCATATTTATTCTATATATGTCAATAATAAAAACTATAGACATTTAATTATCTATAATATAATATATTAACTATAGGAGACGTCCTCCATAATAGACGGGTCGAACGACAATACTTTTCTAAGTAGGTTAACTTAGACCGACATGTTAGGTAAGCATGGGCCTATAAAGAGGCATTACCGTAGACGGGGTTAAAGTCTGAAAAAGAGGTTTTAAATGTCTAGTATTGGAGAAGAAAGTAATCATTCGGATACCAATGTATCGGTAACGTCTGTCGATTATAAGGCTGATAATACGGATAAGCCAAATCCTCCCAAGGTTTTGGATAGCGATACGGTAAATGAATTGGTTCGACAAGGAAAAGAGAAAGCATACAAAAAAGGATATCAAACCGCTTTGGAAGAATTTTCTCAAAAAGAGGAAAATAGAAGTGAACCTACTATAGAAAATAAGGGCTCTCAATCTATTCAGAGAAATTCAACTTCTTCTGATTTTGATGAAAATCGTTATCGTTCAATGATAGCGGAAGAAATGCGAAAGCTTCATGAAGAAGAAGCTAAAAAGCAAGAACAGAAATTATTAGAAGATAATGCTCGTCGTTTATTTTCTGAGCTTCATCAAAAAGTAGAAGATTCTAAGTCAAGATATCCTGATTATGATGAAGTGACAAAGGTTTTGAATGTTCAGGAAATTCCTGAGATTCTAGCTTATGCAAATGAAGCGGATAATGCAGGCGATGTATTATATGATCTTGCTAAAAATCCCTCTAAAATTGCAACTCTTCGAAGTTTGCCACCTCAACTAGCGATTTCTGAAATCCATCGATTGTCTAATTCAATTAAGACAAATCAAAAAGGAAATCAGGAAGCATCACAAAAGCCTCCATTACAACAATTAAAGCCGACAAGTGTTAATCATGGCGATGGGCCATTGACACTAAGAGACTTTAAAAAAATATACACAGTCTAATAATAAGTGTCAGAAGTTTATCGCCGTAATGTAATAATTATGGAGATTTTCAGATGCCTAATATTTTACAAGATGTGGCAACATATCAAATTTCTTCTTTAGCTCTATTGAGTAATCAAAATTGTTTTATTGGTACAGCAAATACTGAATTTAATGAATTTAATAAAATTCCTACTAATTTAGGACAAGAGGTAACATTTGATTCTCTTCCTCAATTAGCGAGTAATGTGGGATTAGTGGCTGTTGATCAAGATTTAGTACAGAATGTACATTCATTAACTGTAGATCAAGCGAGAAATGTTAGTGTCAATTTTACTGATCAAGAATGGATTTTTAATGTTGATCGTTATATGAAAAGATATGGACGTGCCGCCGTTGGTGAATTAGGGGCATCGATAGAAGAAAATGTTGCTTTGAATACATTAGTTCCTTTTCGTTTTTTTGGAGATGGTATAAATCCAATTAATAGTTTTGGTCAATTAGGCGCTATTCTTGCTCGTTTTAGATCATTTGGTGCGGTTCATTCGGATACCTATGTCTATCTTTCTTTACTTGCAGAATCTGATATCGTTAATACGGGTGCTAATCAATTTGTGCCTTCAAGAAATGAAAAAATGGCGAATAGTTGGATGATTGGTGATTTTGATAATGCAACTTTTTGCCGATCAAATTTATTGCCTACTCATATTTCTGGTACGGCTGGTCAAATGGGTAGCACTGTCGTTATTGTTGGGCGTCCTACTCCTACTTCTCTTACATTAGGAGGATTTGGTGTTAGTGATCCTGATGCCGTTAAAGAAAACGATTTATTTGAAGTTCAAACGGATTTATTTTTTAGAACTTATGTTGGTAAAGCGATTTCTCCATTGAAAGTACAATTTAGGGCGACTGCGGATGCAGCGTCAGATGGTGGAGGAATTGTACAGCTTCCTATTTCTTATCCTCTTATTCAACCTTTAGATGGTGATCCTCAAAAATTAAATTTGAGTCGAGATATTGATTTCGGTACTGATACCGCTAAAGCACTTCCTAGTCATAGGCGAGGAATGGTATGTTCTGGAGGAGGTTTATTTTTAGCAATGCCACAATTACCAACTCAAGAGCCTTATTTTAGTTCTAGTGCAGCTGATCCAGATACGGGAATTTCTATGAGGCTTTCTTTTGGGAGTGATCTTAATAACAGTACACGACGATTTATAAATAGTGCCATTTGGGGATCGTCATTAGTTCCACAATATGCGATGTCTATCATTTTTCCTTTAACTCAATAAGGTATATTGTGATAGTACGTGAACTTATTACGCGATCCTATTATTTATCTGCTATTGTGGCTAGAGATTTAGAAACGGTTTCTGGCCCACAAATAGCAGATGGCTTGGAACTTTTGAATTTTATCCTTTCAGAAAAATCAGGAACAGGCCGTTTTATTCCTTATTATGATCATTTGCAAATTCCTTCAATAGGAGGTCAAAATCAATATGATATATCAGGATTGATTGTATTAGATGCACTTACTTTTAATATTGATGAAGTACGTTATCAAATGCAAAGACAAGCTCGTTATCGATATTGGGGAACCTCACGAGCAGAAAATATAGAAAGTCTTCCTTATTCGTATTATTCAGAACGAATATTAAATGGAACTAGGATTTATTTATATTTTACTCCAAGTTCACAAATTGATTTTTTCACAGCAACGGGAAGATTTTCTTTATTGGAAGTTTCATTAGATGATGAACTAAATGATGTGATTGATAAATTTTATCAAAACTATTTAATGTATCTTTTAGCAAAAAGAATTTGTCAATTTAATTCTATTTCTTTTGATTCAGCAAAAGAACAAGTTTTACAAGAACTGGAAAATAATTGTGTGGATGTTAATCCGATTGATTTTAATTATAAAAAAGTCTCTACTCTTTCGAAAGGAGGCTATGTTGATTACTATGATATCAATATATTAAAAGGATGGCGCCCATGAGAAAAACAGTAGATTTAGATATTGTGGGTAGCACACGTTTTGGTAGATACAATAAAATATCTATTGAAAATACTTATAACATGATCATTTCTGATAATGCATTGGTACCTTATTCAGGATATGAAAAAGTATTTGATTTTCGTCCTACGGGATTTGGTAGAGAAATTTTTAGAAGTATCCCTTATCAACATTTAATTTGTGTTATTGAAGATGGTGTCTATGCTGTTTCTACTACACTCGGTTCAATTCAAATTGGTATATTAAATTCGAGTACGGGCCCTGTTTATATTACAGAAAATGGTATCGATCAAATTGCTATGGTAGATGGAACAAGTAATGTATATGTTTTTAATCATGTAACTAATAATTTTTCTGTTGTTTCAGTTCCATTTGTTCCAAATTATATTACTTTTCAAGATGGATATTTTATTGTTAGTGATGAAAATTCTAATCAATGGCGTTTATCTGATCTAAATGATGCTACGTCGTGGCCATCTAATCCTGAAAATATAGGAATATTAGAAACGAAAGGAGACCGTCCAAAATCAGTTATCGCTTTTAGACGCCAATTATTCGTTATTGGTCAAACTGTTTCTGAAATATGGCATGATGTAGGAAATACTTTATTTCCATATCAAAGAGATAATTCGTTAGCTATTAATTATGGAATATTAAGTGCAGACACATTAGCGGCCGAATTTAATCTATTGGTATGGCTAGGACAAAATAGAAATTCGGGTCCTACTTTATTAGTTTCTACTGGAGGAGAACCCAGACCATTAGCAAATGATGGAATTGAATTTTTATTGGATCAATTACAAAATCCTCAAGATTCTTCAGGATTTTTATTTCAAGAAAATGGACATATTTTTTATCAAATTACCTTTTTTTCAGATAATATAAGTTTAACTTATGATTTTAATACAAATTTATTTTTTACTTTAACAGATCAAAATTTAGATGCACATATAGCCAAAAGATCGGCTTTTTTTAATAACGAAAATTATTTTGTAAGTAATAAAGATTCTGGATTGTATAAATTTGGTTCAAATTTTACTACTTATGATGGTTCCCCAATTCCTCGTATTCGAATTACTAAACCCTTTAGGACACCAGATTCTGAACGATTTATTGTAAATAATATCAGTTTAACGATGGAACAAGGGGTATCTTATGAAGTACAAAAAGTATTATTTTCAGTTTCTAAAGATGGCGGTGCATCTTTTGGAAATATAGTTAGCAAGGAATTGAATAATTTTGGAAGAAGAAGAAATAAAATGAGATTTTGGAATATTGGAGCCGCTAATGATATTACTTTTAAATTCCAATTTTGGAGTGGTAATCCATTTCCTCCACCCCCTCCTATTCAACCGGTTATTGATCCAACCTCCCGTTTTGTAGTAATAGGTGGCACATTTGAGGTATTTAAATGAATATTAGTAATCTACCCGTAGAAAATTTTTTAGATTCGAATGGAAAAATGGATCATTCTTGGCGTACTTTTTTTAATCAAATTGTAAATCAATTACAGACATTTTTATCCGATGAGCGATATAAAAACCCAGAACAAGATGGAGCGAATGTTTCAAAATTAGAAAATAATGAATTTCATAAGGGAGGGACTTTATATAATAGTTCAACGAATACTTATCAAGTAAATATTAAGAATCAATATACCGGTAGTGTTAATCCCGAATATCGATTCAAAACCATTATTACTTATGAAGAAATGGATTCGTCTAAATTTTCAAATATTGTTAGTGGAGAAAGAAATGGACGAATTATTTTTGTCACAGATACTGGCGTAACACATTTAGGTGTTAATAATATGTTTATTACTCTATAAGAGAGAAATTTATGAGAGATTCACAACCATTACCATCCCCATCTTTTACTAGTACGCCAATTGGCTCACCCATGTCCTCTGGGTTAGGTCAACATTTATTAGGATTAGCACAAAGCCCTAATTTTATGCAAGGAATAGGTGGATTATTGGGTCAATTATTTGCAGGTGGGGGTGATCCTTATAGTGCTTATAAATCCGATATTTCTCAAATTCCTAATATTATTCAACAATATTATAATCCCTATATTGGAGCAGGAACACAAGCATTAGGAACATTACAAGATCAGATTTCTAAATTACTTCAGAATCCATCGGATATATTAAAACAATTTGGTGCAGGATATCAAGAATCTCCAGGTTATCAATTTGAAGTAGATGAAGCTACAAAAGCTGCTAATAGAGCAGCAGCTGCGGGGGGAATGTTAGGAACTCCTTCTGAACAAGCCTCTCTTGCGAATCGTATTCATCAATTAGCGAATCAAGATTATAGTCAATATTTAGGAAATATAATGAATCTTTATGGAAGAGGGTTTGGGGGTTTACAAGATATTGAACATCAAGGATATGGGGCAGCGACAGGAGCTGCCACTAATTTGGCTAATATTCAAGCAGCAAAAGCACAAGCCGATTTGGCGGATGCTTATCGAAAACAACAACAAGGCGCAGGAATAGGCTCACTTTTTGGTGGTCTTCTAAGTGATGTGATAGGATTTTTATGAGAATACCTTTATCTCCAATTCCTACATTTTCTCAATCAAATCCATGGTTGGAAGCTGCTGCAGTTCAAAATAAATTAAGAGAACAGCAACAACAAATAGCCGAGCAACAACAATTACAACGTGCTCAACAAATAAGAAATCAATTTTTAGCACCTTTATTACAATCTAATATTGCTACTCAACAAGCGAGATTGCCATTGATGCAGCAACAAGCACGACAAGCCGCTATTAGAACTCAATTATTACCACAGTTATTACAATCACAAATTGGTATTCAACAAGCGCGTGCCCCATTGATGCAAGAACAAGCAAAACAAATAGCCTTTGGTCTTCAGCATCCATTATTAAAATTATCTGGAGCAGCTGGACAACTTGGCGCACAAGATTATCTAAAAGAATTAGGAAGACAACAAGACGCTCAAAATTTATTGGATCAATTAAAACAGCAACAAGAAAATCAAAAAGCACTGGCTCTTTATCATCAATATCACACTACGCCTTATTCAATCGCTGATATTAATACAAAACGTTATATGGTGGGAAAATCAGTGGGAATGGGATTTACACCAACTGAAGCTATTAATTTATTTCAACAAGGAAAAAGTCTACAAGATTTAGCAGATATGAAAGGCGTCAATCTAGCTGATGTTAAACCTTATTATTCTCCTACCACTACTACGTTAACAAGACTGCAACAATCGGCTGGTGCATCGGCTGAAGAACAGATATTAAGCCCTATTATTTCAAAAGGATATGCACCTTATGCAAGCCAAGTTTTTGGTCTATCTCCAGCACAAATTGCTGATACTATAATGCCAAATGTTGATAAACAAAAACAAATTGATTTTTGGACTGCTCATATATTGAGATCAGAATTAGGAAATCTAAGGATTAAATTAAGTGGTGCAACACCAACGGAAGCAGGATTAGAAAGAATAATAAAAGATACCTATGGAGACATTAATCCCATTCGATCACGAATTCCCGCAGATGTATTTAAAGCCGTTCAAGAAAATGTAGATAACGCATTAAGAAGAGCTTTCGAAGCACGTTCTAAAATTATATTAAGTGCTCCCTCCTCGACACAAACTTTTGAAAATTATAAATCTTCAATTCCTAAAAAATTAACTATTCCTACTTTTTCTTCAAAAGAAGATTTTAAAAGATGGTATCTCTCTTTGAGTCCTGATCAAAAATCTGAATATAAAAATCGAGTAGGAGGATAAAATGCCATATCAACCTACGTTATCAGATATTGAAGAAGCAGAAAAAGAAGAACGATTAGAAAAAGCAAAATCTTATGTTCCAACACTTCCAGAAGTAAGAACACTAGAAAGAACAGAGTCATTAGAACGTTCTCAAGAACGTTCTCAACAACCAAAATCTTTTATGGAGAATTTGAGCGATGTAATAAAAGGAATACGTCAATTACCACAAACTCTTAGTCAAACCGCATTAGGAGGATTACATGAAATTGCTACTGAACCTTTACAAATTCCTGGAGATATTCTAAGAGGTACTCGTGAATATGGACAAAATATATTAGCTCCATTAGCACAATCGGCTTTAAAAGGAGCAGTTCGATATAACATTCCTCCTTTTTCTTTTTTACCTTCAACAGAAAAAAAATACTTGGAATCTACTCCAGAAATACCTTCCTATATTCCAGCAGAAAGAACTGGTTCCCCTTTTTCAGAAATAACAAAAATGGTTCTTTCTGGGTTTCCAACTCAGAAAGGAATAGGAATAGGAGAAGCATTAACTGAAAGTTTGAGAGAATTATTACCAGAAAGTCTTCAAAAAAATTTGGTTTCTCGGTTAGTTACACGTGGAACAGGATTATCGGCGGGAGGAGCCGCTAGTTCTCCTTTTGTTGGTGTTACTCCTACAGTAGGTGCCTTAACGGGATTAATTACCCCTACTGCAAGTGAATCCTTATCTCAAACCTTAGCAAGAAGAGCGGTTCGATCTTCGGAAGAAATGACACCTGAAAAATTTTCTCAACGTTTGGCTTCTCAACCAGAGGGAATAAAATTACCCATAGGAGAAATAGCTGGTGCTCCTGCTCTTCAACGTTTATATACGGCATTACAAGGAATGTTTGGAGCGGGTGCTACAAAACCCTATGAACAATTAAATAAATTTTTAAAGCAAAAACGAGAAGAAATTTCAAAATTACCCAATGAAACCGTGGATGATCCTAATCAAGCTATTTTTGATGCCTATAAAGAACAATATAACCAAGCAAAAGAACATACTAATGATGCATATGCTGCTTTAAGTGATTTATCAGATCGATTGAATGTTCCATTTGATCGGAGTGCCTATCAAAATTCATTAGATAAAATAAAAAATGAAGTAAAAGAATTAATCGGAGAAGAAGGAAAAGCATCTAAAGAACTTGCAGAAAAAAGACATGCGCCAAGTTTAAAATTAATAAATACGATGGATAAACCCATCGAAAATTTTTCTGATGCTCGAAGAGTAATGCAAAATATTAATAATGAATTTAGTAGTCCAGAAGGAAAAGAAGATGAAATTTATAGACGTCATTTAACAAAATTAAAAGAAGGATTAGAAAGAAGTATTGAAGATAGTACAAAAGATGTACCTGAATTAAAAGATGCCTTTGATCACGCAAGATTGATGCGTATCAATCAAGGAACATTTGAAAATCTTAATAAAAGAGAAAAAACACCTTTCTATAAATTATTTCAAAAAGGAGGTGATACAGGACAATTTATTGATTCCTATATAAAACCTTCAAAAGGAACAAAAGATCAAAGTTATTTATTGAATTCATTGGTTTCAAAATTACCAGAAGATGATAGAGAAATTTTGTCTTATCATTATTTAAAATCTCCTGGAAGAAAAGGAGGTGATACCACATTATCGGAATTTATAAGTCGATTAGGAAATCTGAATAAAAATCAAAGAAATATTTTATTTAAAGAAAATGCACCTTTGGCAAATCAATTAGTTGATATTTCTAATCTTTATCCAGAAGGTAAAATACCTGAATTTGAGCCAAAAACGGGTTACACCGGTAGTAAAGTTGCTCAATTTATATCGGAATTATCCGGTGCTATTGCTGCCGCTTCTGGTGGTCATTTCTTGCCCTCTGCTTTAATTGCTGCTATTCCAGCATTAGGAAGGGGAGCAGCAACGGCATTACGTTCTGATTGGCTTAAAAATGCTTATTTAAAATCTTTGGAAAGAACGCCTAATAAATCGGCTCCTCCTCATAGGATTTCCATTCCGGCCCGCGCATTGATTGAAGAAGGAGTAAGAAACAATGGCTCTTGATACACGTTATATGTTAGCTCCTGCATTACAACATTTATTTCGAGATAAAGATACGGGAAAACCTTTATCATTCGGAAAAGTATTTTTTTACAGAGATATAGCAAGAACGATATTAAAGCCTATATTTCAATTGACTGGATTCCCTCCTAATTATAGTTATGTTCAAATTCCTACCAATGGTGATGGATCAATTTCATTAAATAGTGTTGGCGCTTTTGATACTGCCATTTATTATTTTCCATTTGATGAAAATGGAAATGAAGATTTATATTATATTGAAGTTTTTGCTACGGATATCAATGAAAATCCTACCGTTCTTCAATTCACACGGGAAGGTTATCCAAATTTTTCTAACGATGAATCTAATGAACCTGCAGAAGAGAATTACATATCGAATGGTAAATTCTTATTACATAGAGATATTGGTATTGATGGTTCCATTACAATGGATACCACAGAAATTGCTTATGGTGGATGGAGTTATGATCGATCTGTGAGTGGGTCTCCTTCTGATATTGTTTTATTTAATCGATTTAATAGTTTTGTTTCCACGCCTCCTGATAATCCTCGTTATGCAGTAAATATTATTTCTTCTTCTACGCATGCGGGAGGAGGATATAAACATTTGAGAATAAAATTTTCAAATGTAAATAGATTTGGTTCTACCGATGCTGATGAAAAATTTACTTTTGGATTTTATGGAAAAAGTAATGGAGGAAATATATCGATTGAGTTAGCTATTGTAAAAAACTATGGGAGTGGTGGTTCTCCATCTCCTTCTGAAATTATACCTGTTTCTGGCAGTTCCGTCTCTCTTACGAGTGGCTATCAATTATTTAATATCGCTTTATCATTTGGAGACAATATTAGTAAAAATATTGGAACTAATAATGATGATTTTGTTCAAATTGCTCTTTCATTTCCTATTGATGAAACATGGAATTTAGAATTTACTGATTTTTTCTTAATTGATGGTGAAAAATTAGAAGAAGATTTCCCAATTAGTACTGATAGAATGGATATAATGAGTGCTCTTGGAGGAGGTATAGACGTTCCTTCTTATGACGGTTCTCAACTTGGACTGCCTATTATTTTAACTGAAACTGGATTTAAATTTTCAGATTCAGAAGTAGGACATGTCAAAGCTACGGTTTCATCCGATATTCCTTTTGGATATTTGGATTGTAATGGAAATCGTTATGATCCAAATGAAAAATCAAGTGATGGTATTCCTTATAGTAGACTTCATGAAAAAATATATGATATTCCAAATAATTATCCGCGTTTTGGTACAGGGCCTGATTATTTTATTTCCTTTATTACTGAACCTAACAAAATAGATATTATGAATAATAATGCAGGTGTTGTAACAGCAGCATCGGATGGTTCTACTCCTACTGGATTTACTATAAAAATGATTTCCGATGGATTTAATGGAGGGACTAATTTAAGGGTTGCAGTGACTGAAGTTGATTTTTTAGGAATTACTGTTGTATTGACAGAAGGCATGATAATAGGAGAAACCACTTTGTGGGGGTCGGTAGGAGGGGTCACCACTTTTTTTCAAGAAGTTATCAATTTAGTAAATACATTTTCTGTAAATAGAATAATATTTGAATCAGGTTCATCTATGACACCAGGAGTTGCCTTCCCTTTTTATACGATAAATACGCCAAATGGTTCAGAAGATCAATATACTCTCTGGTTTCAAGTAAATGGCGTAGGGAGTGCTCCAGCGGGTCCAAATCCAATACGTGTTGATGTTGATAGTGTAGATGATGGTGAGACAGTGGGAGATAAAGCGTCGATTGGAATGTCTGGGAAAGCCCAAGTTCTAATAACAACGGTTGCTGGTGCCTCTATAACTCCTGGTTCTTTCTTTAATGTATATGCTGCAACGAGTGGTGGAGAACAATTATATTATCCTTGGTATAGGGTAAATGGAGTAGGAATTGATCCACAACTTTCTGGTGGGATAGGAATTCCTATAGATGTTTTAGATACGGATACTGATGCCATTATAGCCACAAAGACGATTGGTGCTATTAATAGAAGGTTCTTTGCCGTTCCAGATTTGAGAGGACAATTTATACGAGGATTTAATGATGGATCAGGAAAAGACCCTGGTGCATTAACTCGATATAATACAAAAGCTCCTTTTTCACCAGGTGATTTTATAGGAAGTGAACAAAGAGATGATGTCATTATTCATCGTCATGATTCAGCAACAGGACTAACTGAAACATGTTTGGCAGGAATAGGACAATCTTTTCCAACGGCAGGTCTATCCGCAACTTATCCTTCAGATACTCTATCAATCGATGGAAACGAAGTCAGACCTTCAAATATTTCTTTAAAATATATTATTAAATATTAGGAGATAAAATAATGTCTCAAAAGATGCTGCTTAATAAAGATCAAAATGGAAATGTTACTTATGGTCTTCCTTGTATCATTCCAGAAAAGGGTGGAATCGGCTATGAGGTATTTTTAACTGTACCAGCTGAAGTAACGTTGACCGTTCCTGAGAATGTAAATTTAGCCGTAATGTCCTATAGTGAAAGGGGAGTTAGATTTAGAAATTCTGTCGCTGCTATTCCACCCCCAACGGGAGTTTTTAGTCAAACTAACGTAGAACTTAATCCTTTAACTCGAATCGTCTCTCCAGGAGATATATTAAGATTTGAAGCTACTATAAATGGAACTCGAATTACAGTAGCATTTTGGAATACTTCGGGATAAATGGAGAAAAAAAATGGGTTATTGTTTTAAAAATAGAGTATTTTTTAATTTTGCGTTGATTATCACCAGTCCATATCATGAATTGTGGATTTAATATATAAAGGATAAAATAATGCCAATTACTTATAATATAGAAACAAATAGTATTCCTGGAAATATTGCTGTTTTTAAAGATGATCAGGGACTGATTACAGAAGATTCTGGATTTCCATTAACAAGTAAATTAGTTGCAATTAGAGAAATGAGTTCTGTAGGTAATATTACGCCAGGCTCTGGAATAAGTTCAGATTTAGTAGATTCGAATAATTTATATGGAAGTGAAATTATAAAAGATATTTCTCCCTATAAATTAAAACCAGGAAATTATATTGTTCTTTTTACAGTTATTTTAAATGGGACATTTAATTTAACAGGACCAATTGGTCAATCTGTTTTAAGTATACAAACAAAATTTAATGGTAATTTAAGTGGTGAAATTTGGGTTTTAAAGAATGTCATTATAGACGCTACTCAAAATCAATTAAATACCTGTATTACTATTATTAAACCATTAATTAATGTCATATCGACAGATACTTTTACATTTTCAGCTGGTATAGAAGATTTTGGAGGAGATTCTACGATAGCGGTAGATAGTCTTTCTAAATTATTTTTATATAATTTTGATCCCATTAATATGCCATAATTATTAAAGAGGTAGTTTCTATGGGAAATATAACAATGAAAGAAAACATTTCTAAAAAGGGAAATGTGATTGTCTCAGGAGATAATGACGGAATAGATATTGAAGACAGTGGAATTCCTTTATCTTCATTAGGTGGAGGAGATGTTATTGGACCTAATAGTTCTGTCGATAATAATGTAGTTCTTTTTAATGGAACCACTGGAAAATTAATTAAAGATAGTGGCTTACCATTACCTACGGTATTTCCTCTAAAAACGGCAAGTTATGGAATAGATTTTATTTCATCAACTGGAATTGGTGGATATATTGAAAACATTGCATCTCCTAATCCTTCTCATATTCATGATTTTGCTTTTATTTTTGGTTCTCCTTATGGAAATCCAGTTATTTCTACTCCAACGGAAGGATGGGTTTTAGAATCTGGAAATTATTTTATTATTTTGGATATTAGAATTAGGTGGGATGACGTAGCAGGGGGTAATCATATAATAGATGGTGATCAATTTGAGGTGAGTATAATAAATGCGAATCCTCCTGGTCCTCCCACTATGGATTCTTTTCGTCTTCAAAATGGGTTGTTTAATATTGGAATTGCACAGCCTACTATTAATCTAAATTATTATTTAATATTACCAGTTAGAGTAGGAAATAGTAATGTATTTCAAGTAGATATTAGATGGACATCAGCTAATCCAAATAGTGAATTTTATCAATTAATTTCTTCTGTACCAGGAATCACTAGATCATCCATTACTTTCATTAAATTAGGAGAATTATAATGGGAAATATTACGATGGAAGAAAATCGATCTGTTGAAGGAAATCTCGCTGTTTTTGCAGATCGAGATGGTATTAATATAAAAGATGGGGGAGTTACTCTTCTAAATAATGGAAATGGAGATGAATTCTTATCAAATAATGGTACCTATAAAAGTGCTTTTCAAAAAAGTGAAAGTTATTTAGTGGATTTTATTTCACCAGGATTTGGTTATATAAAACTAGATACGGTTCCTCCTCCTTCTTATATGGCGCCTTTTGGGGTATTGATGACTTCTCCAGCTGGTAGTCCTGCAACTAATCTTTCAACAAATGGATGGGTATTAGAACCTGGCGATTATATGGTAGCAATTCAGATGTATATACGATGGGATGCAGGTGGTGGTGGAGCACATAATGTGTTGGGAGATAATATAATTGTATTACCTGATCAATTAGATTTAACAGTGGATTCGATTGAACCTGCGAGAATTGCGGTTCCTTATCAAGGAGAAACTACCTCTGACATTCATTTTTCACCTTTTATGATGTTTCCTTTACCAGGTGTAGGAGCATCAAATCAAGTAAGAATTAATGTAACTGTAGAAGGAGGAAGTAGTCCTAATTTTTATGAATTGATATCTGCGAATGCAAATTTACTACAATCGACGATTACTTTTACTAAAATAAGTTAAATGACATAAATTATAGAATAGGTAATAATATGAAAATTGATTTCAAATCTATAATCAGTAATGTGGTTCCATTTCTTGGAAGTTTGATTGGAGGCCCTTTTGGAGGAACAGCACTTAAAATAATTTCTAAATCATTATGTGGAAATGAAGAATCTTCTCAAAGTGAATTATTAAAAGCTCTACAGAATATAACACCGGATAAATTACAGCATCTTAAAGTGGCTGAACAAGAATATAAAGTAAAAATGGCTCAAATTGGTTTAGATGAAGCAAAAGTCTATTCATTAGACAGAGAAAATGCACGAAAAAGAGAAATTGAATTGAGAGATAGAATGCCATCAATTTTATCGATTATTTTAAGCACAGGATTTTTTAGTATATTGATTATATTAATTTTTTGTAATATTTCTGAACATTCACGAGATGTGATTGATATTATGTTAGGTTCTTTGGGAACTGCGTGGATTTCTACTATTTCTTATTATTTTGGTTCTAGTAAGAGTTCTAAAGATAAGACATTTCTATTAGGTGATAAATAATAATTATAGCATACTAAGAGTTTATTCGGGTTTATAAACGAAATCTTTTGTCCCACTTAAAAAATCATAAGAATCTTTATTATATTTAGTTATAGCTTCTGCCATATCATCTTTTTCATAATCAAAAATCATGCTTTCTATCCCATTTGAATCTACTATTGTAAAAAAATCCTTATTAAAGGATATTTTCTGTATATCATTATATGAACTAATTATTTTTTTGAAAAATTTATAATTCATTTTTTTTATCCTCCTGAATTACTGTATGTAGGTATGATTTTTTATAAAGTCTAATGAGTTCTGATTTAAGTTTAACATTCTCTTCATGTTCATAATCTGTCCACACTTTCATTACCGAGAATCCCCCCGATAAAGTATCCATATAAATATTAAATGTTAATTCTCTCAATTTGTCATTGAGACCTTTTATAATATATTTTTCGTCCAATAGGTTGCATTTTTTAACATATTGCAACTCAATTGTTTTTTCTAAATCTAGAATTTCATTAGCTATTTTATTATACCTATTTTCTACTTTATTTTTATATTCCTCTAAAACTATATCTTCTAATTCTATTGTATAATGTATTTTTTCAGGAGAAAATCTATTATAATTATATATTTCTTCTGACATTAAATCCATATCTATAATATAAACCTCACATCTCATATGTTTGATTAGAAATTCTGTTAGTAGTTCGGTCTCCTTAACATAAAAAATATTTTCTTCTACCCCTTCCTCATGAATATATACTCTTTCATCCTCTGGTCTATAATAATCTTCTATATATTTAATTCCACTATAAGAGTCTTTTGTTCTTTCTTCGCATTCAGTACAAACTAAACAATAATCCGTTGACATTATAATATCTCCTTCTATATAAATATTATTAGTAATCTAGATATAGTATATCTTTAGATTAACCTTATATTATTCATTAAAACACAATTCTTACCATTTGTTTCTATTTTTTGTGAAACTACTGTTTTTTGTTCCATTATTAATCCATAAAATCAATATCGTTTAAGCTGTCCTCCATGTCCTCTTTGCTCATTGGTTCAAAACCATGTTTCTTCAATAATGCTTCATGCGCTTCATTTTCTTGACGCTTAGCTATTATAAGTTGTGCAATATTATCCAAATAGCGATTGATTTCACCAGAATACAAGCGACTACGTTTTAACAGTGAAAAAAGAGAAATGCTGGATTGTCCAAGGGGTTTATGCAAATAACTGCCTAATCGCCCTAATTTCTTCGCTTTCCAAGCTTTTCCTATTTCGTATAATCGGTTTAGGCGCTCTTGATTTACTTGTCGCACATTAATTTCTTCAGTTTCCATCCACTTATAAATAGTGGGGCGACTGACTCGTAATATAGCTGCTAGTTCTAAAATATTTAATCCCAAATATCGCTTGAGTTGTTTCAATTGTGTGTTGACGGCCACGATTTCCATTTCGCGTGTAATATAGGTTTCCATAATTAAATTCCTTCTGGAGTAGGATGATCGTAAATATTTTGTGGGAAAATAATTGGATAATGAAAAATAAAATAGTCTATAAAATTCATGAATCTCCATTTTTATCCTCCTCCATTACGGTATCTATGTATTGTTTTTTATAAAGTCTAATGAGCTCTGATTTAAATTTATTATTATCTTCATAAAGTTATAAAATCTTTTCATTTATACGATCAAATTTTTTATTATTTTTCTTAAAATTATCATAATTATTTAAAAATTCACCTCTTAATCTTGAAATGAAAACTTCTAATTCGTTTTTATAATGTAGTTTTTTTTCAGTAGAAAAAATATTATAATTAGAATATATTTCTTCTAACATTGAATCCATATCTAAAATATAAACTTTACATCTTATATGTTTGATTAGAAATTCTGATATTAGTTGGGTCGAATTAACATAAAAAATATTTTCTTTTATCTCTTCATCATGATTGTATAGTCTTTCATCACCTGGTCTATAAAAATCTTCTATCCTAAAACAAAAAATAAAATCATTATATTTAATTCCCCACAAAGTTGAATTAGTAGAACCTATTCTTTCTTTGCATTTATCACAAATTAAACAATAATCCGTTGACATGTTTTTTCTCCATATTCAGAAAATAATTCTTACACCATACAAGGCACAATTGAATCTATTTCTAGGGTTGTAATTATATTTTAAATCTACACTTATATTTTTATATAGTGTGTAAGAAAGACCACAAACCACGGATCCTCCTCGTATTTTAAATATGTCATGTATTTCGGCAATAAAATAAAGCCGTTTATTCATATTAAATTTTGATCCGATATCGTATCCAATCTCAGCGATTCTTTTTCCATCTACTATATGAGTAATCATATCGATTTCTGCATAGGGAATCATAGAATGTGTATTATCAACAAATTGTGCTCCTATCATGATATCGCCAACTAATCGATCTTGATTATCTTGTTTAATATAAGCCCCACTATAAAAGTGTGTATTAATTTGATAGCCTATAGTTCCTTTTATACCAATCCTGATGTGTTCCCAATTTGAGGGTATCTTGTCATTCTTTGTAAAAAATTGGGCTTCGGCATACCATTTATCTACATTTTTTTGAATAGAAACCTCTTTTGATAGACACATTGTAGAAAATATCATCAAAGATAGTGTTGTTAAAAATTTAAACATCATTTTTCTCCTTTTCATACAAAATCTATATAGAAATCATAAATTTTTTTATTTTCTTTAGTCACATATAGCGCTCTCTTCACCTCCCTCACCAATCTAACTCCCTCTCCATGATCCAAAAGATAGATGGGACTCACCACCATCGAGGACGCCATATTGAACTCCATTATTCATAGCCCATCTTCATTACAAAACATCAATCTCCACCCCCATAGACATAGCCATCGCCATCGCCATAGCCATAGCCATAGCCATCCCAATTCGCATCAGTATCAAATGGCTTTCTTTCTTTGCAGTTATCACCTGCAATGGTATAAAAACTTACTAACATTATTTTAGTCCTTAATGTTAATTTTTATATTTAATTGATCGAATAAAGTAGGATCGTTTAATTTTAGTAGAATAAAATTTGATTGAATTCTTTCAAATAAATCTTTTGAACATTTTAAGCATAATTGTTCTTCAGACCATTCATAAGAGTAAGTTTCTCCTTTTACTCCACAATTCTTGCACCTAAAATCATATGGGACTGGGAATTTACAATTTTCTGGCTTACTGACGCCTTCCCGTGATAACTCACTCAATGAAGCTGCACCGTCCCAATACCATATACGACGAGCATTTTTTAATTTCGCATATCGATTTTTATGATCAATTTCATCAATTTGAGCAACAAAAACGCTCGCATTTTTTGATCTTATAACATAATAATCCCTATCGTTATCGTTAAAACTATTTTTAAATAACTCATTTATAGAGCTCATTTTTATTCTCCTTTTTAAAAGATTTAACAATTTTTATAAAAAATTTCATAATCGTTATTATTTAAATAATCTTTTTATTGATTTTTTTATATTTTTGTAAATTTTAACTCCACCAATTGTACTTAAAATAATAAACATTATTGAAAAACATACGAATGGGTAAGCACAAAACACTAAAATTCCTATACAAAGCATAAATGTAAATGCTGAAATATCTTCATCATTTATCATTTTATATCCTTTCCAATATTGTTTTCGTGTTAGATATCGGAAGGTAATATTCAGAATCAGAATAATAAGTAAATGATTTATCACTTCCTTGTTTAATTATTCCTGTGTCATAAAAACCAATTTCTTGAAATTCTATTTTAATAGATGGATTAATAAATAATTTTATATATTCAAATGGTGAATAAGGATAGATATCCAATCCGATAATGTCTTTTAAAGCTTTTTCTAATTCTTTATCTTTCATTTATTTTCCCTTATTTTTTATTAAATAATTGATAACATTCTCCAAAATTATTAAATAATTGAGTAGTATGATTAATAAATTCCATTTCAAATTGATAGGGTTTGTTACAAAAAATAGATAAATAAATATAGTTTCCACTTAATAAAGGAATATCTTCCTTTATTTCAATAGAAAGTGCAGAATGTGTATTTATTGCACATAATTGGAAAATATCATTATATTTTTTTGTCAATACACAATTTTTTAATTCAAATTCATATATCTTTTCTGAATTAATAAAAGGGTCTTTCATGAAAAAATCAATCTTAATTGATGTTAATCTTTGATGTATTACAATAAAAGCTTTCACTGGATTTTTTTCTGGACATTCTACATCTAAAAGGGTTATTTCCCATGTTCCATGTATTCTAGGAATTTTATCGATTGTAAAAAATATTCTCCAAATATATAGATCAAAGAATTTATAAAAAATATACATAGAAATAAAAGATATTCCTAATCCTTTTAATTCTGAATAATAATAATTTGGTATAAAAATTAATAAAATTGACATATAAAGAAAAACGATAGACCAATTTATTAATTTAAATATCTTTCGGTATTTTTCCATTATTTTTTATCCATATTTTCATAATTTATTAACAAAAGTAGGGTAATACATATAAATAGTAATGCATTACAAAATATGCTGTATTTTATTTTAAAAATAACTTCACAAAACATCCACAATGATAATATACATAATCCTAATGTCATAAACATTTTTTGGTGTTTGTTTCTATAATTTATAAATGAAATATAAATTATAGAAAAATAAAATTTTAGTTTTTGTAGTTTATATAATTTCATTTTAATTCTCCATTAGGATTTTTTCTAAAATTTCTAAAAAAACACTTCGTCTTTAATATTTAAATTCATTTTATAGATACTCCTTAATTAGTAAATAAATTCATTGATCTAATTTTTAAATTTACTTAAAACTGATATATCAATATCATTTACTTTTTGATAATTCTCATCAAAATATTTTTCATAAAAAATTGCGTGTGTAATGATGTTTTTGTACAAAAAAACATCAATATATGTTACTCTACAAGATTTATCGTCATGTAGATTATTAGCTATAATTGAAATTGAAGACTTAGGAATTAAAGAAGAATCTTCATCATTTTTTAGTATAAGTGGTCCTTCTAGATCTCCTATACAATTACAATATTCACAACTATCCTGAAAAATTGATACATTCACAATTGGATTATAAGTAATGTTTATAGGGAATGGGACAAATCTATTAACATTCTCAATTTCCATATATCCATATCCATATTTATCTGAATATATTCTATAAATTCCTTTTATATTTTTTAAAACTTTATTTTTTTTTCTAAAAATCATTTAAAATTTCCTTTTTTAATAATTTCTATATGAATTGGATAATATATTTCTTCCACCATTCTTTTTTTTATCTTAAAGGTATCAGTTTCTACTCCCTTAATATCGATAAATCTCAATGTGCCGTCCTTTTCTAATACCTGATAGTCAACATAATATTTAGTTTTTCCTGGTAAGTCAAATGGAATTTGACGTAAAAAGAAAATTATTTCTCCTTTTTTCTTTCGATGAGTAAGAAAGATAAAATAATCTCTCTCTAATTTTGAATGAAATTTAATTCCTTCCCATTGAGAAGGTTTTGAACGGTATTTAGAAATAGGAAAAGAATGTACATTTTTTATTAGTATGGGCATTTCATTTATTCGTCGCTTTCAATTTCTTTATTTTTAAATCGATTGAAATAGGGACATTCAATCACTATTATCTCATTTTTTTTTGAGAATTGTCCTACCAGAGGTTCCTCTTCTCGGTTATCTTGATCACAAAAAATTTCATACAAATCGATAAAATTTTTCTTTTCTCGATTCCAATCTCTTTCTTCTAGTCTTCCAAATTTGCACCAATTTCCACAGAGGGTTTTTATGCATCGATTAATAGTTTTATCTTCAAACGAAATCGTCATATCAGCAGAATAAATTCGTCGCGCTTTTTCTAAAATTTCCAATGCCATCCAAGCTCGTTCTTCTTTGTTTCCATACGCACTGTCTAAAATATGAGCTGGTTTTGGTAAAGAATTATAGGGATATGTTTTGCAAATATTTTTTATGGATTTTTTAAATTCCTCTTCTTCCATTTCTTTAAGACAATGAAAGTAAATATTTGTAAGAAATTTGCTAGGAGATTTGTCATACATCTCACATAATATAGAAAAATAATGTTTAAAAATTTTTTGATCTAACATACATTCACCTCCAATTGTGTCATTAATTCATTAAATCAAATTTAAAGAACATTTAAAGCTTCACAAAAGACGATAATTTTACCTATGGTTTACCATTAGTTTTTAATTATCTTAAAGCACACGTAAAATTTGATGCCTAATTTTTTATTCTATTCTAAGTCTCCCATTTTCAATACAGAATAAGTACCTTTACCAATTTCATTATTTCTCAATGCCATGTCTAATTTGTCATCCGATTGGTTCAAATATGACTCAAATTTTGTGGAAAAAAGGGTATGTGGACGTAAATAGGGTTTCATTTTACTATCGTTTATCCATTTATTACACATATTATCAATAACTTGATAAAAATCCTTTTTAGTAAATCCTTCTTTCCATCGAGAAAAAATCAATTCTTTAGTCTTTGGAGTCGTGTAACGATAGTTTTGATTTGTTTTTTTATTTAGATAGTCAATTATTTCCTCATAGGGAATTTTATTTTTCTTTTCATTTGTTTCATTTTTACACAAACCGACATTATATTTATTATCTTGTATTCTAAGATATGTATTCTGTGTATTAAGGAGATTGGGTAAATTTACCCGCCCGATTGGGTAATTTTCCCCAATCGATGAGGTCGTTTTTCCCTCCTGATTATGTAAATTTTCTGAACACTTTTTTTGTGATCTATGGATCAACCATTCATTGATGATTTCAGGATGAAATTGAAAAAATTTCGTCTTATCAAATGAATTGTTAGGATTAGATTCCTGAGAAAGGCATTTCTTAGATTTCAAAAGGTCTATTGACTTTTTAATTGTCTTATGAGTGTATCTATTGAATAATTGGTCAATTAATTGATCTCTTGAATGCCATTGTAAAGTACTTTCACTATATATTGGCTTTAATCCCGATTGGATTCTACGATCATTTTCCTCTTTATTTTGTTCGACTGTCCTAATTTTTATATTGTGCCAATATTCAAATAAACTTAAGAGTTCAGCGGCACATTTATCCCCTTCACAGAATTCCATTTGCCACGGCCTTATGATAATAATTCCTCGATCATTCGGGTGATTAATACATTTTTCCATAATAACTCCTTTTATTTTTTTATTATTTTTAATAAAAATGACATTTTTTATCTTGACAGTCAATAATGTATTGACTATAGTAATTTTATTATTTATTCAATTGGAGAATGTAAGTGTTCAAGAAAACTAAGAAAAATGCAATTTCTTTAAGATTAAATAACCAACAAAGAAAAATAATGACAGAAGCCTTAGAGGAATGCATGGAACGAGAAGGAGGGGTTAAAAAGTTTTGTGATCAACAAGGAATAACGACGCAAACCTACTATGATTGGAAAAAAAGACATATTCCTATTTTTAGAGCCATGGAACTCAGCAAAAAGTATGATGTAGAAATAGATCGACTTTTTCCTATCAAATTTTTTAATTAAATACAAGGAGTAATAATGAATACCAATATATGTGTTTCTGATAAATCCAATAATTTATGGAATAAAGAAGATATTATCTATAAATTAAAAGATATGTATGCTAATACATTGAGCGATTTAGAATTCACTACATTCATTGAAATAGGGAAAGCCACTGGTCTCAATCCTTTTTTGAGAGAAATTTGGGCAGTTAAATATGGAAATCAATCAGCTAATATTTTCATCGGTAGAGATGGATATCGTAAAGCTGCTCAAGAAAATCCAGATTATGATTATCATCATGTGGATGCTGTTTATTCAAATGATAATTTTTCTATCAAAAATGGAGAAGTTCATCATCAATATTCTGTATCGGATAGAGGAAATCTAATTGGTGGTTATTGTATTGTAAAACGAAAAAGCTCAAGCAAACCACAATTTAATTATGTAGAACTACAAGAATATAGTAGTAATAAAAGTTTGTGGGTCACGAAACCGGCAACAATGATAAAAAAAGTAGCAGAAGCTCAATGTCTTCGTATGACATTTCAGTCCATTTTCTCAGGAACTTATGATGAAAGTGAAAACTGGAAAACTTCTTCCAATGAAACTGTGAATATACACGCAAATGAAGTTATTAATCCATCGCGATATGAAATGATTTCAGAATTGAAAACACTCATAAAAGAAAAGGGAATATCTGACGAAGTTATTCAAAAAGGATTAGAAAAAGAAAATGTTAAATATATAAGTGATTTATGTATGGATTCTTTAAATAATTGGATAGAAAGAGCCTATGAATGGAAGGGAATAAAGGAAGAATAAAATAGAGAAAAATAATGTTCAACGAATCAGTCAAATTGTTAATAAAAAGTGCATTATTGAATATTGAGAACATGGAAACGAATATGAAAGTTATATCCAACTATGTCTCTCAATCTGAAGCAATCCTCAAAGATTGTTTGGAAATTATAAATAATAATAAACAAGGAGATGTTATTATGTTTACTGATGAAAAAGAAAAACTAAAAAAGGAAAGAAAAATTTTAAGAAAAAAGTTCGATAAATACAGTCGACTGAAAGATTACAATAATATGATAAAAATGGCCTACAAAATTGAAAAAGTCGATGAGATTTTGTTAAATTATAAATAAATTGATAGAAAAATGGGCTGTTTTAAGCAGCCCATTTGTCCACTGAAGCAAAAGATAAAGAATATGAAAGACATCAATTTACTAACATAAAATCATAATGTCAAGTGAGTAAATAATGAGTGATAAAATGCTGGAAATTTACCATGAATATGTACATTCCTGTTCTAATTGGTCCCTATGGGAAACAACAGCCATTATTTGTGGAATCGATCCAAATTGCAAAATGGAACATTACATTAATGGACTCATGAATAAACAAACCCTAAAGTCATCTTTAGATCAATCACATATCATCATTAATATATATAATATGATTAGAGAGTGGAAATGTTGGGGAAAAGAAAATGAAAAAACATTGAATATATTTTTTATAATAAATCAATTACTTATTAAAAAAATGGGAATTCCTGAAAAATTATTGGAAATCGTATTTCGAAAAGCTAAGAAAATAAATGTCAATTATGACTTTGTTCCTATGCTTAAAATAGAAAGCGATAAAAGAGGAATTTAATGAGTCTTCAAAAGGAGAAAAAAATAATGTCAAACTTTGATATTGATGATACTTTATACACGGCGGGTCAAAAGATAGAAGATATATTGACTAATTTTGCGGAAAGAATTCTTGAATTAGAAGAAAAGATACAAGAATTAGAAGAATTATATCAGGAATCTATAGGTGAAAGATTAGATAAATTGGAATCTATTGAATCTAAGTTAAATTCATTGTTTGAAATGGTTATATCAGGAGAAACTACCAATAATGATTGATAAAAATACAGAAAAAAAAGAAATTGATATAAATGAAGATTTTTTAGATGATAGAGGACTAAATTACAGAAAAGTAATGTTTGTCGAACATTATATAAGAAACGGAGGAAATGGCCGTCAGGCTGCAATAGAAGCTGGATACGCAGAGAAATCCGCAGATGCTCAGGCCTCCGTCATGTTAGTAAATCAAAAGGTTAGGGAGCTCATACGAACTCGTATGAGGCAAAAAATAGAGTCCATACATTTGACTTATGAATC
>NZ_CBFHMV010000025.1:0-28859 GCF_965657075.1 Flavobacterium sp.
TACGCTTTACATACCGAATTTCTTCATTTCTTTCCATTTGGATACTTTTTGTGTATCGCTATTTCAGGACAAGACATAAATTTAATAAAAAAAAGGCATCCTAAAAAAGATGCCTTTAAAATATTATTTAAAAAGTATTATTTAGTTACACTTCCTTGTGATACCGTATAATTTACTTTTAATTGTTCTGCTTTTCTTAGCTCTAATTTTATATCAGAAACCAATCCCATTTTAACATCTTTATCAATTTTTAAAGAAGCTGTTAAATAAGGTTCAGCATCTGAGTTTCTTGAAGCTCTTTCCACTGCTACAAAAGATTGAATTTCAGCTGGCGTTGATAATTTATCATTCAACTGGATTCTTGGATTTGAACCGTAGGTTTGTGCATATCTTTCTGTAGGTTTACCTGCATAAATATACATTACATAATCTTTTTTAAACAACTTAGCAGTTTGATCTGCTTTTGGCAATTGATTTTCAATTAACAAATCGCTATCTTTCATTGTAGTTGCAACCATAAAGAAGAACAATAGCATAAATACAATATCTGGTAAAGATGCTGTCGAAATAGCTGGCATATCGCCTGATTTTTTCTTATTAAACTTAGACATAATTTCTAAAATTTATTAGTAATTCTTTTTTGATTCAGCTTCTGAAAGTCTTTGAGGATAAAGTTCTTGAATAACCTTCACTTTTTCGCCCATTTTTTCTAGCTCTTGTTCTGTATAATCTGCTTTTGATCCTGGATCACTAAAAATGTATTCCAATTCGTTAAAAGAAATACCGTATCTAGCCATACAAGCTCTATTTCTTAAAAAGTTGTAAGCACCAACTAACTCATTTTGCACAGCAATATAAGTTTCGTATTTAGTTTCTCCATCATTATCCAAAGAAATTACAGCTTCTGTAGGGTTATCTGAAGATGTTTTATCTTTTGCACCTTCACAATAACTACATTTTCCGTCTCCATTGTTATCCAAGAAATCAATTGCTGTTTGTCTAATGTCTTTGATATCCATTAGTTCATCATTAACTAAAACTTGGTTGTTCATGTTTACCAAAACCGACAATATGTTTCTTTTATTAACAGGTGGTTCTGGTGGTTGCTCTTGAAATGGAGGTAGCTTTCTATTAATTCCTTGATCCACTCCAATAGTAGTAGTTACTAGGAAGAAGATAAGCAATAAGAAGGCAATATCTGCCATAGAGCCTGCATTTACTTCTGGTGGTGCACCTCTTTTCTTACCCATAATTTATTTTTTTGCGTTTTTAAACATAAAAAAGAATAATGAACCAATTGAAAGTGCTCCTAAGATGTAAGACATATTTAAACCTGTACTTACTAATTTAGATGAACTTCCTGACACTAATAATTCTTTTTTTACATTGTAGATGTCAGAACTATCAGCAATTAAAAATGAAATTAATGCTATACCTCCAAATATACCTAATGTTATTAAGGTTCTTTTTAATGTTTCTTTGCTACTCAACAAGTTTTTAAATACATATATTACTACTACTGCAACACAAGCTGCAAGAATAATATAAGCTATGTAAATAAGCGGTGAAACCCAGCTATTATCTTTATCTTCTGATTTTGACATAAGCAATAGTGTTAAAAACACTAAACTCAATACAGAAAGAATAAGAGCTGCTATTTTAGTTACTTTATGTAAATTCATAACAGTTATAAGTTTTTTATATTAATTATTTTTTTAAATCAGACAAAACATCAATTAAGCTAATTGAAGCGTCTTCCATATCATTTACAATTGAATCAATTTTTGCCGTGATATAGTTATAAAAAACTTGAAGAATCATTGCTACTACAAGTCCAAATACTGTTGTTAATAAGGCAACTTTAATACCTCCAGCAACTAATGATGGCTCCATAGATCCAGCAGACTCAATGTTATCAAAAGCTTCAATCATACCAATTACAGTTCCCATGAAACCTAACATCGGTGCTAAAGCAATAAATAAAGAAATCCAAGAAACGTTTTTCTCTAATTGACCCATTTGAACTCCACCATAAGCAACAACCGCTTTTTCAGCAGCATCAACTCCTTGTGATTGTCTATCTAAACCTTGGTAAAAGATAGAAGCAACTGGACCAGCAGTATTTCTACATACTTCTTTTGCAGCTTCAACTCCACCTGATTTTAAAGCGTCTTCTACGTCAGCTAATAATTTTTTTGAATTAGTAGTTGAAAGATTTAAGTAAATAATTCTTTCAATTGCGATTGCTAATCCTAAGATTAAACACAATAATACAATACCCATAAACCCAGGTCCACCTTCTACGAATCTTTTCTTTAATTGTTGTGTGAATGAAACTTCAACAGGAGCTTCTTCAGTTGGTGTTTCAGCAACAGCTGCTGCTTCTTCATTTGCCTCTGCATTAACTTGTTCAACATTTGCAGTGGTTGTGTCTGTAGATTCTTGTGCTTGAACACTTCCGAAAGTCATTAGACCAGTGATTGCTAAAATAGAAAGTAATCTTTTCATCGCTTTTCTTCTTAAATTTAATTAATTAATTTGGTTAAAAGTATAAAATATTATTTGTTTTTTTCAAATTTGCGGAGAGGAAGGGATTCGAACCCTCGATACTCTTTCGGAGTATACACGCTTTCCAGGCGTGCTCCTTCGACCGCTCGGACACCTCTCCGAGAGTAAATCCGAATTTGAAGATGCTAAATAACATAAAATTTCTCACGTGAGAAAATTTTCTTTGTTATTTTTATATCATTTCACCTCTTAAAGGGGTTTCAAATATGGTTTTGAACACTTTAGTAGACACATTTTGTCCTAATAAATACATCAGTTTGGTAATAGCTGCTTCAGATGTGATATCTTTTCCTGAAATAACACCTATCTTTTTCAATTGTTGACTGGTTTCGTATTGACCCATGTTAACACTTCCACCGCTGCATTGTGTCACATTGATAACGTGAATATTTTTTTTTATTGCATTTTTTAGTTCAAAAATGAACCAATCCTCATTTGGAGCATTGCCTGAACCATAAGTTTCTAAAATAATTCCTTTTAAATTAGGCGTTGCTAATAAGGAAACTAAAACATCTTTTTTAATTCCAGGAAACAATTTTAAAATTAAAACATCATCATTCAAAGCTAAATTTACTTTCAAAGTTTTTTTTGCGTTGTTTTGGATTAACAACTCTTTATTCACTTTTAAATGTACTCCAGACTCTGCTAATTCAGGGAAATTTGGTGATGTAAATGCGTTAAAATGTTCGGCACTTATTTTTGTAGTTCGGTTTCCTCTGTATAATTTATATTCAAAATAAAGACATACTTCATTAAAAACAGATGATCCATTTTCTTGTAAAGAAGCTATTTGTATGGCAGTAATTAAATTTTCTTTGGCATCTGTTCTTAAATCTCCTATTGGCAATTGTGAACCCGTAAAAACAACTGGTTTTGCTAAGTTTTCCAACATAAAACTTAAGACAGAAGCGCTGTAAGACATTGTATCTGAACCATGTAGCACAACAAATCCGTCAAAATCTTGGTATTTAGTTTCAATAATTGATGCAATGTTTTGCCAATTTTCTATTTTGATGTTAGATGAATCAATGGGTTTTTCAAAAGAAACGGTATCAATTTCACAATCTAATAAATGCAATTCAGGAATACGCTTAAGTAATTTTTTAAAATCAAAAGCCTTTAATGCTCCAGTTTCATAATCCTTTATCATACCAATGGTACCTCCAGTATAAATAAGTAGTATTTTTGGCTTAGACTTTGGCATTGTTGTATTTCAATTTATTTACCACTGGATTTGCGTACATAGCCAAAAAACCTTCCCTCAATACAGAAGAATTTTCATCAATTCGCATTTCTAATCTTCTTTGAAACAATTGTTGCTCCTCTAAAGTGTATTTGTTTTCAAATTGATTGGTTTTATAAAGCATGTCATAAGCTATATAATTTGTAGGCCAAAGTTTGTAAGACTTTAAAATAGAATCGTCTATTTTTTGGGTCAACAACTGAATTTGCTTGTTTGGATTTTGTTCCATTGCAGAAATTTGTTCAATTTCATCCTTTAAAACATCACCAATATGGATATGAATACGCTTTTTTTGACCAATAATTCCACTCAATAAAGTAATAAAATCTTCGTTTTTCTCCTTAATATATATTTCTTGCTTTGCTTCTGCTAAAAGTTGTGGCATTTTTAGAGCATCTGTTGGGTCATATTCGTAAGAAAGCGAAACAGGAACAATTTTAATTTTCTTAAAATAACTCATGATGTCTTTTTCTTCAGAACCCATTGAAAGCATTTTTAAAACTCCTGAGTGAGTGGCATCATTACCATCTTTAGTTCTTCCTTCTCGTTGAGCAATCCAAACCGAACGGTTTTCTTTTAATAATAATTGTGCTATATATTCAGACATGTTTTTAGAACTTCCCAACAATTCTCTTGGCGAAAGTCCTCTTTGTACTACAAAATTTCTATTCAATTTAGAAAGTGTATGTAAAAATGCCTTTTTAACTAAATTATCACCAATGGCTGAAGCTGTCATTACCAAACCATGATCAAATAAAGCTACATTTAACAAAGAAGTATCTAAAATTATATCTCTATGATTGGAAATAAACAAATAAGAAGTATTGGGTTCTAATTTTTCAAAACCCGAAGTTGACAAACCATCGGAACTTTTTTCTAATACTTTTTGAACCGAATTATAAATAAAATTACATTGAAAATCTCTAATAGAATGAGTTTCTGTCAATTTATTTTTCCATATTTCATCATCAACATTTGGAAACGTAAAATTCATTAATGCCTTCATCATTGGGTGATTTAATGAAGATTTTAAAGCATTATTTACTTCACTATCATAAAAAGGTCTTATCGCATCAAACTTTGACATGTATTAATTTTATTTTTTTAGAAGAACAAAAGAACAAAAAAATAATCAATTTAATGTGAATTTTAAATTAAATCCCAAAAACAGCTTTTGAATTTTCGGTAGTAATTGCCGCTAGTTGCTCAACAGAAACGTTATAAATTTCAGCTAATTTTTGAGCTACTAATAAGGTATAACTGCTCTCGTTTCTTTTTCCTCGATAAGGAACTGGTGCTAAATACGGTGAATCGGTTTCTAAAACGATGTGTTGTAAGTCAATTTGTTGCAAAAATTGGTCTATTTTTCCATTTTTGAAAGTTGCAACTCCTCCAATTCCTAACTTCATTCCTAAAGAAATGGCTTGTTGGGCTTGTTCCAAATTTCCTGTAAAACAATGAAAAATTCCGAATAATTTCTCGTCTTTTTCAGATTCTAATACTTCAAAAACCTCATCAAAAGCGTCACGACAATGAATATTAATTCCTAAATTATATTTTTTTGCTAATTGAATTTGATATTTAAAAGCTTGTTTTTGAATATCTAAAGTAGTTTTATCCCAAAATAAATCAATTCCTATTTCACCAACAGCATAAAATTTTCTTTTGGCCAATTCATCTTCTACAAATTGCAATTCTGCTTCATAAGTTTCTGGCTTTACGTAACAAGGATGCAATCCCATCATTAAAAAAACATGTTCTGGAAATTGGCTTTCCACTTCATACATTCTTTCGGTGTAGCTTGAATCAATTGAAGGCACAAATAAACGTGTTATTCCTGCTTCAAAACTGCGTTGCATCATTGCAGTTCTATCTTCATTAAATTGTGAAGAATATAAATGAGTGTGTGTATCGGTTAAAATTAGTTGCAAGGTTATTTGTTTCAAAGTTTCAAGTTGCAAAGTTAGTTGTTTTTAGATAAATCTACTATTTTTGATTTATGGAAGAAATTCAAGAATTTTTTAAAGGTAAAAAATACAAAAAAATAAAATTTAAAGTGCTTAAAACGCAACACTTATTAGTAATAGCTAAAATAAACAACATTAAAGGAACCTTTATTTTAGACACTGGTGCAAGCAATAGTTGCGTAGGATTTGAAGAAATTGAAAAATTTGAATTATTAGCCGAAAACTCTGAAACCAAAGCTGCTGGTGCTGGTGCAACTGGCATGTTAACACAAATATCAAAAAAAAACAAACTTCAATTAGGAAGATGGAAATCGGAAACTTTAAATTTAGTAGTTTTTGATATGAGTCACGTTAATGAAGCCTTAACCAGTTATAAAACCAAACCAGTAAACGGAATCATTGGTGCTGATATTTTATTACAAGGCAAAGCAATTATTGATTATGCCAATTGTTATTTGTATTTGAAATAATTTTTGGGCAATTGCTAAAGCACCACGCTATCCATTATAGTTTTGCAAAACCATTTATCAAAGTTTTGCAAAAGCTGCCATTCCTATCGTTATTGCGTCAAAGTACTAAAAAACAAAATCCCAAACTCAATTAAAAATTTGGGATTTATCTTTATATTAAACCTAACAGGTTTTGAAAACCTGTCAGGTTTTTTTTTTATAATTCTAAAGCTTTCTTAGGATCATTATTCATTAATAATTCCATTGGGTTTTCTAAAGCTTCTTTAACAGCTACTAAGAAACCAACAGACTCACGACCATCGATAATTCTGTGGTCGTAAGACAAAGCTACATACATCATTGGGTGAATTTCAACTTTCCCATCTACTGCAATTGGACGCTCAATAATGTTGTGCATTCCTAAAATTCCAGATTGTGGTGGATTGATAATTGGTGTAGATAACATACTTCCAAAAACACCACCATTTGTAATAGTAAATGTTCCACCAGTCATATCGTCAACAGTAATTTGTCCATCACGAGCTCTTAATGCTAATCTTTTGATTTCTGCTTCTACTCCACGGAAAGTCAATAATTCTGCATTTCTAACAACAGGAACCATTAAACCTTTTGGCCCAGAAACTGCAATTGAAATATCAGCAAAGTCATAAGCTACTTTATAATCACCATCCATCATTGAATTAACATCTGGATACAATTGTAAAGCTCTAGTAACTGCTTTGGTGAAGAATGACATATATCCTAAACCAACACCATTGTGTTTCGCTTTAAATTCGTCTTTATATTGGTTACGAATTTTATTAATTGGTGTCATGTTAACTTCATTGAAAGTCGTTAACATAGCTGTTTCATTTTTAGCTGAAACCAAACGTTCTGCTACTTTTCTACGCAACATCGACAATTTAGTTCTTTCAGAGCTACGAGAACCACCAGTTGGAGTTCCCATAGATGGTACTGCATTTACAGCATCATCTTTTGTTATTCTTCCATCTTTTCCTGTTCCTGTTACAGAAGAAGCATCAATATTTTTTTCATCTAATATTTTTTTAGCTGCAGGAGATGGCGTTTGAGAAGCATACGTTTTTTCAGCTGCTGGTTTTTCTTTAGGAGCTTCTGGTTTCTTCTCTTCAACTTTTTCTTCAGCTTTTGGAGCTTCTTTTGCATCACCTTTTGGTTTTGCTGCACTTGTATCAATTAAACATACAACTGCACCAACCGCTACTGCATCACCTTCTTCTGCTTTAAGTGTAATAATTCCACTTTCTTCAGCCGGTAATTCTAAGGTAGCTTTGTCTGAGTCAACCTCAGCAATCGCTTGATCTTTTTCTACGTAATCGCCATCTTGTACTAACCAAGTTGCGATTTCTACTTCTGTAATTGATTCTCCCGGTGATGGGACTTTCATTTCTAAAATCATATTCTTTTAGTTTAAAAGTTTACCCTTTGATAAGTTAAGGGCGACATTTGTGTTGTTTTTTATTGAAATAATGTTTTGTCAAAAATCATAGCAATTGCATTTTTTTGACGTTTTTTCGAACGCTCGTAACTTCCTGCAGCTGGTGCACTATAAGCTTTTGGTGATGCCAAACGAAGTTTAACCAAGTCAAAATTCATTAACATAAAACTGTAAGCTCCCATATTTTTAGGTTCTTCTTGAGCCCAAACATAGTCATCAACATTTGGATAACTTGCAATAATTCCTTTTATCTGCTCAGTAGCTAATGGAAACAATTGCTCTAAACGAACCACTGCTACATCGTTTCTACCTAATTCTTCCCTTTTTTCTATGATATCGTAATATACTTTTCCCGTACAAAAAACTAAAGTCTTGATTGCTTTTTTATCGGCAACATTAGGATCATCTAAAATTTCTTGGAATTGTCCGTGTGCCATTTCATCAGCTTTTGAAACCGCTAAAGGATGACGTAATAAACTTTTTGGTGTAAACACAATCAATGGTTTACGGAAATTAGTTTTCATTTGTCTTCTCAACAAATGGAAGAAATTAGCAGGAGTTGTACAATCTGCAATATACATATTATGTTTCGCACACATTTGTAAATAACGTTCCATACGAGCAGATGAATGCTCTGCTCCTTGATTTTCATATCCATGAGGCAACAACATTACTAACCCGTTTTGATTGTTCCATTTGTCCTCTCCAGCAGAAATGTATTGGTCAATCATGATTTGTGCACCGTTAGAGAAATCTCCAAACTGTGCTTCCCAAATGGTTAATGTTTTTGGTGAAGCTAATGCATAACCATATTCATAACCTACAACTCCATATTCTGAAAGGTGTGAATTATAGATGTAAAAATTACCTTTTTTATCTTTTATGTTGTCGATTAAAACAACTTCTTCTTCAGATTCTTCAACTTTAATTACAGCATGACGGTGAGAAAATGTTCCTCTTTCCACGTCTTGACCTGTAATACGAACATCGTATCCTTCAGTTACTAGAGAACCATAAGCTAATAATTCTCCCATAGCCCAATCCAAATTATCCGATTCGAAATACATATTCTTTCTGTCGTTGATAATTTTTTTGATTTTACTGATGAATTTTTTGTCTTCTGGAAGTTCAGAAATTGTCTTAGCAATCTCAGTTAATTTATCTTTGTCAAAACTTGTATCATATTTCCTAAGCATTCCTTCATCCGAAACTTGCTCAAAACCTGTCCATTCATTTTGCATGAAAGGAGTGATAACGGTTAAATCTTTTTTACGAGATTCTTCAAGATTTTCATCTAATTTTGCTTTGTAATTAGCTTCTAATTCTTTAACATAACCTTCGTTAATAATACCTTCTTGCTTTAACTTTTCAGCATAAATATCTCTTGGATTTTTATGTTTTGCAATAGCTTTGTAAAGAATGGGTTGTGTAAATTTAGGTTCATCACCTTCATTATGACCATATTTTCTATAACCTAATAAATCAATGAAAACATCAGAACCAAATTCCATTCTATAATCTAAAGCAAATAGCATAGCGTGAACTACAGCTTCTGCATCATCAGCATTTACGTGAAGTACAGGTGATAATGTAACTTTTGCAATATCGGTACAATAAGTTGAGGATCGAGCATCTAAATAATTCGTTGTAAAACCAACTTGGTTGTTAATTACAAGATGAATTGTTCCACCGGTTTTAAAACCATCTAATTTTGCCATTTGAATGATTTCATAAACAATTCCTTGTCCAGCAATTGCAGCATCACCATGAACAGCAATTGGCAATACTTTTGAAACATCATTTGGATATAATCTATCTTGTTTAGCTCTTGCAATTCCTTCAATAACTGCTCCTACTGTTTCCAGGTGCGAAGGATTTGGTGCTAAATTTAAATTTATTTTTTTACCTGAATTAGTACTTCTATCTGAAGTTAATCCTAAGTGATATTTAACGTCACCATCAAATGAATTATCGTCATCATAATCTTTTCCGTCAAATTCTGAGAAAATGTTTTGAGTATTTTTACCAAAAATATTGGCTAAAACATTCAAACGACCTCTATGTGCCATTCCCATTACAAATTGTTCTACTCCTTTTTCAGCAGCAGCTTCAATTAAAGCATCTAATGCAGGAATTGCAGCTTCACAACCTTCTAATGAAAATCGCTTTTGTCCCACATATTTTGCATGTAAGAAGGTTTCAAAAGAAACCGCTTCATTAAGTTTTCCTAAAATGTTTTTCTTTTGTTCTGGATTAAAATTAGGATGATTATCATTAATGTCTAATCTGTTTTTTATCCAATTCAACACTTTTGGTTCACGAATGTACATGTATTCTACACCAATTGACTCGCAATAAACTTTTTCTAAATGTTTTAAAATGTCAGCCAAAGTACTTGGTGGCATATTTACAATTTTAGCTGCGTCAAAAACAGTATTTAAATCCGCATCAGACAAATCAAAGTTTTCCAAAGCTAAAGTTGGCGAATACGTTCTTCTATCTCTAACAGGATTTGTCTTTGTAAACAAATGACCTCTTGTTCTGTAGCCATCAATTAATCGTAGAACATTGAATTCTTTTTGAGTTTTTTCAGAAACTTGAGTGTTTCCTGAAGCTATTGTAGCAACTTGTTGCCCTACATCGTTTGAATTATAATTTGCTTGAGCAAAATCAAAACCTTGAAAAAAACTTCTCCAACTTGGTTCAATTCCATCAGGATTTTCTAAATATTGATCGTATAAATCGGCAAAAAAAGCCGTATGTGCAGCGTTTAAAAAGGAAAACCTATCCATATTGCGGTCTTAAAAGACATTTTGGTTAAATAATTGCACAAAAGTACAATAATTGCAAATATATTTTGCTTATTTTTGGATACATTTATGAAATATTTTGCAAAATTTATATAGATGATTAAATATTTAAAGTATTTTGAATTATTAGAATTATTAAACCTAAAAAAATACAAAAATGAAAATAAATTCGCTAAAAATTGCAGTATCAGTAATGACATTCTTTATTTTTCAAATCAGTTTTTCTCAAGAAGTTAAGCAAAAAAGTGAGTTTTGGAAAAAAGTACAATTTGGTGGTGGACTTGGCTTAGGTTTTGGGAATAACGCTACCAATATTTCTATTGCTCCAAGTGCTATATATAATTTTAACACAAAAGCTGCATTAGGGCTAAGCGTTCAATATAGTTACATCAAACAAAAAGGATTTTATACTTCTAACTTATACGGTGGAAGCATCATTGGTTTGGTTAATCCGATTCAAGAAATTCAGTTATCTGCTGAATTAGAACAACTAAGAGTAAATACTAGTTTTGATAATTCGAGTTTAAATTCTAACGATTTTTGGAATACGGCTTTGTTTTTAGGAGCTGGTTATCGAACTAACAATGCAACAATTGGAGTAAGATATAATGTTTTGCATAACGACAATAATAATATTTACACTACTGCTTTTATGCCTTTTGTTAGAGTGTTTTTTTAATACTTATTCCTAAACCACACTTTTTGCCATTCTCTTTTCAAGATTAAAAAAGTGACTTGTTCTGCTAATTGAACTAAATCAGAACCATCTAATTTTTTGATTTCAGCTTCTGAAACATCAATTATGTAAAGTAGATTTAAATATTCAGCGAATTTAAATTGAATTAGTTTCAATACTTTTTCATGGACTAAATCTTTAAATTGAAACGGAAAAACATCCAAAGGAATATCAATTGCTTCATTAGCCAATGCAAAATCTTTATTGGTTTGTTCAATCAATTTGAAGTACAAATGTTCTTCTTCTGCTTGATTGATAAGTGAATCGATAGAACTTGGTGTTACATACATAAATTCCAAAATAATATATTCCAAATTCCAAAAAGCCAATACATTTGAAATTGGTGTTTTAAATATTGGAATTTTCTGTTAAACATTTCTTTTCATTAATTTTTCTCCAAAAACGTATAAAATTTGTTTTTTCTCTTCCGAAATATCCATGGTTTTAAGAGTGTCAAAAGCTTTTTGAGTATATTCTTTTATAGCATGTTGAGTGGCATTACTTGCTCCAGTTTCGTTGAAAATTGTCTTTACAGTTTCTATTTTATCTGAGTTATCATTGGGTTGAATAGAAAACAAATGCATCAATTGTTCTTTGTCGTCTTGATTTCCAAATTCAAGTGCTTTTAGATATAAAAATGTTTTTTTGTTTTCAATAATATCACCACCAATCTGCTTTCCAAAAGTTTCAGGATTTCCAAAAGCATCTAAAAAGTCATCTTGTAATTGAAATGCTATTCCTAAATTTAAACCAAATTCATAAATTAAATGGGCGTTTTCTTGAGAAGTTTCTGCTACAATAGCACCCATTTTCATCGCAGCGCCTACCAAAACAGCTGTTTTGTATTCAATCATTTTCAAATATTCTGGAATGGTAACATCATCACGCGTTTCAAAATCCACATCGTATTGTTGCCCTTCACAAACTTCTAAAGCGGTTTGACTGAATAATTTGGCTAATTCTCTAAATATCTTTGGTTCGTATTCTTCAAAATGTTGATACGCTAAAATTAGCATTGCATCACCCGAAAGAATTCCAGTATTGATGTTCCATTTTTCATGAACTGTAACTTTTCCTCTTCGTAATGGAGCATCATCCATAATATCATCATGAATTAATGAAAAGTTATGAAACACCTCAACTGCTGTTGCTGCTTGCATCGCTTTTGCATAATTACAATCAAAGATTTCTGAAGCCATTAATGTTAAGACTGGACGCATGCGTTTTCCTCCTAGACTCAAAATATACTGAATAGGTTCGTATAAATTAATAGGTTCTTTGGAAACAACTAAGGAATTAAAGTGAGAAGTTACAAATTCTTGATATTGTGATATGGAATGCATTTTAAAATTGCTTTTATAATAGAATACAAAAGTAAAATAATTATGCCAAACAATCATCTTAAACGTTTACCAAAAATTACAATGTTTCCAAAACGTTAAATTTTGTTAAAAACTTTGGAAACTTTTTTTGTATTCAAAGTTTCCGTTGTATGTTTGCAGTCGAAATTAAATAAAAGATACCGAAAAGAGTTCGGCATAAGATGAAAGACCAAATTTTACATAAAGCTACAGAAATGTTTCTTACACTTGGATTTAAAAGTGTAACCATGGATGATATTGCTGCTGAAATGGGAATTTCAAAAAAAACAATTTATCAGCATTTTTCAAACAAAGATGCGCTAGTGAAAACGGTAACCGCCAATTTATTTGAAACAATATCATGTGGAATTGACGAAATTATCTTAGCGGATAAAAATCCGATTGAAGAATTATTTGCAATAAAAGAATTTGTTATGCAAAATTTAAAAGACGAAAACACATCACCAATATATCAATTACAAAAATATTATCCCAAAATTCACAAGTCTTTAATGTTAAAACAATTTGATAAAATGGGCAGTTGTGTAGTTGATAATTTAGAAAAAGGCATACAACTGGGATTATTTAGAAAGGACCTTCAAAAAGAATTAATCAGTAGATTTTATTTTGCAGGGATGACCAGCATAAAAGATGTAGAACTTTTTAATCCTAATGAATTTAGCTCAAAAAAAGTACAATCTTCTTATTTAGAATATCATTTAAGAGGAATTTGCACTACAAAAGGAATTGAACAATTAGAAAATTTAATTCAAACCAATAATAATTAATACTATAAAATGAAACAAAAAATAATAATCACGCTTTTATTATTTGCAAGTATAATCCAAGCTCAAAAATTAGAAGAAAAATATTCTTTTACCTTAGAACAAGCTATTGAATTTGCACTTCAAAATAATTACAAAGCAATTAATGCCTCAAAAGACATTGAATCTGCTAAACAAAAAAAATGGGAAACAACTGCTGCAGGTTTACCTCAAATTAATGCAGGTTTAGATTACAGTAAAAACTTTGTATTTACCCTACAAGGAGTTTCTGGAAATGCTTTTAATCCAGGTGGAGATCCTAACGCTGTATCAACAATTGCTTTTGGAACCAAAAATAGCATGAATGCAAGAGCAACTTTAAGCCAGCTAATTTTTGATGGTTCTTACATTGTAGCCTTACAAGCATCTAAAACGTATTTGCAATTTTACCAAAATTCTAAATTAAAAACAGATAATGATATTCGTGAAATGGTAACAAACTATTACGGAAATGTACTATTAGCCGAAGAAAACATTCAAATTTTAGAAAAAAACAAAGCAACTTTAGAAAAAAACTTATTTGAAGCTAAAGAGACTTTCAAAAATGGTTTAATTGAAGAAGAAACTGTAGAACAAATTCAAATCACGTTAGCATCCATAAACAGTAGTTTAAATAATACTTTACGTTTGGTAGATATTTCTAAAAAATTATTAAAAATTACTCTAGGTCTTGATATTGAAGATAATGTATCCTTAACTGAAAAATTAGATGATTTAACTTCAAAAAACATTAGTTTAACTGAAAATACGGGAGATTTTAACGTAAATCAAAATATAGATTTCCAAATTGCTGAAAATTTTAGAGAACAAAGAAGATTAGAATTCAAAGCTGAAAAAGCAACTTATTTGCCATCTTTAGCAGCAAACTTTAATTTTGGATACAATGCTTTTAGTAATACTTTTTCTTTCACAAATCAAAATCAAAATTGGAATAATTTCTCTAATTTAGGTATAAGTTTAAACCTACCTGTTTTTAGTAGTTTTGGAAGAAAAGCCAAAATTCAACAAGCCAAAATTGCTTTTGAACAAGCAGAAACTCAATTGACAGAAGCAGAACAAATGATTAAGCTTCAGTATGAATCGGCTAAAAGCGATTATGAATTCACCATTGAACAATACGCTACTTCAAAATCTAATTTAAAGTTAGCCGAACGTATTGAAAACAAACAACAAATAAAATTTAAAGAAGGTCTTTCTACAAGTTTTGAATTTACCGAAGCTCAAAGACAATTATATTCTGCACAACAAAGCTATCTTCAATCAATGATTGATGTAATTAACAAAAAAACAGCCTTAGATAAACTTACAAATAAATAATAATAATAACTCAAAATGAAAAAAATATACTTAATCCTAGTTACATCACTTGTACTAATTTCTTGTGGTGGTGATTCTAAAAAATCGACTACTTCTGTGATTGAAAAAGGAACATTAGAAGAAATGCGTGCCAAAAGAACTGAACTTGTAGCACAAGCAGAATCCTTACGAAAAGAATTAGAGTTATTAGACGTTGCTATTGGTAAAAAAGATACTAATGAAAAACTAACGCTAATTACAACTTTAACTGCAAAAGATACTGTTTTTAATCATTATGTAGAATTACAAGCTACTGTTCAAACCAAAGAAAACTTAATGCTTAGTGCCGAATTTGGTGGAATTTTACAACAATTATTAGTTAAAGAAGGCCAAAAAGTAACAAAAGGGCAAACATTAGCCAAAGTTGATGATGGTGGATTAAGTTCACAATTAGCACAAATGGAAACTCAAGCGGCTTTAGCAAAAACTACTTTTGAAAGACAAGAAAACCTTTGGAATCAAAAAATTGGTTCTGAAATTCAATACTTACAAGCTAAAACAAATTACAACGCACAATTAAAAGCAGTGGCTCAAATGAAATCACAATTAGCAAAAACCGTGATAAAAGCGCCATTTTCTGGAATTATTGATGAAATTGCTTCTGAAAGAGGAAGTGTTGTTGGTCCTGGAACTCCAATTTTAAGAATTGTAAGTTTGGGAAATATGTATTTGGAAGCTGAAGTTCCTGAAAAAAATATTGGAACTATCAAAAAAGGTTCAGATGTAATTGTTGATTTCCCTGTTTTAGGAGAAACGTTCAATTCAAAAGTTACTCAAGCAGGAAATTACATCAATCCAGCTAATCGTTCCTTCATGATTCAAATTGCTGTGCCAAACAAAAGTGGAAATATTAAACCTAATCTCTCTTCAAAAATTCAGTTAAAAGATTATTCCAATCCAAAAGCAATTACGGTTCCAACAAGCATTATTTCTGAAAATGCTGATGGAGAACAATTTTTATATGTAGCTCAAAATCCTGACAAAAACGGAAATGCTATTGCAAAAAGAGTCATTGTTAAAGTTGGTTTATCTCAAGGAGAATTAGTTGAAATTGTAGACGGAATTAAAGATGGTGATTTAATCATCAAAGAAGGTGCTCGTAGTGTAAAAGACGGCCAAAAAGTATCGATAATTAAATAAGAAGCAAAAGAAATTATGAGTACTCAAAATAATAATGAATTTAAACTTTCCTCTTGGGCTATTGAGAACAAGATGACCGTTTATGTAATGATGGTAATCATCTTATTTTTAGGATTATCGGCTTATTACAACATGCCTAGAGAGGATTTTCCTGAAATTAAAGAAACCAAAATTTACATCAGTACGGTTTATCCAGGAAATACAGCTGAAGATATTGAACGCTTAATTGTAGATCCTTTAGAGGAAGAAATCAAAAACGTAAGTAACGTAGTTAAAGTCCTTTCAACTTCGCAAGAAGATTACGGAATTATCACGGTAGAATTTGATGAAAAAATCACTGTTGAAGCTGCTAAACAAAAAATAAAAGATAAAATTGACACCAAAACTGGTGGTGAAGATTGGCCTACTTTTAATGGTGCAAAAGTAGAACCTAATGTTTTTGATTTAAATATTTCAGAAGAAGTACCAATTCTTAACATCAATCTTCAAGGGGATTATCCAATTGAACAATTAAAAGTTTTTGGAGAATATTTAGAAGACGAAATTGAAGCTTTAGAAGAAATTAAACAAGTTGATATTCGTGGGGCACAAGACAAAGAAGTGGAAGTGGCTGTAGATATTTACAAAATGATGGCTTCCAAGGTAAGTTTTGATGACGTAATCAATGCCGTTAGAAATGGAAACGTAACTATGTCTGCCGGAAATTTAGTGGCTAACGAACAAAGAAGAACCATCCGTATTTTAGGTGAAGTTGAAAATCCTTCTGACTTAGAAAACTTTGTTGTAAAAACTCAAGGTGGTGCTGTGTATCTTAAAGATATTGCTCAAGTAAAATTTAAAGAAGTAGACAAAACTACATTTGCTAGAGAATTTGGTAAAAGTGTTGTAATGCTAGACGTAAAAAAACGTGCTGGTAAAAATATGATTGAAGCTACTGAAAAAATTAAAACCATTTTAGAAGATGCTAAAATTAATCATTTTCCTGCTGATTTAACAGTTTCTGTAACTAACGATCAATCGTCAAGAACCTTGAATCAAGTAGATGATTTAGTAAATAATATCATTTTCGGAATTATATTGGTTGTTGGTGTTTTAATGTTTTTCTTAGGATTTAGAAATGCCCTTTTCGTAGGATTTGCCATTCCAATGTCGATGTTTATGTCGTTCATGATTCTAAACGCTTTAGGATATACCATGAATACTATGATTTTGTTCGGATTAATTATGGGATTAGGAATGTTAGTTGATAACGGAATTGTTGTAGTAGAAAACGTGTATCGTTTGATGGAAGAAGAAGGAATGAGTCGCATCAAAGCTGCTAAAGAAGGAATTGGCGAAATTGCATTACCTATTATTATTTCGACTTTAACCACAGTTGCAGCGTTTGTTCCGCTTGGAATGTGGCCTGGAACTATGGGGCAATTCATGATTTATTTCCCAATAACATTATCTGTTGTATTAGGTTCGTCTTTATTTGTGGCAATCTTTTTCAATTCGGTTTTGGTGTCTCAATTCATGGATATTAATGAAAAAATAGTTTCAAAAAAACAATTAATTCGCTTATCCATCATATTAGGTGGTTTTGGAACTCTAATTTTATTATTTGGTGGAGCCGTTAAAGCTCTAGGCTCTTTAATGATTTTTACAGCAATCATGTTTTGGTTGTATAAATATGTGATTAAAGGATTAACTATTTCGTTCCAAAATAAATTACTAACTCGTTTAGAAAATTTTTACGAAAAAGCTTTGCGTTACTTCTTATCAGGAAGAAAACCTGTAGCGACCATTATCGGAATGGTTGTAATGTTTTTTGCGGTTTTAATGTTGTATTTTGGTTGGAGTGTTGGAAGTGGAAGAACTAAAGTGGAGTTTTTCCCCGATAATACACCAAATCAAATCATTGTTTACATCGAATATCCGCAAGGAACTGATATTCAAAAAACCAATGAAATTACTAAATCTATTGAACAACGTGTTTATAAAGTGTTGGATGATACCGATTTTGTTTATACCGATGATGAAAGTGCAAAACAAAATTATTTAGTTGAAAATGGTGTAGCTCAGGTGGGCGAAGGTGCAGGAAATCCTCAAACAGATGGTGGTTCTTCTGCAGAAATGCCTCACAAAGGAAAAATCACTATTTCAATGAAAGAATTCAAATTTAGAAATGGTAGAGATTCTGAAGATTTACGTAAAAAAATTCAAGCTTCCTTAAAAGACATTTATCCGGGAGTTTCAATTTCTGTTGAAAAAGATGCTGTTGGTCCTCCAGCAGGTTATCCAATTAACATAGAAATTAAAGGTGACGACTACACCGAATTAATCACAACTGCTGAAAGGATGAAGGATTATTTAAATACCAAAAATATTCCTGGTGTTGATGAATTAAAAGTAGATGTAAACAAAGACAAACCTGCCATGAGAGTGGTTGTAGATAGAGAAAAAGCAGGAGAATTAGGTGTTGCAGCAGGTCAAGTTGGCAATCAATTGCGACGTTCTATTTTTGGTGAAAAAGCTGGTGTTTACAAAAAAGATGGTGAAGATTATGATATTTATGTTCGATTTAACGAAGAGAATCGATACAACAAAAGTGCTATTTTCAATCAAAATATCACATTTAGAGATATGGCTTCTGGACAAATTAAAGAAATTCCGGTTTCAACAATCGCCAGTCAAAAAAATACCTCTTCATTCAGTGCCATCAAACACAAGCATTCGGGCAGAATTGTAGTTCTATATTCTGCTTTAGCTCCTGGTTACACAGATGCTGGTGCTGTTGTGGCTCAAATTCAAGCAGAAATGGCTTCTTTTGATGCTCCAAAAACGGTCAAATTTGATTATACAGGACAATTAGAAGAACAAGGAAAACAAATGGCATTCTTAATGGGAGCTTTATTTACAGGTTTATTCTTGATCTTCTTAATCTTGATTTTCCAATTTAATTCGGTTTCAAGACCTGCAATAATTATGGTTGCTGTTTTCTTGAGTTTTATTGGTGTATTTTTAGGATTAATGATTACCGGAAAACCTTTCGTAATTATGATGACCATGATGGGAATTATTTCTTTGGCAGGAATTGTTGTAAATAATGGTGTGGTACTGCTCGATTATACCGATTTGTTAATTGCCAGAAAAAGAGAAGAACTTGGTGTGGATAAAAAAGAACTGTTAAGCAACGAACATGTTTTTGAAGCTATTGTTAAAGGTGGTAAAGCCCGTTTAAGACCTGTATTGTTAACAGCAATTACAACTGTTTTAGGATTAGTGCCATTAGCGATTGGATTTAATATTGACTTCTTCAGTTTATTTGCTTCGGGAAATCCAAATATTTATATGGGTGGAGACAACGTAATCTTTTGGGGACCATTAGCTTGGACAGTAATTTACGGATTAATCTTTGCTACATTCTTAACATTGATTGTTGTTCCTGTATTATTCTATTTAGTAAACCGATTCAAAAATCGTTTAAAAAACAGAAGAGATCATTCAAAGACCATTCAAGAAATTGGTGGTTAATTAATAGTAATATATTAACATTAAAAGCTCTTTAATTCATTTTAAAGAGCTTTTAATGTTAATATACAATAAGCAATATTAAAATCATTATAAAGACATCTAATGTTACATTATAAAATTTGAATTTGTAAATCAACTGGATAAATTTTGTGTACTCAATAATTGTATAAAATAACTAAAATAAAAAAGCTCTTGTTAAAATATAACAAGAGCCTTTTTATTTATAATTGTAAAAATTTAATTCTTAGCTAAAGCATCTTTAGACCATTTAATAACATCAATAATATTATTTTTAGTGTAATCCACTTCACTTAAAGTTTCATCACTCCAAAAAAACCATTTTCCAACTTTTTCTCCGTTATTATATTCCCCAACTACCAATTTAGAACCATCTTCTTTGAAAGATGTCCAAACTCCTTGCAGTTTGCCGTTTAAATAATTTCCTTCTTGACTTACAGTTCCGTTATCGTGATAATATGTTGCTTTAACTTCATTTCCAACTATTTCAAATTTTGGTTTTACTTCTTGAGCAAAAAACACTCCCGAAACCAATAATACTGCTAAAATTACTACTTTTCTCATCTTCATTACATTTAATAGGTTAATATTCTGATAACAAATATATGCAAAGTTTTACAATAAAAAAACTTTTTCTTAACAATTTGGTAACATTGGCAAAAAAAGCATAAAAAAACCAGTAAAAACTGGCCTTTTATTGTCAAATATTAGTTAACTAATTCATTTAAAACATCTTCAATGGTGCTGGAAGAAGGTCTATCGGCACTTGCATTGATAACTTCTCCATTTTTTCCTACTAAAATAAATCTTGGAATACCTTGAATTCCGTAATCTTTTACAAATTGTGAGTTCCAATCATTATCAGCAAATAACTGAACACCAGCCAATTCTTTTTTCTCAATCATCGCTTTCCATTTATCTTTGTCTTTTGCCTTATCAATAGAAATACTCACAAATACAATATCTTTATCATGAAACTTTTGTTCTAAAGCTTTTAAAGAAGGAATTTCACCAATACAAGGTCCACACCATGTTGCCCAAACATCAATATAAACAATTTTTCCTTTAAAGTCTTCTAATTTAGTAACGCCACCTTTATAATTTTCATAAGCAAAAGTTGGCGATGGTTGTCCTTTTAATTTTGCCATCATTCGCTCTTCATTATAACTCATTTCCATGTAAAAGTATTCACTTTTCAACATTTCTGCCATCATTTTCTTAAAATCCTCAGAAGTTTCAGAAGCATCAATATCTTTTTGATCAGTAACCTTTTTAGCTTCTAATAATGATTTGAATTCAGCTTCCTCTTTAGAAAAGGCCAATTCTTCAAATTTCTTCGTTTTCTTTGTTTTATCCGCTAAATAATTATTGGCTTTGCTCGAATTTCCTTGAAATTTTAAAGTTTCATCAAAATTTGCAGCATCAACATCAATTATTAAGTTGTCTCCAGCTTCTAAATATACAAATGCTGCTTCAGAACCGTCATACATTTGGTGCAAGCCTGGAGTGAACTCAAATTCAGATTCAAACAATCCTTTTTCATTAACAACTATAGTATGTAAAAATCTTTGATTTCCGTAAATACTCAATGTATCGCTGTTTCTGTTTTCAATTTTTGCTGTTATTTTAGTCTTTACTTTTTCAGTATTCTGAGCAAAAGAAAATACTGTAAACAACAGTAATAAATAAGTTACTTTTTTCATAAAAATAGGTTTTTAATTTAGGTAAAAATATAAGTTTCAATTAAGTTAAACAATAACCATGCTAATATTTATATTAAATATAACAATTCTTCAAACTTTTTCATTTTTATATTACTTTTGCAACCAAGGCCAAAAGTCAAACGGTTCAAAATAAAAATATTTTTCAATGTACAGAAGTCACAATTGTGGAGAATTAAATGCTTCACACATCAATACAGAGGTAACCCTTGCAGGATGGGTTCAAAAGTCAAGAGATAAAGGATTTATGATTTGGGTAGATTTACGCGATCGATACGGAATTACTCAATTAATTTTTGACGAACAAAGAACCGACAAATCCGTTATTGAACTTGCAAAGTCTTTAGGTAGAGAATTTGTTATTCAAGTCAAAGGAACGGTTATTGAACGTGTTTCAAAAAATCCAAATATGTCTACTGGTGACATTGAAATCTTAGTTACAGAACTTACTATTTTAAACGAAGCTCAATTACCTCCTTTTACTATTGAAGATGACACTGATGGTGGTGAAGACATTCGTATGAAATATCGCTATTTAGATATTAGAAGAAATCCTGTAAAGAACAATTTACTTTTTCGTCATAAAGTATCTATGGAAGTTAGAAAATACCTTTCTGACCAAGGTTTTTGTGATGTAGAAACGCCATATTTAATCAAGTCAACTCCAGAAGGTGCACGTGATTTCGTAGTACCAAGTAGAATGAATGAAGGTCAGTTTTATGCTTTACCGCAATCACCTCAAACTTTTAAACAGTTGTTGATGGTTGGTGGAATGGATAAGTATTTTCAAATTGTGAAATGTTTCCGTGATGAAGATTTACGTGCAGACCGTCAGCCAGAATTTACGCAAATTGACTGCGAAATGGCATTTGTGGAACAAGAAGACATTTTAAATATGTTTGAAGGTTTAACACGTCATTTATTAAAAGAAATTAAAGGTGTAGAAGTAGATAAATTCCCAAGAATTACGTACGATTACGCTATGAAAACCTACGGTAACGATAAACCAGATATTCGTTTTGAAATGAAATTTGGTGAGTTAAATGAAGTAGCACAACATAAAGATTTTCCAGTATTCAATGCTGCCGAATTAGTAGTTGGTATAGCTGCTCCAGGCTGCGCTAATTATACAAGAAAAGAAATTGATGCCTTAATTGAATGGGTAAAACGTCCTCAAGTTGGTGCATCAGGAATGGTTTACGTAAAATGTGAAGAAGATGGTTCGTTCAAATCATCTGTAGATAAATTTTACGACCAAGATGATTTAAAAAAATGGGCAGAAGCTACCAATGCAAAAGCAGGTGATTTAATTTTAGTCCTTTCTGGACCTGCAGATAAAACACGTTCTCAATTATCGGCACTTCGTATGGAAGTTGCTACACGATTAGGATTACGTAAATCCGATGAATTTGCACCATTATGGGTTGTAGATTTTCCTTTATTAGAATGGGACGAAGAAAGTGGTCGTTATCATGCCATGCATCATCCTTTTACTTCTCCAAAACCGGAAGACATGTCTCTTATTGAAACCGAACCAGGAAAAGTAAGAGCTAATGCCTATGATATGGTTTTAAACGGAAACGAAATTGGTGGTGGCTCTATCCGTATTCATGATAGAGAATTACAATCAAGAATGTTTGATTTATTAGGATTTAGCAAAGAAGAAGCACAAGCTCAGTTTGGCTTTTTAATGAGTGCTTTTGAATTTGGAGCACCACCTCATGGAGGATTAGCTTTTGGTTTAGATAGATTGGTTTCTATTTTAGGTGGACAAGAAACCATCCGTGATTTTATTGCTTTCCCTAAAAATAATTCAGGAAGAGATGTAATGATTGATGCACCTTCTAAAATTGATGAAAAACAGTTGGAAGAATTACACATCAAATTGAGATCGTAATGAAATATTTAGTTAGAATATTATTTTTAATTGTTCTTGGGTTAATTGCTTTCGGATACTATCACAAAAATAATGGCAATACCGAAGGTGACAAATGGGTAGGCATTGGAGTGTTAGTACTCGCTTTTATCCTAATGCCAGTGTTCATTTATCATAGATATCGAAACAAAAAATTGAAAGATTACGAGCTTAATTTTAACTTCAAAGAAGATAACAATACTGAAAATCAATAAATTTCTGTAGAAAAACCTTTTTTATGTCAATTAAAAAATTATCTTTGAGGATTATTAATTATTTTTACATTACAAAATGAGAACAGGAAAAGTTAAGTTCTTCAATGAATCAAAAGGTTACGGTTTTATTACAGATGATGAAACAGGAAAAGACATTTTCGTACACGCAAGTGGAATGAGAGTTGAATCATTAACTGAAGGCGAAAGCGTTAGTTACGAAGAAGAAGAAGGAAGAAAAGGTAAAGTAGCTGCACAAGTTGTAGTTATCGAAGACTAATATATATTATTTTTTGATTACCCAAGTACAGAAGCTCTGCAATTGCAGAGCTTTTTTTTGTGCATAATTTTAACGGATGTTCTTCTCAATCGATTCAGATATGTTTTAAATTTGTAAAATGTATGCTTTAGTCGATTGTAATAATTTTTATGCTTCTTGCGAACGTGTTTTTCAACCGCAATACGTTGGCAAACCTGTTGTTATTTTATCTAATAATGATGGTTGTATTATTTCACGAAGTTATGAAGCAAAAGCTTTAGGTATTGCAATGGGTGCACCTGAATTTAAAGTTAGAAATGAACTAAAACAGCACAATGTAAAAGTGTTTTCTTCCAACTATGCTCTTTATGGAGATTTAAGCAATCGTGTAATGAAAATATTAGAAGCTTATACTCCAAATGTAGAAGTTTATAGTATAGATGAATCTTTTATGAACTTTGACGGAATGAACATCGAAGATTATCACGCTTACGGAATTCAAATCAAAACCAGAATCCACAAATGGTTGAGTATTCCGGTTTGCATTGGCTTTGCTCCTACTAAAGCTTTGTCTAAAGTTGCGAATAAAATTGCCAAAAAATACCAAGAACGCACACAAGGAATTTACGTGATTGATACCGATGAAAAACGCATCAAAGCATTAAAATGGACTAAAATTGAAGATGTTTGGGGAATTGGTTTTCGATTAACCAAAAAAATGCAAGCCAAAAACATTCTAACTGCTTACGATTTTACCTTATCTCACAACGAAAGTTTCATCAAAAAAGAAATGGGTGTTGTGGGTTTACGTTTAAAATATGAATTAGAAGGAAAATCTGTTTTATTGCTAGAAGATGCTCCAGCTCAAAAAAAACAAATAGCCATCACCAGAAGTTTTGAAGGAAACATAACTACTTTCAATGCAATGAAAGAACGTGTATCCACCTTTGCAACGGTTTGTGCCGAAAAATTACGCAAACAAAAATCCTGTTGTTACGGTGTAATTTTATACTTACGAAAAGATAAATACAAAATAGAAAGTCAACGTTACAATTTTTACAAGCTAGAAACTCTACCTTTTGCTAGTAATTCAAACATCACAATCAGTAACTTAGCAATCAAAATGCTTAAAGAAATTTTTGAAGAAGGAGCCATTTATAAAAAAGCAGGTGTTATTGTGACTGAAATTATTCCTGAAAACCAAAAGCAATTTCATTTATTTGAAGAAGAAAATCCAAAACATCAAGCCTTAATGAAAGTAATGGATCATTTTCATAAAAAAACGGGTGAACGTAAAATAAAATTAGGTAATCAAGACTTAGAGCATACTTGGAAAATGAAGCAAAACCATTTGTCTAGAAAGTACACTACTAGTTTTAAGGATATTTTAGAAATAAAATGTTAAGAAAACTGATTTTCAGATGTTAGATTTTCAGAAAACAGACAAAAAATCTGTGAGAATCTGTCTAATCCGTTAAATCTGTGTTCCAAAAAAAATGCGAATTAGTGAAAAAATAAAAAATGAATCAAAAAATACAATTCTTTATTCCAGATTTAGAAAATCAGATCGAACTTCCCTATATTTCTAGTGGAATAAAAGCAGGTTTTCCATCACCAGCAGCCGATTTTGATGAAAGTAAAATTAGTTTAGATCATGTTTTAGTTAAAAACAAAGAAGCTACTTTTTATGCCAAAGCAAGCGGAAATTCAATGACTGGAGCAGGAATAGATGATGGTGATATTTTAGTAATCGACAGAAGTATAGAACCTAAAAACAACAAAGTAGCAGTTTGTTTCATTGATGGAGAATTTACAGTAAAAAGGATAAAAATAGAAGAAGAAGCTGTTTTTTTAATGCCCGAAAATCCTAATTATAAACCCATAAAAGTCTCTCCTGAAAACGATTTAATTATTTGGGGAATAGTTACTTATGTAATAAAAAGTATATAAAAAAACCTCTCAGTAATGAGAGGTTTTTAACTTGTACCTTGGGTGGGAATCGAACCCACACTCCGAAGAACACGAGTTTGAGTCGTGCGCGTCTACCAATTCCGCCACCAAGGCTGCTATAAATTAGGATTGCAAATGTAATAATAATTTCAAACAAATAACAAAAATACTTTAAAATATCCTTTCAGAGTTGAAATTAATTTCTAAATTTGCAGCTCGTTAACACGACACACAACTAACTAACTACATCCGAGGCAAATACACAAATAAAGTTAAAAAGAAATTCTTAGCTAAAATCAGGTAAAGCATCGGAATAAAACAACAAATTAAAATGTCACATCAAGAACCTGAAGCAAAAATATTTGCTTGTTCCCAAAGTGTACACTTAGCAGAACAAATTGCTGAAAAGTACGGTGTTCCTCTAGGTAAAGTTACGTTCTCAAAATATAGTGATGGTGAATTTCAACCGTCTTACGAAGAATCTATAAGAGGTTTAAGAGTATTTATTGTTTGCTCTACATTTCCTACAGCAGATAATTTAATGGAATTATTGTTAATGATTGATGCAGCAAAAAGAGCATCCGCGCGACATATAACTCCTGTTATTCCTTATTTTGGATATGCTCGTCAAGACAGAAAAGACAAACCAAGAGTGCCAATAGGAGCTAAATTAGTTGCAAAACTACTTGAAACTGCTGGAGCTACTCGTATTATGACCATGGATTTACATGCGGATCAAATACAAGGCTTTTTTGAGAAACCTGTGGACCACTTGTTTGCTTCAACCATCTTTTTACCTTATTTAAAAGGTTTAAATTTAGAGAATTTAACAATAGCTTCTCCTGATATGGGTGGCTCAAAAAGAGCTTATGCATATTCTAAATTTTTAGAATCTGATGTAGTAATTTGTTACAAGCAAAGAAAAGTGGCCAATGTTATAGATACTATGGAACTTATTGGTGATGTACAAGGAAAAAATGTGGTTTTAGTAGATGACATGATTGATACCGGTGGAACGTTAGCAAAAGCAGCGGATTTAATGATTGAAAAAGGAGCCATAAGTGTTAGAGCCATTTGTACACATGCTATTCTATCTGGTGATGCGTATGAAAAAATAGAGAATTCTCAATTATTGGAGTTAATTGTAACCGATTCAATTCCATTAAAAAAAGAGTCTAAAAAAATAAGAGTGGTGAGTTGTGCACCGCTATTTGCAGAAGTTATGCACATGGTACAACACAACAATTCCATTAGTGGAAAATTTTTAATGTAAATTATTATTAACTATATATTATTAAAATGAAATCGATTACGATTAAAGGACAAGAAAGAGAAAGCGTAGGTAAAAAAGCAACAAAAGCCTTACGTGATGCTGGAATGGTTCCGTGTGTTATATACGGTGGCGACCAACCAGTGCATTTTACAGCTGATGAAAGAGCATTTAAAGGTTTGGTTTACACTCCAAATGCACATACTGTTGTAGTTGAATTAGAAAATGGTAAAAAAATTGACGCTATCTTACAAGATATTCAATTTCACCCAGTTTCTGACAAAATTTTACATATTGATTTCTTCCAATTGCAAGACGATAGAGAAGTTATCATGGAAGTTCCTGTAAAAGTTATAGGAAAATCTCCTGGTGTAATGGCTGGTGGAGTTTTACGTTTGGCTCAAAGAAGATTAAAAGTAAAAGCCTTACCTAAAAACCTACCTGATTTTGTAGAAGCAGATATTACTCCATTAGAAATGGGTAACAAATTATACATTACAAAATTACCAGCAGAAAACTTTAAATTCATGCACCCAGACAACACTGTTGTTTGTCAAGTAAGAATTTCTCGTGCTGCTATGAAAGCCGCTCAAGAAGCTGCAAAAGCTGCAAAAGCAACTCCAGCAAAAAAGAAATAATTTTATTTCCAATTTATATAAAAAGCATCAGTTTAACGCTGATGCTTTTTTTTTGTAAAAAAGTCTTTTTTAAAACACTTCAAAAAAAACTACCTTTACCCAATGAAATGGTTTTTCAAAATATTTAATAAAAAACATACAGAAACAGTTGATCCAATGAAGAAATTTTTAATTGTTGGTTTAGGAAATATAGGTTCCGAATATGTAAACACACGTCACAATATTGGTTTTAAAATTCTAGATTATTTTACTCAAAAAGAAAATTTAAATTACCAAACGGTCAAGCTTGGTGAGTTGGCCGAATATAAAATAAAAGGAAGAACTATTTTGTTGTTAAAACCAAATACTTATATGAATTTGAGTGGAAAAGCTGTTAAATATTGGTTGGAAAAAGAAAATATTGCCAAAGAAAACATGTTGGTAATAACTGATGATTTAAATATTTCATTTGGAACTATAAGAATCAAAACCAAAGGCAGTGATGGAGGTCATAATGGCTTAAAAAACATTCAATTGCTATTAAATTCTACAGAATATCCTAGATTTAGATTTGGCATTAGTGATGAATTTAAAAAAGGCAGACAAGTGGATTATGTTCTTGGAGAATGGAATGAGGAAGAAAAGAACGCTTTAGGAGAACGTCTTGAAGTCAGTTCCAAAATTATTACTTCGTTTGTTCTTTCGGGATTAAATAACACCATGAATGAATTTAACGGCAAATAAAGTACAATTGGCTTAATAATTGTTTTAACTAATTAAAAAACACAAAAAATGAAATCAACCCTAATGATCTTTCCGAAATTAAATAATTCGATTATTAGCAAAAAATTATTATTTATTCCTTTGGGATTAATAGTGTCATTTTGTGCTCCAAAAAAAGAAATAACCGACAACGATAAAACAGCTGTTGAAGCAAAAAAAATAAACCTATCTGATTCAAATTGTCCAGAAGATGGAATTTGCAGTATTGAAGTTATAAAAAACAAATCTATTGTTGTAAAAACAGATGATTTTGGCAGCAATTATTATTTGTTAGAAGACAATGAAAATACTTCTGTTATTTATTACAAATACGACAGAAATTTTGAAAAAGATTTGCAGGATGCCTATTATAAAGAAGAAATTGCTTTTGAAGTTTCAAATGATGTAAATCAATTAAACCTCACGGATGAGGAATTACAAGATACAAAAATGCTATATGGAAGATTATGCTTTTGTAAAGGTCAAACTGGTTTTTTTAAAGTTACAAAAGGCACTCTAAAATACACCAAAAAAGGAAATGAAATAGCTGTTGATTTAGATTTTGAAAATAAAAAAGTGCCTCAAATCATAAAGAAAATAAAAGCTACAATAATGAGTTGTCCTAAAAAAGGTTGACTCGTTAATAATTCAAATATAGTTAAATCGTAACAGAATTAATTCTGTTACG
>NZ_CBFHMV010000026.1:0-27980 GCF_965657075.1 Flavobacterium sp.
TCGTAACAGAATTAATTCTGTTACGATTTAACTATATTTGAATTATTAACGAGTCAACCTTTTTTAGGACAACTCAATGTTTACAATCCGATAAACGTTTCTAAGTAAAATAACATTAAGCAATGAATCCAATTAAATAATCCTAATTTTTATGTAATCTGATATTAGAGTAAATAAAAAAACTAATAGAATTAGGAAAACTCTTTTATTAGAAAAAAAAAGTCAATCCATTAAGTAAGAATATTATTATTATTACACTTATTATTAAAAACAAATCAGTTGTTAAGTTTTTAAGCGTCATTTATTTATTTTAAATATAGAATTAAAAAAAAATAGTAATTTTATGGATAAATTATTCATAAGATGAAATTCTTCTCCAAAAAAAAGATTCCTAATACAGAAGAAATGAATTCATTTTACATGCAATTAATAAAAATAAAAAAAAGAAGAAAAAATTTCAATGTTGAAAAAGTTATGAAAAAGGTGTATCCCAATTTTATTTTTCCTAAGGAAAATTAATTTATAAGCAGGCATATTATATCATTCAAACATTTCAAAAACATAAATTAACCTAACCAGAAAAAAATATGAATACCTATTCTGCTCTTATTATTGATGATGAAATTGAGAGTATTCAATTGATTGAATTGTATCTAAAAAAATATTGTAAAGAAATTACTACGCACTATTTTGCAAACAATATTAAGGATGGTATTGAGTTATTTTTAGTACACAAACCCAATTTGCTGTTTTTAGATATTGACCTTAAAAACGGAGAAAACTCCTTTGACCTGGTGAATAATTATGATTTAAGTCAGAGTGAAATCATCTTTATTACATCGCACTCCGAATTTGCAATCAACGTAATCAATAATAATGAAAATATTTCAGGTTACATTCTTAAACCTTTAAAAGTTGCTGATTTATTAAATGCGGTAACCAAAAGTTATAAAAAAATGGATGTTAAAAACGGTAAAAGAAACACACCCAACAAAGATAATTTTAACTACATCCCTATTCCTTCCATAAACAAAGTGGATTTGATACGTCCTGATGAAATTCTTTATTGTGCGGCAGAAGGAAAATACACCATGTTTTATACCTCAGATAACCGAATTATTACGTCCTCCAGAAACTTAGGCGAATATCAAGATCTGCTGGACCCCAATGTGTTTTTCAGAATTCATCATAAATACTTGGTCAACACCCATTTAATCAAACAATTGAGTAAAGCGGATGGCTACTTTTGTGAACTAATTAACGGTACCTCTTTACCTATATCCAAAAGGAGACAAGAAAGCTTTAATAAATTCATTAAAATTAAATTTTAGCACACTTACACTTATTCCTTAAAGCCTTACACATAATTATTCATTGCCTTGCACTTATGTATCTTTCCAAATATACTGGAAACATATAAAGATATTTGTACTCAATACTTTAAAATGCAAAGCTTATGAATTACAAAATCCAAAATTATTTGCGTCAAATAATTTTATTCTTTTTGGTATTATCTCCGATAGTATCATTTGCCGATGACTTTGACGACGGTCCTGAACCACCTCCTGCTCCCATAGGAGATTACATCTTCTTGTTAATGGGTGCTGGTGTGGTTATTGTTTTTTTTTTATTCTATCAAAGAGAAAAAAAAAATCAAAAAAAAAGAAATTATACTAACTCCTAAAAATCAATAATTTTGAAAACAAATACGTTTATAAAGAAAACGGAACTTCAGGTTTTGGGTTTCTTTACAATACTACTTAGTTTCAGTACGGCTTTTGGTCAAGTTCAACAAAATGGTTCTCTTTACATAGGAGATAATGGATTGGTAAGTGTTTTTACCTCTCCTTTTAATTTTGGGACTTCACCTTCAACAACAGTTACCACTAGAACTGATGCAATTTATGGAAAACTCTATTTTCCTGTTGCAACAACATGGGCTTCTGCATCAGATACGCATCATGTTAACGGTTATGTTAGTACTTTTGGAAATGCTGATTTTACTTTTCCTGTTGGTAATGGAACGGTATATGCCCCTGCAAGAGTGCAAGGTGCAAGTACCTCTAATGCGTACGATTGTGCTTATTATACAGCCAATCCTACTACTATTGGTGCCACAATTGATAATGCTACATTAGAAGCCATTTCATCGGTTGAATATTGGGATGTAAAAAGCAGCTCAACAGCGCTATTATCTTTAACTTGGCGTGCTGCAAGTGATTTATCTAATTTATTGGTAGGTGTTGCTTTGGAAGATATAGTAATCGCTGGATACAACAGCACTACTAATCAATGGGAACAAATTCCTTCAGTAGTTGATTTGAACTATTTAGGTACAGGAGCCGCAAGTAATTTAACCGCAGGTTCTATTACTTCAACAATACCAGTACCTTTTGGCACGTACTCCAAGTTTACATTAGCTGCAAAAGGCTCTTGTCAACCTTTAGTAGCTTCTTCAGGAGTTACCAAAACATGGAACGGCTCATGGAGCCCGTCTGCACCCACTTTAGCTGACCCAGTGGTTATTGATGCCGCATATTCAGGGGGTTCTTTCGCTTGTAACTCTTTGGTTTTAAATGCTGAGGTAACCCTTGCAGCTGACGAAAACATAGAAATTGTTAATGGTGTTACAGGTGCTTCCAAAATCATCATGGCTACTAGTGCTAGTGTTGTGCAAAGAGCTACGGGTGTTGGAAAACCAAACATTGAAATGACCAAAACAAGAACAGCACTAAAAAGATACGATTATGTGTATTTTGGAACTCCTGTTGCAGGTGATTTCTATGGTGATATGGCATCGGCAATTGCTGTTGGTGGTGTAGCTGGAGCCTTTGATTTCTCTTACAAATATGTGACAGGTGCAGGAGGTGGATGGGCAGCTACATCGGCTACAGAAACAGGAAAAGGTTTTATTGCTCATGTGGGACAAGCCGCTCCTTTTTTAGATGCAAGTACAACAGCTGATGTAAGTGTAGTTATTGATGGTGTAGCAAATAATGGAGATATTAACGTAGGTTCATTTACTAACGATATTGGACAACCTTATGGTGGTAGAAGCCATATTTTATTAGGAAATCCTTATCCCTCTGCTATAGACGGAGATAAATTCTTAGTAGAAAATACAGCTATTGATGGGGTGCTATACGTTTGGAACTCCGCTGTTTCCTATCCAGGTTCAGGAAATTATACACAAGCCGATTACTTGTCTTATACAAGAGCTGGTTTTGTAGCACCAACAGCTATAACAGCAAATTTTAATGGTAAAATACCTTCAGGACAAGGATTTAAAGTTAGAATAACTCCTACGCTTGGAAGTGAAACAACTACTTCCGCTACAGCTAATATTACTTTTAACAACTGTATGCGTGTTGTAGACAACAACACTAATTTTTACAGAGCAACTAATGCTAATGCAACTGCTTCAAATACAACTTCAACTCCTAAAGACCGTTTCAAGTTAAACATGACAGGAGCTAACGGGGTATTCAGTCAAATATTAGTGGCTTATTTACCTCAAGCAACTTTAGGTTACGACAGAATGTATGATGCGGGAAGAAATTCCGTAAGTACAGCTCAGTTCTACTCTATTTTTGAGGGTGATGGAAGAAGATTAGCCATTAACGCTAGACCTACTTTTACAACTACAGATGTAGTACCCGTAGGAATTCGTAAAAACAATACCAATGCCGAAACTTTTGTGTTAGGAATTACAGCGCAAGAAGGGGTGTTTACAGACCCTAACGTAAAAGTGTACTTGCATGATAAGGTGGCTAACACTTTTCACGACTTTAGTACTGGTGATTTTACTTATACAACAACTGATGCTGTAACCAATGAAAGATTTGAAATTGTATATCAAACTACTGCTTTATCTAATCCTACTTTTGTGTCATTGGATGCTACAATTGTTTTAAATAACAATACCCTAGCGGCAACGGCTGAAGCTACTATAAAAGCCATTCAAATTTATGACATAACGGGTAGATTAATTCAAAATTACCAAGACATTAATGCGGAAACTTTCAACGCTGCTTTTGTTCACGAAGAAAGTATTTATGTAGCCAAAATTACTTTTGATAACGGTACTACGGTAAGTAAAAAATTAATACACTCTAAAAATTAAAGCATGAAAAATTATAAATTAATCATTGCCTTATTAATAACATCAACCTTTGCAATTGCTCAAAGTAATTCTGCTAATGGAGACTACAACAAATGGTCTGTAGAAGTTAATGTAGGACAAAACAAACCGGAAAAGCCTTATGCTACTGGATATTTTTCATCCGACCCAACTAAATACTTCAATTTTAATGGAGTAGAACACATAGATTTAGGTTTAAGATACATGTTCAACCCGTATTTCGGAGCTAAACTAGATTTCGGATACGATATCATGCAAAACCAAGCAGGAACAGCTTCTTTGCCTTTTGAAACAAACCAATATCGTGTTGGCTTACAAGGGGTTATCAATGCAGGTAGACTTTTAAAATTTGAAACGTTTACCAACAGATTTGGTTTATTACTACACGGTGGTTTACAAGTTTCGCAATTGGCACCACAAATGGGTATTAACAAAGGAGTAACCGAAGACAACGGTGGTTTAATGGTTGGGGTAACACCACAATTTAGAATCACTAATCGTTTAGTTTTATCAGGTGACTTTACATTGCTTAGTAATGTAAGACAACATTTTAACTGGGACGGTTCGTATTCGGAACAAGCCAACAATTTAACAGGTACTTTATTCAATACTTCCTTAGGGCTTACTTTATACTTAGGTAAAAAAGATACTCATGCCGATTGGTATTCGGAAAAAGCTACAGCAGAAGTTCCTGTTGAAAAATACGACGACCAAGAATTGAAAAAACGTATCGAAGACTTGGAACGAAAAAATGTAGACATCGACAAAGATGGTGTTCCTGATTATTTGGATTTACAAAATGATACAGTTTTTGGTTTAAAAGTAGATGCACAAGGAAGATTCATTGATGAAAACAAAAACGGTATCCCTGATGAAACGGAAGAAAATCCTGAGGACATCAAACCTTTTAACCCATCAGAAGACCCAGAGTACAATGCCATCATGGAATTTGAATACAACATCATGTATTATGATTTAGATAGAGTGGATCCCAACAAAGAATCTAGACAAAAATTAAAGTTTGTGATTGATTATTTACAGAAGAATCCCGAATACAAAGTGCAACTGAAAGGTTACACGGATAACCTAGGAACGGTACAATCCAATAACCTTTTATCTAATCGAAGAGTTGCCAAACTAAAAAACATTTTGGAAAGCTTTAACATCAGCGGCGACAGAATAAAAATTGAAGGCAAAGGAATTGACACTACATACAGTTTTTCCAATAAAGGAGAACCTTTAGCAAGAAGAGTAAATATTATTATAATCAAATAAAACACAATTTTTTTTAAAATAAATTCAATGAAAAAAATAGTAGTAACAGCTATTCTATTAGCAACAACTAGTTTCTATGCCCAAGTTGGTATAGGAACAACTAACCCAGAGGGAGCACTCGATGTGGTCTCTACTAATTCGGGTATTGTAGTACCAAGGGTGGCCAATACAGCTTCCGTCACAACACCTATTAACGGAATGATTATCTACGATTTATCTTCTAATTGTTTTAAAGGTTACCAAAACGGTGCCTGGTCAGATTGCGGATTTGTTCCAGTTAACCCAATTTTAGTTCAAGTAGGTAACGAAGGAGATGCTCCTAACACAGTACCATCTGTAGTAACAGCAGCTCAATTAGCGTCTGTACCAGGAGTAACTGATGTTGTTTCTGCTAATGAAGCAGGATACCAAGCGTACATTGATGCTAATCCAGCATTATTCTCTGCTCCAGCAACGGTTGCAGAAGTAAACGCAATGATTGCAGCAGTAAATGCTACAGCTCCAACAACAATTACCTCAACAACTGGTAAGATTTGGATGGACAGAAACTTAGGTGCTACGCAAGTGGCAACAAGTGTAACAGATTATTTGGCGTATGGTGATTTATACCAATGGGGTAGAAAAGCCGATGGTCACGAAAAAATAACGTGGTCTAATAGCACCACAGGTAGTCCTGTAAACGGGACAACCACCATTCAAGCTGATATACCAGCAGACAACCTTTTTATCACAGAAGCTGTCTCACCTTTTGATTGGAGAGTGAACTCTGACGATAATTTATGGACTGGTGTAGCTGCGGTGAACAACCCTTGTCCATGGGGTTTCCGTGTACCAACTAACGCAGAATTATCTGCCGAAATAACAGCTTACAGTATTACTAATAGAACTAGCGCATTTAATAGCCCGTTTAAATTCACTGTTTCAGGTCTGCGTTTTTTAAGTGATGGTAATGTCAACTTCGAAGGCACTAACGGTTACTACTGGACCAGTTCAACAAGTGGTAATAACGCCATTTACCGCTACTTCTTCTCAGGTAGCACTAGCGAATTCAATTACGGCCGTACATACGGCTTTTCGGTACGTTGTATCAAAGGCTAGAACCTTTGTTTCTTTTTAGTGGTGGCTCTTGGAGCCACCACTTTTTAATACCGCGAAGCGGTCGATTTTTTTAGAAAATGGCAAGTATGACTAATAGAATACAACATCTTTCAATTTATCATCTTTTTTTGTATAAAACAAGGTGTTTTTTGGGTTGCGTATCAACAAAGTGTTTATTTTATGGCACGCTATAAAGGATATAAACCCACAAAAAGTATTATAAAATAATAAAAAATAATGCTGTAAGTTTAGGTTTACAATAGGAATGCTTCAGTCTAACAACTTATTATCTGTCCGAAGAGTGGATAAATTAAAAAACATTTTAGAAAGCTTTAACATTAGTGGAGACCGAATAAAAATTGAAGGAAAAGGGATTGATACTATTTATAGTTTTTCTAGCAATGGAGAACCTTTAGCCCGAAGAGTAAATATTATCATAATCAAATAAAAACAATTTTTTAAAATAAATACAATGAAAAAAATAGTAGTAACAGCTATTCTATTAGCAACAACTAGTTTCTATGCCCAAGTTGGTATAGGAACAACTAACCCAGAGGGAGCACTCGATGTGGTCTCTACTAATTCGGGTATTGTAGTACCAAGGGTGGCCAATACAGCTTCCATCACAACACCTATTAACGGAATGATTATCTACGATTTATCTTCTAATTGTTTTAAAGGTTACCAAAACGGTGCCTGGTCAGATTGCGGACTTGTTCCAGTTAACCCAATTTTAGTTCAAGTAGGTAACGAAGGAGATGCTCCTAACACAGTACCATCTGTAGTTACAGCAACTCAATTAGCGTCTGTACCAGGTGTAACAGGTGTTGTTCCAGCAAACGAAGCAGCATACCAAGCGTATATTGATGCTAATCCAGCATTATTCTCTGCTCCAGCTACAGTTGCCGAAATAAACGCAATGATTACAGCAGTGAATGTACAAGCTATTTTAGTTCAAGTAGGTAACGAAGGAGATGCTCCTAACACAGTTCCATCGGTAGTAACAGCAGCTCAATTAGCGTCTTTACCAGGAGTAACTTATGTTGTTCCTGCTAATGAAGCAGCATACCAAGCGTACATTGATGCTAATCCAGCATTATTTTCTGCTCCAGCTACAGTTGCCGAAATAGACGCAATGATTACAGTAGTAAATGCAACAGCAACACCTATTACCTCAACAACTGGTAAGAAATGGATGGACAGAAACTTAGGGGCTAAACAAGTTGCCACAAGTGCTACAGATCATTTGGCGTATGGCGATTTATACCAATGGGGAAGAAAAGCCGACGGTCATGAAAAAATCAATTGGACTAGTTCTACAACAGGTACACCAGTAAACGGAACAACCACCATCAACGCTGATACTCCTGCAAACAACCTCTTCATCACAGAAAACATTACCCCTCATGATTGGAGAGTGAACCAAAACGCTAACTTATGGAATGGTGTTGCTGCGGTGAACAACCCTTGTCCAGAAGGTTTCCGTGTGCCCACTATTGCAGAACTCAATGCCGAATTTTCAGCTTATGGTATCATCGACAGTGCAACCGCTTTTTCTAGCCCGTTCAAATTCACTGTTCCAGGTCTCCGCAATTACTTTAATGGTAGCCTCAGCGTGGGCAGTTACGGCTACCTCTGGAGTAGTTCAGTGAGTGGTTCTAACTCCAGTTACCGCTACTTCTTCTCAGGTGGCGCTAACTTGGACATTAACCGCCGTGCATACGGCTTTTCGGTACGTTGTATCAAAAACTAGAACCTTTAGCAAGAAGAGTAAATATTATTTAAAATAAAACACAATTTTTTAAAATAAATTCAATGAAAAAAATAGTAGTAACAGCTATTCTATTAGCAACAACTAGTTTCTATGCCCAAGTTGGTATAGGAACAACTAACCCAGAGGGTGCACTCGATGTGGTCTCTACAAATTCAGGTATTGTAGTACCAAGGGTGGCCAATACAACTGCCATCACAACACCTATTAACGGAATGATTATCTACGATTTATCTTCTAATTGTTTCAAAAGTTACCAAAACGATGCCTGGTCAGATTGCGGATTTGTTCCAGTTAACCCAATTTTAGTTCAGGTAGGTAACGAAGGCGATGATCCTAACACAGTTCCATCTGTAGTTACAGCAACTCAATTAGCTTCTGTACCAGGTGTAACAGGTGTTGTTCCAGCCAATGAAACAGCTTACCAAGATTATATTGATGCCAATCCAAACTTGTTCTCAGCCCCTGCAACGGTTGCCGAAGTACAAGCGATGATTAACCAAGTAAACGCCAATCAAACATTACTTGCCAATATTGGTACAGATGCAGACAATGGTAACAACACGCTTACAGCAGGTACAACTGCTGCCCAATACAATGCTCTTCCGGGTGTAAGTGGTGCAGTTGCTGCCAACGAAGCGGCCTACCTGGCCTACATTGCTGCGAATCCTAATGCCTTTTCTTCTCCTGCTACAGCGGCTGAAGTACAGGCCATGATTGATGCGGTGAATGCACCACCTATTGTAGCTCCTACTAACCCAACGGGTTCTGCTTCTTTCACAGGTAAGACATGTTTTGATGTGGCTACCATAAATGATGGTGGAGCCTTTGGTCCGTTAGCAGCGCGCCAGGCCAATAAAGCAGACTTTACAGCTACCCCAACCTATACGTACACGTACAGTAATACGGTAGCCTCTACTAATGTAAGCTTTGTGTTTGTTAACACCAACGGTACCCCTGTAGTGAGCATAAGCCCTACCACGGTTACCCCAAGTGTTGCTGCCAATACCAACCTTACGGTAGATGTAACATATGCATCAAATCTTAACACCACCGCAGCTACCTTGAGTGCAGAAACAGGCTTTACAGCAGAACTGTATGTGGTTTATACCACCACCGCAGGTACCTTCCAACAAAAACTTACACCCAACGTAAGGGATGCGCAATGCTGTGGGGCTTTTGTATCTGCTACCAATTACAAAGAATTCCTTTGCCATAACCTTGGTGCTGACACTAGTTTAGACCCACACGTACCTGTAATAGGCTTACAAGGAGCTTATATACAATGGGGAAGAAGAGGACCTAACACTACGGGAGACTCTCGTGTAGATTGGCAAACAGCCGGTAACACAAGCAACTTTGCTGCTGCACCAACATCTGGTAATGCCAATGCGGGAGCAGTGAGTGGTTGGAGTACTACGGATGCTGCAAACAACGCTTGGCGTACCGCTGGTGGTGCTAAAACTGCCAACGACCCATGCCCAAGTGGCTACCGAGTACCTACTAGAGCAGAGTGGACTGGTGTAAACAACAACAACACCGCAAGTAGAACGGGAACATTTTCTAGTAACGCTTCTAATTACGGCGTTGCCCTGCATTATGGTCCTAACGCCAGCACCAAGCTACTTACTTTGCCTGCTGCCGGCCGCCGCACCAATAACGATGGCTCGCTCGTCAACCGTGGCAGCACCGGCTTCTACTGGAGTAGTACGGAGTTTGGCATTAACGCTTACGGCGTGTATATCTTTAACAGCAACGTGGACCCGGCCTTCTCCAGGAATAGAACGGAAGGCTTTTCGCTCCGTTGTATTGCAGAATAAAAGCCCCTTAAGCCTCGCAGTGGGAATAAGGAGTCAAGTTTTAAATAGTAAAGTGTGGTGGTAGCATGCCGCCACGCTTTCAAAAAAAGTAAAGAAAAATGAAGTATGTAATCTATATTTTATGTTGTTTTTTGCCTTGGGGGGCAGTGGCACAGTCCATCAGCATGGAGTTTCCTGCTTTTGCTGGCAAGACGTATGATCTGGTCATTTTTCAAGGCAGCAAAGCCGAGAAGGTGCAGCAGGATACCATACCCCAAAATGGCAAATTTACCTTAACCATTCCTGAAAAGTACGCCCCTTATACGGGTATGTGTAGGTGGTTATTAACAAATTCAGAAACAGGTGGCGGTATAGATATGGCGATACCTGGTCATGATTTTGCTATTTCGTGCCTGAGTGATAAGCCCGATAACACCAATATAGTTTACACCGGTTTTGATGCCGTGAATGAGCTAAACAGGCTCCATGGCGAGCAACAGAAAATCATAGATAAGTATGAGGTGATGAGCCGTGCTGCACAATTGTATGACAAAACACACCCCTTGTACGCTACTTTTCAAAACGAAAAAGCAGTACAAGCCCAAGCGTATGAGTTATTTCATGAAGGCCTAAAGCAAAACAGCAACTACAATGCCCGTTTTTTGCCTATTGTCAATCTGATGCAGGGATATGCTCATCGAATTGCCGATAACGATGCCGAAAAAGGCCGCCTTTTCAATGAATTTTTTACACAAAAAATGAGCATTCAAGACTTGTATGTGTCGGGGCATTGGGAGGGTATTATTCAGAGTTGGGTGCAGTACCAAGCCCATGTGGTGAATGATAAAGACAAGTTTGCCGAGGATTTTAAGATATTGCACGATAAGATGGCCAATCCTATTCAATATACCGATTTTGTGGGCAAAATGACTTTTTTTCTGACGCAATACGGCAAAGATGATTATGTACAAGCCATTGCCAATAAAGTCATCCGTTCGGGCAAAATTACGAGTTACGAAGGCAAGACGATGGAGGTGTATGTAAAAGGCATGGTAGGTAGTCAGGCTCCGGATTTAATAATCACCGAGCATATTGGTCAACTGGAAGACCACAATCACAGTACTACCGTACTAAAAAGCAGTGAGTTAGGTGCTGGTGGCTATAGCCAAACGCTATTGGTGTTTTATCAATCAGGCTGTGGGCCTTGCGAACAAGTTATATTGGGTTTACAAAACAACTTTAAAGATTTAACAGCAGAAAGCATAAGAATACTGTCCATATCTTCAGATGTAGACGAAAATGTATTTAAAAACACCGCTGCTAATTTTCCGTGGCAAGACAAATACTGCGACTTTGAAGGTATAAGCGGCATCAACTTTAAAAACTATGCAGTTATAGGTACGCCAACTATGTATTTATTAGACAGCAAAGGCATTATTGTAGAAAAAATGGCTACTATTGAGCAGGTATTGGCATGGAGTAAAACGAGGTAGTTTCAAGTTGAAGGTTTCAAGTTTTATACTTCTCTAACCAATAGTCTTTGATAAAACAGTTTAAAATCAAAAAAGCGTTTCTGTTGGAACAAAAAACGCAAATGGAAGCGTTTTTATTTCTAAAAGAAGTTCAAGAATTGATCTAAAAACCGTTGTGCCTTGTGCGTCTTTGTGATACCAATTTTTCACAACAGCAGTTGTTACATTTTATGTAAAATACAAAAAGACAAAGAAGTAAGATATATGCAAATAATTTTAGAAAATTTATACAAAGCCTATTTTGAAGCACGTAAAAACAAACGAAATACAATAGAGCAGTTAAAATTTGAAGTGAATTTTGAAATCTAACGCCTTCACGGTACGTTGTCTCAAAGACTAGAAGATAATTATGTTATTGTTTTGATTAATTAAAAAATGAAAAAAATATTCATTCTGTTTTTGCTGGTTACACACGGTTTATTTGCCCAAACCATCAAGGGTAGTTTTCCGCAACTACAAAATAGCGAAATCTTGTTATTGGGTTTCAACGGTTTTGCAAATAAAGAACTGGCAAAAACCACCACAGATAGTATAGGTAACTTTGAGTTGCAGTATCCCGCAGCATTTGTAGGGGCAGCACTTTTAGATATAAAAAACATCACTAGCGTGATCATCTTGTTGAACCAAGAAAATTTTAAAATGCAATGGGATGATGTTAAAGATTTTAACACCCTGCAATTTAGTAACTCACCAGAAAATGATGCTTTTGCCAATGGTATTGCCATTAATCAAGCTGCAGAAAGTAAACTAAACGGGCTAAAATACCTGTTGCCACAATACGAGAAATTACCCAACCAACACAAGTGGTTGCAAGAGGAAATTGCCAATCAAGAACAGCAATTTACTACCTACTTAAACCAATTGCCCAAAGACAGCTACGCAAAACAGTATCTAAAAATTCGTAAACTCATAACTGATTTTCCCCAAACGGCAAATCGTTATATAGAACGAATGCCAGAACACGAAAAGGATTTTAACGCATTGAATTTTAATGATGAAAAATTATATACTTCGGGTTTAATACAAGAATTGCTTGAAGGTTATTTCCAACTAATGGAAAGTCATCTGAAACCAAAGAAAATGTACCTTCACATTAATGCCAGCACGGATGCCTTAGTGAAAAGTTTAGCTACAAATACTACTTTTCAGCAAGAAGTGGCACAACATTTATTCAATTATTTTGAAAAAAGAAGTTTGTTTCCGGCCGCAGAACATTTGGCATTACAAATGCTCAATCAAACCAATTGCCAATTGTCGGAAAAAAGCACTAATTTATTTGAACAATACAGAAAACTAGCAGTTGGCAAAACGGCTCCGAATATTATTTTTGAGAACAAAGATAATAGAGTAAAGAACTTAAATTTAAAAAAACTAAAAAGCACCTACAAATTAGTGGTTTTTGGGGCGAGTTGGTGTCCTAGTTGTCAAGCAGAAGGACTAGAATTATTAAAACTTTATACTACTTGGAAAGCAAAGAATGTAGAATTAATTTACATAAGCATAGATACAGATAAAACAGCTTTTGAAGAAGCCTACAAAAACACACCGTGGCAAACCTACTGCGATTATAAAGGTTGGGATACCCAAGCTGCAAAAGATTATCATATTTCAGGTACACCGAGTTATTTTTTGTTAGATGCCAACAATACAATTTTGGTACGCCCCAATAATGCAGATCATGCAAATGCTTGGATTAGTCAAAAGTTGTAAAAACTTTGGAATTAAACATCCCTAACCATATCGATTCTCAGTTTTTTTTTAAATTAACATTATAAATTATAAAAAAAATAAAAAAAACTTCCAAATTAAATTTATAGATTTTACTTTAGTATTAAGCTTAATAATCAATCTTTAATAATCTAAAATTAAAAAGAGTAATAACTATGTTAAAAAAAAACACACAAAATAAAATTTTTTCCATTATTTCCCATGATTTAAGAAGTCCTTTTAATGCATTATTAGGATATTCCAACTTTATCAATGAAAATTTTAATCAATTAAGTAAAGAAGAATTAAAATCCTTCATAGCTAAGATAAAAAATGCCGCACAAAACAATTATAATTTTACAGAACAACTTTTAAAATGGTCTTTAACACAACAAAATGGCATTATCATCAACAAAGAACTATGTAGTTTAAATGAAATTGTAGAAAAATCAATTGAAATCATTTTTCCTTTGGCAGACCAGAAAAACATAGCCTTTCACAAAGATTTTCAATTAGATGATAAAGCTAAAGGTTATTTTGATAAAGATATTATTTTCAATGTGCTTTATAATGTAATTTCTAATGCTATAAAATACAGTAAAGACAATAATTCAATTGAAATTAAAACCTACACGAAAAAACAATATTTATACGTAGAAATTAAAGACCATGGAATAGGAATGAGTAGTGAACAGTTAAAAAAATTAAATCAAAATAATGATTTTAATGATTTTAATGATTTTAATTTTATTAAAAATAACAATGTATATCAAGGAGGTTTTGGCCTAACTTATGCCAAAGAATTGGCAAACTTGTATGGTGCTCAGTTGGTTTTTGAGTCTGTTTTAGGAGAAGGGACAACGGTATTAATTTGTTTATCTTTAGAGGATGCTACTTTAGAAAAGGATACAAAAACAAGTACTTAATGATGCAAAAAAGCTTTAAGGAGTAAGTCTTACACTTATGGTTTAATTTACTACACTTATTTATCGGTTCTTTTTTATAAATATTAATGTAATATTTTTAGCATGAATTAAAATAATTACCTATAAAAATGCTACTAAAACCCAACTCTAAAGTTGTACTTCTGTTGGTTTTAATCACCAGCTTCAACCCAACTACTGCCCAAAACAGAACGAAAAGTAAAAACAGTTTTACTCTAGGAACCAACGTCATAGACGATTCTTTTACCTTAAAAAACATGTTGTTTAATATGGAAGAAGAATGGAACGTGCTACCCTACCCTTCTTACTTGGCCTACAACAGAAAAGTAACAGATCACATCTATTTTGAAACGGCCCTTTCCTTAAACCAGTATCAAAAAGGCAAACTGGTTGATGGCTTATTCCTAACTAAGGAACAAAGGTACTTTGCCCTAGATGTAGGTTGTAAGTATAATTTAAACGCCCTTAATTATGGCAATGAAATTATTCCGGGCATTGAACCTTTTGTAGCACTAGGTACTGGTATTACCTCAATTGATAACCTGCCTAGACCAACTGTAAACTATGGTATTGGTTTGTATGTTTGGTTTGCAGATCTTGTTCATTGTGATTGTAACACGCATACTAATTTTATAACTGATTTTGGACTCCTTTTTCAAACTCACGGTAAATCCAGTTTTGAACAAAACAAATATGGCAATCAAATCCAACATGTTTTTGGTTTGGTGTACAGGTATTAGTTTTTATTATAGTTCAATAGCTTTATTTTATAGGTGCTGAACTCAGTTTCTATTTCTAGTAATAAATAAACAAATTAATATAAAACACAACCCAACAAATGAAAAAAACAATTACAACAGCTGCATTAGTATTAGTTACGCTTAATGTTTGTGCTCAAAAAGCAGTAACCATTGATGATAAAGCTACAGCTTCTTATGTAGCACCTAGTTACGTTAAAGACGCTAAAAAAGAATTTCAATTATCCACAGGAGCTTACTTTTTTGATGCCTCAAAAAAAATGGGGGTTTTTAATGTAACTAAAAATACAGAAGGTACATTACAATTTAAATACTTGGGTGAAGAAAAATCAGACGCTATTTTTGAATTATTGAAAGATTTTTTAAATAATGCTACAGCAAGTGGAAAAGAAAACAACAAAGTGGACGAACAAATGTACACATTAGTAGAAAAGCTGGTGGACCAATTAGCAACCAAATCAAATGCATTAAAGTTTTTACAAGCGTCTTTATTCCGTTTGAATGAATCGGCATATAATGAAGATATAGACAATGAAGCTTATACTAAACTGTATGAAATAATCATAAAAACCGCTGCCGAATTGCAAAAGCAAGAATTATTGATAGAAACTCAACTTAAAACTACTGTTGAACATGTAGAGTTAATTCCTAACAAAACAAATGAAGAGTCTAAAAATAAGGAAGTGGTTAAAGAAACCAAAGAGCTTATTTTATCAGAAGATAACAAATAATTAGAACTATATATTTAAAGTTGTGAAATCAAATTCCTAAATCAATAGTTTAGGAATTTGTTGTTTTTAACAGAAAAAAATCTTCACTCTTAATCCCTTTTTTCTGTCATTTATTAATTTCTAAAAAATGTAATTTATTACTGAATTACCTTTATAAAAGAAATAGGTAAAATGATAAGAAAGGTTAGTATTTATAATCAATTGAGATTAAAGTTTCAAAACCCTAAAAAAAGTATTTCAGAATACATGCTTTTTAAGGAACTTCATTTGCATAAATTGAAAAAAGAGATCAAAGAAATTAAACTCTTAAAAGAACGCAACAGAATTCTTAACTTTTTTACATTAGGTTTGTTTCTATTTCATTTCAATTTGTTTTATGCTTCAAAGTTCATTGAAAAAAAGTATTTAATTAGTGCACTTTTTCTCTTTTTCTTTTTTTCTTTTTATAAGTTATTGACCTATCAAATAGTGATTATTTACAAAAGTGGTGGTTGTTCCAAATTTAAAGTTTTATCTAGTGAAAAAGAAGAGGTTTTAACCTTAATGAAAAAAGTAAATAACTCATGAAAGAATCGAGAGCACGATATTACTTAGAAGTTTACTTAAAACTAATCAGACCAAAAAAACAAGGGTATTCTAATAAAGAGATAATTACCTTCTACAGCCAAATTAGTGCCTATTTAACGGATAAAAATATAGGGTTTTGCATTACAAAGTCTGATAAAATTATTGGTAAAGGAATTTGCCTAATAAATGTTGCTTGTTTCACTAATGAACTGTATTTTTTATTGTGTCAATTCAACACTTCTGAAGACAGTTACTATTTTTATGATTTTACATATGACCGTTATTTTTATTCCTCAAAACAAGTGTTGCATACATTAATAAATAAAAGATGCCTGCTTTTTGCCTGAATTCGATCATTTATTCTGAATTAGGTTACAGTTATTAATTTGCTTAAGGTTGAGTAAATAAAAGAAGTAAATTTGAGTGTAATAATAGTTACTGTAAATTTTTATTACACCTTATTATGAGTTATTGATTTTAAATATTGTATGTTTTGTTTTGATATTAGTGTCTATGATATAACTCATTCTAAGGTGTCTTTTTTATTAATTAAATTAATGTTTCATTATGTCCAAAGGAAATAACATACTCATTCATGACAGATCTGGAATATACATGCGTTTAATTCTTAGCAAGTTCCCCTACAATGATGCGCTAGTTTTTACCAATAAATTAGACACTATGCATGAGATAGACTTTAATGAATTTTCGCTTATTATAACCTTCATCAACAACTTTGATGATTTGTGTGATTTTGCCTTTCTTAATGGAAAAAATATAAATCAATTGGTTGGTTGTGGAAACAGTTCCATATTCAATAAATTATTAATGTTTCCCGAAATAGATTTAATCAACCTTTCATTACCCAAAAATGATTTATGCAAATTGTTGGAATTTCACATCAATAAAACCATAAATCCAGAACAAGTTAAATTTTCATCCTAAATAAAACAGTAAAAACCTTTTTTACATCGCATCACTTTTCATAATTAATGTTTGAATAATAATTTTTTTAAAGTTGATGTAACTGAGGTTTTTTAAATTTTTATGAAATCGCCATTAAAAACAAGTTTGCATAAGCAAACACCAATAAATAAAAAGGCGATACCATATATGACCGCTAACAAATAAATTTTACATATATGAAAATAGAACTAAATGAAATTCCATTTGATTCCCAACATACCTTTTTTAAAAACTGCCAAAATAATACACCCCAAAAACCAATAAATCGCTATTTTAACATAATGTAAAGGCTGTTCAATATAAATAATTGCCTATATTTAACCCTTAAAATTAAAAAAGCGATTCTATGCGTTCAATTCAAATTTTGTTTTTATTTCTGGTGAGTCTTACTTTTCAAGCTCAAGAATACTTTCCTAAAAATGATGGAGTTACACAATCCTTCAAAAATCATGTTGCCGTTACCAATGCAACAGTGTATGTATCGGCTTCGCAGTCTATCGAAAAAGCAACCCTTTTATTCAAAGATGGTAAAATTTTAGAAATTGGAACTGCTGTAACCATTCCTAATAATGCAACAATTATTGATGCAACAGGAAAAACTATTTATCCCTCATTCATTGACATGTACAGCGAATTTGGTATTGAAAAACCTCAAGCTACTTTGAGAACTTCAGGTAACTTTACACCTCAATACGACAGTAATCGCGAAGGGTATTATTGGAACGACCACATCAAACCAGAATACAATGCGTTTGAAAATTTAAAATACGATTCCAAAACAGCTGAAAAATTAAGAAATGTAGGTTTCGGAACCGTAATCAGTCATTTAAATGATGGGGTAATTGCGGGTACAGGAACACTTTGGACCTTAAACGATGATGAAAATAACGCTACTAGAATTCTTCAAAATAAAGTATCGCAACATTTTACGTTTAATAGAAGTAGTTTTTCACGACAGTCTTATCCTTCTTCTTTAATGGGAAGTATGGCACTATTGCGTCAAGTCTATCACGATGGCAAATGGTATGCAGAAGGAAATTCAAAAACCAAAGATTTTTCTTTAGAAAGTTTCAACAACAATAAAAACTTGGTACAAATTTTTAATGCAGGAGACAAATTAAACAGTTTAAGAGCCAATAAAATTGCCAAAGAATTTGGAGTTAATTACTTAATAAAAGGTAGTGGTAACGAATTTGAAAAAATAAATGACATTAAAAATACTGGAGCAACCTATATTATTCCTTTAGATTTTCCAAATGCTTACGATGTTTCTGATCCTTATTTGGCACAACAAGTGAGTTTGAGCGATATGCGTTTTTGGAATCAAGCTCCTTTTAATTTAAAAATTTTAGCAGAAAATAATGTCAATTTTGTACTAACAGCTAATGATAATAAAGATGCAAAAGATTTTTTAGCTAACCTAAGAAAAGCAGTTGAATACGGATTGCCGAAAGAAAAAGCATTAGCCGCATTGACCGAAAATCCTGCTAAATTATTAAATCAAACCCAAATAATCGGAACTTTGAAAAAAGGAGCTTTAGCTAATTTTATTATTGTTTCTGGGGATTTATTTGATAGTAAAAGTAAAATTCAAGAAAACTGGGTACAAGGCACAAGAAATATCATCGATAAAATGAATGTTGTAGATGTTAGAGGTGTTTACAACTTATCTTTTGACAATCAAGAATACGAGTTGAACTTAAGTGGTGAATTGGAAAAATTAGAAGCAAAAATTTCAAAAGACAGCTTAAATTATGGGACTAAAGTAACTTACAACGAACCATGGTTAAGTTTGGTAATCAAAACAAAAGATACCGTTCAAAATAATTATTACCGTTTGTCTGGTACTTTTAGTAAGGATGTTTTAGAAGGAAAAGCAGTTCTTGAAAATGGGAAAGAAACCTTTTGGAAGGCAACTAAACAAATGACCGAAGAAAAAAAATCGGATAAAAAAGATAAAAAAGAAGACGATAAAAAAGTTCCAGAAATGATTCCTGTAAGCTATCCCAATTTAGCTTTTGGAAATAACGAAAAGCCCAAACAAGAAAAATTATTGTTTAAAAACGCTACGGTTTGGACTAACGAAAAAGACGGAATCCTAAAAAATACAGATGTTTTAGTAGAAAATGGAAAAATTACATCTATTGGAAAAAATCTTCCAACAACTAACGCAAAGGTAATTGATGCCACTGGAAAACACTTAACTGCAGGGATTATTGATGAGCATTCGCACATTGCCATTTCAAACGGTGTTAACGAAGGCGGTCAAAATTCATCAGCAGAAGTAACCATTGAAGATGTTGTAAATTCTGACGATATTAATATTTATAGAAATTTAGCTGGGGGAGTTACTTCCTCTAACCTACTTCACGGTTCTGCAAATCCAATTGGTGGTCGTGCTGCATTCATAAAATTAAAGTGGGGTTATTCTCCAGACGAAATGCTAGTTAAAGAGGCCCCAAAATACATCAAATTTGCATTAGGAGAAAATGTAAAACAATCCAATTGGGGAAGCGGTCGTTTTCCTCAAACAAGAATGGGTGTGGAACAAGTTTACGAAGATTACTTTACAAGAGCTTTAGAATACCAAAAGGAAAAAGCTTCTAATAAGAAATTCAGATACGATATTGAAATGGAAGTTTTAAGCGAAATTTTAAACAAAAAACGTTTCATAACATGTCATTCCTATGTACAATCTGAAATTAATATGTTGATGAAGTTGGCAGAAAAATATAACTTTAAAATTCAAACGTTCACTCATATTTTAGAAGGTTATAAACTAGCCGATAAAATGGCGGAGCATGGTGTTGGAGGTTCAACCTTTGCCGATTGGTGGGGTTATAAATATGAAGTTAAAGATGCGATTCCTTACAATGCCGCACTTATGAATGGTCAAGGTGTTGTGGTATCTATCAATTCTGATGATGCTGAAATGTCGAGACGTTTAAATCAAGAAGCAGCAAAAGCCGTTAAATATGGTAGTGTTTCGGAAGAAGAAGCTTGGAAATTTGTTACCTTAAATCCTGCAAAATTATTACAAGTAGATGATAAAGTTGGAAGTATCAAGGTTGGAAAAGATGCAGATGTTGTACTTTGGACTGATAATCCTTTATCGATTTATGCTAAAGCAGAAAAAACTGTGGTGGATGGAATTGTATTTTATGATTTAGAAAAAGATACACTAGTTCAAGAAAACATTCAAAAACAAAGAAGTGAATTGATTAATGATTTATTAGAGGCTAAAAATAAAGGATTAAAAACGCAAGCTCCTAAAAAGAAAGAAATTGGACATTTTCATTGTGATACTCAAGGAGAATATTGCAAAATTGCGCATTCTAAATTTCAATAATTAAACAGACAAAAATGAAAAAATACATATTCTTACTATTAGCAAGTACTTTCGCACTAGCGCAACAAACACCTTCGAGCAAACAAACAAAAACAATTTTTATTTCTGGTGCAAGAACACACACTGGAAACGGAACTGTAATAGAAAACGGCTACATTTCGATTAAAGATGGTAAAATTGTAGATATTGGTGATGCCACAAATTTAAAACCTGAGAAACATGATATCATGATTGATGCAACAGGAAAAGAAATTTATCCCGGTTTTATTGCACCTAATGCTACTCTAGGTTTGGTAGAAATTGATGCTGTAAAAGCTTCTGATGACGAAAGTGAAATGGGTCAAATGAATCCACATATTAGAAGTTTAATTGCTTATAATGCAGAATCTCAGTTGATTGAAGCTGCAAGACCAAGTGGTGTGTTATTGGCTCAAATTGCTCCTAGAGGTGGAAGAATTTCTGGAACATCATCCGTAGTACAATTAGATGCATGGAATTGGGAAGATGCCGTTATTAAAGAAAATGATGGGGTACATTTAAATTGGCCAAGAAGTTATTCTCGTGCGGGTTGGTGGGCTGAGCCAGGAGGTATTGAACCAAACAAAAACTACGACAAGCAAAAAACAGAAATTCAAGATTTTTTTGATAATGCTTCTGCTTATTTAATAGCAAACAGTGCTGTTAGAGATATAACTTATGAAGCAATGAAAGGATTAACTACAGGTGAAAAACAACTTTTTATTCATGTTGATGGTGAAAAAGAAATTGTAGACGCTGTTTTGTTTAAGAAAAAAAACAACATTCAAAAAATGACAATTGTTGGAGGATATTATGCGTTTAAAAATGCAGATTTACTTAAAGCAAATAATGTTTCAGTATTGTTAAAAAGAGTGCATGATTTGCCTTTGCTTGAAGATGAAGATGTCAATTTACCATTCAAAAATGCTAAATTATTAACCGATGCAGGAGTTTTAGTAGGTTTGCAAAATCAAGGAGACATGGAACGTATGCAAGTTAGAAATTTACCTTTTTACGCAGGAACTTGTGCTGCTTGGGGAATGGATAAAGAAGCTGCCTTACAATTAATCACATCCAATACTGCTAAAATATTAGGCATTGATACTAATTATGGTACGCTTGAAGCAGGTAAAAGCGCTACCCTATTTATTTCAGAAGGAGATGCTTTAGATATGAGAACAAACAAAGTAACATCAGCATATATTGATGGAAGACTAATTAGTTTAGAAAGTCATCAAACGGAATTGTATGAGCGTTATAAAGAGAAGTTTGAGAATAAATAATTAGATTTTTAAGATTTTTAGATTTTTAGAAAATAGACTTTCTGAAATCTAAAAATCTTAAAAATCAATAGATACTGAAATAAATTCAGCATACATGAAGCAAATCACTTCCGTTCAAAATCCATACATCAAAGCATTAGTGCAATTGCAAGAAAAAGCAAAAGCACGAAAACAATCAGGAACATTTTTAATTGAAGGAAAACGAGAAATTGAATTAGCCTTAAAAGGAAACTACGAAATTGAAACTATTTTATATTGCAACGAACTTTCTTTTCAATCTTTCAATTCTTTAACCTTTCAATCAAAAGAATATATAGAAATTTCAAAAGATGTCTACCAAAAACTAGCTTATCGCGATACAACGGAAGGAATTTTAGCCATTGCCAAAACTAAAAATTTATCACTTTCAGATTTAAAATTACCTGAAAATCCTTTGATTTTAGTATTGGAATCGATTGAAAAACCTGGAAATATTGGAGCCATGCTTCGTACAGCTGATGCAGCGAATATTGATGCCGTAATTTTAGCCAATCCAAAAAGTGATTTGTATAATCCAAATATAGTTCGTTCAAGTGTTGGATGTTTATTTACAAACCAAATTGCATCAGGAACTTCGGAGGAAATAATTGCTTTTTTAAAAGAAAAGAACATCAATTTTTACAGTGCTACTTTACAAAACTCCAACGCATATCATAAAGTGGACTACTCTACTCCAGCTGCTTTAGTTGTTGGTACAGAAGCCACTGGTTTAACCAAAATTTGGAGAGACGAAAGTACCCAAAACATCATAATTCCAATGCAAGGAGAAATTGATTCGATGAATGTTTCTGTGGCTGCAGCAATTTTAATCTTTGAAGCAAAAAGACAACGAGGATTTTAACCCATAAAAAAAGCGATAATAATTAAATCATCGCTTTACAAACAAACTAAATTAAGATAATATACTTTCCCAAATAAAAATATAGTCAAATTTAGTAGAAGTTATTCAAAAAAAATAGGGTTGAAAAACCCTATTTTAATTAATTCAGAAAAATATTTAATAAATAAAATTTAATTTAATACCTCCAAAGTCTTTCTCTATTCAATTTTGCTTCTTCATCTAAAACTTCTGCTGGAATTACTTTTAAAAACGACTCATGTTGTTCAATTGCATATTCAATTTTTTCAACAATAGCATCAACAGAATCATTCTCATAATCAATTTTCAAAGGCTCTTTTATAATCATGGATTGAAGAATGCCTTTTTTCTTTACTCGCAGTCCTTTTCTGTCAAAAGAACGTCTAAAGCCATCAATAACAACAGGCACCACAATAGGCTTATGTTGCATTATAATGTGAGCTGTACCTTTTCTAACAGGTTTAAAAGAACGAGTGGTACCTTGTGGAAAAGTAATGACCCAACCGTCATCTAAAGCAACCTTTATATTTTCAGTATCATTGGGATTCACCTCTCTTTTAACATCTTTTCCTTCAGCTCGCCAAGTTCTTTCGACTGTAATTGCTCCTGCATATGCTAATATTTTTGGCAATAATCCTGATTGCATGGTTTCTTTTGCAGCCACATAATACATATTCATTTTAGGGTTCCACAAATAACCTACATTTTTAATAGTATCTTCTCTACCTTTTAAACTGGCATTAAAAACATGAAACATAGCCACAACATCTGCAAAATATGTCTGATGATTCGATATAAATAAAACATTAGTATCAGGCAAACTTCTTATAATTTCAGAACCATCAATTTGCATTTGATTAAAACCTCTATAACGCCTATGAGTTAATCCTCCAGCAATTCGAATTAACCATTTCTTTAAGAATAATATTTGTCCAAAAGGATTTCTTTTAAATAATCCCATAGTAATTTTCATTTTTTTAACAAGAAAGCAAATGTAATAAATCGTATTTAAAAAATGACATTTTTAAGACTTTCCTTTAATTCACTCATCATCATTGCGGTAGCACCCCAAACTACATATTTTTCAACCATAAAAGCTGGAACTTCAATATCTGTAGCATAAGATGTTGTCATTTTTACTTTAGTAACCGTGTTTTCATCTAAAAATAATTCTAAAGGGAACTCTAAAACACGCTTTACTTCGGTCAAATCAGGTGTAAAACTCAATTCATGATGAGAAACTCCCATATATGGATAAACCAAAAAGTTACTAGGAGGAATATAAATTTCACTAAAAGGCTTAATTACCTTAATTTTTTCTGGGGAAATTCCAACTTCTTCATGAGTTTCCCTCAAGGCTGTTGCTTCATAATTTTCATCATCCAGTTCCACTTTTCCACCAGGAAAACCTATTTGAGAAGAATGTACACCTGGATAAGTATTTCTTACAATTAATGCCAAATGTGTAATCCCATTTTTTGGATAAAAGAGCATTAAAACTGCTGCTTTTTTTGGCATCTTATCTAGATAATTCATTTCCCTTAAAAAAGAAATTCGCTCTAAAGGAGCCATTTTTGCATGTGCATCTGAAGAAAGTAACTTTTCTTTGGCTATTTTTGGTAAAAATTTCACAAATTCATCAAAAAGCATAACTATTTTTTATATTTTTCAAACTTAAAGATAGTTTAAAATAATTACTTTTAAAATATTCCATAAAAAAATGTTTAGTAAAGAAGAAGCACAACGTATTAAAAGAGAATTTTGGGTGTCATTTGCTGAAGAAAATCCTAGAAAATGGCTTTTGTACAATACAAAAATTAAAGATGTAGCCTTTAAGTTCTATGTCGATAATAAAAAAGCACAAGTTTCACTTGAAATAGAACCAAAAGACGATAAAAATCGTATAATATATTATGAGAAAATTGAATCATTGAAAACTATTTTATTGGAAGAATATTTGCCCGATGCGATTTTTGAAAGAGATTTATATTTAGAAAATGGAAAAGTAATTAGTAAAATTTGGGTAGAAAAAAACCAGGTAAGCAGCAATAACAGAAATACTTGGCCAGATATTTTTGATTTTTTTTCCGATAATATGGAGCGATTTGAAAGATTTTTTTACGAATATGAAGATTATATTAAAGATTTAAAAATTAATACATAAAATAAAATACTTATGAAAAATTTAATAATAATACTATTTCTAGTGAGTTTACAATCGTGTAAATCTCAATCTAAAGATGCAGATAGTATAGAAACTAAAAAGCCAGAAGTTGTTAAAACAGACGAAGAATGGAAAAAAGAATTAACTCCATCACAATATAAAGTTTTACGAGAAAAAGGTACCGAAAGAGCTTTTACAGGTGAATATTGGAATCATTTTGAAAAAGGTTCCTATGTATGTGCAGCTTGTAATAACAAACTTTTTACATCTGATACTAAATTTGAATCTGATTGTGGTTGGCCCTCTTTTGATCAGGCGATAGAAGGTTCTGTTATATATAAAGATGATTCTTCATTTGGTATGTCGAGAACTGAAGTCATGTGTGCCAAATGTGGTGGCCATTTAGGTCATGTTTTTGATGATGGGCCTCTAAAAACTACTGGAAAACGCTTTTGTACCAATTCAATTTCAATTAAATTTGTACCCGAAGAAACAACGACCGAAAATCAAAATAAGTAATCACTTTTTACTATTAGAACATGCTAATTAACGCTATTAAAGATAATTTTGAACAAATTACGCAATTGTTGAGTCAGCTTTCAAATGAAGATTATACAGAATCTCATCCCGAATTGAGTAATGCTACCATTGGTGAACATACAAGACACGTCATCGAATTATATCAATGTTTATTAAAGAGTTATGAATCAGGTATAGTCAACTATGATTTAAGAGAACGTAATTTATTGATTCAATCCAATACCAATTATGCTATTGAAATTATTAGTATGTTGTTAAATGAAATAGAAAAACCAAATAAAGATTTTATTTTACAACAAGGAAAAAATATTGATTTCAGTGTTACAACCAATTACGAAAGAGAATTGTTGTACAATCTTGAACATAGTATTCATCACCAAGCTTTAATTAAAGTAGCTGTTTTAAAAAATAAATCACTTCAATTAGATGAAAATTTTGGAGTAGCTAAATCAACTATAGAATATAGAAATCAATGTGTACAGTAAGCTTTGTTCCATTAAAAAATGGTTTTTGTTTAACTTCAAATAGAGACGAAAAAACTACGCGTCAAAGAGCAATACCACCAACAAAATACATCATCAATAATAAAGAAATTTATTTTCCTAAAGATCCTAAAGCAGGCGGTACATGGTTTGCTCACGACAATAAAAATACAATTGTCTTGTTAAATGGTGCTAAGGAAAAACATGTTGATAAACAAAGTTATAAAAAAAGTAGAGGTATTATAGTTTTAGATTTAATAACATCTAATGATATTATTTTAGAATGGGATACTATAAATCTAGAAGATATTGAACCCTTTACAATAGTACTATTTACGTGTGATAAATTATATGAACTTCAATGGGATGAAACTGAAAAAAAAAACAAGGAATTAGATATAAATGCATATTACATTTGGTCTTCTTCCACTTTATATTCAAAAGAAATAAGAAATGAAAGAGCCCGTTGGTTTTCAAATTTCATGGATAAAGAAAATGAAATTAATGCTGATAAACTTTTAAAATTTCATCAATTCACAGAAGGGAATAACAAAAAATACGGACTACAAATTGAGAGAGAAAATAATTTAAAAACAGTCAGCATCACTCAATGTCAAATAGTAAACAACCAACCCAATTTTAATTACATAGATTTATTAGACTAATGATAAAACCTCGATTATTTTTACATAAACTTACAAATTGGGAATATTGGCCTTATCAAGTTTTATACACTCCAGTATACTTTCAGTATTTATATTATGCTTTCAGAACAAGATCTTTTTTCTTTTTCAATGCCTCAAATCCAACAATCAAAAATGGAGGTTTTTTTATGGAATCTAAAAAAGAAATTTACGATTTAATTCCACAAGAATATTATCCTAAAACCTTGTTATTTAATGCTAGAGAAGATATTAATAAAATCAGTGAATCGATACGAAATATTGGAATCAAATTTCCTTTAATCGCTAAACCTGATATTGGATTAAGAGGTACTGCTGTAAAAAAAATAAATAATTTTCAAGAATTAAAAAAATACGTAGAACATGCCGATTTTGATTTTTTAATTCAAGATCTTATTCCATTTGAAAACGAAATAGGATTATTTTATGTAAAATTACCTAAATCTGATAAAGGAACCTTGACGGGAATAGTTTCTAAAGAATTTTTAATTCTAAAAGGAAATGGTAGCAATACAATAAGAGAATTATTAAAAAAAGACCCACGATTTGAATTACAAATTCCAGCAATACAAAAAGAATTTCCAGATATAATAGATTCAATCTTAGAAGAAAATAAAATTTTAAACCTTGTTCCTTATGGAAATCATTGTAGAGGTACTAAATTTGTTGATGCTAGTCATGAAATAACACCAAAGATGATTGAATCATTTAATAAAATATGTTCAAAAATTAATGGTTTTCATTTTGGTAGAATGGACATAATGTATAACAATTATAAAGACCTTGAAGAAGGAAAAAACTTCCAAATTGTTGAAATTAATGGTGCAATAAGCGAGCCTACGCATATGTACGATCCAAAACATTCTCTTTTTTACGGTTGGAAAGAATTAACGCGTCATTTTCACTACATGTATTTAATCAGTAAAGAAAATCATAAAAATGGTGCTAAATATTTGACCTTTAAAGAAGGTATAAATGAATTCAAAAATCATCATAAACATTATGATAAAATATTAGAATTTTAATTTACGATCCAATTCAGAGAGTTGGATTTTTTATGCGTGTTACACTAGGCCAGGCTATCCACACTCGCTTTTTTTTCTCGTTATTACAACGAGACAAAAAAGAGCTCATACAATTGCTCCAAACACAGTTTACTGAACTCCCATAAAAAATATTTACTTGGTGAAGTAATCTTTCACGCAATCTTCGTTAAAAACGGTAAATTCTTTTTAAAAAATATTTAAATGAATAAAAACTAAAGGATTTATAAC
>NZ_CBFHMV010000027.1:0-24233 GCF_965657075.1 Flavobacterium sp.
TCGTAACAGAATTAATTCTGTTACGATTTAACTATATTTGAATTATTAACGAGTCAACCTTTTTTAGGACAACTCATCTCAATAAATCATCAAGCCTAAAAATATCATCATTGGCTTCTTGGTTAACAATGTGAGAATATATCATTGTCATTTCTATTTTTCTGTGGCCTAAAAGTTTCTGTAAATTTGTGATGCTTCCACCAGCTCGTAAATAATTAGTAGCAAATGTGTGTCTAGCTACATGAAAAGTTACTTTTTTAGTAATGCCTAAAAAACTAGCTATATTTTTTAGTTTCGAATTAATATAAGGATCACTAAATTTTTTTTCAAATAAATCATCACAATTATTTATGATATCCTTGGCCAATAAATTTAAAGTTATGGATTGATCTGTTTTGGTTTTTTGAGAAACAAATGTAATATAGTCTTCATATAAATTTGTCCTGGTTAATTTCTGAATATCCGAAATCCTTAATCCGGTAACACAACTAAAAAGAAAATAACCAAGCACCAATTTATTAGTATCTTCAATAAACTCTGATTTGTAGTATTTAAAACATTTTTTAAACTCAACAGCCGAAAGGCTAAAGCGGTTACCACGTGTGGAACCTATTTTGATATCATCTAAATCTACACCTATTTTAATTCCATGTCTTATAGCAATACGAATGAATTTCCTCATGGATATAATGTTAGAATTGATAGTCGTAAGAGCATTTCCTTTTTTTATAAAATGTTTTTTATAATCCTCAAAAAAATGATAATCAATATCTGAAAACAAAATATCATTTTTCCAAAGTGATAGTTTATGATAAACTGCCAAATGTCTTTTATAACTTCCATGTTCCATTAATGATCGTTCACTTTCTAAAGCCTGTTTGAAAAAAGCTAAAAAAGAAATACGAGATAGATTTTCTTTGAGTTCTTTTTCCAAAATTTTTGGAGTCAACACTTTTTCAGCTAATCTATAGGAAGTCTTTAAACTAATTATTTTTGAATAAACATTCTCTAAAATTAAATTCAAATTTTGAGAATTTTCATCCTTAGCAATTATTCTCTGTTTTTGTTGGTTCCAAATCTTAACATCAATATGAATGTCAAGGTTAATTCTAACCACTTGCTTACTTCCTGTAGCATACAAGTAAAGCAATCCTTTTTTAGGATTACCATCCATTTTTCTTAATGTAAATTTGTGATTCATTGACACGTAAATTTTAGCCGTGTCAACCAGCGTGTCAAAAATCAAATCTTTTTGCGAGAATTTCATAAAATAGACTTTTAAAGAATTAAACAAAAAAAGCACACTACATAAGGACTTACCCTATGTTTGTGTGCTTACTTATTGTTTGGAAATTCTCCAAAAGTGATCGCGCCAGGATTCGAACCTGGGACCTACTCATTAGAAGTGAGTTGCTCTATCCAGCTGAGCTACGCAACCTTAAATTATTTTAGTCGGGGTGGCAGGATTCGAACCTGCGACCTCCTGCTCCCAAAGCAGGCGCGATGACCGGGCTACGCTACACCCCGATAAAAAAATAAGCGGAGAGTAAGGGATTCGAACCCTTGGTACAGTTTCCCATACGCTTGTTTAGCAAACAAGTCCTTTCGGCCACTCAGGCAACTCTCCAATCTTTTTTAATAAAGAACTTATCTTTTTAGCGGTTGCAAATGTATGATTAACATCTTATTTTTGCAAGTAATTTTACTATTATTTTATAATAAATTCATTATAATTTAAAAAGTCATTAATTATCAAGTATATAGAATTAATACTTTTTATAAATTAAATTTACTTTGACATCTTTAAATTTTAAGTTCAATTTTAAAACTAAAATACTTCGTTGCATTATCATTAACAAATAAAGAAATTTATATACTTTTTTATTTATTTTATATAACAATTAAGTCTAAATTTATTAATTTCGTAAAAAATTTATCATATGAATACAAAAGTAGTAATAGTTTCTGCAGTAAGAACTCCAATTGGTAGTTTTATGGGTGCTTTATCAAGTGTTCCTGCAACTCAATTGGGAGCAACTGCCATAAAAGGTGCATTGAATAAAATTAATTTAGATTTCAATTTTGTTGACGAAGTAATAATGGGTAATGTAGTTCAAGCAGGTAATGGACAAGCTCCTGCTAGACAGGCTGCACTAGCTGCAGGATTATCCAATAACGTTCCATGTACTACTATTAATAAAGTTTGTGCTAGTGGAATGAAAGCGGTTATGCAAGGGGCTCAAGCTATTATGGCTGGAGATGCTGAAGTTGTAGTTGCAGGTGGTATGGAAAACATGAGTCTAATTCCTCATTATGTACACATGAGGAATGGCGTTAAATTTGGACCAACTACACTTATTGATGGCATGCAAAGAGATGGATTAGTTGATGCCTATGATAACCAAGCAATGGGAACATGTGCTGATTTATGTGCAACAGAATATAAAATTTCAAGAGAAGCTCAAGATAATTTTGCTATTCAATCTTATGAAAGATCTGCGAAAGCATGGGAAGCTGGTAAATTTGATTCAGAAATAGTTCCTGTTGAAGTCCCTCAGAGACGTGGAGATGCTATAATCGTCTCTAAAGACGAAGAGTATACTAATGTTAAGTTAGATAAAATACCTGCTTTAAATCCTGTTTTCACAAAAGATGGAACTGTTACGGCTGCTAATGCGTCAACAATTAATGATGGTGCTGCTGCTTTGGTATTAATGAGTGAAGAAAAAGCAAAATCTTTAGGACTTACTCCTTTAGCTTACATTAAATCCTATGCAGATGCTGCTCAAGAACCAAAATGGTTTACCACAGCTCCAGCTAAAGCCCTTCCGAAAGCATTAGATAAAGCTGGTATTTCTATAAGTGATGTTGATTATTTTGAATTCAACGAAGCTTTTGCAGTTGTTGGATTAGCAAATGCACAAATTTTAGAATTGAATGAAGACAAAATAAATGTGAATGGTGGTGCAGTTTCATTAGGACACCCACTAGGATGTTCTGGTGCAAGAATTATTGTGACTTTAATTAATGTTTTATCTCAAAATAATGCAAAAATTGGAGCTGCAGCTATTTGTAATGGTGGCGGTGGTGCATCAGCTATTGTAATTGAAAGAGTATAAAACTTAAAAATATTATATTAAAATTATGATTTAAAGTATATTTGCACTTTAAATCATAATTTTTTATACCTACCTATTAATGTTTGGAATTTGTAATCTTGCCATAGTTCCCTTAAGATTTGAACCTTCTGATAAGAGTGAACAAGTTTCACAATTATTATTTGGAGAACATTTTAAAATATTGGAACAAAATCCAAAATGGATGCATATTGAATTAGCCTATGACGGTTATAAAGGTTGGATAGATAGTAAACAATTTCAACCTATTTCTGAAGAAGAGTATAATCATTTAAATAACCTTCCAAATGTTTTAAGTGCCGATTTGATTGAATACATCTCCACTCCTACGAATCAATTAATTCCAATTCCTTTAGGAAGTAGTTTATCTTTTTTAGAAAATGAAGACATTAATAAATCTAAATTTTCATTTGATGGGTTAAAAGTTTGTGGCGTAAAAGATAAATCAAAACTAATTGAAACTGCTTTTATGTATTTACATGCTCCTTATTTGTGGGGTGGAAAATCACTTTTTGGAATAGATTGTTCTGGTTTTACTCAAATGGTTTATAAACTGAATGGTTATGATTTATTTAGAGACGCTTCAGAACAAGCAAATCAGGGAGAACCTTTAAGTTTTATTGAAGAAAGTGAACCAGGTGATTTAGCATTTTTTGACAATGAAGAAGGTAATATAATTCATGTGGGAATTATGATGCAAGACAACTATATTATACATGCCTCAGGAAAAGTAAGAATTGACAGGTTAGATCATTTAGGAATTTACAATGTTGATACCGGTAGACATACTCATAAACTTAGAGTAATTAAAAAAATAATATAAAAAAATCCCGTTTTAAAACGGGATTTTTTTTGTTATAATTTATCTGCTTTTTCAGACATTCCTAATATATTGTAGGTAGCTCTTAAAAAATTAATATTATTTGCATTTTTAGGATCAATACTGTAAGCTTTCTCAAAATAAGGAAGCGCCTTCTCATACATTTCTTTTCTCTTTTTAGATAATTCATTGTATTTAGCATCATTATTTAAATTATTGTTAATTTCATCAACAATTTTTACATCTTCTATTAAAAAGTATTCTCCTATACTAAAATTAACAACTGAATTATTAGGTTCTTTTATTAACAACTCTTGCAGTAAATTATAATACGCATTATAATCTTTTGTTCTTAAATATAAATTTGCTTCATAGATTAATAAATCAATATCATCTGGGTTTAATAATTTTGCTTCTTTATAAGCTTTTTTTCCCTCTTCTATTTGATCATTATCTACTAACAATATTGCAATATTTTTGTAAATTAATGGCTTCTTAATGACAGATACTTTTTCTTCTCTTGGTTTTTCATGTGTTTTTAAAATTAAAACACGATTATCTCTATCTACCTTATTATTTAACAACTCTTCTTTGTTAGTTAACATATTTGTTGCATAATAAAGTCTTCCATTTTCTAAATAATCGGAAGATTTAAGCTCTTGATAATATTTTAATGCTTTAGTTTTATCATTAGATTGAACTGCTAACACAGCAGCATTTTCTAAATACACTCCTTCACTTTTATCCAGATTATAAATAGCGTAAAATAATTCAGATGCTTCTTGATATTTTGTTTTACTATTTAAGTCATAAGCTTTTCTAATAAAATAAGGTTTAATGAAGGGTAATATTTTATCTTTAATTTCATCTCTATATTTATATTTATTAATTTTATTTTCATAATTCAAAACATTATTAAAATTATTTGCTACGTTATTTATTTTATTTGTTGTAAACAAATCATTTATGTCATCAGATTCAGGATTAACTAATGATACTTTCAATAAATCCAGAAGTGGTTGAACTCCTTTATAAAAATTGTATTCATTTTTTTGAGTTTCGTCTAAATTAGACATTCCGTCTAATGCTGCTATTGCCTGATTATATTTTACAATATCTTTTTCACTAGGTGCACTAGCAATATCGTATAATCTTTTTAATGTTTTTAATTCATCTTTTTGAGCAAAAGTTGAAATTGTAAATAAAATTACTAATAATGTTAATTTTCTCATTTCTATAAAATATTTATTAAAAAAGCCCGATAAACTCGGGCTTAAAATTTATTCTTGAGTTTCCGTTTCTTCTGAAGTAGCAATATCTGTGCCGTTATCATTTTCATCCACAGTGCCTTCTTCTAATCCATCTACTATTAATTCTTCTTCTTCACGAAGTACTTTAGTAACAGCTGCAATAGAATCGTTTCCTTTAATATTTATTAATCTAACACCTTGAGTAGCACGACCCATGGTTCTTAAATCGGATACCATCATTCTTATGGTCAAACCTGATTTGTTAATAATCATTAAATCGTCTGAATCAGTAACACTACTAATTGAAACTAAAGCTCCTGTTTTTTCAGTAATATTTAAGGTTTTAACCCCTTTACCACCTCGATTCGTAATTCTATAAATAGCCTCACCATCTTCTTCTAACTTGGTACGTTTACCGTAACCATTTTCTGTTACAACAAGTAATTGAGTGTCATCAATATCTTTTTCGTCTACAGCAACCATACCAATTAGTTCATCACTATCGTCTCTTAGCGTAATACCACGAACACCTGAAGCAGTTCTTCCCATTGGACGAGTTTTACTTTCTTCAAAACGAACTAGTTTACCAGAACGAACTGCTAATAATACATGACTATTTCCAGTAGTTAATTTTGCTTCTAACAATTCATCATCATCCTTAATGGTTATGGCAGCAACACCATTGATTCTTGGACGAGAATATTTTTCTAGTGAGGTTTTCTTTACTTGTCCTTTTTTAGTAGCCATAATTACATAATGACTATTGATGTATTCTTCATCTTTAAGGTCTTGTGTACAAATAAATGCTTTTACTTTATCATCATTTTCGATATTGATAAGGTTTTGAAGTGCTCTTCCTTTACTTGCTTTGGTTCCTTCTGGAATTTCATAAACTCGCATCCAGAAACATTTTCCTTTTTGGGTAAAAAACATTAAATATTGATGATTTGTGGCTACAAATAGATGTTCTAAGAAATCTTCATCTCTGGTTGCAGCACTTTTTTGACCTACTCCACCTCTATTTTGAGTTTTGTATTCTGACAAAGAAGTACGTTTAATATATCCAGCATGAGAAATTGTAACTACTACTTGTTCATCAGCAATTAAGTCTTCAATACTAACATCTCCACCAGCGTATTCAATGTTAGAACGTCTTGCGTCTCCATATTTTTCTCTAACTTCAACTAATTCATCTTTAATCACTTGAGCTCTCATTTCTTTACTGGCCAATAATTCTTTTAAATGAGCAATTAACTTCATAATTTCCTCATATTCAGCTCGTAATTTATCTTGTTCAAGACCTGTTAATTGTCTCAAACGCATTTCAACAATGGCCCTTGCTTGAATTTCAGTTAAACTGAATCGTTCAATTAAATTAGTTCTGGCTTGATCTCCATCTTTAGATGCTCTAATTATTTTGATTACTTCATCAATATTATCAGAAGCAATGATCAATCCTTCTAATATATGTGCTCTTTCTTCAGCTTTTCTTAATTCGTATTGTGTTCTTCTTACAACAACATCATGTCTGTGTTCCACAAAATAGTGAATCAAGTCTTTTAGATTCAACATTTGTGGTCTTCCTTTTACTAAGGCAATATTGTTAACACTAAATGAAGATTGTAACTGAGTATACTTATATAATGTGTTTAAAACTACGTTTGGAACAGCATCTCGTTTTAATTCATAAACAATACGCATACCATTTCTATCTGACTCATCACGAATATTTGAAATTCCTTCGATTTTCTTTTCGTTAACTAAATCAGCAGTTTTTTTAATCATATCTGCTTTATTGACTTGATATGGAATCTCTGTTACAATAATAGCGTCTTTATTGTTTGATTCTTCAAAAGAAGCTTTAGCACGAATCACTATTCGGCCTCTTCCTGTTTTGAAAGCTTCTCTTACACCTTCATAACCATAAATGGTTCCACCTGTTGGAAAATCAGGAGCCTTAACATAATTAATTAATTCGTCAACTTCAATATCTGGATTATCAATGTAGGCTAAAGTTCCATCCACAACTTCAGTTAAATTATGAGGAGCCATATTGGTTGCCATACCTACTGCAATTCCTGAGGCACCATTAATTAATAGGGTTGGAATTTTTGTAGGCATTACGGTTGGTTCTTCCAAAGTATCATCAAAATTCAATTGAAAATCAACAGTCTCTTTATCCAAATCCGCTAACATATCCTCAGATATTTTACGCATACGAGCTTCGGTATAACGCATTGCTGCTGGACTATCACCATCAACTGATCCAAAGTTACCTTGACCATCAACCATCATGTAACGTAAACTCCACTCTTGAGCCATACGAACCATAGCATCATATACAGAGGTATCACCGTGTGGGTGATATTTTCCTAAAACTTCTCCAACAATTCTGGCTGATTTCTTGTGAGCTCTGTTTGACATAACTCCAAGTTCATACATTCCATACAAAACTCTACGATGCACAGGTTTTAAACCATCTCTTACATCTGGAAGTGCTCTTGATACAATAACCGACATTGAATAATCAATGTAAGCTGATTTCATTTCATCTTCAATGTTAATAGGAATTAACTTTTCTCCTTCAGACATAGGTATTTATATTTAATTTATAGTATATTGTTAAACGTGCCAATTTACTGCTTTTTATGATTTTTTTAGGTGTTATTACAAATAAATATAAAAGATTTATTAACAATATGACTCTTAAATTTGATGATAACTCCATCTAATTTAACTTTTATTATTGTTGTTTTTTTTGTCATTTAGCAAAATAATAACATTTGATAATTTTAAAATATCTAATTTTATCAGTATATTTACTTGATTAAACAAACCCTATGGACGATAATTTTTCACCTAGATTAAAAGACGTAATAACTTACAGTAAAGAAGAAGCTTTGAGGCTTGGACATGAGTCTATCGGTACAGAGCATCTTTTGTTAGGCATTTTGAGAGATGGAAATGGAAAAGCAATGAACATACTTCATAACTTAACAATAGATTTTGACCATTTTAGACAAAAGGTTGAATCTTTAAGTCCACCAAATTTAAATGCATCTATCAATAGCGATAAGAAAAATTTACATTTAACAAGGCAAGCTGAAAGAGCTATCAAAACTACTTTTTTAGAAGCCAAATTATACAACAGTTCTTCAGTTAGTACTGCTCATTTATTACTATGTATTTTAAGAAATGAAAATGATCCTTGTACTAAACTGATGAAAAAATTAAAAATTGATTACGAAACAGTAAAAGAACACTACGAAGCAATGATAAATAACGAAGAAGATTATATCGAAAACTTACCAAAAGCAGAGTCTTTTAACGACGATAACAATGAATCTGACCCATTAAAGGAAGGTTCTTTTAATACTCCAAATGCTGGAAACAAAACTACTAAAAAGTCTAAAACACCTGTACTTGATAATTTTGGTAGAGATTTAACAGAAATGGCAGAAGACGGAAAATTAGATCCCGTTGTTGGTAGAGAAAAAGAAATTGAAAGAGTTTCGCAAATTTTAAGCAGAAGAAAGAAAAACAATCCATTACTAATTGGGGAGCCTGGTGTTGGAAAGTCAGCAATTGCTGAAGGTTTAGCTTTAATGATTGTAAAAAAGAAAGTATCAAGAGTCCTTTTCAATAAGCGTGTTGTTACTTTAGATTTAGCCAGTTTGGTGGCTGGAACAAAATACCGTGGTCAGTTTGAAGAACGCATGAAAGCTGTAATGAATGAGTTAGAAAAAAATGACGATATCATTCTTTTCATTGATGAAATTCATACCATCGTTGGTGCTGGTGGTGCTGCTGGTTCATTAGATGCTTCCAACATGTTTAAACCTGCATTAGCAAGAGGAGAGCTTCAATGTATTGGTGCTACAACTTTGGATGAATACAGACAATATATCGAAAAAGATGGTGCTTTGGAAAGACGTTTTCAAAAGGTAATTGTAGAACCTACCACAGTGGAACAAACAATTACTATTCTTCACAATGTAAAAGGTAAATATGAAGATCATCACAACGTTACTTTTACTGATGAAGCTATTGAAGCTTGTGTGAAATTAACAAACAGATACATGACTGATAGATTTTTGCCAGACAAAGCAATTGATGCATTAGATGAAGCAGGTTCTAGAGTTCATATTACCAATATTGATGTTCCTAAACAAATACTTGACTTAGAAAGACAATTAGAGGAAGTTAGAGATAATAAAAATCTAGTTGTAAAAAAACAAAAATATGAAGAAGCTGCTAAACTAAGAGATGATGAAAAACGCATTGAAAAAGAATTAGCAATCGCGCAAGAAAAATGGGAAGAAGATTCTAGAAATAACCGAATTGAAGTTTCTGAAGATAATGTAGCAGATGTGGTTTCTATGATGACTGGAATTCCTGTCAACAGAATTGCACAAACGGAAAGCAACAAATTAGCTCATTTACCAGAATTAATTCAAGGAAAAGTAATCGGACAAAATGAAGCAGTTGCAAAAGTTGCCAAATCAATTCAAAGAAATCGTGCTGGATTAAAAGACCCAAACAAACCTATCGGTTCCTTTATATTTTTAGGACAAACAGGTGTTGGAAAAACGCAATTAGCAAAAGTTTTAGCTAAAGAGTTATTCGATTCTGAAGATGCTTTAGTACGTATTGATATGAGTGAATATATGGAAAAATTTGCTATCTCTAGATTAGTAGGTGCTCCTCCAGGATATGTTGGCTATGAAGAAGGTGGACAATTGACTGAAAAAGTGAGAAGAAAACCCTACAGTGTAGTACTTCTCGACGAAATTGAAAAAGCACATCCAGATGTGTTTAACATGATGCTTCAAGTGCTAGATGATGGTCATTTAACAGATAGTTTAGGTCGAAAAATTGATTTTAGAAATACTATTATCATTATGACCTCTAATGTCGGTGCGCGTCAACTAAAAGACTTTGGACAAGGTGTTGGATTTGGTACTGCTTCTAAAGTAGCTCAAGCTGATGACAATTCTAAAGGAATTATTGAAAATGCACTTAAAAAAGCCTTTGCTCCTGAATTTTTGAATCGTATAGACGATGTTGTTGTTTTCAATGCATTAGAAAAAGAAGATATTGATAAAATTATCGATATTGAAATGGATAAATTATATTTAAGAATTAAGGAATTAGGATATACATTAAACTTATCTGAAAAAGCAAAAGATTATATTGCCGACAAAGGATTTGACAAACAGTTTGGTGCTAGACCTTTAAAAAGAGCTATTCAAAAATATGTTGAAGATGCTTTAGCTGAAGAAATTATTACATCTAAAATTCATGAAGGAGACGAAATCTTTATGGAATTGGATGAAGATAAGCAAGAACTTACAGTTACCATAAAAAAATCTGAAAAACCTGCTGAAAAGTAGGTTTTTTTTTCGTGATGAATTAAAAAAAACAGTACATTCGATTATTATTAAACAAGAAAGAATAAAATGCAACAAAAAGTAATTGTAGGAAGCGAAGAATGGTGCTCATTACCAGCAATCGGAATACCAACTATTAAAGCAAGAGTGGATTCTGGAGCTAAAACTTCAGCTTTACACGCAATAAACATAAAAACATTTACCAAAGATCATCAAGAATGGGTGAAATTTGATATAAATCCAATTCAAAATAACGCCAAAGCTCTTATTCATTGTGAAGCTCAATTAGTGGATCAAAGAATTGTAAAAAGTTCAAGTGGATTTCGTGAAAAAAGATATGTAATTCAAACTTCAGTTTCTCTTGGTGATAAAACTTGGGACATTGAAGTAACACTTACCAATCGTGACTCAATGGGGTATAGAATGCTTTTGGGTAGAGAAGCCATGTCTGGAAGAGTGATGGTAGATCCAGAACAAAGATTTGTTTTAGGCCAACCTACCAATGAAAAACTAAAAGAGTATTATTATAACGAATCTTCTGAAAAAAAAGGGTTAAGAATTGGTGTTTTGGCAAGTAATCCAGAATTATACAGCAATAAACGCATCATGGAAGCTGGAGAAATGCGTGGCCACGAAATGCATTTCTTGAATTTAAAATACTGTTACATGAAATTGGACGCAGATACACCAGAAATTCATTACAGAGGTGGAAAAATATTGGATAATTTTGATGCGGTTATTCCTAGAATTCGACCTAGTATGACTTATTACGGTTGTGCTTTAACCAGACAGTTTGAAGCTTTAAAAGTGTTTGCTTTAAATAATGCAGCTGCTATTACACAATCACGTGACAAACTATTCTCATTGCAATTATTATTAAACAATGGAGTTGACATTCCAACAACAGGTTTTGCAAATTCTCCTTTAGATACAGATGACCTGATTAAAATGGTAGGTGGTTCTCCCCTAATCGTTAAATTATTAGAAGGAACTCAAGGTAAAGGTGTCGTTTTAGCTGAAACTAAAAAAGCTGCAGAATCTGTAATTAATGCTTTTAAAAGTCTAAATGCCAATATATTAGTTCAAGAATTTATCAAAGAAGCTAATGGGAAAGATTTACGACTTTTTGTTGTGGATGGAAAAGTGGTTGCAGCAATGCAAAGAGAAGCTGCACCTGGAGAATTTAGAGCCAACATTCACATGGGTGGTTCTGCATCAGTTGTAAAAGTAACTCCTGAAGAGAAAAAAATTGCTATAAAAGCAGCAAAGGCAATGGATTTAAAAGTCGCTGGTGTTGATATCATTCGTTCAAGTAAAGGTCCTTTATTACTAGAAGTAAATTCATCACCAGGATTAGAAGGAATTGAAGGTGCAACTAATAAAGACATTGCAGGAGAAATGATAAAAGCTATCGAAAAAAACTTTAAATGGAAATAAAATGAAGCGTTTATTATTACTTTTAGTACTAGTTTTTAGTCTTTCCACTTTTGGACAAAATTGTAAATCTTATAAAGAAGGAAAATTCAAATTAGAAGATAATAGTAACGGAATAACTTATATCATTGAAAGAAAAGGCGACATTCAAACCGAGAGAATTGAAGGTCAAAATGAAGTGCTCGATTTTAAAGTCAAATGGTTAAGCGATTGCAAATACATGTTAACTCCATCTGAAAAAACAATGGAGAAACTAAAATCTGATTTAACTTTGTACGTAACTATTAAAGAAATCAAAGGAGATTTTATTGAACTTGAAATGTATTTGAATGATAAACCCAATGAAAAAATGGCTGTCACTGTTGAAGTGATGAACTAACGCAATAAAAACCTAAAAATAAAGTAATGAATGTACTATCACAAATAATCATCGGTCTTGTTGCTTTCATTCACATTTATATTCTTTGGTTAGAAATGTTTGTTTGGACAAGTATTGGTAAAAAAGTATTTAAAACCATTCCTGAAGATATGTTTGACAAAACTAAAGTGATGGCTGCCAATCAAGGACTTTATAATGGATTTTTGGCTGCTGGTTTAATTTGGTCACTTTTAATTACCGATGAGGTTTGGTCCATAAATACGGCTATGTTTTTTCTAAATTGTGTACTTATTGCCGGAATTTACGGAGCATTTTCTGTTTCTAAAAAAATACTTTTTGTTCAAGCAATTCCAGCTATTCTTGGAATTTTAAGTCTTTTGTTATAATTTTTAATTTCATTCCAACCTTTTTATTAAAAAGTTACTCTATGTATTAAAACAGACTATATGAGAACTTTTACAATCCTTAACAAAACAATTTCTTTAGTAATTCTAAGCTTTTTACTATTTTCATTTTCTTCTAAATTCAATAAAACTTCCGATACCATTTCTGGAGTGGTTTATGATGAATTAAAAAAACCATTGGCTGATGTAGAAATTATAAATCTTACTAATAATTTTGTTAGCATTTCTAAAAAAGATGGAAGTTTTACAATTTCAGGAAAACCAGGCGATTTACTTCAATTTATTTATTCGCAAAAAATAACAAAAATAGTTTCCATTGAAAAGGTCCAAAACAACAAAATTTATTTTGAGGATCAAGCTAAAATTGAAAAACAAAAAGAAAAAGAAATAAAAAAATCTGAGAAAAAAAACAAAAAAAAGACAAAGCGTGAAGCTTCTAATTCAATTAAAACCAACGAAAAATATAGCAATCCTTATAAAAAATCTCTCATTGGAATGGTATATGATGACATGGGTGGGATAGTTGGCGCAACAGTTAAAATAAAAGGGACAACAGTAGGAACAACCACTGATTTTGATGGCTATTACGGAATTGATGCAAAAATTGGCGATGAAATAGAAGTTAGCTATTTAGGCTACAAGACAATTATTTTAAAAGTCACAAAATCCATCTTAAACATCGAACTTATAAGTCATACTGAATTTTTAGATGAAATTGTAATTACAAGTTATGGAAGTACTAAAAAAGAAGCTGTAATCGGAAGTGCTGTCAAACTAGTAGATTCAGAAACAATTAAATATGATGCACCAGTTTTAAAAAGCTTAGAAGGTAAAACTTCAGGTCTTTCAATTATAGAAAAAACAGAGGATAGCAAAATTATAATTAGAGGTGCTAGTTCGATTTCTGAAGATAAATCCATGCCATCAGCTACTCCTGCTCAAAAAGCTGGGCAACTCACATCTGGTGAAGTAAATGACTTTAGCTATTGGAACTATTGGCAGGGTTTGACAAATTCTGAATTAAACAAGTGGAAAAATCATTGGAAATTTAATCCAACGTTTAGATATTCAGTAATACTTACCAATCATGACGGATTTCCAATCATAAATAAAAAATTGCATCTTATCCATGCAAGTGGTGAAAAAATTTGGACTTCCAGAACAGACAATACAGGAAGAGCAGAACTTTGGTATAATCCAAATGATGTTTTAAATTCTGAAGGAAAAGAATCATTGACGATTATTGATGATTCCAAAAATATAATTACTAAAAAAGCTATTGAATTTCATGAAGGAATCAATTTGTACGAATTTAATGAAAAATGCAATGATTTAAATAAGGTAAATATTGCATTTATGATTGATGCAACAGGATCAATGGGTGATGAAATTACATATTTACAAGCCGAATTAAATGATGTTATAGCAAGAACAAAAAAAGCATTACCAAGTGTTCAATTATCAATGGGAAGTGTTTTTTACAGAGATCATGGTGATGAATACTTGACTAAAAACTTTGATTTTACTTCAGATATTTCAAATGTAATTTCATTTATTCAAAAACAAAAAGCCAACGGTGGTGGCGATTATCCAGAAGCTGTAATTGAAGGATTGGAAGCTTCCATAGATCAAATTAATTGGGATGATGATGCAAGAACAAAACTACTTTTTATTATGTTAGATGCACCTCCACATTATGATGATCAAAAAATAATTAAACTTCAAAATTTAGCAAAAAGAGCTGCTGAAAAAGGCATTAGAATCATCCCAGTAGCAGCGAGCGGAATTGATAAAAGTACCGAATTTTTAATGCGAGCAATGGCTTTAGAAACCAACGGAACTTACTTGTTCATTACCAATCACAGCGGTATTGGAAACGATCATATTGAACCCTCCACGGAAAGTTACAAAGTTGAAATGCTTAACGATTTAATTCATAGAATAATTCTTCAATATTCAGAGGTGAATGATTGTTTATCCAATGAAAATTATCCAAATAACACCAAAATTGAAGAAAAAATTAAAGATGATGTAACACTAACTTGGAGCATCTACCCTAACCCAACGCAAGGCCATGTGACTATTGATATTAGTGAGAAAGCCACTGAATTATATGTGTATGATACAACAGGAAAATTAATATTTTATCAAGATAAAAAAGACAAGCAATTTCAAATAGATTTAACTGGATTTCCAAATGCCATCTACTACATAAAAGCAATGGTTAAAGACAAACAACTTTTTGGAAAAGTAATCAAAAAGAATTAAAAAAAAAGCCAACAAGTAGTTCATTTATTGGCTTTTATATTTTATTAATCTTCCAACTCTATCTGAAAACTCTGTAAAAAAGCTATCGTTTTTTCAATATCATAGTGTAAGATTCGATCTTCTTTTACAAAAGAAACTTCATCTCTGTATGATTTGATAAACATTTCAATAAACTCACTTGATTTTAAAGGTCTTCTGAATTCAATAGCTTGAGAAGCATTCATCAATTCAATAGCTAAAATACGTTCTAAATTATCTACAATTCGCAATGTTTTTGTTGCTGCATTTGCTCCCATTGAAACGTGATCTTCTTGACCGTTACTCGAAACAATACTATCAATACTTGCTGGTGTAGCTAATTGTTTATTCTGACTTGCAATACTAGCAGCTGTATATTGTGGAATCATAAATCCTGAGTTCAACCCTGGGTTATCTACTAAAAAAGCTGGTAATTCACGTAAACCTGAAATTAATTGATAGGTTCTTCTTTCCGAAATACTTCCCAATTCAGATAAAGCTATTCCTAAAAAGTCAAAAGCTAAGGCTAATGGTTGACCATGAAAATTTCCACCAGAAATGATCTCATCTTCACCCACAAAAATATTAGGATTATCAGTAACCGAATTGATTTCGGTTCTAAACACTTTCTTTACATATTCAATAGTATCTTTACTTGCTCCATGAACTTGTGGCATACATCTAAACGAATAAGGATCTTGAACGTGTTTCTTAGGTTGAGCTATAATTTCACTGTCTTCAAGGAATTCAGTTAATCTTCTCGCAGTTTGAATTTGCCCTTTATGAGGTCTAATTAAGTGAATTAAATCATTAAAAGGTTCTATTCGACCGTCAAATCCTTCTAGAGAAACAGCTCCAATTAAATCAGCTAAATAAGATAATTTACACGATTTTAATAAAATATAAACTCCATAAGCACTCATAAATTGCGTTCCATTCAATAAGGCTAATCCTTCTTTAGATTGCATTACAATAGGTTGCCAATTCATTTTTTCAAGTACTTTGTTAGCAGGTTGTCTAAATCCATCCATATAGACTTCACCTTCTCCAATTAAAGGCAAAGACAAATGGGCTAAAGGTGCTAAATCACCACTGGCTCCTAAAGAACCTTGTGTGTAAATTACAGGTAAAATATCATTGTTGTAAAAATCAATTAAGCGTTGAACCGTAACTAACTGAACACCCGAATATCCATAACTTAACGATTGAATTTTTAAGAGCAACATAATTTTCACAACTTCACTTGGAACTTCTTCACCTGTTCCGCAAGCATGCGATTTTATTAAGTTTTCTTGAAGTTTTGTTAAGTTATCTGTAGAAATTTTAACATTGCATAAAGAACCAAATCCAGTGTTTATTCCATAAATAGGCTCATTGTGTGATTTCATTTTGTCATCTAAATACTTCCTGCATTTTTCAATATTCACGATAGCTTCCTCTGAAAGAGCTATTTTTTTATCTTCCAATAAAATTGTGTGAATAGCATCAATCGACAACAAATCTGAACTTATATAATGTACGGTTTCCATTTCTTTTTTTTAGATTCCCCAAAATTCTACAAACGAATGTTAAAAAACAACAATTTTAACTACTATTTTATTACCATATTATCATTTTGAGATTACAATAATCACTAATATTTTGATTTACAAGGAAACTTCTTCCAAAAAATAACATATTCGTAAAAGTAGCACTTCATTTATCAACTTTAAATAAAAGTTTTATATTTGAATCATGTTGAATCACAAAAAAACATATATCACTTCTTTAACAACCACATCTATGGTTGCAACTTATATGGATTCAACTTCTACTACAACTACAACCCCATTTGGGGTATAATTGCTACATATAATCCATTCTATATGTTCTTTCGTTAGAAAGAGAAAATTTTTTATTCTTAAAATTCAATAAAATGATAGTATTAAAATTTGGTGGAACATCTGTTGCCAATGCACAAAATATAAAATTAGTGCTCGATATTGTTTCCAAAAAAGCTCAAAACGATAGATTAGCCGTTGTAGTTTCAGCCTTTAGTGGTGTAACTGATTTGCTTTTAAAAACATCCAATCAAGCTGCTTCAAAAGACGAATCTTACCATACGACTTTGGAAGAAATCAAACAAAAACATGTCGAAACCATTAGAAATTTAGTTTCAGAAAAGAATCAAAAAGCTTTATTTGAAACTATTGAAACCGAAATCAAACAACTAAAAACATTACTTGATGGGTGCTTTTTATTAGGAGAATTATCCCCAAGAACCTCAGATGCGATTGCTAGTTTTGGAGAATTATTATCGGCTCAAATCTTTGCTGTGGCTTTGCAAGAAAAAGTTTCTGATTCTATTTTTAAAGATAGCCGAGAACTCTTAAAAACAAATTCAAATTTCGGAAAAGCTACAATTAATTACAAAGTAACCAATTCATTAATAAGTGATTATTTTGATTCATTTAAACAATCAGTTGTACTACTTCCTGGATTTATTGCTTCAGATGAAAAAGGAAATACTACAACATTAGGTCGTGGAGGTTCTGATTTTACGGCTGCCATTTTAGCTAATGGATGTAATGCAAACTCTTTAGAAATTTGGACTGATGTTAGTGGAATGTTTACTGCAAATCCGAAATTAGTAAAACAAGCTCAACCCATTGAATCAATATCTTACGAAGAAGCAATGGAATTGTCTCATTTTGGAGCCAAAGTATTATATCCACCAACAATTCAACCGGTTTTAAATGCAAATATTCCAATTTGGATAAAAAACACGTTTGAACCTGAAGCTAAAGGAACTTTAATTTCCAAATCAATTGAAAATAATGAAAATCCAGTAAAAGGAATTTCTCACATTGAAGATATTGCATTGCTAACACTTGAAGGTTCAGGAATGATAGGTGTTACGGGTTCTTCTAAACGCTTGTTTGAAGTTTTATCTAAAGAAAATATTAATGTCGTTTTTATAACTCAAGCTTCGTCCGAACATTCAATTTGTATTGGAATTCTGAATATTGATGCTGATAAAGCTAAAAATGCTATTGATGAAACTTTTGAATTAGAAATTTCGCAAAATAAAATTAATCCATGTATTGTTGAAAAAGACTTGTGTATTGTTGCCCTTGTTGGTGAAAACATGAAAAACCATCAAGGTTTGAGTGGCAAAATGTTTAGTACTTTAGGAAAAAATAACGTAAACATCAGAGCTATTGCACAAGGAGCATCAGAACGAAATATTTCTGCAGTTATTAATAAAAACGACGTTAAAAAGGCTTTAAATACGCTTCACGAACGTTTTTTTGAAGACAATACCAAACAATTAAATCTATTTGTAATGGGTGTTGGAAATGTAGGTGAAAAATTCATAGATCAAATTCACCAACAAAAGAAATTTTTAAAAGAGAATCTGAAGATAAATGTTAGAGTTATTGCAATTTCCAACTCAAGAAAAATGCATTTCAATGAAGATGGAATTGCTCTAAAAGACTGGAAAGAACTTATTACCAAAGGTGAAAATGCTAATTTGGGACAATTTATTTCCAAAGCAAAACAACTAAATTTACGCAACAGTATTTTCGTTGATATCACTGCAAATGATTTGGTTGCTTCAATTTATGATCAATTTTTAAAGGAAAATATTGCTGTTGTTACTTGTAATAAAATTGCTTGTTCGTCTAAATATGATAATTATAAAAATCTGAAAAATTTAAGTCGAAAATTCAACGCTCCTTTCCTCTTTGAAACGAATGTTGGTGCAGGCTTGCCAATAATTGACACCTTAAAACATTTGATTGCTTCTGGTGATAAAGTGAATAAAATTCAAGCGGTTTTATCAGGAAGTTTGAACTTTATTTTTAATAACTTTAGCGAAACTTATAGTTTTCATGATGTGGTAAAAGAAGCTGGAGTTCAAGGTTTCACAGAACCTGATCCAAAAATAGATTTAAGTGGAATTGATGTAGCAAGAAAGATTTTAATTCTAATTAGAGAAAGTGGTTACCAAATGGAAATTGAAGATATTGAAAACAAATCGTTTCTTCCTGCTGAATGTATGAATACAACTGATAATGCATCATTTTTTGCATCATTAATCAAAAATGCTTCTCATTTTGATAATTTATTGAAAGAAGCAAATGCAAAAAATAGCCGTTTAAAATTCGTAGCGACTTTCGAAAATGGAAAAGCAAGTGTTGGATTAGAATTTATTCCACAAGAAAGTCCATTTTACAACTTAGAAGGAAAAGATAATATTGTACAATTTTACACAGACAGATATGTTGATCAACCTTTATTAATAAAAGGAGCTGGTGCCGGTGCAGCCGTTACAGCTTCTGGTATATTTGCAGATGTGGTTAGAATTGGAAATATTTAAAATAGCCACGAAGACTCAAAGCCGCGAAAATACAATCAAAAAACTTTGTGCCTTTGAGACTTTGTAGCAAAAAAAGAAAACAAATGAATGAAATAAAAATATTTTGCCCAGCTACCATAGCCAATCTTAATTGTGGATTTGACATTTTAGGTTTATGTCTAGAAACGATTGGCGATGAAATGATTGTTAGAAAATCTCCAAATAAAGGAATTAAAATCACAAAAATAGTTGGAGCAGATTTACCAATGGAAACCGAGAAAAACGTGGCTGGAGTTGCTGCTTTAGCTATAATTGAAAACTTAGATTTAGACTTCGGATTTGAAATAGAAATCTATAAAAATATAAAAGCAGGAAGTGGAATTGGTAGTTCCTCTGCAAGTGCTGCAGGTGCTGTTTATGGAATCAATAAATTACTTGGAAAACCATTTTCAAAAGTAGAATTGGTAAATTTTGCTATGAAAGGTGAAGCCATTGCAAGTGGTTCAGAACATGCTGATAACGTTGCTCCTTGCCTATTGGGTGGATTTACTTTAATTCGTGGATACGAACCTTTAGATATAATCCAAATTGCAAGTCCAAGTGAACTGTATGCTGTAGTTTTACATCCTCATATTGAAGTCAAAACATCAGATTCTAGAGCAGTAATTCAACCAATGATTCCATTGAAGTTAGCAATTACTCAAACCGGAAATTTGGGTGGATTTATTGCTGGTTTATACACTAATGATTATGATTTAATTGGTCGTTCCCTACAAGATGTTTTAGTCGAACCTTTTAGAAAACATTTGATTCCCAATTTTGATGAAGTTAAGAATGCTGCTTTACAAAATGGAGCTTTAGGTGCTGGAATTTCTGGTGCTGGACCATCTATTTTTGCTCTTTGCAAAGGAAAAGAAAGTGCTGAAAAAGTAGCAAAAGCAATGAAAGAAAGTTATTCGTCAACTGGAATTGAGTTTGATATTCATGTTTCTAAAGTAAATTCAGTTGGAACTATGAAAATTTAAACCACATAGGTTTCATAGAAAAAAAGTAATACCTAGAATCATCCTATGATTTCACTTAAAAAAGATAAAAAACTATAAATACTATATAGCAAAGCGCCTTTTATACACAAACAAATCTATGATTTCTATGTGGTTAAAAACAAAAAAAACCACATAGGTTGCATAGAAAAAAAAACATGGAGTAATTTTATGATTACACATAAATAAAGATGAATACTATGTATAGCAAAGCGACTTTTATACAATAACAAAACTATGTTTCTATGTGGTTAAAAACAAAAAACAAAAATTAAACCACATAGGATTCATAGAAAAAAAGTAATACATAGAATCATTTTATGATTTAACATAAATAAAGATTAAAACTATTTTTACTATTTATCGTAAAGCAACTTTTACACGCAAACAAATCTATGATTACTATGTGGTTAAAAACAAATTTATGACTCAATTAATTAGAATATGACACAAAAAACAATAAATGAATTAAGCTACAAAATTATTGGAGCAGCAATTGAAGTCCATAAAATAATGGGTAAAGGTTTATTAGAGAGTGTTTATCATCAATGCCTAAGGGAAGAAATGAATTTAAGAGGAATTAAATATGAATCAGAATTTAAAATTCCTGTCATTTATAAAGGAAAAGTTTTAGAATCTGATTTCAGATGTGATTTATTAGTTGAAAATACAATTATAGTAGAATTAAAGCTGTTCAAGAATTTCATCCAATTCATGAAGCACAAATACTAAATTACATGCAATTAACAAAAGCTCCAAAAGGAATTCTTATTAATTTTAATTGCAATACTATTTTTAATGATGGCCAAAAAACTTTCGTAAATGAGTTCTTTAAAAAATTACCTTTTGAATAAAATTAAACCACATAGATATCATAGAAAACTATGTAGAGCATAGCGTCTTTTACACAAACTAAATCTATGATTCCTATGTGGTTAGAAAATAAATTACGAGTTATGAAATACTACAGTCTAAACAATAAAAATCACCAAGTTTCTTTTGAAGAAGCAGTCATAAATGGATTAGCTCCAGATAAAGGATTATATTTTCCAGAAAGTTTGTCTAAATTAAGTGATGAATTTTTTGAAAATATAGAAAATCTCTCTAATAAGGAAATTGCTTTTCAAGTGATTCAACAATTTGTTGGTGATGAAATTCCAGAAACTGAATTAAAACGCATTGTTGATGAAACTTTATCTTTTGATTTTCCTTTAGTGAAAATTGAAGAAAATATTTATTCATTAGAATTATTTCATGGTCCAACAATGGCTTTTAAAGATGTTGGAGCACGATTTATGTCGAGGTGTTTGGCTTATTTTAATCGTGATAAAAATCAACAAAATACGGTTTTAGTTGCTACTTCTGGTGATACTGGTGGTGCTGTTGCTAGTGGCTTTTTAGGTGTAAAAGGTGTGAAAGTCTTAATTCTTTATCCTTCTGGGAAAGTTAGTAACATTCAGGAAAAGCAATTGACAACTTTAGGTCAAAACATTACAGCTTTGGAAGTAGATGGTGTTTTTGATGATTGTCAAGATATGGTTAAGAAAGCGTTTTTAGATGAAGATTTGAAAGCTTTTAATCTTACATCAGCAAATTCTATAAATATTGCTCGTTGGTTGCCTCAAATGTTTTACTTTTTCTTTGCTTATAAGGAATTGAAAAAATACAACAAACCTTTACTAGTATCTTGTCCAAGTGGTAATTTCGGGAATATTTGTGCTGGAATTTTGGCTAAAAAATTAGGTTTGCCTCTCTCCCATTTTGTGGCTTCTACAAATGCTAATGATACAGTTCCAAGATTTTTGAAAGAGGGAATTTATAATCCAAAATCTTCTGTAGCAACAATTTCAAATGCCATGGATGTTGGAAATCCGAGTAATTTTGTTCGTATTCAGGAAATGTATGGGAATGATTTGAGTGAATTTGAAAAGGATTTTTCGTCTTATTCTTTTACTGATGAAGAAACTAAAAAAGCTATAAAAACTATTTATAATTCTTTTGGATATGTAGCTGAACCTCATGGTGCTGTTGGTTATTTAGGTTTAAAAAAAGAAATGCAAAACAGACCAGAAAGTGTTGGTTTTTTATTGGAAACGGCTCATCCTATTAAGTTTTTGGATGAAGTTGAACCACTTTTAAACATTAAACTTCCAATTCCTAAACAAATTGAAAGTGTTTTAAATAAAGAAAAAGTAAGTATTAAAATTTCAACTTATGAAGACTTTAAAAGTTTTTTGAATCATTAATTTTTTTGAACCATTAAGATATTTAGTTTCATTAAGTTTTACTTAATTTTCTTAATTTCTTTATGGTTGATATTTTATGAATTTGTTATAAAAAACGAAATACCCTAGCCCTGATAGGAATGGAAATCCTTTTCTTTTTTTCTTTAAAAAAGAAAAGATTGCAATGGATAGCAGGAAATAGCTTCAAATTCATAATTTTTCAATAAATTCGCAGTTGATTATTAAACATACACTAAAAAGATGAAATAGTCATGATAAAGAAAACACAATTGATAATAAAAATTTTCCTCATGACATTGCATATTTCAGCTAAAAACAATAAAATCTATATATGAAAAATACAGCTTTATCGCACATTCACGAAAGTCTTGGTGCAAAAATGGTTCCGTTTGCAGGTTACAACATGCCTGTGCAATATGAAGGAGTTAATGCAGAACATGAAACCGTTAGAACGGCTGTTGGTGTTTTTGATGTTTCGCATATGGGTGAGTTTTTGTTGAGTGGTGAAAATGCATTGGCTTTGATTCAGAAAGTGTCTTCTAATGATGCTTCTACGCTTGAAGTTGGAAAAGCACAATATTCATGTTTACCAAATAGTGAAGGTGGAATTGTAGATGATTTAATCATTTATAAGATAAAAGAAGAACAATATTTATTGGTTGTAAATGCTTCAAACATTGAGAAAGATTGGAATTGGATTTCGTCTCACAATGATTTAGGGGTTGATATGAAAGATTTGTCTGAAGATTATTCTTTGTTAGCTATTCAAGGGCCAAAAGCTGTTGAAGCAATGCAATCTTTGACTTCGATTGATTTATCTCAAATTAAATATTATCATTTTGAAGTAGCTGATTTTGCTGGAATTGAACATGTAATCATTTCTGCAACTGGTTATACTGGTTCAAGTGGATTTGAAATTTATTGTAAGAACAGTGAAGTAGAACAAATTTGGACTAAAGTTTTTGAAGCTGGTGCATCGTTTGGAATTAAGCCTATTGGTTTAGCTGCAAGAGATACATTACGTTTAGAAATGGGATTCTGTTTGTATGGAAATGATATTAATGATACAACTTCTCCTTTAGAAGCTGGTTTGGGTTGGATTACGAAATTTACTAAAGAATTCACAAATTCAGAAAACTTAAAAGCTCAAAAAGAAGCTGGTGTTTCTCGTAAATTAGTTGGTTTTGAAATGGTTGATAGAGGAATTCCTCGTCACGATTACGAAATTGTAGATGCTGATGGAAATGCAATTGGCATCGTAACTTCTGGTACACAAGCACCTTCATTAGGGATTGCTATTGGAATGGGTTATGTAACTGTACCGTTCTCAACTCCAGATTCTGAAATTTATATTAGAATTAGAAATAAAGATATTAAAGCTAAGGTGGTTAAAATGCCTTTTTATAAAAAGTAGTTTGATATAATCTATGAGTTGTCCTAAAAAAGGTTGACTCGTTAATAATTCAAATATAGTTAAATCGTAACAGAATTAATTCTGTTAC
>NZ_CBFHMV010000028.1:0-22999 GCF_965657075.1 Flavobacterium sp.
ATATTGATCGTTATTTTGTAATAAAGAGCCTTTTTTTATGTTTTGATACATGCTATCAATCGATTTTGTGTAAATGATTGATTTTAAAGAATCAATAACATAAGGTTGATTTTTTTCTACTGAATAAGTGACTTTGCCGAGTTTTTTTCCTGTAGTATCTAATTTATGAGAGACTTCGCTATCCAAAAAACCAATACTTTTGTAATAAGAATTTAGTCGAATTTTTGATTTTGATATTTTTGCCGTATCAATAATAACAGGTGATTCTCCAATTCTTTTAAAAAAATTACTGTATCCAGAAACTAAAAATGATTCTCCTAAACGATCTACTTGTTTTTTGGATAATAATTGGATTAAATTTTCTTCTCTTTTGGGTTTTTTGTGCAACCAAGCGGTGTAAGAAGAATCGGCATTTCTTTTACTTAAATGATATAAATACAATCTAATTGGAATTTTACCTACTCTCGAATTGGGTTTTTGATAAAGTAAATTTTGAATATTTTCGTCAGTAACTTTTTCATTATCAACCAAAATATCGTTTTTTACCAACAATAACTTGTTGTCAGGAACTCTTTTTACAGGAGAACATGAATAAATAATTGTGCCTAATACAATTAATAATACTATTTTTGGTAAACTAAATTTCAAGAGATTCTTCATATAATTGCATCAAAAATACAGTTTTTTATGATTAGTAAAAATCAAATCAAAATAATAAATAGTCTTCAACAAAAAAAGTATCGAAAAATACACCAACAATTTTTTGCAGAAGGTAAAAAAGTGATTCAAGAATTACTGAATTCAAATTTTGAATTGATTGAATTATTCACAACTCAAGAATCATTCCCAAATGTGCCAAAAAGTCAAATAAACACTATTTTTGAAGCAGATTTAAAAAAAATTAGTGCATTAGTAACACCCAACGAAAGTTTAGCTATTTTTAAAATTCCGAACGAAAATAAATTAAAAACTGATAACGGATTAACCATTGCTTTAGATGATATTCGTGATCCAGGAAATATGGGAACAATTATTCGCTTAGCCGATTGGTTTGGAGTTTTACAAATAGTTTGTTCCAATGAAACTGTGGATGTTTATAATCCGAAAGTAGTGCAATCAACAATGGGTTCTTTGGCAAGAGTTAATGTAGTTTATTTAAATTTGAACGATTATTTAAAAACTTGTAACCTTCCAGTTTATGGTACTTTGTTAGAAGGTGAAAATATTTATTCTGAAAAATTAAATCGTAATGCTGTTGTAGTTTTGGGTAATGAATCTAATGGAATTAGTGCAACTATTCAAGAATTAATTACTCAAAAAATAACTATTCCAAGATTTGGAACACTACAAGAAACAGAAAGTTTAAATGTGGCTACTGCAACTGCCATAGTTTTGAGCGAATTTTGCAGAAATAATTAATGAAAAGCAAAGTTTAAGAAAACACCTCTTGTTCTCATGTTATCAATATTACTCGTCCATTGACTGTTTGGGTCAACATCTCTAACCAATTCGTCATTAATACTAAAAACGCCTCTCACTGAAGGTGAAAATATAAAATATTCTAAAAACAAATCAATACCAAATCCCATTTCATAATTGGTAGTCCATTTTGTAGTTCTAAAAACGCCATTTAAATTATCGTCTGGAGAATTTTCAAACCCACTAAGATTCAATGATCTAGAAACACCACCAATTAAATAAGGTTTTACATTTCCAAATCGTTTAGAGGAGAATTTTACCAATAATGGAAAATTGATGTAAGTTGATTTAACTTCTCTAAATCGATCCGATAAATCAGCAATGTCAGGATAAGTTAAGTTTCTTTCTGTGTAATATAAACCTGGTTCAAAACGCAAATCTATATGTTCGTGCAACCTTAAATTGCCAATAATTCCTACATTAAAACCTGTTGTATTTGTAACAATTAAATCGTTCGTAACGGTTTTATAGTCAAACTTAAAATCATAAAAATTGAAACCAAGAAAAAAGCCAAAATGTACTCTTTTCTTCTGAAAATTTTCCAAATTAATGATGGGATCTTTTCCAAATTGTGCTTGGCTAGTGAAACAAAATAGAGCAAAAAATAAAACAAAAAATTTCTTCATATCAATAATTTACTGCTTTGAAGCATGATAAATAGTTGCAACACCAAATGTTTGAGGCAAATGCTTTACATCTATAAACCCAATTTTTCTTAAAATATTGTTTAAGGCTTCACCAAAAGGAAAATTATTGGCAGATTCAGACAAATATTTGTAAGCGGTTTGGTCTTTTGAAAATAATTTCCCAACCAAAGGTAAAATATATTTTGAATGAATGGCATATCCTTGTTTAAATGGAAATTTAGTTGGAACAGAAGTTTCTAAAATCACAAAAATACCGTTAGGTTTCAATACTCTATGAATTTCCGACAAACCTTTTTCTAAAGTTTCAAAATTTCTTACTCCAAAAGCTACAGTAATGGCATCAAAATAATGATCAGGATAAGGAATATTTTCACTATCACCTAAAACCATTTGTATTTTAGCATCTAATTTTTTTTCGGCAATTTTTTGTTTTCCAACTTCAAGCATTCCTGCAGAAATATCTAAACCTATGATTTCTTCAGCGGTAGTATTGGTCATTAAAATGGCCAAATCTCCAGTACCAGTAGCAATATCTAAAACTGTTTTTGGGTTTTTGTCAGATACTAATTTTAAAACTTTTTTACGCCATTTCACATCAATTCCAAAAGAAATTACACGATTTAATCCGTCATAATTTCCTGAAATAGTGTCAAACATTTGAGCCACTTGTTCTTTTTTACCTAATTCAGAATCTTTGTATGGTTTTATATTTTCTGCCATTGTTTTTTTATTGGAATGCAAAAATACAATTTATAAATAGATTATTCGATTTATCATCTCTTAACATAAGTTAAAAAAGTAAAATCATAGGCATGCTTTTCGTCTTTCGCATGAAATTCGGATTGAACCACTTCCCAAATTTTTTCATCAATTTCAGGAAAAAACGTGTCAGCTTCAACAGATGTATGAACTCTTGTAAGCTCTATTTTGTCTGCTATATTAATTGATTGTTTGTAAATTTGTCCACCACCAATTATAAAAACATCTTCATTTTCTGGAGCAGTTGCAATGGCATCATTTAACGTGTTTACCACAATGCATCCTTCTGGTACTTTATAGTTTGTTTGCTTGGTAATAATTACATGTGTTCTGTTAGGTAATGGTTTTGGAAAACTTTCAAAAGTCTTTCTACCCATAATTATATAATGATTGGATGTTAAGGATTTAAACCGTTTAAAATCGTCTGGTAAATGCCAAACCAAGTCATTATCTTTACCTAAAGCGTTGTTTTCTGCAGCAGCAGCAATTAGTATTAACATGGCGTTTTTTTTACGAAATTAAGCATTTTATCCTTTTAAATAAAAGTATTAACAAGATAAAATTTCAATGTAATAGCAATCCGTTCGATGCAATTCACTAAATTATATTAATTTGAAAATTTCAATTTTAAATTGTGCCAATTAAAAAAAATAATTGTGTTTCTAAGCTTGTCGAAGAACTAAATAAAAGCATTTCGAAAGCCTTAATTTGACAGATTGCAATAAATGGCAGTAAAATAATAATTACACCCGACCAACAGGTTAATAATATTTATTTTTTTATAAATTTTTCAGAATATTTTTTCCCATCTATAGTATCAATAGTTAACAAATATAAACCTGGATTTAAATTTTCTACTGAAATAGTGTCTTCAATAGAAGAAATAGATTTAATTAATTTACCATGGATGGAATAAATTTCAATTTTATTAATTTCATCTATTGGGAAGTTTGAAATTGTTATATAATTTTCTGTAGGGTTTGGATATAATATAATATTGTTAAGTTCGTTATTTAAAATATTTAAAGGGCTTGATCCTTCTGTAATTGTAATAGACATATTGCTTGAAGGATTATTAATAACATCTACAATACCTGATGGCCAACGAATAATTAATTGGTTAATTAAAGTTTCATTTCCTATACCAAAATGAGCATTTAGTGTGCTTTGATGACTAAAACCATGACCGCTTCTTATTTCTCTTATTTGTTTTCCCCAATTGCCATAAATTTCTACTCTAGCACCAATTCCATTTTTATTGCTAGTTACTCCTTCTAAATTTACTTTTATCCAGTTATTGTTGTTAGGAACATTAAAGTACACTTTGTTTGCAAATTGAATATCCAAAAAGCCGTCATTATTTAAATCGCCAATTCCACCTTCACTAAAAGATAAATCATAACCTGTAAAAGTTAAATCCCCATTATTTAAGTAAATTTCTTTTCCATTTTGCCATATAAAATCTACCCATCCATCATTATTAAAATCTGCTGTTTGTATTTCCCAAGAACCTATTTGAGGGTCTATTCCTGTAGTTGCATAAATATCGGTAAAGGTGCCATCGTTATTGTTTCTGTAAAATTTATTAGTATCCGATATATTAGATAAAATAAAATCCATATCACCATCATTATCAAAATCTTCAATTGCTGTAGACCATGATTGGGAACCGTCATTCACCCCTGCCAGAGCTCCTGATTCTGTAAAAGTTCCATTACCGTTGTTTTTATACAATAAATTTATTCTTTGAGGATCTCCTACTGGTGCTCCACCTCGACATTTAGCTAGATACATATCCATATCGCCATCATTGTCATAATCTGTCCACATGGACTGATAATTTCCACCAACTGCTAAAGTTGGCATTAAGGAAATATCAAAATTTAAGTTTCCTAATCCGTCATTTCTATATGCGTGACTTTGAGCTACATCATGACAAGCCCATAAATCTAAATGCCCATCATTATTAATGTCAATGAAGTTGGTTCTTTGAGTAAAAATATTTTGAGGATAAGATACTTCAGTGTATAAAGTCCCGTTTGAATTTGCTTTTATTACTGTTAATCTACTGCCACTTCCAAATACTAAATCATTAAATCCATTTTTGTCGTAATCACCAGCGGTAATGCTCCAACTAGGATTTGCTGATAAATTTGGAAGTGCAAAAGTTGTTGAAATAAATCCACCCGTTGTTTGCTGAGTTAAAATTGTCATTGCATTTGTGCCAACTGTAACAATGTCGTCAAGATAATCTCCGTTCATATCTGCAACACAACAAATTGTGGAGCTTGAGGAAATGGTAGTGTTAGTAAAACTAATAGGAGGAGCAACAAAAGGTGTTTCAGATAATAAAAAATCAAATCCTAAAGAACTCCATCTATTGTCAAAAGCAATATAATATGTTGATCCAGCAGTAGCATTAAATGTTATTGTAGATAAATAAGAATTTGTATTCCCGCTATTGCATTGTATTATTCCAGAATCATCATCGCCTGCAATACAAGTTAGATTTCCACATAATCCAGAATAAATATGTAACCTAGTGTCTTTACAAATATTTATAGCAAGATCGGTAGTTACAGTAACTGTGTAATTTTGAGTTGGAATGTATTTATACCATTCTCCAGCTGTTGGATTTCCGCCATTAATACAATCAGGTGTTGGTATTTGTGTTCCATCAACTGCTAAAACCGTATAAGTTCCTGGTCCTATACTCAAGGCTGTTTCACAAGTGTCTTGAGCAATTGTATTTTGTATTGTACTGATTAACAATAATAATAAGGTAATTTTTTTCATTGTTTTAATTTTAATGACAATTGTCAGGTAACGAATTAATCCAGTCGGTTATTAATTGTACTCCTTCAGTATGAATTAATGTTCGACCTATAATGGGCATCATTAAATCTTCTTGGTCTGTTTCTATTCTTTTAATCATTTCAGAATGACTAGCATTACTTCCATTAATTACAAATGGGCCATTTTCAACATAAAATAACGGAACCATACAAACTCCATAAGTATTTAGATTTGTATTGCTGTAATTTAATCTCATGTTAACATAGTCGCAATGTCCTCCTGTTCTATGACAATGTGCACAATTAATATCTATGTAAGATTTAGCTCTTTGTTCTAAAGTTTTGCTTGTGTCTAACCAATTCACAGTGGAATAAATATTTGTTGTTACATCATTCCCTAAATAACCAACACTTTTCCATTTTTCAATTTGGTTTTGAATTCCTGTATCGTAATTGTAATTGGTATTTAGATTCTGTGGTTTAGGTCCTATAGGAATAGTCATTTCCCCACCAGTTGTTTGGTTTGGGTTTATTTTATGACAAGTAATACATTCCGTTTGAGATGGTATTTTATAAGTTGTTGTTTTTGTTATTCCATTTTCTTTCCATTCGATTGGAACAAACACTCCCTGTTCCACGGTATCTAAATTAGCTTCGGATTGTTCATCATTCCAAATATAATCATAGGCATTCCATCCGTCAGTCTTTCTAATTAATAAACGAGTTTCAATTATCTTTCTGGTATTATTTGGCTGAACATTGTCATAATAAAATGTTTTTATTAGCACACTTCCTACAGGAAATTCAAAAACATTATCATCACCGTTATAAGTAGCTTGAGTGTTTTTAGGAAGCCATACAAAACGCATTTTATGGGCATAGTCAGAAAATAAAGAAGAAGCAGGTTCATAAGGCAAAACACCAATTGCAGGGATATGATTTTTTAAATCGTCTTTAAAAAAATGATAGTCAGATAATTTTGCATAAGGAACAAGTTCTAAATTTACAGAAACTGTAGTTTCAGGTATTGAAACATAACCTTCCTCTTTAGAACAAGATATTAAATAGATTAGTACAAAAATAAGTGGAATTAATAAAAAAATGTATTTCTTTTTCACGATTTAAATATCTTTTAATCAAACAAATATATTTTTTTTAAATAAAAAAACCAAATTTATTATTCATTGTAGTGTGTTTGTTTGATTAAAAAAAACATAAAATAATTTATTTTAACAGTTAAATAAACTATAAGTAATGTTATATTATTTGCTTCATATTTTTTGCCAATTAGTATAAAATTATCCAAATGCTAAAAATAAATCGCAATTAATTTAAATCAAAATTAAAGTTTACTTTAACATCTTTAGTTAGTTTTTTACTTACTACACTCGGAATTTCAATATCGAAATCATCGGTATTTAGGATAAAATCAGAAACCATACTTATGTTCTCTCCTGTCTTTTTTATTTTTGATTTGATGGAAATTTCTTTCGATTTTCCGTGCATTTCTAATTTACCTTTAACAGTATACTCTTTTGCAGTTGCTGTTAATTTGCTGTAATCAAAATTTTCAATTTTCCCTTTAAAAGTTGCTTTAGGATATTTATTACTTTCAACATAGTTTTCATTAAAATGTTCTTCCATTAGTGCAATTTTAAATCTAAAGCCTTTCATAAGTGCTAATGTTGCAATTTCACCATTGGTGGTATTGATGATGCAGGTAACCGCTTCGTTTTTTGCTTTAACTTCTTCAAAGGAAGGTACAGAAGCTTCAAAAGTTATAGTTCCCTTTTTGGTGATTTTTTTTTCTTCAACAGTACTAAAACTTAACAAGATCAGTACTAAAAACGCAGTGTATTTTTTCATTTTCATTTTTTTTTAAGATTAATGAGTTCATAGATTAGGACTCAAGCAATAACTATTCCAATAATCCATCAGTTTGCCATTGGCTTACTAAATCTATAGTTTGCTGAGGCATTCTACCAGTAGTTGGCATTAATTGTGGATCACCTGAAGTTCTGGAAATTCTATTAATTAATCCATTGTTTAGTACAGCTTGTCTAACTTGACTGTAATTAGTTAAAGATAATCCCGCGTTTGGATTGGTTGTTCCGTGGCAACTTACACAGTTATTATCTATTATGGGTTTAATGTTTTCTGTGTACCTAGCAAGAACAACATCATTGTTAGGAATGATTAAATCGTCTTCTGAATTGTTAGTACACGAGTAGCTTCCAATTACAAGTAGTACAACCAAAGTTGTAAATTTTAATGTTTTCATAGTTTTCATAAATTTTTTCTATAAAATTAGAAATTTTTTTATAGTTTTGGAAGAAAAAGAAAAAAAATGAAAAAAAAAATTGCATTTGCTCTAGCAATAATCGTAGTTGTATTGATTGTGGGTTACAAATATCTGTATCAATCTCATAGAAATATAGAAGAAGAAAAGGCATCGTTTAGTTTAACTACTTCAAAACTTATAAGTGATTTTTCTGAAGATGAAACTTTAGCAAACCAAAACTATTTGGACAAAACCATTCAAATTAAAGGGGTTCTAACTTCATACAATCAAGAAGAAAATTCAATTACAGTTGACGAAAAATTATTTGGCTTATTGTCAAACCAATTTTCTGGAATCAACGTAAATGATTCTATTGAGTTTAAAGGAAGATTTCTGGGATATGATGAACTTCTGGAAGAAGTAAAAATGGATCAAATAACTATAATTAAATAAAAAAATGAAAAAATTAATTTTTCTATTATTATGTTCGGCATCACTATTTGCACAAGACGATTTATTAAATGAAATTGACAATGGAGAAGAGGATAAGTCAATTCAGTCAAGTTTTAAATCTTTAAAAATTGTAAATTTAGAATCAACAAAATTAGCTGCTAAAGGAGATTTGTATTTTGTCGTTTCGCACAGATTTGATTATTTAAAAAATGGTTTTGATGATTTTTTTGGATTAGATAATGCTAATACAAGATTGCAATTTATCTATGGATTAAATGAATGGTTAACAGTTCATGCCTCTAGAAGTGGTTTCAATAAATCGTATGATTTTGCTGCTAAATACAAACTAGCCAGTCAAAAAAAAGACGGTTTTCCTTTTGAAATTGTTGGGTTTTCAAGTGTTGCAATAAATACAGCTTTAGATAAAGATTTATTGCCATTATTGGAATTTTCAGATAGAATTGGTTATGTAAATCAACTGTTAGTTTCAAGAAAATTTAATGACAAATTGAGTTTGGAATTAGCACCAACTTATTTTCATGAAAATTATGTACCTAATAATGAGCAAGAAAACAGTCAGTACGCAATGGGTTTTGGTGGAAGATATAAATTAACATCGCGTTGGTCTTTTAATGTAGATTATGTTGCTCATTTAAACAGAGCTGATAATTCTAACTTAACAAATCCATTATCTATTGGATTCGATTTAGAAACTGGCGGTCACGTTTTTCAAATGCATTTTACCAATTCACAAGCCATGCATGAAGTGGGCTATTTAGGAAGTACAAGTGGAAAGTGGAATGATGGACAAATTGCTTTTGGATTCAATTTAGTACGAGTTTTTTAAACAACTGATTATGAGGTTTAAAACTGCTTTTATTTTACTATTTTTGAGCTTTGCTGCTTTTTCACAGAAAAGTGTTTTTGATATTGCAAGAACAGGATCACTTGATGAAATTAAAATCCTCTTTGAGGAAAACCCAAAAGCAGTAAACGAAGTGAATGAAAATGGTTATTCGACACTAATTTTAGCTACCTACAGATCAAATAATGATGTTGCTAAGTATTTAATAGAGGTTATTGATGATATAGATTATACTTGTTCTTTAGGTTCTGCTTTAATGGCAGCTACTTATAAATCGAATACTGAAATTGTTGAAAGTTTACTAATAAAAGGAGCTAATCCTGATAAAGTAGACGAAAATGGTCAAACGGCTTTAATGTTGGCTTCACAGTTTGGAAACAAGGATATTGTTTCTTTACTTTTAGAACATAAAGCTGATAAAACAATTTTAAATAAAGAAGGAAAATCAGCTTTTGAGTTTGCTGTTTTTTCTGGAAATAATGAAATAATTGAATTGCTTAAATAAGAAATAAATAAAAACCAATAAACTATGAAAAGAAGATTACTATTAACATTTGCATTAGCCGCTATTTCATTGGGAGTGAATGCACAAACAGCATCAACCACTACTACATTGGGTAGTACTGGAATGACTGCAAAAATTGAAACATCAGCAACACAGGTTACTTTAACATTAACTGGACCAAGCAATAGATGGCTAGCCATTGGTTTTGGAGGTTCACAAATGAGTTCAGCGACTGATATGTTTATTTGGAATGCTACTGCAAATAGAGATTACACACCAAGTGGTGGTTACAGTGCTCCTTCTCCAGATGCAGCTCAAAGTTGGACAGTAACTTCTGATAATGTATCAGGAACCACTAGAACTGTTATAGCTACAAGAGCTTTAGTTTCATCAGGAGATTTTACCTTTACTAATACAGCAACTAGTATTCCTGTGATTTTTGCTTTAGGTTCTTCATCAACAATTTCGAACCATAGTAATAGAGGTGCAACAACAATTTCTAGAACTTTAGCAAATGATGAATTTACACTTGAAAAATCATCTATTTTTCCAAATCCATCTAATGGGGCTTTTACAATTGCAACAACTACATCATTAACTAATGTAGCGGTTTATACTTTAACAGGAAGTTTTGTAAAAAATATTGAAATTAAAGATGCAGAAATAAATGAAGTATCTGTTGATGGATTGTCATCAGGAATTTATTTGTTAGAGCTTTCAAATGAAACTGAAAAAGTTTGGAAAAAAGTGGTTGTCGAATAATTCTCAACACAATATAAATATAATAGGAACTAAATTTTTAGTTCCTTTTTTTATAAATTGATTATGACATTATAATTGGATAAATTTTCAATTGCTTTTTCAGAGGTATGATCAAATTTTTCTTCCATAATTTTGTTTTTCTTTTTGTGGTCAATTCTAATGATACAATCGTAAAAACGTCTCACTTCTTCCGACTTAGATAATATTAAACTAGGAACTTTTGTGTTATTTCCGTTTTCATCTTTGGCAACCATTGTAAAATAACTCGAATTACAATGCTTAATTTTTCCAGTCTGAATGTTTTCTGAAACTACTCTTATGCCAATCACCATAGAACTATTTCCTACATAATTTACAGAAGCTTTCAAAGTAAGTAATTCGCCAATTTCAACTGGATTTAAAAAATCTACAGTATCTACAGAGGCTGTAACACAATATAATCCAGAGTATTTTGAAGCACTCGCAAAAGCAATTTGATCCATCAGTTGTAATAAATAGCCGCCATGAATTTTTCCACTAAAGTTGGAATGTGATGGCAACATTAATTCGGTAAATGTAATTTTAGATGCTTCAACAGTATTCGTTCTTTCAATCATAATTAGTTATTAAAATGAGGAGATTTTTCAGGATATACATTGGTAATAAAATAACGAGTATCACCCCACCAAAAAAAAGTTTTATAGCGCTCTACATAATCTACTTTTACGTATTGGCCTTGAAGTTCTTTTAATTTTTCAATGGCTTCAGGATTATTATCCAAAACTGAAAATTGAAATATTTGTGCTCCAGAAATTCCTTGACTTATTTCACCTTCCCACGTTTTTACAACATATCCTTTATGGCTAATTTTTATCAGTTCACCTGAACGAACTCCTTCACTGTAGGGTACGTAATATATAAAAGTAAAATATCCAGCAATAAATAGGGTCATAAAAAGAAGACTGTAAATAATAATTTTTTTGAATTTATTCATGATTTTCATTAATTTTAGTAGATTTATTTTCAGAATTTTCAGAACGTTTTAAGATGCTTTCTGGTAACGACTTTTTGGCTTTTGCACCCATTTTTTTCAATTTTTCTACACTTGTAACTAAATTACCTTTTCCTTCAACCAGCTTATTCATAGCGTTGCCATATTCTGATTTGGCTTCATCCATTTTTTTGCCAATTTTAACTAAATCGTTTACAAATCCCTCAAATTTATCATACAAAGCACCCGCTTGTCTGGCAATTTCTAAGGCATTTTCTTGCTGTTTTTGGTTTGTCCACATACTGTCAATAGTTCGTAGTGTTGCCAATAGCGTGGTAGGTGTTACAATTACAATATTTTTTTCAAAAGCTTTATTATACAATGAATTATCACTATTAATAGCTAGCGCAAATGCAGGTTCAATTGGTATAAAAAGCAACACAAAATCAGGACTTTCCATTTGATAAATGTCTTGATAATTTTTAGCACTCAGTTGTTCTACGTGTCTTTTTATAGAAAGCGTGTGTTCCTTTAGAAAAAGTTCTTTCTCCTTTTCATTTTCTTCATTTACAAAGCGTTCATAGGCTGTTAATGAAACCTTTGAATCTACCACCATTTTCTTTCCGTCAGGCAAGTTTATGATCACATCAGGAAGAATTCTTGTTCCTTCTTCATTAGTAAAACTTTGTTGCACTTCATATTCTCTACCTTTCTCTAAACCTGATTTTTCTAGTACACGTTCCAAAACCAATTCACCCCAATTTCCTTGCATTTTACTGTCCCCTTTTAAAGCTTTGGTAAGGTTAATAGTTTCTTTGCTCATTTGTTCATTCATTTCACGTAAGCCAACAATTTGCTGGCGTAAAGCAGCATGATAATCGATACTTTCTTTGTGCGTGTCTTCTACTTTTTTCTCAAACAACTGAATTTTATCTTGCAATGGAGAAAGTATATTTTTCATATTCTCTTTATTTTGCTCCGTAAATTTGTTGGTTTTTTCGTCAAGAATTTTATTAGCTAAATTTTCAAATTCTTTGGTAAATTTTTCTTGAAGTTGATTCACTTCTTCTTTTTGTTCTTTATTGCGTTCTAATAAATTATCAAAATCTACTTCTTTTTTAGATAATTGAATGGCCAATACTTCTTTTTCAGTTCGAATAATTTCTTTTTCATTATTAGATTGAAACAATGCTTTTTCAAATTGATTTTTATCGGAAACCAATTGGTTTTTTAATTGTTCTATTTGACCATTTAAGCCATTAACTTTTTCCTCTAAACCTGATTTTTCAGATTGAGACTGCGCTTTAAAAAGTAGTTTTCCAATAAATATACCTATAACTAAGGCTATAATGAAAGTGATGATAAGTAAAATTGATGCTGACATTTGTATTTAAACATTTTTGTAAAAATAAGCATTAAATTGAAACTTACGATTTGTAAAATGTATTTTTGTACAAATTAAAAACAATGCATCATCATTATAAAATTAATAAACCTTACGGATTCTTGTCGCAATTTATCTACGAACAAAAAAGAAAGAAAAAACTTTTAGGAGAATTATTTGATTTTGCAGAAGGAACAATGGCAATTGGACGCTTAGATGAAGATTCAGAAGGTTTACTTTTATTAACTACTGATGGAAAAATTAGCGAACAAGTCAGAAGCAAAAAAGTTGAAAAAGAATACTATGCCCAGGTTGATGGACTCATTACTCTGGAAGCCATAGAATTGTTGAAAAATGGAGTAACAATTGGTTTTGATGGTCAAAAATACACCACAAAAAAATGCAATTCTTTTCTAGTTACCGATGTTCCAGATTTTGGACAAAGAGCTAAAAAAATTAGAGATGAACGTCATGGACCTACAAGCTGGGTTTCTATAACATTGACAGAAGGTAAATTTAGACAAGTTAGAAAAATGACAGCAGCAGTTGGTTTTCCTACATTACGACTAGTTCGTGTTAGAATAGGCTCTATTTATTTAGATGATTTGAAAGCCGGTGAAGTTGTTGAACTAAAATCTGTAAACGTTTAAAATAATTCTACAAAAAAATCTTTCATAGCTTGCCAACTTCTTTCTGCAGCGAGTTGATTGTATGCAGCTCCTTTACTATTGTCCGAACCTGCATCTTTATGTGTAAAAGCATGTACAGCATTTGCATAATAATTCATTTGCCAATCTGCTTTAGCAGTTCTCATCTCATCTTGAAATTTACTAACTTCTACAGTTGGAACATAAGGATCGTCTGCACCATGCAATACTAAAACTTTTGCTGATATTGGAGTTGTTTCTCTGTTAGCATCTTTACCCAAACCACCATGAAACGACACTACACCTTTTACTTTTAAATTTCCTCTTGCAGCTTCAATAGCTCCTGTTCCACCAAAACAATAACCAATTACAGCAATTTCTTCTTCATTAGCGCCTGCTTTTACCAATTCATTTATAGCTAATTGTATTCTTTTTTGGTATTCTAAAGGGTTGCTTTTATAATATCCTGCTAATTTTCCTGCTTCGGCAGTGCTTTCTGGTTTGTTTCCAACACCATAAATATCTGCAACCATAGCATAATATCCTAAATCTGCTAAATCTTGTGCACTTTCTTTTGAATGATCATCAATTCCCATCCAAGCATGAATAACAATTACTCCAGCTTTTTTGGAATGAGGAGCTTTAGGAGTTGCAACAAAGCCTTCTAGTTTTTGATTATCATCTGTATAATCAACATTTTTTAATTGAGCATAAGAAAACATTCCGACAAATAATGTAAATAGTATAATTGTTTTTTTCATGACTTTTATTTTTTCGAATTTACAAAATATTTAGTCAAACAAAACTTAAAATTGGTTTTAAATTGGTTATAATTTTATTTTACAACAAACTTTCCAAAGTTGGCATCAAAATCAAGATGCTCATTATTAAAAAGGGTTTTAAAAACGCCTTGTTCAATAAGCTTACAAGGTTCTTCTTGAACTGTTTTTTCGGAATTCATTACAATGATTTCATCACTTAATTGTATGGCTAAATCAATATCATGAGTAGAGTACAAAATGGTTTTTTGAGTTTGATGAGCTAATTTTTGAAGTAATTTTAGAATGGTAACCTTATTCACTAAATCTAAATGAGTAGTCGGTTCATCTAAAATAATTAGAGATGTGTCTTGAGCCAAAGCTCTAGCAATTAATGTTTTTTGCATTTGACCATCACTAATTTCATGATGTTTTTTGTGTTGAAATGCTTCAATAGCTGTCAGTTTTATGGCTTCGTCTATTTTTATTTTGTCTTTATCTGACAATTTTCCAAGCCAATTGGTGTAAGGTTGTCTTCCTAAAGCGATTATTTCGTAAACAGACAAATTACTTGGAGGTAAATGTTCTGTTAAAACGACACTTAATTCTTTGGCTAAATTTTGAGAATTATAGTCATTTAAATCTTTATCATTTAGAAAAACTGTTCCATTTATAGGAGCAATCAGTTTAGTAATTGTTTTTAAAAGTGTAGATTTTCCAATGCCATTAGAGCCAATTAAAGCAATAAGTTTACCTTTTTCTAAGTTGATTGAAATGGATTTTGCTACAACTGTTTCATTAGATTTATTTTTATATCCAATGCTTAAGTTTTTGGTATGTAGTGTTTTGTGAGTCATTTTTGTTAATTAAAATTTCTTTTTCTAATTAAAAGCCAAACAACTATTGGTGCACCAATCATTGAAGTTACAGCATTTATGGGTAATGTTAAATCACTTCCTGGCATTTGAGCTATGATATCACAAAAAAGCATAATTATTCCACCTACTAAAAGGGTACTCCAAAATAAAATAAAATGATTACTGGTTTGAAAAATTAGTTTGGCAATGTGCGGAACGGCTAAACCTATAAAAGCAATAGGTCCAACATAGGCCGTAATACTACCAGCTAAAATACTTGTGGCAATGATAATAATTAAACGCGTTTTTTTAAAATTGATACCTAAACTTTTTGCGTATTTTTCTCCTAATAACAAAGCATCTAATGGTTTTATTACTGTGAAACTAAGGAAGAGCCCAAGACATGTTAAAAGTACTAAAAACGAAACCTCATTCCAACTTAAATTGGCTAAACTTCCTAAAGACCAAAAAGTGAATTTTTGCAATTGTTCGGCAGTACTAAAATAGGAAAATACAGATACTATTGCACTAGTAAAACTTCCAAACATTAATCCTACAATTAAGATTGACATGGTATCTTTTAGTTTTTTAGAAACCAATAAAACCGCAAATAAAACTAATGCACTTCCTGAAAATGATGCAATAACAATTCCGTAAGAGGAAAGAAAAATAGTAGAAAGAAAATGTGGTAAAAATGAAGCCCCTAAAAACACAAACGCTACTCCTAAACTTGCTCCAGAACTTAAACCCAATACATAAGGGCCAGCCAAAGGATTTCTGAATAATGTTTGCATCATTAATCCACTTATTGATAATGCAAAACCAACAAAAATAGCTGTAATTGCTTTTGGTAACCGAAAGTTGTAAAGAATTATTTCCCAACTTTCTTTTTCCATTTTTTGATTTAGAATTCCTTTTGAAATTTCTTGAAAAGGAATGGAAATTGAACCCAAAGAAATATTTACAAAGAACATTAAAATTAATGTAAAAAGTAAAATGAGAAATAAAAAATAATGTTTCTTTTGAATAAACATTCCTATTAATTCGGGTTAGAAAAGTTCAAAGATACTATAAAGAAATGGAAACTTAAATTTATTGCAACTGTTCAAAAAAAGAAAATTCATAATCGCTTAAAAGTTCTGGATGTAGTATTTTAACCAAATCTTTTAAAACCAAATCAGGGCGATTTGGAGCCAATTCATAATAAATGACACCACCTGTTCTTCCCTTTTTAGTACTAAAAGAATAGACTTTTTTATTTTTTACAGCTTTAAAAAATGAATAATTTGAATTTTCATTTAAAATTTCTTTTAATGACGTAAATTGACCTGGTCCAATCCAAAAATCGGCATCTTTAGCTTTATCTAAAACACTTTCAAAGGATAAGGATAAGCTGCCAGTGCCTTTAGTATCTTTCCATAAATAATTTCCGTTGGCTTCTTTTAAAAACAAGGCCGCCCAACTGTTGCCTTGAGGCAAAACCCATTGGTCTTGATAAATAGAACCTGCCAAAATACTTGGTTTTGAATTTGCTTTTTGTACTAAACTTAGTGTTGCTAAATACTCTTTTTCAATAGTTTCAAAAAGGGAATTGGCTTGTTCTTTTTTGTCGAATAAAATTCCGAAAAATTTAATCCATTCGGCTTTTCCTAAAGGAGTTTTTTCAGTCCAATCGGAATTAAAAATAACTTTTTGGCCACTTTTTTCTAAATTTTTATAACTTTTACTTTCACTATCTACATTATAACCTACAATTACATCAGGATTTAAGTCTAATATTACTTCAGTATTTAATTCTTGATTGCTTCCAATTTCTCTAATTTTTCCATTGTCAATTAAGGTTCTGGTTTTTTCTGAAGAAATATATTGAGTGGAAGGAAAAGCGATTAATTTATCCTCAACCCCTAACATTTCAAGTGAAGGAATATGCGTGGTAGAAGAAACAATTATTTTTTGAACAGGAATTTGAATAGAAGTAAATTGCTTTAAACTATCTGGAATTGCTTTGTTTTTTTTATGTAAAACATAAGTGTACACTTCGTTAGATTCAGGATAAGTGTTTTTTACTTTTAAAATCGAAAAATCATCATAACTCACAATCGAAAATCCTGCTGCGTATTGAATCTCATTATTGTTTACAGTTGATGCAGCTCTATTTTTTGGGTTTCTACAGTTACCAAAAAGGATTAAAATTAAAAAGAGAAAAGATAATTTTTTAAAGTGAAGCATTGTTTTTTTTGACAAAAATAGTGTTTTATTTTAATACATATTTCATGTAACTAATGCTACAAATGCTTTTTTAATTTTTCGTTACTTTTACAATATAATGAGAAATTCAAACACCTTTATATATTTCATAGGTGGAGTAGTACTGCTTCACTTTTTAATTGGTTTTATTTGGTTGATATATAAATTGAATAAAAAGAAATAGTTAATTTGTTATAAAAATTAATATCTTCGCACACGAAAATAGGTTGTTGTTTCTGTTTACGCAAAACAACATTAAAAGGGAATCGAGTGAAGATGAACGATTAACGAATTTTGATAAAACATTTTTGATTTTAGAATGAATTAACTTCAAAAATAAGCAATCAACTTTCAAAATCTACAATCAAATTCTTGAGCTGTACCCGCAACTGTAAGCTATTAAGCTTGTTATTATCTACAATGTCACTGTTTGACAATTTAGAATTTAGAATTCAGAATTTAGATTATTTCTAACTTTTAATTGCTACTTTCTAACTTTAAAATGGGAAGGCCAATAACAAGACGCAAGCCAGGAGACCTGCCTTTTTCATTAGTAACAAACTTTCGGGAAAAAAGGTTTGAGTATGGGTAATTCTATGCTTTTCTTCCAGATTTTTAAAATCTAAAAAAAACAAAGATGAACAAAAAAGTTTTTCGTCTTGGTTGTTTTATGGTATTGTGTTCTTTTGCTTCTTTAGCTCAAGAAAAAGACTCTGTACAAATCAACCAACTTAATGAAATTGTGGTATCTGACACCAAATTTGCACAAAGCAAAGAAAAATCAGGAAAGATTATTGAAGTTATTTCTTCAAATGAATTATCTCAAAAATTAGGACAAAGTTTAGCAGATGTTCTTAATCAGGTTGCTGGTGTTGAGATTAATGGAAATCAATCATTTAATGGTAAAAATTTAAGTTATTACATTCGTGGCGGCAGAAACAGACAAGTTGTAATTTATATTGATGGAGTACCAGTTACAGATGCATCAGGAATTGGAATTGAGTATGATTTACGACTTTTACCAGTAGATCAAGTAGCTAAAATTGAAATTATGAAAGGTGCTTCAAGTAGTTTGTATGGAACTGGTGCAGCTACTGGTGTTATTAATATTACATTAAAAAAAGCTTCCGACAAATCGATTTCTGGAAATGCTTTTATGAATTTTGGAACGCAAAATACTTCTGAAACCAACAAAACATCGGCACAAGATTTTAATCAAGGATTTTCTGTGAATGGCACTTTGAAAAAGTTTAATTATCTGACTAGTGTAAATCATACCAACACTAACGGGATTTCTGAAGCTGAAGGCGTAAATTTTGAAGAAGATACTTTTCAAAGAATAAATGTTTTGCAAAAGTTTGGGATAAAAATCAACCCTAAATTACAATTTGATTTTTTTGGGAATTATGATAAGATAAAAGTTTCGTTTGATAATTCTTATGGAGGACCAAATTCTAGCTCTGACGATTTGTTTAATAACTCTAACAGTGAACAATTTAGGTTCGGGTTTTTGCCAAAGTACAAGTACAAGTCTGGTGAATTTAATTTGAACAGTAGTTTTACATCAATTGAAAGAACTATTAATTTATTCAGTTCGTTCACAAATACAATTGATGTTTACAATTATGCTTCACAAAATATTAATGTGGATGCATTTAATAAACATTTGTTTTCAAAAGAGTTTTATTTGGTTTTAGGAACACAGTTTCAATATTTTGACATGTTTCAAGAAGACCAATACACCTTAATCGAAAAAGATTTTGCAAAATTTAATACGATTGATCCTTATGCAACTTTGGTGTATAATTCAAATTTTGGTTTAAATATAAATGCAGGAACTCGATTAAATAATCATTCGATTTATGGTTCTCAATGGGTTTATAACATCAATCCAAGTTATAATATTTCAGACAACTTAAAAGTTTTATCCTCTTATAGCACTGCTTTTATAACGCCAAGTTTATATCAATTATATTCGCCCTATGGAAATTTAGCTTTAACTCCAGAAGAAAATATCACTTTAGAAACAGGTTTTGAAGTTTCTTTTTTGGATAAAAAAATTCAGTTAAGTACAGTTGGTTTTTACAGAAATGAAACAAATTCAATTGGGTTTTTCTATAATCCGGTTACTTTTATTTCCAATTATATAAATATAGATGGTACATATAACGCAAAAGGTATTGAAGCAGTTGCAAGCTATTTTCCTACCAGTAAATTGTCGTTAAGTGTAAATTATACTTTTACCGAAACCGAAGAAGCTTTAAATAGATTAATTCCAAAGCACAAAGCAAATGTCAATTTAAATTATGATTTTACTAAAAAAACCAGTCTTAATGTAGCGTTTCAGCATGTGAGTTCACGAAATGATGCTTATTTTGACAATGTAACTTTTAATTCAGAAAGTATCATTTTAGATGGTTATTCTTTATTAAATTCTAATTTGCGACATGAATTGTTAAAAGACAGATTGCAAATTTTTACAGCTGTGACAAATCTATTAAATGAAAATTTTCAAGAAAGTATTGGTTATACAGCAAGAGGAAGAAATTTTAAATTAGGTTTTAATTTCCTGTTTTAATTAAAAAAAGGCTTCCATTTGGAAGCCTTTTTTTGTTATTTGTTTATCTCAATTGGATTGTTTTCTAGATACATTCCCTTTTCTATTTTACTACTAGATTTTGAATCTGTGAAATAATTTGTAGTTTCAAATGAAGTTGAGCTTGATGATAATCTGCCATTAGAATTTATATAACTTAATGCTGCAGCTAATAAAGTTTCATTACTATCACCTAATACTCCCAAATTTCCTAAATCTTCACTTGCGGTAACTGTTGGAAAAATTCCACCGCTATAATCTCCAAAATTATTTTTATTTAAAATTTTAAGAACAATAGGTTGCATAGCATATTTATGAATTGGATTCAAATTCGATTTTTGAAATGTTGGAGAATCATAAATAGTAATAGAACCTACATTTTTTCCTGTAGTAATTCCTCCAATTTTTCTAACGTTGATGTAAGGAGTTAATCCGTTCAAAATCAATTCACTTGCAGAAGCTGTTGCTTTTGTAGTAATAACAAACACTTGTGATAAATTTAAACTATTTATTGCATTTCCATTAGATAAAGTATTGGTAAAACGATTGATAAACACTTCAGGATTATTTTGATAAAGAGCTTCTATTTTGGTGTTCCATTGTTGTTTTGCAAAAATATCATTATTAAATTGTCCTGTAATCATGCTTGCTAATTCGGTAGCTACTTGAACAGAACCACCAGAATTATAACGTAAATCCAAAACTAAATGCGTAATATTTTCAGCTTGAAAGTAAGCAAAAGCCTCATTAAGCTCGTTTTTATAATTGGAATAAAATCCATTATAGAGCAAATAGCCTACTTTTTTACCGTTCAAAATATGTGTATTTTTGATGAATACAGGATTTTCAGAGTATTCAGTTTTTGTTAATGTTACCGATTGACCATTTGGTGTAATGTTTCCATTATCATAATCAGCAAAGTTTAAAGTGTAGGTTTCGTTGGCTAAAAGTGAACTGAAATTTGAGGTTGTTAAGGGTGTATTATTTACTGCATAAAAAATAAAACCTCTTGAAACAGGTTTGTTAGAAGCGTCAGAATTAGGTAAAATATAGCGAACCAAACCAAAAAGTTCTTCGCTACCTGTGGTTTTTCTTCTCAATTCATAATCAACACCGTTGTTTTTATTGCTTCCGCTTAATAAACTCTCTAAAACGTCATAGTCATTAAAAATCACACTAAAACGATCCACATTATCTTCTCTTTTTAAATCATAGAAAAGAGCTTCAGGTGATGAATAGCTATCTAAAAATTCATCATAAATTGCTAATGAAGGAAATCTCGTGTCATATAAATCAGGAACAGATTCTTGATAAAAATAATATTGATTCAATCCACTCCAAACAAAATCTTTTGCAGATCTATAATTTAAAACATCATCATAATCATCGGAACAATTTTGAAAAGTTACTAAAAATAAGATTGAAATTAGGACTAATTTATATTTCAATTTCATGGCAAGTTTTTTTAATTTTAAAAGTAAAGATACGAATTTGTAACAAAAAACAGATTTATTCGTCTATATTTTAAACAACTTTATTATATTTTTATGATTATTGTTTTAATACATTTAAAAAACCTGTATCCATTAAAAAAAGCCATAACTTAGCCTATGAAAAATTCAAAAAAAAGTTATTATTTATCTTTTGCCTTTTTATTGATTTTCTTGTTAGTTTGCTTGAGTTTTTTTTTAAAACAACAGGAAAATAATAACTTAGGAACATTTAAAAGTCCGGAAGAAGCATTTATAGAAACTCACAAAGCTTTGTCATTAGTTTCAGAAGAAATTAATTTTGGCATGGAAAATGTAATCTACATTGATGAATACAATAAAACAAAAAAATTAATTTTTAAAATCCAGAAATAATGAAAAAAAACATACTTATTACGTTACTTTTAATTTTGCCAATAGTTAGCTTTGGTCAAAATACTTTTGACAAATTTGAAGATAATGACGATATAACTTCTGTAATAGTCACAGAAAAAATGTTTGATTTAATGAGTAAAGTTAAAGTTGATCCTAAAGATAAGGATATGCAACAATATCTAAACTTATTAAAAAAATTGGATAACTTAAAAGTATTTACAACTAGTAAGTCATCTATAGCTTCAGAAATGAAAACAGCAGTTGGTACTTATTTAAAAGCCAATCCTTTAGACGAATTAATGCGTGTTAATAGTGATGGCAAGAATGTTACTATAAATGTTAAAACACTTGAAAACAGCACTTTAGTAAAAGAATTATTGATGTTTATTGAAAGTGATAAAAAAGACGTTCCAACGGTAATTTTATCATTAAAAGGCGAATTTAATTTAGAAGAATTGACGTCATTAACAGATCGAATGAATTTACCTGGAAAAGCAGAATTAGAAAAAGCTTCAAAACAAAAATAAATGAAAAAGCTATTAAGTTTGTTGTTTATTGCTTCTGTTTTGTTTAGTTGTACTAATAAGCCAACAATTCAGCAGTATTTTGTGGATAATTCAGATGCCTTTGATTTTACAAGTTTAGATTTAGGTTCGGAAATTATTAATACTGAAAAATTGAGTTTAACTTTAGAAGATAAAACTGCTTTGAAATCATTTGAAAAAATTAACGTTTTGGCATTCAAAAAAAATGACACAAACACTGTAAAATATTTAAATGAAATTAAAAAAGTTAGAATTATTTTAAAAGATTCAACTTCATACAAAAGATTGCTAAAAGTGGGTTCAGGTAAAGAAGGTGCTTCTGTTTATTTTGTTGGTGATGAAAATAATATTAATGAGTACATAGTTTTTGCCAATAAAAAGGAAAGTGGATTTGCAATTTTGAGGGTTTTAGGTAACGACATGAATCCTACAAATATGATGAAAATTTTAAATTTATTACAGCAATCAAAAATGGATGTTGAACCATTTGAACCTTTAAATGTGATTATATGAGTTGTCCTAAAAAAGGTTGACTCGTTAATAATTCAAATATAGTTAAATCGTAACAGAATTAATTCTGTTAC
>NZ_CBFHMV010000029.1:0-9343 GCF_965657075.1 Flavobacterium sp.
AAACTCATAACAAAACAACAAATGGAACTAGAAATCTTTGAATACATAGAAATCTGGTACAACAAAAAAAGACGACATGGTGCATTGAATTACAAAACAATCGAAGAATTTAATAATCAAAACAACATTTATAAAAATGTCGCTTAACTTAAACTGTAATTTTTATTTGCATATCCATTAACTTTTAATTGGCATAATTTGAAAATTTAGTATATTAGCGTCGTCTTAATTTTATTTTGGCTAAATTTCTCTTTAGTTTAAAACGTATATGTTTTTATTTAGTATTTCACATTTAGTTCAAAAATTTGTATTTACTTGATTTCATAGGCTTTACAATTAGAGAAAACTATGAAAATCTACCAATGGAAAATACAAAAAAAGGTTTTATACTGTGTTTATTGCTCATTTTCAATAACGTTATGTTGGCACAACAAAGTAATATTTTTACATTACCGTTCCCTCAACAATATGTAACTTTAGACAAGATTATTGACACTATAGCATTACAAGAGACTAATATAGCTAGCAAAAGGCTTGCACTACTAGAATTGCAAGCAAAAGAGTCTAATAATGAGTTATCAATATTGAATTTTAAACGATCTCAAATTCGCTACAGATACATTCGTACAATTGGTTCTGAAAAAAGACCAGTTCTCGATCAATTGATTAAAGACATTGAGGATTTGATTTCTACGATTGATAAGAAAAAATATCCCGCTATAGTTGCCTTATTACACTTTCAAATTGGAAATTCTTTGGATTACCAAAAATACAATTATAAAGAGCAATTTAAACATTATCTAAAAGCTTATGAACTCTTTAAAGATATACCATTAGAATTATTTCCTTATCGATATTATAGTCAGTATGCAATTGCCTTAGCATATTATCAATTTGGGGAATATGAAAAGGCGATTAAACTTGGCAATGAAATTGAAAATTTATTTCCAAACAAAGATTTTAATTCCATTTTAACTGTAAATTTAATAGGATTAAGTTATTTAAAATTAAATGACTATAGTAAAGCTATTAGTTCATTTCAATGGATTTTAAATAATAATAAGTATGCATTAAATCCAAATGCTTGGAAAGGAATTTCTTTGTGTAATATGGGTAATGTATATTTTAAAAAAGGAGATAATAATAATGCAACATATTATTTAACAGAAGGAATTCCAATTTTAAAAGAAGAAGAGATTATTGATAATTTAGCTTTTGCTGCAATAACCTTAGCAAAAATTTACATTATTCAAAAAAACAATGTTCAAGCTGAAACCTTTATAAATATTGCTGAAGAGATTAATAAAAAAACAAACTCAACCACTCTATCATTCAGTTTAAACGAAACATTGTCTAATTATCATCAATTAAAAGGAAATGACAAATTGTCTTTACGCCACCTACAATTAGCAAATACTTATAAAGACAGCCTAGACAATACAACTAGTATAATGAAAAAGTACAAAGCTGAAATGAATTTTGAAAACGAAAAGCATGAGCTTTTAGTTAGTCAAATAAATAATAAAATAATCAACCAGCGTATTATTCAAATCATTTTAATTCTTTTCTCTTTACTTTTGGTTGTAACATTTTATATAATATATGACAGAAGTAAACTAAAACTTAAAATTCAACAACAAGAGTTATTAGATAAAAATAAAAGCATTGCCTCAGAATTAGAATCAGCTTATAGTAAATTAAAAAAATTCACTATCAATCACCTTAAGAAAGATAAGCAAGATTTAAACGATTCTGTTTTAAATGCAAAAGAAAATGAAACAATTATAACAAAATTAGCATCCGAAACTAATTTATATACCGAAAAGGATTGGAACGAATTTAAATTGCTTTTTGAAAAAGCGTACCCAAATTATATTCAAAACATTAAAAATAAACTACCAAAAATTTCATCCTCTGAATTACGATTTATCACGGTGTATAAATTAAATTTAAATAGTAACGAAATGGCACTTATATTAAACATTTCTCCAGACGCCGTTCGTAAATCAAAGAAAAGATTGTCTGAAAAAATAGAGCAAAACCTCAATCTGTCTTTTGAAAAATTTTATAATTCAATCAAAAAATAGAACTAACACACTTATAATCTATAATTTAAAAAAATAGCCTAATTTAAATTAGGCTATTTTTTTGTCTTGTTTTTGTCTTGTTGTTGTCTTGTTTTTGTCGTTTATATTGTAAATAAAAAAATTGATATTGTATTAAATAAATATCATTCACAAAATGTGGATTGATGTAATTCAATATTAATAGAGCAATTCTAAATATTTAACAAATAATTTTTACCTTAAAAACAATAAAAAATGAAAACTTTTAACTCATCACTAAATAAATTAAAGCAAATTGTATTACTATTTTTAATTGTTTTCTCTATAAATAGTAATGCTCAAACCTTAAATCCAATAAGTCCAACTCTAACTCAAAATACAAATAAAGAATTTTGTGGGACCGACTTTTTTCATAACCAAAAAATGCTTACCGATTCCGTTTATAGAGCTAGACATTTGCAAAGTATGGACGCTATTAAAAATATTACATCTCAGCAAAGGCTATTAAGCAATGGTATATATAAAGTTCCTGTTGTAGTTCACGTTATGCACAAAGGGGAACAAGTTGGTTCAGGAACTAATATTTCAGATAACGATGTGAAAAAAGGTATAGCATCTTTAAATAATTATTGGCGTAAATTAAATGGCACATTTGGTGATGGAGACGGTGTAGATATGAAAATTGAGTTTGTTCTAGCCATACAAGATGAAAATGGTAATTGCACCAATGGTATTGACCGTGTAAATATGAGTGGTGTTACTGCATATGTAAATAATGGTGTTAATAGAAATGGCACTTCGGGTATTAATGATTATGATCCTAATGGAGGAATTAACTCGTTAAAAGAATACAGCATCTGGAATCCCAACTTATATTATAATCTATGGCTGGTAGATGAAATTGACAATGCAAATTGTTCTAGTAGTGTTTCTTTTACTGCTGGTTATGCCTATTATGCATCTGCTCATGGTTTTGCTTATGATGGGTCTGTAGTTTTGATTTGTTCCTATCTAGATGAGACTAATTCGACTTGGGCACACGAAATGGGTCATGCATTGAACTTACCTCACACATTTAACGGCGACAATAATGGTACTACATGTGGTGATGATGGTATTGCAGATACACCTAGTCATATCAGAACTTCCGCTTTTAGTCCTTCCATTTATTTTTCTTGTAATAGTACTACAAGTAATAGTTGTGATCCAAATTTTAACAAAATCATAAATCCAGATACAGGGTTTATTAGAAATTCCGGAACAGTTCAAGACCATATGCATAATTATATGGATTATTCGGGTTGTCCTACAGAATTTACCGGAGGCCAAAGAACGGTTACTCAAAATGCACTTACAGGTGCTAGAGCATCCTTTTTAACTAGCCCTGCATTAACTCCACCAACAATAGCATCGGTTAGTTTTTCATCAACTGCGGCGGTAGCTTGTATAGGTACCTCTGTAAGATTTAATGACACATCTAATTGTAATCCAAATAGTTATACCAATTCAGGATATACAAATATTAATTTCCTTTGGACTTTTGACAATGGTGTTAACACACCTATAACTTCAACACTACAAAACCCAACTATTGTATTTAATACTAGTGGTAATTATAATGTTACTCTTACTATAACCAATCTTTTTGGAACAGCTACTTTAACAGAACAACAATTTATAACGGTAACTTCTGGTGCTATTAGTGCTTGTGCTATTAGTAGTACAAATAATAATGGTAATTTTGGTAATGGTGTTACTAATGTTAGATTGAAAACATTAAACAATACAACTACAACATTCATCCCTGCAAATGCTATGCAAGATTTTACGTGTAGCAATAACACGGTACTTTATTCTGGTATAGCTTATGATTTAAACTTAACTTATAAATCAAGAACAGATGCTGGTCAATATGTACAAGTATGGATTGATTGGAATAATAATGGGACATTTGAATCAGGTGAAATGGTTTTGCAAAATAATATTGCTGCAGCAACTATTGGTAACCCATCGGTAAATTTTACACCTCCTGCAAATGCAGTTCTTAACACATTAGTAAGAATGCGTGTTATTTCAGAATACGCAGGTCCACCTACGGTTTGCGGGAATGGCTTAGTAAAGCGAGCAGATGATTATGGAGTGATGGTAAAAACTTGTCCTCAGGCAACAATTACCAATAATTCAGGAACTACGCTTCTAACCAATACAAATACCACTATTAATGTAACAGCTACTGGTGGAAACAACTATAGCTGGACAGGCGGAACTTCGCCCAATACAGCAACAAATAGCTTTACAGAAGCTGGAACCTATACCGTAACAGTTACTAATACAGACGGTTGCGTAGATACCGAAAGCATAACGATAACATTAGCACCTCCAACTGGTGTTATTAGTGGGTCTAATATTATATGTGAAGGTGAATCAACCCAATTAAGTATTGCATTTACAGGACAAGGTCCATGGTCTGGCACATTATCAGATGGCACAGCTTTCTCAGGAAGTGATAATCCTTTATTAGTTAGTGTGTCTCCTACAGCAACCACTACTTTTACAATTGCTACTTTATCTAACGTAGCAGTAACGGCGAGTGCATCAGATTTGAGTGGAAGTGCTCAAGTAGTAGTTAGCCCATTACCAGAAGTTAATATAACGGGATTAGAAAACATAGTTATGTTTGAAGATTTTGAATCTGGAAATTTACCCCAAGATTGGTCAGTTTCCGGTTTATGGCACATATCTAATAGTTGCGTAACAGGAAACAACCTAACAAAATCGGCTTATTACGGAGTAGATAATACTTGTTCTTTTGACAATGGCTTAGATAACAGCGGTAATTTAACATCTAATACAATTTCGATTCCTTCAGATAACGTCGCATCTGCAAAATTAAGTTTTCGTTATGCTTATCAGGGAGAAGGTGGCTCACCACCAAGCGGCTTCGATAATGCCTCTTTTAAAATAAGTGTAAACGGCGGACAATTTATACAAGTGGCCTCGCTTAGTGATACCAATTCAGATGGAAACTGGTTGTCATCAGTAATTGATATAACACCTTATATCGGAAACCCTATTGTAATTCAATGGAATTTTAACTCTACTGATGCAAGTGGTAATGATGGTCTTGGACTACAGATTGATGATGTAACTATTACAACATATGATGCAATACCTAATATAATATGCGAAGGCAACAGCACCATCTTAACTGCTCATTTTCAAGAGAGTAACATTAGTGGTGTAAATGCTTATTCAGTAAATTCTAATAGTAATGTCGCTTTTATTGATATCCGCCAAACAGGAAGCTCTTTAACAGGTATTGAAGATGAGAGTAGCCATGTAGTTTCTATGCCTGATTTTATTTTTAATAATATAACTTATGACAAAGTAACCATATTCAATAATGGGTTTTTAGTGTTTGGTGACGTACCCTTTAATGATGAAAACTGGGATAACGGTGAATTACCTAATGATTTTTTCGGAATTGCAAATCCAGCATCTATATGCGCATATTGGGATGATTTAATACCTGATGGTTCAAATACGTCTATCAATACTCATATTATTAATAATAAATATATTGTGCAATGGACTGATGAAAAACCATTTTTTGATGATTCTGTTGATATTGAAAATTCTGGAAGTATTACGTTTCAAATTCAACTAGATTTAATTTCAGGTGAAATTCATATAGTTTATCAAGATGTAATTTTTGACAACCCGGATTTTGACAATGGAAAATCAGCTACTATAGGTTTAAATTTTGATGTTACTAATGCATTACAATTTTCATTTGACAATGAAAGTGTTATTGACAACCAAAGCATTACATATACCCCAATTACAATGTCTTATTTATGGTCAACTGGCGAAACAACTCAAACCATTATTGTTTCAACACCAGGTGATTATACAGTTACGTTAACAAATAGCATTGGTTGTTCAACAACATCAGATCCAATTAGTATACTTTCAATATTGTACAATGCATCAATAAACATATTTGGTTCCACTGCTTTATGTGATGGAGAAAGTGTGAATTTAATAGCCGCTTTACAAACAGATTCTTTTTACACAGTAAATTCTAATAGCAATGTTGCTTTTATTGATATAAGTAGCACAGGAACACTCTTAAATATCATTGGCGATGGAGATAAAATCAGTATTGCAATACCCAATTTCACATATAATAATGTTAGCTATACTGAAGCAACAATTTATAACAAAGGTGTTTTAATTTTTGGAAATGAACTCGGTGATATGGGATATGGAAATGGAAGTTTACCATCTTCGTTTTTAGACACAAACAGCCTCGCTGCCATATGTGCCATGTGGGATGATTTAATACCTGCACCAAATGGATCTGTTAATACCCAAATAATTGACAATAATAAATTTATAGTTCAATGGACTAATGAAGCGCATTGGGATTATCAAAGCGATGGCACTGTTACGTTTCAAATTCAATTAGATTTAGTTTCAGGTGAAATTCATATGGTTTATCAAGATGTAATTTTTGGTAATTCTGAAATTGACAACGGATTGTCTGCAACAATAGGACTTATGTTCGATGCTAATAACGCCTTGGAATACGCATCAAATAGCATAAGTTTAATTGATAACCAAAGTATAACTTATACACCTTCATTACAAAATTCTTATTTATGGTCAACTGGAGAAACAACCCAATTAATTAGTGTAACGGAACCAGGAGATTATTCAGTAGCAGTAACCAATAACAATGGTTGTACTGCCACTTCCGATTCGATTACTATAACTTCTAATATTCCAACAATAACTACAAGCAATTCAACTGACTTATGTAACGGAGCTTCTACAGTTCTAACTGCAACGTCTGAAAATAGTTTTATTTATAATGTTATTTCAAATAGTAATATTCCTTTTATTGATATAAGTCAAATTGGAACTTCTTTGGCGAATATAGATGATGAAAGTAGTACTGTTGTTTCTATACCCAATTTTATGTATAATAACAGCCACTATACAAAAGCAACCATTTTCAATAATGGGTTTTTAGTGTTTGGTGACGTACCCTTTAATGATGAAAACTGGGATAACGGTGAATTACCTAATGATTTTTTCGGAATTGCAAATCCAGCATCTATATGCGCATATTGGGATGATTTAATACCTGATGGTTCAAATACGTCTATCAATACTCATATTGTTAATAATAAATATATTGTGCAATGGACTGATGAAAAACCATTTTTTGATGATCCTGTTGATATTGAAAATTCTGGAAGTATTACGTTTCAAATTCAACTAGATTTAATTTCAGGTGAAATTCATTTAGTTTATCAAGATGTGATTTTTGATAATCTTGGCATTGACAACGGATTATCTGCAACTATCGGATTAAATTATAATATAGATAACGCATTACAATATTCTTTTAATAGCGCAAGTGTTATAAACAACCAGAGTATAACATATACGCCAACTATAGACCCAACTACAAACACTTATTTATGGTCAACTGGCGAAACAACTCAAACAATTACTGTTTCAACACCTGGTGATTATACAGTAACGTCAACCAATGGCAATGGCTGTTCTAATACCTCTGAACAAATAACAATAACAGCAAATTCTTGTGTAACAGGATCGTTAAGCGGAGATGCTTTGATTTGTGAAGGAATAACTACTTCATTAAGCATAACATTAACAGGACAAGGCCCATGGTCTGGTACATTATCAGATGGTACAACTTTCTCAGGAAGTGATAATCCACTACTAGTAAGTGTGACACCATCGGCAACAACTACTTACACTATTGCTACTTTATCTAGCGCAAATGAAACGGCGAGTGCATCAGACTTGAGTGGAAGTGCAACGGTTATAGTAAATCAACCAACAACACAAACCACAGTTGTAACTTCGTGTGGAATGTACGTTTGGGATGTAAGTAATTCTGATTATATGGAATCAGGCACATATTTTATTGAAAATTTTGATACTTGCGAAGTACACATTCTCGAATTGACGGTTATTGAACCAACGACAGAGATTACTGAAGTAACTTCATGCGGTATGTATATTTGGGATGTGACTAATTCTGATTATATGACCACAGGGACTTATACCTATACTGAAAATTGTATTGAACACATCCTTGAATTGACGGTTATTGAACCTTCAACAATTATTAAGGAAGCCACGGCATGTACCACTTACAATTGGCCAACAAACGGTTTAGAATATACGGAATCTGGTAGTTATACTTTCGTTTCTAATTGCATAACATATATTTTAAATTTAACTATTTATAATAATGCAATAGCTACGCAACCTGTTGATACTTTTATTTGTAATGAAGTAGGTTCAAGTGCTGCAATTCAATTAGAGACAATTTCTAACAATATAACTTTACAATGGTTCGAACAAGCAGTAGGTAGTACACTTTGGACATTAGTAAGTGATTCTGCAAATTATTCTGGAGCAACTACAACAACTTTAAGCATTACAAAAACAGCTCTAAATGTTCCTGTCTCGGGCACAAAGTATAAAGCAGTAATTTCTTCTACATCTTGTGATGATATTACTTCAGACATTGTGAGTATAAATGATATATTATTACCACTAGCTACCGAAATTTCAGTGTTATCTTCATCAAATACTGCATTATTATTAGAGAATACAATATGTCAAGGAAATAGTGTGAATTTAACATTAGCCGAGGGAAGTATTGGCAATATTCAGTGGCAATCTTCTACAGATGGAATTAACTTTATTAATATAGGTACATCAGTTGCACAAAATAATCTATCAGCAATAAATCCAGTCATGATTTTAAATTCTGGAAACTTATACCAAAATACATGGTTTAGAATTATTGCATCCAACGGCAATTGCAGTTCTGTTTATAGCACGACTATTAAAATAATTGTTAATTCGATTTCTTTGACCGGATCAATTACTGGTCCTACTGTTTTGTGTTCTTTAACAACTGCTACTTATAGTATACCTTCAAATCTAGGAGCTAATATGATTTGGACTCTTCCTCAAGGCATGACTATTACCAGCGGTTTAGGAACCCCATCTATTGAAGTTTTCATTGAACACCCAATAAATTTTTCAATTAATAATAAAGTCAAAGTAGAATACACAACACCTTGTTTAACACAACAAACAATTGAATTATTAGTAAAATGTAATGAGTATACTAATTTACAAACTGCATATTGTGGAATATCAGATGTAGAACCTACACAGGTTTTATATGCAACTGGAGTTTTAGGAGCTACGTCTTATCG
>NZ_CBFHMV010000029.1:9442-21346 GCF_965657075.1 Flavobacterium sp.
AGCAACTTATATTGTAAAAGTACAAGTAGAAATTAACAGCGATTATGGTCAAGAAGGTACGCCTTGTAGTATTACTTTGGCAGGACCTATAACCACTTCATTAGCATCAGCATATTGTGGAATATCAGATGTAGAACCTACACAGGTTTTATATGCAACTGGAGTTTTAGGAGCTACGTCTTATCGATTTAATGTCTATGACGCAACAGGAACTAGTCTTATCTTTTCATATGAAAGTACACAAAGATGGTTTAGATTTTCACAAAATTCATTTACTTATGGAGCAACTTATATTGTAAAAGTACAAGTAGAAATTAACAGCGATTATGGTCAAGAAGGTACGCCTTGTAGTATTACTTTAAGTAATTTAGCTAGACAGATACAAACTCCTACTCTAAACCCATTGCATTGTGGCTCAATAGTTAATAAAAATGATGTGATTTATGCTAATATTATTCCAAATCAAAAATCTTATGTATTTGCAATTTATGACGAGAATAATGAATTAGTTGTTGAATTAGAAAAACCTGATAATTTCTTTTCTATTGCTGATTTTAATTATACCGAAGGTGCTTCGTATCAAATTGCAGTGAAAACAAACAAAGAAAATGTGGGCTATGAAAACGAATCTTCTTTATGCCGAATTACAATTGCTAAAGAAGTTGTAAACACAAATGATAGTTTAGAATTAAAAGCCTATCCTAATCCCTTTAGTGACTCCTTTATCATTGAATCTATATCAGATAGTATAGAACCTATTTCATATCAAGTATTTGATATAACAGGAAAATTATTAGAAATGAATGTTGTTAAAGTTGAAGAACTAAACCAATTCCAAATTGGATCTAAATACCCAACTGGAATGTATCTTGTTATCCTTAAACAAGGGCAACTAAACAAAACAATAAAAATGATTAAACAATAGAAAAATATCTAATTAACTATTTGATGAAAATACAATGTTTAGAAAATAATTTTATTAAAATTGAAAATAAATATAATTCTATAACTCTAGATATTAATGATGTTGAAAAAATATTTATTAGTTGCAAACACTACTTTTTTTTAAAATTTTATTATTTGAATATTTTTACAAATAACAAAAAGTATTGTTTGTATTTCAAAAAAAGAGAAAAAGAAATTATTAAAAAAGAAGTTTACAATATAAAAGTCTTAATTAATTGGAACTTTTTTGCTAATTAATATCTTAAATAAATATGCCCCAAATAGTTACTAACTAAAAGGGGTATATTTATTTGGTGTAATAGTTTAATATAAAGGATAATACAGGTAGTTTAAATCACTATTTTTTTAGTTTTACATAAATAGATAGTTAGAATTATCATCTACAAAAACGTCTAAAATCATGCATCTTAACTAAATTTTATTATATTTGATAAATAATATTTTTTAGAGTTAATAGCATTAAAATTTTAGATTTTTATTATTTTTTTAGCTTTAAAAAATTGCTACCATCTGGCTTTAATCATGAGCTACAAATGTTGAACAATATGAAACCAATTCGTATTCTAGTTTATCTTTTATTTATCCTTCAATTTACAGGGACTATTTATGCACAAACTAGTATGGATAGCTTAAAAAATTTATCAAATTCAAAAATTAAAAACGAAGATTGGATTGATGCGATGATTTTAAACGTTGAAAAAATCATAAATTCAGAACCCAAAACTGCTTTTACATTCTCAAAACGTATTATAGAGACTTCTAATAAATTATCTTATAAAAAAGGTTTTGAAAATTCAACACTTCAAAATGCACAAATTCTATATACTTTAGGAAAATATGATGAAGCCGAAAAGCAAATTAAAAAGGTACTAAAAAAATTGGATGATAATGATTTCAACAAAATACAAGCACTTATAATACTTAATAATGTTTTTTATAACAGAGGAGAATTCGATGCTGCTCTCAATTTATTAAAAGAAGCTGAAGAACTTACAATTGATAAAAAAAACGAACCTGTACAAGCAACAATTTATAATAATAAAGCAAAAATATATCTTATTAAAGGCGATTACAATTTAACAATTCAAAATAATTTAAAAGCAGCAGAGATTTTTGAGAGGTTGAACAAAAAAAAATCACTTGCCGTAGTTTACAATAATTTAGGAAATATTAATGCAGATTTTAAATTTTATGACAAATCTATTAAATACTTCAACTTATCCATCAAAATTAATCAAACAGTCGGAGATTTATATAATTTATCACAAAACTATGCTAATTTAGGTGTTACATATAAATCAATAGATTCTATTACCAAAGCGATTGTATATTATGAAAAATCTTTAGCTATTTCTGAAAAATTAGGAAGTAGATTGGTAATGGCACAAAACTACGTGAATTTAGGTAATATATATGAAAAACAAGGTAACTATAAAAAAGCATTTGAGATTTTTAATAAGTCTTTAGAGATTTGTAAAAAAGAAAAAATCATCTATGGTTTAGTACTTAATTACGCTAATATTGGAAATACCCATTTTCTTAATAAAAACTACGATGACGCCATTACAAGTCTAGACAGTGCGATTAAGTATGCTGAAATTTTGAAGCTTCCAAAAGAAAAATTAGAGATTTATGAACGGTTAACGAATGTGTACAAAGCTAAAAATAATTTTAAAAAAGCGTTTGAATATCAATCCTTGTTCAATGAAATAAATGATAGTTTAATATCTGCAGAGAAGCACAACCAATTTGCAGAATTACAAACAAAATATGAAACTACTAAAAAAGAAAAACTCATCTTAGAAATGAGTGAAAAAGAAACAAAGCACAAATTAACTATTGTATATTTAATTATTTTATCTCTTATTTTATCGCTTTTTGGAGCTTGGATTTTCTACAAAAGGAAAAAATCTTTGCAAGAAAATAAAATCGCTGAAATTACAGCAGATAAAATGAAATTGGAAATTCAATTAAAAAATAATGAATTAACTCAAAAAACGTTAAACATTCTAAATCTTAAAGAAAATAATCTACAAATAGTCTCTGAAATTGAAGAACTAATAAATTCAAAATCAGTGACAAATAATGAGATGGTACAAATTGTAAATAAAATCAAATTTTCATCAAAAAGTTCTGCTATTTGGGAGGAATTTGATTTACGGTTTAAAACCATTCATAGTGATTTTTATTCAAAAATTATTAGCAATTACCCAGATTTATCTCCTGTTGAGTTAAGGATAGTAACACTACTTCGTTTAAACTTAACGTCTAAAGAAATCTCTGAAATATTGCAGCGTAGCATTAAAACCATTGAAAACAATCGTAGTCTAATACGAAAAAAAATGAATTTGGACACTAACACAAATCTAACATCATTTATCTCTAAACTATAACTCATAAAAGAAAGTTTGTACTTTTAAATGGAAAATATATTCTCAAATAAGGAAATATAATAGAGAACAATTTAATTTAGGACTTAAATTACACAAAGTAATGTTTGTTTTTTGCAATTTAAAGTAGCATTAGATTTTAAACAACTAATTTATACTACTTCCTCATAAATTTATTTTTTTTTCTCACCCACAAGTTGAACCAATTAAACCTCTTTTAAAACAAGAGGTTTTTTTACTTTAAAACTGGAAAATTTTATCTTCTGACTCCTGATGTTATTTTTTTAAAAATAGCTCGAAGAATTATTTTAAAAAACGGCAATACTTTTAATTTTATAGAAATAAATCAACTTTTTTTCTTCCCCGGGGGTTTTTCGGGGGGTAGTAAATCGCTCAACAATTAGACAAGTTGAGTAAGTTTGATTTTTATTAATTAGCAATGTATTAAAACTATTTAAAAAGAATAAAGCAAAGAAAAAAATTAAGAGTAAAAAGAAATGAATTCAAATAATACATATTTCGTTTTAATTAGTAATTAGTTTCACTAATCTAAAATGCTAAAGCAAAATAGAATGATAAACTTTTATTGGATACTTGATTTTGGAGATTTGCTATAAATATATAATTCATTATTAAGTATAAATACAACAGTTAGACTTTAATTTTTTATCGAATATTATAAATTTAAAATAAACATCATGAAAAAACACTTACTTTTATTTTTCATAACCTATGCGATATTGTTTGCTAACACATTAACTTTTGCATACAATAGCAATAAAAAAGTTTCTATAACTCTTTTAAATATTGAAAATTATAAAACGTTTAGTTTACTATCATACAACTATGGTTGTTTAGATATAACCATACATAACTTTGAAAATTGGAAAAAAGAGAGCAATTCAAATCCTTCTTTAAAAGAAATTACGCTTGATACAAAACTAGTAGCAACACCCACCATAACATCTTTTGTACCCTCAAGCGGCAACCCAGGAACATTGGTAACTATTACAGGTGCCAATTTGGGCAACCCTACATCTTTTACTATAGGAGGAGCCACTGCCATTGTGGTTTCTAATACGGGTAGCACTTTAGTGGGTATGGTGATGCCAGGTGCCACTACTGGTGCAATATCCATCGGTACAGGAGGTGGAGCAGCTACAAGTACAGGAAGCTTTATTGTAACAACTTCTCCCTATCCTTCAGCTCAACAAGGCAATAAATTAGTAGGCACAGGAGCCTCAGGAAGTGCTCGTCAAGGCGGATCTGTATCATTGAGTGCAGATGGGAAAACTGCTATTATTGGCGGAGTTAGGGATAACAACTATATCGGAGCAGCTTGGATATATACCCGTAATGGTAGCACTTGGAACCAACAAGGAAGTAAATTAGTAGGTTCTGGAGCTATAGGCCAAGCTTATCAAGGTATGTCCGTATCAATAAGTGCAGACGGAAACACCGCTATTGTAGGTGGAGGTGGAGACAACAATTGGTCAGGAGCAGTTTGGATATATAAACGTAATGGCACTACGTGGAGCCAACAAGGAAATAAACTAGTTGGTACGGGAGCATCAGAAGGAACTCAACAAGGTATTTCGGTCTCACTTAGTGCAGATGGAAACACAGCTATTGTCGGAGGTAATAATGATAACAACGGAGTCGGAGCAGCTTGGATATTTACACGCAGTGGCACCGTCTGGAGCCAACAGGGTAATAAATTAGTAGGTTCTGGAGCTATTGGAGATGCTTGGCAAGGCAGTTCAGTATCGATGAGTGCAGATGGAAATACCGCGATGGTGGCTGGATATGGTGATAATAGTAGTACTGGAGCAGTTTGGATATATACCCGTATTGGAACTACGTGGAGCCAACAAGGAAGTAAATTAGTTGGCACAAATGCTTCAGGAGCTGCTGAGCAAGGTTGTTCTGTTTCATTGAGTGCTGACGGTAATACGGCCATTGTCGGTGGTAATAATGATAATAACGGAACCGGAGCAGCTTGGATATTTACCCGTAATGGTACCAGCTGGAGTCAACAAGGAAATAAATTAGTAGGGATAGATGCTTTAGGAGCTGCTAGACTGGGTTATTCTGTATCCATGAGTGCAGATGGAAATACCGCTATTGTGGGTGGATACCATGATAATGCCGTCGGATCAGCAACTTGGACATATGCCGGTGCAGGAGCAGCTTGGGTATATACCCGCAATGGTAGCAATTGGAGTCAAAAGGGAAGTAAATTAGTAGGTTCTGGAGCCATAGGACAGGCTAGACAGGGCTGCTCCGTATCGATTGGTGCAGATGGAAATACCGCTATCGTGGGAGGGTTTAATGATAATAACGGTGCAGGAGCAACTTGGGTTTATGTAGTTGGTAAATCTGTTACTTACCACGGCAATGGCAATACCGGAGGATCGGTTCCTGCAGTAACAACGGGGGTCAATGGATCATCGGTAACCTTGGCTTCCAATACCGGAAATTTAACAAGAAATGGGTATATATTTAGTGGTTGGAATACGACCTCGGATGGTTTAGGAGTAAGTTACTCTATTGGTGCTCCCTATACTTTATCACAAGATATTACGCTCTATGCGAAATGGTCACCACTACCACCCACTATAACTTCTTTTACCCCGTCAAGTGGCAATCCAGGAACTTTGGTAACTATCAATGGTGCCAATTTAGGTAACCCTACCGCCTTTACTATAGGAGGAGCCACAGCTATAGTGGTTTCTAATACTGGCAGTACTTTAGTAGGCATGGTAATGCCAGGTTCCTCTACTGGTACAATATCCATCGGTACAGGAGGTGGCATAACTACTAGCTCAGGAACATTTACAGTAACAGCTACTCCATATCCATCCTTACAACAAGGCGATAAATTAGTAGGTACAGGTGCTATTGGAACTGCTAGATTGGGATTTTCCGTATCACTAAGTGCAGATGGAAACACCGCTATCGTGGGAGGATATAGGGATAATAGTGATACTGGAGCGGCTTGGATATATACCCGTAATGGCACTACATGGAGCCAACAAGGCGATAAATTAGTAGGCACAGGAGCTGTTGGGGTTGCTAGTCAGGGTTATTCCGTATCCATGAGTGCAGATGGAAATACCGCTATTGTGGGTGGGTGGACTGATAATAATAACAGGGGGGCTGCTTGGATATATAGCCGTATTGGCAATACGTGGAGCCAACAAGGAAATAAATTAGTAGGTTCGGGTGCTTTAGGAGCTGCTCGACAGGGTCGTTCTGTAGCATTGAGTGCAGATGGAAATACTGCTATAATTGGTGCTTCTGCAGATAATACTGGTAGAGGTGCAGTCTGGATCTTTGTTCGTAACGAAGGTACTTGGATCCAACAAGGAAGTAAATTAGTCGGTTCAGGCAGCATATTTTTTCAATATCAAGGTAGTTCTGTATCATTAAGCGCAGACGGAAATACGGTAATAGTAGGTGGGTATGGTGCTAGCAATACTGGAGCAGCTTGGATATATACCCGCAATGGCACTACGTGGAGCCAACAGGGCAATAAATTAGTAGGCACTGGAGCTTCTGGAAGTGCTCGTCAGGGCTGGTCTGTATCCATGAGTGCTGATGGTAATACCGCAATGGTAGGTGGATATTCGGATGCCAGCACTACCGGAGCGGCCTGGATATATTCCCGTAATGGCACTTCGTGGAGTCAACAGGGCAATAAACTAGTAGGCACTGGAGCTTCTGGAAGTGCTCAACAGGGCTATTCTGTAGCATTGAGTGCTGATGGTAATACCGCAATGGTGGGTGGATATTCGGATGCTAGCAATATTGGAGCGGCTTGGGTATATACCCGCAGTGGTACTTCGTGGAGCCAACAGGGAAATAAATTAGTAGGTACTGGAACTTCTGGAAGTGCTCAACAGGGGATCTCTGTTTCACTTAGTGCTGATGGCAAAACCGCTATAATGGGTGGAGATGCTGATGCTAGCAATACTGGAGCGGCTTGGGTTTTTGTAGTTCCTACTACCGTTGCGTATAATGGTAATGGCAATACATTAGGAACGGTTCCCGCAGTAACAACAGGGGCTAATGGTGCTTCTGTAGCCCTAGCTTCCAACACCGGTAATTTAGAAAAAACTGGGTTTACTTTTGAAGGTTGGAATACAGCTTCAGATGGTTCAGGAACCAGTTATGCAGAAGGAGATTCCTACTCTTTATCAGAGGATGTTACACTTTATTCGACATGGATTCCAATTCCTCCACCAACCATTACTTCTTTTACACCTACAAGTGGTAACCCAGGAACTTTGGTAACTATTACAGGTAACAATTTAGGTAACCCTACCTCATTTACTATAGGAGGAGCCACAGCTATAGTAGTTTCTAATACAGGCAGTACTTTAGTAGGTATGGTAATGCCGGGTTCCTCTACTGGTGCAATATCTATAAATACAATTACAGGTACTGCAGCTAGCTCAGAACCTTTTACAGTAACAACTACTCCATATCCATCCTTACAACAAGGCGATAAATTAGTAGGGATAGAAGCTTCGGCAGGAACCCAACTAGGTGTTTCAGTGTCGCTTAGTGCAGACGGAAATACTGCACTTATTGGAGGGCATAATGATGATTCAGGTATTGGAGCAGCTTGGGTATATATCCGTATAAATAATACCTGGATTCAGCAGGATGGTAAATTAGTGGGTACAGGAGCTGTTGGGGCAACTCATCAAGGCTGGTCTGTATCCATGAGTGCTGATGGTAATACCGCAATAGTGGGTGGGTATGGAGATGACAGCAATACCGGAGCAGCTTGGATATATACCCGTAATGGTACCACCTGGAGTCAACAGGGCAATAAATTAGTAGGTAATGATGCTGTTGGAGCTGCTCAACAGGGCTGGTCCGTATCCATGAGTGCAGATGGAAACACCGCTATTGTAGGAGGCAATAATGATAATAACGGAGTCGGAGCAGCTTGGGTGTTTACCCGTAGTGGTACATCGTGGATACAACAAGGCGATAAATTAATAGGCACAGGAGCTATAGCAGGAGCTTATCAAGGTTATTCCGTATCGCTAAGTGCAGATGGAAATACTGCTATTGTAGGTGGATATTATGATAATGCCGGTAAAGGAGCAACTTGGATATATACCCGTAATGGTACTTCTTGGACCCAACAGGGCGATAAATTAGTAGGCACAGGTGCAATTGGATCGTCTTTTCAAGGTTATTCCGTAGCATTGAGTGCAGATGGAAATACGGCCATTGTGGGTGGAAGTTTTGATAATGCCGGTGCAGGAGCAACTTGGATATATACCCGTATTGGTAGCAACTGGAGCCAACAGGGAAATAAATTAGTTGGTTCAGATATTATCGGAGGTGCTAGATTTGGTGGATCTGTGTCGCTTAGTGCAGATGGAAATACAGCTATAGTGGGTGGAAATAATGATAATAACACTGCTGGAGGAGCGTCTTGGATATTTACCCGAATTGGTAATTCATGGATTCAACAGGGAAGTAAACTAGTAGGTTCCGGAAGTTTGGGAGCAAATGCTAAGCAAGGTAGATCGGTATCTATGAGTGCAGATGGAAATACAGCTATAGTGGGTGGAAATTTTGATAACAGTAATGCTGGAGCAGCTTGGGTTTTTGTAGTTGGTAAATCTGTTACTTACCATAGTAATGGCAATACATTAGGATCGGTTCCTGCAGTAACAACAGGGGCTAGTGGAACTTCTGTAAGCTTAGCTTCCAACACCGGTAATTTAGAAAAAACCGGGTTTACTTTTGAAGGTTGGAATACAGCTTCAGATGGTTCAGGAACCAGTTATGCAGAAGGAGATTCCTATACATTATCAGAGGATGTTACGCTGTATGCGAAATGGACAGCTAATTACTATACGCTTGCTTTCGATGCGAATGGGGGTTCTATTATGATGACTAATGACCAAATGCTTCCATTTGGTTCAATTGTAAATTTAACTGGAGGATTATTTACTCGAGATGGCTACGCATTTTCAGGTTGGAATACAGCTTCGGATGGCACAGGAACCAGTTATGCAGTAGGAGATTCCTATACTATATCAAATGATGTTACGTTTTATGCGAAATGGACTGCTAATGAATACACGATCACCTTTGATGCAAATGGAGGTAACGGTACAATGACAACCCTGATTATTACTTATGGTTCAATGGAAAATCTAAGCAGTAATGTATTTACCCGCGAGGGCTATGCATTTACAGGATGGGCAACTACCAGTGAAGGTACAGTTACCTATGCCGATGGGGCTAGCTATACAATGGGCGACTCAGATATTACTTTATACGCTAAGTGGGTAAGTACGCTTCCTACAACAACATTACATATCGTATCTTGTGGAGCAACTTTAAGTGCTACTACTTCAAATATTTATGCTGTAGGAGTTGTTGGAGCTTCTGGATATGAATTTGAGGTTACTTATAATGGCGATGTTTATACAGCCGTTTTGTCTAATGACTATAGATTTAGATTGTCAGAAGTATTTGGATTACCACTAGTTTTTGGTGGTCAATACAGTGTTCGGGTAAGAATTTATAGCAATGGACAATCAGGTTCGTATGGTGATCCTTGTGTTGTTTATACACCTTCGATTCCTACAACAACATTAAATACTGTATCTTGTGGAGCCACTTTAACTGCTACTACTTCTAATATTTATGCTGCAGGAGTCGTTGGAGCTTCTGTATATGAATTTGAGGTTACTTATAATGGCAATGTTTATACAGCCGTTTTGTCTAATGATTATAGATTTAGATTGTCAGAAGTAGATGGATTACCACTATTGTTTGGTGGTGAATACAGTGTTCGGGTAAGAATTTATAGCAATGGACAATCAGGTTCGTATGGTGATCCTTGTGTTGTTTATATACCTTCGATTCCTACAACAACATTACATACTGTATCTTGTGGAGCCACTTTAACTGCTACTACTTCTAATATTTATGCTGCAGGAGTCGTTGGAGCTTATGGATATGAATTTGAGGTTACTTATAATGGCGATGTTTATACAGCCGTTTTGTCTAATGACTATAGATTTAGATTGTCAGAAGTAGATGGATTACCACTAGTTTTTGGAGGTGAATATAGTATTCGTGTTAGAATTCATAGTAATGCTCAACAAGGTTCGTATGGTGAACCTTGTAATGTTTATACGCCTTCGATCCCTACAACAACATTACATGCTACATCTTGTGGAGCGACTTTAAGTGCTACTACTTCTAATATTTATGCTGCAGGAGTTGTTGGAGCTGGTGCATATGAATTTGAAGTTACGTATAATGGAACATTTTACACAACAGTTATCTCTAACGATTCTAAATTTAGATTGTCAGAAGTAGATGGATTACCACTAGTTTTTGGAGGTGAATATACTGTTCGTGTTAGAATTCATAGTAATGCTCAACTAGGTTCGTATGGTGAACCTTGTAATGTTTATACGCCTTCGATCCCTACAACAACATTACATGCTACATCTTGTGGAGCGACTTTAAGTGCTACTACTTCTAATATTTATGCTGCAGGAGTTGTTGGAGCTGGTGCATATGAATTTGAAGTTACGTATAATGGAACATTTTACACAACAGTTATCTCTAACGATTCTAAATTTAGATTGTCAGAAGTAGATGGATTACCACTAGTTTTTGGAGGTGAATATACTGTTCGTGTTAGAATTCATAGTAATGCTCAACTAGGTTCGTATGGTGATCCTTGTAATGTGTATACTCCTTCAATCGCTGTGACTAAAATTTTCTCCCCACTATGTGGAACAACCATTGCTTATAGTGAAGTAGTATATGCAAATGAGATAACAAATGCAACGGCGTATAAATTTAATGTTTATGATGCTGCAGGATCAACTTTACTTGCATCAATAGAAAATGCATATAATTACTTTGATTTTTCTCAAATGAGTTTTACTTTTAATACTACTTACCAAGTAAAAGTTCAAGTAAAAATGGGCACTCAATACGGAGACGAAAGTTCACCTTGTGATATAACTATCGGATCAGACCCAGGTGCTATTGCAAAACAAGAAGCTGTATCAGAAAATACTAAATCTTCAGTAGCATCAATAATGACAGCTTATCCAAACCCATTTACAACATCCTTTAGCATTAGACCATTAGATGGTGTAAAAGACAATTTGTTTTATCAAGTATACGATGCAACAGGAAAAATTATAGAAAGTGACTCAGTAAAAGCTAGTGAAATAACAAGTCAAAACATAGGAAATTATTATCCTACAGGGATGTACTTAATCGTAGCAAAACAAGGAACAATATCACAAACTTTTAAAATGATTAAACAATAGTAGAAAAGTTTTATTGATTATTACAAACCGTCTCAATATATGTTGAGACGGTTTTTTTTAAACTGGAGTTTACAATCCTAAAAAGAATTGTTGTCATTATTTTTCATTGCTTTAATTCGTGGATATGCAAAAAAAAATTACAGTTTAAGTTAAGCGACATTTTTGTAAATGTTGTTTTGATTATTAAATTCTTCGATTGTTTTGTAATT
>NZ_CBFHMV010000030.1:0-16715 GCF_965657075.1 Flavobacterium sp.
TAAAAAAGCTTTGTTAGCATTGGAAAAATCTTTTAATAAAATAAACATGAGTGTATTTAAAGGAGAATCTCATAAAGTATGGATGAATTATCAAACAGAGCTGAAAAAACAGACACTTCATGCTACACATATTAAAAACATTAAAGAATTAAGAATGACTTTTGAACCTATATCAAATGTTATGATAGCAATGACAAAAGCTTTTAATCCTTTAACTGAGAGTGCATACGTTCAGTTTTGTCCTATGGCTAATAGTGATAAAGGTGCCAATTGGTTAAGTAAAGAGAATAAAGTAGTTAACCCATATTTTGGAGCTTCAATGATAAAATGTGGAGAAGTAAAAGAAACAATTAAATAAATTAATAATTAATAAATTTTAAAATCATGAAAAAAGTAATCGGAATTTTAGCAGTAACATTATTAAGCATAACAATCTCTTGTAAAGACAACAAAGTACAAGAAGAAGGAACAATGCATAACAATGAAATGCAAACAGAATCACATGAAGGGCACGATCATTCTAAAATGGAAGAAACAGCTACAATGTATTATTGTCCTATGAAATGTGAAGGAGAGAAAACCTACGACAAAGCGGGTGAATGTCCAAAATGTGGAATGGATTTAGTGGTTGTAGAGAAAGAATAAGTTTATGGTCAAGTTACACATCAAAAACATGGTTTGTAATAGATGTATTATAGTGGTTAAGTCTGAGTTAGAAAAACTTGGGCTTAACTATCTATCTGTTGAGTTAGGTGAAGTTTCCTTTAAAAACGTAATATCTCAAGAAGATAATATAGAAATTTCCAAACAGCTTGAAATTTTAGGATTTGAAATTTTAAACGATACCAATAGTAAAACAATTGAAAAAATTAAAAGTACTCTCATTGATTTAATTCAAAATAAAAACAACAACATAAAAGATAATTTTTCCGATTATCTAAAAGAAAAACTACAGCAAGATTATAGTAAATTAAGCAATTTATTTTCTCAAATTGAAGGAATTAGTATTGAAAAATATTTTATCAATTTAAAAATCGAAAAAGTAAAAGAATTAATTTTTTATGATGAATTATCATTATCAGAAATAGCCTACTCTTTAAATTATAGTAGTGTTTCGCATTTAAGCCATCAGTTTAAAAAAGTTACAGGCTTTAGTCCTACCTATTTCAAAAAATTAAAAGGAAATAAACGAAAAGAAATAGACCTTTTATAAAATTGTACAAATCATATCCATAATTATACAAACAGAAGTGGCTTTAGTTTTCGAAATTTGTACTAATAAAATAACAAAATTATGAAATCGCTATTATAAGACAGTTTATGTAAACAAACACCATTGATTAAAAAAGCGACTCCATATGTACTAGTTAAAAAATAAAATTTAAACAGATGAAACACACATATACAATTACAGGAATGACCTGTTCAGGTTGTGAAGCTAAAGTTAAAAAAGATTTGTTGAATGTTGAGCATATCACAGAAGTTGCAGTTTCTAAAGAAGACAAAGTAGCAACCATTATCATATCTAAACATGTTGAAATAGAAGTTTTACAAAATGCTTTAGGAGGAAAAGATAGTAAATATCAAATTACTTTATCAGATAATTCTAGTAAAGAAGTAGTTCAAAAAAGTTGTTGTTCTACTGGAAAAAAAGAGCATAAACATGAAGAAATAAAGCACACCCATCAAGCAGGTAAATATTATTGTCCCATGCATTGTGAAGGTGACAAAGTGTATGATAAGGCGGGTGACTGTCCTGTTTGTGGAATGGATTTAGTACAACAACCAACGGTAATTCAAAACACACAATATACTTGTCCCATGCATCCTGAAATAATTCAAGACAAACCAGGAAGTTGTCCTATTTGTGGAATGGATTTAGTGCCAATGGAACCAACCGAATCTGAAGAAGATAAAACCTATCAAAAGTTAGCGCATAAAATGAAAATTGCTACAATTTTCACCTTGCCTATTTTTATTATTACCATGTCTGATATGATTCCAAATAACCCATTATACAAAATTATGGAGTTACAATATTGGAATTGGATTCAATTTATATTAACGATTCCTGTTGTTTTTTATGCTTGTTGGATGTTTTTTGAAAGAGCGTGGAAATCCATTATCAACTGGAATTTAAACATGTTTACCTTAATTGGTATTGGAACTGGAGTTGCTTTTGTTTTTAGTATTATCGGATTATTATTTCCAACTGTTTTTCCAGACCAATTCAAAACTTCAGAAGGGACAGTCCATTTATATTTTGAAGCTACAACTGTAGTTTTAACCTTGGTATTGTTAGGGCAATTGTTAGAAGCCAAAGCACACAGTAGAACTAGTGGAGCTATTAAAGAGCTATTAAAATTAGCACCAACCGAAGCTACGTTAGTGATTGATGGTGAAGAAAAAGTAATTTCAATTCAAGACATTAAAAAGGGAGATATAGTTAGAGTAAAACCTGGAGAAAAAATTCCTGTAGATGGAATCATTACGGAAGGAAACAGCACCATTGATGAATCAATGATTACTGGAGAACCTATTCCAGTAGATAAAAAAATGGACGATAAAGTAAGTTCTGGAACCATAAACGGAACAAAATCTTTTTTAATGATTGCCGAAAAAGTAGGTTCAGAAACTTTATTATCACAAATTGTTCAAATGGTTTCAGATGCAAGTCGTTCGAGAGCACCCATTCAAAATTTAGTAGATATAATTTCAAAATATTTTGTACCCATTGTAGTTTTAATATCAGTTATTACATTTTTTATTTGGTGGATTTTTGGACCAGAACCTAAATTGGTTTATGGATTTATTAATGCAATTGCGGTCTTAATAATTGCTTGTCCGTGTGCATTAGGATTAGCAACACCCATGTCAGTTATGGTTGGAGTTGGTAAAGGAGCAAAATCAGGTGTATTAATTAAAAATGCAGAAGCCATTGAGAAAATGGATAAAATTGATGTTTTAATAACCGATAAAACAGGAACACTAACTGAAGGAAAACCATCAGTTGAAAAAATTATTACAAAAGATGTAGATGAAAATACCACTTTAGGAAAAATTGCATCTCTAAATCAAAATAGCGAACATCCATTGGCAACAGCAGTTGTAAATTTTGCTAAATCTAAAAACAGTACTTTTTTTAAAGTAGAAAAATTTGACTCTATAACAGGAAAAGGAGTAATAGGATTTATTGACAATGAAAAAGTCAGTTTAGGCAACAAAAAACTTTTAGAGCAAGAAGGTATTCAAGATTTTTCAAGTATAGAACAAGAAGTTATTGAAGAACAAAAGTTAGGTAAAACAGTTTCTTACATCGCTTTCGATAAAAAAGTAGTAGGATATATAACCATTACAGATGCTATAAAAAAATCAAGTTTAGAAGCTATTAACGAGTTAAAGCGACAAGGAGTTCAAGTTATTATGCTAACTGGTGATAATGAAAATACAGCAAGAGCTGTTGCCTCTGAACTTAATTTAACGGATTTCAAAGCAAGTTGCTTACCACAAGATAAATTAGAATACATCAAAGAGTTACAAGCCAAAGGTAAAATAGTAGCAATGGCAGGTGATGGTATAAACGATGCTCCAGCATTAGCACAATCTGATATTGGAATCGCAATGGGAACAGGAACCGATGTTGCCATCGAAAGTGCAAAAATTACTTTGGTAAAAGGAGATTTAAAAGGAATTGTAAGAGCAAAAAACCTAAGTCATGCTGTAATGAAAAATATCAAACAAAACTTATTTTTTGCTTTTATATATAACGTTTTAGGAATTCCAATTGCTGCTGGTGTTTTATTTCCAGTTTTTGGTTTATTACTTTCTCCAATGATTGCAGCTTTAGCAATGAGCTTTAGTTCTGTATCAGTTATTGCTAATGCATTACGATTAAGAACTATAAAAATTTAAAAGACAAATTTATTTATTTAAACAACTAAAAATAATTAGCTATTTTAACAATAATTTTAACACAATGAAGTTTTATACAAACTAACCTAAATTGTATTAAAATGAATGAGTATTGTCTGAATTTTTTTAGTGAATTTGAAAAGGAGTATCAAAACATTAAAACTACAAATTCAGACAGTATTGTTATTGCACATAAAGTCACAGAATTAATTGAAACTAGAAGTAAGGAATTATTCAAATGGCTAAAAAAACATAAATTTAGTTCTCCAGAAGAAGAAATATATTTTTTCAAAGACTTGAAACCTATATTTATATCAAAACTTATCTACTACAAAACAGTTTTAAGTATAGAAACGAACTTACCAACTTCAAAAAAGAATAAGATTAAATTTTATGAAGATGCTTTAAATTTAATTCAAGAAAACACCAATAAGAATAGAAAGTTCTATGAATATTATAGAGCAAGAGCTTCACATAAAGACAAAATTTATTTCTTGAGAAATTGTGATGCTAACATTTTAAAAAGAGATTGTTCTTTGATCAATTACGATGTAAAATTATGTACTACGCATGATTACAATATGGCTGTGATGATTGCCAACGATACATTGACCAACTATCTAGAAAATAAAATAGAACAATTAGAAAATAATTGTACAATAGTTCATCCATCCATACAACAAACTGTTAATTGGACTGGTACTAAAATTGATTTAATCGAATTAATTTATGCCTTACACCATTCCAAAAAATTAAACAATGGTAACACTGATATAAAAGAATTAGCAGTATTCTTTGGTAAAATTTTAAATCAAGATATTGAAGAAAATATTTATCGTTTTTACATTGATATTAAAAACAGAAAAACAGGTCGTTCCAAATTCATCAATCAACTTTCAGAAGTACTAGAAAAGCAAATACTAGAAGAAGAAAATGAAAGTAAATAACCTTTTTTACTGATAAATATTTTCCAAAAACACACAACTTGTGTTCAGGTTGTGAATTAGCTTAAAAATGCCATGATTTTCACCTAATTTCCCACATTGAATTTTAAAGCTGAAAGGAATTCAATTCAATAAAGCTAGAAAACAAAGCACTTTGTACTATTTTAATAAAAAATCGTACACAACTTGTGTTTAGGTTGTGAAATAAAATCAATCAAACTTCACAAATTTGTATTACCGATTTATTAAGGTCATTTTTTGATGTTAATCGGTAATGTATAATAATCTAAAACACAAGTTATGGCAATCGAAGTTATTACTCGTGAAGACTTAAACGAATTTCGTAGTCTTCTTCTAAATGATTTAAAAGAAATCATACAATCCAAACCACAACAAACAAAACAGTGGCTCAAATCCAAAGAAGTCAGAAAGCTGTTAAACATTTCTCCAGGAACATTACAAAACCTCCGCATCAACGGAACACTAACATATACTAAAGTGGGTGGCATCATGTATTATGACAATTCAGACATCGAAAAACTCCTAAACGGCAACAAAGTACATGCTTTACCAACACTATTCAAGTAGTAAGTTAACCGTCAGTTCGAGTGTTATTCTAAAATGCGTTAGCTTTTTAGAATAATGTATCGAGAACCTCATAATTCATAACTCATAATTCATAACTCGTAATTATCATGAACTATATCAAACACCTAACCGGCTTTTTCGAAAAAGTAGCAATAGACAAATCACTCAACCCAACACACGTTAGTTTATACATAGCTTTATTCCAATTCTGGAATTGCAATCGCTTTAAAAATCCAATCAGTATTTCTCGCGATGAGGTTATGCGAATAAGTAAAATCAGTTCCAAAGCAACGTATCATAAATGCCTTAAAAATTTACACAGTTTAGGATATATCAATTACGAACCATCCTATAATCCATTCAAAGGAAGTCACGTGTATTTATTCAACTTTTCAGATGATTTAAAGCCCATTCAAAAAAGCGAAAGAAAACCAAAAAATGAACCTCTTTTTGAACAAGTTGATGAACAAGCTCTAAACAAGTCTTGTACTAGTGATAAAACAAGTAGTGAACAAGCACTAGTACCTTCTATAAACTATATAAACAATACAAACAATTTAAACATTGAAAACGTTTCAAACTTGAACGAGCAAGCAAAAAATTTTGAAGAAATAAATAATTTTCAATTAAAAAACGAAAATTTAAAAGAAGAAAAAAGTTCCGCGAAAAAAGAAGAAAAGTTACATCCGTTAATCGAAGAAGTTAAAACCTATTTCCAAGAAAATAATTTTCCGGAACAAGAAGCTCAAAAATTCTTCAACTACTTCAAAAGTGTTGGTTGGTTAGTTGGTGGTAAAACACCAATGGTCGATTGGCAAGCAGCAGCACAAAATTGGATGATTAACGCACCAAAATTTATTTCAAATGCAGAACAACCAAACAGAGCAAAACAACTCAACACAACAACCGACAAAGACTATTCAGAGCCATTATAGCTATGATGAGGTAATTGTTTGGTTAGAAAACAAAGGAGTTGAACTATACGGCAATCATTTCAAAATAATAGAAACAGATTACCCAATCGTGTACAAATTAATCGCATATTTTTTAAAAGACGAGCCAACTTGTTTTCAATACGGAATAAACCTCAACAAAGGAATTCTATTAACCGGACCAATCGGCTGCGGAAAAACATCATTGATGAACTTAATGAAATACCTAACAGCCACAGAACATAAATTCTTCGTAAAACCCTGCAGAGATATAAGTTTTGAATTTATCCAGGACGGATACCAAATAATCCATAAATACAGCATAGGTAAACTATACCAATCAGAACCAAGAACCTATTGCTTTGACGATTTAGGAACAGAAAATAACTTAAAATACTTCGGAAACGAATGCAATGTAATGGCAGAAATTCTATTAAGCCGATATGATCTATTCATCTCTAAAAAACTAAAAACACACATCACCACAAACTTATCAGCCACAGAAATAGAAACCCACTACGGCAACCGAGTTCGCTCCAGATTACGAGAGATGGTAAATTTAATTGCCTATGATAAATCAACATCCGACAAGAGATAATAAAGCTTTGCGAACATTGCGTAAACCTTTGTGTTCTTAGGGTTTAAAAAAAGTAACAACATGAAAACAATAACCAACTTCTGGAACTACTTCCAACAAAACAACTTCGTTTTCCTACTCTTAAACGAAATCCCAAAAGACGAACTAAAAACCCATTTCGACAAGCTAATCGAAATACTACATCAATACAACAAAGACCTGGACATCATCATCAAAAACAAAACAAACGGTGCAGAGATAATCATTACAGCAAACGGAAACCCCTATCTTTTCAAAGAAGTAGAATTACTAGTTCATCATGCTCGAGTTGTAGAGCGTTGGAAAATAACAGCGTTCCTTCAACCAGAAACCAACCTAACCAAATACGAAAACGGCACCGACAAACCGCTAGAATATTACGGCGTAACTTTACGAATAAGCGAAATGTATTTCATCCCATTAGAAAACCCAAACAAACCAACCGATTTAGGAATAAAAGTGCTACTCAAAAACTACATTGTCCACAAAGACAACCCAAGACTTCGTGAAGCAGTTTACGTTCACATTGAACATTTAATTGGTGAAAAAGCATTTGCCAATCATATTGCATTTATTGAGATTGGACAATTGGAAAGTAACTCTGAAAATATAATAGAATTATACAATCTTAAATTTTATTTTGAGGATAATCTATAATAGCATATTATTCAATATATTTGCATATTATGCAATTTTTATGAGCAAAAAAGCAATTAATAGATTAAAGGTCGTTTTGGCTGAAAAGAACATAACAAGTAAATGGTTAGCCGAACAGTTGGGGAAAAATGAAGCTACTATTTCTCGATGGTGTACAAATGATGTGCAGCCAAATTTAAATACATTGGTTAAAATCTCTGAACTATTGGAAATTAGTATTTCAGAATTAATAAATGATAGGTAAATAATGGAAAATCTTAATCCGGATAATATTGTTATTCCTTTTAGAGTTTCTGCTAGAACAGCAAGGCTTATAGGTAGAGAGAATGTAGCTACTTCAAAAGGAGCAATCATTGAGCTTGTAAAAAATGCTTATGATGCTGATAGTAAAGTTTGCATAGTCTATTTTGACAATAAATATTCATCAATTTTAAACGAAATTGATGAAGAACACTTTAATGGTCTTTTGAATTTAGGTGTTTCTGAGGAGCAACTTAACATAGTTTATAAGAGGAACGATGAAGGTGATTATATAATAGATGCTGAATTAGAAGAAGAAAAGAAATTAGCTTTTAAAAATATCATTTCAGAATTTTCAGCACTATATATTATTGATTTTGGTGAAGGAATGACTCAAAATATAATAAGAGAACATTGGATGACCATTGGCACTGATAATAAAGCTAATGACATATTCACAAAAAATGGCAGAGTAAAGTCAGGAGCAAAAGGGATAGGAAGATTTGCACTAGATAAATTGGGTGGCAGATGTGAAATGACAACAATTTTCAATTCTAACCCAAATGTACATAATCCAGATACGGACATTAATGGAGAATTAACAAATTTTACTGGGTACAATTGGTTAGTTAATTGGGAAGATTTCGAAGGTGATTTCAAAACCATTGATAAAGTTGGAGCAATTTTAAAAGGATTAAAATCAAATTCAATTAAAGAAGAACTACTAAAAAAAATACCGGAAATTGATTTGTCAAAAATTGAATCTGAAAAAGAATTTAAATTTGGAACAATTCTAAAAATAACAAATTTAAGAGATAATTGGGAAGACTATTTTGTTGAACAAGTGTTTAATGATTTAGAAGTATTAGTACCTCCAAAAGAGGTTGGTGATTTTGAAATTTTTCTTTTTAGTTCTTTGATAAAATCAAAATATGGTGAAGTTTTAGGCTCAGTTTGTGACGATTTCGATTATAAGTTGGTAGCAATAGCTGATGACAACCAAAATGTACAAATAAAGATATTTAGAAATGAGTATGCCGTAGAATTAATTCCTAACGATTTTTTCGAGAGAGAGGCTATGCAAAAACCAAACTACCAAAAAAGTGATTTCATAAAAGGATATTGGGAAAAATCAATAACTTTTTCAGAGTTATTGAAAGGTTATAAAGACATAGACGTAGATAATACTTTCAATAATATTGGATTGTTCAGATTTTCATTTTATTTCTTAAAAAGACAGTCCAACTCTATTGATACAAAGAAATTCTTTACAAGAGGTTTCATGTCTAATAACAGAAAAGATTGGCTAAATAAATTTGGAGGAGTTAAACTGGTAAGAGATAATTTTAGAGTAAGACCATATGGTGAAGTAAATAATGTTGCTTTTGACTGGTTAGGTTTAGGAAGTAGAAAAACACAAAGTCCTGCAAGTGTGGCAAAAAAAGAAGGTGGATACAAAGTCGAACCTGATAATGTTGCAGGAGCTGTAAATATCTCTCGTTTAACAAATGTAGATTTTGAGGATAAGTCGAGTCGTGAAGGTTTGCAAGAAAATAAAACCTTTCGGATTTTTACACTCTTATTAACTCAAATCATAGCAGAATTTGAAAAAGACAGAGCTTATATAGCAAGAGAGATGTCAGATTATGACGATATAAAATATGGTCCCGAAAGAGATAGAGAAAAAGCTGAAAAACTCAAAAATGAAATATTAGCAAAAAGTAGAGCTAAAAAAGAAGCTTCAGCAAATAACCCTACTCCTTTAAGTGATAATAATTCACAAGAAACTGAATCAGAAAAAGAGAAAGAAATTTTAGCTAGTGAATTAGATAGAAAAGAAGAAGAAATAGAAAAATTAAAAGAAGAACAAAAAATGTTGAGAGCTTTGGCAAGTAGCGGCATAGTTCTAGCATCTTTTAGTCATGATTTGAGTAAATTAAATGATATGTTGGCAATTAGAACTGATCGTTTGAGAAATCTTCTTGTAGATAAGATTATTGAAAGTGATTACGATAACACTGAGGATAGAAAAAACCCATTCAAGTTGATTGAACGTATTAAACTTCAAGATGTTAAAATTCAAAACTGGTTAAATTTCTCATTAGGAGCAACAAGAAAAGATAAAAGGACTAGAAGACAGCTTTCTTTTAAACCATACTTCACAAATTACAAGAATGATTGGCTTACTGTTTTAAATGAAAAGGGAATTGATTACGACCTTTCTGAAGTTGAAGAAGTTAATATGAGGGTTTTTGAAATTGATTTAGATAGTATCTTTAATAATTTATTAGTTAATTCTATTGATGCTTTTATAATATCAAAAGAGAATAGACCAAGGCAGATTAAAGTAAAAATAAATCAGAATACAAAAAATTTAGTTATTGACTATATTGATAATGGACCTGGACTTTCAAAAGATATAACTGAACCTGAAAAAATTTTCGAGCCTTTGTTTACAACTAGAAGAAACCTGTATACTGGTGAGGAAGAAGGAACTGGATTAGGAATGTGGTTAATTAAGTCTATTGTTAATGAAAATGATGGTAACATTCAACTTCTATATCCTGAAGTTGGTTTTGGTCTTAGAATAACTTTTCCAATTAAATATAATAAATAAAAAAATTATGTATAGATTACTTTATATCGATGAAGATCAAGAACAAATAGAAAATTTCTTGAATTATATTGATGATACTAACAGTAACAACATTTTTGAAGTTATCACACAACTACCATTAGGTGATATAGAAGAAATGATTGACAAAATAATTAAAATCAATCCTGATGTAATAGTTAGTGATTTTTTGCTCAATGAAAATATTGGTGCTTTAGGATATAATGTTCCTTATAATGGCGTAGAACTGGTTGAAGATTTTTTGTCTATAAGAAATAAGTTTCCATGTTTTGTATTGACAGCAAAAGACCAAGATGCAGTTAGTGACAGTGAAGATGTAAATTTGGTTTACACTAAAAGTCTAATGACTACTGAAATTGAAGATACAAAAGCAAAAGTAAAATTTACAGATAGACTTGTTAAACAAATTGAACATTACAAATCTAGAATTGAGAATGCTCAAAGTGAACTAGCCGAATTAATTGAAGTAAGGAAAAGCGGAAATGCAGATTTTGATATTGAACGCAGAATTATTGAACTTGATGATTTTTTAGAAAAATCAATTGATGCTCAAAACATTATACCATCTGAATTTAAATCATTTTCTAATTCAGAAAAATTAGACAGCATGCTTGGTAAAGTAGATGAACTTCTTAAAAAGTTGGATGAAGATGGCAGCAATTAAATTTAGAGAAAATAAACCAGTTCGTACTTGTACAAAAACTTATGCGAGTTATAGAAGTTTTAAAAAATATTTAGCAGAAGATTTTAATTCAAAATGTGGATATACAGATTGTAGAGATTTTTGGTTTGGTGGGAAAAACACTTTTCATATCGACCATTTTAAACCATTTTCAAAGAATCCAGCATTAGAAACTGATTACAGTAATTTAGTTTATTGTTGCTCTTATGTAAATATTTTAAAATCTGATGATGAAGGACATTATTTAGACCCATGTGATATTGATTTTAATGTACATTTTGAAAGAGATACTGATGGTTCTATTGTTGCAAAACCTAATTCTAAGGAAGCAAATTATATGTTTGGGAAACTAAAATTAGGTCTTGCTAGATATAGAATAATATGGAAACTTGATGAAATTCTTAATAGATTAGAAAAATTACGAGTTGCAATACATAATCCCAAAAACATTAAAATAAAAAATGATTTAAGAATAATTCACAGTGAATTAGCAGAGGAATTTACTATCTATCTTGGTTATTTAAAAACAAATCAATAATTGATGAAACAACAAGTCTTAAAATTTTTAAAAGAATACTCTACTCTTCCATTAGAAGTAGATAGACTTATTGTTTCCACATATATAACAGTTAATAACTTAAGAATTAATAATAATATTTATTTAAAACAATATCAAATTTCAGAAAACAATCCTGTTGAGTATTCTAATCTAAATAAATTTGTTTCAATAGTTAATCAAGAAATTTTAAACTTTGGACTTGAAGATTTAATTGAGCTTTTTGAATTTGTTATTTCTCCATCGGATAGAATTGTCAATGGTGCAATATATACTCCATCGGAAATTCGTTCTTATATTATTTCACAGTCTTTTCGTAAAATAGGTAATCAATTAATAAATGCTAAAATTGCTGATATTTCATGTGGTTGTAGTGGTTTTTTATATAGTGCAGCAAAGGAAATTAAAAGACGAACGGGAAATACTTATCAAATTATTTTTCAAAATCAAATTTTCGGTTTAGATATACAGGAATACTCAGTTACACGAAGTAAATTATTATTAAGTCTTCTAGCTTTATCGGAGGGTGAAGATATTGAACAATTTTATTTTAATATTCATCAAGGTGATACGTTAATATTTAATTGGTCAGAAGTAATTAATGATTTTCAAGGATTCGAAATTATAGTTGGAAATCCACCATACGTATCTGCTCGAAATCTTGATATTGAAGCTAAAGAAAATGTTAAACTTTGGGAAGTATGCTCAACCGGCAATCCAGATTTATATATCCCTTTCTTTCAAATAGGCTATGAAAATTTAGCTCCAAATGGTATACTTGGCTATATAACCATGAATACATTTTTTAAGAGTTTAAATGGAAGAGCTTTAAGAAGGTATTTTGAGGATAATAGAATTGCAATTAGAATTATTGATTTTGGCACACATCAGATTTTTAAATCAAAAAGCACTTATACATGTATTTGTTTTTTAGAAAACACTGAGCAGAATTTTGTTGAATATTATAAGTCTGTTTCTAAAGAATTGCCTAATAATAGAAATTTATATAGTAGAGTAAATTTTCGAAATTTAGATGCAAAAAAAGGATGGAATCTAAACAACAATGAAATTATCTCTCGTATAGAAGCTGTTGGTAACCCTTTTGGTAAGCTTTATAAAACAAGACACGGTATCGCTACATTAAGAAATGATTTATTTATTTTTAAGCCGGTAGCTGAAGATGAAGACTTTTTTTATTTACAAAACGGGAATTTATATCCTATTGAAAAAGGTATCTGTAAAGATATTTTAAACTCTAACAAACTGAGTAGAAGTATAGATTTTGATAGTGTAAGAGAAAAGGTTCTGTTTCCTTATAACGATGAAAATAAGCCGAAAGCTTTGGAAGAAGAGTTTTTAAAAGATGTATTTCCAGAAGCATATAAATATCTGAAGAGAAAAAAGCAAGAACTAGCGAAAAGAGATAAAGGAAAAGGCGAATATGACAAATGGTTTGCTTTTGGTAGAACTCAATCTTTAGAGAAAGTTGGCAACAAATTGTTTTTTCCTAAATTTTCTGATCAAACTCCAAATTATCTTTTGAGTAATGATAATGACTTATTGTTTTACAATGGTCAAGCTGTTGTAGGCCATTCAGTAGAAGAAATGTTATTGATTAAAAAAATAATGGAATCACGTTTGTTTTGGTATTATATAAAAACCACCAGCAAACCTTACTCATCAAGTTACTATTCTTTAAATGGTAATTATATAAACAATTTTGGCGTTTGCGATTTTACAAATAACGAAATTGATTTTATACTTAATGAAGAAAATAAAGATGTTTTGGATGCTTTTTTTGAAGAAAGATATGGTATAGATTTATAATTAAATTATCTCATTCATCTGCACAAAAATCGCTCCTAGTCCAAGTATTCCTAGCATCAATTCTTTGTTTGCTTCATTTCGCTAATTTCATTTTTAATCACAAGATTACTTTTTCGTTTAAGAGTAGAATGAAGTTTTAGTTTCGTATTGCCACTCCTTCCCAACGCTCCAAAAGTTTTTGTATGCCAGAAGTTAATCGCTCCGATAGATAAATGGTGCAAGGCAACAAAAACTTTTCCCAAAGCTATGTTACATAATGTGGCATTATAGGGCAATAAAGAAAATAGTGCTCCAAAACAAGATGGTGCATTGCCCTATAATAACATTATGTAAAATATCCGCTCTGCCAACGCTCAAAAGCCCCGCTCCAGCCACACATTTTTGGCAGCTTTCCTCGCACCACCATAGCTACCAAAAACACGTGGCTTCGCGGGTCTTACTTCGTGTTTTCATAAGAACATATCTGCTTAATAAGTTATTCTTCTCTTCGTAGGAAATTCATCAATTGTTTTTATCAGCTTTGTGTTTAAAGCGGTAGTGTTTGCATCATCTTTTGAAGGTGCATAACATTTTCAATAGAAAAACACTGCTAACTGAGACTGAGACTGCCAACCATCAAAACCTTGCACCCTCAAAAGATAAAATTGCCCAGCAAGAGTATGGTTTTTTGATTTGTCAGAATATGAAGTAGTAATTGCTTTCTGGTTGCTGATGCTATTAGAATTCCTAAGAAAATCATACAAACTTCAAGCCTTTCTATTTAAAGTCAAGTGAAGCATCAGCACCCAAAAAAGCAATCAGAAAGTAAGTGCAAACAAATCAAAAAACCATACACTTGCTTTCGCTACTGCCCACGCACTCGGTAGTATTTGCATTGATTTTTTGAGGTGCTTCCCATTTTCAATAGCAAAACATTGCTGACTGAGACTGCTACTGCATACTATCACGTTCAAGCACCACAAAAAATCAAACAGTGGAGCAAGAGTTTCAAATTTCGGTTCTGGACAAAAGCGATTATAATTGACTTTTTGTTTTTTGTCCAGCCCCAAAATTTGAAACCCATGCAAGACGACCCCAACTCCGAAACAAAAAAAATCCGACTTCCAAAAGAAAATCCTGCTCCGAAAGCAAAAAAATAAAATAAAAAAAAGAGAGCAAAGGTAAGTTCCGGGTTTACAAAAAAGCAAGTTCAAGCCCTTCGGGTTTTTTAAAAAATCTCCACCACCCATACGTTTTCAAAACGACTTTTCTATCAAGCAACAAATTCCGACTTCCAAAGGACGATTCAGGGTGGTAGTATTTTTTAAAAAAAACTTGCTTTTTTGAAACCCTCCACTTGACGAGAGTGCTTTCTTTTTTTTCTTTTTTTCTTTTGAAAAATTTTAATGAAAAAGTGTGTCCAGTCGATAAATCCCTAATAGCCACAATATGATAAACTTTAAAATGAAGCACCACCAAAACGGAGTAAAATACGCAAATCCTCATTTTTTCATCCTAAACAAAGGGTTAAACACAGGAAAACCTTTAGATGAACCCTGCCCGAATTGCTTTGTCATCATTTTCCAATGTTCAGAAGATTGCGAAAATATGCAGGCTATTATTTCAAATCTTTGGCGTATAAAATTTTGGCATCAATTTTTAATCGGTTCCGTCATTCCATACATTAGAATCAATGATTTTGCTAAAAATTTAACCATTAAATCAAACGAATTGATGTTAGATTTTGAACAGCATAAAAAAAATGTGGCAGCTCTCAAACTTTTAGAGCAAAAGGAAAAGCAATTTCACGAAAACATTAATTTAATCAATGACTTGAGAAGAGTTATCCTTTATCGGTATATAAAAAAATAACCCTGAATAATCAGGGTTATAATTTGTGGACAGTCAGGAATCGAACCTGAGAAGCTAACTGCAATATGTTCGTCCCTAATTCACTATCGATTAGACTTTTCTACTTTTGGTCTGTCCGCGTTAACTCCAATCCACCTTTTCAAAAAAATTCCAATGTCTTTCATATCTTCTAGATTTTTTATATAGTTAAAAACTGTTATTCCACCCAGTGCAAACTGGAAAAATGTTGCAGGAGGACATCTAAAAAGAATAACCGATAAAAAACTAAGTATTACTAATATTCATAAATAGTTACCTCAAATATAACCATAAAAAAAAAGTCAAGTCTTTTCAGACCTGACTTTCATTTTGTTTAACCCAAAGGTCACCACAACTAGGGCTAAACTTATTTTTTGTGCTTCTTACAAAGGTATTTGAGTAATACCGAAATTGAAAAACTCACTACAGCACCAACAGTTGCTAAAATAACTGTTTTTATCAAATCTTCTGAGTTCAAATTCGGAACTACACTCAAAAAAGTACCTCCAGCAGTTCCAAACAGAGTTGAATTACTATGGCTGCTCATTTTTTTCTACAGTCAACTGACTAACTGCTGAAATAACACCTCCAGCAACTGCAACATAACCACCAATGGTAGTCACGATAACTGGCAAAGAAACTGGTGCGGTTAAAACAGCTGTCCCAACGGTAGCCAATACTAATCCAATAGTTCGAAGCACTTTAAAAAACTTTGGTGTGGGAGCGGTCGCTCTCTCTACAATTTTATTCATAATCGTAATTTTTAGGATTGAACAATTAATTCTACGCTTTCTTTTTTGTCCAATGCTTGATAAACCATCCTTTTAAGCTTTTCAAAAGCTATTCGTGACATCAAACCAAGCCCAGGACCAGAAAGTTTAGTAACAGGAGCAAGACAGCCTTGCAATTCCTTTTGAGCATTATTCGCAGGATGAAAAAGAATGAATTTTCTATTCGGTACATCCATCACTTCCAAATGCCATTTGTATTTGGTACTGTATCGCTTTCTAATAAAATATTTCCCTTCCGGAACACAGGAAACCTTCGTTTCGTTCATCTTCCACGGCAATTCAATGGTGTTACAAATCAATTTGCCTTCGCATTCGAGTTTACCATTTGTTCCTTCAGGGAAATAAGTTCTAGTTAACCAAATAACCATTACACACCGCTATCAACTTTCGCAATCGATAATGGGTTAAAAGCACCATTTTTCAATGGATACATTTGCCCATTAATCTGTTGATAAAACTCAACACC
>NZ_CBFHMV010000031.1:0-16675 GCF_965657075.1 Flavobacterium sp.
CGCTTTACATACCGAATTTCTTCATTTCTTTCCATTTGGATACTTTTTGTGTATCGCTATTTCAGGACAAGACAATAAAAATATATAAAAAAAGGCACCAAAAATGATGCCTTTTTTTATATTTAATTTTTTCCCTAGTTTGTTGGTAAAATTGTTGCTCCAGGATAACCTGCTGCATAAACTAACGGAATATTTGCATTGTAATAAGAATTTATTACATTAATGATTTGGTTTGAAATTACTGCATATCCTCTAGCATTAGGATGTACACCATCTAAAGAAAATAAAACTGAACCTGCTGTTGCAGATGAGAAGTAATTAGCTGTATAAATAGTTCCATCTTCAATTTGTAATCCACTTACTAATTGATTCAAAATTGCATTCATATCCGCTACTGCTAAATTTTTAGAGGCAGCAATTGAAACAATAGCATTATTATAAGCTGTAGTTGCGTTTGCAATAGCTGTTTTTTCTGAAGGAATTAACACATCACCATCTTGTAATGGGAAAGTAACACCATTAACATTAAAAGGAGCTACTCCTGCAGCGTTTGGTTGTCCAATTTTACTTGAAGTTGGCAACAATATTAAATCATTAGCAGTAGCTTGACGAGCTTGACCGTATAACTGACCCAATGCTGCTGCAAAAGGTGCTAATGTTGGTATAGTTGAAGCTGCACCAGAAATTTGAGCACTTAAACTTGGCAAAGTTTCATCCATAATTAAAACTGGATTTCTTGAACCAGCTGCTGTAGATAAAGGTAAAATTCTTCCACCTGTAACTTGAGCTAAGAAACCATATAATTGTAATGCACTTGCGTTAGATGAAGTTGCTTCTGCAGGTAATGCATTAAAAGGAACGGTTGTAAAGTAAGGAATTGAAGTTACACTTGGAATTGTACAAACAACACCTTTAGCACCATTAGCTGTTAATTGATTGATTATTGTTGAATAAACATTTGCAAATACATTTGGATCAGTAATATCATTACTTCCATAAGTTGCTGGATTTAAGTTTCCTAATTGATTCACTCCAATACCACCAGTTGTAGCATATGATAATACATCATTAGAACCAATCCAGTTTGTGAAAAATGTTGGGTTTTTAGAAACCGCATCCCCAATAATAGTCGATGTAGCAGAAGTTGCGTGTCTAACATAATAAGGATTTGCTAATCCCAATGCTAAACCAGCTGGATTTCCGTAACCTGCTGCTAATAAATGAAATGATTTTGCACCTGGCACACCCATATTATTAAAAGCAGTTGCTTGTGGTGTTAATGTAATTGAAGATGTACCTGCGATTGGTTGTGGTCCTCCTGCAGAAGCATTGATGATCAACCTGTTGCTAAAACCAGGAATTCCAGCGATACCTCCAAGATTGTTTACGTCTTCTGCAAAAGAAGGCTGAGTAAACGCTCCACCACCTACTAAACTAAACTGTCCTGCTAAAATGTTTGGAAAAGAATAAGTTTGACCCACTCTTGACATTGATCCATCCATATAACCAGCAGTTAATGAATTTCCTATAGAAACGTAAGTAGAAAAATCTGCATCACCTGCAGTATAATTATTGTCTACTGAGTTTTCAAATTCTGGTTCACAAGAAGCAAAGCCAGCAGCTATTAAAGCTATGTATATAAATTTATTTTTCATTTTCTTTTTTTTTAATTAAAATCCGTAAGAAACACCAATTCCTGGAGACAATACTGATGATTTGTAAGTACCACCAAAACTACTTCCATCACTGTAATAGTCATAAGAATTATCTATTTGGTCAAAATGTAAGTACAATAATGAGAAATCAATTCCTAATTTATTACTTACTTGATAAGTTAAACCACCTGTATAACCCATCGAATCATTTCTTGGAGTTTCTGGTGCAAAGTATCCATTTTGAACTGGACTTTGATCAAAATACCATCCTGCTCTGAAAGTAAATTTATCATTAGCTACGTATTGAGTTCCTACTCTATAAGTACTAGAATTTTTGTAATTTCTTGGATTTACAGAAGTTGGTAATCCATTTTGAAATTCAACATCTAAAGATTTATAAGCACTCCACAAAGCATAATTATAATCAAAAGCCACCAACCATTTGTCCGTAACTTGGTAAGACAAACCTGTAGTAACTTCAGCTGGTAATGGTAAATCTGCATTAAACTTGGTATTTGTTAAAGTTCCTGCAGCATATGCTGGTACATCTGAAAAAGTTGCCTCACCATCACGTGCTTCCATTGTGATTTCAGAGCGATAGTTAAATCCTAATCTTACTTTATCCGATGGATTAAACATAAAACCTGCTGTATATCCCCAAGCAGAAATTCCTTTTGCATCAATAGTTAAATCTGTTCTATTTCCATCTTCGTCAGTTAAATTTCTTGAAAGATTTCTGTTGAAATTTACAGCACCCGTTGCATATATTGGTCCACCACCAATACTGAATTTTTCTCCTATTCGAATAGAAACTGTAGGTTGAACAAAAATAGCTTTTAAATCAATATTGTTCACTAAATGCGAACCTTGCCAATCTTGATCCCATTCTACAGCACTTCCATAAGGTGTATAAATTGCTAAACCGGCTGTTAACCAATCCGTAACTCTGTATGTTGCATAGGCATTAAAAGGAGTTCCTACATTATCAGAAGAAGCTTCCCAGTTGTAAGTAGAATTTTGAAATCTAGTTTTAGAAAACAATGCACTTGCACCTACTGATAAATTGAATTTATCTTTTAAGAATGCCATTCCTGCTGGATTAAAAAACGCTGTTTCTGCACTATTTACTATAGCTACACCTGTGTGTCCCATAGCTAATTGCTTTTGACCTTGAATACTTACTCTATATCCTCCTGCAAAAGCAGTAGTAGTAGCAAGTGTTAAAAGTGTTAAAGAAAGTAATTTTCTCATAATTTAATAAATGTGTTAGTTTTTTTGAATTTGTTAAAAACAATACTTCAAATTTATAACAAATAATGAATTTAACAATTTTTTTAACAAAAAAATTATGCATGCATAATAAAATTCTGGTTTTCGTATTTTAATGAGTTCTTTTTTGAGGAAAAATTCAGCCATAAAATTTTAAAAAAAAACACTCTAAAATGTAGAGTGTTTTTTAAAATAATTATTCAAAAGATTACTTACAATCTTCAAGAACTTGGGCAAACTCCAATATACTTTCAAGATTGTTTTTAAACTCTTTTTTATTTACTCTTTCAATTAATGAAGGGCAATCTTGGGCTAAAGCTGCAAATTGCTTTTTTGGACCCAACATCCAACCGGCAGAAGCATTTGATTTTCCTTCAGATTCATCTTCTCTCTTAATTATTATTTCACCATTAAAATATTGATAAACACCAATTTTATTTCCTACAAACATTTCTTTTACAAACTTTTTTGTGGCTCCAGACATAGACATTCCTCCATTATCTGTAGAAACTTTAAAAGTAACAGTTGCAAATTCTTCTCCGTTGCTTAAAATTAATTTTTTAACTTCATTGGCTTTAAAGTTTCTTTCTGAGAATTTTCCTTGAAAATCTTTTACAGATACTGTAACCGCATCCGATAAATTTAAACCTCTACTTTTTGGCATATAACCTGTAACAGTATCTTTTCTTATGGTTAAAATATAAGCTAAAATATAATTCTGATCCGTTTCTATACTATATGGAGCTGATTGAGAATAAGATCCGTTTGAATTTGTTGATTGAACAACTTCTTCAAACATGAAGTTTTTTGTTTCTACTGGAAAATGAGTTGTTTTTATGCCATTGGCTTGAAATAAATCTAATAAATAATTATTTTCATCCATCATTGATTTACCATCGCTTTTATCGTAATCATTATCTATTAATTTTTGACAATATTCGTTTGATTTTGTTGGGTTATCTAAATACTTATAAATTTTTGCAAGGTTGTAATAAGCAGAATATCTTATTTTTCTATCTGCTTTTTTATCTTCTTGATATTTACTTGGCAAAGATTCAAAATAAGCCATTGGCTCTTTCAATTCTGCTTCAAAACCCTCAACTGGATTAGCAAAATTCATTTTATTTAAAACCTCTTTAGTTTGCAAATAAGCATTGTAATGTGCCGCTTGTTCTGGATGTTTTTTATTAGCTAAAATCCATAGTTTATCAGTACCTTGTTTGATAGGATACCCATAATCATTATTCAAAACAGTATTCAATTTATTAATTACTTCATTTGCATAGTTGGAATATATAATTCTTGTAACACTATATTGGTAATTTTGTGCTTGACTATAAGAATCAAATTCTGTACTATTTTGATTTCTAGAAGCTGTAAAATTGATTAAATCATTAATTTTTCCATCATTACTTACAATTTTTGCAGTTCCAGATTGGTTGTAATTATTTACCGATGTATAATAGTTTTTTGAGGTTTCAACACCTCTTTTATCTTTGGACTTAACCGTTCTTGTAGTAATAGTTCTACTTGTCACTATGGGTGCAGTCATATTAACTTCTATACTTAGATAGCCGTTTTTATCTTTCTTTTCAAAACCTGAGATATTGACTTGATTTTGGACAAAAAATTTAGATTGACTGTACGACAAATAATTGTCCATATTCACAAAAAAGGAATAGGTTCTGTTTTTTTTATCCAAAATTGGTTTTTCTGGAAGTTCTACGTAAGAAACATTATAAGTTTCTGGGTCTAAATCAGTTGATTGTGCAAATGTTCCTGCAAAACAAAAGATAAAAAAAGTAATAAAAATGATTTTTTTCATAGGTTTTTATTATGTTTATAAAAATATTTCATGGTAAAAATAACAAAAAAAATAAATTAGCAAGTATTTATTTAAATTTCGTAGTAGTTTTGAAATTTGATAATTTTTTTTAATTAAATAAAATAACAATTATTAATTAATTTAAATTTAAAAAATCTATTGTTTGTTGATAAAAGTCTGAGGGATTTTCAGCATGTAACCAATGACCTGCGTTGGATATAGTTTTAATTTTTACATTAGGAAAATGATTGTGAATAGTTTCAAAATCTTCGTCTAGAATATAATTGGATTTTGAACCTCTTAAAAACAAAGTTGGTTTCTCAAATTTATTTTCTGAAGGCAACCCCTTACCAATTTCTTCAATTTTAGTATTAAAAACTTCTAAATTGAAGCGAAAAGCCAACTGCTCTTTTTCTTTCCAATACAAACTTTTTAGTAAAAATTGTCTTGTACCAAAATCGGTAATGTATTGAGAAACTATAGCTTCCACATCACTTCTACTGGGTTGTTTTGAGAAATCTACAGCATTTAATCCTTCTAAAATAGTTTGATGATGTTGAGGATAAAATTTTGGGCCAATATCTGCAATTATCAATTTTTCAATTAATTGTGGATGTATAGTAGCTAATAACATGGCTGTTTTTCCACCCATAGAATGACCGAGTAATAAAATGTTTTCCAATTTATGAAAATCACAATAATCTTTAACATCTTTGGCCATATCTTGATAAGAAAAATCATTGGAATGAAAACTTTTACCGTGATTTCTGAGGTCTAGCATATGCACTTCATAGCCCACTTCAGAAAATTGAGTTCCTAATGTTTTCCAATTGTCTGACATTCCTAAAAATCCGTGAAGAATGACAAAGGGTTTTCCGTTGCCTTCGATGCGTGAATGTAAAATCATATTTTATTATTTTTTGCTACAAAGACACAAAGTCACAAAGTTTAATCTTTTGCCTTGTATTATTATTTGTTTGATTGTTTTTTTTTGCGTTAAGGATAGTAGCATTGTTTGAGCTCTTTATTGATTTGAAAAAACAATAAAAGCGAGTGCGGATAGCCTGACCTGAAAGGTAACGCCCAAAAATTATTTTAACTTATTAAGATACATTTTTACCACATTGTCAAAACCTAAATAAAGTGATTCAGCAACCAAGGCATGACCAATTGAAACTTCTAATAAATCAGGAATGTTTTGTTTGAAAAACTGAATATTATCCAAACTTAAATCATGACCTGCGTTGATTCCTAATCCCAATTCATTGGCTCTTACAGAAGAATGTACGTAGGCATCTATTCCAGTTTTATTCCCTAATCCATATTGATGTGCGAAAGCTTCGGTATACAATTCAATTCGATCTGTTCCAGTAGCCTTTGCTCCTTCAATCATTTCTATAGTTGGATCTACAAAAATAGAAGTTCTGATGTTGTTGTTTTTAAACTCTTTAATAATATCTATTAAAAAATCTTTGTGTTTTACTGTATTCCAACCGGCATTTGAAGTCAAAGCATCATCTGCATCAGGTACCAAAGTAACTTGAGTAGGCTTAATGGCTAAAACTAAATCCATGAATTTTTTTACTGGGTTTCCTTCAATATTATATTCCGTATGCACTACTTGTTTTAAATCGTAGGCATCTTGATATTTTATATGTCTCTCGTCTGGTCTAGGATGAATAGTGATTCCTTGAGCACCAAATTGTTGTAAATCTTTAGCTACTTGAAGTAAATTTGGCACATTTCCGCCACGAGAATTTCTTAAAGTTGCAATTTTATTGATGTTTACTGATAACTTTGTCATAACTTTGTTTTTAACTTTACAAAAATACAAAGTCTAACAGGTTTAGTATCGTATTTTTTAATTATTTTGCAAAAGAAATAAAACTATATGCACAATTTAATAGATTATATAAATTTTGACATTAAGCCTTTAAAGACTTCACAAAAAATGGCTGAAGCACAAGATTTATTTTCGGAGCTTCCTTACACTCATTTTCCTGTGAGTGAAAACGGCATTTATGTTGGTTGTATTACTAGTGAAGATGCTTTGTCTATTGATGAAGCAAGTGTAATTGGTGATAATAAATTTAATTTTGATCGTTTTTTTGTAAGAAATTCAATGATTTGGCTGGATGTTTTAGAAGGATTTGGGAAAAACGATTGCAACATAATGCCTGTATTGAATGAAAAAAACACCTATATTGGTTATTATGAACTAAAGGATGTATTGAAATTTTTTCAGGAAAGTCCATTTTTAAAAGAAGAAGGTGGCATAATTGTGGTTCAAAAACCTAAGTTGGATTATTCTATAAGTCAGATTACTCAAATTGTTGAAGGAAATGGCGGTAAACTTTTAGGTTTATTTATTTCAAACATCAATGAAAATAGGGTTGAAATTACTATTAAAATTTCTCAAAGTTATATGAATGAAATTATTCAAGGTTTCAGACGGTATGATTATGAAATTATTTCGGAACACCAAGAAGATTCTTATTTGGAAAACTTAAAAGAGCGTTCCGATTATTTAGACAAATATCTTAACATGTAATGAAGGTAGCAATTTTTGGACAATATTATCAAAACAACACTACTACAATAGTTAGTAAAGTGATTAACGTACTCGAAAAAAATGGTGCTTCAATTATTATAGAAGAAAAATTTAACGAGTCAATAAAAGTCAATTCCGAATTAAAAAAAGAATTTAAAACTTTTAAGTCGCATTTAGATTTAGAAAACGATATTTCATTTTTAATTAGTATTGGAGGTGATGGTACCATATTAAGAGCTGCCACTTTAGTTAGAGATAAAAACATTCCTATCATTGGTGTAAATGCTGGAAGATTAGGTTTTTTAGCCACCGTTCAAGAAGAAAATATCGATACTTTTTTACCCAAAATATTTTCAAACGATTTTAAAATTTCGGAAAGAACATTATTAAGTTTAAAATGTTCGCCTACCAATTCAGATTTAGAAGATATTAATTTTGCTCTTAATGAAATTACCGTTTCTAGAAAAGACACCACTTCAATGATTACTATTGAAACTTATTTAAACAATGAATATTTAAATTCGTATTGGGCTGATGGATTGATAATCTCAACTCCAACTGGTTCTACTGGATATTCATTAAGTTGTGGTGGCCCAGTTTTAATGCCTGAAAATTCAAGTTTAGTAATCACTCCAATTGCACCTCATAATTTAACGGCAAGACCTTTAGTGATTCCAGATGATATTGAATTGACTTTAAAAGTTTCTGGTAGAGAAGAACAATATTTAGTTTCTTTAGATTCTAGAATAACATCAGTTACCAACGAAACGGTTTTAACTATAAAAAAATCACCATTCACCATAAAAATGGTAGATTTTCACGAAGAAGGATTTTTGAAAACCATTCGAAAAAAACTACTTTGGGGTGAAGACAAAAGAAATTAATGCCTCTTTTTTCTGTACTTACAACACTTTTACATTTTTTACGTTACATATAATGAGTAAAAAGTTGCTTCTTTATGAAGTTAAAACATCAATATTGTTATATTTGCAAACTGAAAAAAATGAAAAAACTAGTTTTATATATATTTTTTGTGACATTTTTTAACACTTCCAATGCCCAAATACATGAAGTTGGGGTTTTTCTTGGTGGTGCAAATTATGTTGGAGATGTAGGAAAAACGAACTATATAAATCCAAACGAATTGAGTTATGGTTTTATATACAAATGGAACAGAAGCGTAAGACATTCTTATAGATTTACTTACACCGAAGGAAATGTAAAGGCAAATGATTTAGATTCGGATGTAGCTAGTAGAAATTTGAGAGGAAATAGTTTTGAAAATAACATAAAAGAACTGTCGGCTGGATTGGAATTTAATTTCTTTCCTTTTGATTTACATGACTTTGACATGCAATATACACCCTATGTTTTTACAGGTGTAAATTATTTTTGGAGTGATGATTTATATGTAGTCAACAAGATAGCCTATACCAATGAAAGAGTGAAAAACTTTGCTATCCCAATTGTTTTGGGTTTTAAAGGTAGAATATCTCATTCGTTTGTTTTGGCTGCAGAAGTTGGAGCTCGATACTCATTCACTGATAATTTAGATGGAAGTAATCCTCAACCTAACAATTTTGGAAGTTTAGGTTTTGGAAATTTAAACAGTAATGATTGGTATTTCTTTTCTGGTTTAACATTAACGTATACCTTTGGAGAAAATCCTTGTTTTTGTCCTAATTAAATAAAATGATGCAAATAGATACTAACAATTTACCTAAACACCTAGCCATAATAATGGATGGCAATGGTCGTTGGGCAAAAAGTAAAGGTTTATTAAGAGCAATTGGTCACGAAAACGGAACAAAATCGGTTAGGGTAACAGTTGAAACTTGTGCTAAAATTGGTATTGAAAATTTAACTCTTTATGCCTTTTCATCAGAAAACTGGAACAGACCCAAATTAGAAGTTGATACTTTGATGAAACTTCTTATATCTTCCTTGAAAAAAGAAGAAGCTACATTAATGAAAAATAATATTAAACTAAATGCCATTGGAAATTTAACAAATTTGCCAAAAAACGTTAATCGCGAATTGCATGAAGTAATTAATAAAACAAAAGACAATAATAGAATGACGTTGACTTTAGCTCTAAGTTATGGATCTAGAGAAGAATTAATTCAGGTTGTTAAAAATATTAGTAATAAAGTTAAAAATAATATAATTTCTGAATCGGCTATTGATGAATCAATTATTAATGAGCATCTTTACACGCACAATTTACCTGATGTAGATTTAGTAATCAGAACAAGTGGCGAGCACAGGATTAGTAATTTTTTGCTTTGGCAGATAGCTTATGCAGAATTTTATTTTACCAATGTATTATGGCCCGATTTTACAGAAAACGATTTGTATGAAGCAATTATTAGTTATCAAAAAAGAGAACGTAGGTTTGGAAAAACAAGTGAACAATTATAAAAAAACAGCTCTTTTTTACACCATTTTAAAAAATACTTTCTTTGTATTGGTGTGTTTTTTATTTTCAAATTCTTATGCTCAAATAAGTGATTTTGAAAACGGAAAGTCGTACATTTTAGCTGATGTTGAAGTTACAGGAAAAGTAAATTTTAACCCACAAACCATCGTAACATTTACTGGTTTAGAAAAAGGACAAAACATAATTGTTCCTGGTGAAGAGATTAGTGGAGCCATCAAAAAACTTTGGAAACTAGGTTATTTTAATGACATCAATGTTTATGTTTCTAAAATTTCTAATGATAGTATTTATCTTGAACTAAACATTAACGAATTACCAAAATTATCAGACGTTAAATTTCCTGGATATAAAAAAGGAAAACTTGAAACAATCATTAAAGAAACGGATTTAAAAAAGGGAAAAATTGTAAACGAAAACTTAGTTACTACAACTAAAAACTTTCTAGAAAACAAATACAAAAAAGAAGGTTATTACAACACTAAAGTTGCTATAAATACAGTTCCAGATTCAACAAATACTAATGTTGACATGGTAGTTAGAGTGGACAAAGGAACTAAAGTAAAAATTAAAGAAATTAATTTTGAAGGGAATGAATTAATTTCCGACAAAAAACTAAGAAAAGCACTTAAAAACACCAAACAAATCAACAGATTTCGAATCTTTAAAAAATCTAAATTTATTGAAGCTGATTTTGAAGAAGATAAAAAAAGACTGATTGATAAATATAAAGAAAGAGGTTTTAGAGATGCACGTATCATATCTGACTCTCTTTCTTACAATAAAGAAAACAATACTTTATCTTTAAATATTAAACTAGAAGAAGGTAAAAAATATTATTTTGGAGATGTCCGCTTTTTAGGAAACTCTGTATACAACAACCAACAACTTTCTCAAATTTTAGGAATCAATAAAGGTGATGTTTACAATGGCGTTTTATTACAGAAAAGAATCGCAGATAATTCAGCACCAGACAGTGAAGATTTAACTAATTTATATCAAAATTCTGGCTATTTATTTTCAAGCATAAATACTGTGGAAGTTAGTACCGAAAATGACACAATTGATTTCGAAATTAGAATTAGTGAAGGTCCTTTAGCTTATTTCAACAAAATTACAGTAGTTGGAAATGACAGAACCAACGACCATGTAATTTTTAGAGAATTAAAAACAAAACCAGGTCAAAAATATAATAAAGATGCTCTTGTGCGTTCTGTTAGAGAATTGGGTCAATTAGGATTTTTTGATCCTGAAGCTATTGAACCTAAATTTAAAAACGTAGATGCAGCAGCAGGAACTGTTGATATTGAATACAATCTTGCCGAAAAAGGATCAAGTCAAATTGAACTCCAAGGTGGCTATGGTGGTGGTGGTTTTATTGGAACTCTAGGATTGTCTTTCAATAATTTCTCAGCTAGGAATATTTTCAACAAAAAAGCTTACAAACCTTTACCTATGGGTGATGGTCAGCAAATGGCTCTTCGTTTGCAAGGAAGTACAAACTTTCAAACTTACAGTTTAAATTTTTCTGAGCCATGGCTTGGAGGAAAAAAACCAGTTAGTTTTTCAACATCTATTTCACACAGTAAACAATTTCAGTTTAATTTCAACACCAGAGAAGTTGACAAAAGTCAAAACTTCACCATTACAACACTTTCTCTTGGTTTAGCTAAAAGACTTACTGTGCCAGATGATTTCTTTGTTTTGTCTCAATCTGTTGCCTATCAATATTATGATTTAAATAATTACAGTGTAGGTTTGTTCCCATTCAGTAACGGTTCTTCAAGAAATTTATCTTACACCGTAGATTTAACAAGAAACAGTAAAGGTAACAATCCAATATTTCCAACTTACGGTTCACAATTTTCTATAACAGCAAAAGTAACTCCGCCCTACTCATTATTTAATGGAGTAGATTATAGAGCATTAAGAGATTCAGAAGAATATAAAGTAAAAGCTCCTGCAAATTATAACGATCCAAATGGAGCTGACATTGCAGAAGGTACTTTGTTAGATAGTAATGGATTTGCAACAACTAATTTAGATGATGCGGCTTTAGACAATCAAAAATACGGTCAGAAAGTATATAACTGGTTAGAGTATTATAAACTTAAATTTAAAGCAGATAATTACACTACTATTTATGAAAAATTAGTAGTAAAAACATTAGGTGAATTTGGATTTATGGGTGCCTATAATAGTGATAGAGGTTTAGTTCCTTTTGAGCGTTTTTATCTTGGTGGTGATGGTTTAGCCAACTTTCAATTAGATGGTAGAGAAACTATTCAATTGCGTGGATATCCAAATAATTCATTATCTTCGAATGATGGAGGTACTATTTACAACAAATTTTCGTTAGAATTAAGATATCCAATAACATTAAAACCAACTGCATCAATTTATGCGTTGTCATTTTTAGAAGCTGGTGCCGCATTTAACGATTTCAAAACTTATAATCCATTTAAATTGCAACGTTCTGCAGGATTTGGTTTGAGAGTATTTATGCCAGCATTTGGACTTTTAGGAATAGATTTTGCTCATGGATTTGATCCAATTCCAGGAGGAACTCAGAAAAGTGGTTGGCAAACCCATTTTATCATTGGTCAACAATTTTAAAAAGTTGACTTGATATTTAAAAAATATTAAATTATGAAAAAAGCAATTTATCTAATTTTACTAACACTTAGTAGTTTTACACTTTATTCTCAAGCAAAAGGAACTCGTATTGGTTTCATTGATATGGAATACATTCTTGAAAAAGTACCTAATTATGCAGAAGCAAAAAACCAATTGGAGTTAAAAGCTCAAAAATGGAAGCAAGAAATTGAAGTTAAAAAAAATGAAATTGATAAATTAAAATCCAATCTAAAAACAGAAGCACCTTTATTGACCAAAGAGCTTATTGAGGAAAGAGAAGATGAAATAAAATATTTAGAAGAAGAAATGTTGGACTATCAACAAGGTAGATTTGGTCCAGCTGGAGATTTAATTCTTCAAAAAACTATTTTGGTAAAGCCAATCCAGGACCAAGTTTTTTCTATAGTTCAAGACATTGCAATTGCCAAAAACTTTGATTTTATATTTGATAAATCTTCTGACAAATCCATGTTATTTGTAAAAAATAATTTAGATATTAGTGACCAAGTTATCAGACAATTATTGCGTGCCGAAAAAAGAGAACAATTGACTGCAAAACAGTTAAAAGATCAAGAAGCAAAAGATGCTTTAGAAGACATGCAAGATGAAAATCCTGAATTAGCAGCAAGACAAAAAGCTCTTGATGAGAAAAAAGCAGCAAGAGAAAAAGCAGCTGAAGAAAAGAGACAAGCATACGAGGACAGAAAAAAAGAAGCTGCGGATAAAAGAAAAAAACTTCAAGAGGAAAGAGAAGCCAAGAAAAATGGCACGCAAATTGAAGGAGACACTACGGATGTCCAAAAAACTGGTGCAGATGCTATTTCTGACATAGATAAAAAGAAAGCTGAAGCCGCTGAAAAACGTCAAAAAGCTATTGACGATCGAAACAAAGCAATAGAAGAAAGAAAAAAAGCAGCTCAAGAAAAAAGAGAGAAAATTCTAGCAGATAGAGAAGCTGCCAAAAAAGCTAGAGAAGAAAACAAAAAAGAAGAATAAATTAAAATTAACACAAAAATGAAAAATTTAAAATCAATTTTTATCGCAGCAGCATTATTTTTAAGCGCTCAATTTGCAACTGCACAATCTAAAGTAGCACACATAGATGTAAGTGTATTAATGACAACTATGCCAGAATATAAAAATGCACAGGCACAATTAGAAAAAATTCAAAAATCTTACGAAGATGAATATGGTGCAATGGTAAATGAATTTCAGACTAAAATGGAAAAATATAAAACCGAAGCTGAAAACGGAACTGCCACTGAAGCTTTGAATGAAACTAGAGGAAAAGAAATGGAAGATATGAGAGGAAGAATTCAATTATTCAGAGAAAATTCTTCTAAAGAATTAGAAACTAAAAGTGGTGACATGTTAAAACCAATCTTTGAAAAAGCTCAAGCTGCAATTCAAAAAGTAGCCAAAGCTAAAGGTGTAAGTTATGTTTTAGACGCAACTTCTCCAGGAACTTTATTATATATTGAAGGCGGAATGGACTTAATGGCTGATGTAAAAAAAGAATTAGGATTCTAAACCTTTTTTAACTTAAAATATAAAACTGCTTTTCTTATTTAGATTAGCAGTTTTTTTTTATTTTTGATACTCAATAATTACTTAATGAATTCAAACACGTCTAGTCATCCTATTGGTCTTTTTGATTCAGGTATTGGTGGAACATCCATCTGGAAAGAAATTCAAAAAATATTACCCAATGAAAACACCATTTATTTGGCCGATAGTCAAAATGCCCCTTACGGATTAAAAAGTAAAGATGAAATCATAGCGTTAAGTAGTAAAAACACCGAATATCTTCTTAATCAAAATTGCAAAATGATAGTTGTCGCTTGTAATACTGCAACTACTAATGCCATAAAAGAATTAAGAGCAAAATACAAAGTCCCTTTTATTGGAATTGAACCTGCCATAAAACCCGCTGCTAATTTATCAAAAACAGCAACAATTGGCATCTTAGCCACAAAAGGAACATTGAACAGTGAATTGTTTCATAAAACTGTTTCTACATATTCTGAAACAAATATCATTGAACAAATTGGACATGGCTTAGTGCAATTAATTGAAGACGGAAAATTAGAGTCAGAAGAGTTGTTTCATTTACTTGAAGCCTATTTAAACCCTATGATTTCGCAAAACATAGATTATCTCGTTTTAGGTTGTAGTCATTATCCTTATTTAATACCTCAAATAAAGAAAATAATACCCAAACACATAAAGATAATAGATTCAGGAGAAGCTGTCGCAAAACAAACAAAAAACATCTTAAATCAACAACAACTATTAAATACACAATCACAGAAAGGGAAAGTGGTATTTTATACAAATTCTGATTCAAAAGTTTTAAAAAAAATTCTAAAAAATAAATACGAAGTTTTGGAAAAGAAATTTTAGTTTTCCTCGTTTTTAAACCAACCCGAATACATCACATAGTTGTTTGAAATACGCTCAATTTCACCCGCAAAGTCACTTTGATTTAATTCTTTAACTTTCTTAGCAGGAACTCCAGCATAAATACAACCTGACTCAATAACTGTATTTTGAGTAACAACAGATCCAGCGGCTACAATTGAATTACTTTCTACAACACAATTATCCATAACAATAGCTCCCATTCCTATCAAAACATTGTCTTTAATGATACATCCATGCACAATAGCATTATGCCCAATTGAAACATTATTACCAATTGTTGTTGCATGTTTTTGATAAGTACAATGAATAACAGCACCATCTTGAATATTTACTTTATCACCAATAGTTATGGTATTAACATCTCCTCTAACAACAGCATTAAACCAAACACTACAATCCTTCCCAAAACTAACATCACCAACAATTGTAGCATTTTCAGCCACATAACAATCTGAAGGTATATTGGGCTTTTTACCGTTTACACTTTTAATTAACATTTTAAAATATTTTAAGCTAAATTATAAAAAAAATCAACAACCTTTTTAATTATTTGGGCGTTCCTTAAAGGTCGGGCTTTCCACTATATCTTTTTGTTTTTAAAGAAAAAACAAAAAGGATGCCGTTGCAATCCCTAACGCAAAAATTGCACAACTATCAAAAACTATACATGAAACAACTAAACAAAAAAAAGTCCCGATTAACGGGACATTTATTTTATTAATTTACTGCAGGACAGTTACAATCGTAACCTGTATTTTTACAGAAGATGTCAAAACCTAAAGTTAATTGATGAAACCCTGAGTTATCAAATTTAACATCACCAGTTACATGTGAATATGTGTATGCAAACATAAAACTCTTGTAATTAACACCAACTATAGGAGTAATGTATTGCAATTTTTGTTCCCCAATACTTGCACCGTCTAGATACTGAGCACCATCAAAACTTCTTCTATATGATAAACCGCCCCAAACTTTACCAAAATCCAATTCTTTATAAACTTTGAAATTTAAATCAATAGTTTTTTCTTTTGTTTGATCAACATATTGAAACATTACAGATGGCTCATACATTAAACCGTCACCATTTCCAAAAACGTAACCTGTACTCCATAAAAACTTTCTTAAATTGTCCGTTTCTACATCAGTATACAATTCTCTTTTACTTGCAATAACATTTTTAACCGTTAAATGAGTATAAAAATCTAAGAAGAAATAAGAAGCTCCTAAGTCAATATTAAAGTAAGAATCCTTTTGTCTAAAACCACCAATAATTGGATCAAAATCACCTGAATTTAAAAATGAAGTTTCATCTAAATTACTTTGAACTAATCCAGCATTTATACCAAAAGACAGTTGATTTAAATCAGCAGTACTTCTAGAAAATCTTAAGTGATGTGCATAAGTTAATTTTGCACCTGTTTGAGTATGATATCCATTTCTATCATTAAATAGTATTGCTCCTATTCCCGATTGTTCTCCAACTGAAGTATTAAAACTAACCGTTTGAAGCGCTGGAGCATCATCTTGTCCAAACCATTGTTGTCTTCCTGTAAAACGTATTTTTCCGCAATCAGAAGCACCTGCCATTGAAGGGTGAATTAAATAGTAATTGTCAGATAAATAATCTGAATATACTGCGATACCCTCCTGTGAGAATGAAAATTGAGATATAATTACTAATACTAGTAAATAACTTTTTTTAAAATTCATGTTTATTACCTTTTTAATGTGAAATGTGCTTTAAATTGTTTTTGTTCTACTCCTTCTAGATAGTCTACTGAGAACCAATAATCTGTTGATGGCAGTGGTTGTCCGTTGAAAGTTCCGTTCCATCCTTCGGAAGTAGCGCTGATTTGTTTGATTAATTTTCCGTA
>NZ_CBFHMV010000032.1:0-15828 GCF_965657075.1 Flavobacterium sp.
CTTCAAAAACTTGGTGGATATAAGAACCCATGATTACTCCATCATCAGTAGCAATTCCAAATAAGGCTATGAAACCTACCCAAACGGCAACGCTTAAATTGATGGGATGCATTTGAAATAAATCGCGCATGTTTACATCTGCAACAGCAAAATTCATGAACCAATCTTGTCCGTATAACCATAGCATTATAAATCCACCTGCAAATGCAACAAATACTCCAGAGAAATGGATTGACGATGCAATAACAGTCTTGAATTGAAAGTATAGTAATAAGAAAATAACTATCAAACAGATTGGAATTACAATAGAAAGCCTTTTCATAGCTCTAATTTGATTCTCATAACTTCCTGAAAACTTATAATTAACTCCTTGAGGAACTTTTAATTCCCCAGAATCAATTTTAGTTTGAATTGCTTTTTGAGCATCATTTACTACATCAACTTCGGCATAGCCATCATTTTTATCGAATAAGACAAAACCAACCAGAAAAGTATCTTCACTTTTAATGGCTTGAGGTCCTTTTTTATATTCAAACTGAACTAATTGACCTAACGGAATCTGTGCGCCAGTAGGAGTAGCTATTAATATTTTTCCTAATGCTTCAGGGCTATCTCTTAATTCTCTAGGATAGCGAACTCTTATAGGATAGCGTTCTCTTCCTTCAACAGTTGAAGAAATTTTCATTCCTCCAATTGCTGTTTCAATAGCTTGTTGAACATCTTCTATATTTAAGCCAAATCGAGCAATTTTTTCTCTATCAATATTTAAATGTAAATAAGGTTTTCCTACGATTCTATCAGCAAAAACAGCTTCGCTTTTTACAGAAGGAACTTCTTTAATAATGGCTTCTAATTCTAATCCAAATTCTTCAATAGTTTTTAAATCGGGTCCAAAAACTTTTATTCCCATAGGTGCTCTCATTCCTGTTTGAAGCATAACCAAACGAGTTTCGATAGGTTGTAATTTAGGAGCAGATGTAACACCTGGTATTTTAGATGCTTTTACAATTTCATTCCAGATATCATCGGGTGATTGAATTATATCGCGCCAATTTCTATAGAAAGAACCATCTTCGTCTGGTATTAAATTTTTTACAGTAATTGCCTGTTTTAGTGCTTCATCATGTGAAAGTGTATCACCAGATTTTGTAATGTAACGACCTTTATTATCGGTTTTAAATCGCATTCGATGTCCGTTAGCATCCAAAATATATTCTGGCTTATAATTGATAACGTTTTCATACATTGAAATTGGAGCAGGGTCTAAAGCACTTTCTACACGTCCTAATTTCCCAACTGCCATATCAACTTCGGGAATGTGGTTTAGAATCATATCGAGTTGACCCACCACTTTTCTGTTTTGTTCTACACCAGCATGAGGCATAGATGTTGGCATTAAAAGATAGCTTCCTTCATTAAGTGTTGGCATGAATTCGGAACCAATTCCTGGAAAAGTGTGAGATGGAACTGACCATACTTTTGAAGTTTTGATGTTCCAACCTATTTTATCAAATCCTTTAGCCACAAAACCAAAAGTGCTTTCAAAACCAATCCATACTAAAACCCCAAAAAGTAATGTCGCTATGGGTAACAACATGAATTTACCTTTATTTTCTAAACACCAACGCAGCACTCTTTCATAAGAACTGACAATATATAAAAGTGCTCCTATTATTATTCCTAACAAAACAATTACAAATAGATAATTACCAATTACGCTTATTTGTGGGCCTAAAGGCATCCATTCTTGAGTTAAAAAGAAAGAAACAATAAATACTACTATAACTAAGTTGAAATGCTTTGTATAAAGTTGGAATTTTTCAGGAATTTTATGATTAAACAGGTCATATAATCCCATTAAGGTTAATCCCAACGGAAGCCAAATTTTGAAATAAATACTTAGTAAAATACCACCTGAAATAAATACATACGACCAAAAACGTTTTACTCTTTTCTTATCATAGTCAATTCCAAACAAATAGTTAGCTAAAGAAGGAAGTACTACAATTCCTAATACAAAAGCTCCTAACAGTGCAAAAGTCTTTGTGAATGCTAAAGGTCTAAATAATTTACCTTCAGCAGATTCCATTGCAAAAACAGGAATAAAACTAACAACTGTTGTTGCTAAAGCTGTTGTAATAGCTGATGCAACTTCAGTAGTTCCTTCATAAATTACTAGCATTAATTGTTTTCCTTTTACTCCTTTATTCTTCGGCATTTCGAGATGTCGAATAATATTTTCGACAAAGACGACTCCAACATCTACCATTACTCCAATAGCAATAGCAATTCCTGAAAGTGCAACAACATTTGCATCTACTCCAGAATAACGCATGACGATAAAAGTCATTAATACTCCAACTGGTAATAAACTTGAAATGATTAACGACGCTCTTAAATTAAAAACTAGAAGTAAGACGACAATAATACTAATTAACACTTCATGAGAAAGAGCTGTTTCTAATGTTCCTATTGTTTCTTGGATTAATTCTGTACGGTCATAAAAAGGAATAATGGTTAATTGACTTTCTACACCATTAGCTAATGTCTTTTTGGGTAAACCAGATGCTATTTCACTGATTTTAGATTTTACACCATTAATTACTTCTAATGGATTAGAACCATAACGTGCAATGACAACACCACCGACAGCTTCAGCTCCTCCTTTATCTAAAATACCTCTTCTGGTTTCTGGACCTAGTGCGACTACACCTATATCTTTTATACGAATTGGAACATTGTCTTTAACTGCTACAACTGCCAGTTCAATATCTTCTACTTTTTTAACATAACCTAAACCTCTAACTAAATACTCGGCTTGGTTAATTTCAATTGTTTTGGCACCAACATCTTTATTCGATTTTTGTACAGCAGTCATTACCTGCATTAAACTGATATTATATGCTTTCAATGCATCAGGATTAACATCAATTTGATACTCTTTTACAAAACCACCAATAGATGCTACTTCTGAAACTCCTTGCACAGCATTTAGTCCGTATTTAATGTAAAAATCTTGTGCTGTTCTTATTTCTTGTAAATCCCAACCACCTGTAGGTTTTCCATCTTTATCTCTACCTTCAACAGTATACCAATAAACTTGCCCTAATGCTGTTGCATCTGGACCAAGTGATGGTTTTACATTTTCGGGTAATAAACTGTTAGGTAATGAATTTAATTTTTCAAGTATTCTGGATCTAGACCAGTAAAATTCGATATCATCATCAAAAATGATATAGATACTTGAAAAACCAAAAATAGAATTACTTCTAATTGATTTTACACCTGGAATTCCTAATAAATAGGTTGTTAATGGATAAGAGATTTGGTCTTCAATATCTTGAGGCGACCTACCTTGCCATTGCGTAAAAACAATTTGCTGATTTTCACCAATATCAGGAATAGCATCAACAGCAACCGAATCAGTAGGAAGAAATGGTATTTTCCAATTAAACGGTGCTGTAGCAATACCCCATAAAATTAGCACCATTAGAATAAGTACAGTTACTAATCTATTTTCTAGGAAATATTTTATTATTTTATTTAACATCTGAATATAATATTTACAACCAACAAAAAATATTTATCAAGGTTTTTGATGAATATTTGTTGAATATTCCTCTAAAGTAGAAAATACTTTAGAGGAATAGGTTAATTACAACTTATTAAAGTACAATTACTCGCGGTCATACTGACAACATCCCGGAAGGTTGTCGTAATCTTCATCTTTTGCTTTAACAAGCTCTGAATCATATCCAGCTAAAGCTATACGCTTTGCTATTTCTTCTTTATTTGTTTTAGATTCATCATATGTTACCGTTGCTATTTTAGTTTCTTTGTTCCATACTACTGTAGCAATATCTTTGATGTTTCCTGCTTTTTCTATCGTTTTTTTACACATTCCACAATTACCTGAGACTTTCACTTCCTCTGTTTTTGTGTTTTTTGTTTGTGCGTTCATTGTGGTTGATAACAATACAGTGATTGCTATCATTATTTTTACTAATGATTTTTTCATTTTATATGATTTTAGTATTCAAAAAGATTTTTTTTTGAATGAATTTTTGAAATAAATTTAAATTGAATAGCAGCTATAATGAATTAAATAAGCATGTTTAACATGAGAATTTAAGATTCAAAAGACTGTTATAAAAAAATAGCAAATGCTATAAATTTGACATAAGTATGGCTGTCAAATTTTAAATTTAGCTTATTTTAGGAATAAGCCATATAGAAGAATGACCTTCTAAAACTGAAGGTGTTTTGTAGAAAAATTTAACTTTATTTAAAGATGTAAAGTTAAAAATACTATTTGATTTGTATGAAAGTATAATTGATGTTGAACTACTTATAGTAGTTGAAGGACAGCCACATTTTGAGTGACCACAACTTCCATTACATCCTTTATCATCATTGTTATTATCACAACAGCTTTTTTCTTTTGTTTTAGTAGTGGAAAGTTCTTTTTCACAAGATTGCTTATCACTACCACAAGCAAAAGTATTATTAGGAATAAAAAATATTCCTAAAAACAAAATTATTATGATGTAAGATTTTTTCATTTATTGTTCTAAAACATACCAAAGTTAATCAAAACAAATTAAATATTTTAAAAAAATTGTTAAAAATCAAGATTAAAACTTCATTCGTTGTATTCTAACTGCATTTAATATTGCTAATAAAGCGACTCCAACATCGGCAAAAACGGCTTCCCACATCGTTGCTAAACCACCAGCACCTAGAATTAAAACTATCGCTTTTACTGTAAAAGCTAAAGTGATATTTTGCCAAACAATTTTCTTGGTTTGTTTTCCAATATTTATTGCCATTGGAATTTTTGAAGGTTTATCGTCTTGAATTACTACATCTGCTGTTTCAATTGTTGCATCACTTCCTAAACCTCCCATTGCTATACCCACATTACTTAAAGCAACTACTGGAGCATCATTAACACCATCACCTACAAAAGCTACTGTTTGGTTTTTAGCTATAATTTCTTTTACTTTATTTACTTTATCTTCTGGTAATAAATCACCAAACGCATTTGTAATTCCTAATTTTTGAGCCACAAATTGTACCACGTTATTTTTATCTCCACTTAACATAGTAGTTTTGATTCCTAATGCTTTTAGTTTATCGATAGTTTGTTGTGCATCTTCTTTTATACTATCTGCAATGGTTAAATAACCCACAAAATTATTATCATACGCTACTGCAATTAAAGTATAGACAATACTTGATGGATCAATATCATATTTAATAGAAAACTTATCCATTAATTTAAAGTTTCCAACTAAAAGTTCTTTACCATTTGCACTAGCTTTTAAACCATGCCCAGCTATTTCTTCCACATTTTTAAGTTCAATTGTGCTGTCAATTTTTCCAACAAAATCATGAATAGCTGTAGCTACTGGATGTGTACTTTGGCTTTCAATAGCATTTACTAATTGAAGTATTTCATTTTGGTCAAAATCAGCTTTAAAAACGACTTCTTGCACTTTAAAAACACCTTCAGTCATCGTTCCTGTTTTGTCCATCACAACGTTTTGAATAGAAGCCATTACATCTAAAAAATTACTTCCTTTGAAAAGAATTCCGTTTTTAGAAGCTGCACCAATTCCACCAAAATATCCTAATGGAATACTTATTACTAATGCACAAGGACATGAAATTACCAAGAAGATTAATGCTCTATACAACCAATCGTTAAATACATAATTTTCCACAAAAAGCATTGGCACTAAACATATTGCAATTGCCAAAAACACCACAATAGGTGTATAGATTTTAGCAAATTTTCTAATGAATAATTCGGTTGGAGCTTTTTTAGATGTTGCTTCTTGCACCATTTCCAGAATTTTTGATAATTTACTATCTGTATAAGCAGTTGTTACTTTAACTTGTGAAACGGAATTCAAATTAATCATTCCTGCTAAAACTGTTTCTCCTTTTAGTTTTGAATCTGGTTTACTTTCTCCCGTAAGAGCTGCTGTATTGAAGGAAGCTTTATCTGATAGTAATTCTCCATCTAAACCTAATTTTTCTCCTGCTTTAAGTTGGATAATATCTCCGATTTTAGCAGTTGATGCTTTAATAGTTTTAGCAACATTATTCTCTATAATAGTAACTTCATCAGGTCTTTGGTCTAATAATGTCTTGATGTTTCTTTTGGCTCTTTGCACTGCCAATGATTGAAAAATTTCTCCAATGGCATAAAATAGCATTACCGCTACACCTTCAGGATATTCACCAATAGCAAAAGCCCCAATTGTAGCAATAGACATTAGTAAAAATTCAGAGAATACATCACTTTTACGAATGCTTTGTATGGCTTCTTTTACTACTGGAAGTCCGACTGGTATATAGGCTGCAACATACCAAATTATTCTAACCCAATCCGTAAACCAAGATTGGGTAAAATAATTATCAAAACCAATAGCCAACAATAATAATACGAAACTTATTATTGCCGGTAAAAATAATTGGAAGGTGGATTTTTCTTTTATTGAATGGTCATGATCATGTCCGTCATCTTCTGCATGTTGCTCTTCTGCTTTATTGATTTTATCTTCTATTCTACAGCATTCTGCATCGTCTACTATTTTTTGTGATTTTTTATCTGTCATAATAATCTATGTGTTTACGATTAGTATTTTTTTAATGTCTTCTGGAATTTCCATTGCTCTTAATGGTGGAACATTTGAACCACCTGTATTTCCGACAGGAATGTGTCCAACAAATGATTTTACACCACCTACTAGTAATCTTGGTATTTGACCCACTATTTCTGGAGTGCTTTTTATTTTAATTCCAAATTGTAACATTTTCCAATGAACAAATGTATGTTCATACGGATATTTTTGTCCGATTATATGTGCTCTTTCTAAATGAAACCATGACTTTTGTAAATTGTTTTCCTTAAAATTATTCTTTGCTAATTCTAGTTCAGCATTATAAAAAGGTTTCAATTTTGTAGGCATATTGGTATTTACTTTCATCTCTATTTTTTGTTTTAAATTATTAATGAACGTGTTCTCCACCACCTTTTGAAGCTGCTAATAAATAGAATGCTCCTTTGACTACAATTTTTGCATTGGCTGGAATTTCTTCTACTAATTTAACTTCAGTATATCCTAAATCGGTTGTTCCTGGAACTACTTCAATTGCTTTAAAGTGTACTTCGTTGTGTTCTTTTTCGGTAGCTTCTTCGTCATGATTATGTGCTTCTCCTTCTTTATGAACGTGTGCTTCTTTTTTTGCTTTTGGAGTTTCTTCTGCATGTTCTTCTTGCATATAAATATAATATTTATCTCCGTTTCTTACAATTGCGTCTTTAGGTAATGCTTGAACCGTTTGATTTGTAATGTTAATATTAGCTGCCACATACATTCCAGAAATTAAATCTTTTGTGTCATTTTCATTAATCTTGGCATGTACTGCAACCGATTTACTTTCGTTTGAAAAGGATTTATTAATACCAAATATTTTTCCTTTAATGACTTTATTAGATTGATTGGTTAGTACGAAATCAACTTCTTGACCAATAGAAATTTTACTCATGTCTTTTTCGAAAACGTTCAAGTCGAGGTGCATTTGTGTATTATCAATAACTTCAAAAAGAGTAATTCCTGTGTCTGCAAAAGCTCCTTTTGTAATGCCTATTTTACCCACATAACCACTTATAGGAGCAATGATAGGAATGATAGAAGAGTTCCCTGATAGACTTACATTTAATGCTTGTAATTTGTTTTTAGCGGCTTGTGCTCTTGCTCTTTCAACTGCTAATTTTGCTTTTACTTCTTGAAATACTTTGCGAGGATTTACATCTTCTTCACTTAATGTTTTTTGACGATTGTATTCTAACTGTAAATATTCAATATTTGCTATAGCAGCATTGTAATCTTCTTGCATTTCTGCCACTTGAAGGTTTTGAAGTGTAGCCAAAGTTTTTCCTTTTGCTACATAAGTACCTTCTAATACAAAGATGTCTTTTACAACTCCACCAATTAAGGTTGAAACATCTGCTCGGTTTTGAGGTGGAACAGTTGTGTAACCATTAGCTTTGATAATTGTATTGAGGTTTTTCATTTCAATACTTCCCATTTCAATACCTACGGTTTCGAATTGAGCTGTTGTTAATGCTACTTCTGTTTCCGATTTTTCTTCTTCATGTTCTTCTTCTGTTTTCTTTTCTCCGCATGAGTTTAGAATCAAGAGGAAAGAAGAAAGAAGAAAGATTTTAAAAAATGAGTTTATTTTATAATTTGGTTTTAAAGATATATTGATCATTATCGTGAGTATTAATTGTTATTGAAAGATGGAAATTGCATTTGTATGGCACTTTGATTGTAAGCGTTTACTGCTTCGATATTTTGCTTTTTAATATCAATGGCTTGATTAAGAAAACTTATGTAAGACCAGTAACTCATATCACCATTTGCATAACTTTTTTGAGCAGTAGTGATTATCTGTTCTGCATATTTTAAACCTTCATTTTCAAAATATTGTATTGCTTTTTGTTGTTTTTCAAATTGGTTTACTAATTGTTCTTTTTGCAGTTTTAAAGTCAATTTTGTTTTATCGAATTCTAATTGCGATTGCGACATACTGATTTCAGAAGCTTTGGCACGAGCTGTATTAGCTCCACTAAACAATGGAATTTGCAAACCAACCGTAAATCCTTGAAAATAAGATTCTTTGTTTAACGTTTGACCAAAGTAACCCAAGCCTAATTTTGGTGCTCGCATTTTTTTGAAAGTATTTGCTTCTTTTTCATAAACCATAGCTTGTTGGCTATAATAATCACTTACTAATGTTTCTACTTTGGATTCTTCTAAAACCGATGAACTAGCATATTTTAAAGAAGTTGAAGCTTCTGGAAGTATATCTTCATTTGTCTGAATAAAATACTGCAACTGCTTTTGATAGATTACTAAATCAAGAAGCATTTGTGCTTTTAAGGTTTCTATCTCCTTTACTTTAGCTTTAGCACTAATAGCTTCAATACTACCACTCTCACCAGTTTTAAATCGAAGCTCTGCATTTTTTAGAAATTTTGAATACACATCATACAATTCGTCATTTAGCTTTTGGATTGATATACCATATAAATATTGATAGTAAGCAATAGTTACCGCTTTTTCAATTTCATATTCCGATAATGCTTTCCGTTTTTCAGCCAGTTTTGCTAATTCTTCCTGAAGCTGTCTGTTTGCTTTTGTACTTCCACCAATTGGAAAATATTGTTGAATGCTTACATTATTATCATAATCAACACTATTGAATTGTCCACCCATGTATTCAATTTGCAAAGGATCTGCTTGAAAAGCTGTTTTCTTAAGAACTGTTTGTTTTTCAATTTCCTTATCGGCAATTTTTAAATCCATATTATTCTTTTTAGCCATTGTTATAGCTTGTTCTAAAGTTATGGGTTTGCTGTTTTGAGCAAATGAAAGCGTACTTATAAATAATACGATTAGGGTAATGATTGAATTTGGCATTTTTTTTCTTTTTTTAATACCTTTCTCAACTAATAAATAAAGAATAGGTAGAACGATTAAGGTTAGTAAGGTTGCAGAAAATAAGCCACCAATAACAACCGTTGCTAATGGTTTTTGCACTTCCGCACCACCACTTGTTGATAAAGCCATTGGCAAAAATCCTAAAGAAGCAACCGCAGCTGTCATTAATACAGGTCTAAGTCTCGTTTTTGTTCCGATTAAAACTCTTTGTAATGGGTCTGTAATTCCTTCTGATTTTAATTGGTTGAAATAGGAGATTAGTACAATTCCATTTAGTACTGCAATACCGAATAAAGCAATGAAACCAATACCTGCTGAAATACTAAAAGGCATTCCTCTCATCCATAAAGCAAAAACGCCACCAATTGCTGATAATGGAATAGCTGTAAAAATTAATAAGGCTTGTTTTATACTATGGAATGTAAAAAACAACAATACCATAATTAATGCTAATGCTATTGGTAAAGCAACAGAAAGTCTTTTGTTTGCTTCTACTAAATTTTCAAATTGACCACCATAGGTTATATAATATCCTGCTGGAAGTTTATAATTGTTTTCTAATTTTTGTTGGATTTCTTCGACTACACTTTTTACATCACGACCACGAACATTTAAACCAACTGTTATTCTACGTTTTCCATTTTCTCGAGAAACTTGAACTGGTCCTTGTTCATATTCCACAGAAGCTACTTGATACAGTGGAACTTGCTGACCGCTAGGTAATGGTATAAATAAATTAGCAACATCTGAAATATCTGTACGGTTTTCGGCATTCATTCTAACTACAACATCAAAACGTTTGCTTTCTTCATAAATTTTACCTGCACTTTCCCCAGCAAAAGACGCTCTGACTATCTTATTTACATCTGTGATATTAAGTCCATATAAAGCTATTTTATCATAATCATATTTAATCGTAATTTGTGGTAAACCTGTTACTTTATCTGCTTTTAAGTCACCTACACCTTCAATTTTATTGACTTTTGAAATTAATTCTTTAGCTTTTACATCTAGTATTTCTAAATCATCCCCAAAAATCTTTATAGCAATATCACTTCTACTACCCGTCATTAATTCGTTAAAACGCATTTGTATGGGTTGCGAAACTTCAATATTAGCACCAGGAATAACTTCCATTTCTTCTTTCATTAGATTGGCTAAATCTTCCCAATTATCTGCTGATGTCCATTCTGATTTATCTTTTAAAACAATAATTAAATCACCACTTTCAATAGGCATAGGATCAGTTGGAATTTCACCACTACCAATTTTTGTAACAATGGTTTTAATTTCTGGAAATTTTGCTTTTAGAATTTTTTCGTATTTAGTAGTTGTTTCAATCATCTGCGTTAATGAACTTCCTGTCATTATCGTTGCATTAATGGCTAAATCTCCTTCTTCGATTGTAGGTATAAATTCACCTCCCATATTTTGGAAAACTACCAATGCCATTACAAATAATCCGACAGCAATTCCTAAAACTACTTTTTTGATTTGTAATGCTTTGTCTAAAAATGGAGTGTATATTTTTTCAAACCATGCCATCATTTTATCGCTAAAGTTTTCTTTATGCTCTGTGTTTTTAGATAAGAACATTGCACTCATCATAGGTACATAAGTTAAAGAAAGTACGAAAGCTCCAATTACTGCAAATCCTACAGTCATTGCCATTGGCTTGAACATTTTACCTTCCGTTCCAACTAATGCTAATATTGGCAAATACACAATTAAAATTATTATTTCTCCAAAAGCTGCACTATTACGAATTTTGGAAGCAGATTTATACACTTCGCTATCCATTTCTAATTGGGTTAAGTTCTTTTGTCTCTTGAGTTTTTGTAAATGATGCATTGTGGCTTCCACAATAATTACGGCACCATCGACAATAATTCCAAAATCGATAGCACCTAAACTCATTAAGTTTCCACTAACACCAAAATGATTCATCAAAATAACAGCAAAGAGCATTGATAATGGAATAACAGAAGCTACGATTAAACCAGCACGAAGATTTCCTAAAAATAAAATCAGAACAAAAATTACGATTAATGCTCCCTCTAATAAATTTTTAGTAACAGTACCAATTGCACTATCTACTAATTTTCCACGATCGATAAAAGCTTCTGCAACGACTCCTTCAGGAAGTGTTTTGTTGATTTGAGCCATTTTTTCTTTCACTCGTTCCACAACTGCTTTAGAATTTTCTCCTTTAAGCATTAATGCCATTCCACAAACAATTTCACCTTTCCCATCTTTTGTAGCTGCTCCATATCGCATAGCATATCCTTCATTAACTGAAGCTACATCCCGAATTAAAACAGGTGAGCCGTTTCTGTTTTTTACAACAACGTTTTCTAAATCCTTACTTCCGGTTGCCATACCTACACCACGAATAAAGTAGGTCATTTGGTCTTTTTCTATATACGCACCACCCGTATTTTGGTTGTTTTTTTCTAAAGCTTCAAAAATTTCAGTTATGGTTACATCTAAACTCTTTAAAGTATTTGGTTTAACGGCTATTTCAAACTGTTTTAATTTACCACCCCAAGTTGCTACTTCTGCAACACCTTCAATTCCTTGTAATTGTGGAATGATAATCCAATCTTGGATGGTTCTTAATTTGATTGCATCGTATTTATCTTCATATCCTTTTTTAGCATATACATCATATTGATATATTTCTCCCAAACCAGTTGTAATTGGAGCCATTTCTGGAGAACCTGCATAAGCTGGAATATTTTCTTTGGCTTGGCTTATTCGTTGAAAAATTTGATTTCTTGCCCAATAAATATCTACATCATCTTTAAAAACAACAGTAACAACAGAAAGTCCAAAACGAGAAATACTTCGCAGTTCTATAACTTTTGGAATTGTTTTTAAAGATTGCTCTAATGGATATGTAATGAGTTGCTCAATTTCTTGACTGGCTAAAGTAGGTGCATTTGTAATAATTTGCACTTGATTATTAGTAACATCAGGTAATGCGTCAAGCGGTAGGTTTTTTAAAGAGTAGCTTCCCCAAGCTATTAACACAAGTGTAAAAAGTAGTATAATGAATTTGTTCTTTATACTGAATTGTATGATTTTGTCTAACATTGAAAATATTATAATGAATTAGAATTTAGCAAATTAAAAATCTGCCATAATTTGTGGTAAAAACACAAGATTCTAACCCGAAATTACTCGGGCTTCATTATACTATTTGTGGTGGTTGCCAAATACTCCCAAAGAAATTGGAATACAAATTAGATTTGTAAATGGAGTTTAGCGTTTGAATTTCTTCAATTGAGGTTTGAAAATTAAAAACTACTGTAGGTACATAAGACAATACGCTTTGTCCACAACAGTTACAAATACAAAAAGGAGAACATGCATCATTTTCCTGATCGTGTGAATGATTATCGTGGTTTGTGCCTATTTCACTTGAAGTATGCGTAAAATTAGATGCTTCCACATCTGCACATGGCAAACATGAAAGTACTACTAAATAGATTGATAATATGTAGCTAAAAATTTTCACAGCCGTAAAAGTAGTAAATTTATTTTTTAGTTTTTACGTTTTTCTACGCTTCTTTAGTATTCAACTTAAAACTAGAACTAAATTTATCTTTTAAAATACGCATATCCTCACTAACTTTTCTATCCAACACTTTTGCGTAATGTTGCGTTGTTCGCAAGTTTTTATGACCTAGCATCTTACTTACACTTTCAATAGGTACACCATTTGTAAGCGTTACAGTTGTCGCAAAAGTGTGACGAGCAATATGAAAAGTTAATTCTTTTTCAATCTCACAAACAGTTGCTATTTCTTTTAAATAAGCATTCATTTTTTGATTAGACAGAATAGGAAGTAATTTTTCCTGATTGTTACTTTGTGGATGATTCTCGTATTTATCGATAATCATTTGAGTAACTGGAAGGATTGGAATTTTAGAAGCTGATTCTGTTTTCTGTCTATGTGTAAATATCCATTTCTCGCCATCAATACCGAAGCTTATATGCGACTTTGTTAAGTTTTTGACATCAATGTACGCCAAACCAGTAAAGCAGCTAAAAAGGAATATATCGCGAACAATAGATAACCTTTCTGTTTTAAATTCTTTTTCAATAATACTTTGAATTTCTTCTTCAGATAAATAAACTCTTTCAACTTCTTTTACTTTGGATTTGTAGTTTGCAAAAGGATTTTTGTCAAGCCAGTCATTGGCCAAACATATCTTGATAATTTTATTGAAGTTCTTGATGTATTTTACAGCTGTGTTATTCGCACAATTTCTAACACTTCTTAACCAGAATTCATAATCGGTTATAAAAGCGTGATCAATCTTGGTAATATCAATATCAGAAATATTATATTTCCATTGCATAAACTCAATAGTATGTTTCAAAGAGGTTGTATAGCGTTCTAATGTTCCTGGAGCATATTCTTTACCTACCAATTCTTTAATTTTGTTGTTGTGATCTTGGAATATAGGCACTAACATTCGTTTAGTTTCAGCTAATCCAAACAATTCGTTTTTAAGATTTTCATTACTAACTATAATATCTTTTTTAAATAGTCTTTTTTCGGCTTCTAAAACTTGATTTTTTAAATAATCAAGATGACTATTAATTGTTCTTGCTTCTTCATTTGAACCCTTAACTTTAGTACCTTCTGATGACCATTTTTCTGGACTGATATACTTATTGGCACTAAACTCAAATCGTTTTGCATTGATAGTAACTCTTGCATAGATTGGGCAAACTCCTAAACTGTTGACTTTTGCTCTTTTAATGTAAAAGAGAATTGATACTGATGTGTTCATTGGTGGTGACCTTAAAGTTATTATTAAATTTATTATTTTTAATAACTACACACAAGATGTTCATTTTTTGAATATGTTATTGAACTGCTTGTTGTAGCAGTGTTTTTCGTTGAGAGGAGTCACTTAATTTTTTATATTTTAGTGACACCTCGAAAGACACCTAAACTTTGAGATTTTATGAATAATTTGATATAGCCCAAAAAGAAAAAACCCACTAAATTGTTGAATTTAGTGGGTTTTGTTACCATTTGCTTTTCAGCTCGCGGAGAAAGAGGGATTTGTCATCCATTTCTAACCGATTGATATTGTTGGTTTTAATATCTTTTAAATTCCTAGGGTCTCTCTTTTGCATCTATAAATGACGTGCAAATTTTTCGAAATCTTATAGTACAAATTTATGAAAATTAGATGATTAAACAAAGTCAATTATCAAAATTATTGTTCATTTATTGAACTGGTTATTGAAGTAAAAAGTATGTAGAATGAAGTTTAATAATTGATACTTTTTTTAAAAACCTCATCCGATAATTAAAGGTTCTACTTGTTCAATCTTTAAGCTAGTGTAATTACAGAACTCCTCAACTGATACAAACTCATTTTCAAGCTTATTCAGGTCACTTCTTATCTTTTGAAGTAATCTTGCACTTTGTCTATAACTCTTTCCTGTAATGCGTTGTATGTCCTTTGGGTAGATACACAACCTCTTTTTTTCAATTTTCATACTTTATCTATGCCTTTGACTAGGCTTTGAGTTAGCTAAAACCTATCTGAATTAAACATTTGAAGCCATAAAATTAATCATTCTTTGAACTGGTTCAGAAATGATTGATCAACTTGTTGAGATGTCTTTTGTGTCGATTTTGGACATATGTGTCATAAAATGACAGTAGTTTCTTCTTGTATATAATCTTGTTTCAAATTTGCTTTAAATCATTCAAGAATAGTTGCAACTGATGTATAGAATGAAGGAGATTTTAGATGAATGTTTAACAAAATTTTGATGTTATGGCTAGACAGAAAGGCATAATTAAACTAAAAGGTACTATCGGAGATATTACTTTTTACAAAACGCAAGATGGTCATTTAGCAAGAGAAAAAGGTGGAATTGACGCAAGCAGAATTGCTAGTGACCCTGCGTTTCAAAGAACTCGTGAGAATGGTTCCGAGTTTGGTAGAGCTGGTAAAGCAGGAAAAATGCTTAGAAACGCTTTACGACCATTGCTTTTAAATTCTGCGGATGGTAGAATGGTGAGCAGATTAACGCAAGCAATGATGAAGGTTATTCAAGCGGATTTGGTTAGTGAACGTGGTTTACGTAACGTGATTGATGGAGAAGCTGAATTGTTATTTGGTTTTGAATTTAATATTCGTGGAAAACTTGGTACTACTCTGTTTGCTCCTTTTGTAGCAACTATTGACCGTGTGGCTGGTGAAATTACTGTGGATTTGGCATCATTTATTCCTGCGAATATGATTGCTGCTCCAAGCGGAACAACTCACTA
>NZ_CBFHMV010000033.1:0-15481 GCF_965657075.1 Flavobacterium sp.
TGCAAAAACGTTTTTGCAAGTGTTTAATTAATTAATTTTGTTTAATAATCTGTATCGATTATTTAGGACTAGTCAAACTTACTTTGTGCGTTTATAACTATATTTGCTAAAAAGAAAATTATTTTCATGATTTTGATTGTTTTTAATATGCTTATTTCAAAGCGGTATTTTCATTAACACAAAGCATGAATAAAAAAAATTGACGAGCTACTTATGAAAAAACAGTTATTTTTTCTCTTATTTACAATGGTGTCTTTTTCACAAACCAATGAACTATGGAAAGGTTATTTTTCGTACAATGAAATTAAAGACATTAGTTTTGGAGAAAATATCGTTGTTGCCGCAACAGAAAATTCCCTTTTTTCTAAAAATGCAATAACTAACGAGCTTCAAATTAGAAATTCTATTGATGGTTTTAGACCTTCAGATATTTCGGCGATTTATTATAGTGCAGATTATAATTTAACTTTGGTAGGAAATACCAACGGATTAATTATTGTTGTTAAAGACGATGGAACAATCATCAACAAAATTGATGTTATTAATGAAGTACCTGTGCCACCAAATAATAAAAAAATCAATCATTTTTTAGAACATGAAGACAAAGTTTATATAGCCACAGATTACGGAATTTCGGTACTAAAATTAGGTAATTTGGAGTTTGAAGACACTTTTTATATTGGCAATAGTGGCGAACCTATAGTTATAAACCAAACGACGGTTTACAATGGTGATATATACGCTGTTACTCAATCTTTTGGTATTAAACGAGCTGCGGTTACTAATCCAAACTTAATAGATTTTAATCAATGGCAAAATTTTGATTTAGGTTCATGGACAGCCATTACAAATTTTAATAATCAATTAGTTGCACTTAATGCTAATAACACCGTTCAAAAACATAACGGAACTTCATTTCAAACGGTATTTTCGTTGAATCAACCTTCATTAAAATTTATTTCTAACGAAGATCATTTAATCATTACAAGTAATAATAATGTTTACGTTTTAGATATTTTGTTTTCGGTAATCAACCAAGTTACTCAAATTCCCGATCAAACTAATGTTTTTACTTGTGCCATTACTCAAAATAACAATTTATATATTGGTACTAAAAGTAAAGGTTTGTTTCAAACTTCCTTGAACAATTCTTCTGATTTTATTTCCCTTTCTCCCAATGGCCCTCATAGAAACCTTCTTTTTAGAGTTAAAAAAACGTCTAATTATTTATGGGCTGTTTATGGAGGTTATGATCGAACCTACAGTCCTAATTTATTGGAAGAAGGTATAAGTAAATACTCAAGCGAAACCGGTTGGGAAACGATTCCTTTTAGTGAATTATTAGGCGTAACCACAATTTCTAATATTTCGGTAAATCCTAACGATGAAAATGAAATTTATTTCGCCTCACATCATGACGGAATGTTAAAACTAAAAGATGACGAATTTACTCTTTATGACGAGTCTAATACAGGTCCAAATGGCTTACAAAATCAAGAATTAGTTGATCCCAATTATATTTCGGTTCGTATTAATGGACCAGCTTTTGATAAAGAAGGAAATGTTTGGGTTACTAACTCGTTTATAAAAAAATCGCTAAAAGTTTTAAGAACAAATAACCAATGGCAATCGTATGATATGTCTGCTTTTTTAGAACAAACTGAAGCAGAACGATATGCTCCATTAGTAATCGATAAAAACAATACCAAATGGCTTCCTTGTCATTGGGAAAATGGATTAGTAGCATTTAATGAAAGTTTGAATAATAAAATAATTTTAATAAATGAAGAAGATCAAGGAAATCTTCCAAGTAAAGATGTTAGATGTCTTGCAATAGATAAAAGAAATCAGTTATGGATTGGAACTTTTTATGGACTAAGAATTATATCTTCAGTTGATAAATTTTTAAACGATACCGAAATCACTACAACAGCAATTATTATTGAAGAAGATGGTTTAGCTCAAGAATTGTTTTTCCAACAATCTATCTTAGATATTGCAGTTGATGGAGCAAATAATAAATGGGTTTCCATTGCAAATGCTGGTGTGTTTTTGGTTTCTCCAAACGGTCAATCTACTTTATATCGTTTTACCAAAGAAAATTCGCCATTGCCAAGTAATAATGTAATTGATATTGAAATTGATGATGTTAGTGGTGAAGTTTATTTTGCTACAGACAAAGGAATGATTTCTTTTTTAGGTTCCAATACAAAAGGAAAAGACGATTTGTCTAATGTGATTGTTTTTCCTAATCCAGTGCGACCAAATTATAACGGAACAGTTAAAATTACTGGTCTTTTAGATAGAGCAAACATTAAGATTACCGATGTTGAAGGAAACTTGGTTCATGAAACTACTTCAGCTGGTGGAACCATTGAATGGGATACAACAGCATTTGGAAAATATAAAGTAGCATCAGGAGTTTATTTAATTTTTATTTCTTCAGAAGATGCCTTAGAAACTAAAGTCAAAAAAGTAATGATTGTTAGGTAAATCCCAATAGAAAAATCTAAATTCCAATGTTGGTCAAAACCAAAGCAATTGTTATTTCAACACTAAAGTTTCAAGAGAAAAGTCTAATTGTCAAATGTTTTACGCAATCGGACGGATTAAAGTCTTATTTTGTAAGAAATGCCTTCTCAACTCAAAAAAACAATCAAAAAATCGCGTATTTTCAACCTTTGAATATTTTAGAAATTGAGGCCAATCACAAAAATAAAGGTGCTTTAGAACATTTCAAAGAAATTAAATTGGCATTTCCTTACCAAAGTATTAATACCAATATTTTTAAAAGTACCATTGTAATTTTTCTTTCAGAAGTTTTGCATCATTCGATAAAGGAAGAAGAAAAAAATGAAAATCTATTTGAGTTTCTAGAAACAGCATTTCAATGGTTAGATACACATGATGAGGTTTCTAATTTTCATTTGATTTTATTGTTAGAAATGACAAAATATTTAGGTTTTTATCCTGATATTTCTGAAAGAGAATGGCCTTATTTTGAAACAATTGATGGTGTTTTTTCTCTTTTTCAAGGAACCAGTTGTTTGTCTCAACATGAAACAAATTTACTAAACCGATTAATCGACTTAAAATTTGATGATGTACAATTGAATTTTGCAGCTGTAGAAAGGCAATTATTACTCAAAATTCTTCTTAATTATTACGCAATTCATCTTGACGGATTCAAAAAACCAAAATCATTAGACGTTTTAAAAGAAGTTTTTTCTTAAAACAAGTAACTTTTGCCTTTTGGCTTTTGCCTTTTTACTATAAATGACTACTTTCGCAAATTGATTTAAGAAAACAACAAAATGAGCACAAAATTTACTGAATATAAAGGACTTGACTTACCAACGGTAGCATCAGAAACCCTTAATTTTTGGAAAGAAAATAAGATATTTGAACAATCAGTCACTTCGCGTGAAGGAGCTACTCCATACGTGTTTTTTGAAGGACCACCTTCTGCAAATGGTTTGCCAGGAATTCACCACGTGATGGCTCGTGCTATTAAAGATATTTTTTGTCGCTATAAAACTCAAAAAGGATTTCAAGTAAAACGTAAAGCCGGTTGGGATACACACGGTTTACCAGTTGAATTGGGAACTGAAAAAGAACTAGGAATCACCAAAGAAGATATTGGAAAAACAATTTCTGTATCAGAATATAACGAAGCGTGTAAAAAAACCGTTATGCGTTACACTGATGTTTGGAATGACCTTACTGAAAAAATGGGTTATTGGGTAGATATGGAAGATCCATATGTGACCTACAAATCTAAGTACATGGAAACCGTTTGGTGGTTGTTGAAGCAAATTTATAATAAAGATTTGTTATACAAAGGCTACACCATTCAACCTTATTCTCCAAAAGCAGGAACAGGTTTATCTTCTCATGAAGTAAATCAACCAGGTTCTTATCGTGATGTTACAGACACAACAGTCGTAGCTCAATTTAAAGCTATAAATGAATCACTACCAGAATTTTTAACTGGATTTGGAGACATCCATATTTTAGCTTGGACGACAACTCCTTGGACTTTACCTTCAAACACCGCTTTAACAGTTGGGCCAAAAATTGATTATGTTTTGGTAGAAACATTCAATCAATATACATTTAGGCCAACAAAAGTAATTTTAGCTAAAAATTTAGTTGGAAAACAGTTCACTAAAAATTTCTTTGAATCTTCTGAAGCTCATGATTTTGAAAATTTTAAAGAAGGAGATAAAAAAATTCCTTTTCAAGTTTTAAAAGATTTTAAAGGAAGTGATTTAGTTGGAATTCGTTACGAACAACTGATGAAATTGGCTTTACCAAACGACAATCCAGAAAATGCTTTTAGAGTAATTTCTGGTGATTTCGTTACAACAGAAGATGGAACAGGAATCGTTCACACAGCACCAACTTTTGGAGCAGATGATGCTAAAGTCGCCAAAGAAGCTTCTCCAGAAATTCCTCCAATGTTAGTAAAAGATGCTAATGATAATTTAGTGCCTTTAGTGGATTTACAAGGAAAATTTATCCAAGGTTTAGGTGATTATTCTGGTAAATACGTTAAAAACGAATATTACAACGATGGTGAAGCTCCTGAGCGTTCAGCTGATGTGGAAATTGCTATCCAATTAAAAGAAGAAAACAAGGCTTTTAAGGTGGAGAAATATGTACACAGTTATCCACATTGTTGGAGAACAGACAAGCCAATTTTATATTATCCATTAGATTCTTGGTTCATAAAAATTACAGAAGTAAAGGATAGAATGTTCGATTTAAACGAAACTATAAACTGGAAGCCAAAATCTACTGGAGAAGGTCGTTTTGGAAATTGGTTAAAAAATGCCAATGATTGGAACTTATCTCGTTCTCGTTATTGGGGAATTCCATTGCCAATTTGGAGAAATGAAGAAGGAACGGAAGAAATTTTAATAGGTTCTGTAGAAGAATTATACAACGAAATAGAAAAATCAATTATTGCTGGTTTCATGACTGAAAATCCATACAAAGGATTTCAAATCGGAAATATGGACGAATCCAATTATGATTTAGTTGATTTACATAAAAATGTAGTTGATGAAATTATATTAGTTTCTGCTTCAGGTAAACCAATGAAACGCGAAAGTGATTTAATTGACGTTTGGTTCGATTCTGGTTCGATGCCTTATGCTCAATGGCATTATCCATTTGAAAACAAAGAGAAAATTGATGGAAATCAAGATTTTCCAGCTGACTTTATCGCAGAAGGTGTTGATCAAACACGTGGTTGGTTTTATACTTTGCATGCAATCGGAACTTTAGTTTTTGATAAAATTGCCTATAAAAATGTAGTTTCAAACGGATTGGTTTTAGATAAAGAAGGTCAAAAAATGTCTAAACGTTTAGGAAATGCTGTTGATCCATTCACTACTTTGGCAGAATATGGTCCAGATGCTACACGTTGGTACATGATTGCTAATGCAAATCCATGGGATAACTTAAAATTTGATATAGAAGGTGTTGCAGAAGTTCGTCGTAAGTTCTTTGGTACATTATACAATACGTATTCATTTTTTAGTTTATATGCTAATATTGATAATTTCACTTATGATGAAGCTGAAATTCCATTAGAAGAAAGACCAGAAATTGACCGTTGGATATTATCGGAATTAAATTCTTTGATGAAAGATGTAGATACTTTCTATGCTGATTACGAACCAACAAAAGCGGCAAGAGCTATTTCTGATTTTGTTCAAGAAAACCTTAGTAACTGGTACGTTCGTTTATGTAGAAGAAGATTTTGGAAAGGTGAATATGGAACCGATAAAATTGCAGCTTATCAAACCTTGTATACTTGTTTGTTGAATGTGGCTAAACTTTCGGCTCCAATAGCTCCATTCTTTATGGACAAGCTTTACAGAGATTTAACACAGACTACACATTCAGAAAATTTTGACAGTGTACATTTGGCAAAATTTCCAGAATTTGTTGAAAAATATGTTGATAAATCGCTGGAAAGCAAAATGATGAAAGCTCAGACGGTTTCTTCTTTAGTCTTATCATTACGAAAAAAGGAGATGATTAAAGTACGCCAACCGTTGCAAAAGGTAATGATTCCAATACTTGACGCATCGCAGAAAGCTGAAATTGAAGCTGTGTCTGACTTAATTAAAGCTGAGGTTAATGTGAAAGAAATCCTACTTTTAGATGATGCTTCAGGAGTTTTGGTTAAGCAAATTAAACCGAATTTTAAAGCATTAGGACCAAGATTTGGAAAAGATATGGGTCTGATTTCTAAAGAGATACAGTCATTTTCTAAAGAGCAAATAAACGAGTTAGATAGTAAAGGAAGCCTGATGATTGAAATTGCAGGAAAAAGCATAAATTTATCATTAGAAGATGTTGAAATTTCTTCTCAAGATATTCCGGGTTGGTTGGTTGCAAATGCTAATGGTATCACAGTGGCTTTGGATATAACAATAACCGATGAGTTGAGAAAAGAGGGAATTGCAAGAGAGCTAGTGAATAGAATTCAAAACATCAGAAAAGACAGTGGTTTAGAAGTAACAGATAAGATTAAAGTAGAGTTACAAAAAAACAGTATTTTAGAAGAAGCTATTTTGAGTAACGAAGCCTATATCAAATCTGAAACATTAACGGAAAGTTTAGTTTTTGTAGACCAAGTGATTAATGGCACAGAAATTGAGTTTGATGACATTAAAACAACAATAGTAATCTCAAAATAATACCAATATGATGACAGAAGAAAAAATGAGATTTTCAGACGCAGATTTAGCTGAGTTTAAAGAATTAATCTTAAAAAAAATTGAAAAAGCACAAGCCGATTTAGATTTGATAAAAAGCGCTTATATGAATGATTTAAATAATGGAACTGATGATACATCACCAACATTTAAAGCTTTCGAAGAAGGAAGTGAAATTATGAGTAAAGAAGCTAATTCTGCATTAGCAATTCGTCAAGAAAAATTTATTCGTGATTTAAAAAACGCTCTTTTTCGTGTAGAAAACAAAACGTATGGTGTTTGCAAAGTAACAGGAAAATTAATCAACAAAGACAGATTAAGACTAGTTCCACATGCAACTATGAGCATCGAAGCTAAAAACATGCAACGTTAGTTTTAAAAATTTAGACTTATAAAATTCCAACTTCCAATTTAATTCTTAAAAAATTGGGATTTGGAATTTTATTTTTTGAAAAATACTTACTTTTGCATCTCAAAATAAATAAAATGACCTTAAAAAAAGCCTATTTCTTTATATTTATTACACTTTTAATCGACCAAATTTCAAAAGTATATGTAAAAACACATTTCTTTATTGGTGAATCTATTAATGTTTTAGGATTAAAATGGTTTCAAATTCGTTTCATTGAAAATGAAGGAATGGCTTGGGGAATAGAAATTCCTGGTGATTACGGAAAATTAATTTTGACTTTATTCAGAATTTGTGCCGTTGGTGCTATTGCTTGGTGGTTACAGGATTCTATTAAAAAAGGCAGTTCAAAATTTTTAATTGTTGCCATTATTTTAATTTTTGCAGGAGCTTTAGGAAATATAATTGATTCTGTTTTTTATGGTGTTTTGTTTAATGACAGTTACCATCAAGTGGCTACTATTTTTTCAGATGAACCCTATGGTACTTGGTTTCATGGTGAAGTTGTAGATATGTTTTACTTTCCTATTTATGAATTTAAAAATCTACCCACTTGGTTTCCCTTTGCAGATAGTGAAGGCAATTTCCAATTTTTTAATGCCATTTTTAATGTAGCTGATTTTGCTATTTCTGTTGGAGTAGGAATACTACTTGTTTTCAATAAAAAAGCTTTTGGAGAAGAGCATCTTTTGGCGAAATAAAAAATGTATTATCTAAAGTTTTAGCTTTGCTTTCAGTTCAGTGATAAGTTCCTCTTTTTCTTTTAACCGAGTTTCATATTGTTCTATGAGTTTTTCTGAAAGTTGGTTTATTATAAAAGCATTATTTGAATTACCTCCTTTTTGTTGGCTATTTATTATAACATTGTCACATTTTAATAATTCTTGGGGTGTAACTTCATAAACATTACAAATAGCCTCTAAATGATTAGCCCACGAATGACTTTCGCCACTTTCTATACGAGCATAAGCAGATTGCGACAAATGCAATTTATCTGCCACCAACTCTTGAGACCAACCTTTTTGTTTGCGTAAATTTTTTAATTTTGTCCCAACTGTTGTATTCATATTTTTAGTATTTTTGTTTTACAAGTATACTAAACATTTGTTTTTATGCGTTATTAGACTTGAAATATCTGTTTTTTGCATAAGACTTTCATTAGTTACTAATTAATTTTGGTTTATTATTAACCATAAATTTTTTAAAAATGAAAAAATTATTTTTAACTCTTTCGCTTATACTAGTTGTAAGTTTTGTAAATGCAAATGAAAAAGATCATTTAGAAATTAAAGAAATTACAAAAACAGAATTAAATATGTTTTTGGAATTAAACCTAAAGGTCGAAAAAATTAAAATTATTAATAAAGATTTTACATGCAAAATATACTATGGGGTATATAGAAAAGACGGATCATTAATGGGTGAATTTGTGCTTGAGGCACCAGATGATCATGAAATGTGTGGTGGTTTTGTAGGTATTCAATTAAGTTTTTAAATTTTACCCCTTGTGCAAGTAAGGGGTTTTTAATAAAAAAAGATGAAATATAATCTAATTGTTTTATTATTGTTTTTCACACTATCTAACTTTTCACAAAATGAAGCAGTTATAGGACAGATTGAATACGTAACAATTCTTAAACTTGGAATCCCTGTTAGTTCGACTTCAAAATTGTATTTTTCCGATTCAAAATCGCTATTTATACAAGGAGAATATAATGCAGATAAAAGCAAATCAGACTTAGAAATTATTAAAATGGAAACCGATAGTTTACAAGATAAAATTTATTTTAATCTACAAAAAAAAGAGTTAGTATGTAAGACCTTACTTGATAATGATTTGTATGTTGTTAAAGAAAATCTCAAAGATGATTGGGAGTTATTAGATGAGGAGAAAGAAATTTTAGGTTATAATTGTTTTAAAGCAACAGGAAATTTTAGGGGAAGAATTTACACAGTTTGGTACACAACAGATATACCTGTAGGAATAGGGCCCTGGAAGTTAAATAATTTACCAGGAGTTGTTTTAGAGGCATACGACATAACTGGTTCTGTTCAATTTAAAGCGACCAATATTACTTTAAGTTTTAATAACAAAGAGAATCCAGAATTATTTAATTATGAAGATATTAACAGCAAAACAGTTGAATTAAAAGAATTTGTATCTTTAAAGAAAGCCTATGAAGAGGAACTAATAAAAAAAATTGCATCAAAATTTCCAAAAGAAATGAAAGTTTCAAGTTTTACAAAAGCAGGTAAAGAATCTAACTTGGAAATAAGCTACGAATGGGAAGATTAAATACAATAGTTTTAGTCTTTTTCATTACTTTCTTTACTTTTTCTCAAGAAAAATTTGTTTCTGTAGATTTCAAATTAGAGTATGGAATAGTTAAGAACGAAGAAACACTAATTGCCAATAATAAAAACGCCAAATATGTTAACAATCGCAAACTCTTAAATAAAACGGAAGATAGTATATTTGAAAATGAAGAGAATAGAACTTTTGAAATTACACAAAAAAACATTATACTTGATAAAATTGAGACCTATAAGTTAATAGCTTCAGATATTGTTTATCAAATTCAACATAAAGATAATGATGAAAAAGTATATTTAATTGATAGTTTACCCCAATTTAAATGGAATATCATTGCAGATGATAAGATAAATATTTTAGGATTTCAATGTACAAAAGCCACTTGTAATTTTAGGGGTACAGATATTGTAGCTTATTTTACAGAAGAGATTCCAATCTCTTTTGGACCTTGGAAGTTTAGTAATTTACCAGGATTAATTTTAGAAGTCTATACAGAAAAAACCTTGCTTAATTACAAATGGAGTGCTACAAAAATAACTTATCCCTATAATACAAAAGAAACTTTAGATTTTAAAATTGAAAATCTTAATACTCTTATTACAATGAAGGAATATGTTGTTCAAAAGGATAATGAAATTAAAGAAAAAAATAAATTATTAGATTCAAGAAATCCTAATGGTACTAAAGCAAGTTCCTCAAAAACAATTAGACTCGGTGTCGAAAAAATATACGAATGGGAAAAAGAATAATTACTTTTATTTTCTAGTTTTTCTGTTCTCTAGTCTTCTTTATTCTCAAACTACCATTAAAGGAACTATTAAAGATAAAAATAACGAAACCATTTCATTTGCAAATGTTATTTTAAAACCACAAAACAGCACCGCTATTATTGCTTATTGTTATGCTAATGAAAACGGTCAATATACTCTAAAAACAGACAAAACTGGAGATTTTTTGCTTTTTATTTCAAGTCTTTCCCACAAAACATTTCTCAAAAACATTACCATTACCTCTGAAAGCAAAGAATTAGTTGAAGACGCAATTTTAGAATACGAGGCAAAAGAAATTAACGAAATAATTGTTTCTGCAGATAGACCCATTACCATTAAAAAAGACACCATTACTTTTGATGCCAAATCTTTTGCTCAAGGCAATGAGCAAACTGTTGAAGATTTACTAAAAAAAATACCAGGTTTAACGGTTTCTGATGATGGTACTATAAAAGTAGGCAATCAAGAAATAGAAAAAGTAATGATTGATGGTGATGATTTATTTGAAAAAGGCTATAAAATTCTTGCCAAAAACATGCCTGCAAATCCTATTGATAAAGTTGAATTGTATCAAAAATATTCTAACAATAAACATTTAAAAGGAATAGAAGAAAGTGAAAAAGTAGCTTTAAATCTTACTTTAAAAGACGATTTTAAAAGACAATGGTTTGGAAACATGCAATTAGGTTATGGTATTGTTTCAGAAAACAGATATGAAGTAAAAAGTAATCTAATGAATTTTGGCAAAAAAAATAAATACTATTTTTTAACCAATCTCAATAATATTGGTTTAGATGCTGTTGGAGACATCAATCATCTTATTCGTCCTTTTAGATATAATGAACCAGCTAGTATTGGAGACAATCAAAGTGCTTTTTCTTTGCTTAGTCTTGGTGGCTCTTCTCCTAACTTTAAAGAAAATAGAGTTAATTTTAATAATGCAGAAATGCTTTCATTAAACTCTATTTTTACAATTAGTTCTAAAATTAAATTAAAAGCATTAGGATTTTTAAGTTCTGATGAAATTAATTTTTACAGAAATAGTTTCAATAGTTTTTCAGTTGGAGCCACAAATTTCGAAAACAAAGAAAATTATTTAGGTAAAAACGCTAAAAAATCTGGTTTTGGAAAGTTAGATTTTACCTATGATATTTCAAAAACAAAAACATTTGAAATTACTAGTAAGTATAACAATTCTGACGAAAATAATAAAAGCACTATTTTGTTTAATGATGATTTATTAGCTGAAAGACTTCATAGTAATAACCAATTAATAGATCAAAAAGCAGTTTACACGAATAAGTTTAAAGAGAAAAAAGTTTTTATTCTTTCTGCCAGGTATATTAATGAAAAAACACCACAAAATTATGCAGTAAATCAATTTATTTATCAAGATTTGTTTTCAGATAATGCAAATAATTTGATTCAAAACAGTCAAAATAAAATGCAATTTGCAGGATTTGAAGCACATATATTAGACCGAAAAAAGAACGGTAATCTGTTGGAATTAAAAGCAGGTAATCAATACAGAAATGATGCTTTAACTACAAGTTTTCAGTTGAAAAATAATGAAACAATAGTAAACGAACCTTCAAATTATCAAAATCTAACACAATATCAAACTAATGATTTATATGTAAATGGTAAATATATTTTCAAATATAAAAAAATTAGCTACAATTCTGAGTTAGAAGTTCATCAATTATATAATGGTTTGCATAATTCTAATTCAAAAACAAGTCAAACACCCTTTTTTATTAATCCAAAAATGGGTCTTGAATGGGAAATAAACAAGAAAAACAAAATAAACACAGCCTATTCTTATAATACTTCAAATGCAACTATTTTAGAAGTTTATAATAATTATATTCAGACTGGTTTTCGTTCCTTTACTAAAGGAACAGGAGAATTCAATCAATTAGAAGCTTCTAATTTGATGCTGAATTATACATTAGGCAATTGGGGGGATAAGTTTTTTGCTAATACTTTTGTTATGTACGTTAAAAACCATGATTTTTTTAGCACCAATTCTATTTTAGATCAAAATTACTCACAAACGGATAAAATCATTATTAAAGATCGTGAATTTTTCTCATTTTCTTCAAACATCGATAAGTATTTTAGGGCTATTTCATCAAACTTAAAATTCACTTTTGGAGGTTCAAAATCGAATTATAAAAATATAGTTAACAATTCAGATTTTAGAGAAATAAAAGGCAATTCTGTAAATTATGGATTGGAATTACGTTCTGGTTTTAGAGGAATTTTTAACTATCATTTAGGGTCAAAATGGAATTATAATGAAATAATAACTACGATATCAAATTCGTTTACAAATAACATGAGTTTTTTAGATTTGTCATTTATAATGAATGATAAAATAAATTTTCAAATGCAAACCGAACGCTATTATTTTGGAAATCTAGAAAAGCAAAACAACACCTATTATTTTTTAGATTTGGAAGCTAGGTATGTAGTTAAAGAAAATAAACTAACTTTTACTTTATCTGGAAACAATTTGTTTGATAATAAGACTTTTAAGAATTATTCGATTAGCGATATAAATGTTTCAAAAACAGAATATCGTTTGCAGCCAAGATACGTTTTGTTAAAAATGGAATTTAGATTTTAAAAGAAAACACTTTTTTTGTATTCACACAAAAATCCAATTTAACATCCTTTTCAAACGTGTCTTCTATAATTTCTTCTGGTTCAAAAAAGGACAAACCTATCTTCACAACATTTGGCTTGCATTCTGAAAGAAACTTGTCATAAAAACCTTTGCCATAGCCAACTCTATTTCCTTGCTTGTCGTAAGCTAAAAGTGGTACAAAAACCACATCAATCATTTCGGCTGGAACAGTCAAACCATTTATTGGTTCTGGAATATTGTATTCGTTTTTCTTGATTTTTGTATTATCAGTCAATAAAAAATGAGTCATGGAAGTTGTTTCAAAATCTGATTTCGAAATCACAATTTCTTTATCTTTGGAGTGTAAAATATTTAGAATGAATTCTGTATTAACTTCCTTATGTTCTTCAATCGGCAGGAAAATATGAAAATAGGTGTTTTGCCAAATGTCCAAACTTAATAGCTGATTGGCGACTAATAAACTCTTTTCTTCCACTTCTTTTGGTGAGAGTTTTTGTCTTTCATCTTTCATCTTTTTTCTCAAATCTCTTTTATTCATGCTCTAATTTTGTTGAAATATGAAAAACGGCATCACCTTGATAAACAATTGGTGCATCATTTACATTAATGATATAACCATCATTAGGAGCTTTTAATCTGTGTTCTACTTTTCCATAAGGATCAGAAATCATAGCTAAAACATCCCCTTTTTTTACAAAACTTCCTATTTTTATTAATCCATGAAACATTCCTGAAAAATTAGCTCTTATCCAATTTGATTTTTCAATAAAAATAGTCTTTTCACTAAAAGAAGTTAGTTCTTTTTTTGGATTTAGCATATCAAGATGCTTTAAAAAACGCATCGTTCCTTCAATACCTTCTTGGGTAACCATTTCATTTAAATCTAGCGATTTTCCTCCTTCAAACAACAGCATTTTGACACCTAACTTGGTGCTTGTATTTCTAAAAGAACCTGAAATATTTTTAGAAAACAAGGTAAATGGAGCATTAAAAAGAGCAGCTAATTCTTTTAATTCAGGATTATTAGGTACAATTCTAATTTGTGGAGCATTAAAACGACTTGCACCACCAGCATGAAAATCAATAGCATAATCAACTTTCGGAATAATTTCGGTGACTAAAAAATGAGCAAATCGACTAGCTAACGAACCGTTTTTACTTCCAGGAAAAACCCTGTTCAAATCGCGTTTATCTGGAAATTCTCGAGTTTGGTTGATGAATCCAAAAATATTTATAATAGGAATACAAATGATGGTTCCTTTTTTAGGTTTGTTGATTTTTTTGCGAATAATTTGTCGCACAATTTCGGTTCCATTTATTTCATCACCATGCAAACAAGCACTTAACAAAACAGTTGGTCCATCAATTTTTGAGCGTTCAATAATTACTGGAATTTTGAGCTTTGTCATAGAATGCAATTTGGCAATTTCAACATCAATCGACTTGCTTTGACCGGGCAAAATAGTTTCTCCTAATAATTCAATAATTTTAGTATGCTTCATAAAATGATAATATGTGTTAAAAGTAAGAAATTCCTATTTAAAAATAGTAGCACAATAAAAATCTGTGTAAATTTGTCTTATAAACAATTTTAATGTCTACTTCAAATCTCGAACTTCAAATTCAAACGTTACCCGATAATCCTGGAGTCTATCAATATTACGATAAAGACGACAAGATTTTATACGTTGGAAAAGCCAAAAACTTAAAAAAAAGAGTTTCGAGTTATTTTAATAAGAGTCTCGATAATTATAAAACCAGTGTTTTAGTCAAAAAAATTGTTTCCATAAAACATATTGTTGTTGCCACAGAATCAGATGCTTTATTACTTGAAAATAATCTGATTAAAAAACTACAACCTAGATACAATATTCTCTTAAAAGACGATAAAACTTATCCTTGGATTTGCATTAAAAACGAACCTTTTTCAAGAATTTTTCCAACCAGAAGAATAACTAAAGACGGTTCAGAATATTATGGACCGTATACCAATTTTAAGATTGTAAATACAATTTTAGAAATGATTAAAGAATTATATCCTTTACGAACTTGTAATTATGATTTGTCTCAAGGGAACATAAGATCAGGAAAATATAAAGTTTGTTTGGAATATCATATTGGCAATTGCAAAGGGCCTTGTGAAGGGTTGGAATCTCAAGAAAATTATCAAAAGCAAGTGGAAGCCATTCGTCAAATTTTGAAAGGAAATTTTAAAGACAGTTTAAAAGAATTCAAAATTCAAATGAAAGAATTGGCTGAAGATATGCAATTTGAAGCAGCTCAAAAAGTCAAAGAAAAGATTGAAGTTTTAGAAAATTATCAAGCAAAATCTACAGTATTAAATCCTAAATTATCTAATATTGATGTCTTTTCAATTGTTTCTGATGAAGCCATGGCTTATGTCAATTTCTTGCAAATTTCCCATGGGGCAATCGTTCGTTCACATACAATGGAAATCAAGAAAAAGCTGGAAGAATCCGATGAAGAATTGTTAGAATTGGCAGTTGTTGAAATCAGAGAACGTTTCAAATTGAATTCCAAAGAAATAATACTTCCCTTTCCATTGTCATTAGGCGAAAATTTTAAGATTACAGTTCCACA
>NZ_CBFHMV010000034.1:0-14304 GCF_965657075.1 Flavobacterium sp.
GTTTAATAATCTGTATCGATTATTTAGGACTAGTCAAAAACTCATTTACTTTTTAGACCATTCAGCAATAGAATCATTATTCATTTTTTCATAATCCTTGTTTCCTGCTTTGATTGCTCCTGCTAAAGATAATTTTGCAGTTTCAATAGCTCCTTTTTTATCATTTCCTTTTGCTTGAATTAAAGATTTTAATCTCAAATACCAAAATGGAGCTTCTTTACCATCAGTTGTAGCTAAATCAATAGCAGAGTTTACCCAAGTTAATGCTTTTGCATTATCAGCTCCAGCTTGAAAATAGTACTGAGCCGCAGAAAAATAATCTCCAGCTTTTGGTCCTGCCAAAGTTTTCTCAATGCTTGACATTGCTACTTCTTTTGTAGGAACTTCAAATTTAATTGGAACAATAGTTTTTTCCCATTGCAACTCAATTGATGCGCCATCGTTAGTAACATCATTAACTGATATTGTAAAACTTTCAATATGTCTAGAAGTTGTAATTGACTTTACATTTACTTGAACTGCAACTTGAGAATCATCCCATTTTTCTGGTATTCCCCAATTGTCAGTGTTTTTGTAAAAATAAACATCCCAACTGTCTGCCTTTGGAGTAGTAAATAATGCATAAGTTCCTTTTTCTAGTTCTTTACCTTCAACTTTAACGTTTTCAGAAAATGTAACAGTTGTATTGGCATTAGCTCCTGTTCTCCACAAAGAACCGTAAGGAACCAACTCTCCAAAAACCGTTCTTCCTTTTGCACTTGGACGTGAATAATTTACTTCAACATCTGTTAAACCAACTGTTTGTTCTAATTTTGAACTAGGACTTGCTTGTGGTGTTTTTACCTGAGCAGTAGAAGCAATACTAACAAATGCTAAAACTGTTAAAAATACTTTTTTCATAAATTGTTTTTTTTAATGGTACGAATTTAAGAATAATTGATCAATTTTTTGTTAAAGGTATCTAAAAATTAAATTATTTGTTTAATTGATTTCGTAAATTGTTAAACAATAATTATCTTTACAAAAAAAATAATGAAAATTTACACATTACATACCAAACAAAATTTACCTATTTCATTGGATGAAGCATGGGATTTTTTGTCAAGTCCAAAAAATCTAAAAACCATTACACCCGATTATATGGGATTTGAAATTCTTTCTGGAGCAGATAGACCGATGTTTCCTGGACAATTGATTCAATATATTGTAACTCCTGTATTGGGAATTAAAACCAAATGGGTTACTGAAATTACACATGTTGTAGATAAAAAATTCTTTGTTGACGAGCAACGTTTTGGTCCTTATGCACTTTGGCATCACAAACACTTTTTGAAAGAAATTGATGGTGGCGTTGAAATGGAAGACATTGTAGATTATAAAGTTCCAATGGGAATTTTAGGCCAAATGGTTCAACCTATTATAGTACAACCTAAATTAAATGAAATTTTTGAGTACAGAAGAAAAAAACTAATCGAGTTATTTGGAGAATTTAAATAATTAAAAAAAAGCATTAAGAGTGTTTATAAAAAACAGCATAAATATGAAAAACATACTATTAATAGGAGGTTCGTACGGAATTGGTTTAGCCTTAGCTAAAGAACTTCAAAACAACAATAATGTCTTTATTGCCAGTAGAACTAGCGAAGGTTTAGAGAATTTAAACGTAACACACCTAACATTTGATGCTTATACAAACACATTAGATACTTCAGAATTACCTGAAGTTATTGACGGCTTAGTTTACTTACCAGGAAGTATTAATTTAAGACCCTTTAAAGGATTAAAAATAGAGGCATTTGAAAACGATTTACAAATTAATTTTATTGGATTAGTAAAGGTTATTCAAGCGGTTTTACCAAACTTAATTGCTTCAAAACAATCAAGTATTGTCTTGTTTAGTAGTGTAGCTGCAAGTATGGGAATGCCTTTTCATACTAGTGTAGCAGCTTCAAAAGGAGCTATCGAAGGTTTTGCTAAAGCTTTAGCTGCTGAATATGCTCCGAAAATTAGAGTTAACGTAATAGCACCATCACTAACAGATACACCTTTAGCCGATAAATTCTTAAATAATGATGTTAAAAAAGAAAAATCATCCGAAAGACATCCATTAAAACGATTTGGACAACCTGAAGACATAGCTCAAATGGCAAGCTTTCTATTGAGTGAAAACAGCAGTTGGATGAGTGGACAAATTTTACACGTTGATGGTGGAATGTCCACATTATTAGTTAATGGATAGCAAATAATCTAATTTTTGAAATTGAATTTTGTAATTGTAGTTGAAGATATGAATATATTTTGGTTTAGAAGAGATTTAAGAGTGGAAGATAATGTTGGATTTTTTCATGCCTTAAATGATGTAGAAGAAGTTTTACCAATTTTTATTTTTGATGAAAAAATATTGGCTGAATTGCCTAAAGACGATGCTCGTGTGACTTTTATTCATGAATTATTATCTAAAATTCAAGAAAAATTTAAAGAATACGGAAAATCATTAGCAGTATTTCACGGTGAACCGAAAGCTATCTTCGAAAAATTAATTCAAGAAAATAAAATTAAAACTGTTTTTACCAATCATGATTACGAACCTTATGCTAGAAAACGAGATAAGGAAATGAATCAGTTGTTTAAAGACAATGAAATTGCATTCAAAACCAGTAAAGACCAAGTTATTTTTGAAAAAAGTGAAGTTATAAAAGATGATGGAACTCCTTACGTGGTTTATACACCCTATTCCAAAAAATGGAAAGAAGCATTTTCTAAAATCAAGTTAGGTCATTATAATTCTGAAGATAAATTAGAAAAAATTGCAAAACACTCCTACCCTTTTTTAAGTTTGCAAGATATTGGCTTTGAAACTTCTGCCATTAAAGTTCCTTCATTCGACATTAGCGATAAAACGATTTCTAAATATGAAGAAACCAGAAATTTTCCAGCTGTAAACGGAACCTCAATGTTAGGAACACATTTACGTTTTGGAGCTGTTTCTATCCGAAAAATGGTCAATCATGCCGCAACTTTTCAAAATGAAACTTTTCTTAAAGAATTAATTTGGAGAGAATTTTTCATGCAAATTTTGTGGCATTTTCCTCATACTGTAAATGCTAGCTTTAGAGAAAAATATGATGCTGTTCAATGGAGAAATAATGAAGAATTATTCAAAAAATGGTGTCAAGGAAAAACAGGCTATCCTATTGTTGATGCAGGAATGCGAGAATTGAACAAAACAGGACACATGCATAATCGTGTACGAATGATTGTAGCTAGCTTTTTGTGTAAACATTTGTTAATCGATTGGAAATGGGGAGAAACTTATTTTGCTCAAAAATTATTAGATTATGAACAAGCCAGCAATGTAGGAAACTGGCAATGGGCTGCTGGTTCTGGTGTAGATGCGGCTCCTTATTTCAGAATATTTAATCCTACAGAACAAGTTAAAAAATTCGACAAAGATTTAAAATACATTAAAAAATGGGTTCCAGAATTGGAAACACTTCACTACCCAAAACCTATTGTAGATCATAAAGAAGCTAGAGAATTATGTCTGAAAGTATATAAAGAAGCTGTTGGATAAAGGTTATTTAGTTTAAGATTCATCAATAAAACTGCTATAAAAAGAAAAGAAAATGAACATTGTTTGGTTTAAAAGAGATTTACGCTTGACTGATAATGAGGCACTTCATAATGCTATTTTATCAGGAAGAAAAATTCTTTTGCTATACATATTCGAACCATCACTTTTAAAAGATATCCATTACAGTCAAAGACATTTTGACTTCATAAAACAATCTTTAGAAAGTCTTCAAAAAGAACTTTTACAATATCATACGCAAATACTTATTGTTGAAGGAGAAGCACTTACTATATTTAAAAAATTAAAAGAAGTAATGTCGATTCATGCCGTTTATTCTCATCAAGAAACAGGAATAAAAGTTACTTATGACAGAGACAAACAAATTACTGCATTTTTAAACAAACATGAAATTCCATGTTACGAATCCATCAACAATGGTGTAATTAGAGGTATAAAAAACCGAAAAACTTGGAAAGAAGATTGGTACGATTATATGGATAAAGATTGTTTACCTTTTGAAGCCAATGGTCGAACTTTCATGAAATACAAAGACATAGAAGAAATTGAAAATCAGTTCAATAAACCTTCTTTGGTAACGAATAAAAATACACCATTTCAAAAAGGTGGAACTCCAACTGCTTTACGTTATTTGAATTCCTTTTTTAAAGAACGAGTAGTCAATTATTCCAAACATATTTCAAAACCCGAAAAAGCCAGAATGGGTTGCAGTCGTTTGTCACCTTATATCGCTTGGGGAAACTTATCTATCAGACAAGTTTATGATGAAGCTTGGAAACATTCTCAAAAAGGAATCCATAAAAGACAAATTGCCAATTTTGTTTCACGATTGCGTTGGCAAGCTCATTTCATTCAGAAGTTTGAAATGGAAAGCAGCATGGAATTTATAGCTGTAAATAAAGGGTATCGCAATTTGGTTCAACCCATAAATCCTTTTTATCATAAATCGTGGACAGAAGGAAAAACTGGAATTCCCATTGTGGATGCTTGTATGCGTTGTCTAAATACAACGGGTTATTTGAATTTTAGAATGCGTGCTTTAGTGGTTTCCTTTTATACTCATAATTTGTGGCAACCTTGGCAAAATTGTTCTCCTCATTTAGCACAACAATTTTTAGATTTTGAACCTGGAATTCATTATCCACAATTGCAAATGCAGGCTGGTGTTACTGGTATTAACACATTAAGAGTTTATAATCCCGTAAAAAACTCCATTGAACATGATGAAGAAGGTGTTTTTATCAAAAAATGGGTTCTTGAATTAGCCGAAATTCCTGTAGCATTTATTCATGAACCATGGAAATTAACGCTTATTGAACAAGAATTATACAATTTTAAATTAGGAATTAATTATCCTTACCCGATTGTAGATTTAGAGAAAAGCAGAAAACATTCCAGTGATATTTTGTGGGGAATGCGAAAAAATTCAGATGTAAAATCAGATAGTAAAAGAATTGTTGATAAACACACAAATCCTGATTAATTCTCTACATTAAAGCTTTTACAATTTTAGCATTTAATTCACTAAAATCCTTGATAATTATATTTGCTTTTGATAAATCTTGTCCTTTTGAATGCAAACTTTCATAGCCAATACAATAAATATTTGCCGCAACTGATGCTTCAATTCCGTTAGTACTGTCTTCTACAACGATACAATTTTCTTTTGGAGCAATAGATAAACTAGCAGCATGTTCAAAAATGGCAGGATGTGGTTTTGATTTTGGAAAATCTTCTCCTGAAACTTTGTGGGTGAAATATTGATTCAAATTGAATCGGTTAAAAACCCTATCAATAGTTACTTTTGAAGCTGAAGATGCTAAAATCAACTGAATTCCGTTAGCATGTAAGTCCTTAATTAAGTCCTCTACTCCATCAATTAAATATAAATCTTCTTTGGTGTCAAAAGCATCATTGAATAAACTGCGTTTGGTCTGAATTAAATCTTCAACTTCATGAGACAAATCAAACTGAGCTTTTATTTTTTGAAAAACATTTCGTGTAGAATTCCCAGTAAATGATTGATATAAATCATCTGAAACGTCAATATTCAATTGCTTAAAATGTTGATGATAAGCATAATAATGAACAGGTTCCGTATCAACGATTACGCCATCCATATCAAAAATTACTGTTTTAACCATTATTTTAAAAAATAAAAAAAGTCCTTGAAAAGGACTTTTAAATTAGTATTATACTTTTAAATTATAAACTTTAAGAGCTTCTTTCAAAATTTGAACCGATCGAACTAAGTCTTCTTTCTTTAAAACATAAGCGATTCTAACTTCATCTAAACCTACATTTGGTGAAGAATAAAAACCTGCAGCAGGAGCGACCATAATGGTTTCTCCATCTAAATCATAAGTTTCTAATAACCATTGAGCAAAATCATTAGCACTTGTAATAGGTAACTTTGCAATGCAATAAAAAGCCCCTTTTGGTGTAGCAACCTGAACGCCTTCAATTTTTAATAATTCTTCTATTAAAACGTCTCTTCTTCCTTTGTATTCTTCAATAACATCATCAAAATAACTTTGTGGAGTATCTAAAGCGGCTTCACTGGCAATTTGTGCATAAGTTGGAGGACTAAGTCTTGCTTGAGCAAATTTCATAGCTGTTGCCATTACTTCGGCATTTTTAGAAACAATACATCCGATTCTTGCACCACACATGCTGAATCTTTTAGAAACAGAATCAATCATAATAGCATGATTTTCTAAGCCAGCTACATTCATTATTGAAAAATGCTTGTAACCATCGTATGTAAATTCTCTATAAACTTCATCAGCAATTAAAAATAAATCATGTTTCTTAACTAGTTCAGCTAACTGATTTATTTCACTTTCAGAGTATAAATAACCTGTAGGATTTCCAGGATTACATATCATGATTGCTTTTGTTCTTGGAGTAATTAATTTTTCAAAATCTTCAATTGGTGGCAAAGCAAAACCAGTTTCAATAGTAGATATAACTGGAACTACCTTTACACCCGAAGCCACTGCAAAACCGTTATAATTAGCATAAAAAGGTTCTGGAATAATAACTTCATCATTTGCATCCATAGTACTCCCTAAAGCGAATAATAAAGCTTCTGAACCACCAGTTGTTATTATAATATCTTTAGTATCAATTGGTAAGTTTTGTCTTTTATAGTAATTTGAAAGTTTTTCTCTATAACTTTCAAAACCAGCAGAATGGCTATACTCTAATACTTCAATAGTAGCATTTTTAACAGCATCAAGAGCTACTTTAGGCGTCTTAATATCTGGTTGACCAATATTTAAATGATAAACTTTATTACCTTTTTTCTTTGCTATTTCTGCATAAGGAACTAACTTTCTGATAGGTGATTCGGGCATTTGCGACCCTTTTTGAGAAATTTTAGGCATTTTTGTATCTTTTTTTTAAGAAGTACAAAATTGCATTTTTTTTTAAAATTTTTAACTAAAAAAATACTAAAGTTTTATTTAAATACTCTAATTTTATATATCACTTGATCCTCTAATGATAAAAGAAAAACTTATTTTACTTTTTTTACTAATAACTGCAATTTGTAACAGTCAAATTGATTCGACTTGGACCTATAAAAAGGATAAGATAAAAATCCCTTTTGAACTCCTTAATAATCTGATTATAATTGATGTCAAAATTAATAATTCAGATTTAAAAATGATACTAGATACTGGTTCAGAAAACAATGTCATTTTTAGCTTTACTAATGATGTTGAATTAGAAACTAAAAATTTAGAAAAAAAATTTATTAATGGTTTTGGTACAAACGAACCAATTGCAGCTTATTTAGTTAAAAACAATACCTTAAGCAGTTATGAATTTGTAGATAAAAAATTTGATTTTTTAGTTATAGATGCTACTAATCTTTCTTTTTTAAATAAAATTGGAAAAGAAATTAATGGCATTGTAGGTTTAAGTTTTTTTAAAAATCATTTAATAGAAATAAATTATTCAAAAAAAGAAATCAATATACATTCCAGTAGAGCTATTTTATCGAAACGAAAAATAAAAAAATACAACAAAGAAAAAATAAAATTAAGATTCAACAAACCTTATATTGAAATAGCTTCAAATTTGAAAAATAATAACTTTAATTTAAATTTATTGATGGATACTGGACTCAGTGATGGGCTTTGGCTTTTTAATCCAGATTCTACCATTATTCCAGAAAAAAACATTAAAGATCTTCTAGGTATAGGGCTTTCAGGAGAAATTAATGGGAAAAGAGCTCGAGTCAAAGAATTAAAAATTGGAACACATCAATTCAATGAAATTTTAGTTTCATTTCCAAATTTAAATAATGTTAGTGGTTTGATAATGCAAAATAGAAACGGATCTGTTGGAGGCGAAATTTTAAAACGATTCAACTGGTTCATAGATTATCAAAACGAAACTGTTTACATGAAACCGAATATTTATTTCAAAGACCCTTTTAATTATAACATGTCTGGAATAGAAATTCAACAAAACGGTAAAGAAGTTTTTAAAAAAGAACTAAGAAACAATTCAATAAAAACAGATACAAACAACTTTAATACTATTGTCTATGACAATTCTTACTACATTTATAATTATGTACTTGTTCCTGTTTTTGAAATTTCATTCATTAGGGAAAAATCTTCAGGTGAAAAAGCAGGTTTAAAAGTTGGAGATAAAATCATTAGCATCAACAATATTTATTCGGATAAACTAACTTTACAAATCATTTCAGACTTGTTTCACTCTAAAGAAGGAAAAAAAATAAAAATAAAGTTAGAAAGAGAAGGCAAACTAATTGAAAAACAATTCTTGCTAGAAAAAATTATATAAAAAAAAAGAGCTCTACTCGAGCTCTTTTTTTTATTGTTGAATAATTGACTTTTTCTGTTCCAAAAGATTTTCTTCTTTTTTCTCAATCACGGTACCTTTTATTCTTAAAGTAACTAAACCGTTAGTAACATTTACTGCATTACTTTCTACTGTAATTGATTTGCTTATCGGTCCAGGATTCATGTTATATTGCACTTCAATTTTCCCCATTTCACCCGGCATAATTGGCTCAGTTGGTTTTGAAGGAACCGTACATCCACATGTAGATTTTACGTTTTTAATTTCCAAAGGTGAATCTCCAGTATTAGTAAATTCAAAAATTCTTTTTCCAGAATCTTCGCCTTTAGTAACTGTACCGTAATTAATGGTTTCTTCTTTAAATTCAATCTTTGCTCCTTGTCCAAAAGAACTAAAACTAATCAATAGTAAAGCTATAAATCCATATAAATTTTTCATAATAATTATTTTGTTTCGTAAAATTAAACACTTTTGCAAAAATATCAAACAAATTAACTTTTTTTATTTTAGGTTATATCGTTACTTTTGCACTAAGTCAAGTGCAAAAACAATACCAAAGTCATTTTGTCTTTTATGGAGCATTAAGGCTTGGGCTTTTTTAGAAACCATTTTCCTGCTATACGTTACAATCTTTTTTTTCAAAAAAGGATTTCCACTGCTATCAGGGCTAGAAAGTTTCCATAAACCTTTTGTAACGGACAACAGATTTTAGATAACAGATAACAGATAACAAAAAAACATGATTCCAGCGCAGTTTAATACAAAAGAAGTAGAACAAAAATGGTACGATTACTGGATGAAAAACAACTATTTTCATTCAAAACCAGACAACAGAACTCCTTACACAATCGTAATTCCTCCACCAAACGTGACAGGAGTGTTGCATATGGGACACATGTTAAACAACACCATTCAAGATGTTTTAATTCGTCGTGCACGTTTAAAAGGATTCAATGCTTGTTGGGTTCCTGGAACAGATCATGCCTCAATTGCAACAGAAGCAAAAGTAGTAGCGAAATTAAAATCAGAAGGAATCAATAAAGCTGATTTAACACGAGAAGAATTCCTAAAACACGCTTACGATTGGACTGACAAATACGGTGGAACTATTTTAGAACAACTAAAACAATTAGGTTGTTCATGCGATTGGGATAGAACTAAATTCACAATGGATGAAGATATGTCAGCTTCTGTAATCAAATCTTTCGTTGATTTATATAACAAGGGTATGATTTATCGTGGTTATAGAATGGTAAATTGGGATCCAGAAGCGAAAACGACTTTGTCTGACGAAGAGGTAATTCATGAAGAACGTCAAGGAAAATTATATTATATCAACTACAAAGTTGAAGGCACGAACGATGTTTTAACAGTTGCCACAACTCGTCCTGAAACTATTTTTGGTGATACTGCAATATGTATCAATCCAAATGATGAACGTTTTACACACTTAAAAGGCAAAAAAGCTATTGTTCCTATTTGCAATAGAGTTATTCCTATTATAGAAGATGAATATGTTGATATCGAATTTGGAACAGGTTGCTTAAAAGTAACTCCAGCGCACGATGTTAATGATAAAGAATTGGGGAACAAGCATAATCTTGAAATCATAGATATTTTTAATGAAGATGCTTCTTTAAACAGTTTTGGATTGCAATTTGCAGGTCAAGATCGTTTTGTGGCACGTGAAAATGTTGCTAAAGAACTTGAGGAAAATGGCATTTTGGTAAAAACTGAAATTCACACGAATAAAGTAGGAACTTCAGAAAGAACAAAAGCGGTTATTGAGCCAAGATTATCTGATCAATGGTTCTTAAAAATGGAAGAACTGGTTAAACCAGCCATAAAAGCTGTTTTAGAAACAGAGGAAATAAAATTATATCCAAGTAAATTCAATAATACATATCGTCATTGGTTAGAAAATATTAGAGATTGGAACATTTCGCGTCAACTTTGGTGGGGACAACAAATTCCAGCCTATTTCTATGGTGATGGAAAGGAAGATTTCGTTGTTGCTGAAAATATTAATGATGCTTTAGAATTAGCAAAAAAAGCAACCAACAATCAACAACTAACAACAAGCGACTTAAAACAAGACGCTGATGCGCTAGACACTTGGTTCTCTTCATGGTTATGGCCAATGGCTGTTTTTGGTGGAATTTTAGATCCAGAAAATGAAGATTTTAAATACTATTATCCAACAAATGATTTAGTAACTGGTCCAGATATTTTATTCTTCTGGGTAGCTCGTATGATTATTGCAGGTTATGAGTACACTGGAAAAAAACCATTTAATAATGTATATTTAACAGGTTTAGTTCGTGATAAACAACGTCGTAAGATGTCAAAATCATTAGGAAATTCTCCTGATCCATTAGAATTAATTGAAAAATTCGGTGCTGATGGAGTTCGTGTGGGATTACTTTTAAGTGCTTCAGCAGGAAACGACATTATGTTTGATTTAGAATTATGTAATAATGGTAAAGCTTTTGCTAATAAAATTTGGAATGCTTTTAGATTAATTAAAGGTTGGGAAGTAGCAGATATTGCACAACCAGAAGCATCAAAAATTGCAATTGATTGGTACGAAGCTAAATTGCAACAAACCTTAGCCGAAATAGAAGATAATTTCGAAAAATACAGATTGTCTGATGCTTTAATGAGCATTTACAAATTAGTTTGGGACGATTTTTGTTCATGGTTTTTGGAAATTATAAAACCAGCTTACCAACAACCGATTGACAAAGCAACATTTGATAAGGCAATTGAATTGTTAGAAGCAAACTTGAAATTATTACATCCATTTATGCCTTTCTTAACGGAAGAAATTTGGCAATACATTGCAAAAAGAACACCAGAAGAAGCATTAATTGTTTCAACTTGGCCAACAATGAATGATACAAATGCTGATTTAATTGCTGAATTTGATTTTGCTGCTGAAGTTATTTCTGGAATTAGAACCATTCGTAAAGAGAAAAATATTGCTTTTAAAGATGTTATCGATTTAAAAGTTATCAATAATGAAAACGCTTCTATAAAGTTTGATGCAGTAATTCTTAAACTAGGAAATATTGAAAGTTTAGAATACGTTTCCGAAGCAGTTGAAGGAACATTGACTTACAGAGTTAAATCGAACGAATATTTTATTCCAATTGCTGGAAATATTGATATAGCAGCGGAAATTGAAAAATTAGAAGCTGAATTAAAATATACTCAAGGTTTCTTAAAATCAGTTCAAGGTAAATTGAATAATGAAAAGTTTGTTGCTGGTGCTCCAGCGCAAGTTATTGCAAACGAAAGAAACAAAGAAGCTGATGCTTTAGCTAAAATAGCAACAATTGAGCAAAGTTTAGCTAGTTTAAAATAATTCGTTTTTGCAACTGATTTATTTTAGTCCAAAAAAATCCCGTTATCTATAAAATAACGGGATTTTTTTATTTTTCAATTTCCTTTAAATCATTTTCTGTAAAGACTCTAAACGAAAATTTATATCCTTCGTATCCAGCTATTCCATAAAAAAACAAATCTATTGGACTAAAGTTTTCTGCCATTGCAGTAGGAAATATTGAATAATCAATTAATAAAAGAGTATCTAAATAACCCAAACCTTCTGAATTAGCTACAAATCCAATCAAACTAAAAACATTACCTAATAAACAACTTAAAACAGCAATTACAGCTCCAGAAATTCCAAATATTGGATCAATTCCTTTTCCTACAATTCTTAACGAATAACCAACAGCAGCTCCAATTGCAATGGCCATATATCCAATTTGAAATTCTGTTGCTACAGTAATTGAAGCCCAAATAAATGCACCAATTAAACCAATACCAAAACTGGCTAAAATTCCTAAGCTTAAATTTTGTTCTGATTTAAATTTCTGCATAGATCTTTCAGAAACTCTATGTTGAATATCTCCAACTTCTAATTTTTCATCATACTCTCTAACAATTTTAATTGTCTCGTCTTTAACAAAATCATTACAAGAATTTATAAAAGTTGGTTTTTCATTAGATAAATTGCAGAGTAAGCCTCTGTCCATATCCATTTTTCTATTTGTACATGTTTGGCAAATTGCTAATTGTTCTTTTTCGCTCATATTATTTAAATTAATTGTAGTAAAAATATTAATATTTTCTTAATATTAAAGAAATAAGTTGACTAAAATAAAAAATCCCGCTATCATGATAATAACGGGATTTAAAATTATTTTATTTTTTATTTTGGACCTTTCTCTCCTTTTTCTCCTTTATCACCTTTGCCTTTAAATTGTTTTAATAGCGTTCTATTAAAATCCTCTTCGACTTTTTTTAATTTTAAAACTTTTTTTGCGCCAATAATTTCTTTGGCATCTTTTACAAATTTTTTTCTTAAAGTCAAAATTTCTTCATCTATTGTTTCTATCTGAGTTAAAATTGCACCAGCTTCTTTTTCATTCAACTTATCCAATTCATCTTCTTTTATTTTCTTTAAAATTGCTTTCATTTTGGTATGACGAAGTTCAAATAATTTTTCGTCATAAGTATTATAAACTGGCCAAAATTTTTCTGCTTCAGCAGAAGTTAAGCTTAATTCTTTTGTTATAAAAGCTACTTTTAGTGCTTTAATTTTATCAAATCTATCGCTTTTACTTTTATCCTGACTAAATGCAGTTAAAGTAAAAATTACGAGTAATACTGTTAGTGATTTTTTCATAAGTGTCTTTTTTTTAATATAAATCTATTTCTGATTCATTTAATAAATATTCTTCAATTTCTTGATCGTTTAAAGCTAAATCAGCTTCTAATACTTTTATATCTTCATCTGTTAAATGGCTAGCAATTTCAAAACTATTGATAGAAGGTTGCATAACTATGTAGGACTCTAAAACTTCTTGGTCAATGATTTCATTTTTTGTATTTGTTGAAAGATAATAAGGTAATCCTACTGAAATTAACAACAAAGCTGCTATACTCGAAAACCAGATTCTTTTTTGTTTCCATAATGGAATCACTTTAATTTGATGATTTAATTGAAGATGATTTGTAATCTTTTTTTCAAATTGCTCAAAATAATTATCTGGAATTTTAAATCCTGAATTGATTTTATTTTCGTTATTTAGTTTTAAATTATTCATATTTATTAGACTTAACTTAATGATAATGGTTTAATATGATTTTAATAATTCTTCAATTTTTTTGGAAGCAATATGATAACTTGCCTTTAATGCTCCTACGGATGTATCTAAAATTTGAGACATATCTTCATACTTAATTTCTTCAAAATATTTCATTTTAAATACTAATTGTTGCTTTTCTGGTAAAGTAGCAATTGCTTTTTGTAATTTTAATTGAATTTCATTTCCTTCAAAATACACATCACTTTCCAAATTTTTTAAAGCTTTATCTTGTAACTCTAAATTTGTAATCCCTGTTTTTTTTGCTTTTACTTGAAGAAATGTTAAAGCTTCATTAGTAGCAATTCTATACATCCAAGAATATAATTTACTTTCTCCTTTAAAGTTTTTGATGTTTGTAAATACTTTTATAAAAGTATTTTGTAATACATCATCGGTGTCATCATGATTTAAAACTATATTTCTAATATGGTAATATAGTGGTTTTTGATAAGTACTCAAGAGAATTTTGAACGCTTCATTTTGCGTTCTTTCATTTAATAAAGACTCTATAAATGCTTTTTCTTCTTGCAATTTTTAAGTTTTAATAACCTTTAGACCCCACTTATTAGTAAAGGTTTAATTGACATAAATAAAAAAGCAACTCATTCGAGTTGCTTTTTTATTATATAGCTTGATTTTACCTTTTTAATGTGAAATGTGCTTTAAATTGTTTTTGTTCTACTCCTTCTAGATAGTCTACTGAGAACCAATAAT
>NZ_CBFHMV010000035.1:0-4546 GCF_965657075.1 Flavobacterium sp.
GGTGACGATTGTACCGAAGAACAACACGCGCAAAACAGACGTTCTGAATTTATGATCGTGAAAAAATAAAACCCAAACAAACTAAAATTAAAAATCCCTAATAGAAATATTAGGGATTTTTTTATAGTGAAATGGGGGTTTAGTTGTCAGGAAACTTTTCTAATTTAACTTTTATGCTACCTGCATATTTATTGGGTGCAATATTCATAAAAGCTTTCTTGGACAAATCAATATCTCTTCCTTTTACAAAAGGTCCTCTATCAGTTACAGTTACATCTACAGATTTATTAGTTTTAATACTTGTTACTCTTAAAATTGTACCAAAGGGCAACGATTTGTGTGCACAAGTTAATTCATTATTGTTAAATATTTTCCCGCTTGCAGTTTTTTTGCCAGTAAACTTATCATGATAATAGGAAGCATGTGCGATATCTTTAACCAAAATCATCTTAAAATCGGTACTGTCGACTATAATAGTATCGTTAAATGATTTAAAATTATGTTTAGAACCAGCTGAAAAGTGATGATTAGTAATCTGAGATCCATAATAGAATCCTGCTAGAAGCAAACTAAAATGGATAAGAGATTTCATAATGGGTAAAGATTTAACAAAAGAATCTATGACTAAAAAATTACATCCAAGTTGACCAAGGAATTCTTCCAAGGATTAACAATAATCCTAAACCATAAAAAAGAGCTATTTTCTTAAATTTACCATTTTGACTTTCTTGTTTTTTATGTTTAGACCAACCAATAGTAATCAAAGCTATTGCAATAATATTGATTAGCGGATGTTCAAGCATAGTTAATCTCAACTCAGGTACTTTCATTGCACCTTCTAAAGAAAAAGCCTTTACCCCTTTTTCGGAAATAAAATACAAAATAAATCCTACAAGCAATTGAATGTGACAAAGAATAAAAGCAAATAATGAAATTCTCAAATCTTTTGAAGAAAAAAGCTTCTTATTTAATAGACCATACATAGCATTAATAAATGCTAAGGCTAAAACAAATAAGACAAAATAAGCTAAATTAGAATGTAATGATTTTAATATTGGATACATAAATTAAGTTTTTGGTTATTACAAATATAATAAAAAAATAAAACCCCTTTTAACATTTCTGCTAAAAGGGGTATATTATAAGTTGATTGAAATATTAGAAGTTATATCTAATAGATACATTCCAAGTTCTTCCTAAACCAAAAAACGCATTGTTTTTAACGTTAATTCCTTTGTAGGAATCATCTGTTGTATTAGCAGGGAAAAGACCATTAACATTTCCAGAAGAGAAAGATTGTGTAATTTCAGATAAATAAACTTCATTGAATACGTTATTCATATTTAATCTAAAATTAATTGAATTTTTATAATCTTTACCTACAAACATTTTATAAGAAATACCAGCATCTACTAAATCGTAACTTGGTAATTCAATATTATCTTTTCTAGCAGCTGCATTTGCATATAATTTATCGTAAGTTCTCCAATCAGCATCAATTGAGAAATTTTTGAAAATTTCATATTTAGCACCTAATCCCCAAGTAGTTTGAGCAGCATCACCAACTTGACCTCCGTCAATATCAGTGTTAACTTCATCTAAAAGTGCTTGATTTTCATCGAATCTTCTTTGTGTAGCATTCCCTTTATATTGCCAGTTTCCAACTGAAGCAAATCCTTTTAAGTCAAGTCCTGCAAAAGGTCTTAAAGCAAAATCAACTTCTATACCTGAATGCAATTGTTCGTCATTTTGACTTGTTGTATATACTAAATCACCTGCATTTAGGTTAGTTGTTCCAATTGTAGTTGCAGCTGATAAAGCAGTTGATGTAGTTGTAACTCTATCTTTCCAAGAAGTTCTGTATAAATTTACATTTGCAGAAAACATATTAGATTTAAAACCATATCCAGCTTCTAAACCAAATACTTTTTCGTTAGAAGTTAATGGATTTAAAGCATTTGTGAAATTTAAATAAACATTATCATGGTATGGTTGACGTGAGTAGTAACCTGCATTACCATAAACAGAATGTTGTTCAGCAATTACATAACTAGCACCACCTTTAGCATTATAACCAATGTTATTAACTTTTTCAGAATCAGTATTTGCAGGTAAATAATCATAATAATCAAATCTTTGGTGCGATTGATTAGAAATAGAACCTTGGAAGAAAGCAGATAAATTATCTTTAGAATATTCTAATTGACCGAATAGACCACCATAAGAAATAGTTTCACTATAATCATAATCAATTTTTTGATTATCAGCAGCAGTATTAAAGAAAGAACTCCAAGGATTAGTTGAGAAAGCTTCTGTAACTGTATTTGTAGCTACAGTAGAAGTTGGGAAGTGTGTATTATCTCTCAAATTTCTACTTTCATTCCATCCGCTTAAACCAAGAAAGTTACTTACTTGTCTGTAGTGATCACCATTATAAGTTCTTAAATCTAAACCTAAATTAAGATCTAAATTTTCTGATAATTTGTGATTTAAATTAGAAACTACACCATACCAAGCATGGTTATTCATAGAAGAACGAACAACATAATTATTATTTCTATTAGCATCTGTAGCAGAACCAATACCGTCAGCATCAGCAATGTTGTTTGCATAAATAGCATCAAAATCTACATTACCAGTAGCAGTAGTTCTTTTTCCTCTTCCGTAGTTACCTGTTCCACCACCACGTCCCCATGAAGCGTAAAGTACTGTTGATAAGGATGTTTTATCATTGATTTCATAATCCCAGTTTAAATTAGCCACTGGTTTATGATAAAAATTTCTTCTTTCTGTTCTGTAAACTCCATTCAGAGTTCCCCAGTTACTATTATATCTTCTACCATATTGTAGGTAAGAACTAATAGCTTTTGTAAAATTTTGATCGTGATATTGAGGAGCACCAGTAACTAAAAAGTTAAATGAGTGTTTAGCATTAGCTTTATAACCAAAAGAAATAAAGTAATTCTGTCCTTCACCTTTTGTACCATCATTATATCCATCACCTTGCCAGTGAGACAACATAACACTTGCACCAAAACCATTTTCCATAATACCTGTATTATAACCTACAGTAGATTTGAAATAATCGTCGTTAGCAACTCCAAAAGAAGAAAAACCACCTTCTCTTTTATCAGTAGCTTTTGTAACAAAGTTAACCGTACCTCCAACAGAAGAAATAGCTAATTTAGAAGAACCTAAACCTCTTTGAATTTGGATAACATTAGCAATATCTGACATACCTGACCAGTTTGACCAATACATTTTTCCATCTTCCATTCCGTTGATTGGTTGACCATTCAAAAGAAATGCAGTATTATCTTGTTGAAAACCACGTACAGTAATTCTAGAATCACCATAACCCCCTGATTGACCAGCAACATAAACTGAAGGTGTATTTACTAGAGCTTGAGTAACATCGGCAGTTCCAACTTTAGCTTGAATTTCAGCAGCTTTAATTGTAGAAACAGCAATTGGTGTTTTACGATCTGATGCTAAATCCACAACTCCTTTACCAACTAAAACAATTTCAGTTAATTCATCCTGATTTGCATTCAATTGAATTGAACCAACGTTTAATGTTTTTCCTGTAACAGTGAAAGTAACAGATTTAGTTTCATATCCTAAATAAGATATAATTAATGTTCCTGTAGTTTGAGATGTTGAAAACTCAAATTTACCATCAAAGTTTGTAGATGTACCATCTTGAGTACCTTTAATCATAACACTAGCACCTGGAAGCGGTTCATTATATTCGCCATCCATAATAGTACCTGAAATCTTAGATTGAGCAAAGATTGTTGAAGCAGTCAACATAAGCAAAGCTACTAAGAAATTTTTAGTAATTTTTTTCATTTTAGATTGTGTTTAAATTTTCGACAAATTTAATTCAAATTCGGAAACGAAAACAAAACCAATGTTAACAAACTATTAACAATTTACAAGATTTCTAATTTATGTAATTTTTCAATAAAAAAGAAGTAGAACTGTCGTGATTTTTTAAAGATTTCGCATTGATTTCTTCTAAAATTGAAGTTGCTAATTGCTTACCAAGCTCAACTCCCCATTGGTCATAACTAAAAATATTCCAAATAATTCCTTGTACAAAAATTTTATGTTCATACAAAGCAATTAAAGAACCTAAACTTTCAGGCGTTAACTGATTTATTAACAAAGTGTTTGTTGGATTGTCACCTTTGAAAACTTTATAGGGTAAAAGAAATTCTGATTGTTCTTTTGAAAGGTTATTCTTAACAAATTCATCTACTACTTGTTCTTCACACTTACCCATTAATAGAGCTTCTGTTTGAGCAAAAAAATTAGACATTAATTTATCGTGATGGTCTTTGTTTCCGTATAACGACTTTTTGTAACCAATAAAATCAGTTGGAATTAACTTGGTTCCTTGATGAATTAGTTGAAAAAATGCATGTTGCGAATTTGTTCCTGGTTCACCCCAAATAATTGTACCCGTTTGATAATTAACAGGAATACCGTCTCTACCTATACTTTTACCATTACTTTCCATGATACCTTGTTGCAAATAAGG
>NZ_CBFHMV010000035.1:4645-13512 GCF_965657075.1 Flavobacterium sp.
CGCTAATTTTTGTAAATATTGCGTGTAAGGAATGATAGCTTCAGATTCAGCTCCAAAAAAATTATTGTACCAAACACTTATCAAAGCCAAAATAACTGGGATGTTGTTATCAAAAGAAGTTTCTTTAAAATGCTCATCCATATTGTTGGCACCTTTAAGTAATTTGTCAAAATTATCAAAACCAACAGCCAAACTAATGGACAAACCTACGGCTGACCATAAGGAGAAACGACCTCCTACCCAATCCCACATTGGAAAAATATTGTCTGGATTAATTCCAAAATTAGTAACTTTTTCAATGTTGGTGGAAACAGCCACAAAATGCTTAGAAACATCTTCTTGTTTTGCCGATTTTAAAAACCATTCTCTTATAGTTTCTGCATTAGAAAGTGTTTCTTGTGTTGTAAAAGTTTTAGAAACGATAACAAACAAGGTTGTTTCGGGATTTAATTTCTTTATAATTTCATTTACATGATCTCCATCGACATTAGAAACGAAATGAACATTTAAATGATTACTGTAATATTGTAGAGCCTCAACAACCATGGCAGGTCCTAAATCGGAACCACCAATACCAATATTAACAACATCAGTAAAAGCTTTGTTTGTATATCCTTTTTTAGTTCCAGAAATCACATCATTTGAAAACAATTGAATACTTTCTTTAACGGAAAAAACTTCAGGAATCACATTTTTTCCATCTACAAAAACTGTATCATTTGAATTGGCTCTAAGTGCTGTGTGAAGTACGGCTCTATTTTCTGTAGCATTAATGTTTTCACCAGAAAAATAGGCTTCTATTGCATTTTTTAAACCAACTTCATCTGCTAATTCCAATAATAAATTTACAGTTTCCTGATTGATATTATTTTTTGAGTAATCTACTAAAAAATCATTCCACTGTATGGAAAATTTTTCAACTCTTTCAGAATCATTTGCAAACATTTCCTTTATAGAATTGTGCTGCATCTCATAAAAATGATTACGTAATTTTTGCCAAGCTTCAGTTGTAGTTGGGTTGGTATTTTGCAATGCCATAAGTTTATTCTTTAAATTTTTGAGAAGTTACTTTGTCTAATTCGCTTTTTAAAGGAGCTATTTTAGCTAAGTATTTTATTTTTTCTTTTTTGTCCATGGGTTCCGCATTGGGTAAACTTTGTTTTAATGGGTCTACTTGGACACCATTTTTCCAAAATCGGTAACAAACGTGTGGCCCAGTTGCTAATCCTGTACTACCCACTTTGCCAATTACTTGACCTTGTGAAACTCTTTGACCATTTTTTACTAGAATTTTAGACATATGAAGGTATTGAGTAGAATAAGTGCTGTTGTGCCTCACCTTAACATAATTACCGTTACCAGCAGTATAACCCGTTCTTTCAACAACACCTGAAGCTGTTGTCTTAATTGGAGTACCTTGTTTAGCAGCATAATCTGTACCGTTATGAGCTTTCCATCGTTGTTGAACTGGATGAAAACGTCTTCCAGAAAATTTTGAGGAAATTCTAAAATAATCCAAAGGTGCTTTTAAAAACATTGTTTTAAGTCCTTTTCCTTCTTCGTCATAATAATCTGCTTGAGCTTGATTTGAACTCATTTTATAAGGAAATGCATAGATTTTTTTTCCTTTATATTCAAAATAAGAGGCTTCGATATCAACAACACCGTCGTAAATTGAATCTTCAATAAATCGTTCTTGAATGGTAATTGCAAATTTATCATCTTTTTGAATTTTGAAAAAATCGATAGAATATTCAAAAATCTTAGCCAATTTTGAAGCAACAGCTGGACTTACACCTTCTCTTGATAAAGTTTCTGATAATGAACCGTCAATTGAAGCAGCAATTGTTCTTCGTTTTAAAGTAAATGGTCTCTTTTTTTCACGTACAACAATTGAATCTCTTAAATCAACCACTAAGTAACTGGTTTTATCTTTTACATAGACAAAATATTCTAAATCTTTTTGATTGGTTTTATTTAAGAATAAATAATAAGGCTTACCTGCTTTTATAGAGCGAAGATTGAAACTGTCTTTGATTTTTTCGGTAACTTGAAAAGTAGAATAATTATTTTTCTCGTACTGATCTAAAATAGTGCTGAATGTATCTCCACTTTTAAGAGTATCCGATTTAGTGAAGAAATCGTTAAAAGTAATTCCAAAATCCTTAATAATTACTTCAGATTTTTGAGTTGGTTTTTGCCTTTGAGGTGTTTCTTTTTCTTTATTACAAGAAAATAAAGTTAATATTATAAGAGTATATAGTAAATATTTCAAATCGTAAGTTTTATAAAATTATTCTCCCCAAGTTGCCAATTCATGTTCCGTCCATAATTCAGGGAAAAATATTCTTTTTTGGTATTTAGGATGCATGTATTTTTTCCAATCACTTCCGCCAGTTGCTTCGGCAGAGCCTTTACCGCTTTCGATGTATTTTTTAGCTGCATTTAAGTGTCCCATTACCCAAGTTATGTTAACCGTTTTATCAAAATGCTTCATAGCTTCAACTAATTGAGGGTTTTTTTGATCATTTTCAGGTAACTGTTTGAATTTTTGCCAAATATTAATGGTATTGTATTCTTGCATATGACGAATAAATTCTGCCTTATATTTGCGTTCAAATTCGAGAATTAAGTACGATTTTTTTCCAGTAGTGTGATCTTTACCAGCAGCTTGCCAATACAAATGTTCAAAAGCGTGTTCGTAAGGAGTATTTCTGTCAATTGTAGCTCTAAAACGATGATCAATTAAGTTGATTAAATCTGTTGAAGCAAATTCAATCATACGATACTGAGCGCTTTGAAAACCACTTGCAGGAGTTAATGTGTTTCTAAATTTCATGTATTGATCTACTTCCATCCCATCACCCATGATATCAAAAGAAGTGGTTAGCATATCGAAATAACGACTAATTCGCATTAATCGATCGGTAAAAAACTGTGTTTCTGGTTTTTCGCAATGACATACTTGGTTAATTTCCCAAAGAATCATTTTGAATAATAACTCGTTTACCTGATGATACATTATAAAAACCATCTCATCAGGTAAAGTTGTTCTTTGAATTTGTAAATTTAAAAGTGCATCAGTTTGAATATAATCCCAATAAGTTATGGGTTTTGCCCAAAGAAGACCATCTAAATGTGTTTGTGTTTTTTGATCTATATTTTTAAACTTCTCGTCTAATTGTTGAATTTGAGATTCAATTTCTGAGGAGATTTCCATCTGTTTTATTTTTTGGCTTTAAACGTGTGTTTTAGTCCTTTGTATTCATAAATATCAGCTTTTAGCGAACCCACAGCTAAACTGGCTTTTAAACTAATAGGAATTTTGTTTTTATCGTCTGATACCCAAACGGTTAAACTTTCTTCTTCTTTAAAAACTCTACCTGCTTGAACGTAAGGTCTAAACTTCATACAAGAAACTTTTCCAAATTTAGTACTTATATCTTCTTTACCAAGATATTTTAACTTAAATTTTGTCGTTTCGTCATCAAAAAACATATCAATCGATATAGATTCATTAACTTTTAATTGATCAACTTCGTCGTGGTTTCTTAAATAGTAAAACGCTGAAAGAATATCTTGAACTTCGTCGGTTACAGAAAATGTTTTTTCGGTATTGTTTTTATAATCTTTAACCAAAACCGTTTTTTTGGTTTGATCAAAAAATCCTTCCTGATGTTTTTTGTAACCACCTTCATCAATTTTTCTTAAAAACTGATAGGGTTTGTTTGATTCTTTGTCTATAAAAGTTTGATAATCATCATTTACTTTGAAAACAGCTTTTGTTAGACCAGTGGTATACCCTTTACCAACAATATGATGCACTTTTTTGTTATTACGAGTAGCTTCTTTAACTTCTAATGTTGCGTAACCGGCAGTTATAAAACCGTAGTGGATTCTCATTTTAATAAATTCACCCGTTGTAAAAGAGTCTTCTTGCGTAGTGAATGAATTTGTAAGTAAGAATGCGAATAGTAGTAGGCTTATTTTTTTCATCTCTAGTTCTTTTTTTATTGTAAAATACAATATTTGTACCAAAAATACTAAAACAAAAAATCCCAATCAAAAAAATGACTGAGATTTTATGCTATTAACCAACCAAAAAACTATAAATTATGAAAACTTATATAAAAACTTTAGGAAACCACTCCTTCTATTTTTGCGAGTGCAAATGTAGATGAGATTTTAAATTATTCTCAACAAAAGAGTAACTTTAACACTTACGGCTGATTATTATTTATTATAATTGAATATTTTTTAATGATATGAAAAAATAAAGGCTTTTTATAGCGTTCCTCGCAAAGCTTGTTCTCGTTCAATGGATTCAAAAAGAGCTTTAAAGTTACCCGCACCAAAGCCTCGAGCACCCATTCTTTGAATTATTTCGAAAAATAAGGTTGGTCGGTCTTCAATTGGTTTTGTAAAAATTTGCAATAAATAGCCTTCTTCATCGGCATCAATCATAATTCCTAGACTCATCAACTTATCGATATCTTCTTGAAGTTTGTGATTATGTGCTTCTAATCTTAGTGGAACTGCATCATAATATGCTTTTGGTGGTGTACTTAAAAATTCAATTCCTCTTGAACGCATGTCGGCTACAGTAGTTAAAATATCATCGGTTGCAACTGCAATATGTTGAACCCCTGCTCCTTCATAGAAATCTAAATATTCTTCAATTTGTGATTTTTTCTTTCCTTCTGCAGGTTCGTTTATTGGAAATTTAATTCTTCCATTGCCATTTGACATTACTTTAGACATTAAAGCTGAATATTCAGTGGTAATTTGCTTGTCATCAAAAGAAAGGAAATTTACAAACCCCATGACATCTTCATACCATTTTACCCATGTATTCATTTCATTCCAACCTACATTTCCAACCATATGGTCGATATATTTTAGTCCTGTTGGTTTTGGATTGTAATCTGAAACCCATTTTTTGTATCCTGGTAAAAAATCTCCTGCATAGTTTTTACGTTCCACAAACATATGAACTGTTTCCCCATAAGTGTAAATTCCAGCACGAACCACTTCTCCATTTTCATCGGTTTCAACAGTTGGTTCCATGTAGGATTTGGCACCTCTTTTCATCGTTTCTTCGTAAGCCGAACGAGCATCTTCTACCCAAAGTGCTACAATTTTAACTCCATCACCATGTTTTTTAACGTGTTCACCAATTGGTGAGTCACTTTTTAAAGCAGTTGTTAAAACTAAGCGTATTTTATCCTGTTTCAATACATAGGAAGCTCTGTCTTTTACTCCTGTTTCTAGTCCTGCATAAGCATGCGACTGAAATCCGAAAGCGGTTTTATAAAAATGAGCTGCTTGTTTGGCATTTCCTACATAAAACTCCACATAATCTGTTCCTAAAAGGGGAAGGAAATCTTGTGCTCCTTCAAATATTTTTTCTAAACCGTAGTTTACTGATTTTATTTCTTTACTCATAATTTTAGTATTAAGATGAAAGTATTAAGAATTAAGACAAACTTAATCGTCAAAAAACTTCCTATATTTTATTAATAATTATTTATCTAACCAAGATTGAAAATAAGTTTCATCGGCAATTTTCATAGCTTCTTCAGTGACCATTAAAGGTTTGAAGGTATCGACCATCACTGCTAATTCTTGGGTTTCTGTTTTTCCAATGCTTCTTTCAGTTGCTCCTGGATGAGGTCCGTGCGGAATTCCTGCTGGATGAAGAGAAATATGTCCTGCTTCGATATCGTTTCTACTCATAAAATCACCATCTACATAGTACAAAACCTCATCAGAGTCTATATTGCTATGATTATAAGGTGCAGGAATAGAAAGTGGATGATAGTCGTATAATCGAGGTACGAAGCTACAAACTACAAAGGCATCGGTTTCAAAAGTTTGATGCACTGGTGGTGGTTGATGAATTCGACCTGTAATAGGTTCAAAATCGTGAATAGACAATGCATATGGATAATTATAACCGTCATAACCTATCACGTCAAAAGGATGAGAAGCATAAATCATTTCAATAATTTCGTCTTTCTTTTTAACTTTTATAGTGAATTCACCTGATTCATTGTTGGTTTCTAACTCATAAGGACGACGTATGTCTCTCTCACAATAGGGAGCATGCTCTAAAAGTTGCCCAAACCAATTGCGATACCTTTTTGGTGTATAAATAGGTCTTTTAGACTCTACAATAAAAAGACGATTGTCTTCGGTATCGAAATCAATTTTATAGATAATTCCTCTTGGAATGATTAAATAATCGCCATATTTAAAGTCTAAATTTCCGTAAATGGTTCGTAATTTACCTGTTCCTCTGTGTATGAAAATCATTTCATCAGAATCGGTATTTTTATAAAAATAATCTGTTGTTGATTTTTTTGGTGCTGCCAAAGCAATATGACAATCAGAATTTGTAAGTACAATTTTTCTACTTTCTAAATAATCGTTGGTTGGATTGACTTGAAATCCTCTTAATCGATACGATTGAATATTATTTCCTTTTGCAATTTTGGGAGCAATGTTAATTTGTGAACGAATTTCTTTGACTTGCGTTGGTCTTTGCTCGTGATAAGAATTAGTGTACATTCCGTCAAAGCCAATAGTTCCAAATAATTGTTCATAATACAAATCTCCATTTTCTTTACGGAATTGAGTGTGACGTTTGTGTGGAATTTTTCCTAATGTATGATAAAATGGCATAAGATTTTTGATTTAAGATTTCTGAATAATTTAAAGATTTCTGTAAATACAAGAATCTTCTCATTCAGGATTTCTCTTGATAAGGTATTTTAAAAGCAACGGTAAATTTTCCCAAGACTTCATTTAACAAATATCGTAATTTTTTTTAAACTAAACTAAAACCAGTAACCAATACTAAACCATAAAAAGTTTTCTTTAACTTCTGGAGACCAAGAATATTTAACTTCCATTGGCCCAATAATAGAATCATAGCCATATCCTAATGCATATCCTGAAAAATTGGGTTTAGAAATCCACTCTTTCGATTCGAAAACATTATTTCCAATATTGGCATAATTGGCCGTTATGTTAACATAGTTTTTTTTGTAAAATTCGTACTGAAACATTAACGAGCCTTTTATATAACTATCTCCTGACAAGCTTAAAAAATCATACCCATAAAAAGGTTGAAGATTGTTTATTTTAGAAAATCCATATCCTCCAAGAATAAAATCAAAATACGGAATCGATTTTACGCCAATTGCTGTTCCTGCTTCGGATTGAATTTTAAAAGTATATCGTTTTGAAAACGTTTTAACAAAGCCTGCATCGCCTTTAATTATTGAAAAAGGCTCAAATAAATTGGTGTAATTGGATGAAAAAATATAATTTTTAAGTTCGCCATTAAAATACCAACCTGATTTAGGAAAATATTTATTGTCAAAAGAATCATACTTTACAAACCCAAAAACAGAAAAATAATCGCTGTTATCAAAAATTGGAGTAATGTTTTGAATAGTTGGTGAAAAAAACTTGAGATGTTTTAATTCGCAACCGCCACCAATAATAAATTTTTTGCTAAAAAGGGTTTGTAAAAAAGCTTGGTGAGAAATGTCACTAAAATCAATATTTATCGAATTTAAGTTTAAATCGCTAAAAGTAGTTCCGTTGTTAAAATCGGTTTTAATATTTCTATTGAAAGAAGTATATTTAGAATTGACGCCGAAACTCCAATAAAATCCGTTGTCCAAATAATAATCTAAATTATACCTGAAATTATCACCTAAAACTACATCTAAAGAAAAGTAATCATTTTTAGATATCAACTTTTTGTGCGTATAGTTGAGTAAAATTCCGGTTTTAAACAAATCGTCAAAATGCAATCCTGCTTTTAAAAGCGTATTAATTTGGTTTTCTTTAATTGTAAAATTCAAATTATTATCTGCATCAAAATCATAATAAATAGCACTAAAATTTTCAGAAGCATTTAAACCATTTATCCCTTTTTCAAACTTTTCAAAAGAAATTTTAGAATTGGGCTCTAAATTCAATTTCCCTTTTACATATGCTTCTGTGTAATTTTTTAAGGGGTTTATTACTATATTATTTATGTAAACAGAATCTGAAAAAGCGACTTTTTCTCTTTCAATTTTTTTATTTTCCTTTAAGACTTTAAGTTGATCTAAATACAAAACAGCTGCTTCTTTACCCGTTTTGATAATTTCTTGAGCTTTATCAAATGAAAAAACATTATATCCTTTGATATTAGGTTTGATATAAATATCAGTTAATTTAATGTTTTCAATAGTTTTTTGATCGGTTGGAAAATTTGAAATTTGAATCAGTACATCTGTAATTCCGTTCAGATTTTCTCTGGTTAACAAACCGTCTTGAACATCAACACCAATAACAATATCAGCTCCAATAGCTCTTAAATGTTCAACAGGATAATTATTGGAAACGCCACCATCAACAAGAAGTTTTCCATCAATTTCCACAGGATAATATAAGGACGGAATTGCTCCACTTGCCACAATTGCTTGCGATAAAATTCCTTCTTTTAATACAGCGTCTTTTCCTGTTTCAATATCTGTTGCAATGCAAATAAATGGAATTTTAAATTTAGAAAAATCTCTAATTTCTTTGACATGATAAGTATATCTAGAAAGTAAATTAAAATTATACATTCCTTTTGATAGTCCTGTTGGAGCACTAATTTTGAAATTTTTAAAAGGTAAGGCAATGAGGTAAACTTCGTCATTTCTTTTTTGATTAAACGCTTTCGAATTTCTTGGAATATAATCTTGAATTAACGCATCCGCATCAATTTTAGAAAACAGCAATTCTAAATCATCGGCTGAATATCCTGAAGCATATAAACCACCAACAATTGCACCCATACTTGTTCCTCCAATATAATCTAT
>NZ_CBFHMV010000036.1:0-13473 GCF_965657075.1 Flavobacterium sp.
CGGAATTTTTGAAATTTTCTTTTTTGTTGACATATTATTTAATATTTAGTCAACTTTTTTCAGGACAAGACAATAAATTAAAAAAGCTCCAATTATGGAGCTTTTTTTAATTAATTTTTGAAATACTTCCAAGGAACAACCAGCATTCCAAAGCATTCTCCTTTATCTTTCCCGATATGTTTGTGATGCATTTTATGAGCTCTTCTAACAGCTTTTGCATATTTATTATTGGCATTTCTAAACAACTTAAAACGTTGGTGAATGAATATGTCATGAACAAAGAAATAAGCTAAACCGTAAGCTAAAATTCCTAATCCTACAGCCAATCCTAGATCAAAAATTCCTTCTCTCCATGTATAAAAACAAGTGATGCTAACAATAGCATAAAAAATAAAAAAAGCATCATTTCGTTCAAACCATGAATCGTGATCTTTTTTGTGGTGATCCGCATGTAAATTCCATAAAAATCCATGCATTACGTATTTATGTGTGAACCAAGCCATAAATTCCATCATGCAAAATGTAAGAATAAAAACAACTATTTGTAAAAACATTTTTAATTTATTTTAGATAATATTTAATCGATATTTAACGTAGCATCTGGCTAAAAGTTGCATTTTTTGGTAGTCAGATACTCTGATACGTGTATTTTTTATTTCTAAAGAAGGTGTTTTTTGTAACTTTTTCAATAGTTTTTTGTAATAACGATACGCCGTATAAACTCCAAACTTAGCTTCTAAAGGTAAATTTTTGATTCCTTCATAAGCAGCTTCAAAGTCACTTTCAATGTCAGCAATTATTTCTTGTTTTGATTTTTCGTCTAATTGATTTAAATCGGTATTCGGGAAATAAGTACGACTCAAGTCTTCAAAATCAGCTTTTAAATCTCTTAAAAAGTTCACCTTTTGAAAAGCAGAACCCAATCGCATTGCAGAATCTTTTAGTTCATTGTATTTTTCATCGTTACCCTTAACAAAAACTTTTAAACACATTAAACCAACAACATCTGCAGAACCATAAATGTATTCTTGATATTCTTCGGTAGTTTTATATTCACTTTTACTCAAGTCTAATTTCATACTTCTCATGAAGGCATCAATCATATCCTGAGGAATATTGTGCTTGTTTACGGTATGTTGAAAAGAATTTAAAATAGGATTCAAACTTATTTTATGCAGTAACGCATCGCTTAAATCTTGTTCAAATTTAGAAAATAAAAATTCTTTATCGTAGTCATGAAATGAATCCACAATTTCGTCGGCAAAACGAACAAAACCATAAATGTTATAAATATCTTGTCTGATACAAGGTGCAAGCATTTTAACAGCACTCGAAAAAGAAGTACTGTAAACTTTAGTAACTTTTACACTGCAATCATTAGATACTTTGTCAAATAATGTCTTCATTATTATTGATATTTTTCTATTAAATCAGACACCAACTTTCCTGAAATTAATGAAGGAGGAACTCCTGGTCCAGGCACAGTCAATTGTCCAGTAAAATATAGGTTTTTTACTTTTTTACTTTTTAATTTTGGTCTTAAAAATGCAGTTTGTAAAAGGGTATTTGCCATACCGTATGCATTTCCTTTATATGAATTGTAATCTTTAATAAAGTCATTTACGCAAAAACTCTCTTTAAAGATTATATTTTCTTTAACTTTTTGATTTGTTAATTTTTCAAATCTAGTAATAATTTTTTCAAAATAAACATCTCTTATTGTCTCATTATCTTCTAAACCTGGAGCTAATGGAATTAAAAATATTCCAGCTTCTTTTCCTTCTGGAGCTGAATTTTCGTCAGTTTTTGAAGGGAAACTTGCGTAAAATAGGGGTTCATCAGGCCATTTCGGATTGTCATATATATCAGAGGCATGAACATCAAAATCAACATCAAAAAATAAAGAGTGATGTTCCACATTTTCAATTTTTTTATCAAATCCTACATAAAATAGGAGTGAAGAAGGTGCAAATGTCTTCTTATCCCAATATTTTTCTGAATACTGTCTGTCTTTTTGATCCAATAAAGTTTCCGAGTGATGATAATCAGCACCACTTAAAACAATATCACTTTTTACTACTGTTCCATTAACTTGAATTCCAGTTGCATTTCCTTTTTCAACAATAATTTTTTCAACATTAGCGTTAGTTTCAATTTTAACACCAAGTTCTCTTGCTAAAGTTTCCATTGCTAAAATTACCGAGTACATTCCATTTTTTGGATGCCATGTTCCTAGTCCAAAATCTGCAAAGTTCATAAAACTATAAAAAGATGGAGTATCACTAGGTTTAGCTCCTAAAAACAAAACAGGAAACTCCAAAATTTGTATTAGTTTCATGTTTTTAAATTTTTTTCTAACATCTTTAGAGATATTACTAAAAAACTGATTTACTTTTTGGGCTGTTTCAAGTGTAATTAATTCCATAGGAGATTCTCCTGGACGATAAACTAAATCTTTAATAGCAATATTGTAATTACTTTGGGCTTCGTTCATGAACTTTTCAAGTACTTTTCCGCTTCCTTTTTCAATTGTCTCAAATGTAGCAATTATTTCATCAAGATTATCAGCAATAGTAACAAAATCTAATTTGTCAAAATATACCTGATATGCTGGGCTTAATTTGATTAATTCGTAATAATCTGAAGGTTTTTTATTGAAATCGTTAAAAAATCGTTCAAATACATCTGGCATCCAATACCAAGTAGGTCCAATATCAAATACAAAACCATCCTTTTTTAATTGACGAGCTCTTCCTCCAATGGTACTATTTTTTTCGTAAACGATAACTTCATTCCCTTTTTGAGCCAAATAACAGGCTGCAGCTAATGCTGAAAATCCAGAACCAATTATAGATATTTTCTTATTCATTTTTATAAAGTTGTAAGGCAGTCAGTAATAGAGTTATAAATTTTTATTTTTTCAGAAATTTTAGACTTATTGATTTCAAATGTTAATCTGCCTAATAACATGAACTCATGATTGGTATCTTTTAATAAATCATCTTCTATTTTTTGAATGTAAGCAGGTAAATTTTCAACAGTAGGTTCAACCGTTAAGTAACTTACAAATGTTATTTTGTCAAAATAGTTTTTTATATCGACCAAACTTTCTAATGGAACACTTTCTCCTAAATAGATAGTATGATAACCGTTTTCCAAAAATTCATAATTAAGGTACATTAAACCTAATTCATGAATTTCATTCAAAGGAAGGTATAGAACGTAAACTCGATCTGTTTTAGTTGCAGCTCTGCTTTGTATTTGCTCCGTTAAACTTAATAATTTTTGTTTGATTAAATAAGTGATGAAATGTTCATGAGCAGGTGATATGGTATCTGTTTGCCATAAATACCCTAATTCTTCCATTAAAGGTATAAAAACGTCATTAAATACTTCTCTAAACGTTTTGTCTTTTAATAAATCGTTATAAGTATTAAAAAACATAGTATGATCAAAATTCATCATGGCTAACTTGAAAGACTTTATAGCATGAATTTTAGCACTTTTTTCAGAAATTATCTCTTTTACTTTTAAAGGAATTTCTTCTGGAGATAATAACGCAATTTTTGAAATTTTGTATCCGTAATTATGAAGCACAACAATGTTCAGTAACTTTTGCAAGTTTTTCATATCGTAGCATCGGATGTTGGTATCCGTTCGCATTGGTTCAAGAATATTGTACCTTTTTTCCCAAATCCTAATAGTATGAGCTTTTATCCCTGATAGGTTCTCAAAGTCTTTAATGCTAAAAATATTTTTTACGCTGTTCATTTTTTTTCAAAATTTGTTAAACAAAAGTAGTGAAAAAAAATTAGTTTGTGTAGTTAAATGTAAAAAAAGGTAAACAAAATGATTATTCATCACTTTTTAAGTGACCATGGAGGGATTTGAACCCTCACGCTTTTTCAAGCACCACCCCCTCAAGATGGCGAGTCTACCGTTTCTCCACATGGCCTTAAAAAAAAAGACGCTGCAATGCAACGTCTTTTTTTGTGACCTGGCTGGGGCTCGAACCCAGGACCCCATCATTAAAAGTGATGTGCTCTACCAACTGAGCTACCAAGTCGAAGCATTCAATATGTTGTAAATTTGTGACCTGGCTGGGGCTCGAACCCAGGACCCCATCATTAAAAGTGATGTGCTCTACCAACTGAGCTACCAAGTCATTTTATTTCTTGAATGCGGGTGCAAATATAAAACCTATTATTTAGAATTCAATGGGATTTTATTATAAATTTGTTTTTTTTTAATTGATTTTATTTAAATATCTAATTATAAACAAGTTAAATAATTTATGAAAATAGTTTTAGTAGGTTATATGGGAGTAGGTAAGACCTCAATAGCTAAAAAGTTGATAAAAAAAGTAAGAATTTCTTCTTTGGATTTAGATCATTTAATCGAAAACAAAGAAAATATGACGATCAATCAATTGTTTTTAGAACAAGGTGAAATCTATTTTAGAAAATTAGAACATGAAATTTTTCATTATATTTTGGACACAACAGATGAATTTGTTCTAAGTTTAGGTGGAGGAACTCCATGTTATTCAAATAATCATTTGCTTTTACAAAGAGCAGATGTTTTGTCCATCTATTTAAAATCTAGTGTGAATTGTTTAACGGAAAAATTAAAAAACAAGAGAGGAAATAGACCTTTAATTAAGGATTTGTCAGACGAAGCATTACAAGATTACATAGCGAAACATTTGTTTGATAGAAGTTATTATTATCATCAAGCGAAACACGTGATAAATGTGGATAATAAATCTAAAAAAGATATAGTCAACGAGATTTTAAGTCTAATTTAATCGGACAAACATTTCCTTTTCTTCAAAAACTACTTGTATGTGTTCTTGAAGTGAAGTTGATAGTGAGATTCCTTTAAAATCAGCCTTTACGGGATACTTTTTATGATTTCTATCTACTAAAACAGCTGTTTTAAATTTGTTTAAAGGAACGTCTAAAAAATGTTTTACTCCATAAATTAAAGTGGTTCCTGAATTCAAGACATCGTCAATTAAAACCAATCCTTTGTTGGAATAATCTTCTACAGGTATTGAGGTTTTTACTTGGTCTTGGGGATTTATTTTATTTATGAAAACTTCACATAAAGTGATTTTAATAGGAGTAATTTTATCTAATTCTTCTGCGATTTTTTGGGCAAAAACAAAACCATTGGAACTTATTCCAGCTAAAACAACTTCTTCTTCATCTACAAAAGTCTCGTAAATCTGATAAGCAATTCTTTTTATTTTATGCTGAATTTCGTCAGTTCTTAATATTATATTTTCCATGGTGCTTATTTTTTTTCAAAGATAAAAAAGAGTTCCTTATCTTTTCGTGGTAAAATAGAATTATATGATTTTTCTAAAGTTTTAATTGAAAAACAATCTGAAAACAAGGTCATGTATTCATCAAAGCTGCCACCAAATGGTGGTCCAACTTCTGTTAAAGGGAAATTAAAAAGCAACCCAGCAATTTTGCCGTTTGGTTTAATGATCTCGTTCATTTTTTGAACATATTTATTTCTTAATTCAGGATTTAAAGCACAGAAAAAAGTTTGTTCGATAACTAAATCAAAGGTTTCACTAAGTTCAAAAAAATCATTGTGAATTAAATGTTTTTCAAAATGTGGATTTCTTTTTTTAATATTTTCGAGAGGTTGTAATGCAATATCAATCACAAAAACATTTTTAAATCCTTCAGCTATTAAATAGTCAAATTCATAGCTATTTCCTGCTCCAGGAATTAATATTTTCAAGTCTTTGTTTTCAATTTGGTCAATGTAATTCTTTAGTGGAGTTGTTATGCAACCTACATCCCAAGCGGTTTCATTGTTTAAATACCTCTCTTCCCAATATTTTCTATTCATTAGATTCGTTTTCTAAATTGTCATCATCCCAAATGTAATCGTCTATATCTCTTCGGTCTTTTTTGGTAGGTCTTCCATCACCTTTTGCTCTGTAATGTTCTTTAGATAGTTTTAATAATTCTAAATGTTCAAAAGCTTCAGGTGGAGTTTCGTCTTTGCGATATAGATCTACTAATTTTGCACCAACTCTATTTTGAGGCACATCTAATACCGTGATTTTATAGTTGATTTGATCTTTTCTGATGGTAATTTTATCAGAAGGAAAAATGTCTCTAGATGCCTTTGCGGTTTGATTATTTACAGTAACATGACCTTTTTTTATAGCTTCTGTAGCTATGTTTCTAGTTTTGTAGAAACGTATGCACCATAAATATTTATCTATTCTCATTTATTTTTAAAATGTATGTTAAATATAATTACAAAAATAAATCAAAATTGTATCTTGCACCACTTTTAAATCAAAAAAGAATGAAGAATATTTTTAAGATATTGAGCTTTGTAATTTTAGCAACAGTTTTTGCAGGTTGTCCATCGGATGATACTGCAACAGCAATTACACCTGCTGTTGATGTGGCTGTTCAATATCCAATTGATTTGGCAAGAATTGAGGATTTTTTAGAGACTCATTCAGTTGAAGTTGATGCTGATTTTAATACGACGTTTACAGAGATTTCTTCAGATAACCCAGGAACATCCGTAATGAATCATCCAGATTTGACATTCATAAATGTTACAAGAGATGAGGTTGATTATAAGATTTATTATTTAAAGTTGCAACAGGGTGACGTTTCTCAATTAGCACCTTCGAGAGTTGATTCAGTTTTAGTTACTTATAAAGGAACCAGATTTGAAAAAACTTCAACTACAGTTGATAATGTAACTACTGAGACTACCACACAAACTGATTTTGACTCTTCTAACGTGCCTGTTTGGTTTACTTTAGATGGAGTTATTCAAGGTTGGTCAGAAATTATTTCCTTGTTTAATCCTGGACAATTATCTGTTAATTCTCAAACTGGAGATTTGGTACCTAGTAATTATGGTGCAGGTGTAATGTTTTTGCCTTCAGCTTTTGGATATTACAACGTTTCTACGGCTGGAATTCCGTCATATTCTCCATTAATTTTTAATTTTAAATTAATCAAACAGCGTTCTAGAGATAATGATAGAGATAAAATATTGTCAAGAGACGAAATTACGATAAATGCAGATGGAACTTATTTAGACACTGATGGTGATGGTATTCCAGATTATGCCGATGTTGATGATGATGGCGATGGTGTTTTAACCAAAACTGAAATTCAAATCTCTACAGGAGTTTATTATGATTTTAATTCAATTCCAACTTGTGGTACGGGTGGAAATGGTAAGAAAAAACATTTAGATTCTTTTTGTCAATAAGTTTGTGATATTAAACATAAAAAAACTCTAATTTATTAGAGTTTTTTTTGCTTATATTATTCTATGATATTTTGTTTTAAACCGCTACAGCTCCTTTAATATGGGGATGCGGATCATAACCTTCTAAAGTAAAATCGTCGAAAGTGAAATCAAAAATATTTTTTACTTCTGGATTTAATTTCATTTTAGGTAAAGGTCTGCATTCTCTTGAAAGTTGTAATTCCAACTGTTCCATGTGATTGTTATATATATGCGCGTCACCAAAAGTATGTACAAAATCACCTACTTGTAAATCGCAAACTTGAGCCACCATCATGGTAAATAATGCGTATGAAGCTATATTAAAAGGAACTCCTAAAAAGATATCTGCACTTCTTTGGTATAATTGGCAACTCAATTTTCCATCGGCCACATAAAATTGAAAAAAAGCGTGGCATGGTGGTAAAGCAGCTTTGTTATTGGCAACATTTTCTGCAAAAGAAATAGAAGTATCAGGTAAAACACTTGGGTTCCAAGCTGAAACTAACATTCTTCTGCTATTTGGATTGTTTTTTAAAGTGTCGATTAACTCTGCAATTTGGTCAATTTCTTCGCCATTCCAATTTCTCCATTGATAGCCATAAACAGGTCCTAAGTCTCCATTCTCATCTGCCCATTCATCCCAAATTTTAACACCATTTTCTTTTAAATATTCAATATTAGTATCGCCTTTTAAAAACCAAAGCAATTCATATATAATCGACTTTAAGTGTAATTTTTTAGTGGTTACCATTGGAAATCCTTCAGCTAAATCAAAACGCATTTGGTAGCCAAAAACACTTTTTGTTCCAGTTCCAGTTCGATCTCCTTTTTGGTTTCCGTGTTCTAAAACGTGTTTTACTAAGTCGTGATATTGTTGCATATTAAAAGTTTATGTGGTTATGTGTTTAAAGGGTTTAGATTTAAACTTTAATTGCTTTTGCTTTTTAAAGAGTAACCAACAATGTTAAGTCCAAAACCAAAAAACGAAAGTGCTCCTGCAATAAGTGCAGCTCTATTGGAGTTTGGGAAGTTAACTAATACCATAAAAATTCCAAAAAGGATTACAATACTTAAAATGTATAAAATTTGATGTGTTTTCACAATATGTTTGCTTTATATTTTACTTATTTCTAAACTATCCAATGATCATTCCGGCTATAGTTGCTGATAATAATGAGGCTAAACTTCCACCAATAACGGCTTTTAATCCAAATTCAGACAAAGTTTTACGTTGGTTTGGCGCTAATGATCCAATTCCTCCAATTTGAATTCCAATAGAAGCAAAGTTAGCAAATCCACAAAGCATATATGTTGCCATGATTACCGATTTATCATAAGTAAAATGAATGTTACTTGACATATTTTTTAATTCCGCTAATTGGATATATCCAACAAATTCTGATGCTGCTAATTTTACACCTAATAATTGTCCCATCAACATCATGTCTTCTGAGGCAACACCAATTAACCACATTAAAGGAGAAAATATAATTCCTAAAATAGTTTCAAGTGAGAATGCTTTGTATGGTGTATTGTCTGCTATAACTGCATTTAAGCCTGTCCAGCCGCCAATCCATCCAAGGGTATAATTTATCATTGCAATAAATGCTATAAAAACTAATAACATGGCAGCTACGTTAGCAGCTAATTTTAAACCTTCAGTAGTTCCTGTTGAAATGGCGTCTAATATATTTGAACCAATTTTTTCTTTAGAAACCTCTACATTAGTATTGATAACTTCCGTTTGTGGGTATAACATTTTTGAAATTACAATTGCTCCAGGTGCAGCCATTACAGATGCTGCTAATAAATGTTTTGCAAATTCTAATCTTAAAACTGGATCATTTCCACCAAGAAATCCAATATATGCTGCTAAAACTCCACCAGCAACAGTTGCCATTCCTCCAACCATTACTAAAAGGATTTCCGACTTATTCATTTTTTCTAAATAAGCTTTGATCATTAATGGTGCTTCGGTTTGACCTAAAAAGATATTTCCGGCAACGGATAAACTTTCCGCTCCAGATATAGATAACAATTTTGTTAGAACTTTTGCTAAGCCTTTTACGACTATCTGAATTACTCCTAAATAGAATAATAAGGATGTTAATGCTGAGAAAAAGATTATAGTTGGTAAAACTTGAAATAAGAAAATAAATCCAAAACTTTCAATATTCATCATGCCCCCTAACAAGAATTCACTTCCTGCTCGTGTAAAATCTAACACTAAAACAAATAAATTTCCTACAAACTCAAAGGCTGCTTTTACAAATGGCACTTTTAAAACTCCAATTGCTAAAATGAGTTGAGCTGCAATTCCTAAACCAACCGTTTTCCAATTGATCGATTTTTTGTTGGCACTAAAAAGATAAGCAATTGCTAAAAGGGAAATCATTCCTAAAATTCCTCTCCAAATACTTGTAAAAGTAACGCCTCCACTTTTAATAAGTTGAGCGTTTGTTGTATTTGCTACTTTTTTGTTAGATGCGAAAAAAGAATAAGCTTTTCCTTTGTTCTTGATTATTAGTGTAGAATCTGTTTTTGTTTCAATAACAAAACGTTTAGTAGGAGAGTCAGAGCCGTTTTCAAACAAGAAAATGAAATTATCCTGAACGAGATAATCTCCTTTTTGATTTAGACTGTCATTCACTATTTGCAATTTGTAAGAACCTTTTTGAAGTTCTAAATAATCATTTTCAGAACTGGATAATTGCCATTTTTTTTCTAATTCTTGTGCGCTAATGACATTAAAGCTGAAAAATACAGCTGCTAAGAAAACTATTTTTTTAAACATTTTTGTTTGATGAGTTTTGTTAAGATTCTTTTTTTGAAATTTCGTCACGAATGCGAGCTGCTTTTTCGTAATCTTCGTTTTGAACAGCTTCTTCTAGCTTTTCGTATAATTCTTTTACAGTAAATTGACTAAAAGTTTCTCCTTTTGGAGCTTCATCTTCTTGACCAAAAGCTTGTGGAGTTGATAAAATGTCATCGTTTTCAATAGCATCGATATCGTCTTCGTTAGGATTAGAATTCAAATAAATTCCTGCTTTGTCTAAAATATTTTTGTAAGTAAAAATAGGAGCTTGAAAGCGCAAAGCTAATGCAATTGCATCGGAAGTTCGTGCATCAATAATTTCCTCAATTTTGTCTCTTTCGCAAATGATGCTGGAATAAAAAACGCCATCTACCAATTTGTGAATAATAACTTGTTTAACAACAATATCAAATCGATCTGCAAAACTTTTAAATAAATCGTGCGTTAAAGGTCTTGGAGGTTTTATTTCTTTTTCAAGAGCAATTGCAATGGATTGTGCTTCAAAAGCTCCAATAACGATGGGTAATTTGCGTTCGCCATCCACTTCATTTAAAATTAGTGCATAGGCACCATTTTGTGTTTGACTGTAGGATATTCCTTTTATAGTTAATTTTACTAAACTCATTCTTTGTGTAAGTTAAGAGTTGATTTTTAAGTCAAGCCTTACATTAATAAATAATCAATACATTTCTCTAATAGCCCTGATAGTAATGAAAAACCTTTTTTTTGTTGTTTAAACAAAATAAAAGTTTGTAATGAATAGCAGGAAAATGACAGCTAAAAAAGCCCAGACCATTCGCTCCAAAAATAAAAAAAAGAGCTATCTAAACAAAGATAACTCTAATTTTAATATAATTTATTTTTGAACACTACTTTTTATGCATTGGCTGCTTTGAAAGCTTTCAATTTTTCTATCAGTTTTGGAACAACATCAAAGGCATCTCCCACTATGCCATAATCGGCAACTTTAAAGAAAGGAGCATCAGCATCTGTGTTTATAACCACTTTGACTTTTGAAGAATTAATTCCTGCAATATGTTGAATGGCTCCAGAAATTCCGACTGCGATGTATAAATTAGCGGCTACTGGTTTTCCTGTTTGTCCAACGTGCTCGCTATGAGGTCTCCAGCCAATATCAGAAACAGGTTTAGAACACGCTGTTGCAGCTCCAAGAACAGACGCTAATTCTTCAATCATTCCCCAATTTTCAGGACCTTTTAATCCACGACCAGCAGAAACTACAATTTCAGCATCAGCAATGGTTACTTTACCAGACACTTTTTCAACGTTTTCAACTTTTACTGAAAAATCTGCATCATTTAAAGTTGGATTGAACTCTTCTTCAGTTAGAGAAGAATTTGTTTCAATTAAACCAAAAGAGTTTTTAGCTAAAGCTAACACTTTTATATCTGTAGAGATTTCGGTTAAATTAAATGCTTTGTTTGAAAAAGCAGTTCTTTTTACTTGAAATGGACTTGTGCTTTCTGGAAGAGCTACAACATTTGACGCAAAGCCTGCATTTAAATGTGAAGCAACCAAAGGAGCTAAATATAAACTGTCTGTTGTTGAAGAAAGAACGATTACTTTGCTACCTTCTTTTTCAGCAGCTTGTTTTACAACATCAGCATAAGCTTTTGCGTTAAATTTAGTTAATGAATCGTTGGATACTTTTAATACTTTATCAACCCCATAATTGGATAATTCAGTTGTTGCACCAGCGTTGATTGTAACTGCAGTAACAGTTGTTCCTAATGAATCAGCAACTTTTTTGGCATAAGAAGCTAATTCAAAAGCCACTTTTTTAAATTTTCCTTCTGCAGATTCTGCGTATATTAATAATGACATAATTTTTGATTTAAAGATTTCGTAATTCGTAATTTATAACTCGTAATTAAATAACTTTTGCTTCGTTATGTAATAAGTTTACTAATTCGTCTAAGTTGTCTGCATTTACCAATTTAACAGCAGATTTTGCAGCTGGTTTTTCAAACTTAACTGATTTTGTTGCTGTTTCGCTGTTAGTTGGTTCTACAACAGTAATTACTTTGGTACGAGCTTGCATAATTCCTCTCATGTTTGGAATACGAAGGTCTTTTTCTTCTACCAATCCTTTTTGACCACCAACTACTAAAGGTAAAGTTGCTGAAAGAGTCTCTTTTCCACCATCAATTTCACGCATTGCTTTGGCATTTGGACCATCAACAGTTAATTCAATACAAGAATTAACAAAATTATATCCTAAAAAAGCGGCTAACATTCCAGGAACCATTCCACCATTATAGTCTAAAGATTCTTTACCAGCGATTATTAAGTCATAATTTCCTTGTTTAGCAACTTCAGCTAATTGATTAGCTACAAACATTCCGTCAGTTGGGTTAGCATTGATACGAATAGCATCATCTGCACCAATAGCTAATGCTTTTCTTAAAGTAGCTTCTGAATCAGCCAAACCAACATTAATGACTGTAACAGTTGCACTTTGTTGTTCTTTAAACCAAACAGCTCGGGTTAAGCCAAATTCATCATTAGGATTAATTACGAATTGAACTCCGTTAGTGTCAAATTCAGTATCGCCATTTGTAAAATTAATTTTTGAAGTAGTATCAGGCACATTGCTGATGCAAACTAATATTTTCATAGTTAAAAATTTATTGTTTTTTAATTGTCATATGCATTCGCTTAATTTTTTGAATTTTATAAAAAAAAACATCTTATCGAAGCGATTTTATTTTGTATGTTTTGAGTATTTATGCCACGAAATTACAAAAAAATGTTTTAAAAATACTATGCATGCATAATAAATTTTGTTAAAATTTAATTTTACGAAAAGGTTATAGTTGATAAATCCATTTTTATTTAAATCTGAATTATAAAATTGGAATATTTTTTTACTATTTTTGCGTTTCAATATTATTATTAGAAATAAATTATATGAGAACGATACAATTCAGAGAAGCTATTGCAGAAGCAATGAGTGAAGAAATGCGTAGAGACGAATCTATTTACTTAATGGGTGAAGAAGTGGCTGAATATAATGGAGCTTATAAAGCATCAAAAGGTATGTTGGATGAGTTTGGACCAAAACGTGTAATTGATACACCAATTGCTGAGTTAGGTTTTGCTGGTATAGCAGTTGGTTCGGCAATGAACGGTTGTCGTCCAATTGTTGAGTACATGACATTCAACTTTTCGTTAGTAGGTATCGATCAAATTATTAATAATGCTGCTAAAATGCGTCAAATGTCAGCGGGTCAATTTCCAATGCCAATGGTGTTTAGAGGTCCAACGGCTTCTGCTGGACAATTAGGAGCAACACATTCACAAGCTTTTGAAAACTGGTTTGCTAATACACCGGGTCTAAAAGT
>NZ_CBFHMV010000037.1:0-11960 GCF_965657075.1 Flavobacterium sp.
TAAGAATTACCTGAAATTAAAGACGGTAATACAAAACTATTACATGCAGTAACTGATGTATTAGCTAGTGGGTCAAGTGTAGCAGTAGGTATAACATTAACAGTAATAGTCGTAATTACAGCACATTGTCCATTATTTGGAGTAAATGTAACTGTTTGAGGACCAGAAATGGCATTATTTAAAGCACTATTCCATACACCAGTTATTCCATTAGTTGACATGGTTGGTAAAGTTGGCGCTGTTGTTCCTTGACAGAAATCTCCTATTTGTGTAAAAGTAGGAACAATTGAAGGAGCTACAACTGTTACGGTCATAGTCGTACTCACAGCACATTGTCCAGCACTTGGAGTAAAAGTAACTGTTTGTGCACCAGTAACTGAATTATCTAAAGTATTATCCCATGTACCTAGTATTCCATTGTTAGAAGTAGTTGGTAAAGTTGGCGCTGTTGTACCTTGACAGAAATTAGGTATCTGTGTAAAAGTAGGAACAATAGATGGTGCATCAACTGTAACAGTCATTGTAGTTGTACTAGTACAATTTAAATCATCTGGTGTAAATGTAAATGTTTGTGCCCCCACAATAGAATTATCGATAGCAGCATCCCAAGTACCTACAAAACCATTGTTAGAGGTAGTTGGTAAAGTTGGTGCTGTTGTTCCTTGACAGAAATTAGGAATTTGAGTAAATGTAGGTACTGCAAATGTATTTACTGTAATATCAACTGTAAAAGGAGTCGCACATAAACCAGCATCAGGACTATAAGTATAAGTTATAGTTCCCGGCGTTGTTGTATCTATGGTTGATGGAGACCATGAACCAGAAATATTATTGGTTGGAGTTGTTGGTAAAGTTTGAGCCGTTTCATTTTGGCAATAAGTCATTTGAATTGGGTCAAAAGTAGGTACAACAGATGTATTGAATGTTACTAGTTTCGTATCAGATACAGTTAACTGTCCACAAGTAATTTCACATTTGTAATTTCCAGTTTCTGTAACCACTAAAGTGTTAGCACTCGCTCCCGGAATTAATACATCATCTTTATACCATACTATTGCATCATCATTGTTAGTCACTGCAGTTATTGTATATGAAGTTTCGTCACATAAAACAATATCTTGTCCTAAGTCAACTGTACAACAAAAAGCACTACCAGTACTTGTACCAGATTGTGTTAAACTGAATGTTCCTGCAGCTCCATTAAAGTTAGTTACTAAAAGTAAATAATTTTGTCCAGCAATAGCATTTGGAATATCAATAAATTCAAAAGCAGATGCAGAATAACTACAATCTACAATATTGTTAGGTATTGTAGTGTTTCCATCAGGATAATCATATAAAGAGTTACAAGCATTACTGTCCATTTGAGCATCTGTAAATGGACCCCATAATATAAAATCAACATCAATTGGATTTCCAGTTGCATTGTTAGTTTGTGTTAAATCAAATGTAATATTACCGGTTGTTTCAACTTTAAATTTAAACCAAACCGGATTTGGAGCAGATCCTAAACAACCTGGACTTCCTGCACTAGGTAATCCTGTTTGACTGATGAATATTTCATTGTTTTCACCACAAAATGGTTGAGCTGTATTACATTGAATTGGAGTTGTAATACATAAATCAAAATTAGAAAATAAATTTGAAGCAGTAGATTGAGAGAAAATTCTAATCCAATAAACACCTCCAATAGTTAAACCACTTACAATACCATTATTATTGGTTTGACAATTTATTTGTGATAAAGAATTACAATTTGGTCCTTCATATACAGCAAAAGCTAAATCTGTAGTAGTTCCTTGTACATTGTTTAAAGCAATATTTTGAATATTTCCTACAGCTGTAAATTGAAACCAAACATCATCATTTGCTGATCCAGCTCCACCACATGTCGTTGGTTGAATAGAAGGAGTAGCACTTGTTATTGTTCCAGGCGTAACTGCATTACATACTATTGAACTATTTACTGGAGCTACAATTGCCGTTGAACACTCATCATTAGATGGTGCTGGTGGAGGTGTGCTGATACATAAATCAAATATTGTATCCTGTAAAGGCACATTTGTTGCAGTGTATATTCTTACATAGTAAGTTTGTCCAGGAGTTAAATTTCCTGCAACGTTGAAGTTATCTGGACTACATAAAATTTGTGTTAATCCATCACAAGGTGTTGTTGCATTTGAAGAAGAGTATACTGCATAATTTAAATCGGTATCTGATCCAGAAACATTCAATAAATTAAAAGTATGAATAGCGTTTGAAGCTACAAATGAATACCAAACATCGTCATCAGCAGTACCAATACAAATGTTAGTTTGAGAAGATGGTGTTGCACCTTCGACAGTTCCGGATGTTGTCAAATCACAAGTTCCATCAGTGTTAACAACAGCTGGAACAGCAGCATCACAATTGTCATTTGCAGGTGGAGCAGCAGGTGTTATACAAGTTGTATTTAAAATAAACTCGCCTTGGGCTGTTCCTGATCCATAAACATAAACATAATAATCTTGTCCAGTTACGGTAGTAATTTGAACTTGTGATTGTGTACCACAAAAATCATCATTACCATCAACACAGGTTAATCCTGAACAGTTTCCAGTATATACTTGTAATTTAGTATTAAAAGTTGAACCACATAATGAAAATGTAACTACATCACCGTTACCCGCATATTTATACCATAATCCACCTGATCCAGGACCAGTTCCACAGGCAACAGTTGGTGCCCCAGTTGAATTTGCTCCAACGGTTGTTTGAGTAAATGTACTTCCACAGCTTATATCTATTGGATTTGCACATAAATCATTTGTTGCTGGACAAAAAGTTTGTGTTAAAATAGGACTGTTTTTAAAACAGTTGTTATCTGTAGCGTTCTGTAAGTTGATTGTTACATTAGTTCCGTTTGGAAAAGGCCCAAATTGCATTGTTCCAGGAGCTAAAAGAGTTTCCGTTGAAGAAACAGGAATTGTAACTCCTACTATAGAAGTTGCAGATCCCATATTTGACACATTTGCTGTTACAAAAAATGTATCAGGCGTAACCGAACAATTAGAAACTACATTAAAAGTTGCACTAAGGTTAGTACAAGTGTTTTTTACTATTGTTAGGGTATAATCACAACTTTGATTTGTTCCATTTGTACCTGCAAAAGTTGAAATTACTACATAATACGTTTGACCAGCAACTGGTGTAAAAATAACTTGATCTGCAGTTGTGTTTCCATTTCCTGCGGTACTTCCAGCCACACAGCTTACTCCAACATTAGAACATCCTGTGTAAACAAATAAACCAGACCAGTTGGTGTTGGTTTGATTTGTAATTTTTATTGGATCATTGTTATCTGCTACAAAAGTATAGAAAACATCATCTCCATTTAAATAACCAGCGGTTGTACTACAACTTGTTCCTGGACTTCCACTATAATCATCTCCAAAACCAAGAGTAGAACCTGAAACTTGATAAGGAATACTAGCTACAGTTATTGGAGCATCACAAGTTTGACCTGGTGATGATGTTGTGAAATTAAAAGGACCAGCCCATTCACTATTAATACCATCTGCACATAAAGCTCTTACATAAAATTGATAAGCTGTTGAAGGCATTAATCCAGGATAACTCACCGAAGTTCCTGTAGCAGGAATTACTCCTAATGAAGCTAAACCATTTGCTTCAAAAACTTCAACTTCAAAATTAGTTGCTGTTGAATTATTAGTCCAACCAAGTGAAGCCGAGTTTAAACCGATATTTGTAGCTGTCAATAACGTTGGGTCTAAACATTGAGAAACAACTTTTACATCGTCTAATAAAAAACGATCTCCAAAGTCATTAGTCATTTCAAATGCAATGTAAACTTGTGTTCCAGCAGGATAAGCTGCTAAAGAAACTAATTGTTCTTCATAAACACCATTAACTGTATTGATTGCAGGATTTCCAACACCTGTTTCAGAATACGTTTGAACCGTTGTAAAATCGCCTGCTACTAAACTGGCTTGAGGATTACTTGATGTTGATACTCTCACAGTATAAACACTTCCAGCATTTCCTCCTGTAACTTGTCTTGCAAAAAAGCGAAGTTGACCGTTAGCAGGTACTGTTATTTGTGGTGTTACTAACCAATCGGAAGCAAAAGTTCCATTAGTTACATTTTCACGATTTAGATAAGCAGAACGGGTGCCTGCATAAACAGCTGGATCAGGACTTGCAACAACTTCCCATGTATTATTAAGTCCGATACCGTTATCAAAAACCCTCCAATTTCCTGAACCAAGTGTCCAGTTTCCTGATGCTTCAGGTAAGTTTGTTCCTTCAAAGCCTTCTTCTAAGACTATTTGAGAAAAACCAACTAAAGAAGAAAAGGTCATCAATAAAATTAATGTAATTTTTTTCATTTGTAATATAGTTTGTGTGATTGAATCTCAAAAGTAATTATTTATTTCAAAATCTAAAGTATTTTATTGATTTAAAATGCTAATTTTGTTTCAAATCGTAGAAATTTAACATAATAATGCTAGAAAAAGAAATAGTAAGTTTTGAAAAAACAATAATTGTAGGGATAATTACTCAAAATCAAAATGAAGAAAAGTTAAACGAATTTCTTGATGAACTTGAATTTTTGACTTTTACAGCAGGTGGAGAGGTTATAAAAAGATTTGTTCAAAAAATGGATAAACCCAATCCAAAGACATTTGTTGGTACAGGTAAACTTGAAGAAATACTATCATATATAAAACAAAATGATGTGTCAAGTGTAATTTTTGATGATGAATTAACCCCTGCTCAACAAAAAAACATCACCAAAATTTTTGACATAAAAGTATTAGACAGAACAAATTTAATATTAGATATTTTTGCACAAAGAGCACAAACTTCTTATGCAAGAACTCAAGTTGAATTGGCTCAGTGCATTTACCTATTGCCCAGATTATCAGGAATGTGGACACACTTAGAAAGACAACGTGGTGGAATTGGAATGCGTGGTCCTGGTGAAACAGAAATTGAAACAGACAGACGTATAGTTCGAGACAGAATTGCACTTTTAAAAGACAAAATTAAAGCAATTGACAAACAAATGGCTACTCAAAGAAGTAATCGTGGTGCTATGGTAAGAGTTGCCTTGGTGGGTTATACGAATGTTGGAAAATCAACCTTAATGAACGCTGTAGGGAAAAGTGAAGTTTTTGTTGAAAATAAACTTTTTGCAACTTTAGATACTACTGTTAGAAAAACAGTCATTAAAAATTTACCTTTCTTGTTGTCGGACACGGTTGGTTTTATTAGAAAACTTCCAACACAATTAATTGACTCTTTTAAAAGTACTTTAGATGAAGTTCGAGAAGCCGATTTATTACTTCATGTGGTAGATATTTCTCATCCAGAATTTGAAAGTCATATTGAATCAGTAAATCAAATTTTGAAAGATATTAAAAGTGATGATAAATCCACTATCATGGTTTTTAATAAAATTGATGCTTACAAACCTGAATATTTTGATGAGGAAGATTTAACTATTGAGAAAGAACCAAAACACAACACTCTTGATGAGTGGAAAAAAACCTGGATGAATAATGTTGGTGAAAAAAATGCTCTTTTTATTTCTGCGACTGATAAACTAAACTTTGAAGAATTTAGAGAAAAAGTTTATGAAGCCGTAAGGGAAATTCATATAACTCGATTTCCGTATAATAAATTCCTATATCCTGAATATAGCGAAGCTTTTGAGAAAGAGGAAGAATAAAAAAGGCCCCAAGTAGTTAATTATTTGGGGCATTTTATTTTTATAAGAACAAATTTTTAGAAAGTATAATTAACTCCTAAACCAATGTTTTGACGTGTTTGAAATCCTCTAAAGGCATTGTCATCATAAATAGTTTGAAAAGTAAAATTAGTTGATAAATATTTATTCACTTTCATAACGATATTTAATTGATAATCTAAATCAACATTTTGTGGATCTTCCAAGTAATTAGAATATAAATTAATAATGTTTTCAACTGAAACATTTTCCATGATGTTAAATTTGTAATAACCATTTACGGCTGCTCCAAATTCAAACCTTGAAGATTTTCCTTGTTCTACACCAAATGAAGGTCCAAATTGTGTAAAATGATCATGAACTACAATTAATTTTGAGGTTGCTGGTGCTATATTAAATTTTAAATTATCACTTTTTTTCCACATCATACCAGGACCAACTTGTAAATAAGCAGGAGAGAAGAAATGTGATATTTTGGTGGTTTGAGTTGCTGGATCTAAACCTGTATCAAACTGTGTTTTAAAATTTAAAAAAGCGGAATAATACCAATTCCCGGAAGCTTTTTTTCCAAGCAAAGAATTAAAAAGAAGTCTGTCATCTGATTTTTGTAAATCGGCACCTTTAAGCTTTGTAACACCATAACCAGCAATGATTTTGTTGTCCCAAGACCAATCTGCTTTTTTGTAATTGAAATCGTAATTAACAAGAATATTTCCTGAAATATTACTTTGTCCACCTGCCAACCAATTGTTAAAAGTAGCCTGATTTCCTATTAGAGAAAATGTTCCTGCTTTTTTCCATCCATCGGGTTTGTCTTCACCAACTTTAGCTGCGGCTTCCTCTGTTTTTTTTAATGTTTCCTTTTCACTATTTTGAGCAAATGTTACCGAAGAAACTAATAATAAACTTAATACTATTTTTTTCATTTATGTTTTGTTTTAATTGGCAACAAAGTTATATAATGAAAGTTTATGTACAAATTTTATTTAAAAACAGGCTTTTTAACGGTATTTATTGTTTTTTAATCGATTTAAACAAAGGTACAGCAGAACAAGCTTCACCAAACATAATGCTTTTTGCGAAAGGGATTAATTTTTGAATAGCCAAAACATAAGCTTCTTGAGGAACAGGTTTGTTGGAACAGCCTTTTAAAATTAATGGTTTTTTATCATAAATAGAAAAATCTATTTGATTTAAAGTATCTTGATAATAACTCAAAAGCAAATCATTTTTAGTTCCTGAAGTTATTTTGGAAGCAAATGGCTGTAAATGAACAGTAACTAAAGCAAATGTCCAAGCTGGTAAAATGGCATCCGTTGAACAATTTATGGCAACTAAAGCATCTTTATATTGAGACCAATCGTGAATTTTTAAAGAGGCTCTAAAGTCTTTTTCCTTCAACAAGAATCCTCCTTCTAACCATTGTGAAACATCTATTGTATATATGGGTTGTTTTGGAAAATAATCTTCTAAATCAAAGACTTCCAAAATACTATTTGCTACTTTATTTATAATTTCTTCTTCCATTTTTAATATATTTTTTTGGAATTTGGAATTTGATTGTTGGAATTTACTTATTGATATCCTTCTGCTTGAAGGGTGAATAATTGTGCATAAAGTTTATCATTTATCATCAATTCTTCATGTGTTCCTGATTCTAAAATTGAACCTTCTTCTAAAACTATAATTCTATCTGCTTGACGAACTGTACTAAATCTGTGAGAAATAATCACGCTCGTTTTATTTTTAATTAAGTGAATGAAACGTTCAAAGACTTCACTTTCTGCTTTCGCATCTAAAGCTGATGTTGGTTCATCCAAAATCATGACTTCAGCATTTTTCATGTAAGCTCTGGCTAATGCAATTTTTTGCCATTGACCACCAGAAAGTTCTTGTCCTTTTACAAAACGTTTTCCTAATTGTTGGTTATATCCAGAAGGCAATTCGGAAACTACTTCATTGGCTAAACTTAATTCAGCTGCTTTTTCAATTCGAGTTTGGTTATCAATTTCATCTATTTTTCCAATAGCAATGTTTTCTTTAACGGTAAATTCATATCTGAAAAAATCTTGAAATAAAACACCAAAATAAGCTTGATATTCACTTTTATTATAACGATTTATATTTACTCCATCTAATAATATTTCACCAGAAGTGGGTTCATAAAATCGAAGCAATAATTTCGTTAAAGTTGTTTTTCCTGCTCCATTTTGTCCAACAAAAGCTATTTTTTCACCAGCTTCTATTGAGAAACTTACATCTTTTAAAATCTGATTTTCAGATTCTGGATAAGCAAAGTAAACATTCTTAAATTCAAATCCTTTTTGAATGATTTTTGGTAATGGAATATCTTCTTTTGTTTTCGGTTCAATTGAAATATCTATAAAATCAAAATAGTCTTTTAGATACAATGAACTTTCAGAAATACGAGTAAATTTAGAGAAAAAATCTTGTAAACTTTTCATCAATCTATTAAAACTTCCTGAAAGGAAAGTCAATTCTCCCAAAGTAATTACTCCAGACAAAACACGATAAATGATAAAAACATAAGCAGCATAATAACTTATTGAACCTAATAAATTAAACAAAAACCCATAGCTAGAACGCTTGATTACCAAAGATTTGTTTAAGTTAAAATATTTAGTAGCTAAGTTTTGAAAACGATTTACCACAAAATTGGTCAAACCAAAAAGCTTGATTTCTTTAGCCGTTTTATCGTTTGCACCGATGAATCTTAAGTAATCTAATTCTCTTCTTTCGGCTGTCCAACTTCTAGCTAAGGAATATTGTTGTTGGCTAAAACGAACTTCATTGATGAAAGAAGGAATTATGCTCAAAACGAGTAAAATAATCAGATAAGGTTCAAAATATATTAAACCAGCAACTAAAGTTAAAATAGAAATAGTGGTTTGTGCTTGACCTAAAACATTTGACATTAAGTCAACACGACCCATTGTTTGCGTTCTGGCTCTTTCTAATTTATCGTAAAATTCAGAATCTTCCAATAAACTAATATCAACTTCATTCGTTTTTTGGATGATTTTAACTGATGTTTGAATGTTGTATTGATCACCTAAAATACCATCTGTTAAAGAAATGGCTCTACTTACTAAATCCGAAACAACAACTAAAATGAATTCAATTAAAACGTATTTCCAAAGTTCAGAAAAGTCTTTTTCTCCTTCTGTTGTGATTCGAATTATTTCATCAATAATGATTTTTCCAACCCAAAGAATTACAACAGGTAATAAAGCTGCAATTAACCTACAAAAAGCAGAAATTAAGAACAATTTTTTATTGGTTCTCCAAATTTCTTTAAAAAAACGAGGCACATAAGTAAGTGAATTAAAAGAGTCTTTTAATCCAATTTTCTTTTTGTCGTTTAGTGATTTTGGTTGATTTCTAGCCATTTTTTAGTGTTCAGCTTATTCATGTTTAGTAATTAAAACTGCCAACTAAATACTGAATACTGGTAACTGAATTAAAGCATTCCTAATTCCAATTTAGCTTCTTCGCTCATTAAATCTTTGCTCCAAGGTGGATCAAAAGTAATTTCAACTTCACACGATTTTACTTCATCAATTGATTTTACTTTTTCTTCAACTTCAAGTGGTAAAGTTTCTGCTACTGGACAATTTGGAGAAGTCAATGTCATTAAAATTTTAACGTCATTATCTTCGTTGATCATTACATCGTAAATTAATCCTAATTCGTAAATATCTACGGGAATTTCTGGATCGTAAATTGTCTTTAAAGTTTTAACAACATTTTCTCCTAGGTTTATTTCGTCTTTATATTCTTCCATTTTATGCTGAATTTATTTCAGTATCTTATTTAATACTTTTATTGTTAATTTGATTGCTTGGCTTGAAATCCTAAAGCATACATTTTTATTTGCTTTATCATCGAAACCAAACCGTTGGCTCTAGTTGGTGATAAATGCTCTTTTAAACCAATATCGTCAATAAAATCTGTGTCTGCTTCTAATATTGCTTCAGGTTTTTGGTTTGAAAATACTCTAATTAGAATGGCAATAATTCCTTTGGTAAGAATGGCATCACTATCTGAAGTAAAGATAATATTTCCGTTTTTTTCTTCACCATGAACCCAAACTTTAGATTGGCAACCTTTAATGATGTTCTCTTCGGTTTTATATTGTTCCTCGATAAGCGGTAATGATTTTCCAAGTTCAATGATGTATTCGTAGCGTTGCATCCAATCGTCAAACATGGAGAATTCATCTACTATTTCATCTTGTATTTGTTTAATTTCCATTATTTATTGGCATATTTTAAAATTAAGTCAACAAAAGGTTTAATTTCTGTTGGCGGTATTGTATGATCAAAACCTAAGGTTTTATATTCTTTATTTTCTTTTGTGATGTGAAGGTTTGCAAACGCTTTTCCATCGTAATCTCTTTGTTTTGTTGAGCCTTTAAGTTGTTCAAAAGATTCTATATTTATTTTAGAATATAGTTCAGCTAATGATTTCCACTGACTTTCTTTTAACTTAATTTCATTGAATTTTCCATCTCTTTCGTTTTTAACCAAAAATTGCTTGTTTTCAATGGTTACAGTTTGATGAAAACCTCTTGTGTTGGCTATATATTCAATTTTAATTTGTTCTAATTCTTTATATTGAGAACATCCTTTCATTAAAAACAACCCTAAAAAAAATGTGATTAGTACTTTCATATATGTAAAAATTTATTTGTTAGCGGTCATATATGGTATCGCCTTTTTATTTATTGGTGTTTGCTTATGCAAACTTGTTGTAAATGGCCATTTCATAATTTATAAATTTATGACAACATCATTTTTGCTTTTTTAATAGCTTCAATAAAAACATCAATCTCTTCTTTAGTATTATAAAAAGCAAAACTAGCTCTTATTGTTCCTGGAATTTGATAGAAATCCATAATTGGTTGTGCGCAATGTTGCCCTGTTCTTACCGCTATTCCTAGTTTATCTATAATCGTGCCAATGTCATAGGGATGGATGCCATCAATATTAAATGAAATAACAGAAGCTTTTTTGTTTAAATCATTTGGACCGTATATAGTAATTCCTTCTATTTCTTGAAGTTTTTTAGTTCCATAACTTAAAAGTTCCTGTTCGTGAGCAGCAATATTATCGAATCCTACAGAATTCATATAATCTATGGCAGTACCATATGCAATTCCTCCACAAATATTAGGTGTTCCTGCTTCAAATTTATGTGGTAAATCTGCGTATGTTGTCTTTTCAAAAGTTACTGTTGCTATCATCTCTCCACCACCTTTGTAAGGAGGCAATTTTCTCAACCATTCTTCTTTTCCATACAACATTCCAACACCTGTTGGGCCACACATTTTATGAGCTGAAGTTACATAAAAATCAACATCCAAAGCTCGAACATCAGGTTTTAAATGTGGACAAGCTTGAGCACCGTCAATCAGAACTGCTGCACCAACTGCATGTGCCTTTTCAATAATTTCTTCAATTGGATTTATAGTCCCTAATGCATTTGAAATATGGTTACAAAAAACTAATTTCGTTTTGTTTGAAAGTAATTTTTCATATTCTTCCATAATTAATTCTCCTTGAAGATTCATTGGAATTACTTTTAAAACTGCACCTGTTTTTTCGCAAAGCATTTGCCAAGGCACAATATTACTGTGATGCTCCAATGCCGAAACAATAATTTCATCTTCTTTTTTAAGAATTGATTCAAACCCGTTAGCTACCAAATTAATACTTTCGGTTGTTCCTGAAGTAAATATTATTTCATAGGATTCTTTTGCATTAAAATGTTTTTGAATTTTTAATCGTGCTTGTTCATAAGCATCTGTTGCTAATTGACTTAATGTATGAACGCCACGATGAATATTTGCGTTATATCTAGAATAGTAGTCAACAATAGAATCAATTACTACTTGAGGCTTTTGGGAAGTAGCTCCATTATCAAAATATACTAATGGTTTTCCATTAATTTGCTGGGAAAGAATTGGAAATTGAGCACGTATTTTTTGGATATTTATCATTGTGATAATTGATTTATTGCAAATTTACAATATGATTATTTAAAATTAGAATAAATAATGGTTAAAAATTATATAATAAAAAAGCAACTCGAATGAGTTGCTTTTTTATTTATATAGCTTGATTTTACCTTTTTAATGTGAAATGTGCTTTAAATTGTTTTTGTTCTACTCCTTCTAGATAGTCTA
>NZ_CBFHMV010000038.1:0-8502 GCF_965657075.1 Flavobacterium sp.
TTAACCTCTGAACAGAAATTAATTTATGACCTTAATCAAAGTATTGCAGTTTATCTAGCAGATAATGTTATTGTAGTACCAGACCCAAGCTATAATCCTATTTTAGGAGGAAATCCTACAATGCCTATTATTGACCCGCAAGCGAAACAATTTGCATTAGAGTTGATTAATTTGGCAAATCAAAATTCTGAAATAACAAACGAAACAATTACAAACACTATTAACGAAAAAAGCAATGACACCTCATTAAATTTACAACAAGCTTTTACATTAGCCGTTATAAATAGTTCAGAAAATCCTATGACAGGGGCAAATGTTGAGTTATATTTATTGTTAAAATATAAAAATACATCTTACTTTAATAGTACTAGTTTTGCAGTTGTAAGTAATAGTATTAATGTCGGAACTTATACTTTAACTCCACATTATAAATCTGATAACACTTTAGTTTATTATGCGGCTGTAAGATATTCTGGTAATAATACTTTGCATGATATTGAATATATAATTAAATCAAGTGCTTTAAGTAATTTTCAAGAAAATATTAATTTATACACTCATGCAGCTAATTTATTTTATATGAATGGAACACCTACAAATGGTCAAATAGCACTTTGTACTGGAGACTATTTTAGTGGGTTATCACAAATGTGGAATGATGCATTACACTCTCCTCAATGGTGGGCTTATGCAATAACTTGTTTTGGACATGCAATAGTAGCATTACCTGCTAATACAAATGTTGGCTCAACAGTTACATCTTCCCAGTGGAAGTATTCAATGAAAAACTTAACAAATAAAGCTTTTCAAGGTAAAGTGGTTACAAATCCTCAAGGTGTTTCTGTAACGATAAATATACCAAACAATTATGTGGCTAGAATAGTTGATAATGGTAAAGGTGTTAAATTTGTTCCTCAAGGTACACCTCTAAATTCTGATGCTAATGCTATAAGAATTATGGAACCAATTACAACAGGAACTTATCCTCACCCTAAAGGATATGTAAAATTTTACAATAATAATGGCCAACCAATAAACCCTAATAATAATCAAACTTTAGGTAATTCAAATAACCATTTTGATTTCCAATAAAAAAATTAAAAGATGAAACGAAGATTAATATTCGAGGGTAAATCTAGATTTGAAAAAGTGATTTTTGATAACGATAGTAAATTATTCTATTTTTATTTTGAAGAGATAAGTTTAATTCCTACAGATTTTTGGAGATTTTTTAAAAATAATAAGATTGAACATATTTCGAAAGATAATACTTTAAAATACCATTTTCAAAAACCTGAAATAGATTTAATACCTTTTTTAAAAGAGGAGCTTATAAATGAAAATTTAATAGAGGTTGAAATTTCAGTAAATAATGATTTAATTTTGTTTTTCTCGTCAAACAAAAAAATTGAAATTTATATAACATCTATGGCTTTTGAAAATTGGGAAATTACTATTAATAATAAACAATATATATGCTTGCAAGGAGGTAACAACATCGCAACTTTTAATTAAATATTTAATTCTTGATTTAAAATAAATGTTAATTCAAACAAGTTAAATTATTGGATACCAACTACATATTTGTGTTTTTAATACTTATATTGAAAAAAAAAATGAACAATACAGCCTACAACCACAGTTTGTAGCAATAGCGGCTTTCGGGATTGACTGAAAGACGCTATTGCACTTACATAAGTTAGTGATTAATTCAAAATTTAGGTATATTTAACCGCTACTGCTACAAGCTGCAAAACGTTAGCAGTAACTATATGAAAACCGTTTTCAAAATACTAATTATCATTACTTTAACATTGTTTTTTTCTTGTAAAGAAAACAAAAGCAACTTCGTGGATAATAATGAGAATTCTAACGAAATACTAAAAGATTCGTTTCCAACAATCATTAATGAAAATAAAATAGAAGTTGAATGTAAATGTGCTGAAAACAAATTTACTGGAACAAAATCAGATACAATTTATAACTTATCAAACGGAAAAAGTATCGCTCTTTGTGGTTATAGAAATACTGAAAACAAACCTGTGAATTTTTCGGAATTTGTACTTTCTGTTTGTGGACAAAATGAAGTAATTGAATTTTGGAACGCTACCGAAACTTGTAATTTAAAAGTAAATAAAGATACTTTATATGTTGAAGAATTAATAAATCTACCAACTGAAAAAAACAGAAAATATATTACAACTGTTTGGAATATTAATAAAATATATTTTGAAAATGAAGATGTTAAAAAGACTAATTCTTTAAATAAAAAAATCAGAAAATATAGTAAGGAAGAAATCTTAACTACTTTGAAAGAATATGAGAATGCTGATCAAGAATTAAATGAAGATAAAATGGTTTTAGTAAATCGTCTTTTTATTTCAATAATCTCAAAAAACAATAAAGCACGTGAATATTTTTATGAATTTGGAGATAAATACAAACTTGATGGAGCATTTTCTGAAGAATATAGTGATTTAAAAGCTATGTTAAAGTTGTGGGAAAATCAAAAATAGCTACTGCTAACAACTGTTTTGCACAATGGCTTGGGCTTGGTTTTTCCTTCGGAAAAACCTCTATTAATCGAAAATTTGTCTATATTTGTTGTGGTCAGTCTTGAATCACAAGCCACTGATGCAAAGCAGCCAAACGTTATAAGTAACTTATCAGAAGTCGTCCGAAACACCATTATAAGCCAAATGACTATAATCTGTAAATCCTTTAGAATTTCTCATTGAGTGTGTTTGTATTCTGTGAAATTTATCTTCTTTAGCTAATTGCGTGTTTAGCTTAAACCAAACTTGTTTATAATTTTCTTCTGTTATTTCTTTAAATTCAGTATAAACTCTAAGTTTAAATTTCAGTTGTTTTGTGGTTAAATTTTTAACTCTATTTACCTCTACTTGGTTTAAGTTTAGAAGTAGTAATTTGTTTTTAAATTCGGTTGCGTTCATAGTTTAAGCTACTTATAACATCGGTTTTGCTCTATTGCGGTTTAGTGCTTAACCAATGTTCGGTTTGTATTTGTTAATTTTGTTTTTAAATCTAAACTTTTAGCTTTACTTTTCCGCAACAAAGCAAAGCCGAGAAACGTTGTAAAACAGTTTAGTAGAACCGCTTATAAAAAGAAATATGATATTATTTATTGACAAATTAGAAAAATTTGAATTAGGAGGATTTACTACTAATATTAGAAAGGCTGAATATATTTTAGCAGTACATGGATTGACATTTGAAAGTATTTTAAGCACAATTCCTAAAAGCACAAAAACACCTTTTGGAATGTTTGCTAGCGGTAAGTTTATTGTTACTTTTAACATACAATGGGATTTAAAATATGTAAATATTGGTTTTATAAATTATGAAACTGATTTAGATAAAAATTTTGATGTTTTTGCAGATACTTTTTCTCCTAAATCTGTTGCAGGATTTTATAAGTTACAAACAGAATTAAAAGAAAAAGTAAAAAATAACGAAATAAACTTAGATAAAATTGAACTTTCAGACGATAATTTAGACTTTGAAATAGCTTACGAAAATTACATTGAACATAAAAATCGTCAATTAAAATAATTTCTGGTTTTTTGAATTGTTTGAACTTTGACATAATAAAAATTTAAAACTACTTGACACTTAACAAAGGCGGACAAGTTAAACCTTATATAAAACCGATTTTACAACAGCTGTTACACAATATGCAAGGATTTAGTGGAATTACCGTTTCGCATTGAAAATTTTACTAAATTTGAAAATATAAAACACGAAGACTTGCACATCGTGTAGCAGCCAAACGTTGGGCTTAATTTGAAAAACTGACATGAAGACTCTTATCTCTGACTATTTACTTTATCCACCAAACTTGCCAGATGAGCACATAAGAGCTTTAACGGGAGCTTTAAAAAACGGACTGTTTATTGATAGACCTATTCCCTATGACAAATTTGCTGACATCACGTATGAAAGTGAATTCAATGGACTTGAAAAGCCTAATTCGAGCATTATCAAAATGTCGAAGAAAGAACATGTTGACTCATTTTTTAAGAATGGAACCCTTCAATTGGGAACTTTTGAATACTACAGGAATCAAGAAAATGAAGAAGTAAAAGACATAGAAGAAGGTTCAACAATATTGGTTGGTTCAAATTCAAAAAATACCGCAGTCGTAACCATAACAGGTGGATTTGACCACTACACGTTTTGTTGTTTTGACGGTGATGCAGACCCGGAGATAATTCGAAAATTTGACTACGACTCATATTTTGAAATTGTTGACCCAGTAGGGTTTCAACAAGCTATTGCGAAGAAGCTAAATGCAGTCTTTACGATGAAGTCTCAGTGCATTTATAAAAATGATAAGGTTTTGGTAAGTCAGATAAGCGAAGAATTCAATTTTGGTGTGTTATCATCTCACATGGAGACTCTTGGGGATATTTCAAAATTTTACATAAAGAACAAGCGTTTTGCCCATCAAAATGAATTCAGATTTACATGGAAGCTTTCAAATGACATTGACAAACCAATTATTATGGACTTTCCTGAAGCAATAAAATTTTGTAAAAAATAAAAACTAAGCCCAACAATGGGTATAAAACATAGGGCAGACAGTGGTTTTCGCAAGTTTTGGTCTCTCAGCAAGCTTGGTATCGGTGGACAAGTTCGCAGCTTCGAAATGCCCTACGTTTCATACCCGAGACCGTTAGCCGTCAGTTTGACAGAACACTAAAAAAACGAGGGAACATGAAAAAAATAATCTTAATAATATTTATTGATACGTTTACATCTTGCAACTTTTTCTTTCAGTTGCAATCTGATAAAGAATTAACGGAAAAAATAAATTCAGAATATTTAAAAGAAAGAAAACCAATTAATTTAAGCAAATTAACTGATTTTGATTGGGATAATTATATTGTAATTGGTTGCTATCAAAACGTAGAACAAGTTGGTGAACAATATAAAATTGATTTATCAAATATATCAGGAAATGCAATAAGTTCAAGTGATTGGTTTATACTCTTAGTTTTTATAAAAGATAAAAAGGCAATTAAAATTTGTGAAGTGAAAATGGATACAAAATTTGATGAGCATAAATTACTTAAAAAGTGAATTAAAACAAAAAGTAATTTGTTTTAAAAATTAAACAAAAAAACCGAACGGCTAACAGCGGTTTGCTTCAATGGCTACTTCCGGATTTTCCTACGGAAAATCCGCTGTTGAATGGAATGTTTTGTTATATTTGTAATGGCTTGGTGTTGGTTCAACGCCACTGAGAGCAAGTCGCCGAACGTTAGCCGTCAGTTTGGCGAACAAAGACGAAAACCAATAAAATAATAAAAATTGAAACAAACTTTATGAAAAAAACATTTCTGACTTTAGCTTTAATAAGTTTAACTTTAACTGTAAAATCTCAAAATGCGAGTGTTGAAAAATCTGTATTTGGTATTCAAACAGGTTTTCTTGGTATTTGGGGACATAACGAAACTAAACTAACTAATCAAATTGCATTACGAAGTGAAATTGGATTTGATAGTGGAATTTGGGGTGGAGATTTTTACGACAAAACGGGATTTTTAATGACTCCAGTTATAACTGCTGAACCAAGATGGTATTATAATTTGAATAAAAGAGAAAGTAAATCGAAAAGAATTGACGGAAATAGCGGAAATTTTATTTCACTTAAAACAAGTTATCATCCTGATTGGTTTGTAATTTCAAATTATGACAATATAAATATTATTAGTGATATTTCAATTATACCAACTTGGGGAATAAGAAGAAATATTGGAAAACATTTCAACTATGAAACCGGAATTGGAATTGGTTACCGATATATTTTTGCGAAACAAGCAGGTTATTTAGAAAACGAAAGCGAAGCAGCTCTTAATTTACACTTGAGAATTGGATATAGATTTTAAAAACCGAACGGCTAACAGCGGTTTGCTTCAATGGCTTCTTCCGGATTTTCCTACGGAAAATCCGCTGCTGAATGGAATGTTTTGTTATATTTGTAATGGCTTGGGATTGATGCAACGCCACTGAGAGCAAGCCTCAAACGTTGGTAACAATTAGTGCTTATCACCTAAAAACGAAAGTCCTTCATACAAGTCAATCATTTTATAAATTACATTCTTAACACCAAGCAAAGGAAATATTAACCAACATAATACAGTAGGTATAAAAAGAATAGCTACTACAAATAACACCCTAACAGTTACCAACAACACATATAAAACATTAAATAGTATTGTTTTTTTAAAGGGTTTTCCATTTACTTCTAAATTTAATTTCATATTTTTTAATTTAAGTTATTAATCATTTAACGTTTCATATCTGTATCACGTTGTAAGAAACCATTTGAAAAAACGTAAAGAACAAAATATTTTATTTTAAATGAAAAAACTATTTATTACTATAATTTTATTTTTATTTCTAACTAATAATAGTTTTTCTCAAGCAAATGACACAGAAGCTTTTTTCTATAATATTAGTATAGGTGGCGTATTTGGAACAATTGGTGCTATAATAAACAAAAAACCAAATGAGAAGCTTGACAAAGTAATACTAAAAGGTTTTTCTCAAGGTACATTGGGTGGTTATCTAACTTTTGAAAGTAAAAGGGTATTACGTTTAGGAGTAGAAAATAAAGATTGGAAATTAATTTGGGCTGCTAAATTAATAAATGCTGGTGGCACATCTATAAAAGATAATGCAGCTCATAATGAAGATTTTTGGAATAAATGGCATATAAACATTGGTTTTAATCGTTTAGAATTTGAAACTAAAAATAAGTTAAAAATAAATTATAAAATCATGCCTGTAGCACTTGTTTATAATACATTAGCCTTTACACAAGCAAAATTTGATTTTGATACTTCATTAAAAACAGGCGAATTTATTTTTCAAAGTGGTGATTATAGGCTATATGAATCGGGTTCAAGAGGTGTAACATTTCCAGGTACTATTATTTTACGCAATAATGTAAATAGTTACAATATAATTACTCATGAAATTATTCATATATATCAATCCAATGATTTTTCAATATTAAATACTTATTATATAAAACCATTAAAAAAAATAGAAAACAAATCTAAATTTTTTAGCAAAATCAATAATCATATTTATTATGATTTTCACTATATACCATTAAGACTATTTTATAATTTAGAAACAAAAAGTGCAAATAAATATTATGATAATTTTTTTGAACATGAAGCTGGTTATTTTTCAAATACTTTACAATAATTTATTAAAAAATATTTGATAAAATATTATGGCTTCTTACAACAACTGTTTTACACAATGGCTTGGGCTTGGTTTTTCCTTCGGAAAAACCTCTATGAATCGAAATTTTGTCTATATTTGTTATGGTCAGTGTTGTATCACAAGCCACTGATGCAAAGCAGCAAAACGTTGGCAGTAATTTTAAAAACGACGAAAAATGACAAAAAACATTTTACTAATAACATTTATCTTTATTTTCAATATTAGAATGTTTGGACAAGAAAATTGTAATTGTAATGCAGATTTAAACTTTGTAATTGAAAAAATTGAAAAAGAACATCCAGGATTTTCTGTAAATGTTACTGACAAAAATATTGAATTTTATAAACATTTAAAAGATAGTTTAACTATTGAAACCAACAAAGAAAACGTATCAAAAGATTTATGCCAAAAAATTATAAAAAAATATATAAGTTTCATTAAGGACAAACATCTTCAAATTTATGACCCAATTAAAATTGGTGAAGCTGAATATGAAAAAAATTTCGTTACTAAAAATTTACCCGAATATAAAGATTTAGAAAACTCAACAGGTTATATTAAAATACCAAGTTTTAACTATAAACTATGGAAAGAATTAGATGAATTTTATGATAGTATTACACCAATTATTAAAACGAAACAAAGAATAATTATTGATATCAGAAATAACGGTGGCGGCGGAGAAAGAATGTATAATCAACTTCTAAAAATTTTAAAATCAAACGCTAAAAAAGTTAAAATTGCAGTAATTTTTAATAATAAATGTGCAAGTGCTTGTGAGGAAGTTGCATTAATTCTAACAGAAAATAAAAATATAAAAACTTTTGGAGAAAACACAAATGGACAATTTGCATATGGGTTCGTTAAAGGATATAAAACTCCGAATTGTGGATTTACTTTTGTAATTACTACGAAAAAATATTCAGATAGATTAAAATATGAATTTATAGGAGTCCAACCAGAATTCATTCTTGAAAAAGAGAAAGAATCTGAATGGATAAAAATTATTGAAAAGAAACTGAATGAATAAAAACTACTGCCAACAGCAGTTTGCAAAAATGGCGGGTTTTGGGCTTAATTTAAATTTGGTTTTGTACTTGCAAAGTCAGTGTTTAACCGAAAGTTTAGGCTTCCTTAATCCGCCACTTCTGCAAGCTGCGGGACGTTGGCGGTAATATGATGAAACATAGCAAATACATATTAACATTAATCTTAGTTCTGACTTTTGGAACTGTTTTC
>NZ_CBFHMV010000039.1:0-6919 GCF_965657075.1 Flavobacterium sp.
TATTAATTTTTTAAAATTTATTATAAAGCGAACTAATAGGCTTTAAATACAAGAATTATTAGGTCATAGTAGCCCAAAAACAACTATGATTTATACCCATGTAAGCACAAAAAGTATTCAGCAAATTAAAAGTCCATTTGATGATTTGTAGGAATAAAAAAAATACTATATTTGGTAAACGCTACTTTATAGCGCATATACACCCAAAAATGGGTAGATTAGCGCTATAATGTATCGCATATAAACAAGTTGGCAGTAATTGTATCGCAGAATCGTTAAAATTGAAGTTTAATTGAAAAATTAAAATGGAACATCTGAAAAAATATTGGTATATTATAGTTGCTTTTTTTGTATTCTTTATGTTTTATAAACCAATATTTTGCTTTTTAATATTGGGGCTAATTATAATGTTTTTAGCAATAAGTAGTTTATCTTTTTTTGATTATATAAATAAAAATGGAATAAAAACTAATGGAAAAATATTATCATACGAATCGGACGAAGATGGACATAAAACTCCAATCATTGAATTCAAAACTTTTGATGGAAAATTTGTATCAAAAAAACCGCATTATTACGCTTCTACCGATTTAAGCTTTTTTAAAACCTATCAAAATAACATAAACCAAATTGTTGAAATAATTTATAGTCCAAAGAAACCAGAAATGTTTGTCATAAAATCTGAAAAGAACTTTAATTATGGAAGCATAATTTTTATGCTTATTATAAGTTTAATTTTTTTAGGAATTGCTATTGGTAAAATATTGGGGTTAATAAAAATCGAAATGTGAAAATAGAATAACAAAAAACAACTACTGCCAACACACGTTTGCTGCAATGGCTTGGGCTTGGTTTTTTCTTGCGAAAAAACGCTGTTAACTCCAATCTTATTTGTATGTTTGTAATGGTCGGTCTTTAATCACAAGCCACTGACAGCAAGCGTGGGAACGTTAGCGGTCAGGCTAAAAGACGACACGACAATGACAAGAACATTAATAATAATGGGATTAATAACGACAATTCTAAACTTGTTTGGCTGTTCAGGACAGACAAAGAAAAACGATAACGGACTTTCCAAAGAAATGGAAGAGCAACTTTCCAATTCAGTTGAAGCATTTAAAAACAGACCAATTTATAAAGAACTGACTGAACAAATTATTGACACAACTTCAGACGAGAATTTATTACAAGTGGTTTTTGACAACCTTTCTGAAAAACAACCCACCGATTTCGAAAAGGAATATGAAACGGTAATGTCTTGGAACAAATCAAGACAAGCGATTTATATGATTTGGGCATTAGAAGCAGAGGTGAATAATGGCGGTTACAACCAATTTTATTTCAATTCAAGCGGACAATTTTATAAACATTTACCTGACGCTTTAAAACTTGTAGGAGCACCAAAATTTGCTGACTTGACCAAACGAGCCAACGACACATTTGAAAAGAAGAACCCGAAAATAACTCAACACCAAGACGGAACAATTGAAGGATTTAGCAAATCATATGACGACAATCCATTAAACGACTTTGATACGGAATTTTACGAACTTTACAAGAATGAAAACTTGCAACAAATTCAAGTTGACTTCATAAGGAAAAACAAAAAGGAATTTATAGACAAATGACAGAAGAAATAGAAGCCCGAACCGCTAACAGGCGTTTGGCAAAAAAGCGGGTTCAGTGCTTAAATGAAGTTTTGTGCTTCGTATCAAGTTCAGTGCTGGCAGACAGCTTAGTGCTTCGAAATCCGCTTCTTCGCCAAGCGCCAAAACGTTGTAAGTAATTTGAGAAATAGGATGAAAAAAGAATTAATACTTAGATTTTTTAGAATCGTTTTAGCAATGACTTTAGGTATAATTCTGTTTCCTTATCTAGAAAATATAATTACTAAATATTCAGATGAACTAGCTTTGACCTTTCTGATTTCAATCTTTTTAATTAAAATTTTCTCAATTTTAATATTTTTTATAATACAATTAATTAAAAAGGCTCTTTTAAATGAAAAGAAAAGGGAAAATAATTTACTTGAAAATATCCATTATTTACTTCGATTAGTTTTGCTAACAATCTTTGTAGTATATGGATTGACGATTATCGAAAAATTATGGGTCGGATTGAGTTTAATAGCAATAGAAACTTTTGGAATATTGACTAACAACGAATTTGAACGAAATAATAAAACTGAATAGTAAAATTAAAACTACTTACAACACCGTATAAAAAAAATTGCTAGTTTTAGCTAAACCAAAGTTAGTTGCCCGTTTGCTAGCTTCTGATTTTCCTTCGGAAAATCCTAGCACACAAACACGCAACTTTCCTTATACATCAACGTTGTGCGTCAGCTTGGAGAACCGAAACCGACAGAATAATGTTTTCATAATATTTAAAGTTTTAAATATGAGTTTAAAAAATATCAATCCGAATATTGGTAAATTTATGGAAAGCCCAATAATGAAGAATATTTTAGCAATGCAATCCCAACCTGCTCCAAAAATTCTAATTAATGAAAATCCCGTACACAAAACAAATAAAACAATTGAAGAACTTAAAGAAACAATTGTACAGCAAGGAATATCAGCAGAAAAACAAACTAAAAACAATACACGTCTAACATATTTAGCTTTAATTTTTGCATTCATATCTATTGTGCCAGTTTTAAGAGAATATATTCCCATATTTGAAACCAAAAAATTCGATCGTGATATATACGAATTGAAGAACAAAGTATTATCCCTATCAAACACCAACCTTGAAAATCAAGTGAGAATATTGAATGTAGAAAACGAATTACTGAAAGCCAAAAAGACTTATGAAAAAGAAAAAAAGATGCCATAATAATTAATTTAAACTTGTGTTTCTCTTAATGCGGTGGAAACACCAAACCGAAAAAATAAAGCCGAACGCACAACAGCAGTTACACAAGATGCAAGGATTTATTGGAATTGCCGTTTCGCATTGAACTTTTTACTTAAATAGAAAATATGCAGTCACGAAGCCTTGCACCTCGTGTAGCTGCGGAACGTTAATATCAAGCTTACACAAAGCAAGACAAACGAAATGCTATATTATCATTTCCAAAAACAAAACAGTCATAATATTCTCCATACCCTCTACTGATGTGAACTAATACTTTTTTATTTGAATTTTTTAATATAAATTCTTTATCTTCTTTTGTTAAAGCGTCTTTATCAAGGTCATTCATTATTTTAATTACAGAATTTGCATCTTTAAATTTTAAATATTTGCAATTAATTTGACCATATCTGTAAATGAAACCCTTTTCATTTTTTAATTCATAATCAGAAGGAACGTCTAAATAAATTTTTAAACTTGTTGAAATCATAGTTTTAAGTATAAAAAGCCTGCTATTAACAGCATATTACCGCTATGGCTTGGCTTGGTTATTTTCCGAAATGTGTCGGCTGACTTAATGTTTATTTTTTGTTTGTTATCTTTGTGATTCAATACGCCCACATCGGCAATATGCGAAACGTTATAAGAAATAGCTACGATTCGTTTTCAAAATAACTTTTAACAAATGGTTCTGACTTAAAAGATTGCACAAATAAATATTGAAAATCTTTTGGTATTTCATCAAGTGCTGCCCTTGTCATAGGAGTGTCGTGAATTAAAAAACCGCCTGTAATAAATTGTTCGCCATCTTTTTCAATAACAGCTAAATGATTTTTTTTGCTATGTCTATTCGCTAATAAGGTAACTTCTTCATAACCATTAGAACTTGGTGTAATGTGTAATATTTTCATAATTACTTTTATTTTTAATTACCCGCTACTTCTTATAACAGGTGTTTGTAAATACCAGCCGAAAATACAATGCGTGTAGGCTGGCATCTACAAGCACCAAAACGTTACAAGTAATTTTTTGAACAACTAAATCTATAAAAAACAACTTAAAAACGGAAAGCTTATGACAAGAAAATCGAGGAAAATATCACTCTATGGTATTATTGGAGTATTTTTATTCACTTTTACAAATTGTGAATATGATGAAAAAAATTATAATTATCAATCAAAAAATAATTCAGAAAAAGAACTAAAAGTATCTAAAGTAAACTATAAACAGTTTAGCAAAAACAGTAAGCTTTTAGATAAATTAGGTAAATTTAGTAATTCTTCTCAACAAACATCAGCTAGACTTGTCTATTCAAACGATAATAGTTTTTATATTGATACAGATTTTGCTTATCTAATTGAAAGCGAAAATGGAGAGCACTCTTATACTTTTCAAATAACGAGACAAAATCCACAATATCTTTTAGAAAACCTTATTGTCAATCAAAATGATAGTTTAGGATATAGTTTGTATATTGCACAATATGATATTAATGAGGTTGAATTAGAACAGTTAAATAATGGTGAAAACCCTAATATTACAAATAAGTTAAGTATTATTCCAATATCTAACAATACAATTAATACAAGTACATTATTTAGTAGAGGGAGTGTTGAAGGAATGTGCTTAACGGTAACAATAATACCTGCAACTAGCTGTTCCTGTAAAGGACATACGATTACTGACCTTCAAAATGGAGAGTCTTGCACTTGTAGTGACTCTGAAACTATTTTCCCAGAACAAACAATTTATTCGTGGGGTCCTTGTGGAGAAGATTCTGGCGGAGGTGGTGGAGACCCTACTGATGGTGGTAATCTTGATAATCCAGATAATGGATTTCCTACTGGACCAGGTACTGGAAGTCCTTCAGATGGCAATTCTGGAACTGGAAATACAATAAACAATCCACCGAATAACTCTAATCCAAATCCTGACAATAGTTTCGAAGACACTAATAACCCAGTTTTAACTACACCAACTATTAATACTAATGTGAAAAATGACCCTTGTAATGAAATAGAAAAGGTCATCGAAAAGCCTCAATTTGTAACAAATATGCAGGCACTAAAAAACAACATAAATGGTACAAAAGAAATAGGATTTATAATAAGAGATAAAGAAGGTACAGATGCTTATTCTCAAATTCTTGAGGGAAATAATAACGGAACCGTAACATATCCTTATCCAGAATCAACACCCGCAGAACTTGATCTTTTATTTAGTTCAGTTGGTACGGCTCATAATCATATTACTACAATAAACACGCAAATTGGTATTTTCACTCCCGAAGATTTAGATAGCTTAGTTTTTAATGGGTTAATAGAAACACATACTCAAAATCCAAATGTAAGCACAATTCCAAAAAAATCTGTTATATTTGTAATAACAGACAAAGGTTTTTTTGCACTAAAAATAAATAATTTAGCAAAATTAATAGCTTTTACAAATTCTTACAGATTATGGTCTTATGATGAAACTAAAGAATATATGGAAGAAACTTTTCAAAACTCTAATGTATATAATATTAGACCGGAATCATCTCATGACGAACAAGTAACAGGATTTCTTAGGTTTATAGAAGACCAAGATATTGGTGTTGATTTGTATGAAGGTGATGATGATAATTTTAATAATTTTTCAAAACTATCACTTGCTAATTTTGGCTATGGCGAAGAGCCATATTCTTTTGTATCAACTCCTTGTAATTAATTTAAATTTTTTATTATGAAAAACACAATTTTTAAACTCAATATAGTATTTTTTTTCTTTCTTTTTTCTTGTAAAAGCATTAGTCAAACCCCTATAGTATGGGGAGCTGATAACGGAACATTACCAAGTGATTTTCAAAGTTCAGGTAATTATTATTATAAAGATATTCCTAATTATTTAGATAACTTTACTGGTACATGGGAGTATGTTAATGGAAATGAAAAATTTCAAATTGTTCTGACAAAAGTAGTCATGTATCATTATATAAGTACAAATTTAAATTTTAATTTTTACGAAGATGGTATTGTTTTACAGTATAAAAAATTCTTAAATAATAACCTCACTTTTGAATCACCCATTTATCAAAATCCTAATTTTAGATCCTTGGATGGTGTAAAATTAAATGGATATGTAAAAGATTATGAAAGAGTAACAAAAACCATTTATTATCCCCAAGTTATGGGAGGAGGAGTTAGAAAGCAAGGTGGTGAGTATTTTGCTCCAGATTGTATTATCGAAAAATTACCTTCTATTTCTGGTCAGCCTGACAAAATAAAATTCAATCTTTATATGCAGCAATCTTGCTGTGGAGAGACTAATAATGAAATTTATGATGGATTGCCTACTTTTAGTATACCTAAAGACATTGAAATGGTAAAACTTTAAATTAAAACTACTTGTAACAATGCATATATTCAATAGCGGTTTTTGGCATTAGTCAAAAGCCGTTTTGTTCTTATAAGGTATGGTAAACAATCAAAAAATAAAGGTATATTTGTCCGCTACTGTAATATATGCTTCAACGTTGTGTGCAAAGCTATAGTCACAAATTAATTTAAAATTTATGAAAGAGAATTTAACTCCGTTTAAAAATTCAAGAACTGGTAAAATAGTCTTTATCCTGAGCATCATTGTGTCTGGATACTGGTGGCTGGGACAGGTCATAAATGTATATAGTTTTGCTTTTGTTGGTGCAATCTTTGAGATTCTGTGGCTTCCAGTTCTAATTATGTTATTTTTGCTTCCAATAATTTCTCTGATATTGTCGATAAAAGAAAAGGTTAATGTAAGATCACTTTATATCTATTCTATGCTCATTAGTGTCACAACTATTTTGTTTATGGTTTTTAGTAAATAAACTCAGAATTATTATGGTATGAAAAAAGCTCTGCACACAACAGCACCTAAAAAAAATTGGCAGTTCAGTGGTTAAATGAAGCTTTGTGCTTCGTATCAATTTCACTGCAGGTAGCCAGTTTAGTGCTGCAAAATCGCCAACTTCTTTTAGCTGCAAAACGTCAGGCTGTGAAAAAACCCTATTTTCTTCCAAATTACCAATTTCAATAACGCGATA
>NZ_CBFHMV010000040.1:0-6675 GCF_965657075.1 Flavobacterium sp.
GAACTCGGAATTTTTGAAATTTTCTTTTTTGTTGACATATTATTTAATATTTAGTCAACTTTTTTCAGGACAAGACAGTCAAAAAAAAAAGCCTCAATCGAAATTGAGACTTTATTTTGAAGAATGAGAATACTATTTTTTGTATCTTCTTTCTTTAATTTTTGCTTTTTTACCAGTAAGTTCTCTAAAGTAGAAAATACGAGCTCTACGAACTTTACCTTTTTGATTCACTTCAACTTTTTGTAAAGCTGGCATGTTGATTGGAAAAATACGCTCAACACCTACAGCACCAGACATTTTACGGATTGTAAAAGTTTCAGTTGCACCAGAACCTCTTCTTTGGATTACTACTCCTTTGAAAAACTGTGTTCTAGTTTTTTCACCCTCTTTAATTTCATAGTAAACAGTGATGGTATCACCAGCACCAAAATCTGGGAAATCTTTTTTTGTAACAAATTCGCTATTAACGAAATCAACTAAATTTGACATAATAAATAAATAACTTATTGAATCTAAGCAACATACACGGTTATCGTCAGAGGTTGGTTAAATATGGGTGCGAAATTATAAAATAATTATGAATTATGAATTATAAATTGTGAATTATTTTCAATTTTGTGGTTACAAGTTTTAAATGTTATAAGTTTAAAATGCAGTTTTTTTAATCTTTACCAATAAATTTATAAATAATGGTATCTCCTTTTTTTGTGATTTTTATAACTTCAATTATATCGGTTTTGAAATTCTTGTGGTATTTCCTATCACCGATTCTCCAAATATAATGATATAAAGAATCTGAACTATTAATTTTATAGAATGATTTTTTTTGTGTAGGCTTTTTAAAAACAGAAGATTTTATGAAAATCGAATCTTCAAAACCGCTGTTTTTAAAACTAAAAGTTTTATTCAAATAATAACAAACAACTGACAGTTTTAAATCATTCTTTCCATTTATTTCTTTATAGTAATGTTCATGAGGAGCTCCAGTTACAGCTAAAAAGCATGAGTTTAATAGTAAAATAAAGAGTAATATTAAAACATTTTTTTTCATTTTTTAAAAGTAACTAATAACAATCAACTACAAATCCAACAAATCAGGTCTTCTTTTTTTTGTATGTTCTAAAGCTTTTTCTTCTCTCCATTCTTCAATTTTTGGCAAATTACCGCTTAATAGAATATCAGGAACTTTCATCCCTTTATATTCTGCTGGTCTTGTGTAAATAGGAGGTGATAGTAGATTATCTTGAAAACTATCGGTTAATGCTGATGTTTCATCCGATAAAACACCTGGAATTAATCTAATTATAGCGTCACAAAAAACGATAGCTCCAATTTCACCACCAGAAAGTACATAATCGCCAATGGAAATTTCTTTCGTAATATGTAAATCTCTTACTCTTTGATCAACACCTTTATAATGGCCACATAAAATGATGATATTTTCATACATGGACATGGAATTAGCCATTTTTTGATTTAAAGTAGAACCATCAGGTGACATGTATATGATTTCATCGTATGTTCGTTCCGATTTTAGTTTTAAAATACAATCGTCAATAGGTTGTATATTCATAACCATTCCAGCACCACCACCATATTGATAGTCGTCAACGCTTTTTTGTTTATTTGTGGTGTAATCGCGTAGATTGTGAAAATGAACTTCTACTAATTTTTTTTCAATAGCACGTTTCATGATAGAACCTTCAAACGGACTTTTTAATAATTCAGGTAAAACAGTGATGATGTCTATTCGCATTCTATTTTTATTAAACGATTTAGGGGCAAAGTTACTAACAATTTATATAGTTTAAATTCTATTTAAAATCTAAAACGTTTTTAAATACAATTGTTCCACTTTTTCTCTAGCCCAAGGCGTTTTTCTTAAAAAAGTCAGGCTTGATTTTATGGTTGGATTATGTGTAAAACAACGTATATTGATTTTTTCTCCTAAAGTTTCAAAACCATATTCAGCCACCAATTTTTCTAAAATATCAGCTAGTGTTATTCCGTGTAAAGGATTGTTGTTCATTTTTGCAGTTATTGAGATGTTCAGAAATTGGATTTTTAGATAAAGTTACCCAAAAATCCAATCATCCTAAAATCTATTTTTGAGCTGTCAATTCAGCTATTTTTACAATTACTTCTGTTGCTTTTACCATGCTTTCAACAGGAACATATTCGTATTTTCCATGAAAATTATGCCCACCAGCAAAAATATTTGGACAAGGCAATCCCTTATAAGACAATTGTGAACCGTCTGTTCCACCACGAATAGGTTTTATTAAAGGTTCAATTCCCAATTCCATCATCGCTTTTTCAGCAATTTCTACAATATGAAATACAGGAGTGACTTTTTCTTTCATGTTATAGTATTGATCATTGATTTCAGCAATACAAATATCTTCACCAAATTGTTGCGCATAATGATAATTGATTTCTGCAGCCATTTTGTAAATTAATTCTTTACGAGCTTCAAAAATATCTTTATCATGATCTCTTATTATCAATTCCAAAACAGTTTCTTCCAAAGTTCCAGTTAAATGATGTACGTGGAAAAAACCTTCATAACCTGTTGTTTTTTCTGGAACTTCATTTTCAGGTAATTTTGAGATAAATTGACTAGCTAATAGCATGGAATTAATCATTTTTCCTTTGGCATATCCAGGATGAACACTTTTTCCTTTGAAAATAATTTTAGCTCCAGCGGCATTGAAATTTTCGTATTCTAATTCACCAATCTGACTTCCATCCATAGTGTAAGCCCAATCAGCACCAAATTTTTCAACATCAAATTTATGTGCCCCACGACCAATTTCTTCATCGGGTGTAAATCCAACACGAATTGTTCCATGTTTAATTTCTGGATGATTGATTAAATGCTCCATGGCTGTCATGATTTCTGTAATTCCAGCTTTGTCGTCAGCACCCAATAGAGTAGTACCATCAGTTGTAATAAGGGTTTGACCTTTATAGAGTAGCAAATCTTCAAAATAACTAGGTGATAAAATGATATTTTGTTCTGCATTTAAAACGATATCTTTACCATCATAATTTTCAATAATTTGAGGATTTACATCTTTTCCAGTAAAATCTGGAGTTGTATCAAAATGCGAAACAAAACCAATTGTTGGAACTTCATGTACTACATTACTAGGTAAAGTCGCCATTATGTAGGCGTTTTCATCAATGGTTACGTCTTGCATTCCCATTGCTTTTAGTTCCTCAACCAATTTGTTGGCTAAATCCCATTGTTTAGCTGTACTTGGTGTTGTATCTGAATTGGGATCTGATTCTGTATCGATTATTACGTAACTTATAAAGCGATCTATTATTTTTTGCATTTTTTTATTTATTTAAACCATTAAGAAATTAAGGTTCATTAAGTTTATGTTTATACATGGGTTGAAACTAATTATCTAAGGTTATTTAACTTTAAATTTCATTATTTGATTTTACTAAAAAAATTTAACTGAACACTAATAACTGAATACTGCCAACTATTTTAAACTTCCAACCATATCTTCTGGTTTAACCCATTGGTCAAAATCTTCTTCAGTTACGTAACCTAAACGAACAGCTTCTTGTTTTAGAGTTGTTCCATTTTTATGAGCTGTTTGTGCAATTTCAGCCGATTTGTAATAACCAATTTTAGTATTTAAAGCAGTGACTAACATTAATGAATTATCTACTAATTCTTTGATTCTAGTATAATTTGGTTCGATTCCAGAAGCACAATGTTCTTCAAATGACATACATGCATCACCAAGCAATCTTGCTGATTGTAAGAAATTGGCAGCCATCATTGGTTTGAAAACATTCAATTCGTAATGACCTTGAGTTCCACCAATTGTGATAGCGACATCGTTACCCATAACTTGAGCACAAACCATAGTTAACGCTTCACATTGTGTTGGATTTACTTTTCCGGGCATTATTGACGAACCAGGTTCATTCTCAGGAATAAGAATTTCACCAATTCCAGAGCGTGGACCAGAAGCCATCATTCTAATATCATTAGCAATTTTATTTAATGAAACCGCTAATTGTTTTAATGCACCATGCGATTCAACAATGGCATCATGAGCCGCTAAAGCTTCAAATTTGTTTTCAGCAGTTACAAAAGGCATTCCTGTAAATTTAGCAATGTATTCAGCAACTTTTGCATCATAACCAGCTGGAGTATTTAATCCAGTTCCAACAGCTGTTCCTCCTAAAGCTACTTCTGACAAATGCGCTAAAGTATTTTTAACGGCTTTTAAGCCATAATTTAATTGTGCTACGTAACCCGAAAGTTCTTGACCCAATGTAAGTGGTGTAGCATCCATAAGGTGAGTACGACCAATTTTAACTACATTCATAAATTCTTTTGATTTAGAAGCCAAAGTATCTCTCAACTTTTCTACACCAGGAATAGTTACTTCCACAACAGCTTTGTATGCAGCAATATGCATTCCGGTTGGATAAGTATCGTTTGAAGATTGGGATTTGTTTACATCGTCGTTAGCTTTAACTACAGGTTCGCCTTCTCCAATTTTGAATCCAGCTAAAACTTGTGCTCGATTGGCAACAACTTCATTCACGTTCATATTACTTTGCGTTCCAGAACCTGTTTGCCATATTACTAACGGAAATTCATCGTCCAATTTTCCAGCTAAGATTTCATCACAAACTTGTGCAATTGCATCTCTTTTTTCAGTTGATAGAACACCTAAATCGCAATTAGCATAAGCAGCAGCTTTTTTCAAGTAAGCAAAACCCATAATTACTTCTCTCGGCATTGATGCAGAAGGTCCAATTTTGAAATTATTTCTTGAACGTTCTGTTTGAGCTCCCCAATATTTTTCTGCAGGAACTTTTACTTCACCCATGGTGTCTTTTTCTATTCTATATTCCATTTTATATTTTGTATTTATTGTTTAAAATAAGTCAGTCCAAAATTAATCATTCTAAAACCTTTTTAAAAATAATTTGAAGTATTTATTGCTAAAAATAATTATTACCTTATCTTTGTGAGGAATTCATTAAAATTCCGGAAAACATGTTTGAATTTGATCAGTATTTAGGCTTTTTATTATTTTTAACCGTCTTAACGATTGGTTTTTGGCTAATGTTCTTTTTAGTTGCTTTTGTACCGTATTGGTTAGGAGGAGCTATCATGGAATTAGTTAAAGAGAAGAAAGCTAAAAAAGAAAAAGAGCAAGACTAATTTTTTGTCCTTTAAAAGAAAAAGCACTTGTAGTACGCAAGTGCTTTTTTTGTGCCTTATTTTTTGCAGCAATCTTTTGGTTTTATTAGTGCTTTTGGATAGGATTTGTTCCTGTAATCCAATATATCAGCTGTAATATCTAAATCAACTTTTAGCATAATTACTCTGTTGTTTTCTTCAAAAGTATAATTTTCATAACAATTGATCCATTTTTCTGCTTCAAGACCATCAGTAATTTTCTTATTGGCTTGCAAAAGTTTATAATGATGAATTGTAATAAAACGGTTGGGAATATTATCTGAAATTTCTGATATCATTCCATCTTTTTCTTCATTTTCGTCGGTTCTAACGAACTCTATTTTATTTCTTTCATAACAATTTTTCTCATAAGTTGTTATATTACTAATGTTCCTCATCATGTTAAATACTTTATGTTATGAAGAAGTAATATTTACCTTAGACTTTAAAGTTCATTTATATCTAAAAAATAATAACAAAATAAACTTAGAAATTAAATAGTATTAGAATATTTATATCTTATAGTTTCACTAATAATACTTATTTTAGATTATTAATTGAATTAAAAACTGATTTTAAACTATTTTTTTAAAACTGTTTTCAAACTTATTGCGTATATCAATTATAAATTGTTTAGAGGGATACGATATATGTTTGTTAGTTAATAACTTAAACATAAACAAACGTTTGATAAAACCTTTAAAATCAATATTTTATTTATTGTATTAGTTTTTTAAAATTTAGAAATTATGTTCAAAAAAGGAGACAAAGTAATATGTAAAGACATATCTTATAATATTAAATTTAATTCAATACCTAGAGGGATTACTAAAGGTAAAATATACACGATTTTAAAAGTTACAAATTGTAAATGTTGCGGAATCGAAGATATAGAACTTGAAGAGGTGATTGCTTTAGAAAAATGGTGTGGAAAATGCGATGATTATAAGGGATTTGTTAAAGCTTATCATTCTTTTAGTTTTGAAAAAATAAAATATGACATTATTTCTAATAAAGAATTAGTGAAAAATATTTTTACTATTGAACAAGAAATTGTTCAAGAACAAATTGCCGTATTATCCTAAAAAATCTAAATTCAATAGATATTTTACGTTTAATTAAATAAAGATTTACATCAAAGCTTATTTTTTGATACTCTTTTTTTCGGCAGGTTTTTTTTTTCTGTGTGCTCATAAGTTTACTAAAAGTGTTTAATTTTTAGTAAACCTATTTTAGGACGAGACATTTTTTGATATTTCTGCCATCGTCAGACTGTGAAAAAACCCCACAATCTTTCAAACAAAAATAGTAAAAAATGTAAGAAAAACTGCTGTTTTGTATTTTTAAAGATGCAACATTTAAAAGGAATATCATGCCATCAGCTACAAATGAGTAGTTTAGAAGATAAAATATCCGCTGATAATTCAGTTCGGTTTATTGACGTTTTTGTG
>NZ_CBFHMV010000041.1:0-6175 GCF_965657075.1 Flavobacterium sp.
ACCTCCAAATAATTGTCCTAGAAATCCACCTAATCCTTGCATAAAAGTAGGATTTTGAGCCATACCCAATAAATTTTGACCAAAAGAGGGGGAAACAGGTGATCCAATAGGAGTTCCTGTATATTGAGGTTCTGGAAGATTAAAATCTGTTCTCATTATTATCTCTCTTATAAGGTGATAAACATATTATTGGTACCTAAATGAGTCATCCCAGTATCGGTAACAAAAATTATTCGGCAATTTCTTTCTCCGCTTGGAATAGTAGAAACTTTTGCTGTATTCATTTCTTCATACGTAACGATTATTTTGAAACGATATTCAGGATTAGCTACTCCTATATAATTATTTTTAATATTTATACGATATGTATTGTCAGAAATATCGTACAATGTGCCTCCTTTATGAGCCTCTTTATCTTCTAATTTCTGGATATTGACATCATTTTGTTCTGGATTTTTATAGCGTTCATCCGATAAAAAAGTTTGTAATTGATTGACGAGCTGATTAAAGAAAGTTCGCCAACTATGATCCATTTTTCCATTTTCATCTAATAAATTCTGAACCGGTACATTTGTAATATTCATCGAAATACCTCCATACTTCCCCCAATAACAACAAAACGTGACGTTGGATCTACGACGGGCTGAATAGGAGGAGGGGGCGGAAAGGGATTACCACTCCAAAATTGGAATTTAAAAGTGATATCATTTGCGGCACCTAGATTCCAAAATCTCAATCGATTTCTTCGATTTCCATAATTATTAAGTTCTTTACTTAATACGTTTCCAAAAGAAGCATCTCCATCTTTTGAAACAGACAATAAAAGTTTTTGAACTTCATAGGATGCCCCTTGTTCCATGGTTATGCTTAAATTATTAACAATAAATCGTTCCGCATCAGGCGTTCTATAAGGTTTAGTAATTCTTATTCTTGGAATTGATTCACTATTATAGGTAGTAAAATTAGACCCAAAACGATAAAGACCAGCATCTTTATTACTGATGAAATAATTTTCATTGTTGAAAAAAGCAGCTCTTTTTGCAATATGTGCATCAAGATTTTCATTCGTTAATGTGTAAAATCTATGAGTATTAAAATCATACGTTAAACTTAAATTATCCGAGAAAAAAGTAATCTGATAAAAAATATGACCATTCTCTTGAAAAAGAAATGCTGAAGAATCTTCTGGAGTTTGTATTTGATCTAATAAAAATTCAATTCCATCAGTTGCTAATGGGAATGGATTGCCTCCTTTAGAAATTAAAATAGTAGGACCCGAACTTCTATTTTGTCCTAACCATACCAACAAATCAAATTCAGCAGCTAATGTTTCTGGACTTAATATTCCATAGTTTATTGCTAAAGAATTATCACGTTGATAGGGAAATAACGTATTTCCTACATCATGCCATATTTCACTTACCGATTGTCCCATTACAAATAATTGACGTCTAAATTCAATGACAACTCTAGGACGATCCCCTTTCGTTTCTAATATTCCTATATTTTCAGGATTAGAAGGCCATGAAGTCGCATCATTTGGATCAGATAATCTCCATTGGTTTGAATTTGAATCACTTGCAATAAAATATCCATCTTGAAAAGTAATATAATTAGGAACAAATGGAACAGGAACCACAACAAAACTATTAGCACTATGATTAAACACATAGACATTATTAGTTAAATCAACAATCGCTATTTGATCTATTCCATTTTCCGTTATGTAAACCGGTCCCTCACTACTATTAAGAATGCCAATTTGTGTCACTCCTAATGCGGGAGAAACGGTATAAACACCATCATCTATCACTGAAATCAAATGGTTATAAGGAACACTCCTAAATATTTCTCTTCCCTTTCCGATGGGTCTAAAATCAAATAATTTTTGATAGCCTGAATATGGCACTAACGCTTCATCAGAAATAATCATATTGTAGGTATTCTCAATAGAGATTTTATTGTATCGACCAAATCGAGTACTGCCGACTATATCCAAGAGGACTTCTTTTCTCATGGTCTCCATCCTCTTAATATATTTACCTGATAGTAATCAACGTATCCTCCTTTAGAAAGGGTGGATATTTTTTTATAATTAAAATCAATCGGATTTACATCCACACAATTATTTTCAAGTTCTTGTAAAACTTGTTCTTTCCCAGGATCAAAAGAAATTGAATTAAATTGACAAATTCTTTTTGCTAAAAGATACATTAAATAACTTTGATAAAATTTATCAATTCGATCATTTAACTCATCATCGAGTGAAACTTCTAATAAAGAAAATCTTCCGGTAGCTGTGAAAAAATCAATTTGTGAACTTGGCGTAAAATATAAATAAAGTCGAGTTCCATTTAATATTCTTTCTGGATAATACGTAAACGGAAGACTTTCTATATTTTCAGCACGTGAGGTTCCCCAATAGCGATAGCGCGCTTGTCTTTGCATTTGATAACGTACTTCATCAATATTAAAAGTAAGCGCATCTAATACTATCAATCCTTCTATATCATATTGAGATTGGCCCCCTATTGAAGGAATTTGCAAATGATCATAATAAGGAATAAAACGACCCGTTCCGGATTTTTCGGAAAGAATCAAATTCAATAATTCCAATCCATCTGCTATTTGTGCACCAGAGACCGTTTCTAAATCCCTAGAGACAATAGCAGATAGATAATAGGATCGAGTAATCAGTTCCCGTACTAACACAAGATTCCTTATTGAGTTAAAGGAAAAACTATAGACATCGCATATTGGGGCACTAATGACGATCCCCATATTGCACTATGTATAAATCGTCGTGTACTATTATTAAGATCACTACCAAAAGAAAGTCTCATAGAAATTCCAGTATCTGGATCGGATTCATTAGCACTAAAGTAAGGTTCTTGAGTGGGCAATTGTGGCATTGCTAAAAATAAACCACCACCCGAACATACCATTCCACGTCTATGACTAGGAACCCCTAACACATTATCCACACCCAAATTAATATCTCGACTTAAATTTAATTTTTGTGGATCGCCATCAGAAGGTTGAATAAGAGGATAAGAAATATTTACTAAGGCATTTCCTCCGCCATCTGAAACAGAATCGATAGTTGCTCTGAATTGTACTTTTAATGGAGATATCGCTTTACCTTGATACGTTCTAAAAAATAAGTCACTTTGAACAGTAAATAAATCATTTTCTTTAACGGCATCCGGATCATTGAAACCAAATCCTGATAATACCAATTGAGTAGTAGTAGGTCGTGCAGCAATTATTAAATTTGTACCATTTTGGGCTGCATTTCCAGCTATATGAACGGGCAATAAATTTGATCGACAAAATGTTGCTTGATCAAAATCACCAACCATCCAACTATTAGCCATTTTTTCATTTCTTGAAGGTACAAATTGATTCGCACCCGTATTAACGATATCCGATTCTGCACGTAAACTCAGATATACATAGGTATCACTATAGACGGCGCCAAATGATCTAAAATCAGCAAGCATTGATCCTAACTGACCAAAACTATTAATTGGATTTATACCATCTCCAAAAAAACGAAAAGGAACTAATGAATTACGAGCAACATTTTCTTCTATAGAGGCGCCTAATTCACCAACAGCTGGGCGCCCATATCTCTTCATATAGCGTTCAACATTAAAAATCCATTCTTGATCCGTAAAATTTACAGTAACATTTCTAGCCTGATCTACTGTCAAAGAATGAACATTCTGTACTAAATCCTGATCGACAGCCACCAATCCTGCATTACTGGTTAATTGAACAGGAGAATCAAAAGTTACCGTTTGTCCTAAATTAGTAGGAATTTTATTAAATTCATTAAATTCGGTATTTGCTGTACCAATAAAACAATTTGCATTACTCAATAGAGCTAAATCACTTATTTGATAGGTTTGAACATCTTGTAAAATATTAGGCATCGTAAAATCTCCATAATTATTATCTTATGGTGATAAACTGGAGACACTTATTATTAGACTGTGTATATTTTTTTATAGTCCCGTAGTGTCAGTGGCGCATCACCATGATTAACACTAGTAGGCTTTAATTGTTCTAATGGAGGACGATGAGGAGATTCTTTAGACCCTTCCTGATTCGTCTTAATTGAATTGGACAATTTATTGATTTCATGAATCGCTAATTGAGGAGGAAGACTCCGAAGTGTTGCAATTTTAGAAGGATTTTTAGCCAGATCATATAAAATATCACCCGCATTATCCGCTTCATTTGCATACGCTAAAATCTCAGGAATTTCCTGAATATTTAAAACTTTTGTTACTTCGTCATAATCAGGATATCGAGATTTTGCCATTTCTACTTTCTGATGTAATTCAGAAAATAAACGCCTAGCATTCTCTTCTAATAATTTCTGTTCTTGCTTTTTAGCTTCTTCTTCATGAAGCTTTCGCATTTCTTCCGATATCATTGAACGATAACGATTTTCATCAAAATTAGAAGGCGACGAACTATTTTGAATAGATTGCGGAATAGATTCAGAATTATTATTTTCTACATTATTTTTAGAAAATTCCGCCAAGGCAGCTTCATATCCCTTTTTATATGCTTTCTCTTTTCCTACTCGAACCAAATCATTTACAGTATCGGGCTCCAGAATTTTAGGTCCATTTGGATTACTATTTATCTGTTGCGAATTATTCGCAGGCGATACCGATGTACTGGTCTCCGAATTTTTACTTTCATCTCCAATATCAGACATTAAAACCTCTTTTATAGACTTTAACCCCGTCTTCGGTATTGCCATGATGGCCCAGCTAACCGTGCATGTCGGCCTAAGTTGACCTACTTAGGAAAGTATTGTCTTTTACGACCCGCCTTAAAGGAAGCGTTCCTTGATTTAGATATAATAATATATTTTAAAAATAATGTCTACTACATGTGTATGATGATATGGAGGATTGCTATTCTTTTGTGAATTGATTAATCATCAAAAATTGATAATATAATAGTTTCAAATGTCTGGAATCGAAATAACCCTACTTTTCACGAAGTCTTAAGTTCCACTTAGGATATTGCCGTAAGGTATAGTGAAAGTGGGGTTATTTTTGTGTGTAAAATATACAAATAAATAAAATGATTATTGTTGACGATTTAAAAGAAGTAGTTATAAAACCTGCTTTAAAAATAATAAAAATGGAAAATAATGAGGAATCATCTATTAATCTATTATTAGGTACCTGTGCACAAGAATCTAAAATGGGAACATTTCTTACACAAATGGGGGGCGGCCCGGCGCTCGGTATATTTCAAATGGAAAAAGAGACTCATGAAGATATATGGACCAACTGGATAGAATTAAGATGGCAAATATTTGGACGATTAAAGTATTATAAATTTTATAGAAATTTCGAAAGATTAGGATGGGATTTAATGTATGCTGCTATTATGGCGAGAATTCATTATTTTAGAGTAAAAGAATCTATTCCAAAAAAAGATGATATTGAAGGAATGGCTCACTATTGGAAAAAATATTACAACACAGAAAAAGGGAAAGGGACTATAGAAGAATTCATAAAAAATTATAATAAGTTTGTTAAATAATCTACCTAGGGATGGTGAACTTACTATTCCACTTAAGATATTTCGTTAGAAACGTCTCATTACCCTAGGTTTTACGCTTTTACTCTATTTCTTTCTATATTTAGCGAAGGTTTTTGCAAGATTAATTCTACGTTTTACTTTAGTGGACGTTCTTGGAGAAGATAATTTTTTATCCATCCACGCCGTGGATATGGTACCCTTTTTTGTAATTCCACCAGATTGAGAAGCCATTCTTCGTAGAGCGCCTTTTTTCTTTACTGCAGTTTTCATCCACTGATCACTATAGCGACGTCGTGACAAATTGTCACGGACTGAAATTACCTGCTTCCTGTCACCTACTTTTTTTTTTGTTTTTTCTATCCATTCTGATGCTTGATTTCATATTAGAGGCTTTTAATCCTCCTACTGATTTTGATGACTTTTTAGATTTTTTATTACCGTATTTCATTTTATTCTCCTGTTGGTAACAATTCTTTAATGGCTTTTTGAAGATTCAACTGATGCTCTCTCCAACTCGATATTTCTTTCATTGCTAACTCAGCTGCTTTGGCTTGCTTTTCCGTCTCTGCTTTTGTGAGTTGGACATGACTATCTACCA
>NZ_CBFHMV010000042.1:0-6148 GCF_965657075.1 Flavobacterium sp.
CTTAAATTGAAAGTATCGCGTTATTGAAATTGGTAATTTGGAAGAAAATAGGGTTTTTTCACAGCCTGACGTTTTGCTGCTACCCGAAGGGCGGGCGATTCACCACAAATGTTGATTAAAAGTATAAAAGTTCCTGATACCACAAATGTATCTTTGGAATACGAAACCCCGCCTTTTGGGTAGGTGCTGTTAGGCACAGTGCTTTTAATTCTTGTTTGCATATATTTTAATCGCTATTTCTTCTCGAGTGTCTTGGTTGGCATTTTCTAATTCAGATAATTCAGAGTCTGAAATTTTTGCCCAACCTAAATAAAAATCATAAATCCATATGTCGTTAGATTTATTGTTTCGTCCAATGTGAATAGTTCCTTGTCCATAGGTTTTACTTTTATAAAACATACTGGAATTAAATTCTAATTTTCCTGAATTCTTTGGAAATGTTTCTTTTGTAGGGGCTTTTGCAACTTTCCAATAATTCTGATAATATTTAATTTGTTCGTCTAATTTAATTTCTTTTCCTGTAAGGTGTCGATGATAACTATCAAGTATAATTCCCGATATATCGTCTGGATGATAAACTCCTTTTTCATTGAAGTATTTTGACAGACGGCTACCTCCCCAAAGTTGCCAGTTGTTTCTCATCCACATTCCAAAACCCATATGCACTCTTCCAGAAAACTCATCTTCGGTCCATTGCTTTACTTTCATTTTTGTTGAATCATTCCAAAATTTATCTATTTGAATAAAACAGTCTTCAATATCTTTCGGAATGTAAACGCCTCTTAAACTGTCGGTCGTAAAGCGGACGCTATCTTCTTTTGCCCATTTTTTTTCTAAAAGCTGAAATGGTTGAATGATTTTATCTTGAGTAATATTGTCCTTATTCAGATATGCTTTAAAGGAAATTAAGACAATTGTTTCAATATGTATTGGATAAGTTATACCAAGTTCTGAGAAGTACTTTTCCAGTTTAGTCTTTTTGGAGGAATTAAGCCCTGTTGTCCAATTAGAAATAGTTTCATAGTCACCGCCCCAAGGAGAACAAAGATTTAAAAGACTGTCGTTGCTTGTTTTTTTAATAATTGTCTTTAAACTGTCAGGGCAGTCAGTCTGTAAATAGGTCATTGCTTCTGAGATGTCCTTAGGAACTTTTCTCTTCTGTCCATAAGTTAAATGAACAGTCAAAAAAAGAAAAGTAAATATTAATAATCGTGTCTTCATAGCATTGTGCCTAACGTCAGACTGTGAAAAAACCCCACAATCTTTCTAACAAATATAGTAAAAAATTTGTAAGAAAATCAGATTTTTTGTATTTTTAAAGATGCAACATATCCAAGGAATATCCCGCCATCAGCTACAAATGAGTAGTTTAGAAGATAAAAAATCGGCTGATAATTCAGTTCGGTTTATTGACGTTTTTGTGAATCATATCGATTTTTAAAAACTCGATGGTAAGCTATTCAAATTTTTACATTTTGAACTACAACAAAAAAACAAACCTCGCTTAAAAGTGCTTAAACGAGGTCGGAATTTTATGTTTTTTGGAATTTTGTTTAAAAAATAGTAGTTGTGCAACAGTTACCTGTGTTAGCAGCTGTTATGTTAAAATAAAATCTTCTAACTGTTTTAATGCAGGATATTTATCAATATTATTTGAGTCAAAACTCATCCAAAAAACCAAATCAATATTATCTTTTCTATATCCTATGTATCTAGCTATTTCTTTTAAAATCTCCATTATGTCCTTACCGTGAAGTAAATGTCTAAAGTCAATATTTTCACATTTCTCATTAGCTTCTATAATTGCTTTATCTAAATCTTCTTTTGTGGGTTTTTTTACTGCAGTTTGAGTTAAAGCAGTTTTATATTTTTCAATATTTAGTCCTGTTTGTGGACTATAATATCTAGAAAAATTCTCATTAATTCGTTGAAATGGAAAGTCAAATTTTTGTTCAGTAGAACAAAGTCTAAGAATTGCTATACTCTTAGCTTTTGAAAATTCATTCAATAAAAATTCGGGTGTAATTTTATCTGTCTTTAAACCTATTTTAATAAATTTGTTAAGATATTCGTGTTCATATAGATAAGATTCTAAATCCCTGAAATCTGTTAAGATTATTGCATTATTAAGGTTCTCATTATTTAAAATTCTATTAAAATCGGCATCAATAAAACATTTTATTTTAGCAGTTGAGTTTTCAATTTTTTGTGCGAATTCAATGAGTCTTGATCTATTTCCTCCTTCATCTATTGGGATTTCGACACTGTCTATTTCAAAAAAAATAGTTTGGCCATTATCAATTTTTGAAAATAGATGTTCAAAAAATAATCTGTCAGTTAAGCCTTCAACATAAATAGCTTTTTTATCAGGATCCATTTCAAAGGACTTGATTATTGCTTCAGGAGTTCTTCTTATCTTATCTGACATAACTTTCGGTAATTAATGAATTTGTATAGTTAGCCGCAATATCAGGTGAGTGTGTAGCAAATATAAATTGTGGGTTTGCTTTTGAAGAAATTTGTAATAATGCATTGATTAATTTATTTTGCCAACTTATATGCATCGACATTTCAGGTTCGTCAATTGCAATAACAGTTCCCTGAACTTGAGTACATAAAGCAAGAACTGTTAAATATAACAAATGATATTCTCCAGTGCTCAATTGTGATTCAATTATTAAATCATTGTTTATATTTTTAATTTCTACACCTTTTTCAATTGATACTTCTATATTTTTATCCAATAGAAAGTCATTTAATATTTTTTCAAAAATTAATAATCTATCAGCTAAATTTGTTTTTTCTTTATACCTTGATTCAAGTACTTCTAAATAAGAATTTATTACAGTTAATTTATGTTCTGAAGGTTTAGACTCATTTTTTTCTTTATCTAAAATGGAATTAAGTTTCTTTTTGTCCCATTTTTCTCGAGCTATACCTAATCTTTCAATTTGAAATATTTTTTCTGTTTCAGTTATATCAATTATTCTTTTCTTTAAATCAATTATGCTAATCTCGGTTGGGTTTTCAATATTTGATAATATTTTTTCAAAAAGTTCGGGTTCATCAGTACTAAAAAAACGTCCGCCATAAACCTGCGATTCAGTAATGAATCTTCTAACTTTTTCAGCTAAAGAAGAAACTTTCAAATCACGTCTTGTTATTAATTTACCTGAGCGCTCTTTAACAATCATATCTTCTTTTAAGTTTTTTTTCATTAATCTTTCTGTATCAATGAATTCAAAAGAAAAATTCTCTAAATCTTTTTTATAAAGCTCTCTTACTTTTACTTGATTTTGCTCTTCGGATGGATTTAGTGTTCCAACTTCTTTAGGATTTAGTTTGACTTTAGCGTTTCTATATTCAACTTCAAGATATTCTAAAACATTTAAAATATCATAATTTGCAGTTACAGAAACAGTTTCATTATTAGAAAATTTAAGATATGCTCTACGAAAGTTTAATTGTCTAAATATACTGAAATCTAATTGCATTAATCCTTCAATCATTCTTAAAACAGTGGTTTTTCCTATGCCATTTTTACCATAAAGCATAATTATTGAAGCTCTTTTTTCAGAAGATTTAACTAATGAAAAATTAATGGAATGATTGTAAAGCCCAAATAAACCTTCTACATAAAATTCTTTGTATTCCATAATGTATTATTTTTTTAATGTTTTATATATTAATCTCGGTTAACAACAGTTTTCTTATAATAGCTGCTAACGTCAGACTGTGAAAAACCCCACAATCTTCCTAACAAATATAGTGAAAAATTTGTGAGAAAATCAGATTTTTTGTATTTTTAAAGATGCAACATATCCAAGGAATATCCCGCCATCAGCTACAAATGAGTAGTTTAGAAGATAAAATATCGGCTGATAATTCAGTTCGGTTTATTGACGTTTTTGTACATCATATCGATGTTGTGGATAACAAACATAATTTGGTAGTTGTCACGTGCAGTATCAACATACTTGGTGTACCCGATTTAATAGCCAAAATCAAGACATGGAACTCGCCTTATAAGAGAAAGGCTTGGCTTTTTGCAAAAACGACCTATATAAAGCTGTTTTTAGCTCAAATAACTTTTAGAACTACTCAAAATACATCAAAATTTAACGTAGCTTAAATTGAAAGTATCGCGTTATTGAAATTGGTAATTTGGAAGAAAATAGGGTTTTTTCACAGCCTGACGTTTTGCTGCTTCTGGCAGTTGCGTAAATTTATGACTTAATTTCACAAGTACAAAACTACTCATAGAATTTTCTGAGAAAATTCCAAACAAGCACTGTCCTAGCAATTGCCACAAACGGTGGTTAGCTGCTGTGCCATCGTTTAAATACCTTTCTTTCAGAATGATTTTCTTTCCAGATTTTTATTATGTATTTATCTTCAGGGTCTTCCTGATAAGCTTTCTCAAAATTTAAAGAACTTATTCTAATTCTATACCATGATGGCTCAACATCAATTTCTAATTCTACAGTTGAATTGGGACAGTCTTGTATTTGTAATTTTCCAGATTTTATTTCTAAACTCCCTTCTACAACATGGTCAAAATTGGAAAAATCATCTTCTGTCACTTTAGATTCTAAAATTTCAATCTCAATATTTGCCAACGCTTCATCATTTTGAATTGAAACTCCTAATATTCCGTTGTCAATCGCAAGTCTATCGTTAAAAGCTTCATCGTTCCAAAAATTCGGATTAGAAGTGTCGTGCTCCAATTCCGCATATTTGTCTGCAATATAAAATTGTCCATATTGTGTAAATATTGAAAGTTCGTGATTCATCATGAGGTTTTTAGGCATTGCAGCTAACGTCAGACTGTGAAAAAACTCCACAATCTTCCTAACAAATATAATAAAAAAATTTGTAAGAAAATCAGCTATTTTGTGTTTTTAAAGATGCAACATATCCAAGGAATATCCCGCCATCAGCTACAAATGAGTAGTTTAGAAGATAAAATATCGGCTGATAATTCAGTTCGGTTTATTGACGTTTTTGTACATCATATCGATGCTGTGGATAACAAACATAATTTGGTAGTTGTCACGCGCAGTATCAACATACTTGGCGTACCCAATTTAATAGCCAAAATCAAGACCTGGAACTCGCCTTACAAGAGAAAGGCTTGGCTTTTTGCAAAAACGACCTATATAAAGCTGTTTTTAGCTCAAATCATTTTTGGTACTACTCAAAATACATCAAAATTTAGCTTCGCTTAAATTGAAAGTATCGCGTTATTGAAATTGGTAATTTGGAAGAAAATAGGGTTTTTTCACAGCCTGACGGTCTAGGCTAGCGAAAGTGGCTTTGATTTATCACTGACCAAAACAAATATAGACAAAATTTCGATTCATAGAGGTTTTTCCGAAGGAAAAACCAAGCCCAAGCCATTTTTGCTAACCGTTGTTGTAGCTATTTTAAATGCGTTTCTAATTAAGTCATAATTAAACTTAGGTTCACCATCTAAAGCCCTTAATGATATAAACTTTGAAGCACCATTTAATTTCATGTTCATTTTAATGAAAACCTTCATTATTGAATTTTTATTTTCTAAAAGTTTTTCAGGTTTTTTATAATAAATATAAATAAATTTTTCATGAGAAATAACAGTTGTTTCTACACTTTTCATTTGAATTGATTCAATATCTTCCCAATATATAATTTCTTCTTTTTTAAATATTTTAGAATTATTAATAATCCCTTTTTCATTTAAAATTAATGCCGGTTTTTTAGAGAAAAATATAAGAAAAAAACCTATTATTCCTATAACTCCAATAGAAATTGAAATAAATCCCAAGGCAATGATGAATATTTGATTATCAAATTTAATTCCTCTGTAATATCTATGTAGAAAACTTTCAGGCTCAAATAAAAACCAAAAACCACCTAATATTAAAATTATTGAAACAATTATTATTGTCTCTAAATTATTGAAATTTCGTTTAATAGTTATCTCTTCCATAAATTACCTACAACGTCAGACTGTGAAAAAACCCCACAATCTTTCTAACAAATATAGTAAAAAATTTGTAAGAAAAGCAGCTGTTTTGTGTTTTTAAAGTTGCAACATATCCAAGGAATATCCCGCCATCAGCTACAAATGAGTAGTTTAGAAGATAAAATATCGGCTGATAATTCA
>NZ_CBFHMV010000043.1:0-5873 GCF_965657075.1 Flavobacterium sp.
CTAGCCAGTTCTGAAATATTAGCTCTTTCATTACTTAATTGGACTGCTTTAGTCTTAAAAGCTGGATCATAAATTTTTCTTTCTCGTTTCATATGTTAAAAATAAGATTTTATTCTTAACTTTAACTGGAAGCTAAATTAGTATATCCAGTTTGTCTATGGTAAATAAAGGGAAATGGGTACGTTAAAAGGTACACATTTAATTGAAAAAGTTCACCATAGTTCACATAAAAATCAATTCTTTACGATTTAATTATACGGAGTTTTGCATGATCTCCAAACTTTTTAACTCATCAATTAATGGATTTATTGTCATAAGTAAGTATTGTTCTTTGAGTTTATATAAAAGTTCAGAGATTTAAATAGTAAATGTTTTCCCTATTTTTTCTTCTACATCTAGAGATTCATTTCTTTTACCAGCTTCAATACCTCGCATGTTACTTCTATCTAAATCCGAAATTTCAGCTAATTTTTATTGAGAATATTCTTTCGATAATCTAAATTCTATAACTCTTTATTCAAACTTTTTCTTTTTATCTTTCATATTACGAAGATGTAATTTAGTGGACAATTGTATAATATACGATTGTCTACTAGTATCGGATTTTATTATAAAAGGGTGTGTTTTATACTTCTAATTACTTAAACGTTTACCCTTTATTATTAAAATAAATTATCTCTTTAATCTGCACAAAATCCCTTCTAGCTTTTGCAGATAGCTATAGGTATCCAAGTATTTCTGGCATCAATTCTTTACGTGTTTTATTTCGTTAATAACTATTCTTTCAGTATTTAAATCTTCTAATGCAATACTTACTTAATTTTGTGTTATGATTAAGTAAAGAAGTTTATATACAACCAAAATATTTGAATTTTACACTCCATATTATTCAACCTTAATAGATTTAACTTTTGTTGATGTTGGAACTAGTTTATGATCTCCTTTTCCAGCTGATGATTTTATTGAAATATCAATTGATTTAAACAAGATGTTTTTTGAAATGGTAAAACGGGTTATTCAATAAAAAATGCAGGTATATTAGATGGTGATTTATTGGTAATTGATAAAAGTTTAGCTCCACAAGATGAAAAAATTGCTACTTGTCAAATCGATGGAGATTTTACTTTAAAAAGAATTAAGATAGAAAAGGATATTTTTTTGTTTAATATCTGAAAATAAGTACATTAGCTTATTAAGGTTACAGAATAAAACGAATTAACGATATGGGGAATCGTAATCTATAGCATCAATTTTTTTAGTTAGTTATGGATAGATTTAATTTAATATACTAAGATGAAATGAAAGGGTAGAGGTAATTTTAATATTTTTGCATTATGTACAAATTTCAACTTATGTCGAAAGCAATTAATTTTGAAAATTTCAAATTGTAAATTGTTTTTTTATGAAGTTGCATTCAATTCATCTATTTTGTTGAGATTGATTTTGATGAATTTTATTGTATATCTTCCGTTGACTGCATGATCATAACATTGCGAAATCTTACTAAAATTCAATCGAAAATAAGAACTTATAAAAGTGTTTTTATTTAAATCATATACAAAAATAATATTCATGATTACTCATAAAAGAAAAAACACTTACATTTTTTGTAAGTGTTTAATTAATTTTGTTTTAGAAATGTAGCAATTTGTAAGTATTTGTCAAAATACAAAGTAACTAAACTCTTAACTTAAATGTTTCTTTTTTTTATTTATGGTAAGAAATGAAACTATAATTGCAATAATTACTAAGGGAATTATCATTTCATCAATTGGAGATGCTAATGGTTCTGTTGCAGGGTCACCAGTTCCTCCACCAAAACCAGGATCCACTGGTGGTGTCCATTGCGCAAAAGTGATGAGTGAAAAAAGTAATAGATAAAGATATAGTATTTTTTTTGAAAACATAATAGTTGATTATTTAATAATTAATGATTGAGTAAATTTTTGATTGTTACTTAAATCATGTAATTGAATAAAATACATTCCGGTAGTTAATTTACTATTAAGTAAAATAGTTCCTGTATTGTTTTGTTTGTCTAATGCATCAAATTGTATCAACTGACCTAAATTATTGTAAATTTTATAATCATAAGTAGAATTAGTAGTTTCTGAATTGAAAAGTAGTGTTATGTTTTCTTGACTTTTAGCTGGATTTGGATAAATACTAAAATGGTTTTCTACTAAATTTTCGTTGTTTAGCATGGTGGATTGAAACACGATTTTAAATCTATTTCCCGTACTGAGTGAATTACTTGTTATTTGAAATGGATATTCAAATACAGAACCATCAATTGGTAATTCCGTTGTAGTTCCAGTGAATAAATCTTGCAAGTAAGCATAGCCAACATAATTAAAGTTCTCAGTGTATAGTTTTAGTTTATAGTTGCTCCCAATTATTGCTTGTGTTAAACGTAACGTTAAATAATCATTGTTTTGTATTGGAGCTCTGTGTTCAACTGATAATGAAAAATTACCATTCAATAAAGATAAATTTTCACTTGGATTGGCAAGTTTCATTCCATCATTTCCATCTATTGCATTAGATCCACCCGAATAAAAAGCAGCCACACAGCCATCCATGTTTACATAAGTTCCAGATACTTCTTTTTCTAAAAGGATTCTAAATAAATCGGCTGAAGTATTAGTTTGATTTTCGGTTGTTTTGTTTAAAGTTGTATTAGTAACTACATCACTTTTATGGGATTCTTTTATAGTTAATGAAGTTTCAGCTGAAGCAGCAATAACAAAAAAAGCTTCTCCAGACTGCAATATAGTAGAACCGTTAAAACTAGGAGCACCATCATTACTATATCCAGTAACTGTATCCCAAACTACATATCCACCCAAACTACCAATTGTTGGATCAATCACCCATATTTTATTTACACCTTCATTACCAGGTTCTGCTAAAATAGTTTCAAAATTAATTGGACTTGCGTAAGGATTACCTATAAGATAATATTTATTCGGAGTTATTCCGCTGTAGGTAATAGTTCCAGTAATTAAATCTCCAGCTGCAGTAACTGTTAAATTTGATTGATTTGGAATATAACCACCAGAATAATCGGTTCCATTTAAAAACGAATGTGGAGCAAATATTAGAAAACCATGATTTATTGAATCACTAAATAATGGTTCATTTAAGGTATTAGTGACATTTGCCCACGAGCCAGAAGTGTTGTTATATTTTCTAAGGTTGTAACTTGAATTTATAATATTAATCAATCCATTTCCAGGGATGGTATTTCCATCTACATCAAAAGACATGTCTCCAGTTGGCCCCCAAATCTCCATACCTGTATTTGATAATTCTACATAAATACCATTGTTTTGCCAATTATTATATACGGAATTATTTGAGTTTCCTTTCACAGGGGCTGTTAATAACCTCCAATTCCTTCTGTTATTTGGAAGATAACGCTGTACATTAACTTTTCCAGTAATGGTTGGATTATTTAATAATTTTGCTACTCTGGCTGTGTTAGAAACATCAGAAATTAATGTTATTTGCCCATCGGTTAAATTCACAACAGACGAACTAGGCACATCAAATAATTTTGAAACTTCTATTTTACCAACACCTGTAACAGAGCAACTTGCGGAAACAATTAAATTCTCAGGTTTGATATCAGTATTTATACTTACTCCGTTTGTATTTTCGATTGTCAAACTTTTAATAGGATTTAATCCTGAAGAAACAGGTGTTAATTCTCTACCTGATTGTTTAACTCCAGATCCGCTAGTTTGTAAATAAACAACATTATATGTGTTTGCAGTATTTGACATTCTTGGCCTCGATCCATTTCCATCTAAAAAACTTCCATCAGCTATATAAATTGTCGTGTTGTCTTCATAAGTTAAATATCTTACTGTTGGTCCAGAGGCTAACCCAGACATGATACCTTGAGAAAGATATAAACTTCCGCCTTCAGCTATTGTAGTAGCATTATTTGTGGTTCTAAATGTTCTTGGTGAATTTAAAATTAAATTTTTATATTTCAAAAAAGGCAAGTCATATAAAGTAGTTGCAATAGAATTAAATTCAACTGTTCCTTTTGAAAAATTAGGTGCATCACCACCTGAAGAAGCAATTAATGGTGAAGCATTTTTAAGCACTATTTTACTCTCTCCTTGATTTACATTATCAGTTTGATACCCCAAATTTGTAAAAGTTGTACTAGATTGTATATTAGAAACTAATTGCCCATAAAGTTCAATGGTTCCTGATATGTGTCTTAGTCTAGCAGGATTTGTTGATATTGTTGATAATACAGAAGTAATGCTGGTGCTAAAATTAATATCGTTGTTTACAATAATTTTTTCCATATTTTCAACATACAAAGTTGTTTGCTTGTCAAATAATGTCACAGTAAGTATATCGCCTACATAAATATCATTGACTTCAATTATTCCATAACCATTCAAATAGGTACTATTATTGTTTGAGTTAGTTGATACAACATAGATGTAATCAGAAACTGTTAATTTTATGGATGCATTTACCGTTATTGATGATATTCCACTGTCACTTCCTGGATTTGTAGTTAAACTGTTGCAAAATGCGTCAGTTGAAACTGTAATAGTATGATTACCAATGTTAACATCATCATTTACAGTTGGAATTCCACTTGGAGACCATGTTGAGGAACTATTCCAATCTCCAGATGCGATGCTTGTGTATGTAGTTTGTGAGTATAGTAAATTTTGGGTAAATAAGAGTAGTAGTAGTACTAATTTATAGTATTTTTTCATATGATTTTTTCAGTTTTGAATAATAAATACGTGTGAAGTAGTTTATGTATAACAAAGGTATTTTTTTTAAAACCTAAAGATTAAAAAAAAGTAATAAGTGGTTAGTTATTGATAATAAGTGTTGTTGATATTTTTTAAAATGTTTTTTGTCATTTATTTCACTCTTTTAGTTTTATATTTTCAAATAAAAAAGCTTTGGATTTATTTACATTTAAATATCATTAAACAACTCCTCAATGAAAAATTGAGGAGTTATTAGTTATTCCAAACAATGATTTATTTTATTGTTTAATCATTTTAAAAGTTTGTGTTTGTTCTCCCTGACGTGCTACAACCAAATACATTCCTGTAGGATAATAATTTCCTATTTCCAGACTTGATAATTCGTTAGCTTTTAATGAGTTACTTTCTATTATTTTTCCAGTTGCATCGTATACTTGATAAGACAAATTGTCTGTTTCACCTTCTAATGGGCTAATGTTAAATGATGTTTTAAACGGGTTAGGGTAGGCAGTCATTAGTGATGTTACTGACGATTTAGTATTTTCTGATCCAGCTTCTTGTTTTGCACTAGCACCTGGATCTGGCCCGATTGTTATACTACAATTTGAACTTTCTTCTCCATACTGAGTTCCTATTTTTATTGTAACAGTTACTTGGTAAGTAGTATTAAATGAGTAACTCATTTGAGTAAAATCAAAGTAATTATATGCGTTTTCCATTGTTGCAAGTAAAGTTGTTCCTGTAGCATCATAAATATTAAATTTATATGCCGTTGCATTTGCTATTTCATTAGCATACACAACATCATTATAAGTAATGGTTGTTCCACATAATATAATTTTAGCATTAGGAATGGAAGGAGTATACACACTACAAGGATTACCATAAGAACCTTGTTGAGCATTACTATGAATTCTAACACGAATACTATATTCACCTCCAAAAACTAGAGGTAATCCATCTACTTCTGACAATCTAAATTTAGAGTCATTAGAGATAACCGTTGTATAAACTGTTCCATTATACGTAACTTCAAATTCATATGTACTAGCTCCAACAACACCCGCAGCATAAATATTAGAAGTAGTTTCACTTAAATTGGCTCCACAAGAAGTA
>NZ_CBFHMV010000044.1:0-5623 GCF_965657075.1 Flavobacterium sp.
CTAATATTTGAAATTAATAAATCTCTTCCAGATTCAGGAAGTTTTTTAATAACTCAAAGCAGGCACACCATAGGATTTACACGTAATTTCATTTTTCTAATTCTTGGTTTCCGAGAATACATATCAATAGGGGAAAACTTAGAAAAACGATTTGGGAAAAAGCCATATATTTTCACCATGGCCGAAAAGCTGGCGGAAATAATTGAAAGAAAAGTTATTAAGAGATTTGAAGATTCAGACATTTAAATTAACAGGGAGTAAAATCCCTTTTTTATTTTATGACCGCAACAAAAAAGATAACATCTAATACTCACCAAATTGATTTGGGTAGTAATAAACGATTGGCAATTTTATCTGATCTTCATTGGGATAACCCAAAATGCGACTGGGTACTATTAAAAAAGCATCTCGATTATTGCAAAAAAGAAAAAATCAAAGTATTCGTAAACGGTGACTTCTTTTGTCTCATGCAAGGCAAGGGAGATAAAAGAGGTAGCAAATCTGACATTAGGCAAATTCACAATAATTCAAAGTATCTCGATTCAATTGTAGAAACGGCCGTTGAATGGTTTAGCCCATACGCTGAATTGTTTACCGTCATCGGTTACGGGAATCATGAAACGTCTATTATCAAGTACCAAGAAACTGATATTTTGCAAAGGTTCGTGGATATCATGAACTATCAAAATAAAACAGAAATTCAAACGGGAGGTTATGGAGGATGGGTTAATTTAGTTTACAAAATGCCAAATCGAGCAAATGGGTTTTTCAGTTCTCGAATGAAATACTTTCACGGCTCCGGAGGTGGAGGTATAGTGAATAAGGGCGCTATAAACCTAACTAGAGCCTTGGAAATGTACGAGGGTATGGATATTTTCGCGCTTGGTCATATCCATGAGAATTACGCGCGTAACGACGTCAGAGATACTTTTGAATATAACCCCGGAAAACGTATTCACGAACAGAAACTAAAAGAAATTCATCAAATGATTACAGGTACTTATAAAGAAGAATACGGTGACGGGTCTAAAGGTTGGCACATTGAGAGAGCAGCACCTCCAAAACCAGTAGGGGGCCGTATTTTAACAATCGACGTAATGAGGTCGGGAGATAACTATTTAAAACAAATTGATTCAGTTAGATTTCCATTGCTATGAAAACAAACCAAGAAGGGATTAAGATATTACATGAATTTGAGAAATGCAGGCTAAAAGCATATCTATGCCCTGCGAAAGTATGGACAATAGCATGGGGCAATACATTCTATGCGGACGGCTCAAAGGTCAAAGAGGGCGATAAAATAACGCAATTGCAAGCAGATAGATTATTCGAGGTTATACTGGCTAAATTTGAATCTGGAGTTAGAAATTCTTTGAAGGTCACTTTGACTCAAAACCAATTCAGCGCATTAGTATCTTTTGCTTATAATGTAGGGTTGGCTAACTTCAGAGGATCAACTTTGCTGAGAAAAATAAATATTAACCCAAATGATCCAAGTATTGCAAGCGAGTTTTTGAGATGGGTTAATAAAGGGTCTGCATTTGAAAATGGATTAAGGCGGCGGCGTAGTGCTGAATCTGACCTTTATTTTAAATGATTGAATGATTTAACGGACCTAAACATAAAAAAATCCAATTAACGTATGAGAAAGTACGCAATTATACTAATACTGATATTGTTTTCTTGTAAGGTGAAAAAGGATACTTCTATTACTGAAATAGAAACTATCGAAAGGATCCAAGAATCAAATCATATCGAATCAAATCGATCAATAACCGAGATAAGCAAATTGAAAGAAGTTCAAATAGGAAATACAATCATAATTCCTAAAGGTAACTTTACTTTCTTTGATGGCAAATTTGAAGGTGAAGCTGAATCAATTGTTATCAATAACGAAATATCAACCGAATCTGAAACTGAAAAAATAGATACTACCTTATTAATTAATCATAATCAAATCAATTCAGATTTTTATTCAAATGCTAAACAAACTGATAAAATTATCGAAAAAAAACCAGTCACTTTTATGTGGCTGGCTTGGATTGGCATGATATTATTTTTGATTTGGATAGTTTGGAGAATTATATTGAAGTTGTAAAATATTTTCAAGTTCAATGTCACCAACTCCAAACTTTTTCTATTATCATTTGATACATCAAATAGGACCAAATTACAAACGAAATACTTAGAACAAGTATCAACTCCCAATCCTTTCTATTTAGCTTTTTCATCTATCGATTATTTTCGTAATACCTCTTAATTAATACCATTTTATTCTGATATCTTTTACGTTTCAAAATTTCTTCCATCTCATAAGATAACCCCCCACCGGTTAGGTAGGTGTAGAAATCAAAAGCCACAGTAGTGTATTCTTCCAGCTCCAAAGAGCAATTAAAACCGTTTACAATTGCGAAGTGAACCTTTACGGCTTTCTCCATCAGTTCTTTATTTATCATGTCCGTTCGTATATTATTGTTTTTCCTGTTTCATTTCCGTTAAAATCTAGTAGCTTCCCATCTTTTAGAAATTCTATTTCAATATCTCTTGAGTGGGATCTTGCTAGCATCTTAATCTGATTTTGCAATTGATCCAAACCAATCCATTCCCCAAATCCTTTTCCGATCCATTCGCCCCAATTACCGGAGTGATTCCTTACCCGGTAATTGAGTGAATAGTCGTGCTTTGGTTTAGCCTTAGCCATTAGAATGGTAGGTCTCCTTCTGGTTCCTGTGGAGGTGCTTGCTGTGGTGCTGACTGCATCGCTTGCGGTTGGCTAGTCTTACTAGGGTCTGGCTTCCAAGTGTCTACCATAACGCTTAAATCGTTACCAAACTGATCAGTCTCTTTCTTTTTTGATATCGTTATTTTAGCGTATCTTTTTCCATTTTTATGGTTAGTGATATGCTCAGACGGTATGTCGTCTAAACAGATTGATACCGCCTGAAAGTCCCCAAATTGGCCCGATCTAGTTTTTCCTGATCCGCAATATATTTTCTGATTTTCCATGATTAATTTTCCTTTATAAATGTTCCGTCTACTGTTTTTCCAACTCGATCCTTAATGGTGTTGTAAGCGTTTTTAAGCTCTACCATTAGATCAATGTCTCTTTGACAAGCTAATATAATAACTGTCACCATGAGGTCCCCAAATGCGTCCTCTTCCTCTATTCTGTTACGTTTCAGGATAGCCCCGGATAATTCCCCCAACTCTTCAAAAACTTTCATCAACTGTTTGGGATGGTTTCCATTGGCCAAAATGTCTTTTTCCATAGCCCAAATCAATACTTTTTCCTGTAATTCTTCAAATGTTTTCATAGTATTAAAATATTTGTTTTTGATATTAAAATACCTAATATAATAAATCTTTTCATATTAAAATATTGTTTTTTGTATAACTTTTATTTTTCCGTTTTTAATTAATTCTATTTTTTTTAATTCATGGTAAAATTTTGATTTTTTACCATGAATACCTAAATCATTTAAATGATTTTTTAAAATTGATATAACTATTTTTTTATATGACGGTTGATTTGTCTTTTTATTAATAGAGTATGGGATTTCATCTGGAATGCCCTTTGCATAAACTCTTTTCTCCCAGTTTTTTATATACTTATTTATTTCTGTTTTCATCAAAGAAATCTAATTGAGTTGATAATTTTTTAAATAAATAATTTTTTTCCCATTCTTTTATATATTTTTCAGCTTCTTTATTTGCTAAATTCCTTTGATCATCTGTTAATTTTTTCCATGCCATCCTTACAATATTTTCAGGCAAATTATGCTCTAAAGAACATGCTGCGTGACCTAACCACGCTTTTCTGTTTATGTGTTTATCGGATAAAAATGTTTCACAGGAAAAAAACCATTTATAAATTACTTTTCTCATAGATTCCCCATAAATAACATTATTACCAGTAAACTTTATAGCCAATGGTAAAATTTTTTCAGCTTCTTTGCCTACTACATCATCCCACATGCCATTTTTAAAACATTCCCATTTTGTATAAGGATGAAATATTTGTCTTATTCTTCCGCTGGCTCCCATGCTTGGCTAAATGATTTGTTTGTAAATAAACTAGCTAAACCAGTTATCTGCTTTAATCTCAACAATTCATCAGCAGACATTCCTATGTGTTTACATATCCAGGCATCACCCTTCCCCATCTCAACTAATTCACTTACAATAGTGCTCATTAGCTCTATATTATGACTCCCTCTTGCTCTATTATGCCTAATAGTTGAAGCCATCCTATCGGATTCGTGTTCTTGAGATTTTCTAATAAAAGAAACTGGTATTCTTGAATATGTTGATTCACTAATATCATCATGTATTCTTTCTATTTGCCTTCTATGGAAACCATCAACAATTCTTATAACACCATCTTCTTGAGTGAATGCAACAACTGGCATTGTATATCCATCATTTTTAATTGATTCATAAAGAAGTTCCATTTCTGGAGGAGCTATTGAGTTTGGATTTATTTTTTGGGTTTCAATCTCTTCCGATCTTTTCCATACAATAAAATCAGAAGGATGATTTTTCATTGGGCTAAACCTTTTAAGCTCTAGCTTCATATTGTTGAAAAGATCTATCTTTTCATCAATATCTTGAATCTTATTAACCTCTTCCTCAATTTGATTGATAAGGTGTTTTATTTTATCGTTCATATTAAATGTAGTTTCCGTTTTCATCATGTTTTTCATTACCTATCAATGGTGGATTAAATACAGAAATCAATACGACGTCTGTTAAAGCCTCAAAAGTATGATCATCATTTTTATCTAATAAATAAGTTGTGTCTGGGCTTATTAATATTTTCTCTCCAGTTTCAATATTACTTAAATACCCATGCCCTCTTACACAATAGCAAGCCTCTAAATGATTTTTATAATGCCAGTGATGAGGACCGCCCTTCGGAACATATGTTTTACAAATTCCAAAACCCATTTTATCCTTTTCGATAACAAGTCTTATAGAGTTCCCTCCCGTAAAAAGAACATCTCTTTTTGTTTCTTCTAATTCTTTTGTTCTTACAATTTTCATATCCGTTTTGTTGTTTAATTAAATGTTTTTATACTTTTCCATTATTTGTCTTTGTCTTTTTGCTTGCTCTTGTGTTGGAGATAACCCCATATACTTACAGGTGTGGTCATTTTTTAGAATAGTCATAGCAAACCGTTTCCATGAAGTTACCTCACTATTGTGGGCTTTCAGCATATCTAAGTGATCAGGAGGTAACATTTTTACACAATATTTGTCTTTATTTCCATGCTTAGTTTTTTCTCCAATCGTAAATTTTATATTATTTTTTTTAAGGTCTTTAATTAGTTCGTCTGAGACTCCGCGCCCTACTCTTGACCAATACTTAATAGATTGAGCAAAACGCATTCTAAAATTTTCAGACACCTCGTCAGGCAAAGTATCCAATAGAAATTTAGTGAAAGATTTCCATGTATGACCTTCAGGTAACTTAAAACTATGATAGTTTAATTGTTTCCCATAAGTTGCTGCAAAATTAGCTCCTTGAACACGAACACAAAGTTTAACCCAGATATCAGGATCAATAACCCTATACATATTAAGAGATGATTTAGATTCTGACATAAAGGGAGAAGCTACTCTC
>NZ_CBFHMV010000045.1:0-4854 GCF_965657075.1 Flavobacterium sp.
AGACGAATTGCAGATTGCCCTACTCCATGGCCCTGTTTTGTAATTGCAGTCAGAAATGAAGTCTTGGAACAACAACCAAAATCTATTGCTCAAATTCTAGAAATAATCAATCTAACTACTCAGGAATTCAAAATGATTCCGAGTATCGACAAAACTTTAGCTTCCAAATACAATCAAAAATTAGAAGATATTCAAGAATGGTTGTCTATTACCTATTGGTCACAAAAGAATTTAGAAGTGGAAACGTTAAACAAAATTCAAAATCAATTGTTTGACCTTAAAATTATAGATAAAAAAGGTACTTTTGCTGAAATTGTTAAAGCGTTGTAGCTTTACTTTTTAAAAGTATGATAGAAAAAATAAAGCATTTTTATAAACAATTACGACCTTACCTTCACTTGAAAAAGCCGTGGGATGCTATTATTATTTTTGTTTTAAATGTTCTAATTGCCATACCTTTATTCATCATCATTCATCAAAACTTAATGGATTTAAATTGGCCTTATCAAACCGATAGAATTCTAATTTTTGTTATTTTAATCACAATTATTCAATTGATTTTGAATGCTTTAAAAAGGATTACTTTAATTAGTATTTTACTATATTTATTTTCCTTAATTTATGGAACATTGGTAGGAAATTATGGTTTCAATCGGGTTTTTGAAGACTACAGAGCCATGATTTTTGCCATGCAACAAAACCCTAATCCACAAGATATTATTGTTTCTAAATTATTGCCTTTTCCCAACAAAACCAGAGTTTTAAAAGCTATAGAATTTACCAATCCAAAAGTGAGAAACTTTGCACTTTATGCCACTACAAAACATTTTTCTGACTTTAAAACCAATGAAAAAAACAGAAAATTAGTACAGTGTTTTGCGGTGTTTAAAGAAATAAAAACCAGATTTAATTACGTAAATGACCCAAAAGGACGTGAGTATATTGCCAAAGCTAGCGAAACATTAGAGCACTTTTCAGGAGATTGTGATGACCATGCTATTCTTATGGCAGCAAGTATAAGGGCTATTGGAGGTACACCAAGGTTAATTCATACGGGTGGACATATTTATCCCGAAATGCTAATTGGCAATAATGCCGAACTTGAAATGGCTATCCTATTGATCAAAGACAAACTGTTTGTAAAAGAAAGTGCTGACAAACAAATTCATTACCATATTGATGAAAGAGGTCAAATTTGGTTAAACCTGGATTATACAGCACGTTATCCTGGAGGACCTTTTATGAGTGAAGAAATTTTAGGACAATTGACTTTGGATTAGTTTCAACTGATTTCTACTTGTTTTATAGCAACAGTGATATTAAAACCATTCAATTGGCTTCTTACCTATTTGCTTTAAATACTCATTAGTTTGACTAAAATGCTTATTTCCAAACCATTTACCTTGATTGGCACTCATAGGGGAAGGATGTCCACTCGTTAACACTAAATGTTTGGTTGAGTCAATCTTAGCTCCTTTTTTATGAGCAAAAGCACCCCAAAGTAAAAAAACCACATGCTCTTTTTCTTCTGAAATCAATCGTATTACTTCATCTGTAAAAACATTCCATTTCAAATGTTTGTGACTATTGGGACTATCTTTTCTAACCGTTAAAGAGGCATTCAATAATAAAACACCTTGGGCAGCCCAATGTTGTAAATTGCCGTTATTTGGCATAAAAACCGAATCTAAATCAGAAGCAATTTCCCTGTAAATGTTTCTTAAAGATGGTGGAATTTTTACATCATTATGCACCGAAAAAGACAATCCATTTGCTTCTCCTTCACCATGATAAGGATCTTGACCAATGATTACTACTTTGACATCTTCAAACGAACAGGAATTGAAAGCATTAAAAATCAATTCTTTTGGTGGAAAACAAGTATGTTCTTGATATTCTTCGGTCACTTGAAGCATTAATGTTTTGAAATAGGGCTTATCAAACTCGCTTTGAAGTTTTTCTTGCCAAGAAGGAGAAATATCGATTAACATTACTTAAATTTTACCAAAAATATGAATTTTAGAATAAATTACATTTGAAACTTTGTAACTTTGAACTTTCGCAAATAAAACAATGATTTCAATAAGCAATAAAACCCTTCAAGACTTAGAATTTACAACCATTTTGGAAACCATTTCAGAGAAATGCAACACCGAAATTGGGATGCAAAAAGCCTTAGAAATAACGCCCTTCAAAGACAAAGAAACTTTGATGGACAACTTGTTACAAACGTCCGAATATGTTGCTTCTTTCAGTAATAACAATACCATTCCAAATCATGGTTTTGAAAACATTACAAAAGATATTAAATTTCTTCAAATTGAAGACAGTTTTTTGGAAGTCGCAACGTTTAGAAAAATAGCCCAACTATCAGAAACTACGAACTTCTTATTGAAATTCTTTCTAAAGTTTGAAGATTATTATCCCAAGTTGAATCAAAAAGCATCACGTGTTGAATATACTAAATATATAGTTCAAAAAATTGATGAAGTAGTCGACAAATATGGTGAAATTAAAGACAATGCCTCACCAGATTTGGTTAACATTCGTCGTGATATCAATTTGGTCAGAGGAAAAGTAAATCAGAGTTTCGGAATGGCTTTAAGTCAATACAATGCTCTGGGTTATTTGGATGATATTCGTGAAACAGTAGTTGAAAATCGTAGAGTTTTAGCCGTGTTAGCCATGTATCGCAAAAAAGTTAAAGGTTCTATTTTAGGAAGTTCCAAAACAGGAAGTATTGCCTACATTGAACCTGAAGCGACTTTAAGATATTCAAGAGAATTGAGCAATTTGGCCTACGAAGAACGCGAAGAAATTCAACGTATTCTTAAAAAATTAAGTTGGGAAATTCGTCCGTTTACCAATTTATTATTTCAATATCAGGACTTTTTAAGTGATATTGATGTCATTGCTGCAAAAGCCAAATATGCTAATAAATTGAATGCCATTCTACCTGAAATTACCGAAGAAAAGCATTTGTTTTTCCGTGAAGCATATCATCCGATTTTATATTTAAATAATAAAGCCAAAAATCAAGTTACATTTCCGCAAACTATTGAACTAGAAAGTAATAACCGTATCATTGTAATTTCTGGTCCAAATGCTGGTGGAAAAACGATTTCCTTAAAAACAATTGGTTTACTACAATTGATGTTGCAAAGTGGCATGTTAATTCCTGTACATGAAAGAAGTAAAACCTTCTTGTTTGATAGAATTTTAACCGATATTGGAGACAATCAATCTATTGAAAATCACTTAAGTACGTATAGTTATCGTCTTAAGAATATGAATCAATTCTTAAAGAAATGCAATGATAAAACATTGTTCTTGATTGATGAATTTGGAACAGGTTCTGATCCAGAGTTAGGAGGAGCTTTAGCTGAAACCTTTTTAGAAGAGTTTTATCACAGAGAAGCTTTCGGAATCATCACTACACATTACACCAATTTGAAGATACTAGCCAACGAACTCCCTTTTGCAACCAATGCAAACATGCTTTTTGATGAAAAGTCGTTGGAACCTTTATATAAATTGCATTTGGGTCAAGCTGGAAGTTCATTTACATTTGAAGTGGCACAAAAAAATGGCATTCCGTTTGGATTAATTAATCGTGCCAAAAAGAAAATCGAAAAAGGCAAAGTTCGTTTTGACAAAACCATAGCGACTTTACAAAAAGAGCGTTCAAAATTGGAAAAAACTTCTAATACATTAAAAGAAGAAGAATCCAAAGCTCGCGAAGAAAGTAAGAAAATGGAAAGTATTAACGCTAAAATTCAAGATAAATTAGAGCGCTATCAAGAATTATATGATGCCAACCAACGTTTGATTTATATGGGTCAAAAAATTGATGATATTGCAGATAAATACTTCAATAACAAGGACAAAAAGACTTTAATTGGTGACTTTTTAAAACTAGTTGAAATAGAAAATTCAAAACGAAAAAAAGCTAGTGCTAAAGAGAAAAAAGCGGCAGAAATAGTTAAGAAAGAAATCATCAAAGAGGTTGAAGTCAAAGTAGAAAAGATAAGAGTTGAAAAGAAAGAGAAGAAAATAAAAGCCAAACAAGAAGAAGAAAATAAACCACAAGTTGTTTTAAAAGTGGGTGATCGAGTTCGCATGAAAGAAGGAAGAGCTATTGGCACCATTGACGTAATTGAAAAGACAAAAGCAACAGTGAATTATGGTGTTTTCACTTCAAAAGTTAGTTTAAGTGAGTTGGAATATGTACAACCTGCATAGAGTATTAGATTTTCAGGTTGCTAGAATTTTAGAAGTCTCTAAGATAGTTATAAAGTAAATATCAAAATATCTAATTATCCAATAATCTAAATATCTAATAAAATAATCGATTAAATGAATCAAATTCAAAATATAGAAGATTTACCAGCAAATAAAAAAATAATCCTTTTTGATGGGGTTTGCAATTTATGTGATAAATCAGTACAACTTATATTAAAAAATGATAAAAATGATGTTTTTAGATTTGTAGCTTTACAATCTGAGCTAGGTGAAAAAATAATAAAACACATTGGAATTAATCACAACAAAACAGATTCAATAATTTTATACCTTCCAGGTAATGCCTATTATTATAAATCGCAAGCTGCCTTAAAAATTGCTAAAGACATGGGTGGAATATATAATTTTTTAAGTTTATTTACCTATTTACCAATTGCATTAACCGACAGCGTTTATGATTTTATTGCCAAAAACAGATACAAATGGTACGGTAAAAAAGACCAATGCATGATTCCCTCTAAAGAAATACTTAATAAATGACTAGTCCTAAATAATCGATACAGATTATTAAACAAAATTAATTAATTAAACACTTGCAAAAACGTTTTTGCA
>NZ_CBFHMV010000046.1:0-4711 GCF_965657075.1 Flavobacterium sp.
GAATTTTTGAAATTTTCTTTTTTGTTGACATATTATTTAATATTTAGTCAACTTTTTTCAGGACAAGACACTATAAAAAGAAGTCCTCGTAAATGAGGACTTTTTTATTTAATGTGTTGATTTTGAATTAAATTGAAGAAAATAAAATGATTAATATTTTTTTTTGAGTAAAACAGAATCAAAATTCAACAAAATTTACAACGTTTTCTGAATTTTATATGCAATAATTAATGTGTAAAAATGAATTTATGATAATAATGTAGCGTATTATTTTTTATTTAATAATTCGTATTCATAGATTTGAAATTTAAATAAATTCACTTTAATTTTGGTGTATTATTTTAAAAATGAAATAGTTATGGCGATTAAAAAACAATTTGTAAAGACAAAACCGGTTTGTAAAGTTACTTTTTCTGTAGAGAATAAAGAGGCAAAAGAAGTTGCGGTTGTGGGTGATTTTAACAACTGGAATCCAACTGAAGGGGCAATGTCAAAATTAAAAAGTGGAACATTTAAATCTGTTTTAGATGTCCCAAAAGATGCTGCTTACGAATTTAAATATATTGTTGACGGAGAATTTATCAATGAAGAACAAGCAGATAGTTTCAAATGGAATGATTTTGGAGGAACAGAAAATAGTGTTTTAGAAGTTTAGAGATAAAAAAAGTGTTGATTTATTAAGTCAACACTTTTTTATTTTTACTTCATTTTATTTGATTCTTTTAAATCGTAACGTATTTCCTGTGCTCAAATGATTTAATTCTAAATAGGTTTCATCAAGTTTTAAAATGTAGAAGCACAAATCATCTTGTTCCACACTAATGTATTTATTAGTTTCTTTTTCATTAGTTACATTCGATTTATTCTGACATTTATTTGAGCGAATGTAAATAGAATTAGCGATTTCTTTATCGTTGTAAATTTCTATTTTACGATTTTCTTCAAAAACTATTACACTACTAGCATCATCTAAACTTTGCCATTTTCCGTGCAAATCATTGTTGCTTTTGTCATCTTCTATATTTTTAACTTCAAGATTTACAACGGCTTCACTAATCATTAAAAACACATTTTGAATTATATTTTTTTCTTTAGCATTAAAGTCTGCTTCTTTTATTGTATTAATAGTGTAATTTTCATCCAACCAAAATTTTAAGTAATCGTTCCTAAAAATATATTTAGTAGCCTTTGCATCTACAAAAAACACTTTTCCATCAATAAAATAATATTCAAAACTTTTGGTAAATGCACCGCTATTATCGGCAACACCCATTTTGATTTTTACAGGTTTACTATCATTGGCAAACCAAACAGTTACTGGTGTTTCTGATTTTTCATTAGTTAGAATTATTTTTTTTTCAACTGGAATTAAGTCTGAAACTTCATCGTTAATGACATCTATAATTGGAGCTATTTTTTCTTTAAACTCTTCTGGAGTTGGTGTTGCTGAAAATTCAGGATAAGTTAAACTTAATACATTTTTTACAGCTTCTTCTTGATTTTCTTTGGGAGAATTACAAGAAAATATAAAGATTGATATTAATATTGTACTGATTTTAAGTAAAGTAGGTTTCATTTTTGTGTATTTGTAAAATTTAATTTCTGAAAATAAATATAGAAATTTTTTTCTGGATAGAGAATATACTTTTATGATTTAATTAAATAAAGTCTATTTAAACAGATAATAATAGGGCAATTGCCTTATTGATAAAAATTTCAACTTAAAATATATTTGAAAATACATTTAAAATATATTTTCATGAAATCAATTTACTTTAAACTTCTATTTCTCTTTTGTGTCTCATCTTTTGGACAAAACAGTATTCCACTTACCAATAATCAATCCTATAAAAATGCCAAGGCCGCTTATAGCACTAAAGATTATCAAAGTACAATTACTTTAGGCAATCAAATTATTGATAATTATTTTTTAGAACCTGATTTATATGCTCTTATTGGAAAGGCTTATTTATTTAGTGGAAAATACCCTGAAGCAGCAAAATATTTGAAAATAGCCTATGAATTAGAACCTATTTATGATGATTTTGCCCTTTTTTATATAGTTGCAATGGCTTACAATAAAGAAACTTACAACATAAATAAAGTTTATAATGATTTTAGTTTTTTTGGTATGGCTGAAACCACCAAAGAATATAATAACGGTTACATAAACAATGTAATCAATGGTTTTAAAGGAGCAACAGACTATCAACCTACTATTGATGAAATAACAAAATCTAAAAACAAATACAATGCTGACTATGATACAAATGCTACAATTTTTGGAAAAGAAGCTGCAGCATTATATGAATTGCCAACAAAAAAAAGGACCGAAATTAATGCATCAGAAATAACAAAGAAACTTTTTGCGCTAAAAAATAGAGTCGCAAATAATACATTCCCAGCAAGCTATTATTGTCAATTACTACTTTATGTTGCCAATAATGCAATTGATGCGTCTAACAAAGAAACTATTTTAGAGGAACTTTTTTTTCAATTTAAAAATACAAATAACGCAACTTTTATGCGTTATAAATTCTATAGCTTACTTGTAGATGTATATCAAATTCAACAACAATATGATGCTGAAATTTCAATCTCAAATATAATGTTTGATGACATAACAAAAGTATCCCTTAGCACTTCAATGAATGTAAAACCTTTAAATCGTAAAATGTTTGCACTACTTGGACAAGGTAAATATAAAGAAGCACTTGATGTTGCTAAAAATGTAGAATCCGTTTTTAATAAAATAACAAATACAGAAGAACTTTTAAATGCTTATCTACAAACTTCAAGAGCTTATAGTTTATCTGGAGAAAAAGAAAAAGGAGTTCAATTAGCTGAAAAAGCAGAAGCAATTTCTAAAAATCTAAATTATCAAAATACAGATTTAGGGAATGAAATAACGAAAAATTTAGATAGAGCTAAAGCTTTAAATGGAGAAAAAATTGAGACAAATCATGATATCAATTCTTCAGATTATTTAGCATTATATAATGATGGACTTAGTCTAATTGGCTCCAGAAAATACAACGAAGCCATTCCTTTTTTAGAAAAAAGCAATAAATTGTATAAAGAAATTTTAAATCAAGCCAATGCTAAAGATAGAAATGCTTTACTTCGATTCAGTTCAAATGTTGGTGGACATTTAGTGGCCTGTTATCAGGAAACGAAACAATTTGACAAAATATTTCCAATCATGGAAAGCTTAAAAGCGAATTCATTAGTATCAAAACTAAGTATTCCAAATGAAAAATTAATAACCCTTTCTCAATTACAACAAACTTTAAAACCAGATGAAGCAATTGTATATTATACAGAAGTCACAAGAGGTTCCACAAGAGAAGGAACTTATATTGCAGCTGTGATTACCAAAGAATCTTTCAATACAAGATATGTAGTCTCTCATGGAGCACTTATGAATATTTATGTTAAATACAACAAACTCATAGGTGCTATTGAAAATGAAATGGCTAAAAAAGAATATAGAAATCCAAAATACACTCAATACAATTCTGTTCAAGAAGCTGGAACAAACGAATTAAGAAAAGGAGAAGTAAGTCTACTAATTGAATTATATAGAAAATTTTTAAACCCATCAGAAGGTGGGAAATTAGACCAACGCTTTACCAATGAAATGGATTTTGGTATGATTTCAAACTCATTTTACATAGATTATTTAAGCAAACTAGAACCTTATTTTAAAGATAAAAAGAAAATTATTTTCGCTTTAGATGGGATGCAAAACCTGATTCCTTTTGAAAGTTTAGTGGATATGAATTCCATTTACATGGTTGAAAAATATGATATCGCTTATATTCCAAGTGGTACAATTTTAAAAACAATTAGAGATAGAAAACCAAATACCTATTCCAAAAATATTTTAGCTTTTGGAGACGCAAAATATGCTCAACTACAAAGTCAAGGAATGCCTTTAAATAGTTTGGCAGATATTGATCGTTTAAGAAATCAAGTAATTGACTTGCAAAAAGAAAACAAACCTTTAGATTATGCTTTTGCCACTTTTAGTAAAAAACCTATGAAATATTTAGAAGGTGCTAAAGCTGAAGTGGAATATATTGGAGAAAAAATTCCAAATAGTGATACCAAAATGGGAGATTTAATGACTGAAAATGAATTCAAGCGAATGTCAAATGCTGGTGAATTAAAAAATTATAAAGCCATTCACTTGTCAAGTCATGCCATGGTTCATCCTTATATTTTTGATTTGAGTAGTATTGCTTTTAGTGTTTTTGCAACTCCAAAAGACAATGAAGACGGAATGTTAACAGTAGCTGAAATGGAAAAACTAAACATTAAAACTGATTTTATGATGTTGAGCGCTTGTCAAACTGGATTAGGGAAAATTGTGCCTGGTGATGGAATTGCAGGTTTAAATCAAGCCATGTTGACTGCTGGTGCTAATAGTACAGTCTCAACTTTATGGTCAGTTAATGATTATGGTTCTTATATTTTTACAGCTAATTTATATAATAAAGTGTTCAATTTAGGAATGGAATATAACAAAGCAGTAAACGAAGTAAAAAGAGATTTTATAAAAGGAACTTATAATAAACAAGGATTTAATGGTAGAGAAGTCAAATATTGGGCACCTTTTATTTATCACGGAAAATAATGAGTTGTCCTAAAAAAGGTTGACTCGTTAATAATTCAAATATAGTTAAATCGTAACAGAATTAATTCTGTT
>NZ_CBFHMV010000047.1:0-3838 GCF_965657075.1 Flavobacterium sp.
TCTGCAGGTGATTATTTTTCGGCAGCTCAATATTTTTACCAAACAAATGGTGATATGACACAAGCGTTGTCTTGGGTAAATAGTGCCATTTCAAACTCACCAAAAGGACAAGATATTCCTTTTTGGTATTTACGTTTAAAATCGTTAATTCAAGTAAAATCTGGAGATAAAAAAGGAGCAATTGTTACGGCAAAAGAATCTTTAGTATTAGCAACAAAAGCAGGAAATGGCGATTATGAAAAAATGAACAAAGACAGCATTGCTGAATGGTCAAAATAATAGTTTTAATAGATGAAAGAATATAGATAATAGATGAAAGACTATTGTATTGTGTCCATCACTACTATAAGTTGACCACAAAAGTCAAATTATATGAAAGCAAATTTACAACAAATTAGAAAACAACGCTGCTATTCGGAAGAATTTAAAAAGGAAATTGTTTCTATTTATGAGAGCGGAAAATTAAGTGTTCTTCAAATAGAAAAACTTTATGGTATAAATAATGTTTCTATTTATAGATGGATTTATAAATTTTCTACCTTTAACGAAAAAGGATTTAGGGTTATTGAAATGAAAGAAAGTAGTATAGAAAAATTAAAGGAGCTAGAACTTAAAGTCAAGGAACTAGAACAAATCGTAGGGCAAAAGCAAATTAAAATTGATTATTTGGAAAAAATGATTGATATAGCTAAAGATGATTTAAAGATAGATATAAAAAAAAATTACAACACCTCACAATCAATTGGTTTAGAGAACATAATAAAGAAATAAAATTTTCTTTAAATCAGTTGTTTAAGGTTTTAAATATCAGTAAACAAGCGGTAAATCAATATCAAAAAAGGCAATCTGATTTTGACAAAAAAATGAACTGTTTGCTTATAGAAGCAGAAGAATTAAGAGCAGAACATCCTGGTTGTGGTATTGAAAAAATGTATTATACTTTAAAACCAAATTTTATTGGTAGAGATCGCTTTATTGAAGCTTTTATGGAATTAGGATTTAGAATTAAAAGAAATAAAAATTATAGACGAACTACTTTTGCATCAAATGTATATTATCCAAATTTAATCCAGTCAATGTCTGTATATGCACCTTCAATGATATGGCAATCCGATATAACATACATTTTTGTAGGAGAAAAATTTTATTATGCGGTTTTTATTATAGATGTTTACACAAAAAAAATAGTGGGATATGAAGTTTCAAATCACATGAGAGCAACTGCAAACATGAACGCTTTACAAATGGCACTTAATAACAATGAAGCCCCAATGATACATCATTCCGATAGAGGAGGACAATATATTTATGGGCAATATATAAACCTATTGAAAGAAAATGGTACTGAAATAAGTATGGCACTTTCTGCTCAAGATAATGCTTATGCAGAAAGAATAAATAAAACAATTAAAGAAGAATATTTAAACTACTGGAAACCAAAAACAATTGAGGAATTAAAAACACAACTTGAAAGAGCTGTAAATCAATATAATAATAAAAGACCTCATAATAATCTTGGCAAACAAACTCCTGTAGAATTTGAAAATAATTGGTATAAAAATAAAATGAAAACCAAACCAATTTTTACTATTTTTGATTATGATAAATTAATAGAAATCGGTCAACATTAATTAGGGATTGGCAAGGATGGTGATGGAATTTGAGATTTGGATTTATTTTTATAGGTATAGGCGTTTAGACCTCCCATGTTATTTATTGATTTTATTGACTTTTATTCAAAAAACACCATCTTTTTCATTAACACATCAAAGATTGACCCCATATTTGACCTTCTGTTGTATCTAAAATGATATTCATTTAGATAGTCTTGTATGTGTTCTTTGCTGCAATGATGATGAATTCCTCTCAACCAGCCTTTGATATTCATAATATGTATATGCAATTCTTTGAAGTTTTTTCCATCTTCCGATGCTACTTGTTTTAGTTTTAAAAACTCCTTTTTCAATGGTGCATATCCTTTCCATTTATCAGTAATTAATTCTGCATCTTTTGAGACATATTTTCTTAAAAAAGAACCCAACTCCTTTGCAGATGAATTTTCAATAACCTCAGCATAGGCTCTGCCAACTCCGTCTTCTACTATTTCCAATGCAAGAATTATTAACTTTTTAGCTCCTTTACTTCTTCCTTTTTTTCCTTCTTCTGGTCCGCCTATGACAAACTCATCTGCGTGAATAATCCCTGTTAATGGGCTTTTAAGACTGCTTTTCATTACTTGTTGCACTTTTTGTTTAAATGTCCAACAGGTTTTTTGCCTCAATTCAAATTCATTACTCAATTCCATAGAAGACATTCCTTTTTTCTTAGTACTAACTTTGAAAATAATATGAAATGCAATTAATATTGGAAACTTAAGTTTCTCAAACATTGTATTTGCAGTTGGGCTTTCATCATATTTGCATTTTAAACATCTTCTTGAAAATGGTTTTTTGCCTTTATAATATTTGTCATTATTACACTTTTTACAAGAATATCCGTTTTCCCATTTGATTGAAGAAAGGTATTCGTAACAGTCCAAATCTTCCTTAAATTGCTTATTAAATGTAATTGAATTCACTCCTATAAATTTTTCCCTTGCGCTCATTTAACAAAGGTAATTCTAATTTTTTATTTGGGCGACCTAAACGCCTATACCTATAAACATTTATGATTATTTGTAAAAAAATCACTTCATCTGCTCTAAAACTTCTTTTGCTTTTTGATTATATGGGTTGTTTTGGTCTTTTGAGATTGTACTAAATTGTTGATGTGCTGCATTCTCTTCATTTAGTTTTTTTAAGGTAAAACCTAATCGATAAACTGCATCATAATAAAATACACTTTCTTTTTTTTGAGTTATTTTAATATAACCCTCTTTAGCCACTTTGAAGTTTTTTAATTCATAACCAATTACTGCATGAAAGTAGATAGCTGTATCATTTTGCGGTTTTTTTATTAGAATTTCTTCCGACACTCCAAATGCAGCTTTCATTTTATTGTCGCGGTAAAGCACCATTAGATTTTCAAAATTTGCATTTTCTGTTCCCATATAGTGAGGTAAGCCTTCTTCTTTACTATAAAACTGGTCTATGGATTGGTTATGGGTTAAAGTGAAATGTATAAAATAGCCTAAAATAAAGCCTATAGGAAGCAATACGGCGGCATATTTTAAATAATTGATACTGTTGTTTGTTTTTTTAGTAGCGCGAGCTATTGTTTCTATCCTTTCTTCTGTTTTACTGAACGTATATTTTAAGACTTCATAATCCCAATTGTTTTTTTCTAACACCATTTTTGCTCCCAGTAAGGAATCGTCTATAGGATTCGTTTTTTTTAATATTTCCAAAATACGCATACGTTCCTGTGGGTCGAAATCATCTTCTAGTGATTGCAACAGCAGTTCTAAATTAATATTTTGGTTTTTTGTCATAGTATGTTTAAAACGATTCAGTTATAAATTTTTCCCAAAAGTAATTTTTTTGCTAATTACTCCATAAACGTATTCCATAATTTTTTTACTTTTTTTCTAACCATTGCCAAAAGATTCGCAATTGTTTTTTCAGATAAGTTGAATTGTTCTCCTATTTCTGCATTGGTGAACCCATCAATACTAAGACTGAGAATTTGTTTTTCTTTATTGGGTAGGCAATTTAATAATTCTTTGAAATTGTCATTTGTAAGGTTTTGTTTCGCATTGTTAAAGCTAATTGTAGGGAGAAAACCTTTAATACCATCTAGAATTCTATTTCTGTTTTTTTTTGTTTTAATAATATCTAGACTTTTGTTTTTTACCATTATCAAAAGCAATGCTTTCATGTTAATATCTTCCTCAATGAAT
>NZ_CBFHMV010000048.1:0-3835 GCF_965657075.1 Flavobacterium sp.
TACAAATTCCTTAGTATTAATAAAAAGTTTATTCCAAAGGAATTCCCATGCGCTTCAATTTTGTTTTAATATTATATACATATTGGGTAGTAACTCCCAACATTCCAGAAACCTCATTGGGTTTAAATCCTTCATTTAAAAGGGTAAAAACCCGCTTTTCGGTTTTATTCAACTCTTCACTATTGTCTTTATTGCTTATTTTATCTTCCGTTAAATTATCAAACGCCAAATCAGCAATTTTGGGATTTTGTTTTAAATCAATAGAAATAAACCCGAGCAAATCTGATCTGAATTTTCTCAAGAAATCCGTATTATTAGCATCCAGATTTATTTTATCTAACTCTGTTTTAACCTTTTTATTGAATTGAATTAACTCTTTTGAAAATTCGACTACACGATCATTCAAAGTATTTTGACGGATAAGTAAATCCTTCTCTTTCAAAAGCATGAGCTCTTTTTGTTTTCTAAATTTAATTTTCTTCCGATAGAAGAAGAACGATATACCCAGAATACCCAACAACAAAAACAATGACAAAGTAAGTAACTGAACATTTTTATTTTGCAATTTAATTTCCTTATTTCTTACAATGAGTTTATCAAATAAATCTTCCACTCTTCTTACTTCTGTAATATAATGATTCATATCCAATACGCTCATATTTGCGAGCCGAGAAACTCTACCATATTCTAATAAATATTTATTATATACGGCATTATTCTCATCTTTATATTTATCTAATAATATATCAATTGCGTTCAAAAGATATTTAGCATGACTTTGATCATTCTCGATATTTTTTAATTTTTCTACAACATCTGATTCAATAATTTCCCAAATGAAGGTCAATTCCGAAGATTTTAATTTCCCTAAATTGTCTGTTGTATGATCCAACAATCCAATTCCACAATCTTTTGCATGTTCTTGAATATTACTATTTATAAAAAATGTATCTCCAGAATTAAGGAATTGTCTTAGATGCAATGAAATATACTTTGCTTTGAAAGAAGGATGAATACTGTCAATGGGAAAGGCTCTTATCAATGAATCAGCAATCCGGTTATTTTCTAATTTTTGATTCATCAAGATGCTATTTAGATACACCGATTGATTTTGAAAAATCCTAGGGTTTACATTAAAGTTGGCCTGATGTTGATTGAAAAAATCTCTGGCACTTGAAAAATCATTGGTATTAGTAATTGAATTTAATACGTTATTCAATAAAACTGGGGATACCGTGTTATTTATTTTTGCTTGCGTCAATGCCTTAAGAAAAAATTGCCTTGAAATTTCAAACATATCTAACTCAAAAAACACGGCACCCAGATTATTGGCAAAAAAGTAAATCCTGTAAGAATCGTTATCCTCAACCGCCCTTTGAAATCCTAATTTCCAAAATTTCAAGGTTGAATCAACATCCACTGGAGGTGAATAATATGAAATACCTGCTAAATGATATACGTCTAAAGCATCTACATCTGAGTTTTCAGCCGTGGAAATTAACATCTGTTGAGTCCAACGCCTAGATTCCTCTATATTCCCTATTACAAATTGCTGTAATGTCTTGCATTGTTCCGCATAGTTTTTAAAACATGCATTGTTTAAAGTTACCGATAAATCGAATAATTTATTAATGTATTTGTTTGTATAATTTGAGTCTAAGTTGGATTGACAATATTTTTTTAGCTTTGTGGTAAATACATATCCCACTTCATTTGTTGGATTTTGTTCTAAAATTAAATAGGCTGAATCTAAGTCTTGAATAGCATTTATACTACTAATAATATCATCCGAAGCATCTCTGCATCCAAGCCATAGTATTAGGATAGAAAAACAAATAAACCGTGTAGATTTGTACATAATGGCAAAAGTATTGAAAAAAATATATCCTAATTCGACAAGCTTTGAATTGAAGGACTATTAAATCGGTGTCAACGCTTCACGAGATCGACAAATTATAAAATAGAACGAGCCCCTAAAGATTAGGAGCTCGTTCTACGAAATCAAAAATTAAATAAAATTAAATTTTTATTAGTTTAAAACTTCCAACTATACCATTTTTGTGTACTTCTACCATATATATACCCGATACTTCATTGGATAAATCAAATTCAATTTCACTTTGAACATCTGGTTTGGAAATCTTAATAATTTGACCCATATTATTTCGAATGAATACTTGGTCAATTTGACCCTGATAGCTCCTCAATACAAACACACCTGTACTGGGATTTGGAAACAATCCAACTCCAATTTCAACAACATGCTTAATTCCAAGACCAACAACATCTATACAACTTGAAGTATCTTTACAAGAACTAAGGGTTAATTCAACAGCATAACTACCATTCACAGTTGGCGTAAATGATTGACCATATTCACCCGAAATAACTTCATAATTTTTTGTGCAATCCAACCAGGCATAATTCGCACCGAATTGATTAGCAGAAATCACATTATTACTCATCATTAAACCAGTATTCATAGTATCAATGGTAACCCTTGATTCAATGATACTATCACAACCCGCCGTATTAATCAATGTATCCCTATAGGTACCTGATTGGGTATACATTTTACCTGAAGGACTCATCCAATTCTTACATACTGTAACGCTATCAAAAAATCGATTCGTTAAAATAGTCAATTTGTATTCAACGATACTATCGCAGCCACTTGCCGCAATTAATGTGTCGTAGTAGGTGCCGGTAGTTGTCCAAGGATAACTTCTGTTGGGAGATTGAAATTTCTCACAATCTGATACTGAAACTGTTTTAAAAGGAGGCTTAATTAGTGTTAGATTAATCGTAAAAATACTGTCGCAACCACTAGCACTGGCAACGGTATCATAAAAGGTGCCCGATTTCATATACATATATTTACCAGATGGGCTCAAATATTCGTTTCCACAAATTGAAACATTCAATTCTGGATAGAAATATCCAGTCATTGTTTCCTCTAATTGTGCAGAATCTAAAGCCTTACTAAACAACATGAAATTATCTAAAACAGCATTTTTTTGCATCCCAGGGGAAGCACCATGACCGCCAATTTTAAAAGAATTAGAGGTACTTGTACTCTTTATTTTTAAAGCAGTAGAAAGCTGGGTAATTGAACTTGTTTTACCATTTAAATAAGATTTAAGTATCAATGTAGCTGAATCGTAAACAAATGATACGAAATGCTTGCCAGGTAAGGCAGCCCCATAACAAATATTGTCACCGCCCGGTGTTCGAATCAAATAATTGCCATAACCGGCATCTCCGTTAGTAAAACATCTAAAGTTATTAGCAAATGCATCTCCAAAAATATGAAATTCACTCGTTTTACTGACTGTACTTTCCTGATGAATATAAAATGAAATTGTCCATGAACCACTCAAATCGGTTTGCCAACCCGTATTAAACCAAACAAAATTACTTGGAAAACTTTTCCCTCTCAACCCGGTGCCACAGAGTCCTGTATCAGTCACAGGCAAACCATAATTCAATGCAGAATCTGTTAGTGCGGTGGCGCCAGTTGCGTAATTCTTGGTTTTGTAAGTAGGAGATTGATAATCAAAACGATAAAAAAGTATATCTGGCTGTAATACTTGAGAATGCAACTCTTGACCCATGGTCAATGTGCCTAATAATCCTAAAATAAAGAACCGTAGTCTGAATTTTTTTAATAATACGTTGATGTATGAATTACCCATAATTTTTGATTTTCAATACCACAAAGCTACTATACATATTTGGCGAATTTGAATTGCACCCCCGGATGTTATACTCAAATGTTATAATTTGGTCGGAATTCTTAGATTTTTTTAAATTCCCAAAACAGACTATTGGCCGG
>NZ_CBFHMV010000049.1:0-3774 GCF_965657075.1 Flavobacterium sp.
TCGAAGAATTTAATAATCAAAACAACATTTACAAAAATGTCGCTTAACTTAAACTGTAATTTTTATTTGCATATCCAGTCTATATCTGACTCCAAAACTGCCTGATGAAGTTAATGACCATGTAAGAGCTGGTTTATAAAAATAAATTCTATTTGTAACCCTTCCTGATGATTTAACTTTTACACCAGGTTGTGAATCAATGTAATCACAAATAGTTTTTCCGTCATTTTCGAAATTAACTACAAATTCATTATTTCCGTACCATTTTCTATAACTTCCACCTTTACTGTATGGAATCCATTTAGAGCCACTTTTAATTGCTTCCGCTTTATTTTTTAAATTAAAACCTACTTTCCGAAAATCAACTTCCCAAAAGCTTCTCATAAATAAATCATTATTGGTTGTTAACATACCCACTTTTGGTTCCGCAATATCGATTATAGAGGGGAAATTTGTAAATGTATTTAACCTATTGTAACTTATCCAATATGCAACTGGACTTCCAGGTATTTTTTCAAAATTTTCTTGAGCGATATTTGGGTAATAAAGTCTTTGTCCATTTGCTGTTCCATGTTCTGGTATCTCGGTAATTCCTTCGTCGCCACGGTATAAATTGAAATCGTATTTGTAGTTTACGTTTCCGTTGGCATACAAAATAGCCTTTCAATATCTTCAAAAAGGATGTGTTGAAAATTGCGTTCGTGTAATCTAAAATAATTACCAACGGCAACTTTCTTTTGTTCTTTTTTCATGGTAAAAGCTACCGAGCCAAAGTCAATACCAAAAATACCACGACCCATGTGTAACAGGCTTTCAAAATGGTACTTTTCAATATAACTTACTCTTAATTTTTCAAAAGAAGATAAGAACAACCATGATGGTAAATTAATTAAAGCAAAACGAGAATTGTCTAACGTCATGTTTGGAATTACTTCCATAAACACCGTCATTAAATCGGACTTTGTTTCAGGATAATAGTCGTTTACATAATCTTTCAATTCTGCATTCATACTTTTTTGTCCCATGTATGGTGGGTTTGCCACAACAGCAGTATATTTTTTGGTCATTACCAACAAAACTTCTAGAAACGGTTTTAGGTTGTTCCATAAATCAGTTTGTAGAAAATCTAGTTTTCCTTGAATTTGTTTGGTGTTCCAGTCTTGAAACTGATTTTCAATTTTATCGTAGGTTTGAGGAGTGATTTTTAATTTTAATGCTGCCCCAATATTTTTTCCTTGTTGTAATAAGGATAATGCGTTTGCTATTTCTTTAATTGTTTTATAATCTGATGATTGAATAAATTCGCTGATAGCATTCATTTTTTGATTCGAAATTTTAGGTAGCATAGTGTCTCCATAAAATTGATATTTATTGATTATTTTTAAAACAGGTGGGAGTATTGGGACATTTGCTTTGGTATTAGTTTTTTGCCGATTAGCCTTAATCCATAGTGTTTTTTCTGTATCTTGAATAATATTTTTGCGGGTTAGTTTTATGGCGTCTACAGGTGCATAACCGGTATAGCAACTAAATAAAAATATATCTTTTACACGCTCTAAACGATCAATTTTAAATGTTTTATTTTCAATACTCTCTAATTCCGCTTGGGTAAGGAATGTAGCTTCTTCTACTTTTATTTTACCATTATAGATATTGAATGGATTTTTATCAATTAATTCCATTCGTATTGCATAATTGCAAATGGTTTTTAGGTTTTTGAAATATTTCACCACAGAATTATTCTTTATACCAGTTTTACCTTTATAATCACTTTCAAATTTCAGGTACGACTCTAAGTTATAGATGTAAGCACTATTAATTTTGTCTATAAGTACATCATTACTTCCATAAGTTTTATTATTGAAAATTTTAATCAACTCCATAACTCGCGAATACTTTTGGAGCGAAGCTTTTGATCGTTCCCCTATTTTTACTAATTTAGAAAAATGCAAATTATGTTCATCAATAATTTTAAGCAGTGAGGGCGAGATTTCTGTTATTTGTTTACCAAGAATTCTGTTTTTGAATTCCTCTATAGTTACATCTTCTTGAAAACGCTCAATTTGATTGTGAATCTTTTCTATGTTTAAAATGAATAAATCTAAGAAATCTTTTAGTGTTTTTTCTTTATCCTGTCGAAGTAATTTTCTGAGATTATCGGACTGTTTCCAACGCTCTTCTGAAATATATTTTCCAGTACTAATTGTGGTAGATTTTCGGTTAAATACCACTTTAATGTAAATTGGGCAATCTCCATTACTTCTTGCCTTGTCTTTTTTAATGTAAATAATTGTTTTTACCATAACTTTTTTAATTAAAATTAATAGTACAAATTGACATTAAAAATCTCGTTAGCCCTTTTAAATCCAGCGAATTCCCAGCGAATTTTCATATTCTAGTTACCCTATTTTTTGTAAAAATCCATAGGGTAACCTATAGGGTAACTAAATCATGCGTTTTTATGTGTTTTTTGACACTTTGTTAAAAACGATAAAACCCTTCAAACATTGATGTTTAAAGGGTTTTTGAACTTTTATGTTTCTTTTGAAACATGCTTTCCGCGGAGAAAGAGGGATTTGTCTGCTACAAAAGTCACCAATAAAATCAATACTTAGCAAAGCATTAAATTTAAGTGACACCTCGACTGACACCTCTTTTATAAGGTTACTATTATTCTAAATTCAAAGTAGTCAAATATAAGGATAATTATTTGAATATTAAAGTATCAAGACTAAAATTTGAACTGGTTATTTAGGTGCTTAGATATGCTTTTTTTGATTAAAATTTGTTTTTGTATTTCTCCAATCTTAACCAAAAATCAAGTGAGTTACTTGTTCATATTTTATGCCACTATATGTACAGAACTCTTCAATCGTTAGAAACTCATTTTCGAGCTTGTTGAGGTCTTTTTTTATCTTTTGCATTAATCTAGTACTTTGACGATAACTCTTGCCTGTTATGCGTTGTATGTCCTTCGGATAGATGCAAACCCTCTGATTATTCAATTTCATACTTTATCTATACCTTTGATATAGCAATGCTATACTTCTGACGTGCAGAAAATCTTTTGCAATTTAGTTATAATTTTTCATACTTATTTATTGGCTTTTTATGTTCATTTAAGACACTTGTGTCGATTTTGGACATATGGTACACTTGTTACTTTTTCTTTAGTGAAATGCTTTGTAAACTTTGCTTTAATCATTCAAAATGTGGTTGCAACTGATTGAAAGAATGAAGGAGATTTTAGATGAATGTTTAACAAAATTTTGAAGTTATGGCTAGACAGAAAGGCATAATTAAATTGAAAGGTACTATCGGAGATATTACTTTTTACAAAACGCAAGATGGTCACTTAGCAAGAGAAAAAGGCGGTATTGACGCTAGTAGAATTGCAAGTGATCCTGCGTTTCAAAGAACTCGTGAGAATGGTTCTGAGTTTGGTAGAGCTGGAAAAGCAGGAAAAATGCTTCGAACAGCTTTAAGACCGTTGCTTTTAAATTCTGCTGATGGTAAAATGGTTAGTCGTTTGACACAAGCGATGGTTAAAGTTATCCAAGCGGACACTGTAAGTGAGCGTGGTTTGCGTAATGTGATTGATGGAGAAGCTGAATTGTTATTTGGTTTTGAATTCAATATCCGTGGTAAGCTTGGTACAACTTTGTTTGCTCCGTTTGTGGCAACTATTGACCGAGTAGCTGGTGAAATTACTGTGGATTTGGCATCATTTATTCCTGCGAATATGATTGCTGCTCCAAGCGGAACAACTCACTA
>NZ_CBFHMV010000050.1:0-3698 GCF_965657075.1 Flavobacterium sp.
TCTATACAGTATTTTAAAAGGTCTTTGCTTTGAATTTCAGGCAGCGCAGAAATAATGGTTGAAGACCCCACCATCTGCAAATTAATAAGATTTAGGGCTGCAAATTTCTTGCGGATTGTATCAAAAGGTAAAGAGCTTTTGATTTCGTATTTATTTCCATTGAGATTCCTTCCTATGTTGGTAGTTTTCCCATTGTAGACAACGGCTCCTTTCTCAAGAATGATCATATTGTTTGCCACTGATTCTACTTCTTCCACATCATGAGAGGAGATGATAATACTCATTGGATTGGAATTACTATTAGCTAGATGCCGCAAATCATTTAATAAGGTCGTTTTTACAAGTATATCTAAATTCGCCAAAGGTTCGTCCAATACTATAATTTTTGGCTCCCAAACTAAAATATGAGCAAGCAATAACCGAAGTTTAAATCCACCAGATAGATTTTTATAGTATGAATCTTTCATTTCCCCAAGCCCAAGGCGATGAATAATATATTCTGTTTTATATTCGCTTTCTTTACTTGAAATACCATGAACAGCAGCCGACAACATAATACTCTCTTCTACAGTTCCAAAAATTCTAGTTGGTAGCTCTTGGGGTAAATAAGCTAAACTTTCTTTTATTTTTGCCCAATCATTATTCTTTTTTGAGTTGTTGTAGAGCGAGAACTTAATTTCCCCACTATCCGTCTTATTTTCTCCAGCAATTAATTTTAAAAGGGTAGATTTTCCTTGGGCGTTGACACCGACTACCCCAGTTATTTCTCCCTCACGAAGTTCCAGGTTAACATTATCCAATTTAAAATTTTGACTTGGATAACATTTTGTAAGTCCTATACAATCGGCTAATAATTTCCGGCTTGGTTCAATCTTAAAAAGCTTTTGTTTTTTAGATAAAATTTCAACCTTTTCTTGAATTGAGTTTTCCGAATAACTGGAAACTATTTCATCAATTAAATCTCGAGCTTGTTTGATTAAAATTTTCTTCAAGCCCTCATTTGGATTGTTATTGAAACCCGACTTAATAATAAAGGACTTGAACTTGAACTTTTGGTTGTTAGAGAATTTTTCTGCAAACCCTATCAAAAAATCAATCCCAATTATTTCATCAACGAGTAGTTCATTTTTAAGCTTTAAAGCTTCTTCTATGACCTGTTCTTTTGAAATTTTCATTCTCATTGGGTAAAGAAAATAACTGTTGCAAGGATGTCTTCACCTACCTCTTCGATTTTTTTCCAGTGAATCTCGCTCATTGGCTGACCATTTCTTTCTTTTTCGATCATATTGTAAGTCAAAGAAGCTCTAGAAACTCTTTTCATCAGCTCTTTATCTCCCCCAAATTCCTTAATTGTATCTAAGGTGCGAAGAAGAGCTTGTTTTAGTTCTGCATTTTGAACTAACATTTCTATTTCTGCTATTCTTGAATGAATATCGGAATTATTGACCTTTTTGACTATCTGGTCTATAAGTGGTTTTAATTGCAGCCTAATTTGATTAAACGCACTATCCTGATCAGACCATTCACTAACCGGTTTCACTCGACCATCGGAAGTAGGGGTTAGTTGAAGACTTGTTATTTTAAGGTTATCCCAAGCACATTGTTGTAGCACAATAGGCACCACCCATGCTTTTCCTTCCTTATACATTTCCATTGCCATATCTAGCTCCCTTAAACACTCTTTAGAGGCTATGAAATCTGGAGTTAGCAACAAAAAAATAAGTGCCGCGGATTCAAAGTTTTCATTGATTTTTAAATACCACTCTTGGCCTGGCTGCAGTTGTTTGTCAGACCAAACTTGAAAGCCGAATTCTCTAGCCAAAGGGACTAAATGAGTTTCAAACCTATCTTTCAGTTCTATATTATCATGACTATATGAAATAAAAGTTTTAAGGGTCTTTTCCATTTTTAAAAATCTGTATTTGTCTCTTGTATCTTCTTCTTTTTATGGTTTCACAATCCTTACCTTACTCAAGTGAATCCATTTTAGCTTCCTAATATATTGAATAAATCATGCTTACACTTTTATCTAATTTAGGAATTTTTATGAATTTGTTTGTCAAACCAATTAAAAGTAAAAGTTTAAATAATATGGTCTGAAACATAAGTAAGAATTAACCTCTTATGTTTTTAATTCATAAAAGTCGTTTTAATGTATTATTCCAATTCATTTAAATTGTCTTTTTGGGATTTCCCAAGAATAGGAAAAGAGCTTTACATACCGATTTTTTCAATATTAAAATTTATTTATATCCGCTTTCTTGCCAATAGAAAGAATAAGCTTTTAAAAAATTTGGTTAGTACCTGAATTTGGTCTCCTCAGACTTCTGTCATCCGTCTCCAGGCCTGATAAGCAAAGAAAAAAAGGGCTCTGGCATCATTGCGGATAATCAGATTAAAATTTAATATAAAATAATTCACCTTAAAGTTTATTTTACTTTTAAATGAATGTTTAAAAAGTCCGCGATAATTTTTTTGCTTTAAAATCAAAAAAAGGAGCAAAAGCTCCTTTTCTAATTCTATAAATCTAAAGATTAAAAATCCCGGTTTTTTATGGCATAGCCAATAGACACATAAAACATCTGTGAACTTGTAGGCCTAAAATCAACTCCTGGCACATTTATTTGCTGGTTATCTGTTTGCAAATAGTCGCTGAGGTAGTACTTAAATCGAATGAAATTGCCTTCTTTATTTTTAAACTCTGCAAATACTGAAGGCAGAAAAATGTTAGTTCGATCGTCAAACCAAGCACTTGACTTTCGCTTTTCTCCATTTACATAAACCTTTTGCTTATAGGCTATGGCAAATTCAGCTTCAAAGCCAGCGGCAAATTGAAGACCTTCCATATCTCCCATTTTGAAAGCAATTGGAATTCCTAAGTTATACGTTCTTTGCTTTATGCGAACTGAATCATTTAGATCATTGATCATACCCACATTCCGGAGATTTAGGCCGGTATATATTCCAGACTTATCACTAAAATCGTAATGAAGCTGTTGACCAAAATTGAAAAACGGCGTAAACCTAGCGACGGTATTTGTCTCTAGTGGCTCTGCTTCCAGAATTCCAAAGGAAAGAATTGTTTCTCCCGTAGAAACGGTATAAACTTTACTTATTGGAGGAGTTTCTTGTGCTAGCAAGCTGAAAGAAAGTGTACAGCTTAATGCTACTAATAAAATCTTTTTCATGTGTTAAAGAATTGTTGGTTGGACTAAAATAAATTTAAAATATAGTTTCTTAGTATAAAAATATGTTTGACAAAAAACTAATCCGGCCGCATGAACAGGCGTTAGTAAGTTTGTAGCCCCGCTAGGAATCCCCGTCCGACAGGATCATCCGGGCGGGGAACCTAGATCTAGCGTTTAGGAAACGCTTGTTCTATCCCTGTCCGACTGGCGTCAGCCGGGCTGAAGTTGAACTACTTTTGCAAAATCTTTTTCAGAAATTCTCTTCCTCTAGAGGTTTTGAAATACTTCTCTCTGTCAATTGCCGCAGATAAAGTTATAAATTCTTCATAATAAACAATTTCAAAAGGAATAAAAGGACGAATAGAATTAGTCATACCCGAATTATGCTGCTTCAATCTTTTATTCAAATCTTTGCAATGTCCTTTATAAAAATATTCGTGCTCCTTACTTTTTATGACATAGGCATAGTACACTTCTTCCATTTGCTTTTTATAAAAATGTAGCCCCGCT
>NZ_CBFHMV010000051.1:0-3607 GCF_965657075.1 Flavobacterium sp.
CTTAATCTTACTAATACATGGCAAATTTTAGGTAAAAATAACCATATCCTATTGATTTACAGACATTTAGAGATTTATTTCTTTCGTGTAATTTATTCTATAAAAATTATTTACATCCCTATATTTTTTTTCAAATAATTTTTATAGATCTAATTCCTGTGATAATTCAATCTTGAATTGAGAATTAGGGATTAAGATTAGAAACACTAATTTGTGATAATAAACATCAAGAAGATAATTTTAAATTAAACATTAGTAATTAATTACTATCGAAATAATGAATATCCATTTAAGGTTTTAATATTAATTTTAAGAATCAAATCGAAAGAATGCAAATATATAATTGATCAGGAAAAAATTTACTAAAAACAATTATATGTAAGAAAAACTAAAATACCTAATTTACTAAAGTAATTAAAATAAAAATATTGTAAGCTGTAGTTAGTATGAATATGAGTCTATTGCAATGAAAACGAATAAAACAGCTTATTGAAAGTAAGCGAATTTTCTGTATACTCTGCCATTGTTTTAAGTTTTGGGACCTTAACACCTAGAGGGTCGGCAATGGTACTTGAGAAAACTTGGATTAAGAAGGTAAGGACACACTTGTATGGATTTAATTTTTTTTTGACACTTAAATTTTTTCATTGATTTTTTTTGCTTTGGGCATTGGCTTTCCACTTTTTAAAAGAACAAGCTGCAGACAATTAGGAAAGCCCTTAAAAGTCTTTGAAAATTTCTGGATTCAGCCATTATATTTTTAGATTAAAAATTGGCATCATTAATTGCGTCAAATTAGACGCTATATTTCCCAATGAGGCTAACAAAGAATTAAAGCATTGTTTATCGACATTCTTTCAATTCTAAATGATTCTCCACTTCTCTTCCACTTTCTTTAACAATGGGTTAATTGACGAACTTAAGTAGATAAAAACCAGATAGAAACCCATTAACCTAAATGGATGCATTGGTAGAAACACCCAAACAGACTACAAGTATACCTACCGCAATCAACCGATAGCCGGATACTTTAGCAAGTTGTAGTCTAGTAAAGGACTTATAAAAAAAAGGTTTGTAGATATATACAAACAAGCTTTCTTCCGCCCTATTGGACATTCAGCCAGAAAGCAGATGGCTAAATCTAGTTAGATAGACATGAACGCTTTTCAAAAAATTTAACTACACTAAAATCCTCCAAGACAACCAGATAATGTCCCATTCTTGCCATGCATAATTTTCCAATGAATAATCAATGAACTACCTCAAATGCTGAAATCAGCAATTTTTCGGTTTTGGTTCAATTCTTAATCGTTTTTAAAAGAAATATAGCTAAGTATTGGATTAGTAGCGTGGCTGACCTTAGTTAGAAATCCAATTTCAATAAACAATCTTAAATTTAGGTCAGATAGTAAAAATCCTGAGAAGCTTAAATTTTAGTAAGTCTATATTGATACATTTTTAAACAGTGGCTTTATCCCAAGCTAGCTTAACTATAAGCCAGCAAAGAGATCCATGATTATAAATCATTCAATCAGTTTAAAGTTAATTAATTTGAATAGAAGTTGCCTCCATTTAAAATAAGTTTCAACCAAGTCTAAAAACCAAAAACATTCTAATTGCCACTATTTCAAATAGTTTATTTAAAACTATTTTTTTTTTGATAATAGGTATTTATTATTCTAATTCAGAATAAAACTAAACATCTATTTAAATAAACTCAAACCTTTTAAAATTAAATACAACTAGAACTAGATCCACTAATTCTTTCTTGACTAAAAATGGAGATAATAAAGTAATATTACAAAAGAATTATTAAATAGTTTCATTATAATTTTTCACAAAAAAACAAACAAAATAAATTTATTTTTCGAAAAAATTAATAAAGATACTTTTTCTAAAATCAAATGAAATTTTGGTATTTAGCTCAAAAGAATAATTTTTTACTTAAATAAGTCCTCAAAATTAATGTTTAATGCAAAAAAAATTAAAAAAATCGTACCTTTACAATTAAATTAACGATGGGGAAATAAAATTATTCACAATTATTTAAAGAGTAACTTTAACTATTTCAAGATATTCGATAAATGTAACTTAGAAAAATCTCTTGTAATGGTAAATATCAAAGTAAAATATAATTTTGTACAATGAATAAAAAAATTTCTTTAAAAAATGAACTAATAAAGAAATCAAGAACAAGGATTATTAGTTTAAGTCAAAATTAAATTAACTTAAAGAAATAAAATTAATTACTTTTATAATGGAGGAAATAAAGCTATCTAAAATTTTTATAGTTGATGATATTCAATCAAATATTGATTTGATAATCGAAATCTTGAAAATAGAAGGTTTTTCAGATATACATTTTACAACAGAATCACATAAAGCTCTTGAAAATATTTCATTTTTAAAGCCTGATTTAATTATAGTAGATTTGATGATGCCCAAAGTTTCAGGCTTTGACATTTTAGAACATCTAAATAAATCAAAAGAAGAAAATTGGATTATTCCTGTTTTAGTATTGACCGCCAGTAATAATCCTGCGGATAAATTAAAAGCTTTAAAACTAGGAGCAACAGAATTTTTAACTAAACCATTGGATATTACTGAAACATCATTAAGAATTAAAAATATTCTTACTACAAGTTACTTATTCAAAACCGAAAGAAATTTACGCCAAAATCTTGAAGAAAAAATCCGAGAAAGGACAAGAGATTTAGAAATAGCAAAAAACGAAGCAGAAAAAAATGAACTTAAGTACAGAAATCTCTTCAATGCAAATAGTGACGCCATAAGTATTTCTTCTATTAAAAATGAAAAGCCTTCTTATTTTTTGGAGAGTAATCCAGCAAATAAAATACTTTCTGATTATGAAATGGAAGAATTCAAAACATTGACTATATATGATTTTATCCAAGATGAAAGAAAGGAGCAATTTGATAATATGATCAGTAAACTAGAAAAAAATGAAATCATAAGTTTTGAAACTACTGCAAAATCGAAAAAAGGTAAAATAAAAAATATTGAAGCAAAATGTATACTGATTGAATACAACGGAGAAAAAGCTATATTAAATATTTTTAGAGATATAACTGAGAGAACTAAATTTATTGAGGCTATGATAGCCCAGAACAAAGTACTGAAAGATATAGCCTGGTCCCAATCACATGAAGTTAGGGCTCCATTGGCAACTTTAATTGGATTAGTGAATCTAATATCAGAATATGATGAAAAGGAATTTCAAACCGACGGAAAGGAGATCCTCAAAATGATCAAGAAATATTCGGATGATTTAGATCAGATTATTAAGAAAACTTCAGAAAAAACATATATATCAAACTTGTTCACAAATCCAGGTGAATTATAGGAATAAAGAAATCCTTTTTTTTAATAAGGTTTATTTTTTATTCTTTTTCCTTATTTCATGATAAACCCCATCCCAAAGTCTGATCCTCATTTTCAACGCTTCAAGTGTAACAAATTCAGCTTCTTCCCAAAACTCATCATTATCACCACACAAGCTTGCAGTCATCTCAAGAGACAAGTGACTATGATGGTCTCCATCCACTACAATCTGCCTCTCCAAATAATATTTAAATACAGACACCTT
>NZ_CBFHMV010000052.1:0-3427 GCF_965657075.1 Flavobacterium sp.
TAAAAGGAGTTGAACAAAGCCAATAAAGCAATAAATTTAAAAATTTTCAATTTTGTTTTCATATTTAACGTTGTTTTTGGTTACTAATTTTTTAAAGGTTAGTTGAGCAAATATAGCCTACAACGTTCCCACGCTTGGCGTCAGTTGCGAACTTCGGAACTGATTATTTTCTGTTAAAGATAATATTTCTTGCGAAACGTGAACGTGAATTTACCACAAAATTCGCAATTGCGCCAAACGTGTGTTGGCGGTAGTATTTTATATGGATTCAAATTTTCCGTTTCTGTATTCAAATAATTTTTCAGAAACTAAATGATCTCCATTTTCATTTATTTCGCTTATTGTCTGTTTAAGTTTCTTAATATTTTCTGCGTCATTTTTACCTGTAATAATTAACAAATCGCGCGATGGAATTCCTACTACAATTTCACCTTTAACTTTAAAGTTTTCTTCATTCCAAATGTCAAGCAAAATCATACTTGATTCATAATTTCCGTCCACTAATAACATATAGTAATCATTTTCGCCGTGTCTTTCGATTTCGATTGAGTTTGACAAATTCTCGATAGCAATTTTTTTGAGTTCACTTTTTTCAATGTTTAGTTTTTCAAAATCTTCTTGAGTTAAATAATTTATGTTTGTTTCTGTATCTTCGACATAGAAAATATAAAGTTCACTATTATACTTTTCGTAGGTGTGATTTTTTTCAAAATTTGGGTTTATTTTTAATATACTTTGAATGAAGCGTTCGTCTTTAATTACTGGTAAAATGTCAGATATATTTATCGTTCCGTTTGGTTTGTATAAACTATCAGATGAATTTAAATATTTTTCAAAAACTTCTTCAATATTTTCTGGTTCTCTTAAATATTCAGAATAACAATTATTCAGAAAATGTTTGTATTCGTTTGAGTTTTCAAATTCTGTTTGGATTTCAAGACCATTAATAGAAAATATTTTCAAGCCTTCAACTTTTTCAGTAAGACGTTTTGCAAACTCGGTAGAAAATTCAATTTCGTTAAGCATATTTTTCAGATAATATTTTCTCGTTTCCGCTCGGCTAATATTACCGCCAACGGTTTGTATATGGCACGTAGCCAATCACAGACCTAAGTAAAGAAGAAAATAATTTAATAACTGCACATAGTTCAAAAAAATGGCTGACAGGCTATGTGCTATATACGTTGTTAGCCACCGTTTTATTATGAAAATTGAACTTGATAGAAAAGCATTAGAAACATTAGTAAAAGGTAGCCAACCTTACTATAATGAGTTTGAAAACCCATTGGTTAAAAAAGCAGGACATTCTTATAGCGACCAATATAGTAGAACAAGTTGGGGAAGATTAGAAAACCTAACAGATGAAGAACTTTACAAACTATACGAAATATGTAAAAATAGTTGGTCTTAAATGGTGGCTAACGTTTGACGGATTGTGGCAGTTGCGTAAATTTAGCACTTAATTTCACAAGTACAAAACTCCTAATGAATTTTCGGAGAAAATTCAAACAAAGACCAAGCCAAGCAATTGCTACAAACCGTTGTTGGTAGCAGTTTTTTTTAGAAATATATCTCATCTTTTTTATCATAACGTTCAAAATTCTTGCCATTAAATCTTAGAATAAAGTTTCTGTTTTCATAATATCTTATTCCTTTAATCATTTCGTAAAGTTTATAAGATGATATGGAATCTTTAGCAAACTTTCTATATTTATCTTCGTGTAAGAATACATCTTTTAAATTTTGAGTCATTTCAGTTTCAAATTTCAATAAATTATTATTATAAGTATATTCACCATTGTAAAAATTCAGAAAAGGTCTATCAATAAATGCGGGATAATTTAAATCAATTTCATCTGTAATTTTTATAACATATGCTAAATAAAACCTAGCACTGCTATAAGCTTTATCATCACCTAAAAACAAGAACAAATCACTATTAAGCTTAATAATCTTATCATACTTTCCTTCTATATTTTCAGCTAAATTTGCTGCAATATATTTACCATTTTTTTTAACTACTAAAATTGAATAAGTAACGAAACCACTTGTGCCTCCTGACCAATATCCATAACTATAAGTTGTAATATTCTTTAAAACGGCATTTTTCTCTAAGCCCTTTATGCTATCAGGATTTATGCTGTTTGTATTTATAAAATTAACAATATCATTAGAAACGTTTGTTATTACAACATCTAAATCTATAGCAAAATCAGAAAACTCATAGGCACTTTGATTATCTAGCACATACTGTATTTTTTCTTCTAATTCCTTCTTAGTAGTGGAAAATTTAAAATTGGTTTCATATCTTTTTTCAATAATTATATCTTTTTTGTCTTCTAATTTAATAACCTCTTTTTCATTTTTTTGAAAACTATTAGAATTTTCTTGTTTACAAGAAATAAACATTAAAAAAAATATAATTATTAATTTCATAACGTTATTTTGTGTTAAAATTGCTACCAACGTTCTACTGCTTTGCATCAGTGGCTTGTGATTCAAGACTGACCACAACAAATATAGACAAATTTTCGATTAATAGAGGTTTTTCCGAAGGAAAAAACAAGCCCAAGCCATTGTGCAAAACAGTTGTTAGCGACAGTTTTTATTCTTCTTCAAAGTGTTTTATTCCGATTGATTCTAAAAAATTTCTCAATTTCTCAATTTTTTTATCGCAAAATACTATTTCTTTTACCCCTTTTGTTTCTCTACTACCATAACAATCTAGGCAAACTTCTATCGAAGCAAAAGGTTTTTCCTCTTTATTATAAAACACAAAAGAGTGCCTCGGTTCATAACAAGCAGCGGCAACAGAAGTGATACAATTCGTTTTGTAAAGAATATCAAATAATTGTTCATTTTGTTCATTACTTAATCTTATTTTTTCAATTGTATTTTTTCTAAAAACTTCCATTCTTCCTTTTTCAAGAATACTATATTCATAATAGTCTTTAGACATTCCATTAATTGTATCCCAATTCATTCTGCTTTCATATGATATAACTTCAATATATTCACATTTAGAAAATGGATATGATTCCGTAATGTTTTTTCCACAACCTATAAACGAATACAATAAAATTAAAAATATTAATGTCTTAAAAATTTTAGAATATTTCATTTATGTATATTTACGTTTTTTTCGGTCAAAATTGTCGCTAACGTTTAGTATATGAAAAGTAGGCGATTACGAGGCACGAAACTTTCAGTTAAGCACAAAGTTTGATACGAGCTAAAACCCTGGGAATTACTACTATTTCGCCTATTTTTTATATACATTGTTACCTGCTGGCTTTCCTTTTTTCAGTCGTTTGTGTCGGCAAAGGCATACTCTTTTGCAATTTTTGGTGTAGTCTGGGCTTGCGCGAATTGCAAATGTGTATGACTTTTAGCGTTGGAATATTCATTCCGTAATATCAGGTCAATC
>NZ_CBFHMV010000053.1:0-3349 GCF_965657075.1 Flavobacterium sp.
ATCAACTCCGAATCAAGAAAGAACGGCCAAAAAAGAAATAGTTAAAAATCTTTTAAAAAACAATAAAAGAATGACAACTGCTCAAAACTTATTTAAAGATGTTCTTTCTAAACAGTTTGAAAATTAAATGAAAATCCTTCAGATCAATACAACTGTTAATTCCGGAAGCACAGGCAGAATTGCGGCAGATATCGGGAAGATTCTGTTAGATCTAGGTCATGAAAGTTATATAGCCTATGGACGAGGAGGTAATTCAAGTGATTCAAAATTGATCAAAATCGGAAAGAGATTTGATACTTATTTTCATGGATTTAAAACAGCAGTATTTGATAGACATGGATTTGGATCAAAAAAAGCCACTCGACATCTAATAAATGAAATAGAAAAGATCAGGCCCGATGTAATTGGGTTACATAATATACATGGGTATTACCTAAACATTGAACTCCTGTTCAATTACTTGAAGAGCCAGCATATTCCTGTCGTTTGGACTCTGCATGATACTTGGAGTTTTACCGGACATTGTACTTTTTATGATTCGGTAGGATGTGAAAAGTGGAAAACGCTTTGTCAGCAGTGCCCCAAAAAATCCATGTATCCTTCCAGCTACCTGTTGGATAATTCAAGAAATAATTTTTTAGACAAGAAAAGAATATTTAATCAACTTGAAAACCTTCATTTAGTTACCCCTTCTCAATGGCTGCATAATGCAGTTAAACTATCCTTTTTGAAATCACACTCGATTAGTGTTGTCCATAATGGTGTTGATCTAAATATATTTAAACCTGCTGTACATACTGAACTGGAAGGTTTATACAGCGCATTTGGATTTTTGAAACACAAGAAAATTATCCTGGGTGTTGCTAATATTTGGGATAAAAGAAAAGGCCTTGATGATTTTATCCAGCTTCATTCCCAGCTAAGTGAGGATTTTAAAATCGTATTGATAGGGCTAAGTAAAACTCAACTTTCAAACCTGCCTGAAGGGATGTTGGGTATTACCAGAACTGAAAACGTGCAGGAATTGGCTGAATGGTATAGCCTGGCCGATGTCTTTGTTAATCCCACCTACCAGGATAATTTTCCGACCACAAATTTAGAAGCTTTGGCTTGCGGAACTCCGGTTATAACGTATGATACAGGCGGGAGTCCTGAGGCTATTGATTTGGTAACAGGTGAAATTATTAAAAAAGGTGACATTCAATCATTAAAACAAGTTATTGAAAAGTGGTGTACAAATAATTCAGTTGAAACTTCAAAAGAATGCAGAATTAGAGCTAAAAAGTATTTTAATAAAGAAGATAGGTACAAAGATTATTTAGCACTTTATGAACAAGTATCAAAGCGAAAATGATTAAATGATAACTAAAAAAATATACATCGCAGGCCATCATGGCATGGTAGGTTCCGCTATTTGGCGCGCTCTCGAAGCAAAAGGGTTTAAAAATTTAATTGGTAAAACAAGTCAAGAACTTGATTTGCGAAATCAAGATCAAGTAAACCAGTTTTTTAACACAGAAAAACCAGTCGTGGTAATTGATGCAGCTGCGAGAGTGGGGGGGATATTGGTAAATAATAATTTTCCATATCAATTCTTGATGGAAAATATGCAGATTCAAAATAATCTGATTGATGCGGCTCATCGCCACGAAGTGAAGAAATTCATTTTTCTGGGAAGTTCTTGCATCTATCCTAAAATGGCTCCTCAGCCTTTAAAGGAGGATTATCTTTTGACAGGGCCGTTGGAACCGACCAATGAATGGTATGCGATTGCGAAGATAGCTGGAGTTAAAGCTTGCGAAGCCATTAGAAAGCAATTTAACAAAGATTTTGTGAGTTTGATGCCTACCAATTTATATGGTACACACGATAATTTTGATTTGCAAACTTCACATGTCTTGCCAGCCATGATGCGAAAGTTTCATGAAGCGAAATTAAATAACCATGCACCCGTAACTTTATGGGGATCAGGAACACCTATGCGGGAATTTTTATTTGTAGATGATTTAGCTGCAGCCGTCCTTTTTGCTTTAGAAAATACATTAGATGACAATCTTTATAATGTAGGAACTGGTATAGATTTGATAATTAAAGATTTAGCGTTACTGATACAAAAAACAGTAGGTCATCAAGGAGAAATAATTTGGGATGAATCTAAACCCGATGGAACCCCAAGAAAAATGATGGATGTAACCAAACTAAAAGCATTGGGATGGAGTCCAAAAGTTGATTTAGAATCAGGAGTTCTTAAAACATACGAATGGTTTTTAGAACACACCATCCAATACAAAGAAGTGAAAATGTAAAAGGTATGAAATTCCGTCATAATACAAACCCATGGACAAATCTGTAATCAAGGATTAAAAAAAATGCCTAAAAAAATTCACGTAGTATTATCAGGTGGCTCAGGAAGCCGCTTATGGCCATTATCAAAAAAATCAAGAACCAAACAATACATTCCACTTTTTGATGGTAAAAGCTTATTTGAAATAACCATTGCAAACAACCAAAATATATGTGATGAGGTACTAGTAATTGGGAATATTGATAACTATGAATTGACTTTGAGTGTTTTAAGAGATAATGTGTCCACAAATTTTCAAGTACTGGCTGAAGCACAGCCTAAAAATACTGCCGCGGCTATTGCTTTTGCAGCACTTTCGGTTAATGAAGAAGATTTATTGCTAGTAACACCATCCGATCACATTATTGAAAACAAAGAAGCATATAAAGAAGCAGTTAACAAGGCATTTGAATGGGCTCGCAAAGGACATTTGGTTACGTTTGGTATTAATCCAAATAAACCAGAAACAGGTTATGGCTATATCCAAAGTAATGGAGAAGATGTGGTTGCTTTTCATGAAAAACCAGACTTAGCCAAAGCAAAAGACTTTGTGGATAAAGGAAATTATCTTTGGAACAGTGGTATTTTTTGTTTTCAAGCTAAAACCTATTTAGAAGAGTTAAATAAATTTCGATCTGATATTTTTGAAGCTTGTAAAAACGTCATTAAACTAAAAAGTGGTGACTTTTTAGACGAAGAGGCAACATCGAAAATCCCATTTGAAAGTATCGATTATGCAGTGATGGAACAATCTCAAAAAATCAAGATAGTCAAAGGAACTTTTGATTGGTCAGATTTAGGTTCATTTGAAGCACTCTACGAATATTTCACCTTAAGAGGTGCTTACGTGCAAGATTCAAATCTTATTATTGCGGAAACAGCACATGTTGAATTACACGGACTTGAAAACATGATGGTGATACAAAGTGGCGATGCCATTTTAGTGATGCCAATTGCAGAATCACAATCGGTCAAAAAAATATATGAAAGATTACTCCAAACAAA
>NZ_CBFHMV010000054.1:0-2734 GCF_965657075.1 Flavobacterium sp.
TGGTGAAACAGAATAAGTGGCTGTGGTAGCATCAGATGCTAAATTTGCAGTACCACTTATGAAATTGATTGAACCTAGATTTGGAGTTACAGTTTGACTTATGATATTACTATTTAATGAACCACAATCAGCAAATGAAATACTTACAAAATAATACACAGTACCAGGATTATTGGTAGGTAATTCATAACTAGATGAAGTAGCTCCGTTAATTATTGTAGCTCCATCTGTGGTGTTTGAGCTGTTTTGGTACCATTGGAAGGCTGTAGCATCATGTGCGGTTATTGAAATAGTTTGGGGTGAAGTATTTATACATACAGTTTCATTTGTGACAGTAGGTTGTGAATTAATACTAGTTGAGAGAACTGAGGCATTAAGTCCAATTGAACGACCTAAAGCATTTGTTGCACTAAGGGTTAAAATACCATTTGAGGTTGAATTATTATTAATAAATTTCACATAGACAGTAGTGGTATTTACTTGTCCTGAAACAGAATTAATTGTTAAAGTAGATGAAAAGTTATTGTTGTCCAAGGAATATAAAAAACCATTTACTGCACTTAAACTTACATTTGAACCAATCCCAGTTGCTGAAACAGTAAATGTTTTAACTAATTCACTGCTATCTGGACACAATTTAAATTCCAAATTAGAAGTGCTAGTGAAAATCTCACCTGCTTGTGTGGGAACAATTACAATACGTTCTGTTCCATAACTTACACCATTAGAATTTATAGCATAGGCTCTTAAATAATATGTACCAGGAGCTAAATTATTTATTGTTCCATTAAAAGAACCTAAGCCACTTCCATAAGCTATTTTGTTATCCGAAACAGTTGGGGTACCGCTCGTGTTCCAAACAAAACCTTTTTCGGTTACTGAAATTCCTCTATCATCAGTAACATTTCCTTCAATATCAATTGAGTTATTCAAAATTGGACTCAAAACGGCAGTTCCGTTCACAACTACTGGAGCTCCTGCGTCAATTACTGTAGAACCTTGAAGATTCAAAGCATAATTATCAAAATTAGAAACTCTATAACCACCAAATCCAAAATAAGAATATAATACCGTTGAATTTCCAATATTGTTATTTTGATAAGTCCTTGTATGGATAGCGGAAGCAGTTGAATGTAGCAACACGCCATTTGAATTAGAAGGCCATACTTCTAATTGTAAATGATAGTTATTATTGGTTTGTGCAGTGATTTTAAGTATGATTTTGTACCATTTATCAGTTGAACCATTGTTTAATAAATCAAACATACTAGCATTAACTACTCCTCCTGATTGCCAATCGCCATAACTTGCGGTTGAGTTATTATAGAATATAAAACCTCCGCCATGTACTGATACTCCTAAACAAATTGCTGGATTACCACTATTGGCGTGTGGCTGATTGGGTAAGGAAGTGAAACCAATTGCACTGTAACCTGAATTAAATTCACTTTTTATAAAAGTGCTGAACTCATAAACAGAACCGACTCCTCCGTTTGAATATCCTTGTTTGGTCGTGTAAACTTCGTTAGCCGACTGGTTTCCGATAAATACAGCACCAGTACCCCCAATACCCGTATTAAGTGATTGGGTAATCTGCGTAGTACCCGTATTTCCTCTTGTAAAATACGTTGTTAAATCGCCTGGGGTATTAAAATCATAAAAAGTTGTTGTTTGTGCAAAAGAAGCAACAAAACTACACAAGAAAATAAGTAAAAAAAATATTTTCTTATTTCGGTTTAAAGCATTTTTTTTCATATTATTAATCTTTTATTAATTTACAAAACTATGTCAAAAGTTTGGATGGGTCATATAGATAAAATATAGATTTTTTCTTTATTAAAATTATTTAATTTATTGATTTACAATGTTATAAATAAAAAAAATTCTTATTTTATAAATATTAAACAGCAATAAAAGCCTTTAATTTATCACTTAAAGTAATTATTAAAATTTATAATTTATTAAATATATATTCAAAAAAACAATTATAAAAAAGCCGTCTCATTTAAATCTAAATTTAGACTCAATTTTGAGACGGCTTTATTATTCCAAACAATAATTTATTTTATTGTTTAATCATTTTAAAAGTTTGTGTTATTGTTCCTTGTTTTACCACGATTAAGTACATCCCTGTAGGATAATAATTTCCTATGTTTTGACTTGATATTTCGTTAGCTTTCACGGATTTACTTTCTATGAATTTTCCAGTTGCATCGTATACATGATAAGACAAATCATCTGTTTGACCTTGTAATGGGCTAATGCTAAATGATGTTGTAAATGGGTTAGGGTAGGCGCTCATTTCGGATTTGGTTGTCATACTTGTGTTGTTTATCCCAACATCTTGTATTGTTTCACGACTTGGAGCTTGTCCTGGATCTGGCCCGATTGTTATATTGCAAGGATCGCTATCATCTCCGTATTGTGTTCCTATTCTTACAGCTACTGTTACCTTATATGTTGTATCATACGCGTAATTATTCAATTGAGTAAATACAAAGTAGTTATAGTTATTTTCTATAGTTTCCAATAAGGTTGTACCTGTAGCATCATAAATTTTAAATTCATAAGCGTTAGCATTAGGAATTGCACTGGCATAGACTATTTCATTATAGTCTACAGTTGCATCACAGGATAAGATTTTAGTTATAGCAATTGAAGGCGTATAAACATTACAAGGTTCACCATACGAACCTTGTTGAGCATTACTATGAATTCTAACACGAATACTATA
>NZ_CBFHMV010000055.1:0-2615 GCF_965657075.1 Flavobacterium sp.
TCGTAACAGAATTAATTCTGTTACGATTTAACTATATTTGAATTATTAACGAGTCAACCTTTTTTAGGACAACTCAGACATTATTTGTAACGTATAATTATCAATTTAATAATTTCAACATCAAATAATAAGAAATCAATAATTCAAACGATTTCGTCCCAATGACTCTTTTTTTAGGTTCTATTTTCTTATATTTGCGAGGCTTAAAAAAATAACAAATCCTTATTTTATTGAGTCTATTGAATTTTTTAATTTAAAAATAATAACATTCATGTCAAACAAGTCAAAAATTATTTATACGATTACCGATGAAGCTCCAATGTTGGCCACACACTCGTTTTTACCAATAGTACAAGCTTTCTCAAAACCTGCAAATATTGATTTAGAAACAAGAGATATCTCTTTAGCAGGAAGAATTTTATCTAATTTCCCAGAATATTTAAATGATGACCAAAAAGTAGCTGATGCACTTTCAGAATTAGGTCAATTAGCAACTCAACCTGAAGCTAATATTATAAAACTACCAAATATATCAGCTTCTGTTCCTCAATTAAAAGAGGCTATTGCTGAATTACAATCTCAAGGATTTGCTATTCCAAATTTTCCAGAAGAAGCAAATACAGATGAACAAAAAGCTATCAAAGCTTCTTATGCTAAAGTTTTAGGTTCGGCAGTGAATCCTGTTTTACGCGAAGGCAATTCGGATAGACGTGCTCCAAAAGCCGTTAAAAATTATGCGAAAGCACATCCTCATTCAATGGGTGCTTGGTCTTCTGACTCAAAATCACATGTTGCTCACATGGAAAGTGGTGATTTTTATGGAACAGAAAAATCTGTAACCGTGAAAGATGCTGGAAGTTTCTCAATCGAATTTGAAGGAGCTGATGGTTCAACACAAACTTTAAAAGGAAGTTCTCCATTAAAAGCAGGTGAAATCATTGATTCGTCTGTAATGAATATGGCTTCTTTAAAGAAGTTTATTGCTGAACAAGTAGTTGATGCTAAAGCAAAAGGTGTTTTGTTTTCAGTGCACTTAAAAGCAACTATGATGAAAATTTCTGATCCTTTAATTTTCGGAGCCTTTGTGGAAGTTTACTTTAAAGATGTTTTTGCAAAATATGCTGATTTATTTAAAGAATTAGGTGTTGATACCAAAAACGGATTGGGTGATGTTTATGCAAAAATTCAAGGAAATGCTAAGCAAGCTGAAGTTGAAGCAGCTATAAACGCAGCAATGGAAAATGGACCAGCATTGGCTATGGTAAATTCTGATAAAGGAATTACTAACTTACACGTTCCTTCTGATGTTATTGTGGATGCTTCTATGCCTGCCATGATTCGTAATTCAGGGCAAATGTGGAATAAAGACGGAAAATCGCAAGATACAAAAGCCATTGTTCCAGACAGATGTTATGCTGGTGTTTATCAAGCAACCATAGATTTCTGTAAAGCTAATGGTGCTTTAGATCCAAAAACAATGGGAAGTGTTCCAAACGTTGGATTAATGGCTCAAAAAGCAGAAGAATACGGTTCACATGACAAGACTTTCCAAATGACTGCAAACGGAACTGTGAAAGTGAAAGATGCATCTGGAAATGTAATCATGGAACAAACTGTTGAAACAGGTGACATTTTTAGAATGTGTCAAGTGAAAGATGCTCCAATTCAAGATTGGGTTAAATTAGCCGTGAATAGAGCTAAAGCAACTAATGTACCAGCAATCTTTTGGTTGGATGAAAACAGAGCTCATGACAGACAAATCATAGAAAAAGTAAATTTATATTTAAAAGATTACGATACAACTGGTTTAGATATTCGTGTCATGAATCCAGTTGATGCTACTAAATTCTCTTTAGAAAGAATCGTTAAAGGTTTAGACACAATTTCAGTTACTGGAAATGTTTTACGTGATTATTTAACGGATTTATTTCCAATTTTAGAAGTTGGAACATCTGCAAAAATGTTATCGATTGTACCATTAATGAATGGTGGTGGTTTATTTGAAACGGGTGCTGGTGGTTCTGCTCCAAAACATATTGAGCAATTTATTGAAGAAGGTTATTTACGTTGGGACTCATTAGGTGAATTTTTAGCTTTAGGTGTTTCTTACGAACATTTAGGTACTGTTTTTAATAATACAAAAGCTTTAGTTTTATCAGAAACATTAGATGCTGCGACCGAAAAATTCTTAGAAACAGATAAATCTCCATCAAGAAAAATTGGTGGAATTGACAATAGAGGTTCACACTTTTATTTGGCTTTATATTGGGCTCAAGCTTTAGCTAATCAAGATAAAGATGCTGAATTAAAAGCTATCTTCACTCCTATTGCAACTGATTTAACTGCTAATGAAGCTAAAATTAATGAAGAATTAATCGCTGCACAAGGAAAACCTCAGGCAATTGGTGGTTATTATCATCCAAATTTTGAATTAACTGACAAAGCCATGCGACCAAGCGCTACATTTAATCGTATTTTAGGGGAATTAAAATAATTTAAGTTTAGAACAAATAAAAAACGCTTCACAAAAATGAAGCGTTTTTTTATATATTTTTATTGTCTTGTCCTGAAATAGCGATACACAAAAAGTATCCAAATGGAAAGAAATGAAGAAA
>NZ_CBFHMV010000056.1:0-2587 GCF_965657075.1 Flavobacterium sp.
CAATTCCCAAAACAGTGACCCCAGACTGGCTATCTTTTTGGTGAGCCTTTTCAATCCAGTAGGAAAACACATTCCATAAGCGTTGAGGATACACATCAATGATATCTGCCGCTTTGCTTACAGGCATTTCCGACTCAATCAATAGCATACTGAAGGCTTCAAACAACAACGTAAACCCAATTCCCGGACGGGCCCAGGAAATACTCACCACTCGAGTACTTCCATCTGAAGATTGAACGCGGGGGACTCTGGCGTGAAGAAAACAGGTATGTTGGAAAAAGTTGAGATGTTGCCAAGTCCGCTCCACCGTATCGTGGGTTTTGCCTCCAGGAAACTTAAATCCTTTTTCAAAATCAAGGTAAATATCCAGCTGTCCCTGCCCGCCTGACTCTGACTTAACCATATCAATCTTAGTAATGTACCAAGGCTTTTCCAATCCCAAAGCCAGCTCGAAAATATGAGTGCTATTCATCTAACAAAACTAAATCATTGTCAATTTAGTTTTTACGTTACCCGCTACAAATCATATAGAGCCACTTTCTTTGACATTTCACCAAAATTGATCTCCACATTTTCGAGGACTTAAAGCTAACTCCACGAGATAACATCACTAGCTTGACTTTATAGAACTCATCTAAGGTAGTGACAGGAAAAACTTACCATCAATTTCAGTTCTATGCCTTTACAGAGCTTCTATCAAGTTATCGAGCAAGAAACTAATTCCAGTGATATACTAAACTATCTCCTTTATTCATTCTTTTGGGTCAAAAGCATTGAGAACTCTGGGTTGTGTCGATTAATCCAAAACCAAACCATATTTAGTGGTGGGGGAAATATTTCTGAATTGGCGGAAAATTGCGTTAGAAATCTCTATTAGGTGGTGAAGATTACGGTATAAGTTTTCTTTTATACTTTTTGTTTACAAATAAATGCATAGTTGCTTTTAGTCTCGTTATACTTTATAAATTATTAAATCTTTCGAATGTTTTTGGTGAAACTCAGAAAGCCCTAGTAATACCCTGCTTTAGCAGGGTATTTTTTTATTAAAAATGTGATTTTGATCTAGTATTTTTTACCAAGAAGCTTTACTAGCTTCAGCGTTGTGTCTAGATTAATGATTATTGACACTACATTTTTTATCTAAAAAAATGTTTTGTTGATTGTCAATTTATAAATGATAATTGGTACAGAATGTAAATAAATAGAATTTTAATATACATGAAATGTATGATCTGAATTTTGTTAAAAAATCAAATTTAAATAATTTGACAAAAAGGGTGTGTATAAAGTGATAAATTAACCTTTTATAATAAAGTATTAGTTATGTGTTTAAGGATAATTTTTTATTAAAAATAACAGATTAATTTCTTTAATGAGACTTTCAATATTGAAATATGAATGTACTTTATCTAAAGGATTATTTTCTTTTTAAATTGATATCAAACTAAAAATTAGTCTTATGAAAACCATAGTGTTTAAGAGTTTTGGGGAGTTGACTCTAAAAATTTTTGATAATCAGAATAATAAATTGACTGACCCTTTAAAGCACATTGCTGAGTTAGGTCATTTTTTAAGCTCATTTCCGGCGGTAAAGTGGAAAATTTATCAATTTGGAAATATAGAGTTAACTGATTTTGTGGTTAGCACTTTATTTAAAAATTTCCATCGAATTTCTCAAATTGAAGTCGTGTCAACTAACCAATTATATATATATGAAAATATTATTTATAACTTTTACTCATATACCCAAGAAAAATTCATTTTTCAAAACAAAGAATCAGTAATCTTGGAATGCCTAGAGTTTAATTATGAATTTGTGTTTGAATCGATAGTTGAATTTTTTCATTCAGCTGGATATCAGCTACAAAAATGGGAAAATAGTGGCTTTATTCAAAATAAAGATGGGGCTACATTTGCATTTAAAAAAGAGCTAAAAAATATTAAAATATGGCTTATTTATGATTGGGATCAATATTTTGAATTTGTAATGAACAATAGAATATTTAATCATGACTATTAATTTTTCTAAAATAGTGATTAATTAGATCTTTTGCTTCAGGAAAAAATTTTTTTAATTTTTTTGTTTACCTAATTCTAAAATTCTTTTGCTTTGATTTTTGCGATGATTATTTCTATTTCAGTCTGATGTTATTTTAAAGCAAAAGGTTTAAAGAGAATTTTGGAGAATTGATCTTTTTGAAAATTGGATGATTTTTCAAAATTCACAAAATTTCAATTTCGCTCATTTCTGACATCATTAGGTAACTGACAAGTAATATTGCTGATTCAACTGAATTGTATTAGAAATTCAAAGCAGTGTTTCCATTCTCGAAAGAATAGAATATATATCTACATTTCTGTAAGTATTTTTTGATGACCTGGTTAATTACAAAATCATCTTCTAATGCCACTATTGAATGTGGGATCATTTTTCAACAGTGTTTAGGCTAGACAATTGTGATTTATATTTGGATATGGTCTGATAATTTGAGTAATATTTAAAAATTATTGTACTCAAGCTATATAACAGTTGGGTTTCATCAAGGTCTAGTTTTTCCCTTTCAGAACTGTAAACCATAGCTCCAAT
>NZ_CBFHMV010000057.1:0-2354 GCF_965657075.1 Flavobacterium sp.
ATTTTTTAAATGATAATACAAACAATCTTCAAAATGCTAAATCTCTGAAAGAATTTCCGGCTTTATTGAGTTTTAATCAAAAAGCCATGTTGATTAGAAATTTCGTTCCCCGAAGAGTTTCATTAAATTCCTGGCTTGGTATTTACAAAGAAAATCAGCTGGAAACCTTGATTTTAGAATATTTTTAAATTGTTTTTATATCTCTAATTAAAAACTATTTACCATCCGTGAAGAAAGTATTCTAAACCTAAACCGGACTTCTATCAACATGTAAATAATTGAGTATATCAAAAATTATATCTTTTGAATCATCCTTTTAATTTCCACCCTTTCTTCGTTTAGAAAGACTATTTATTTACATTTTGAATCACCTTGTTTAATCGTTTTTTTAAAAATGAAGGAAATAAAATTAGTTTTCACTTTTTTTGGATTTCAAATACAGTCAGTCGTTTGATAGACGAGTCTATGATCCAAAAAGCTTTTGAGGCATCTGAATAAAACTGTTTTGAAAATTAAATTTCTTGCGGTGTCGACACTACCGAGTACAATCCATCTCTTTTTAGAGCCTGTCCAAAACAACTATTTACAAAGGTCAATCATCAACGTTTACAAGTGTTTTGAATTCTACCTAAAAAATTGAACATAAAATTTAAGTTTTTAAAAAATGATAGCAAAAGGTTTTGTCGAACCTCAATAGTAAATAGTTCACGTTGCAGTTGATTTTTCAAAAAAAATATCAGAAATACTCTAAGATTCAAATTCAGAATGGAATATAGTTTATACATTTTTGCTTTTGGTTCATTTTTGTTGTTGGGTTTTTCGATCCACATGCTTTTTACCTCCATTGGAAATACCTATCTGAATAAATTGTTGGCTGCCATGATGCTGATGCGTGGGCTTCAAATCCTGTATTTTATTGCTATGAATACAGGACAGACTATTTTTATTTCTATACTATTTAATTTCTTAGGCCCCTTTTTATATGTGTTTGGAGCTTTTTTGTATCTGTATGTTAGGGGTTTTATAAGGGATGAAAGTCGATTCAAGAAAAAAGATTTACTTCATTTTATCCCGCTTTTATTAGCTTTTATTGATTCTATTCCCTGGTATTTTTTGGATAATGCCACTCGAGAGAACTTCATTACCAATATGATCGCTCAACGAGCTTTTTTCACAAATGAAAATTTTGGATTTTTCCCACAGCATGTTTCTTCTTTAATTCGAAACGGGTTATTAATAACTTATTTTATTTTAATTTGGCGAATAATCTTTGGGTCCGGAATGATAAAAACCTGGAAAAATAATTCGACGGTAACCAATTGGATTTTAATCTTTGTAGTAATAACTACACTTTCAAATTTGAATTTGTTGGTAAATTCTTTTATAAATATCTTAAGTGGGCCTTCAACTGGTAATCTGTTTTTGAGTAACTACAGAGTTTTCGTTCAATCCACTATTCTGTTAGGTTTTTTTGGATACCTATTTTATAATCCTAAGGTGTTGTACGGGTTTGTTTTTGTCTCAAAAGAATATGCTGTCGCCCGAAAATTAACAGAAAAAAAACCAATTGATCCCATCCAAGCCGATCAGCTCCTCGACAGCAATCTTTTAAAAATTTCAAAGTCCAATAGGAAACAAGCTCCGACTATCAGCGAAGAAGAAATTGAAGAACTAAAAAAGAAAATGATTTTGTTGATGGAAAGCGAAAAGCCATTTCTCAATCCTGATTACTCCTTGGGAGACTTAGCCAATCAAACGGCTTTACCCTCGCATCATTGTTCCTATATTCTAAATGAATATTTTGATAGGAATTTTAGGGAATGGGTAAACGGATATCGGGTGGATTTCTTCATTGCGCAGTATCCAAGTTTAATAAAGTCGCAAACTATTGTTTCCATTGCACTAGCTTCGGGTTTTAAAAATAAAAACACGTTTTACAGCGCCTTTGAAAAAGTGACTAGCCAAAAACCATCCCAGTATTTCAGCAACTTAGATTTAAGCTAATTTTTACAAGAAACGGTCAGTATTCCTTTAGCTACTTGCCATAACTCTTGTATTTCTTTGATTCTGAATAGCTATCAGAACTCTATGGCTTTTCACGAACCATTTACATTCGAGCAATCACAGACTGCAAGTCTGTTTTTTAGTCCAAGTATCGGATACTTGGACATATTCCTGCCTCGTCTTCATTTTTTTTTAACTGTCTTAAAGACTTTTGTACAAGTCAAATTCTTCTTCTTGGCTTACGGAAAAAGATCTGGAGTATTAAAAGAAAAAGAGTCTTAAGAATTATTTTAATTCCACTCAAACAATGAAAAAAACAGTTAAAATTCTAATCGCAGCAGTACTCGCAT
>NZ_CBFHMV010000058.1:0-1885 GCF_965657075.1 Flavobacterium sp.
CACCGCCAAAACCGTCATTATCTCCTAAACGCAAGCCTAAAGCGTTTTTAGAAATTTCCTGTGCTTGCGAGCTAAATGCTAAACCAAGTAGCATAAAAGCTGATAAAATTACTTTTTTCATATTAAAATCTAAAGTTTCGGAGCAAATATATTCAAAAAAATCAGGCAGCCCTTTGATTTGTTAGAGAAAGTATTGCTAAAGTGTTTTTCATGTATTCTTCAATGCTTTCTTTCATTTCTACCATTTTTTTAATAAAAAAATCTAGATTAACGCCAAGTTCAGAGAAAATTTGAATATAAAGTTCTACAATGATTTCCCATATTTTTTCAACTAGGTTTTTCTCTAATAATAACTCTTTTGTGTGCTTAAATAATTCGCCAAGTGATTCATAATCTTCAAATCTTTTTCTTAAACTCAATACCATATAATTCATCATTACTATTGATAAATGGGCAAAGTAAGCATCTAAATCTGTTGATTGACAAGTATTTAGACCTAGGTTTTGTTTGCAATCTTTATAAAAAACTTCTATACTCCAGCGAATTTGATAGTATCTCATTGTATTGATAAAACTCAATTTTTTATCGGTAGAAATCAATAATTTCCAACTATCTTGCCCTTTCATTCTAACCCAAAATCCTTTCATTTCTATGTTTTTATATGTAAAAACTAACGAAATATAATGGCATTTAAACGATTTGCAATAATGAATTTCATTTCTCTTCAAATCTGCAATAGTAATTGCTTTGTGTTTTTGACCTTTTATTTCTATAATTCTATTGGTTTTCATTAGTCCAATCACATCAATTGCTTTTGTCAAAGATTTAATACCTATCAGAAAGGGCTCACAAACAAACCAACTGTCTGCTAAAACATAATTTGCACAAATTTTTCTTTTTAAAGCATTGAAAATTAAATTAATAGACATCTGTATTTTATCTATCTCAACTTCTTTTACTCTTTTATATCCAGCCGAATCTGTGGTTCGTTCTTTTGTAAATTGATTATCAAGGTCTTTCTTTTTTAATCCTCTTTTTCCTGTTTTTCCAGGTTCATTATGAATTGAAAAATCAAGCGGAATAAAACTTTTACCATTCCAAAAACCAAGCGTAAGTAACTTCATACCAATACTATATGCATGACTGCAATGGTCGTAGACTTTACCAATTTGCTCAATTGTTTTGCCTGATTTTTCTAATAAACTATCGTCAATTATAAAAAAAGTAGCTTTTTTTTCTTGTTCAATAGCTGTAACGCTTTTGTTTTCAGTGATTTTAAAAACCTGTTTTACAAATAGATACATAATGTTTCTCCAATCTATTTTAGAATTTTTCATAAAATCATAAAACACATCTTTCTTAAAATCAATATTTTGGAATTTTTTAGATTGATAAAATCGGCGAATATTTTTAAAATCAAAATATTGTAAAACAAATAAAATTTGAAATATTTTTGCTGCATTTTCTCCTTTTAATTTAGATTTTGACAACAAAGAATTGATGTATTTGAGATCAAATTCTTTCAATATATCCCCGAACGTATTTATAAAAAGATTGCTTTTAGTGCAATATTTATTGATTTCTGATAAACTTTTTTTACCTTTGTTTAGTTGCATTTTTTAAGTAATTTGAATTTGGCTCTAACTAATTCAAATTTAATAAATTACATTAAATTATGCAACTTTTTTTACAAAATAATACCTGATTTATAGGTAGTTAAGAACTCCGAAACTTTAGTTTAAAAGAATTTTATCCATAATCTTGTCACTCCAAAGAAATATTTTTTTATGAAGTTATTTTTAATAATCTTATAGGTATAGGCGTTTAGGTCGCCCAAATAAAAAATTAGAATTACCTTTGTTAAATGAGCGCAAGGGAAAAATTT
>NZ_CBFHMV010000059.1:0-1801 GCF_965657075.1 Flavobacterium sp.
TGGCAACTCGTTAATTTCTCGTTTTGGGTTAGATGTAGATTTAAAAACAGCTCTCAAACAAAGTAAATGGAATATTGAGAGCTACAAACTTGCGGTTGCCACCTATAGAAATGTGGTTTCATAATTTTGGTTTACATAAAGTTTCATTTTCAAACTTTATTGTTAATAACCTAATTTTAATAATTCCATTTTCATATTTTACTTTGTTGTGTCATTGAGAAGCGGAAGATGGATTGTTGTGGGGACTCAAGCCATCCAGGAATATCATTTGACCAACGAAAAAAGTTGTTTTTAAGCAGTAGTTTGTTTTTACAAATCTACTGCTTTTTTAGTTTAATTTACTAAACTTTTTTTGTTGCTATGCCTCCTCAAAGTCCCCTTTCCAGCTTTGTAAAGTCGTACAATTCTATTTCAAGTGTCTTATTTGAATTTTGTATCCATTGTTCAAATTCCACAGGTGTTTTATAATTTAATTCCTTAACTGGTTTTTCTTCATTTATTAATCGTTTAATTTCTTTTAATTGTTTGTTTAAATCGGCTACATTTTTAATATCTTTTATGATATAATCGTTTTTCAAAACACCGTTTAGCTGTTCTGCCATGCCATTTTGAAGACAATTCTCAGCAATACTCATTTTTATTTGATTCTTAATCAATATATTCTTGTAAGCTTTTGATTTATATTGCGAGCCAGCATCAGAATGGTGAATGCAATTATTGATTCCTTTTCCTCGTAATTTTATAGCTTGTTTCAAAGTAATTATGGTATTTGTAGCCATCATAGTATCACTTCCATACAATCCAATTATTCGTTTGCTATACATGTCTTTTAGTGTGAATATATAATAGGTTTTGTCTTTCAAAATAAGATAAGTAATATCGCCAGCAATTACTTGATTTATATGATTTAATGTTAATCCATTGATTAAATTTGTGTCGATCTTTTCATAAAAACCATCTGTTGTTATTATTCTTTTTCGCTTTTGTTGGATGGTCAATCCGTATTTTGAAACTATTTTTTCAAATTTATTGATTCCAATATTATCAATTTTTAATTGATGATACATCGTTCTAGAACCCATTCTTCTATGCCTTTTTCGAACTTCTTTGATTTTTAAAATAGTGCTTTCTTCGATTTCTTCCCTTTTAATTCTTCCCTTCTTTTTCTTGTAATAAAATTGTCTAGAAAACCCGTTTGCTCCAAAAAAATCTTCCTTTGAAAACCTCCCAGCAATTACATTTAATCCTTTTTCAATTGCTGAGAGTTGAACTTTTTTTCAATATCAACTCCGATTTCTTCGCTTGCACTTTGAATGACAGCTTCCTTATAAATTATTTGCAATTGTTGTTTACCAATAACCCTTTCTAATTCGGCAACTCTTCGCATTAATTCCAAAGTTTTTGCCTCTTCGCTTATTTTCTCAATTACAATACGTTCCGTTTTCGAATAATTTTTACCATACTTTAAAAGCCATTTACGAACGGATGTTTGGGTAACTTCATACATCTTGCAAACATCTGAAACTTTCATCTTGCCGTGCTCTATCAATGCAACTTTCTCTTTTTTGAATTCTGTACTAAAGGTGCGTCTCATTTTACTAATTTTTTCCATAAATTTACACTTTTAAAAAAGTTTTCAACCAAACTTTGTGTAAACTTATTTCATGAGACCACATGCGAAAAACTGAAAACTGAAAACTAAACACTGAACTCTTTCTAAAGAACCAACTTCTCCTTCATTTTCTCCACAATATTAAACGCCGCTGGACAAATCGCTACGTTTAGTAACGTTAAATCGGTG
>NZ_CBFHMV010000060.1:0-1648 GCF_965657075.1 Flavobacterium sp.
AGGCTTGCGTGGGTTTTGTAAATTTGCTTTTCAATAATTAAATTCGTGGAGAAGGTTTTAACTGAATTCAGGAATAAGCTAGCCCTTTTTCCTCCCAACGGTCAAGAGCTTTCGGCATAAATCTTTACCGTGGTCCTCTGCTGGTTTATTACTTTTTCTCTTTGCCTTGGTTGGAACAAGGCGACGGTTATTTCATAATTCATGTATTTGGTAAACGAAAAAAATTATAAAAGCTTTTATTGATTTTAACCGCCTGAATTGAGTTTCAGGAATAACGCTTGTTTATCGTCCAAAGATTAAAGCAAGTCAATGTCCAAATGTTAGTTGCTCAAGTCAGGTAAATGAGTTTTTGCTTAAATTCTGGCATCAATATTCTCTAGAATACCAAGAGCAGTTTCAGGTCATGTTATTAAATTGAGGAAATCGTTTGCTTTGTATTTGTACTATAAGATCAGGTGGTATTCCTGGACAGTGGTTGATCCAAATTTGGTCTTTGCTGAAGACCTGAAATCTAATGTACCATCCATCATTCTTTGCTATTAAGTAAAGTACATTGTTATATAAAGCAATTCACCTATTTAATTATCTGTTAAAAGTACTTTCTTTTCATAAAGATATTGAGTTCTCATATAGTTTGAGGACCAATCTATTTTATTAGGAAGTACTACTTACTAATTAAAATGATCATGAACAGACATTTTACGGAGTTCAATAAATTCACCTATAATGCAGTCAGTAACCTAAAGCTTGACATTGAAAAAATTTGATAGGCAATGATTGCTCACATTACTATGTTAGATTCTTCTTTTATTTTAGCCCAATATTGATTGGGACTTAAGTCCAGTTCTTTTTTAAAAGCATTAAGAAAAGTATGTCTGGAATTAAAACCACTTTCACTTGATAATGTCTCAATTGTGAATTCGATTAAAAAACCACTTTCAATTTTCTCTTTTGCAAATTTCACTCTTCGCTCGTTTGTTAATTCTTTAAATGTCTTGTCAAAAATTAAATTTAGAATATAAGGAATTAATCGTATTGGTAGATCTGCCTCAATCGAAAAGTCTCTTACAGTTAAGCTTTTAATTAGGAATATTTTCTTTTCTTCCAAGAGATAATTCAACTTGGATTCTACTTCTAATTTATCCAAACCCGTATCTTTCCAATCTAAGGGATTATTGTTAAAGGAATTTAAAGATGATTGATGGGCCAAGTGCGTTTCTAAAGATTTTTTTTGTGAATCGGAATTTGAGGCAAATTCTAGTTTAAAAAACAAATATATATTATAGACAAAAATTGTAGAGAATACAATTAAATATAAAAAATAGCTTACGTTAACGAATTTTAGTCCTGAAAAAAAATTGAACATTTACAAAAAATATCATAATATATGATCCACATAGAAGAGTTGTAGCAACTAAAGTACCGAGTAGTATATTGTTAAATTTTTCTCTTTTAAACTTATTCAATATCTCCGTCGGTAAATTTAAAATGAACTTTATGGATAGCGTAAAATAATAAATCATTAGAGTTAAACAAATCAGTCTAGCCCAAATCCCAGGAATAAAACCTGAAGCGTTACTGCTTAAGTCAAATACCGAAGGAAAATATTTATTAATTAACATCAACTTATCTTCTCGAGGAAGTAAGT
>NZ_CBFHMV010000061.1:0-1435 GCF_965657075.1 Flavobacterium sp.
AAGCGGAAGATGGATTGTTGTGGGGACTCAAGCCATCCAGGAATATCATTTGACCAACGAAAAAAGTTGTTTTTAAGGGCATCTCTAAAAACTCGATATTCTAATTTAAATCATTTTTCTTGTTTTTTTTAAATTGGATTATTGAGTTTTATAAATTCATATTTTTTTTATTTTTTTTTAATTATTTGATAATCAATAGTTTGTTGTTTATTCAAAATCTAACAAAACACACGTTCCCTTGTTAAACAGCTTGTAATTGAATTTTTCTAAACATATTGTAGGTCAAATTCATCAACCCAACAATACCCTCAACTCGTTTTATTCCAATAGCATACAAATTCATTCCATTCATACTTGTTTCCATAAAACCAAAAATATGTTCAACTCTTGAACGAACCCTTGACTTTTCTTTGTTAATTGCATTATCCTGTTCGGTTAACGGATTGTTTTTGTAGCCTTTTTTACACGTTTTATCAATCATCTCTTTTTGTGAAATTATATCTTGTTGTTTTTGCCCTCTATAAGCCGAATCTCCAAAGAAATCTTCATCAGCATCTTTTTCATCTAAAAGATTGTCAAGTACTTGCGAATCGTGTACCGAAGCATCGGTTACTTCATATTTTATAATTAATTTACTTTTTGCATCTGCTTTTATGTGGTTTTTATAACCATAATAGCTTACATTATTCTTTTTAGTCCATCTTGCATCTAAATCTTTTTGCTCTTTTTTATTGGGGTTTTCGTCAAAAGATTTTGGTGTTTCGCCATCTTTTATCTGCTTATTTTCTGCTCTTGAATTACGTTGTTTTGGAACTTCTATAAAACTTGCATCAATAATTTTACCTTCATTTACAACCAATCCTAATTGTTCTAATTCTTTTAAAAATAAATCAAAAACCACGTCAACTAACTCTAAATTAACCATTTGCTCTCTAAAGTTCCAAACCGTTTTACTATCAGGAATATCGTCAGAAATAGTCAAGTTTAGAAACCGCATAAAACTCATTCTGTCATTTAATTGGTATTCAATTTGGTCATCCGACAAATTATAATAGCGTTGAAGAATCAAAATTTTGAACATCATCACGTAATCAAAAGGACGACGACCTCCTTTGCCTTTAGCAACTTTTTCAAATCCATCTTCTAATACCTTTCTAAACAATTCAAAATCAATGCCTTGATTCAGTTTCTCTAATGGGTCACCAAGTTTACTCAATTTTGTTAGTCGAATGTCTTGGTCAAAAAAACCGTAATCTCTGTATCTTTTAAATGCTTTCATATTGAATGCAATATATTGATATTTAATTGATTGTACAAATATCTACATGGTTTTTTTGTGATAATAAGTTTTTAGAGGTTGCCATAATAATAGTCTGTATACCAATAATCCAATTAGGAATTTCTAAAACATTAAGTTTAAAATCAAGATAGTTTT